>NZ_CP074349.1:920000-2153125 GCF_018343775.1 Pseudomonas cichorii
GCTATTTAGGTAGCGCCTCATGTATCACTGTAGGGGGTAGAGCACTGTTTCGGCTAGGGGGTCATCCCGACTTACCAAACCGATGCAAACTCCGAATACCTACAAGTGCCGAGCATGGGAGACACACGGCGGGTGCTAACGTCCGTCGTGAAAAGGGAAACAACCCAGACCGTCAGCTAAGGTCCCAAAGTCATGGTTAAGTGGGAAACGATGTGGGAAGGCTTAGACAGCTAGGAGGTTGGCTTAGAAGCAGCCACCCTTTAAAGAAAGCGTAATAGCTCACTAGTCGAGTCGGCCTGCGCGGAAGATGTAACGGGGCTCAAACCATGCACCGAAGCTACGGGTATCACCTTCTGGTGATGCGGTAGAGGAGCGTTCTGTAAGCCTGTGAAGGTGAGTTGAGAAGCTTGCTGGAGGTATCAGAAGTGCGAATGCTGACATGAGTAACGACAATGGGTGTGAAAAACACCCACGCCGAAAGACCAAGGTTTCCTGCGCAACGTTAATCGACGCAGGGTTAGTCGGTCCCTAAGGCGAGGCTGAAAAGCGTAGTCGATGGAAAACAGGTTAATATTCCTGTACTTCTGGTTATTGCGATGGAGGGACGGAGAAGGCTAGGCCAGCTTGGCGTTGGTTGTCCAAGTTTAAGGTGGTAGGCTGAGATCTTAGGTAAATCCGGGATCTTAAGGCCGAGAGCTGATGACGAGTGTTCCTAGAACACGAAGTGGTTGATGCCATGCTTCCAAGAAAAGCTTCTAAGCTTCAGGTAACCAGGAACCGTACCCCAAACCGACACAGGTGGTTGGGTAGAGAATACCAAGGCGCTTGAGAGAACTCGGGTGAAGGAACTAGGCAAAATGGCACCGTAACTTCGGGAGAAGGTGCGCCGGTGAGGGTGAAGGACTTGCTCCGTAAGCTCATGCCGGTCGAAGATACCAGGCCGCTGCGACTGTTTATTAAAAACACAGCACTCTGCAAACACGAAAGTGGACGTATAGGGTGTGACGCCTGCCCGGTGCCGGAAGGTTAATTGATGGGGTTAGCGCAAGCGAAGCTCTTGATCGAAGCCCCGGTAAACGGCGGCCGTAACTATAACGGTCCTAAGGTAGCGAAATTCCTTGTCGGGTAAGTTCCGACCTGCACGAATGGCGTAACGATGGCGGCGCTGTCTCCACCCGAGACTCAGTGAAATTGAAATCGCTGTGAAGATGCAGTGTATCCGCGGCTAGACGGAAAGACCCCGTGAACCTTTACTATAGCTTTGCACTGGACTTTGAATTTGCTTGTGTAGGATAGGTGGGAGGCTTTGAAGCGTGGACGCCAGTCTGCGTGGAGCCATCCTTGAAATACCACCCTGGCAACTTTGAGGTTCTAACTCAGGTCCGTTATCCGGATCGAGGACAGTGTATGGTGGGTAGTTTGACTGGGGCGGTCTCCTCCTAAAGAGTAACGGAGGAGTACGAAGGTGCGCTCAGACCGGTCGGAAATCGGTCGTAGAGTATAAAGGCAAAAGCGCGCTTGACTGCGAGACAGACACGTCGAGCAGGTACGAAAGTAGGTCTTAGTGATCCGGTGGTTCTGTATGGAAGGGCCATCGCTCAACGGATAAAAGGTACTCCGGGGATAACAGGCTGATACCGCCCAAGAGTTCATATCGACGGCGGTGTTTGGCACCTCGATGTCGGCTCATCACATCCTGGGGCTGAAGCCGGTCCCAAGGGTATGGCTGTTCGCCATTTAAAGTGGTACGCGAGCTGGGTTTAGAACGTCGTGAGACAGTTCGGTCCCTATCTGCCGTGGACGTTTGAGATTTGAGAGGGGCTGCTCCTAGTACGAGAGGACCGGAGTGGACGAACCTCTGGTGTTCCGGTTGTCACGCCAGTGGCATTGCCGGGTAGCTATGTTCGGAAAAGATAACCGCTGAAAGCATCTAAGCGGGAAACTTGCCTCAAGATGAGATCTCACTGGAACCTTGAGTTCCCTGAAGGGCCGTCGAAGACTACGACGTTGATAGGTGGGGTGTGTAAGTGCTGTGAGGCATTGAGCTAACCCATACTAATTGCCCGTGAGGCTTGACCATATAACACCCAAGCAATTTGCGAAGAGCGGATTGCGGTGTAGTGAAGATGACGAACCGAAAGTTTGCGCCACACACAGATTACCGAAACACCTCTATTACACACCCATTCGCGGGTACGTACCCAAGTACGCACCGGCTACCGAATTTCTTGACGACCATAGAGCATTGGAACCACCTGATCCCATCCCGAACTCAGCAGTGAAACGATGCATCGCCGATGGTAGTGTGGGGTTTCCCCATGTGAGAGTAGGTCATCGTCAAGATTCAAATTCAGAACCCCCATCTGCATATGCAGGTGGGGGTTTTGTCTTTTCATGCCTCATCCAGATTGTCGATATGCCTGAATCGCTCGACCAGGAAATCAATCAAGCTGCGAACCCGGGCCGACAGATGTAACTGCTGTGGATAGACCGCATACACATCCGCTCTAGTCGGAGTCTGGTCCTCCAGCACCAGACGCAACCGGCCGCTGCGCACATACCGGGCGATATCCCATTCGGCCCTGAGCAATATCCCATAACCCTCCAGCGCCCAGTTCAGCGCCACCTCGCCGTCATTACAGCCCAACGCTCCACGTACTTTGATGTTCTGGGTTTTCCCGCCGTTGGTAAAACTCCACACGCCATGGGGCGTTTCGTTCTGCCTGAGGAAAATGCAGTTGTGCTGCTGCAGATCTGACAAGCGCTGCGGCACCCCATGCTTTTCCAGATACAGCGGGGACGCGCATAACAAGCGGCGGTTGGATGCGATTTTGCGGGCATGAAAGGCGGCATCCGGCAGCGTGCCGAAGCGGATGCCCAGGTCAAAACCGTGTGTGGCCAGATCCAGCGGGTGATCGGTGATTTCCAGCTGTATTTCCACTTCCGGGTAACGTGAAAAGAATGCTGCCAATGCCGGCCCGATATAGCGGCGCCCGAAGCCCAGCGATGCATTGACACGAATCAGCCCCTTGGGCGTTGCCCGGCTGCTGCTCACCAACTGCTCGACCTCATCGATCTGAGTCAGGATGCGCGCCGCATGGGAGAAGTACAGCTCGCCCTCGGCAGTCAGGCTCATCGAGCGGGTTGTGCGGTTCACCAGGCGCACGCCAAACCGGGCTTCCAGTGCGCTCAGCCGTTTACTGACGGCTGGAGGTGTGATTCCAAGCTCCCGTGCCGTGGCGGCGAGGCTGCCCTGATTGGCCAGCAAGTAGAAAAAAGACAGGTCCAGAGTCTGATTCATTCGTAACTCAAGGTTATTGATGTAGTTATTTTGAGTAACTCACAGCTTTGTGCTCACTACATATACTCCGCCCACACCCTGCTGAACAGCCTGTTCGGCAGTACAACAAGAACGAATCAAGAGTGGAGTTGAACATGAGCGCATACAAGATTGCTGCAGTTCCAGGTGATGGCATCGGTGTGGAAGTGATTGCCGCAGGTGTCGAGGTTCTGCAAGCACTGTCGAAAAAGTCCGGGTTTGAAATCAATTTCAAACACTTCGACTGGAACTCCGATAACTACCTGAAAAACGGTTACTACATTCCCGAAGGCGGTCTTGAGGAACTGAAAACGTTCGACGCCATTTTCTTCGGTGCAGTCGGTGCCCTGAACGTACCTGACCATATTTCCCTCTGGGGCCTGCGTTTGCCGATCTGCCAGGGTTTCGACCAATACGCCAACGTGCGTCCTGCCCGTGTGCTCCCCGGTGTCAAAAGCCCGTTGCATAACGGCGACCAGATCGACTGGGTCGTGGTGCGGGAAAACTCCGAAGGTGAATATTCCGGTAACGGTGGCCGTGTTCACCGTGGTCTGCCGGAAGAGGTCGCTACAGAGGTGTCGGTATTCACTCGCGCGGGTGTCGAGCGTATCCACCGTTTCGCCTTTGAACTGGCACAAAGCCGTCCACGCAAGCACCTGACCATGGTCACCAAGTCCAACGCCCAGCGTCACGGCATGGTGTTGTGGGACGAGATTTTCTATGAAGTTGCCAAGGATTTCCCGGACGTCAAGATCGACAAGGAGCTGGTCGACGCCGTGACCACGCGCATGGTGCTCAAGCCTTCGACCTTGGACGTGATTGTCGCCACCAACCTGCACGCCGATATCCTGTCCGATCTGGCGGCAGCGTTGTCCGGCAGTCTGGGCATTGCGCCGACCGCCAACCTGAATCCGTCGCGCAAATTCCCTTCCATGTTCGAGCCTATCCACGGTTCTGCCTTTGACATCACCGGCAAGGGCGTTGCCAATCCGGTCGCGACCTTTTGGACCGCTGCCCTGATGCTGGAACACTTGGGCGAAGCTGCTGCGGCCAAGCAGTTGATCTCGGCCATCGAAGCCGTGACCGAAAGCGGCCTGCACACACCTGACCTCGGCGGCAACGCCACCACCCGGCAAATCACCGATGCGGTGATCGAGCTGATCAATCGTTGATTCAAAGTAGTACTGCGGCATAACGCCAGGAGGGCGATCATCGATGCGCCCCCTGGCATTTCCTGACAACAATAAAAAATCAGGGCCCCGTCATGAAAAGAATTCTCTCCAAGCTTTATGTACAAGTGCTTCTTGCCGTCATCCTCGGTGCCGTCGTCGGTGTGCTGGTTCCTGAAACCGGAACAGCGCTCAAACCCCTTGGCGATGCCTTCATCAAACTGATCAAGATGCTGCTTGCGCCGGTGATCTTCCTGACCGTCGTGACCGGCATTGCCCGTATGGAAAACATGAAAGAGTTGGGGCGCGTCGGTTTCCGCGCCCTGATCTATTTCGAGGTGGTATCGACCCTCGCTCTGGTCCTGGGCCTGATCGTCGTCGATGTCTTCAAGCCCGGAGCTGGCATGAACATCGATCCGGCCACGCTGGACACCTCCAGCCTCGCCACTTACACCACCGCAGCCAAACACGCGACGTTCATGGACTTTGTCATGAACATCATCCCCGACACCATCGTGGATGCCTTCGCCAAGGGCAATGTGCTGCAAATCCTGCTGTTCTCGGTGCTGCTTGGCGTTGCCCTGGCGAATGTCGGCCCGCGTGGCAAAGCATTCGTCGACACGCTGGATAGCCTCATGCAAGGCATGTTCAAGATCGTCGGCATGGTGATGCGCCTGGCTCCCATCGGTGCTTTCGGTGCGATCGCCTTCACCATCGGCAAATATGGTTTCGGCTCGCTGTTTTCCCTGGGCAAGCTGATGGCCTGCGTCTACCTCACGTGCGCGGCTTTTGTGATCTTTGTGCTCGGTCCGATCTGCCGTTACAGCGGTTTCAGCCTGTGGAAATTCCTGCGTTTCATCAAGGAAGAGTTGTTCACAGTGCTGGGCACCAGTTCGTCGGAGTCGGTGCTACCGCAGATGATTTCCAAGATGGAGAAAGCCGGTGTTTCCAAGCCGGTGGCCGGGATGATCATTCCGTCGGGCCTGACCTTCAACCCCGATGGGCAGGCGATCTATTACACCATCGCGGCGATTTTCATTGCTCAGGCGACCAACACACCGCTGACTTTGACCGATCAGTTGATCGTGCTCGCCGTGCTGATGTTCACGTCCAAGGGCTCGGCCGGTGTGACCGGTTCCGGGTTCATTATTCTGGCCGCGACACTGGCATCGCTGGGGACCATTCCGGTGGCCGGCATGGTGTTGCTGCTGGGAGTGGATCGGTTCATGTCGGAAGCGCGGGCCATCACCAATACCATCGGCAATGGCGTCGGTACCATGGCAATCGCCAAGTGGGTGGGAGCACTGGATACGGTGAAGATGAACAAGGCGCTCAATGGTGAGCCGGAGGAGATCAAGCCTGAAGCAGCGGCAACGACAACCGGAAATGTTGTCTTGCCAGGTCTGAAAGGCGCTCCCCAGATTTAAAGGAGCACCCTTCATACTTCGGCGCTGTTATTCAGCCAGCGCCGGAGCTTCTTCCTGTTTCACTTCTTCACGACGGCGGATGTATTTCCAGTCCGCCTCGTCGATGTAGATTCCGTTCGGGCCGCTGCCGCCTTCAAGGTCGATGGCTACGTGGGCCGAGACTTGAGGTTTCACGCTCGCCAGAATCGGCACAAAGCCCAGTTGCAGGCTGGTTTCCAGCAACGCTGCCTGGTTCTTTTCATCGATGTCCGCCGCCTCATCCAGGTAGTACGGCAAGCGCACGCGACCGGCCAGATCACGGTCCATCAAGTGCAGCAACAGGTACATGTTGGTCAGCGCCTTGATGGTCATGGTCGTACCGTTGGACGCGGCACCGTCGATGTCGGTGTGGATAACCGGCTGGCCATGAACCTTGGTGATCTCGAACGCCAGCTCAAACAAGTCTTTCAACCCAAGCTGGTTGTGATTGGCCGCGACCAGTCGGGCCAGATACTCCTTGGCTTCTTCGTTCTTGTTGTCCTGCTCGGCACTTTGACTCAGGTCGAAGACGGACAGGGTTTCACCTTCTTCATACTGACCGGCGCTGTGGATGATCTGGTCGATATGCTTGAGGGCTTCCTTGTTCGGCGCAAGGACGATACGGAAGCTGGCCAGGTTGGAAACCTGCCGTTTGTTGATCTCGCGGTTGAACAGCGCCAACTGGTGTTCAAGGCTGTCGTAGTCGCTGCGGATATTGCGCAAGGTACGGGCAATGTCCGTCACCGCTGCACGACGGGCCTTGCCGAGGGTCAGGGCTTCGTCGGTGCGGTGCGCGTAGGCGTTGATCAACAGTTGCAGACGACGCTCCACGTCTTCCTCGCTGTCGAATTTGGCAACACCCTTGAGGCGGACCTGCGCATACAGCGCTTCGATCTGGCCATCGCTGCGCAGCAGGCTTTGCCAACTGTCCTGATAGTCATTGAGCAGCGGCAGCAGGTTGTCCATGGAGTCGTCTACCGGGTCCATGAACGGCGTACCGAATGGCATGTCCGCAGGCAGCAACTGACGGCGGCGCAGCGCGTCATCCAGTGTGCGTTGCTTGGCTTCCATATCGCCGATCTGCCGAGCGACCAGTTGCAGCTTGGCGGACAGTTGCTGGACGCGCTCGGTAAAGGCATCGCTGGAGCGCTTGAGTTCGTCCTGCGCCGCTTCCAGTTGTGCCAGCTCTTCATGCTTGCCGGCTTCTTCCGCGCTCAACGTCTGGCAGCGACGGAAGTCTTCCAGCGCCTTTTGAGCGTCCAGAACCTGTTGATACAAGGCTTCGGTCTGGGTCTTGCTGGCGGCACGGTCGGCAGCGACGGCCTGCTGGGTTTTCAGTTGCTTGAGCTCTTTCTCCAGACGTTCTTTCTGATCGCGCAATGCGGCGCGATCCGCCAGTGCCTGCAAGGCGGGCGGCTCGATATTCGACAGGTTGATGGACAAACCCGGCACCTGGAACTGGTCGCCCTTGAAGCCATCGAGGATGGTTTCCAGAGACTTGACCCACGCGTCGCCGTCGTCCAGCGCAATGCCTTGCTCACCCAGCGGCAGGCTGAACAGCGCGCTGTTGAACAGGCGCATCAGGCGCTCGACGTCCGGTTGCGAGAACTCTTCGCGTAGACGTGCATAGCTGTTGTTGTCGGCGTGATCGAGTTGTTGCTTGACCGACTTCAGGCGTTTTTCCAGATCCCGCAGACGCTCTTCCAGGTCCTCGGCGCTGAACTGACGGGACTGGGCCAGCGCACCGGCCAGTTCGTCGTGAGCATCCTTGGCGGCCAGCAGTTGCTGCTCCAGCACCTTGACGTCATCGACCAGCGCGAAGCGGTTCTTGAGGACCGACAGCTCGCCGATCCAGCGCTGAATGCTGCTGATCTCACGCTCCAGTCGCATCAGTTCCTGAGTGCTGTTGCGCTGATCATTCTGCATCTCGTCCTGCTGGGCACGGTAATGCTCGGCCTGGATGACCAGCTCTTCCTTGCGGGCGCTGGAGTAGTCCGACCAGGTGCCGAGCAACGAGTCCAGCAATGGCGACAGGCGATGCAGCTTGCCGCGCAGGATGTCGCGTTGCTTGACGCCAGCGGCCAGGGCTTCGACCAGCGGGCCGGCGAGTACCAGCGAGTTGTAGTCCTGTTCCATGCGCCGCACGTCGCGGAACGCTTCTTCGCAGGCGGCGATGTAATCGACGCTGCCGGAACGCAGGCTGTGCTCGAAAGCATCCAGGAACAGCTGCTTGAGCTTGGCCGCAGTGATTTCGCGCATGTGCAGCAGGTTGATGAACAGGGCGCGGAAGGTCTTGAGGCTCTGTTCGCTGGTAGAGCGCAGTGGAATCAGCGTCAGGTCCAGCGGGATCGACGTGTGGCCGCCCACCAGCAGGCGACGCAGTTCGTCCGGCTTCAGTTCGTAAGCTTTCAGGCCCTTGCTTTCCAGATTGCTGAACAGCTCTTTCTGTCGAAGGCAGGTGTCGTTCTTCTGGTAATGGCTCAGGTCCAGCTCACCGGCATAGGCGAAGAACTGGTGCCCGAAGCCGCCACCCGGGCCGCGACCGACGACGCCGATCACGTGCGGGCCGTGGGGCAGGGAAACTTCCACCAGAATGTAACTGGTGTCCGAGGCGAAGTAGAAACGGCGCGATTGCTCCAGGCTGTACTTGCCGAAGCTCATGTCCGACATGCGCGCCAGGATCGGGAACTGCAAGGCGTTGATCGAAGCACTCTTGCCCAGATTGTTTGCGCCGTAGACCGACAGCGGGTTTTCCAGCGGGAACAGACCCAGGCTGTAGCCCGCGGTGTTCAACAGGGCAAAACGGCGGATGCCATAACGTTCCTGGCTCATGCGTCCATCTCCTGTTGTTCTTCAGCAATTGCGCGTGCCAGGGCCTGCTCTTCGGTTTCTTCGGCGAACTCGGCCAGATCCAGCGGATCGTCGGTTTGTAGCAGTTTCTCGTCGCTGTCGTCATCGATCAGGATCGGTGTCGGCAGAGGCAGGTCGCTGTGCAGGCTGGCGGCCAGATCACGGTCCTGCTGCACCGACAGGCACACATCAAGGAAGCGATGCATCGGCGGCAGGAAGCGATAGATACCCACTTCTTCACTGGCAAAACCCAGTTGAGTCATGCGGCGCATGATCTTCTCTTCGAGTTCTTCCTGAGTCTGGACTTCAGCCTGCAAGAACAGGTCGCGGTATTTATCCAGCATCGAAGGCAGCTCATCGCGGCCCAGGGTGCCGCCGTCGAGCACGGCCATCGGATCGCGACCCTGGTCGGCCAGATGCTCGACGAGGATGAAGGTGAACAGCGCCAGACGCTGCGCAGTCTTGTTGACCTGTGCGGCGGCCAGCTCCGGGACGAAGTAGTAGAAACCGCGGGTATCGCAGACCAGCTCGAAACCCAGCGCCTTGAACAGCGTGCGGTACTGGTCCTGGGCATTGGAGAGTTGGGCATACAGCTCCGGGTCGCGGCGGCTGATGTGATAGCCCTTGAACAGCTCGCGAAAGATCGGCGCAAGCTGGGACATTTCGGAAAGATCAAGATGCATGAAGGGTGCTCTCGGAATTCTCTGGCTGCTCGTCTCGGGTCGAGAGCAGGGCGAAGGAGCGCAGGCTGACGCGGTGCTCCTGAGTGAAATACTCGCGACGCTCCAGGCGTTCGCGGGCGAAGCGCTTGTCACGGGACAGGCGCGAGAACCAGTACAGCAACTCGTCGGTGGCGCCGTTGGGTTCCTGCTCCAGCAGCCAGACCATCAGGTCCGGCAGCGGCAGAGCGTCTTCGCAGCGTTCGAGCATTTCCTTGACGGTACGCGGTGCCTGAGGCGGTGCGCCCTTGCGTGCAGTGCCGCTGGCCTTGGGGAATTTTGCGGGTTTGGGTTCAAAGCGGGCCAGTGCGTAGACATAAGCCTCGACCTGGCTGGCGCTGCCCAGAAACGTACTCTGCGGACGGGTGAACATCGGCATCGCCGCCTGCGGCACGGCATCCAGCCCTTTGCGGCGAATAGCCGACAAGGCCAGCGCGGCGCCACGGGTTACGGCGTTATGGCGACGGGCTTCCTCGCGCAGCGGCAGCAGCAGTTCACGCGCATGACGCAGGGTGAGCTGGGCGCTGGTCTGCATTTCCAGGATGCGCGCATGGGTGCGCAACAGCATGTCGTCGTCCACCAGATGACCAAGACGCTGCTGTTCGGTCAGCAGGCGCAACAGCACGTTCTCGACCTTGCGCACGCCTTGCTCAAATGCGCCGTCGGCGTTGACCAGCTGAATCATCGGTTCGACGTATTCGTCCCAGGTCGCGAGCACCTCGGCGTAGCGCTGGCGCAGTGGGATCTGACGGTCGCTGGTCTTGGCGCGATCGGCAACGGCCACCAGTGCCTGTTCGTCGTTGGCGAGTTTTTTCAGGACATCGCGCACGCGCATGTCCAGCAGGCGCAACTGGCGGGCCAGATCGCTGGCGTCGCGAATGTCGAAGGCATCCTGAATGTAACCGGCCAGTCGCTCCAGATGGCGCAGATAGGCTTCGATTTCCAGGCATAACCCCAGACGGTGCTCGCGGCGCAGATAGGACAGGAAGTCATGGATCTGCGCATTGAGCTCGAAACGGTTCGGGCTTTTGGCGACAGGCACCAGAATATCCAGACGAATCCACACATCCAGCAGGTTGGTGATGTCTTGCGGTGTGCTGTCCAGCTGCTGAGCGGCCAGTTGCAGACGCAGTTCGCTCAGGCTCAGCGTGCCCTGGTCGAAGTGTTCGCATAAAGGCTCGAGTAGCGCCCAGTGCTCGGCAAGGGCGCGCAGGACGCGCTTGGGTTCGATCATTGGTAGGCCGACTGTTGGCAAGTGAAAAGGAGCGATTGTACTGCATCAGCCACTGAAGATTTCACCTCCCGGCGATCAACTGCGGCGCGAATCTGCGAAGAGCGCTAGAATTGCGCGCTTAACTTATCCACAGGTGGCCGACCTTTGCTCAACGAGTCCCGTCGCCGCGCCTATTTGACTGCCATGCAGGTGGTCAACTGGCTGCCGCGCACTGAACTGCCTTTCGCTGCCCCGTCCCGTGCGGAGCTGCTTGCGCCGTTGCCGGTGGAGGTCGAAAGCATTGCGCCTGTCGTGCCTGAAACGCCGGTTGCCGCCCAATCTCCAGTGGCCCCAGGCGCCGCGCCGGTTGCGCGTCAGGCCGAGCGGCCGAAGATCGAAGTGCCTCGTCCATCCTCCGCCAGTAAAAGCGCTCCAGTGGCTGCGGCAGAAGAGACCGAGGCCACACCGACGGTCAAGGCCGTTGTCGTACCGCCACCGCGTTTCTCCTTGCAACTGCTGCGTGCCGGGCGTTGCCTGCTGCTGGTTGAGCTGCCTACCGGGCAGCCATTCCAGAGTCGCGACCCTGCTTACCTGTTGCTCAAGGACATGCTGCGCGCTGCCGGTTTGCCCGATAGCCCGCAGATTATCGGCGAGCCTGTGCGCTGGCCGCTTCTGGTTCGCGGCAACATGGATCAGGGGCCTGATGCAGCGCGTGATTTCGTGCAGGGCTTTGTTGCTGCCCGCCTTGAAGACGAACCCTGTGCCTGCCTGTGGCTGATCGGACTGCCTGCCGTGCGCTTTGCCGGTGAGGCCGAAGCCGAAGCGTTCAACCGTGAACTGCAAGTCGAAGGTCTTGGAGCCGCGTGGGCGCTGCCAGGGCTTGAATTACTGATGGACGAGCCGCATCGCAAGGCGGACGTCTGGCAAGCCATGCGTCGGCTGATGGCGCGCTGGAAATCCATAGATGAGTGACGCAATAACCTTTCGCCCGATGACCGAAGCAGATCTGGATGCGGTATTGAAGATCGAGTATGCCGCCTTCAGTCATCCCTGGACGCGAGGCATCTTTCTCGAAGGCCTGAAATCCTATGACATCTGGCTGATGTTCGAGGGCGCGCAACAAGTAGGGCATGGCGTCATTCAGGTCATCATCGATGAAGCGCACTTGCTCAACATTACCGTCAAGCCTGAGAGCCAGGGCCGCGGTCTGGGGTTGCGTTTGCTTGATCATCTGATGAAACGTGCCTACGAACTCAACGGACGTGAGTGCTTCCTGGAACTGCGCGACAGTAATCGAGCCGCCTATCGTTTGTATGAAAACTATGGTTTCAACGAGATCGGTCGGCGTCGGGATTACTACCCGGCTGTCGGAGGACGCGAGGATGCAGTCGTGATGGCCTGTACGCTGCTTGAGTAATTGCCACCGGCGCAAATAGCTCGCAAGTAGTGGCACCTTGGCGTGACTTGGCGTGTGGAGCGCGAGTCAAATCTGGGCATCATTATCGAGGCGTCATAGCATGAACGATCTACAAGACCTGATTGATAACAACGAGCGTTGGGCCGATGCGATCAAACAGGAGGACCCTGAGTTCTTCGCCAAGCTGGCTCGCCAGCAAACCCCTGAATATCTCTGGATCGGCTGCTCGGATGCACGCGTTCCCGCCAACGAGATCGTAGGCATGTTGCCTGGCGATCTGTTCGTACACCGCAACGTGGCCAACGTTGTGCTGCACACCGACCTGAACTGCCTGTCAGTCATTCAGTACGCGGTTGATGTACTGAAGGTCAAACACATCCTCGTGACCGGGCACTATGGTTGCGGTGGTGTGCGCGCTTCCATGCAGGACCGTCAGTTCGGCCTGATCGATGGCTGGCTGCGTACGATTCGCGACCTGTATTACGAAAAGCGTGAAGAGTTGGCGAAACTGCCGACCGAGGAAGAGCAGGTTGATCGCCTGTGCGAACTCAACGTGATTCAGCAGGTGGCCAACGTCGGTCATACCAGCATCGTGCAGAACGCCTGGCATCGTGGCCAGAGCCTGTCGGTGCATGGCTGCATCTACGGCATCAAGGATGGCCGCTGGAAAAGCCTGGACACGACCATCAGCGGCCCTGAGCAACTGCCGCCGCAATACCGCCTGCGTCCTCTGTAACCCCGTGGGAGCGAATTCATTCGCGAATGAATTCGCTCACGGTTAAAGCACAAACCTCTGCACCATCATGTTCAGATCCGTGGCCAGCATCGACAATGCGTTGCTGGCTACGGTGGTCTGTTGTGCGCCCGATGCCGTCTGGCTGGACAGGTCGCGAATGCTGCTCAGGTTACGGTCCACTTCACCGGCCACCTGGGCCTGTTGTTCGGCGGCGCTGGCGATCATCAGGTTGCGGTCGTTGATGGTCGTGGTCGAGCTGATGATCACCGTCAGGGCTTCACCCGTTGCTGCTGCCTGTTCCAGCGTCTGGTTGGCCTGGGTCGCGGTATGGCGCAGGGCATTTGCCGTTTCCTGAGTGCTTTGCTGAACACCGTTGATCAACCCTTCGATTTCCGTTGTCGAGGCGCTGGTGCGTTGCGCCAGAGAGCGTACTTCATCGGCGACAACCGCAAATCCGCGACCCGCTTCACCGGCCCTTGCAGCCTCAATGGCAGCGTTGAGCGCCAGCAGGTTGGTCTGGTTGGCGATGGCGCGAATCACATCGAGAATGCTGCTGATATTCTGGGTCCGTTCGGCCAGTCCTTCTGCCTGATGGGAGGAGTCCAGCACATTGCTGGTCAGTTCCTTGATCGAACTGATGGTGGCCGACAACCTGTCCCGACCTTGTGCTGCCGCGTGATTGGAAGCTTCCGATTCGGTCACGGTATTGCTGGCATTGCCTGCCACTTCCACCGCTGCCTGACTCATCTGGTTGACGGCGACGGCGGCCTGTTCGATTTCATTGTTTTGCATCTGCAGGTTGAGCGCGCTGGCCTCTGCGATGGTGCCCATTTCCTGCACGGACTGGGAAAGCTGGGTCGCTGCGGCATAAATCTGGTCGATGGTGCCGTGCAGGTTGCTGCGCATGCGCCCCAGCATCATGAGCAGTTGCGCGGGCTCGTCCTTGCCCTGAGGGATGGCCTGTTCGGTCAGGTCGCCTTCGGCGATGGTATTGGCAATGTGCAGCGCATGACGCACGGGATGGATGATGCTCACGCTCAAGCGCCACGCCAGCAAAAGGGTCAGCGCCAGGGCCAGTCCGATGGCACTCAGGGCGATGATGCGGGTCTGGTTGTAGCTGGCGCTGGCAGCTTCGACGGCAGTCGCGGCGCTTTGCTTGTTGAGTTCGCGCAGCAGTTGCACCTGCATGTCCATCAGGTCGCCCTGCAAGGACAGCATGGTGTTGGACAGCATCCGGGCTTCGTCCAGCTTGTTTTGCTCGATGAGGCCTATCTCGTCCTGAAGGCCGGGCATGAATGCGTTATAGGCTTCCTGCAAGGCGATGATCGAATCATGCTCGGTGCCAGCAGGCACACGGGCCAGATAGTCCGTGAAGCCTTTCTCGACTTCATTCTTGAGTTGTTCGACGTTGATCTTGCTGTTGATCACCGCACCAGGATCATCGGCATTGGCAATCAGGCGCGTGGTTTCGCTGCGCAGCTTCACCAGGTTGATCGCAATGGCATCGGCCATCGCAATACTGGGCAGGGCGCCGCTCTCCACGGCTTCTCCCTGATTGCGAATATCCTGCATCTGAAACAGGCAGAAAGCTCCCAGCGCAACCATCAGCAACGAGGTGATGCCGAAACACAGCACCAGGCGCGAAGTGATCTTGAAGCGGCGCAATACCGTCGTTCCGGATTGCTTGCGCAAAAAACGAGGCAGGAATTTTTTCACGGCAAACAACCCCTATAGGCGGCATTTCGAAGAGCCGTTTATAAGGCTGTTATGTGATGTCTTTATGACATCCAATGGTGTCGGGTGATTTTGGCGTCAAAAATCTGCGACATGCTCAGGACGCGCCTATTTCTTCCATCAACTCATCCAGAAACCGCTTCAATCGCGTATGCCTGACCTGCGCCATTTGCGCGCCGGTAGGGGTCTGGAAGCCATCGGCCAGATTCAGCAGTTTGGTGTGAAAGTGATCGACCGCAAAATGCTTGTCGTCATAAGGCCGATCGGCCGCCTGAGGGTCCTGCGAATCATAGAGAAAACTGCCCATCCGTCCCGATACATAAAACACGCGAGCCACGCCCACCATGCCCATGGCGTCGAGCCGGTCGGCGTCCTGCAGGATTCTGGCTTCGAGTGTCACAGGGGTAATGGCTGCCGAAAAACTGTGCGCTTCGATGGCATGGGCCACAGCGGCGATTCGTGTCTCGTCCCAACCCGTTTCGGTCAGCAGCTCCGTTGCCTTGGCCGCTGCCAGCCGTGAAGCGCTGGCGCGAAAGGGCGAATCCTTTTCGACCGAGACACAGTCATGCAGTACGGTCGCCGCCAGGAGGATTTCCTGATCCCCGCCCTCATGATTGCGAATGGCGCAGACGTTCTTCCAGACCCGCAACAAGTGAGAGATATCGTGTGAACCATCGAACCTCTTCGCTTGAGTGTGCGGGATCAGCAATCTGGCGAGGTCTTGAAAGGGAGCGAAACCGGCGTATGTCATCGATGAAATCCTGAAGAAACCTGTACAAGTAAAGCACCCTCTGCAACGGCGTTCGACAGGGTTGCAGAGCGCTATCCCCCTGAAAACGGAAAAACCCTTTATAATCCATGGTTTTTCCCCACCTTCGATGTGAGAAACGCTGTGAGCTTACCGTCCTGCCCGAAATGCAATTCCGAGTACACCTATGAAGACGGCGCCATGCTGGTCTGCCCGGAATGCGCCCATGAGTGGTCTGCTGACGGCAGCAGTGCAGAGTCTTCCGAAGATGTGAAAGTCATCAAGGATTCTACCGGCAACGTGCTGCAGGACGGCGACACCATCACCGTGATCAAGGACCTGAAGGTCAAGGGCTCTTCGTTGGTGGTCAAGGTTGGCACCAAGGTCAAGAATATCCGTCTGGTGGACGGCGACCACGATATCGACTGCAAGATCGACGGCATCGGCGCCATGAAACTGAAATCCGAGTTCGTGCGCAAGGTTTGAGTCTAGTGCTGCATCGCTTGACCTGAACGCCTCGCCGGTCGCTTCCCGACCGCGAGGCGTTTGTGTTTTAGGTTCATTTGCACCGCGCTAGGGTAGAGTGACGGCTCTTCAAGGAGAGAACCACATGCCTTCAACCCCCGCGCCTTACTTGCAGGCCGATGAGTGCGTCGTGCTGTTCGATGGCGTATGCAAACTGTGTAACGGCTGGGCGAAGTTTCTCATCCGGTACGACACTTCCCGGCGTATTCGTCTGGCCACCGTGCAGTCCACTGAAGGGCAGGCGCTGCTGAAGTGGGCGGGCTTGCCGGTCGATCAGTTCGACACCATGGCGGTGATCGTCAATGACCGCGCGTTGCTGCGCTCCGATGCCTTTCTGTACGTCATGCGACAGATGCCGGAGCCTTGGTCCTGGCTGGTCGCGTTACGCATTGTGCCGCGCCCCTTGCGCGACTGGGGATACGATCGCATTGCCTTGAACCGCTATCGCCTGTTTGGTCGTTACGACAGTTGTCTGCTGCCGACGGCCGACCATGAGCAACGCTTTCTCAAGGCCGCGGCCCGTGAGTGAGTTGCAACGCATTGCCTGGGTCGCCCGTGCCGGTCTGGCACTGATGTTCTTCTACCATGGGCTGGTGCCGAAGATCCTGTGGCTCAGCCCGGGTGAACTGGAAATGATCCAGGCCCACGGTTTTGCTGATGCGCGCTGGGTTGCCATGTTGAGTGGTGCTGCGGAAATCGGGCTGGCTGTCTGCTTGCTTTCGGGGTATTTCAAGCGAGCTTCAGTGATTATCAGTGCGGTCGTGCTCGCCGTGCTGTTGATTGATGTGGCTCTTGTCAGCCCTCACTTTCTTGTTCAGGCGTTCAATCCCGTTTCCCTGAACGGGGCCGGTCTGGCCTTGTGCGCCGTGGCCTGGCTGGCCGAGCGCCCGCAACGAAAGCCGGCAGGCTGAACGGCTACCGGCTGTCACCGCACAGGCTCACGTGTTGTGATCCATGCGATCCAGACGTAGAATTCGCGTCATCTGGTTGTATCCCCCATACCCACAATAATCCACATCGCACGCTGCGCTCGTTCATGCATTCACGGGCGGGGCGTTTTTGCGTTTGTTGCCGAAGGGGGCTGGCCTGATTTTGCGGTACAGGTGCCATGCAGGATTCATATGCATGGCGAACGGCTACTCCTTTGAGCGTTGCACATTCTTGATGAATACCCCTCCAGAGGTTCGTACCGGTAGCTGGCTTGGCGTGATTGCCCTGGCGCTGGCTGCCTTCATTTTCAATACAACCGAATTCGTGCCTATTGGCCTGTTGAGCAATATTGGCGAAAGCTTCGACATGACCACGGCGCAGGTCGGCCTGATGCTGACGATCTATGCCTGGGTCGTTTCGCTGATGTCCCTGCCGATGATGCTGATCACCCGCAACATCGAGCGGCGCAAGTTGCTGATCTGCATCTTCATGCTGTTTGTCGTGAGCCATATTCTCTCGGCCACGGCTTCAAGCTTCGGCATGTTGCTGGTCAGCCGCGTCGGGATTGCCTTCGCTCACGCGATTTTCTGGTCGATCACCGCATCGCTTGCCGTGCGCATTGCGCCGCCGGGCAAGCAGGTCCAGGCATTGGGCTTGCTGGCAACAGGCACTTCGCTGGCCATGGTGCTGGGTATTCCGTTGGGACGTGTGCTGGGCGAGGCGCTGGGGTGGCGCACGACCTTCATGGGCATTGCCGGGATTTCCGCGCTGACTGTATTGCTGCTGAGCCGCACGCTGCCGCTGTTGCCCAGCCAGAACTCCGGCTCGCTCAGAAGCCTGCCGATCCTGTTCAAGCGTCCACGGCTGGTAGCCATCTATGCATTGACCGCGACCGTCGTCACTGCGCATTTCACTGCTTACAGCTACATCGAGCCCTTTGCCCAGACCGTGGCGCACCTGAGCGGCGAGATGACGACCGTGTTGCTGCTGTTGGCTGGCGGCGCGGGGATCATCGGTTCCATCGTGTTCAGCCTGTTCAGCAGTCGCTTCCCCAATGGCCTGTTGATCGCATCCATCACATTGGTAGCGCTGTGCCTGTTGATGCTGCTGCCGTTCTCGAGTCAGGCGGCTGCGCTCGGTTCATTGAGTGTGGTGTGGGGCATGGCCATGATGTGTTTCGGGCTGCTGCTGCAGGCCAGAGTCCTGACCCTTGCGCCGGATGCTACCGACGTGGCGATGTCGCTGTTTTCGGGCATCTTCAATATCGGGATCGGCGGCGGTGCCCTGCTGGGCAGCGTGGTGAGCAGCCAGTTGGGCGTTTCAAACGTAGGGATCGTGGGTGGCCTGGTGGCCGTTGGCGGGTTACTGCTGTGCTGCGTGAGTACTTACCTTTTCAGCAAACAGGATTCTGCTGCTGCGCTGCAGGCCGACAGCAAGTGTTGACCTGATCGGGGCTGTTGAGAGATCAACAGCCCCTGCGTTTCCTTCCTCTGGACTTCAGGCCTTGAGCCTGCCCAGCCACTCCAGGGATGTTCTCCAGATACAGATCCCCATGAAGTAGGCCGACATGGCGAACCACAGCCCCATGATCATCGGCCCATTGTGTGGGTGGTTGATGATCAGCGAGGCGCTGCACAGCAGCCAGACCGTGGTGACCGCGATATTGATCGGCATGAACTTGCGCACGCGGAACGGATGCAGGAATTTCATGCGGGTCAGCGTCAGCAGCGCCAGGCCGACAATGGTCAGGAACGTGACCCAAGGCGTTGGCGACAGAATGTAAAGGCTCAGGGCGACCACGTTCCAGGCGGCCGGGAAGCCCTGGAAATAGTTGTCCTTGCTTTTCATGTCGACGTTGCAGAAGCAGAACAGCGACGAGACCAGAATGATCGAGATGCTTAACAGCAGGGTGAATTCCGGCAACGGGATATAGCGGTAAATGAACAACGCCGGGATAAAGACGTAGGTCAGATAGTCGATCACCAGATCCAGTGCCGAGCCGTCGAAGTGCGGCAGTACCGAGTGAGTGTTGACCTTGCGCGCCAGCGAGCCGTCGACGCCGTCCACGATCAGGGCGACGCCCAGCCAGAGCAGACAGGCCTTGGGCTCATTATTGAACAGTGCAATGGTTGCCAGAAACGCAAGGACTACGCCTGTGGCGGTAAAGCCGTGAGCACCCCATGCGTTAAGCCTGGCTATGCGTTGATTGGTTATCACGGGACGCTCTCCAGAAAGTAATGCGTGTCAGTGTTACAAATAAGACCTTCAGATTGTGTGAAAACGCAGCAACGCCGGGCGTAGCAGTGTTCACAAAATCTGGTAGCTACTATCGACCCGGCAATCGCCGATAAGGTTCAGCGGTGACTATCGCTCGTTTTGCCGTCATTTTCCAGAAAACTGCTGTCCGGCGAGGACCGCTCGTCCTTGTACTCTTCCGGTTCGACGAAGCAGGTGGGCGCAGAGCCATTAGCGTTGAGCTGATTGATCAGGGTCGGTTCGCCACGCTCATTGAAGAAGACCTGGCCGATACCTGCCGAATTCCATAACCGCTCACCGGCCTTGCTGTGTTGCGGCGTGCGCGGAATGACTTTCATGCGCCGACGTTTGGTGAACCAGTTGAGCGGCGAGCGCGGCGAGTAGAGCCAGCGGTTCAGGCGATCGAAGGTGTCGAGCAGGCGGCGGGGAAACTCGTTCTTGATGCCGCTGCTGGTGATCTGCCAGATGCGTGGCCCGCCGCTGCGCTTGCGAATCAGGATTTCGTAGACGAACGAATAATGCACGTCTCCGGAAAGGATGACGTAGTTCCCCGGCGTCCTGGAATGACCAAAAATGTTGAGAATGACCTGTGCGGCCCCGCGATGCGCCATCCAGTTTTCCGCATCCACCAGCAACGGATAACCGAGCCAGCTGAATACCCGCTGGATAGCCTCTATCAGCTTGACCCCGAACACGGGCGCTGGCGACACGATGATTGCGGCCTTGTGGTCGAGCAACTCTTGCTGCAGTTCGCTGAGCGCTTCCCAGTCCATCAGGCCTGAGGGCTGACTGAAGTTCCACTCACTGCGCCAGCGCCGGGTACGGGTATCGAGCACCACCAGCGCCGGGCTGGTAGGTAAAACGTAGTGCCATTGCTGGAAGTGCAGCAGTTTGTCGATCACGGCATCCTGGGTCTTGCTGGCCCAGCGATTGTCATGCTCCTTGACCTCGGTGCTCAACGCCTCGACCTGCTGGATCAGATCATCAAGCGCATCGGGGTTGTTGCCCCAGCCCTGGCACAGCAGATAGGCGAGCAGGGCGTTGCCGATGATGCGTTTGGAGAACGGATGGCCGTAGGCGCTTTCTTCCCAATTGGCCGACAGGTTCCAGTCATCGGTGATGTCGTGGTCATCGAAAATCATCATGCACGGGAGATGCGCCATCGCTCGTGCAGCGCCACCCAGGCTGTTTCTGAAATCGTCGATCAGGTGCTGCTCTCTGGCATAGCGTTCACGCTGTTCGGCGTCGAGCTTCGGCATGTCCGGTTCGATCAGCGTCCAGGGTGTTGGCGACCAGACCAGCAGATACATTGCCATGACTTCAGCCAGCGTGACCAGGTGGTTATCCGCCGAACTGCTGGTGAAAACCGGCTTGCTGACACCGCCAAAGAACCGCTCGCGCAGAGTGTCGTTGCTCTTGAGGGCTGGCAGCAGATCGGCGCGCTGGTAATAGCTGGCCGGATGCTGATAAAGATCGACGCTGTCATCGACCACCGCGCCTTCAAGCCGCTCCCCGAACAGGCCAAGGCGTTCGATCAAGGCATGGATTGCACGCAGCATGGGGCCGGCAACGTCGTCGGCGTAAACCTGATCGCCGCTCATCATCAGCAGTGCCGGGCGATCCAGCGGATCTTTGGTATCGGCCAGCAGACGATCAACACACAACAGGCCGTCAGTCGCAGGATGATGCGGTTTGCGGCATGAGCCGTGGAGCATATGGTCGATCTTGCTGCGCACCACAAAGTTCGGGCTGTCGGTTTCGGCGTACAGCAAATGAGGCGCCCAGTCGGCGATGCCGCTGTGTCGTTCGTCATCGATCAACAGGTCGTAATCGATCAATACATCCTTGGGCAGTTCGGTATCCAGCTTCACGTCAATCAGATGCACAAAGGCATGGCGTCCTACGGCGATGACCTTGCACTGCCCGGCATCAAGAGGATAGTCCGTGCAGGTTCGTGCCCCGTTGGCGTCGGTAAATTGCAAGCGCAAGGTCAGGGAAAGCGCTTGTGACCCTGTCAGCCATAGCACCAGACGGTTTGCTTCCTGACGACGCAAGAGAGGGCCAGCGAGTACAGCGGGTAGGGGTGGAAGCTTTTCGGCGGGGGGTACGGACATCCTGGGTTCAGGCTCTGACTGAATTTCGACCAGAAATGGTAACGCAGGCTGTGTGAAAAATTCCTCCAGGCGCTGTCAGGCATTCGGAACAGAATGTTTCAAAACGATACCGAAGAGCGGGCATGAAAAAGCCGATGCCAGAGGGTCTGGCATCGGCTTTTGTGGAGCGGATCAACTCGTCAGAGGTATCAGAGTGTCCATTTCAGCGAGAACATCAGGTTGCGCGGGTCGCCGTAGACGCCGCTACCGGTACCGGTCGGGATGCCCTGCCAGTATTTGGTGTCGAACACGTTATTGAAGTTGACGCGGCCATCCCAGTGCTCGTCGAACTTGTAGCCAGCCATCAGGCCGACGACGGAGTAAGCATTCTGAGTCGCGTAGCCGGTGCCGACACGGTTGAAGGTTTCGCTCTGGGCAAGAACGTCTGCACCGACGCGCCACTTGCTCAAGTCGCCTTGCAGGTTGTAGCTGGTCGCGGCCTTGAAAAGGTGCTTGGGTTGGTCCGCGGCAAACAGACGGCCTTCATTACGCTCGACGGCATCCTTGACGTACTGGCTCAGCACATAGGTGTAGGCTGCGGAGAACTGCCAGTTCGGAGTCAGGGCACCGCTGATCTCGGTGTCGATACCTTGGCTGCGAACTTCGCCAGAGGCTGCGTAGCAGTTGGTCCCAGGCCGATTGCCGGTGCAGACACTCTGATCCGGTACTTGGTAAGCACGGTTTTGCTGCGTCATGTCGAACAGAGCTACCGAGGCGTTCAGTGCACCCTCAAAGTATTCACCTTTCAGGCCGATTTCATAACTTTCACCTGTCATCGGGTCTAGCACCGAGCCGGAGGCGTTTTCTTCACTCTGCGGTTTGAAGATCTCGGTGTAGCTGGCATAGACCGAATAGGTATCGTTCAGGTCATAGATAATGCCCGCGTATGGGGTGACTTCCTGGGTGACTTTATAGTCGCCCTCGCCAGTACGGTTGTTGTAGTCATACCAGGTCAGTCGGCTGCCCAGGATGACATGCAGTGGATCGATCGGGTTGAAACGGGCCGCTGCATAAACAGCCTTTTCAGTCGATGTGTTTTTGCTTTGGTAGGCATTGCGGTCAGCCCGGGAAGGCTTGGCGATAACGCTATGGCTGAAATTATAGATATCTACGGACGGGGACGCTGACCACCAGCCGCCGACCTGATCGAATTTCTCCTGACGACGGCTCGCGCCGATGGTCAACTCATGTTCGCGTCCGAACAACTGGAACGGGCCGGAGAGGGAGCCGTCGATATTGGTCTGCACATCGGTAGTATCGTATTGGCCGGAAGACTGGGTAAATCCAGTGCTGCCACCGTAGTTCAGGTAGCTGGAAAAGGTATTGGACTCGCCCCAGATCTTCGCGGCTGCCAGCTTGGCGTTCCAGCCATTGTCGAAGCGGTGGGTCAGGTCGGTGAATACGCTGACGTTATCGCGGTCCCAATAGGCCCAGTCGTTACTCAGGAAGGTGGAGCGCGACAGGTGCAGGTTTTCGCCATTCGGGCCGGACGGCAGGCTGCCCCAGTCCGAAGTCGCATCATCGCGCTGCTTGGAGGCACCGATGCTCCAGGTGGTGGCATCGTTCAGGTCGGTTTCCAGAATGCCGTAAAAGGTCTGGCGCTGTTTGTCGCGTTCATCGACAAAACTCTTGTTGTCTTCATAAGCTGCCACAAAGCGTCCACGCACAGTGCCGGACTCGTTCAGCTTGTTGGAGGCATCGACTTCAGTGCGATAGCGATCCCAACTGCCAGCGCTGGTGGTGATGCTGACCTGCGGCGTTGCGGTAGGACGCTTACGCACCATATTCAAAGTTGCCGACGGGTTACCTGCGCCGGTCATCAGGCCAGTAGCACCGCGCACCACTTCAACGCGGTCGTAGATGGCCAGATCAGCTTCGGAAATGGTGTCTTGGGTGAAGGTTCCAAGACTGCTCGGCAAACCGTCGTACATCACATTATCGATGGTAAATCCGCGTGCCAGGAATTGCTGACGATCCTGACCGAACTTGCGCAGGGTCACGCCCGGTGCGTATTTGACGACGTCGTTGAGGTCATTCATGCCTTGGTCATCCATTCGCTGGCGCGTGATGACACTGACCGACTGAGGTGTTTCACGGATCGACAATGGCAGTTTGGTCGCTGTACTCATCGAGCCTGTGGTGTAGGACTTGGTGCCTTCGGTGGTCGCAACCCCGGCAAGGCTTGTATCGGCATTGATATTCACGTTACCCAGCGATACCGGACCTTCTGCCTGCTGCCGGAAGACCTGAGCAGAATTGCCCTGCACGGTTGCGCCGAGACCGCTACCGGCCAGCAACTGATTCAGCGCTTGCGCCGGCTCCAGATTGCCGCGTACGGCTGGCGCCTGCTTGCCTGCGACTGACTGGGCATCGAAGGTCACTTGCATGCCACTGACCTGACTCAGTTGAGTCAGAGACGACGACAGGGATTGAGATGGCAGGTTCAAGCTGACAGGAGCAGCCAGTGCAACGGCCGAAAGGCCTAGTGCCAGGGCACCGGTCAACGTGGGAATAAAGGGACGAAGCATCTCGTGATTCCTAGAGGGGCATGAAGACTTGGCAGCTTTGCGAGAGGCGTAGCGGGGGGCGCTCGACATGGCAAAGGGCAGCGTGAAGCGCAGGATTTAACAATTTTTTCACAAGTATGTAAATACAAACGATTTGCAATTGCTCCTTTATTTGTGTTCGTTTCTGCGCCGATGCCTTGCGTGCCTGATGGTGAGGCATTCTGTGATGCAAGCCTGGCTGGGTTGTGGGCCTGCTGAGGATGAAGAAGCTCAGTCTAGAGCCTTGGCTTTATCCGACAGGTGGTGGAATCAGAAGACAGTGGCTCAGGATTATCGAGCGGGTGAATTGGAGTATTCGAGGGTGTGGGAGAGGATTGCTGAACGCCAAAAACAAGAAAGCCCGCACGAGGCGGGCTTCTTGTTGAACTTGGTGGTACACAGTCATTTGAACCTGATCAGTAATATACTGAATTTAAAGTAGTTTTGTTTTTTGTGTTTTTGTAGGGATACACATGGGGATACACGGTGCCGATTGCTGGGTGGGATTTTGGACTTCCCGGATGCTGATTCTTCACGCTAAGACGCCTATTTATTCCCTCCGACGAATGGTATCTGCGGAGCCTACTTCGCTTTATTGGGCTGCCATTTTGGTACTGGCACCTGATCTGTTTTTGATCCCTGTCCTGTGACGGCGTAAACCGTGACACACGGCCATCCATTCATCTTGACAGTGTGCCTGATCCCGTTTTTCTTCAGGTTCAATATCTGGCCTGCTTTGGTACGGGCACCGGTGAGTTCGCACACTTCTTCATGGGTGAGAAATTCAATCATCAACGCTCCTCGATTATTCCTGTCCACTCCGTCGAGCAATCGGCTCCGGATCGACCGGCTTTTACGAGCAGATCGCAAAACTACCCTGCATCTGGGTAGTTTCCCAATTTCGGTATAGCGGCAGCCATCCAGATAACTCAGCCGGTTGCCAAGCAATTCCGTGGCAACCTGTGTGGAAACCTTGCCCTGGAAACTGTCGCGTGACGCACGACATGTTACACGCCCACCGGCGTAACCTTGCCCGTAACCATGGCAGCGTAACCGGCAGTGGTAACCAGGCAGATCCGTGGATACCGAGTGGATACCAGCACCCTGTATCGAGGGAGTGGTTATGTTCACCACTCCTGCAGGCGGCCAACTCGCCACCGGTTAAATGTGAGCCTCGATCACCTTTACCAGCCCAGGGCGGCACTGGCTGCCGGATCTGGCGCAGAGTGCTGATTCTGGCTGGCCAAGGTCGAGACTACCAATATTGGTAATTTCGACTCCCCAGACCAGACCAGTGAACTGAAACCCGGTGTTTCAATCTGACCCGGCTGGCAGGTCCAAATACGGGAAAATCCCGTATCTAGGCCCAGCCAACCGCATATGACTTCGGACGAATTTCGTACGGAGTCATCAACCGGACGCAATACGTACGCTTGCTCAAAAGTACGTTTCACGTTGATTTGAAATCTGTCCCCAGGACACATCTGTTCCGACGAATTTCGTTGGAACATTCCCAAATGAGTACTGGGCCTGTCCACCGCTGGTGGATGGTCCAAATCTGGACCATGGGCCTGGCCCCCCATTTCGGCATGGCAGGTGCTGGCGCTGGAAGCCTGTCGAGTCGCCGCACGTTAGAGCACGGTGCTTTAACAGTAGGTTAACGTTAAGGGGGGGGGGGAATTGAGCTCGCTAACGCCCAAGTAACGGTATGAGCGTTACCGTACATGATCTCGCGTGTACGCACGTAAAGCCTGCGTACCTCACTGCGTACCAGTTGAGTGCGTACTCCCTTGGTCGAGGAGATCGGCTGAAAATTTAGCCGATGTTTTACTGTGCCAGCGCGGGGCTGAACGATTCGTTCACTCCTGCCAACGGAGTGCTCGCGCTCGTAGGGGGTGTTGTCGCGATGTACAACGGTGTTGTCTATCTGCCCATCATCCAGCAGGACTTATTTGCCGATCGGCCAGAACTTGTCCTGCCCGGCAGGCACAGTTGGACGAGTCTTCGCGCACTCCAGACTGCGCGAAATCAGTGCGCGAAATTGAGCAGCATTCCGGCTCAGGCCGCGTCGAGCCGTTAGCCGTGCATCCGCCAGCCCGACATGAACGTGGTCCTGCGCAGCTCTGGTGCCAAGGCCTCTGTCCAGTTGTCTCCTCGATGCCTGCGCATCTTCACCGTGGACCATTTCAGCCCCAGCCTGGTCGCCCATACCATCGCTGGCATCGTCTCGCCGTTCAGGGTGACGGGAGTAGCACCAGCGCACACGGTGGGGCGCTTGGGCATGCGAGGGAATGAGAACGCTGTGTTTTCTAAGGTCACTGCTTGCATGGCCAGCCATCCGATGAGATCGAGATGGGCCGGACATTATGTGACTGGAACAGGCGCGAACCGGTGGGCTTGTATTCAGGAAGTGCGCGGCCAAGAGCACGTGAGTCTGTGAAGGTCTGCACGGCTCTGCTGCGGATGAGCAGAGTCGCGCCATGTATCAGTGAACCGGGTGAGTTTCGTACTTTGGCCCAACCTTGGTTGCCGCCTGCCACACCGCATCAGCAACGGAGATGCCCGAATCTTCCAAAGCCTTGGTCAGATCCAGGGTTTCTCTGATCGCTTCAAAGTTCGCCTCTGCGCTGGCGTCGTTCAGGAACGGATAACGCGCATAGACCTGTGCCAGGCTTTTGTCGAACTCAGCTGCCTGCATTGCTTGTGACTGTTCAGCCGCCACCTGCTGCTGATGTGCCGCGCCCTGGCGCTCGGCCATTTTCAGAAAAACTCGCTCGGCCAGATCGTCCGCCATACGGTCGACCAGCTTGTCAGCCAATTCGTTGAGTTGCGCATCAGTGAGCGCTGGCAGGGCGTTTTGGGTACGTGCTTTTTTTGCGTTGCTCATGGGTAATTCCTCGGAGTGATTTTAAGTGGTGTGCGGATCAGTTGGTCTTGCGGCGGATCGCCCAGGCGCCAGTTCCATCGGCCCGGTAGGATTCATAGCCATCTTTGATACCCGCCTCGCGTAGAGCAGCATTAGCTGCGAGCTGGGTCTGGTAGTAGCCGGTGGTAGCCGCTTGAATCTCGATCCGTCGGCGTTCTTCACGGCGCCTGGCTGGTTCGTTGCGCCGCTCTGCCACTCCGGCCCCATACTGACCAGCAGCGACCCCGGCAGCGGCAGGCGCCTCACGCCCGACCATTGCTCGCGGCAGCACGCCGTTCAGGGCGTCCAGGCCCGACGTGGAGGTCAAGGCATTGGCGAGAATGCGGTTAGACCGCTCATTGATCTTCGCGCCCGCTGCGCGTGGTAGGCGGCGAAGCAGCGTGTGCAAGATGCCTGTTGTTGCCGATCCTGGAGCGAGCGCCGCCACGGCAAGGTCTTCGATAATCCCGCTGGCATCATCCCTTTCCGCAATTCGGCGAGCAGTAGCAGAGCCCGACGTGGCGCGGCGCGTCAGTCCGGAGACTCTGAGCTCTTGATCCAGGGTCTGCGTCCACTGCTTTCGAGCAGCATCATCCGGGAGTATGGCGGCGATTTTCTTCCTGCCTTCAGGGGTTCTCAGGAAGCCAGCCACATCGGGCAATTCCCCTCGCGCATTGCCGATCTTGTCGACAATGGCCTGGAGGGCTCCGATGCGGACAGCCTCTTGTTCAGATGCGCTGAGTCGCGACACCTCTGCCGCCCATTGTTCTGAGTTCTTGCCGCTGCCCAGGATAGTCTTGCCGTCCTCGATAGCGTTCTTGTAGGCGGTGTGCCCGGCAAATGCCGCCCGCGCCTTGGCGTAGGTTGGGGCGCTCGCGTCCATGATCGAAAGGAGCTCGTTTTTGATCGCGATGATGTCTCGCGCCTTTGAGCGCTGGTTAGAACCCAGTAGCCCCTCAATTTGGTCATCAAGGTTCTGCTTGATGATGTCCAGGTCGCCAATGCGCGGCACGGTCTTGGTGGCGATCTTGCCGTCAGCACCAATCTGGGCAAATGTTCCATCGAATTGCCGGCCTTGGTTGGCTGCTTTGACCTCGGCAGCCCTGTAGGCCTTCTGCATGGCGGGTCTGGTCATTAGGCTTTCTAGTGCTTCGCTCCACGGCACCTCCTCGGCATGAGCGGCGGCATACAGCGGGGCTGCTGTGGCTGCACGTTCTCTCACCACATCCTCAGTGGCTTGGTACGCCGATTTATGGGTACCGGTGAGTTTTTGCAGAGCGGCCTCGATGCGATCGCGCTGCCCGGCCTGCCGACCAAACAGCGTGTCGGTCACGGTTGTGCGGGATTGGCCTGGTGTGTTGGCCAGCCGCTCCACCACGCCGCGCACGTTCTCTCCACCAGCGTCAGCAGGTATTGCTGTTCCTGGGTGCAGGGTGTCCAGTTCATCGAATTGGTTGCGGAATTGCTCCGGGGTGAGGTTGTCCCGTTCCAGCGCTCGGTTGAGCTGCGACTGCGCACGGACCTCTGGGCTGGACACTGCGTTTTTCACGCCCTTGACCGCGCCAATCACCCCTGGCACAGCGCCGCCTACAACCGCACCCAAAGCCGCGCCTTGCAGCGCGCCAGGCACACGGTCACCAATGTCACCTTCTGCAGTGCCCAGCCCGTACAGCCCGCCATAGGCTGCGCCAGTGGTAGCGCCTTGCACCATTGCGCGTCCAGTTGTCTGGCGGGCCGCTGCGGCGGCGCCACTTCCCGGCAGCGACATACCACCAGAGGCCAGGGCCGGAACAATGCCGCCTACTACGGCGCCTGCAACTGATGTGATTGGGTGCTGATCTTGGCCTGCCCTCAGCAGTGCCCGCTGGCTGGCAACGTTCTCGTCGTATCGCTCACTCCATGTAGGCGCAGATGATCCGTTTTCAGGGATGGGGATCAGAGGCTGAACAGCCGCATCCAGGCCGGCCAGAATCTCGTCCTGAAACCCAAACGTAATGCCGTCACCCACGCCACGAATGGCTGCTGTGCCCGCACCCTGGTTCTCCTTGGTGTCGCTGAATGGCTGGCTGTACCAAGGCTTTTCCGGCTGTGGTGCAGGTTGAGCAGTTTGACCTGCAGGCGGCGGTGTCGGTTGTCGCTGGCTGGCTGGGGTGACGATGGGGGCGGCTTCCCACGCAAAACCTTGGCCAATCTGTTGCGCTTGCTGTGCGGGCGCCTGGGGCTGCGGAGCTGGTTGCTGCCGAAGATCTGATGCCGGCGTAATGATCGGTGCGTCGTCCCAAGAGGCCATTATGGTTTCCTCCTGTGATTCCCTTGTGGGTCGATGAACTCAGCCCCCGAAGGTAGGCGGGCGAATTGCTCATCGGTCGAGATGGTGTAGACCGGTCCTTGAGAGGGTGACGGGCTGGGAACCTGCTGCTGCGCTTGGGGCGGTGTAGCGGGTGAAGCCTGCATTGTGCTGTCGAGCAACCCGTCTACGTCGAGCGCATCGAAGCCTTGGTTTGCCCTACGGTTATTGATGGTTGCTCTGCGAAGCGCCGCGGCCTGGCCGTTGTATCCGTTGATCTCCTTGATTCGCTGCTGGACGATCTTCGGATCTCGAATGTTGGTAAACAGCTCGTTCCATGCGCGTTGCGCATCCCCTTCGGTCTGGGTGCCTTTGTTTAGGCGCAGGCTCTCGTTGCGCAGCTTCTCCATGGTCGCCAGCATCGAGGCATAGTTGGCGCTGGTCTGGTCACTATCGCCGAACGCATTTCTGACCGCACTGGTGGCGTTGTCGACCAGGCCCAACTTCAGCGTTCCATCGCTGATCTGAGAGTCGATCTTGTCCAGCGCTCCGGTCATGGTCCTCACAGACCCTACGGCCTCAATGTCAGCGTCTTCCAGCTTTTGCAGGGCGGCAGGCAGGCCGCGGACGTTACGCTGGGCCTTCGCGGCTTCGGCTCTGTCCCGTTCCGATCTGGCATTTTTGGCATCGATGTCCGCTTGGATCTGCTGGCGCTTGAGGCCTTTCTCGTTGAGTGGGTCAGCCAGTCGCTGGTAGGCGGCCTGCTGCTCGGGCGTTGCATTCGGCGACGATGCCGCCTGAAATGCATCTTCCAGCCTCAGAGCCTGGCGCTGCTGCTGATCGGCAGCACGACCGGCGCGACCGGCATCGATCTGGCCTTGCGCCGAGGCAACTGCACCCTGGAGGTTCTGTGTGTTTTGTTGGCGACCCTGATCGTAGAGCGCGTCACTCAGGCTTGGTCGGCGACTGCTGTCACGAACCACGGTGAAATTCTGGTCCTGGGCGAGACGAGCATTGGCGAGGTTAAGCCGCTGGTTGTCTTGGTACTTCTGGCGCTCATCGTTTGCGCGTTGGAAGCGTGTCGAGGCCAATGCAGCATCACCGGGCTCTGCCTGGCTGAATGTGCCTATGCCATCGCCCATGTTTCTTACGGTGCCAAGATCGGCCAGGGTTCGAGGCTGATTAACTGCAGGTTGCTGTCCTGCACCAGATCGCCAGCCATCAGCCAGCGATGTCATGCGCTGAGCCTGTGGCACGTCGGGGGCAGTGAAGTTCGGGCCAACGGTGTTGATGCTTGAGGGGGCATCGCTGAATGATGCTTCGCCATTGCCTCCCACACCGGCATAGATTGCTCTCTTGCCGTCACCAATGCCTGTTGGATAAGCATCGGCAAGACTGCGCGCAGGCGAGGCAGCGGCCATTTGTTGCGCGGCGCGACCAACAGGGCCGGTAGGTGCTGGCGTTGCGACTGGTACAGGCTTCGACAGGTACTGGGGGGAGTTGGTGGCGTCGAACGAGGTCTGTTTGCGCTTCGCGTCTGCTGCCTGGACGATATCGCCGGCCAGAATCGGGTCGTAGTCTTTGCTGGTCGCCATGGGAGCGCTCCGGCTGAATGAGTGGGTGAGTCACAATTAGAGAATTTGTGACTCATGACCCGCTCACAACCGGTATCTGCGCTGATTCAGTAGGCCGCCCGTTGCGGTCGTGGGCCGCGCCGAACCTCACCCAAAGCTTCGCTCCAGCTCATGCCCCGGTAGCGCCGCATCCTGAGCGCCTGCCACTTGATGCCCTGGATAAGCGCCCACTCTTTGGCTGGCCGTGTTTGGCCCGCAAACACCACAAGAGTGCTTGCTGAGCAGAAGGGATGATTGGTGATGTGCTGCATGGTCGGCCTCCAAGCTTGTGATGGCCTGTGTATATGTGACCGGGGCGGCTTTGGAACTCAGCCTGTTCTGGCCTATATCTAAGGCGGACAGACATGACTGTGGGAGGAACAGAGGCCAAAGCCCGGCTAAGGACGGGCTTAAATTATCTTTTGCGTGCAGCTCTTTTCTTGGGAGGGCTTGGCTGCTCAGACCTAGCGGCAGCACGCTGCTCAAAAGCTCTCGGCACTACAAATATCCCTACCATACCGAGTAAGTCTAGAGTGCCAATTATGGCAGCCGCGACAGCGCTATATTGTGCAATCCATGCTGCAGCGCCTAAACCTGCGAGTGCTATACCGAAACCGAAGGTTTGCCCGATCCGATCCTTCCAAATTGCGCCTGACAAGCTTTTCGACTGCATATGATGGTAATGCGCCTGCTCTCGCACTGCCATCTCAACAATAAGGCGTCTTGTATGCTCATCGTAATTATTTAGCTGGTCGGGGTGAGGGAGCGGACCAGCATAGACTTCTTGCTGAAAGGCTATCTGAGCAACCATCTCTGGCTCTTTTTTTGCTGCGGCTGACAAAACGTTCTCTAGAATCGAGTGCTGTTCAGCAGTCAGTTCATCCCCAGATTTCAGGGATTTCATGAGTTGGGCTAACTCTTGTGAGTTGGCTTGACCCGTTTCAGGAGGCTCTGCAGTCCGCCGCATGCCCGCTATGCTTTGACGTCTCGTCGTGCTGTTCAATGGCTTTCCCTAAGTACTTCCCTGTCTCCTTCCAATAAGTGGCTATTGCCATGGAAGGACTGCTCGGTTTGGAGTGTTCCGAATAGTCACCTACTGGATACACATCCATGGCGCTGCCAATTGCACGCACCGTTCTGTTTTTCATGAAACCTGTGAGCATGTGATTCTCCTGGTCTGTCTCCATGGTTCGTTACCACATCCAGACTCATTACCTATTTCTTCCCAGAAATCGGGCGATGGATTCTATACACCTAAACATGTTCCATCAAACAAACCTAGTGAATTTACGCGCCACGAAATACGATCTCACGAAAACGTGGCGCGCTATGAACTATAGCTTAGTCGGATGCTGAGCAAAGGGGTTCCATCATTGCTTCGACTAATCGAGACGATTCTGAATGTCTATGGTTAAATACTTACGTTGGTAATGGTTTTTATCCTACAAAATCTCCTGATAGCGGCCTGTCATCCTTCATTTCTAGAGCATGGCAGGTGTCACGCGCCACGAAACGTGAGCAAGCGAAAACGTGGCGCGAACGACCGAGGCGCTCCGGTCTACCTCAGCCAATCAGATTACACAGAATGGCCTCACTCTCTGCCATGTCGTCCCGCTCGCTGCTGACCAGATACCGGAAAACTGCCAGAGCTTCGGTCTTGTTCCGGGGCCGGATCTCCGCCAGCAGGCCGAACACAAACCAGTCCCGAGCGGTTGACTCGGCCCAGCCGTCGCTTGCGTCACGGTCGACCGCGTTGCGTAGCAGATAGAGCTGGTTCCAATAGCCCAGCTCATGCAGGCAGTCGGCCAGGGTGTTGGGCATCAGATCCGGGTGCGCCTTGAACCGCTCGGCCACCTCAGCCTTGTCGAAGTCTCCGAACTTCCCCGCCCGCTCCAAGCTTTGCAGCCCCGTGATACAGAACATGTCGGGCTCAGTTTCAGCAAGCGGGTCATCAAAGCGTGCATATGCCTCCAGGTGCAAGCCACGCGCACGAGTGGAGCTTTCAGCCAGCCGCTCCAGATCGCCAAACCCGAACGACGACAGAGCGGCGAATGGATTGCCAGGATTGGTCATGACAATGAAGTCCCGGTACCGCTTTTCCAGTACATCCAGCGGCGTCTTGATCTTCTTGGCCGCCTGCATGGCCAGGTCGATCATGGCCGTCTGGCCGGTCTTGATTACGGAGTGGAGCCACAACACTGCGTCGACCTCCTTGTCACCTGTAACCCTCTGTTGCGGCGGCAGCTCCGGCACGCTGGGCAGTGTCTCGGTGCTGGACCTGATGGGCGGCAAGGTGAAGAAAGCGCGGTGGTGGGCGTTGTCGCGGCCGGCTCCCGATCTGGAAACGATCGTCTTCACCGTGCCTATGGCCAGCCCGGTCATGGCGGCAACCTCCCGGTATGAATGGCGCTTGCGCAGATCGATGACCCGTTGGCGCTGGTCTTCTGCAACCCCCTGTTTCAGCCTCTGCGCTTTGCAACCCGGTGTTTCAAAGCTCATCGGCTTGCCTCCTGCAGAGCCTCGATCACAGACTGGACGCCCGCCACGTAGCTGGGTGGTTTGCCATCCGTCGCACCGGTCAGGCGCTCGATCACTGTCGCCACCGGCATGGCGCTCAGTGATGAGGCCATATCGCAGGCCCAGGCGCGGCCCTTTAGGAACGTGTAGCGATCCGTCGGGCCGGTGGTGACGTGCCCGGTACTGCGTATCGGCGCTGGCGCAAGGGGGTGCAAAACTTTTGCAGACCCCGCGGTAAGGCGCTGGCGGGAGTTCTCCAGTGCTTGATCGGCAAGGCGGCTCAGAGGCTGGCCAGCCTCACACAGTGGCGATGGGGTGGGTACGGATTGGGTGCTCATTGGGCTGGCTCCATAGGCGTGTTTTCGTAGGTGGCGCGCAGGGCGGCGCCAGTCGGGCAGTAGCGAGCTGAGGGCGCGTAACAGCTCTGACAGGTCAGAACGTGATTCAGGTACTGGTCGCGTGCCTTGCGCCATTCAGGTGAGGCGCTGGCGGCGTTTGGGCAGGTGTTCGGAATCGGCTTTGTGCTGTCGCGTGCAGGACTTGGTGCTGGAGCGCGCCCACCAGCCACAGGCGCCGCACTACGCTCGACCAGCGCCAGCCGCGGCCGGCTTTCCTGTCTCGGTTTTCCAGCGCCAGCAGAAGTCGGCGGTAGGCTCGCCAGCAGATCGGAAAGGAGGCTCATGGCGCCACCTCGACCGATTTGCAGCTATGCCCAAATGTGCCTGTGAAAAAAAATCGGGGGAACGGGGGAACAGTGGGAACAGCCAATGTTTCCGGGGCTTTCAGACGGGGTACGTGTTCCCCATCCGAAAAAGTGGGGAACAGTGATAACCAAATATCAGGAAAGACATGCGGCTTTATATTCAAAAACATGTTTGTGTTCCCCCTGTTCCCCAAACACTTAATAAGGGGGAACAGCTCAAAGCCCCGTATTTTCTGGCTGTTCCCCCGTTCCCCCTGTTCCCCAAGAAAATAGGTTCCTGTGTATTCGGGCATTGCGGTTTGGCGTGTCATTGAGCTGCGCCCTCGGTGTCTGCCGCCTCAGCATCGACGACGTAAAGGCGCGCTGAGCCGTTGCCAGGCAAGCGGTACTTCTTGGTCTTGCGGCTCTCCCGGTCGGTGTCTCGCTTGGCCAAGACGCCAGCGGCTTCCAGCGCCTTAACCACCCGGCTCAGACCGTAGCCGTTCGCGGCCTCAACCAGTCCGGACTTGTTGAACAGATACAGCCGCTTGGTGCCGATCACTTCCCAGTACCCGGCACGGTTGAATACCTTGGTGTCGGGCATGGGGTCATCCACGTCCGAGAATCGGCTACTGCCGTGCTTGTCGATGAAGTCCAAGATGCCGGCGAGGATCTGGCGGTCTTCGGCGTTGCCGCTGCCTACTCGGTCCAGCCATTCCCCGTACAGCAGAAGGCAGTCGGCCAGGGCGCTGCCCGGCGCCCAAGGAAGCAGGCCGTACTCGATGGCCATTTCCCCGGCCAGAGCGATCACTGCGAATCGATCCGCCACCCGGCCGGCCTGGGCGTTGTCCTCGGTGAACCGGACGCGCACGCCGGCGAAGTCCTGCAGCAGCCCGGCCTTGTCGAAGTCGATCAGCAATTTCTCTACAAAAGCCGGCCCAAGGTGGCCGTGGTGGGCGCCCACTGCGACAGTCAGCGAACGGTGAAAGTCCGCGCCCAGCAGCCCGTGGAGTTCGTCGAAGGCACGGTGCCTGCGGGTGCCGGCGTTCACGTCGACCATGCGCAGCTCGGCGCCAGCGTGGGCGCTGTTACCGCTGATGGCCGCATGTTCGGACAGGGACCGTTCGCCGCTGGAGAGCGCCAGCAGTCGCCAACTCAGCTTGCCCCTGGCGCCACGGTCGCGGGTCATGGTGCCCTTGCCTTGCCCGTTGGCGAGGCTGTAAGCCATCTCCTGTACGCGCTTGGGATCGGCGCGCTTGATCTCGTCCAGCGGCAGCATGGTGTCATTGCGGCTCGATGCCTCAATCTCCAGACCACCCTTGCTCAAATCCCAAGACGCGGCGAACACTCCGGGGTCGCCCCACACTGACGAGCCGATCAGTTGCGCCAGCGACTTGCCGCTAGAACTGTCTCCCACCAGGTGAACACCGCCGCCCAGCACGCCCACCAGACTCAACAAAGGGCCGGCCAACGCGCAACCGATTGCCAAGGTCAGTACCGGGTTGCCCTCGCATTTGGCTGCGACCTCGGTTTTCCAGCCCTCCAGTTCGCCGCGGCGACTGAATAGCACTTGGGCCTGGGCACTGGCCTGATACCGCACCTTGTCACTGCCAATGGTTCGACCAGGCAGCACGAATGCCCCCGACTCATGCCACCCCGGTCTGCTGGTGGTGGCGAATACTTCGGCCGGGCGCTGATCGAGCAGGTACTCCATGAACAGGCCGCGCTTCTTGATGGCGATGATGACGCCCATGCCGAACAACTGGCGCCGGGCGTCCTCTCCGCTGCCGCCGAACACTTCCATGGGGATGATCCATTCTTTGGCGCCGCTGTCGGTCAGCAGGCGCAGCAATCGGCCCTCGCTGCCGTCGTCGCTATTGGTGGTGCGCGCAACCACGGTTACAGGAGTGGAGACCCACTCATCGACAGTGGGCCTGCCGGTGTCGTCTTCTGACTCATCGTCGCCGGCCGGGCGCTTGTAGCCGTGCCAGTACACGCCGGGCTTGAGGCGACGCCCCTTCTCATTGGTAACCCACTGCTCGTACACCGCCCAGCAGGGCCGCTCAGGCTCGACTGCTGGCGCGTCCGGGCGCAGGTTGATGACGTTGTTTTCAGGCGATGCCATGGGCTTTGCTCCATACGGCGAGATCGTTGTAATCCGTCAGGCTCAGCGGCGCATCGGCGGGCCATTCTGGGAAGGTCACGAGCGCCCCGGCAGCGGCTGCGGCGGCATTGGCGAAAGTGCGGCCGGGGTTGCCGTCGGTTTGGCGGTCGTCGTCGCCAGCGATGATGATCTGCAGGTCGGGGTACTTGGCTCGGAGCGCCAGCGCCACCGGTTTGAGATTGCCGGCGTTCATCGCGGCGGCTACGGCATAGCCGCTCTGGTGGAGCGTGGCGGCGGTGGCCCAGCCTTCGCAGATGCAAAGCGCCTGGCCTGGCACGATGACGCCCAGCGGGGAATGGCAACCCTGAATCTTGCCGCCGAACAGGAAGCGCTTGCCGCCGTCCCGGGCGATCCGCTGCAGGTTGACCAGCAGACCGTTGGCGTAGAGCGGGATCAGCAGGTCATCACCGCGCTGGCGCAGCCCGTGCGCTCGAACACCCTTGGCCACCAGATAGGGATGCGTCGGATCTGCGCGGCGAGCGCTGCCCCACCAGCGCTGTGCGACCTCTGCCGCCTGCCGCTGCCGGCGCTGGCGCTCTACCTCTCGCCGGCGCCGGGCCTCCTCGATGCGCTGGCGCACCTGCTCAGCTTCGTGCGGGTCGGCCGGCTCTCGGCTACACCAGGTGCTGGTGCCGCCTTCCTTCCAGCTACCGAACGCGCCGGATGCGATTGTGTCGAGGAACAGCACATACCAGCCGTTCTGCGAGCCTTTTCGGTCGCCCGGAACGTGGAACCGGTGAATCTCGCCATCGCCTTCGGGCAGCCAATCGAGCCGGCCAGAGGCGGCCTGCAGGGCGTCACGGAAAAGAACGGCCGCATCATTCATGGGCTACCCCCGCAAACACCCGGCAGACTTGACCGTTATTGACGGCATGCCAGTGGGTGGTGTCGTCGATCCACGCGGCAGGGCGAGACTCTACGACAGCGCCAGCACTGCGGATAACTACCCGACCGCACTCTGCATCGGCAGCCGTCAAAAATGGCCCCAGCAGCGGCTTGGGCACTTTCGGATGAACTACAAAAAACAGCTCGTTGGCTTTTTTCAGGCAAGCCGATCCCGTCGGCGCAAGTGCGCCGTTTTGAACTTTCATGTTTTTCTCCCTGGGCCTATACGGCCAGGTTGCTATTCAGCGAAATGAGTCAGGCGCGTATTTCTGATTCGCCAAGGCGTTCGGCCAGGCTCTTAACCTCGCCCTCAAGCTGGTATTTGTAGTCGTCAGTCAGATACTGAGCGGCTTCTGCGAGACGTAGAGCATTCTCCGGCCTGTTGTTTTCCAGCGCCTGAGTGATCGCCCATGCAATCGAGTTCAACCAGGAGATCTGGTAGCTCGCGCATTCCAATTGATCGCAGGCCTCACTGGCGATGCTCTCCAAGTTCTGGACGGTTTTCTTGCTCACATTGCACCTCCGAGGTCTTGAGCTTCGGTTGCGAGCAGATCGGCCCAAGCCATGGCGGTGTTCTGCATCATTACGGCGATCACCTGGGCGAGCAGCGGGGGCGTGCCTGGGCTGGCGATTACGGCAGAGCCAAGCGCCAGCAGGATCAGGATCTCTTTGAGGTCTTGAGCATCGTCTGTATTGAGGCGAGCGTCTGATTGCTGATTCATTCCGTACCTCCGACATCCGTCGCAGAATGGGCGGCGCCAAGGTTTCGATGTGGCCACAGGAAGTTTTGGCTACGAAAAGTGATCTTCTCGATCCGGCTTTCAATCTCGACAGCAAGCGGGTTTTTCCATCCGCCCAGGGCCGGTACCACTTGGGCAAACAGGATTGTCTTTAGCTCTCTGAAAGCAGCCCGGGCTTCATTCATCCGCGCCATATCTTCAGGGCTGACGAATGCATCTGAGAGAATTTCACCCTCTACTGCATGCAATAGGGGGGCAAGACGGTTCATTGCGCACCGCCTTGAATGCTGCCAGCTACAAAGGCTTCGGCCTTGTTGATACGTTCGTGGATCTGATCGCCAACAATGGCCATGCCTTTGGCGAGCCCTGATATAACAAGCTCTGACATGGGAATGTCCGAATCACCGTCGGCACCGGCCTCCAAAAGCACTGACACGGCTTGAACAAACTCCCCTGCATTCCGCATGAATGCGAACGTGTTGGATAGAGCTGCAATGTGGTTTTCGCTTATCGATGCGGAAATCTTGGGCGGCTTGGTTGTGCTCATGCGCCACCGCCTTGCTCGCTGTCGAGCTTGGTGGGCGCTACTGGCTGGCGCGACAGCTCGCTAAACTCCCGGATCGCTGCCGTGACATTGCCGAAGCAGGTATCGCTCAAGTAGTTGGACAGCCCAATCAGTCCTTCGCCGATCTCACCACGTCCATGGGTGTGCGCGAGTTGAATAGCGCGAGCCAAGGCAAGCAACCAGGTCGTCTGTTCCATAGCGCAGATGAGCTGATACTCGGCTTCAGTAGCGCAGTCTTGCAGGGTTTCGATAGGGGTGTTCATTGGGCATCTCCGTTGGCTTCAAGGGCGCGGGCGATGCTCATGTGATGGCTATAGCGAGACAGCCTTACCGACAGGCTGGAGTCGGAGCTGAGGGCTGCTATTGCCATGGCTTTATGAGCAGCCGCACGCTTGAAAAGCGTAGAAATGCAGTCAGTGAGCTTTCGGCTGATGGCTTGACCAACATTGCCAGAAAGCGCTGGCTTTGCTGTAGGAGGCGTCTTGCAGGCTTTTGTTACATGCCTGACAAGGAGTGATGACTGGGGGCGGCAAACAGTGCCGGATTTTTTGGACGGATTGAGGGCGTGTTTCATGGGTGAGGCTCCTTGTACTTAGGAACCGCCACGTTCTGCCGCCAAGCAGATAGGGTGGCGGGTTGCGCAGGATTGGCGGACCGGCGTACAAGGAGACCGGCGCACCCAAGGGTGCTCCTGCGCAACCCGCCATAACACAGGAATGCGGGCACAAAAAAAGCGCCTGCAATCGTAATGGGGGCGCTGTTGCGCCTTGTACAGTTCGGGCCGCCAAGCCCGTTCGCTGGATTTACAGCGACGGGCAGACAATACCGAGCATCAAGGTTGCTTGCAACCCCCGGTTTTAGGTTTGTGGTTTGAGGGGAGAGGTGGGCGAGGCTGGTCATGCGGCAGCACCTCCCAGCAACAGGGTGCCAGCGGATTCCATGTAGGCCAGCACCGCCGCTTTGGCCTGGCGTCCAGCTTCGCGATGGTCAGCGCCAGCCTGCAGGGATTGGCGCAGGTGGCGCTGGTAGATTGCCTGGAGCGTGGTCAGGATCAGACGCTGGCCAAGATCCAGTTCGGCGCGCTGACCGCTCGCAATACCCATGGCGGTATTCAGCGCCTTGTTGGCGTTGATGTGGAAGACGTGCTCTGGCGTGTTGCTGCCAAGATCCTTGGCCCGCTGCGCCAGCGCGGCAACCTCCTGATGCATGCTGTGGTACAGCGGCAGGTATTGGGCGTCGGTGACGCTGGCCCGGTCGCGGGCTTCGCGGAAGGCTTTCACCAAGTTGATCTTGAGGGCGCGGACCTTTGCCGTATTGCGGCTGTAGGTCAGCAGCAGGTAACACTGATCCTCGTTGAGCATGGCGAACTGTTCAGGCTGACCGCGCCCGCTGATTACTCCTGTTTCAAATCGGAGTATTCCAAACTGCTTGAAGTCGCCCGAGTATTTTTTCAGGAGCTGGGTCACGTTGTCGTGCTGATTGCCCAGTTGCCCGGCCAGCACCCGCGTATCAACACGAGCTTCACCTTTGACCATGCTCAGGGTGATGCTGGCGTTGTCGGTGCTTGTGATGTTCTTGGCAGTCATGCGGCGCTCCTTGGCTCAGCCATCAGCGTGTACATGGCGATCCCGGTGTGCTGACGGCCCCACTCATCTGTGAGGCTGATGCGGTCGGTGTGGATCTGGTAACCCCGGTTACGCAGGTCGCAGATGCGGGCACCAGGCCGGCAGATGTTCAGCTCTCGCATTGCTGTGAAGGTGTCCATAGGGCCTTGGCGCAGACGCTCAATAAACCGTTGGTTCTGGGCGTTGATGGAGGTATTCTTGAGGCCTTCGGATGTATTTGGGCTGGCCTTTGGGTCGGCCTTTTTCTTTTTCATACCTACGCCCCCTGCATCACGGTAATGCGTGCGCTCAGTACCTCGCGGCGCTCTGCTGCCGAAACGCCGTCACCCATCATCACTTGATCGATCTTGCGCAGCACTTTCAGTTCAGCGGCGCTGACCTCATCCGCGAAGCTAATTGCGACTTCGTGCTGAGCGGCAGGCTTGGCCAAGGTGCTCGGGGACAGGTGCTTTTCCAGGAAGATGGTCAGGGGAGACTTGCGCTGAAGATGCTGGCGGCTATCCCTCCAGCGGGACCATGGCAGTACCAATTCTTCTCGTATCCACAGACCTGGGCCGTAGTCGATCTCGCCGCGAATGCCTCCGAGCTCAGCAAGTTTGGCGGGGCGTCCAGTATCACCCTTGACCAGCTCCACCATGCCCATGGCGATCAATTCGCGCCAGAAGTCGTCCGGCTGAGATGTGACGTTCTCTAGGGCGAGCCACTTCGCAGGAAACTGCTTGCCCATGGCAGCAGCAAGTTGATGTAGCGAGGGCTGGGTGTCGTTGAGCCTGAAGAAGTCGGAGATAACAAACCGTTGCGACATCGCTTGCAGTACTGAGGTGTTCACCAGGTTGTTGCGTCGAGCCAGGCGGTGCTGGCCTTCGCTGGTAACAAGAATTCCTTCGTTGATCTTTTTCATCAGGCAGCCACCTCGCGCAGTGCGATGCGCTGGCGCACCCAGGCTTGAACTTCGGCGAGGACGAAGCCTACTGGCGCACCTCGGTACTTGCTGTTGCTCAGTGGTACCGGACGGGGGAATGTAGGGTCGTCTTTGAGGCGCTTATAGACGGTAGGGCGCTTGATGCCGGTAATGGCTGCAAGCTCATCCATACGGATGATTGTAGTTGCAGGGTCGTAGGCGCTGCGTGCGTCGGCGCTGGTGGGTGTTACCTGAGTGATGCTGCTCATATCTGTTTCCCGATGTGGATGAAGACGGGAGACAGCTTCCTTCAGGCGGGGTAGTGGGATGCAAAGTGGGAGAAGTGGGTTATTTTGGTCTTCGAGCGTAAGCGTCTCGGTTTTCGACGCGGACTATGCCGAGTTTGCTGGCTTCTTTCCATGCGCTGTCGAATGTGGAGTCGGTGAACCTCACAGCAGTCTGATTCAGACATTTTTCCTTGATTGCGCGTTTCCCTCCATACGGGATCGCCAATGCATCGAATCCAAGCTCCGCACATGTGGAAAGGATTTTTGTGTTTCGCGTTTGGAGTATTGACTGCGGATTACCGACAGCCGCTCGGAAGTTTTCGGGCAGGCAGCCATAGAGATCTCCCGATACGTCTTTATCGAAAAAATCCACCAGCTCTTGAGGCGTGCAGGGGAAGGTAAGATTGGACTTGTTATCTTGCCGCATTTGTTTCTGGCTTTGGGCCTTGGCCAATACCGGCTTAGCTTGGGATAGAGCTAGCGAGCTGGGTTTTACGTTTTTATCAACTGCATAAGTAGGGCCTGCTGCCTTGATCTGCTCAGCGCTCCAACCATGCTCCTCTGATTTCTCGTTGGGATGGAAAAAGACACCTGAGCTGTCAACTCGATACGCGCCGAATTGTCCTATTGCTACTTCTGTGAGCTCCAGCCAGTCATCGATATCCAAGTCATGTTTTTGAGCGAAGGCTGATGCTTGCGTGATATCCATGTATGTGAACTTCCCAAGTTATCTATAAGGCAGCATTTCTGCCCGTCGACTCATGCCGTTTTACCAAAGTCGCCTTGAATAACCACGCCACCCGCCAGCCCGTCGAGGTAGTCCGCATACCACTGCATCATGGTTGTGCGCTGGTCGAGATACTTCGCTTTGTTGTAGACGCCGCGTACACCTGGCGCTTTATGGCTGAGCTGCGCCTCGATATGGTCGGCTACGAATCCATGCTCGTTCAGCACGGTGCTGGCGATATGTCGGAAACCGTGGCCCGTTTGTCGGCCCTCGTAGCCCAAGCGGCGTAGCGCCATCAGGAACACGGTATTGCTGCGTGGCTTGCTCCTATCGCCCCGCCCAGGGAACAGGAGGGCATAAGCACCGGTCAGTGTGCGTAGCTCTGTCAGCGCTTCGATGGCCTGGCGACTAAGCGGCACCAGATGCTCCCGGCCCTTCTTGCGACCTTTGCGCTCAACCGGAACGGTCCAGATCCGCTTGTCGAAGTCGAACTCTGACCATTGGGCTTCGCGCAGTTCGCTGGGGCGTACTGAAAACAAACTAAGCAGATGCAGCCCCAGCTTCACATCGCGGGCATGGGGGTAGGATCGAATGGCGCGGAGCAGGGCGGGCAGCTCCTCGACTGAGACGTGGGCGTAGTTCTCGGCCTTGCCGGAGGACAGGAACTTGTGAACACCCTCCAGCGGGTTATTCACGGCCCGGCCTGTTACCCGAGCCAGGTCGTACACATCCTTGCAGTAGGAACGAACCCGGCTCATTTGTTCCAGGATGCCTTGCTTCTCCATGCCGCGCAGCAGCTCCATCCACTCCATAGACAGAATGCCTGTGTACTGGCGTTGGCCGAACGTAGGGAAGACGTGCCGTTCCAGCGCACCCATGATCCGCTTCGCGGTGCCGGAATCCCAAGAAGTGATGCGGGAGGCATGCCACTCCCTGGCCAAGACCTCGAAGGTATCTTGGGCGGCCTCGACCTCAATGGCCTTGCGGGCCTTCTTGGTGGCCATAGGGTTCTTGCCATCGGCCGCATCGGTGCGCAGGTCTGCAGCTTTCTGCCTGGCCAACGCCCCGCTGACTTCTGGGTAACCACCCAGTCCCAGCCAGGACCATTTTCCGTCCGGCTTTTTGTAACGGAGCTGCCACGACTTCTGGCCGTCAGGTTTCACGCGAAAGTACAGGCCGTTGGCGTCGAGCTCTCGGTACTCCTTCAGATCCGGCTCAAGACCCGCCAGAGTCGTATCGGAGAGCGGGCGGCGCTTGATTTCGGATCGTTTCACGGCTTGTATCCCTTCGGTTCAATTATTTTGAAAGGATACACGGGGGGATACACGGCGGGAAGGTATAGGGGTGAACAGATATGAACAGCCAGAAACAAGAAAACCCGCACTAGGCGGGCTTCTTGAGGTTGCTTATAGACATCAGGAGACATCTATAAACAGGTACTTGGTGGCTACACAGGGACTTGAACCCCGGACCCCAGCATTATGAATGCTATGCTCTAACCAACTGAGCTATGTAGCCAAGTGGCGCGCATTATTCGCGTAGAACGACTATGTGTCAAGCGTCGATATGAAAAATAATTTCGATTGATCAATCGGTTAGCTCGGATCTGCTGCAGCGCCTCTGTTTTCGGGGGCTTTGGAGGGTACGGCTATTTGTCTTGCGGCCTGGCTAACCTGCTCGCATTCGGTGGCGCGTGTTGGTCGAGAGCGCCTCCTGCCATTCACTTCGACTGTTTCTTCCAGTGACATGTTACGGGACTCGTTTTTCAGGCCGCTGCGAACGCCGTTTTCGAGCGGCTGATATTCGGTTTTCCGAATGCTGGAAGGTGTTTCTGTCGGTGGGGCAACTGGCGTTTTTCCTCAAAGGGAACCGCAGGGCCCGTGTTGTCCACGCAGGTCGTCCACTTTATGCGCTTTGGATAAGTTTTCTGCGTCATTTGTGGGGTTTTTCTGCAAGAAGGCCTGCTTCGGTCCAGATCTTGCTTTGTTCCGCGCAATGCACTGAGCAAGATGCTTTTCGTGCCTTTAAAACATGGACGACTTCGCGTTTCGGATAAACGAGTAGCGATGGCTATCGTCATTAAATCAATAACATGGCATTTTGCTATTTGGCTTTTTTGAAAAAGGGCATCTGCACGGGTTTACCCGGTTTTTGCAGGGTGTCACAGGGGGATGGCGGACATGAGTGGGCTTTTATCACCAGGTATGCGCCTGATGGGGCATTTTGGTTTCGCGCGTAAGTTTCAGGTCCTGTTCTTGTTGTTCATGCTGCCTCTGGTGGGCAGCGTATGGATGATTGCTCAGGATTATCGCAACAAGCTTGCGGTGATTACGGGCGAACAGTCAGGTGTGCGTCAGTTGCTGGTTCTCGATGACCTGGATTTCGAGCTATCGGCTCAGCGTGATAACGCGGCGCGCTGGAAAGCTGCCGACATTCTTCGTGAGCCCACTCCTGCCGCCAAGGCTGCGATTGCGAAGCTTGATGCGAATGTTCAGAAAATCTCCCAGGCACTTGATGCCGTAGGCGCCAAATTGGCGCAGGAAGATGCCACTGCTGAAGCCATGGAGCGTTACAGGGCATTGCAGGCGTCCGTGAAGGGCCTGGACTCTGCTTCGTTGCGCACGGTTGGCTGGTGGCCGGATGGTTATGATCGCTTTACTGCGTCACTGAGCCTGACCCAGGCCTTGCGTGAGCAGATCGCGATGGACAGCGGCCTGATCCTCGATCCCTGGCTGGAAACCTACATGCTGATGCAGCTTTCCACTCAGCAGATGCCGGATCTGATCGAGCGTATCGGCCGTATGGCCAGTATCGGCCAAACTTCCGTGGCCACGGGTCAGTTCAGTCTGCAAAGTCGTTTGCAGATGCGTGACTTGCGCAGTCGCATTGATGATGCCAAGGATCAAATGCACAAGGCGGGCAATCTGCTGTTGTCCAAGCTGCCGCCGGAGCTGGAGCCCTGGGCTGTAAAATACAAGGCGACTTCCGCGATGCTGGACGCCGAGCTGAAAGTGCTGGATGAGGGCGTATTCGGTGGCACCATCAAGCTCAAGCCCGAAGAGTTCGAGCGCAGCATTGATACCCTGCTGGGCGGGATGGCTCAGTTGCGCAAGCAGTCGCTGGTTTCTCTGAACGATAGGCTCGAGTACTACCGCGATACTTCCAACATGCAGTTCATTCCGATGGCCGTGACCTTTGGTGTGCTGCTGCTGGCAGCGCTCTATCTGTTCGTCTGCCTGCAATCTTCAATTCGCCGCAGTGCCAGCGGTATTACCACGCTCGCCGAGTCGCTGCGTGACGGTAATCTGTGCGTCGAGGTTTCGGTTCAGGGGCGTGACGAGCTGGCCGCAATCAGCAAGGCGCTGAACGTTGCGGTGGTGCAGTTGCGTACCAGCCTGTTGGGTGTCAATCATGAAACCCGGCAACTGGGTGATGCAGTGCTGACCCTCAATACCCAGTCAAATGGCACGCTCAGTGAAGTCGAGGAGCAGCAGTATCAGATCAGCCAGATTGCAGCCGCGGCCACCGAGCTGGCGGCAACCTCTCAAGGGGTGGCCAGAAGCTGTGAACAGGCTTCCGACAGCGCACGCCAGACCCGCAAGATTGCAGAAGAAAGCAGCCGCGACAGCCGACGTACCACTGACAGCATCCAGCAGCTCAATCAGCGCCTGACGGATACGGCTGCGGCTCTGGGGCGTGTCAGCGAGCAGGGTCAGCAGATCCAGTCGGTCGTTGATGCGATTCGTGGTATTGCCGAACAGACTAACCTGCTGGCGCTCAACGCGGCCATCGAGGCGGCGCGGGCGGGCGAGCAGGGGCGTGGGTTTGCGGTGGTGGCCGATGAGGTCCGTAGCTTGTCGCAGCGTACTCAGGCTTCAACGGCAGAAATCGCCGGTACTGTGGACAGCTTGCGCTCTACCGTGACTCAGGCCGTCAATCTGATGGAAGCGGCTTGTGGGCAGGCGGTCAACGATGCTCAGTCCGTGACCGGGCTGGGTTTGCGGTTGGGTGAAATTGCTTCTGCCGTGCAAGGCGTGACGGACACCCTGGTGCAGATTTCCACTGCGGTCGAAGAGCAGGCTTCGACGGCCGATGAGGTCAGCAACAATATTCAGCAGGTGGATCAGGCAGCAGGTCGTTTGCTCGAGGGTGCCCGCGCCGTCAATCAGGCGGCCGATACCCTGAGCAAGGGCAGCCGTGCGTTGAACGACAATACAGCGCGCTTTCAGTTGGGTTGATAGGGTCTTACCGAACGCTTCACTCAATGACACCTCAATCGCCAGGTCCGGCGGTTGAGGTGTTTTGCATTGGGGAGCAGGGTCTTGCGTTTGACTCGTGGGGCCGTCAAACGGCTAATGCAGGCTCGTTGATCCAGGTGGGTGCAATGCTTTGTAGCTGCACCCAGGGTTGCGGTTTACCCAGCAGGTAACCCTGGAATTCGTCCACTCCCATTGCATGCAGGCATTGCGCCTGGGTATGGGTTTCGATCCCTTCGGCAACGATCTTCAACGAAAAGCGCTTGGCGATGAGGACTGCACTTTCCACCACGGCCAGTGCCCGGTCATCAAGCTGGGCGACGAATGAGCGGTCGATCTTGATGCCATCGATGGGCAGCTCACGCAATCTGGACAGTGAGGAATAGCCGGTGCCGAAGTCGTCGATGTGGATATGCACACCCAGTTTTCTCAAGTGATGCAGCGATTCGAGAATGCGATCCTTCCAGGCTTCGTCAAACACCGACTCGGTGACTTCCACAATCAAGCGGGCAGGAGACAGACGCTCTATCGCGAGCGTCTGGGCGACGAAGCGGGTGAAGCCCGGCGTCACCAGTTGGCGAATGGATACGTTCACGGCAATCGACGGCAGTTCCGGGCCGGTTTTCTCCCAGGTGACGGCTGCGCGGCAGGCCTGCTGCAATACCCAGGCGCCGAGTTCGACGATCAGATCGGACTCTTCGGCTATGGGAATGAATTCCTGCGGGCCTACAGCGCCTAGCAGAGAAGGGTTCCAGCGCAGCAAGGCTTCGATGCACATCACTTCGCCGGTTGTTGCCGAGATCAGGGGCTGGAATACCAGGGACAGGCTTTCATCATGCACGGCCTGGCGCAGGGCGATGTTGATGTCCAGCTTGCGACGCTGAATGCGCGCCAGTTCCTGATCGTAAAACACGATGCGGCCACGGCCCTGTCGCTTGGCTTCCGCAGATGCCAGGTCGGAGGCTTGCAACAGGGTTTCAATGTTGTCGCCATCGTCGCCCTGAATGGCAATGCCGATGCTGACGCCGATGCGCAGGGAGGCAGAGGCGACCTCAAAGTTCTTTATCAGCGCTTCCCCGAGGTTCTCAGCCAGTTGCCAGGCCTGGGTGCGGATATCGAGTAATGCTGGCGTCACGACAATGAATTCATCACCTCCCCAGCGGGCGATGGAAGAGCCGTCTGGCAGCAGGGATTTCAAACGCTTCGCAACGCCCTGAAGGATTTCGTCGCCACAGGCATGCCCCAGCCCGTCATTGATCTGCTTGAAGTGATCCAGGTCGAGAAACAGAACGGCGCGCAATTGGGGAGCGGAATCCGGCAGCGGGCTCAAGTCGTACATCAGGCCACGGCGGTTAGGCAGGCCGGTGAGTGGATCGTGATGAGCCAGATTGTGCAGGGAGCGTGTTCGGTCGGCGACGCGCTCTTCAAGCTCTGCATTGGTGGCGAGCACTTCCTCGGTGCGCTGGGTCAACTGTTCGACCAGGTCCGAGTTTTCATACTTCAATTCGATGGAATTGCGCAGCCGTTTATAGTTGTTGCGGTGCCCGGCAAGCATCAGGCCATAGAACGCCACGCCAATGACGCTGAGTATCCACTGCGATGGAGTCTGTACGGCCAACTGGTAGCAGACAGGCAGCATCATGAGCCCGAAATACACCGGGCCCATCACGCGCATGGGCGCAAGTATTCCGCTGGCACCGCCTGCCATGGCCGATATCACCATGGTGATCAGATACTGTTGGGCAGGTGGATAGGTATTGAATTCGCTCAGGATCAGGACTGCCCACAGAAAGCCGGTGGCAAACAGGCCGGCTCCCTGAAGCTCCCAGGCTCGATCAAGCCATTCGATCGATTGACCTCTGGGAGTATTGGCGACTTTGAGCAGGTAGTGATGCAAGGCATACCTGCACCCCAGAGTGGTCACGACGATTGCCAGCCATGTCCAGTGACATTCGCGGTCGACTTCCGATGTCTGGACCAAGAGCACCATACCGATTGCCGCGATCAGTTGAGCCCATAGACCTGCAAGGTTGCTGCCTAACGTGTATTGCAGAAGCTCAGCCTTCAGATGGGCCTTGTTCATCTTGTCTTTCCCGACAGGTACTTTCTATGGGAGTCCGTGTGTGAAGTGAGATCCATGAGTGAAGGCAGACTGCATTCCTGTAGCGAGTCTGGCCAGATGCGATGCAAGGCTCTGGGCTGAATGCATCTTTGATCTAAGTGATGGCTAAATGCAATCACTATAAGGCAGTGGTGGGTGGGGTTTTTAAATGCGCGGTTATGTCGTTATCGGCCGCAAGCGTTCAGAGCTTGAGGTGCCGGTCATCGGACAGATGGTAAGAGGAAGGCGTTGCAGAGAGATCGCCTTTGGCCACGTGATGCAGCCAAAGGCAGAGGCGGAGCGCTGCGGGTCAGAACGAACCGTGTTTCAGCAGCTTTTGCAGGTATTGGCCGTAGCCGGTCTTTTTCAGTTTTTCAGCCTGATCACTCAGTTGCTGAGCCGTGATCCAGCCATTGGAGTAGGCGATTTCTTCGAGGCATGCCACTTTCCAGCCCTGGCGCTGTTCGATGGTATGCACGAAGTGGCTCGCTTCCAGCAGCGATTCGTGGGTGCCCGTGTCGAGCCAGGCGAAACCGCGGCCCAGAATTTCCACCGTCAGGCTTTTCTGTTCCAGATAGGCCCTGTTCACGTCGGTGATTTCCAGTTCGCCACGCTCGGAAGGCTTGATGTTCCTGGCGATCTCGACAACCTGGTTATCGTAGAAATACAGCCCGGTAACGGCATAGCTGGATTTCGGATTGGCCGGTTTCTCTTCAATGCTCAGTGCCCGACCGCTGTCGTCGAACTCCACCACGCCAAAGCGCTCGGGATCGGAAACGTGATAGCCGAATACCGTCGCACCGCTGCTTTGCCGGGTGGCGGCGTGCAGTTTTTCCGAGAAGTGCTGACCGTAGAAAATGTTGTCGCCAAGGATCAGGCAGCATGGATCCTTGCCAATGAACTCTTCACCGATCAGGAAAGCCTGTGCCAGGCCATCGGGACTGGGTTGCTCTGCATAGGTGAGTTCGATGCCGTACTGGCTGCCGTCTCCCAGGAGCTTGCGGAAAGAAGGCAAGTCGTCCGGCGTGGAGATAATCAGGATTTCACGCATTCCTGCCAGCATCAGTACCGACAGAGGATAGAAAATCATCGGCTTGTCGTAGATCGGCAGCATTTGCTTCGAAACGCCGAGGGTCAACGGATGCAGACGAGTGCCCGAGCCTCCGGCCAGGATGATGCCTTTACGGTTGGTCGTGATCATTTATTCAGGGTTTCCATGAGCATTCGGGTTACACCACTTTGCCAATCCGGCAAGTGCAGGGAAAAGGCGCTGCGCAGTTTTGTTGTGTCCAGACGCGAATTCAAAGGCCGTTGCGCGGGTGTCGGATAGTCGACGGTCCCGATGGGATTGACGGCTTCTACTGCCAGTTGCTCGCCATTGGCCCGGGCAAAGTCGATGACATATTGCGCGTAGGCATGCCATGACACTTCGCCTGCCGGCGCCAGATGATAGATCCCGCCGAGTTGCGGGCGCGCCAGTGTCTGTTGCAGGGCAACTGCCGTTACATCCGCCAGCAGCTCGGCGCCTGTGGGCGCGCCGATCTGATCGCTGATGACACTGAGCGTCGGACGATCCTTGGCGAGTCGCAGCATGGTCTTGGCAAAATTGTTGCCACGTGCCGCGTACACCCAACTGGTACGAAAGATCAGGTATTTGCAGCCCGATGCAGCAATGAGCTGCTCACCTTCGAGTTTGGTTGCGCCGTAATGATTGATGGGCGAAACCGCATCGTTTTCTTTCCAGGCGGTTGTGCCTGTGCCATCGAACACATAGTCGGTCGAGTAGTGAATCAGCAGAGCGTCTAGCTGGCAGGCTTCTTCGGCCATGACCTGGCTGGCCAGGGCGTTGATCCGGTGTGCCGCTTCCCGCTCGCTCTCGGCCTTGTCGACAGCCGTGTAGGCCGCGGCATTGACGATGACCTGGGGCTGGACACGACGAATCGTATCCCGCAGGTCGGTCAGATCAGCCAGGTCGCCAGCGAGCTCGCCGCAAGTGGTCTGTGCAGGATGTCTATCCAGCGCTATCACTTCGCCAAGCACTGCCAGCGAGCGCTGCAATTCCCATCCGACCTGACCGTTTTTCCCAAGTAGAAGTATTTTCATGCTTTCCCGGTGCGCGATGCGTAGTTTTTATCGATCCATTGTTGATAACTACCGCTTTTCACATGAGCGACCCACTCAGGGTTATCGAGGTACCACTGCACGGTCTTGCGGATGCCGGACTCGAAACTTTCCTCGGGAACCCAGCCCAGCTCACGCTGAATCTTGCTGGCGTCGATTGCATAGCGTAGATCATGCCCGGGGCGGTCCTGAACATAAGTGATCAGGTCGGCATGGGGACGGAAGGCCGAGTCGGGGCGCAACTGGTCGAGCAGGGCGCACACGGTATGCACCACTTCGATGTTCTGCTTTTCGTTGTGACCGCCGATATTGTACGTCTCGCCTATCTCGCCCTCGTTCACCACCTTGTAGAGTGCGCGTGCGTGATCTTCCACGTAAAGCCAGTCACGGACCTGATTACCCTTGCCGTAGATAGGCAGCGGCTTGCCTTCCAGTGCATTGAGAATGATCAGCGGGATTAGCTTCTCAGGGAAGTGGCAGGGGCCGTAGTTGTTCGAGCAGTTGGTGACCAGCGTCGGCAGGCCGTAGGTCCGGCTCCAGGCGCGCACCAGATGGTCGGAGCTGGCCTTGCTGGCCGAGTACGGCGAGCTTGGCTGATAAGGCGTGGTCTCGGTGAACAGGTCTTCAGGCCCTTCAAGGTCGCCATACACTTCATCGGTGGAAATGTGGTGGAAGCGGAAGGCTGCCTTGCGCGTATCGTCCAGTCCGTTCCAGTAGCCGCGAGCAGCTTCCAGCAGCGCGTAAGTGCCGATGATGTTGGTCTGGATGAATTCCGAAGGCCCGCTGATGGAGCGGTCGACATGGGACTCGGCAGCCAGGTGCATCACTGCATCGGGCTGGTGATCGCGAAAGACCCGGTCGAGCTCTTCACGGTTGCAGATATCCACATGCTCGAAAGCATAGCGCTCGCTCTTGTCCGCCGACTGGAGGGATTCGAGATTGCCGGCGTAGGTCAGCTTGTCGACATTGACCACAGCGTCGGTCGTGTTGGCGATGATATGGCGAATGACCGCCGAGCCAATGAAGCCTGCACCACCTGTTACTAAGATCTTCACGAGAGTTTTTACCTTGGATTCTGACAAGACTTGAGTGCGCCAACTGGAGGTCGCGACTGTAAGGGACAAGCTGACCTGACGATAGTACAAGGCAGCATTTTACATGGAAAAATCGCTATCGCAGGCCTGAAGCAGCAATCGCTCGATCTGTGCCAGCTCCCAGGTGCTCAGCAGGCTGACCGGATCTGTACCGTAATGCTGAGTTTCCAGGTTCCACTCCCTGCCGTCCGGAGCCCGGCAGCGTTGGCAATGGTGCAGATGCCTGTCACTGAAGTCGAGGGTCAGGCACCAGTCTTCGAGAGTGATTTGCAGCAGCCCTGAGTCAAGATGCTGCGCCAATTGCAGGGAATGAATGCCCTGAGCCGTGTCCCTCAATTGCTGATAAACCTCGCGTGCGCTCAAGGGTTGCATCTATTTCACTCCCTGCAAACGGTTTTCCTCGAACTGGCTGCAACTGTTCCAGAAGCGTTCGAGCCCTACGGAGATGAATTTCTCCCGATGGCGAATCATGAAAAAGCGTCGGGTAAAGGGCGGAATATCGCCACTCAGCGTCTTCAACTGCTTTGATGCCAGAAGATCGGCAACCACCCAGCGCGACAGGCAACTGATGCCGATGCCCTGAGCCAGCGTGTGCTTGATGGCTTCGGAACTGCCGATCTGCCGGATATCGGACAAGCCATGCAAATGCCTCAGCAGCAATTGCTCGACGACTTCACGAGTGCCTGAGCCAGGCTCGCGAAGCAGCCATTCGGCATCCTGCAGATCGCCCAGCGTGACGTCCTTTTGCCTGGCCAGTGGATGCTGGCTGCCGGCAACAATCAACAGTTCATCCACCAGCCATGGCTCGGCGCTGAGTTCGGGCAGATGACACGGGCCTTCGATCAACCCCATGTCGATTTCAAAGTCGGCGACTTTTCGGGCGATGGTCATGCTGTTGCCCATCTCGACATCTACCTGCAGCAGAGGAGCCGACTGCCGCAGCTCGCCAAGAATCAGCGGCAGTACATAGTTGCCGATCGTGGTGCTGCATCCGACTCGCAGGCGGGTTTTCATCTCTGCGTTGCCGGGCTGAAAGCCGGCTTCGATCTGTTGCGCGCTTTCGAGCATTTTTCGGGCTTGAGGCAGCAAGGCGTGGCCGTTGTCGTTAAGCACCAGACGCTTGCCCACTCGGTCGAACAGTCGGGTTTCAAGGGCGCTTTCCAGCTCATTCAATGCTGCGCTGGTTGCCGATTGCGACAGCGATACCGCCAGTGCAGCGCTGGTGGTGCTGCCATGCTGGCTGATAGCGCAGAAAATCTGCAATTGACGAAGGCTCAGTTTCACTCGATCTACCTGTAAAACGGGTAAGAGAAACCTATATTACCCGTTTTTATAATTGTTTTGCTTTCCCTAGACTTTGCTTATGTCATCAGGCGGGAGCACTCACATGATCAACATCGGACCAGCAGCGATCACGGGACGCGGTCGACCATTGGCTGCCCTTTCGAGTCCTCGGGAAGCCATCCGGCAATTCACTCCCAACTGGTTCGCCGTAACGATGGGCACCGGTATTCTGGCCTTGCTGCTGGGGCAATTGCCTTTTTCCGTTCCATTGCTCAAGACCTTGGGCGAGGCCCTCTGGCTTTTCAACATTGGATTGTTCGTGCTGTTCAGCGTGATGTATGCGAGCCGTTGGGTACTGTTTTTCGATGAGGCCAAACAGGTTTTCGGTCACTCCACTGTCTCGATGTTCTTCGGGACGATCCCCATGGGGCTGGCCACGATCATCAGTGGGCTGCTCCTGTACGGACTGCCGCGCTGGGGCGTTTCCGTAATTGCCCTGGCTCAGGCCTTGTGGTGGATCGATGTGGCGATGGCGCTGGTTTGCGGGGTGCTGATCCCTTTCATGATGTTTACCCGCCAGCAGCACAGCATCGACCAGATGACGGCGGTATGGCTCTTGCCTGTCGTGGCCGCCGAAGTCGCCGCTGCCAGTGGCGGTATGCTTGCCCCTCATTTAGCCGATGCCAGCGCTCAGTTTTCCATACTCATCACCAGTTACGTGCTGTGGGCGTATTCGGTGCCGGTTGCCCTGAGCATTCTGGTGATCCTGCTGTTGCGCATGGCCTTGCACAAGTTGCCTCACGAAAGCATGGCCGCCTCAAGTTGGTTGTCGTTAGGCCCGATTGGAACCGGCGCCATGGGCATGCTGGTGCTGGGCACCGACGCGCCAGCCATCTTTGCTGCTCATGGTCTGGCAAGCATCGGCGACGTTGCCAAAGGGCTCGGCCTGATTGTCGGCATTCTGTTCTGGGGGCTTGGCCTGTGGTGGCTGACGCTCGCCCTGTTGATCACCTTGCGTTACTTCAAGACCGGTATTCCGTTCAACCTGGGCTGGTGGGGATTCATCTTCCCGTTGGGCATATACGCAGCCACGACCCTGAAGTTGGGGGCGATGCTGGATCTGGTGTTTTTCAGCGTGATGGGCGTCGTGCTGGTGATACTGCTGGCAGTGATGTGGCTGATCGTTGCTTCCAGAACGTGGGCCGGGGCTTATCGTGGCAACCTGTTTGTGTCGCCTTGTATTGCGTCGTTGGGGAGGGCGGGTAATTAGGTGTGCGGGCTCAGTTCCAACTGATCGATGGAGGAAAGTTGGTAACGTACAGGGTTTTTCAGCTTTTTCACCTGTCCCTCTTCGATGGATTGTTTAAGCCAGTTATTGATCAGTGTTTTAGGGATGGCCCATTCTTCCGCCAGCTCATCTACCGTAACGGGGCTGCCAATCTTTTCGAGTTTCAGCAAAAAGATCTGATAGAAACTCAAGTCAGGGGCATCGATGGGGGGCTCAGGTTTTTCAGCGCCATACTCTGGCAACTGACTTTCCTGCTCTGTCACTTGGGGAAACTCAGATGCCTCTACAGGTGTAGAGGTCAGTAAGTCGGCAATCGGTTTCACACTATCGTTGTGCGAAAGCAATGCCCTGACATCAAGCGACTCCGTATTGTCATCCAGCCACTGTCCGCCCTCACTCACCAGTAACGAGTTACCGGACTCAGTATCCATGCTGCGATGCACCCAGAGGGGAACCCAGGACTTCTTGATATTCTCCATTGCCCCAGTCCAGGTGCCACCCTTACGACCGGAATGCACGACAACCGAAGCCTGGCTCATCGCGTAAATGTACTTGTTACGGGCCATGGCATTACCAGCATTGAAACCTGCTTCAGGGCTGAAAGGGGAAACCAGCACCAGGTTATTGTTCATCAACCCCTGACGCCATTTGGAGGATGTAGCCGCTTTAAATAAGCTGTCGGCCATTACCCCGACTGCCGAACCTTCGCCTTCCAGTCCGCCCAGCATCGATTCTTCATCAATACCCTTGGCTGCTCCGGATATCACGCTGAGTCCTGCTTGCGCGAGGCACTGTCCAAATGCCCGCGCATAATCAAGGTCTGCGCTACTGGCATTTCGTGAACCAACGACACTGATACCAAGCAGGTTCAGCAGAGATGCATTACCGCAGCCAAATAGCACTGCTGGTGCTGCGGTACGTAGTCTTTGCTTGAGCAGTTTTGGATAGTCATTGTCCGAGCGAGTCAGCACCCATATTCCGGCCCGGCTCCACTTTTCAAGTGCAAAGGCCAACGCATGGCCGCGATTGAGCAATTGCTCTATGCGCTCTAGCGTGATTTCAGGGTCGGACCATGTGTGCAGGATGTGGCGTGGGTCTTCGATGACCAGGCTTGCTGGAGTGCTGCCTTGCTCATTCAGCCAGAGCGCAAAACGCCCCCACTCCGTAGGTGAGAGTGGTTTTACGTCGTTTTTTGCAGACTTGGAAAAATGGCAAGTCAGCAAAAGAATGGCCTGGTTATTGGTGTTCATCATGCTTCTTTGTTTGCAGTGGAGGAGATTGCCAAAGGAAAAACCGGACCACTGCCTGCGCGACGCAGCAGGGTGGCTATCACTGTCAGCGTCCAGCGGGAGTCGACCATGTCATCGACCAATAGCACTGGGCCTTCGGGTAGCTCCTCTGAAAGAGCGAAGACACCATCGAGATTTTTGCATTGATGGAAGCTGTTGTTCTGGTGCTTCTGCTGCTGGTTTTCCTTGATCTTGCTGACGGCGTTGAAAAAAGGAATTTTCAAGGCCGTTGCCAGCCTGTGAGCAAAAGACGGTACCAGATCTGGATGCCCAAGCGATGGAACGCAACACACCCAGGCGGGACTCGGTATAGGTTGCCAGCGTTGGGTGATCATTTCCACCATCGCGTCTACCAGCGCATCATCGAAGTGATTCTGTTCCTTGCCCGTAGCTGCCAATTGTCCCCAACCGCCATCCCGCCAGCGTGACAGTATCCGCCCTTCTTCGGCTAGCCAGGCAGATGGAAGATGGGTAGGAAAGCCATACTCCACGAAAGCGCCTTTGGCGACCTGTTTGCGGGGTTCTATTGGAAACTCGGCATGGCGGATAAAGGTTGCTGCACGATGTATCAGTTCAGCATTGATCCGTGCAGGCACAATCTCGCTTTCCAGACAATTAGCACACTTGCCACAGTTTTCATGGGCTGGATCATTTAGCGCTCCGCGGATAAAGGCCATCAGGCAATCCTTGGAGTCCAGATATGTATTGACCTCTCCCCATTCCTGCTCGCGAAGCTGGGTCAATTGGGAGATACGTGCTTCATCGAGGTGGTAGTCAACGGCGACAAAGTGCCACTTGCTGTTGGTCTTGATCACGGGCGGTTTTTTTTCCGCGCTCAGGTATTTCAGGGTTTTTTCGATCTGGCCCTTCGCAAGGTTGCTGTGCTCTTCCAGGTCACGAATGCCCAGGCCATCGGATTGCTCCAGCTTGCCCAGAATATGGCGCACTTGTCCCTGATTCGGGAAGGCAGAGCGGCGGAAGAAATCATGAATATCTTCGTCCTCCTTGCCTGACATCAGTATGCCAACCGAGTAATCAATCCCTCGGCCAGCTCGGCCAACCTGCTGGTAGTAGGTAACAAGAGAGCCCGGTGCCTGATAGTGGATGACAAAACCCAGATCGGGTTTGTCATATCCCATGCCGAGAGCGGATGTGGCAACCAGTACTTTCAGGTCGTTATTGAGCAGGCGGGCTTCAAGATGCTGGCGGTAGTCATCGCTTTCGGGGAAGTCAGGATGTGTGACGCTGCCATAATAGGCTGCTGCGCTGATGCCATTGTCGTTCAGCCAGTCAGATACCTGATCCGTATCGCGCTGTGTCAGCGTATAGACAATACCGGTGCCGGTGAGCTGCGGGATGTTTTCGGCCAGCCATGCCAATCGGCTTGCCTGGTCCGGGAGACGAAGGTTCTGTAAGGCAAGGCTCTCGCGTACCAAGGGGCCGCGCTGGATAGTGATTTCACCTAACTGATCGAGAATGTCTTCGATCACGCGATTGTTTGCCGTGGCGGTGGTGCCCAGTACGGGCGTATTGGTTGGCAGAAATTGCAGGATATTGAGGATGCGGCGGTAGTCTGGCCTGAAGTCATGTCCCCAGTCAGAAATGCAATGAGCTTCATCAATGACCATCAAGCCGATCCGGTCAGCAATCGGTTGCAGTGTACTTTCGATAAAGTCATCGTTGGCCAATCGCTCTGGGGATATCAACAGGCAATCGACTTGATTGGCAAGTATTTGCTGTCTGGACTCTTCCCACTGATCCCGATTCGTGGAGTTGAGCGTGACTGCACGAATACCCAGCCGAGTAGCCGATTCGATCTGATTCCGCATCAATGCCAGCAAGGGGGAAACGATGATTGTCGGACCCTGTCCGCGATCTCGCAGAATCCTTGTGCTGATGAAATACACGGAGCTCTTGCCCCAGCCAGTACGCTCCACGACCAGCATTTTCTTGCGCTGGTTGACTAATGCATCAATGGCTTCCCATTGCCCGTCTCGAAATTGCGCCGCTGGGTTTTGTAATGCGGCTTGCAAGAGTTTTTCCGCTTCGTTGTGTGTCATCGCTGAGGTCCTTTCTCGTTACAGCTCCTGTGTCAGGATATTCGCACAAATCTCCTGGCCTGATCCTCTTAATACGGAACAGCTTGTTTCTTGTGCATATGCTATCGAGTCTTGATAGAGGCGAGTGGAGGTCAGACAGAAGCACACAGCCAAGCCATTATCAGCCTGCATAAACACAAAACCCCCGAATCGCCAGGCAATTCGGGGGCTTTGAGGATTCATCAGCATCCGTGGCAACCCACGGCAGGCATCAGACGTTAAAGCGGAAGTGCATCACGTCGCCATCCTTGACGATGTATTCCTTGCCTTCCAGGCGCCATTTACCGGCTTCCTTGGCACCGGCTTCACCCTTGAACTGGATGAAGTCTTCGTAGGCGATGACTTCGGCGCGGATGAAGCCTTTTTCGAAGTCGGTGTGGATCACGCCTGCAGCCTGTGGTGCGGTGGCACCGACGCGGACGGTCCAGGCGCGGACTTCTTCGACACCGGCGGTGAAGTAAGTCTGCAGGTGCAGCATTTCGTAGCCGGCGCGGATCACGCGGTTCAGGCCGGGTTCTTCAAGGCCCAGGGCTTCGAGGAACATGTCCTTTTCTTCGCCGTCATCCAGCTCGGCGATTTCCGCTTCGATCTTGTTGCAGACTGGCACCAGCATTGCGCCCTCTTCGTCGGCGATGGCGCGGACCACGTCCAGCAGCGGGTTGTTCTCGAAGCCGTCTTCGGCAACGTTGGCGATGTACATGACCGGTTTGGTGGTCAGCAGGTGGAAGCCGCGGATGACCGATTTTTCCTCGACGCTCATGTTCTTCATCAGGCTGCGCGCCGGCTTGCCTTCGGTGAAGTGGGCGATCAGTTGCTCGAGCAGGCCTTTCTGGATCACCGCATCCTTGTCGCCGCCCTTGGCGTTGCGAGCGACTTTCTGCAGTTGTTTTTCGCAGCTTTCGAGGTCGGCGAAGATCAGCTCCAGGTCGATGATTTCGATATCGCGCTTCGGATCGACGCTGTTGGAAACGTGGATCACGTTCTCGTCTTCAAAGCAGCGCACCACGTGAGCGATAGCGTCGGTTTCGCGGATGTTGGCCAGGAACTTGTTGCCCAGGCCTTCACCTTTCGAGGCACCGGCGACCAGACCGGCAATGTCGACGAACTCCATGGTAGTCGGCAGGATGCGCTTGGGATTGACGATGGCTGCCAGCGCCGCCAGACGCGGGTCGGGCATGGCCACGATGCCGCTGTTCGGCTCGATGGTGCAGAAGGGAAAGTTCTCTGCCGCAATGCCAGACTTTGTCAGGGCGTTGAACAGGGTGGACTTGCCGACGTTAGGCAGGCCGACGATTCCGCAGTTGAATCCCATGGTGTTTCCCCTCGAGTGATGTCAGGCCTTCTGGCTGTGCAGGTTTTTCATCGCCCGGTTCCATTCACCGGCGAAGATATCCGGCAGCACGCCGAGGGCAAAGTCGATACTGGCATCCAGTTTTTCCTGTTCGGCGCGTGGCGCTCGACCCAGGACAAAACCGGAGACCTTGCTGGCATCGCCTGGGTGGCCGATGCCAAGCCGCAAGCGATGGAAAGTGTTCTGGTTACCGAGCTGCGCGATGATGTCGCGCAGACCGTTGTGACCGCCATGCCCGCCGCCAACTTTCAGTTTGGCAACGCCGGGAGGCAGGTCGAGTTCGTCGTGCGCTACCAGAATGGAGTCGACCGAAATGCGGTAGAAGCCGGCGAGTGCCGCTACAGCCTGACCGCTGCGGTTCATGTAGGTAGTAGGAATCAGCAGACGAACATCCTGACCCTGATGCGTGAAGCGTCCGGTCAGGCCAAAGAATTTGCGCTCGGGAACGAGGTTGACTCGTTGCGCCGCAGCAATACGCTCAACGAAAAGAGCCCCTGCGTTATGCCGGGTCTGTTCGTATTCAGTGCCGGGGTTTCCCAGGCCAACGATCAGTTTTATGGCGGTCACGACAGGGGCTCTTCCTTGGAGTTGTGGATAACACCGCTTGCGAAAGCGGCAACTGTGGACGAAAAGTGCTCATTTACCATGATGTAAACTCCGCGATCCCGCCCGCTTTGCCTGCTATCGCTCGCGATGTTTCCTGAGCAACTCCGACGTTACCAAGTAATGAATTACTCGGCAGCGCCTTCTTCTTTGGTGTCTTCTGCAGCTACGCGTGGAGCGTGGACGTTGGCGATAGCCAGGTCGGTACCGTGCGCCAGTGCGACGAACTCAACGCCTTTTGGCGCTTTGAGGTCGGACAGGTGAACGTTGGAACCGATTTCCAGAGCGCCCAGATCCACTTCGATGAACTCAGGCAGATCTTTAGGCAGGCAGGAAACTTCCAGCTCGGTAGTGGTGTGCGAGATCTCGCCGCCTTTCTTGACCGGAGCTTCTTCGTTGATGAAGTGAACCGGAACGATGGCGGTCAGTTTCTGGCCGGCAACAACACGTACGAAGTCAGCGTGCAGTACGTGACCTTTTGCTGGGTGACGCTGCAGTGCCTTGATCAGGACGTTCTGCTTCTTGCCACCAACATTCAGCTCGATAACGTGGCTGAAAGCAGCTTCGTTTTCCAGCAGTTTGGCAACTTCTTTGGCCAGCATGCTGATGGACTCAGGGGCTTTGTCAGCACCGTAGACAACAGCTGGAACCAGGCTTGCGAGACGACGCAGGCGGCGGCTCGCACCTTTCCCCAGGTCGGAACGCACTTCAGCATTCAGAGTGAAATCATTCATTTTGTTTCTCCAAAATAACCACACTCGCTTTGGCGTTTGCGACCAGCGCCAATGCGATATGGGCAAAAAAGCCCCGCCCTGACCGGATGCCAGGGCGGGGCGCTTTTCGTCGACGAGATGAACCCAGGGAAAACCCTTAGCGGAACATCGCGCTGATCGATTCTTCGTTGCTGATACGGCGAACCGCTTCAGCGACTACCGGTGCGATATCCAGTTGACGGATACGGCTACAGGCTTGTGCAGCAGCAGACAACGGGATGGTGTTACTCACCACCAGTTCGTCCAGCACGGAATTTTCAATGTTTTCGATCGCCCGACCCGACAGCACAGGGTGTGTGCAGTAGGCAAAGACCTTGGCAGCGCCATGCTCTTTCAGGGCCTTTGCCGCATGGCACAGAGTGCCGGCGGTATCGACCATGTCGTCGACCAGAATACAGGTACGCCCTTCGACATCACCGATGATATGCATCACTTCGGAGTGATTGGCTTTCTCGCGGCGTTTGTCGATGATCCCGAGATCGACGCCCAGGGATTTGGCAACAGCACGTGCACGCACGACGCCGCCGATATCCGGGGAAACGATCATCAGGTTTTCAAAGCGCTGATCTTCGATGTCATCCACCAGAACAGGGGAGCCGTAGATGTTATCTACAGGAATATCGAAGAAACCTTGTATTTGGTCAGCATGAAGATCAACCGTGAGAACACGATCGATACCCACCACGGTCAGCATGTCAGCAACGACTTTCGCGCTGATGGCAACACGTGCGGAACGCGGACGGCGATCCTGACGGGCATAACCAAAGTAAGGAATCACAGCAGTGATTCGGGACGCTGAGGAGCGGCGGAAGGCATCAGCCATCACGACGAGTTCCATCAGGTTATCGTTGGTCGGAGCGCAAGTCGGCTGAATAATGAAGACATCTTTACCGCGGACGTTTTCATTGATCTCAGTGCTGATCTCGCCGTCGGAGAATTTACCGACAGAGACGTCACCGAGAGGGATATGCAGCTGACGTACTACACGCCGAGCCAGATCGGGGTTAGCGTTCCCCGTAAAGACCATCATCTTGGACACGCGCAGTACCTGGAGGCTGAGGGTATACCTGGATGAGTATAGAAAATGGCAGGGGCGGCTGGATTCGAACCAACGCATGGCAGGATCAAAACCTGCTGCCTTACCGCTTGGCGACGCCCCTGTATTGAATCAATCCGAGTGCCTGGCACTCGATTCCTTTTTCACAGAATCTGTAGCTTGCGATGCAACATCGAAACGTTGCTTCCTTTTGCTACGAACCCTGTAAGGGTCTCTGTAAGAAGGGCCGAGACTTTATCAGCTTCAGCTTTGTTTGGGAAGGCCCCAAACACACAACTTCCAGTTCCGGTTAATTTTGCTTCGGTAAAATTACCTAACAAATTCAAAGCGTTACGTACATCTGGATAACGCTTCTCTACAACCGCTCTACAGTCGTTTTGACTGTTTCCCTTGGGAACGGGGCGCACTTTAATGGGAGGAGTGTCACGTGTCAACAGTGGATCTGAAAAAATTTCTGCTGTACTTACAGATACTTGCGGCACAAGTACCAAATACCACGGTTCTTCGGGGTTTATAGGGGTGAGAATTTCTCCTACACCCTCTGCAAATGCAGCACGCCCACGCACGAAAACCGGGACGTCGGCCCCAAGCGTCAGGCCCAGAGCGGCCAGGCGATCTTCGTCCCAGCCAAGATTCCAGAGATGGTTCAGACCCAGCAGGGTGGTTGCCGCATCCGAACTGCCACCCCCGATGCCGCCGCCCATGGGCAGACGTTTTTCCAGCCAGATGTCCATGCCCAGTGTGCAACCGGACTGTTTCTGTAATGCCCGGGCAGCCTTGACGATCAGATTACTGTCGTGAGGAACGCCGGGGACATCGGTTTGCAGGTGGATTTCACCGTCCTCGCGAACGGCGAAACCAAGTTCATCGCCGTAGTCGAGAAACTGAAAGATGGTTTCCAGTTGGTGATAGCCGTCAGGACGACGGCCAAGAATGTGCAGCATCAGGTTCAGTTTGGCGGGAGCGGGCAGGGTCAGGCTTGGCGTGCTCATGTTCATTGCCCCAGTTTGCGAGGCTGCCAGTCCTTGATGACCAGCGTGACATCCAGATCCTGGCCATGCAGTTTGATGCGCTCAGGCAACCAGTAACCGTTCTGTTCAATGTAACTGAGGTATTCCACCTGCCAGTCATCCTGTTCAAGGCTGGCCAGCCGGCTGTCGTCATCCAGTGTCAGGCGGCTCTTGCTGTCGGGGGCGGGAAGGCCGCGCACCCACCAGACGAGGTGCGAGACTGGAAGTTTCCAGCCCAACTGGTCTTGCAGCAGGGTTTCCGGGGTTGGCGCTTCGTAGCGGCCCTGGTTGGCCACTTCAAGGCTCACGCCACCAGGACGCCCGGTCAGGCGTGCCGCGCCGCGTCCCAGAGGGCCGGAGAGGCGGATGTCGTAATAATCCTGGCGTTGCAGCCAGAACAGGGTTCCGCTGCCGGAGTCCCTGGGAGCACGAATGCCGACCTTGCCGTTGATCTGCCAGCCGTCGAGGCTGCTCAGTTGTTGCTTGTGCTCGCGCCACTGCGCGGGATCGCCCTTGCCCTGAAGGGCTTCGCGGGAAGTCAGGCCGGCACAGCCGGTGAGCAGGGCAATGAGGCTGAATACGATTACATGGCGCAAAAACATAACGTCAAAGATTCTCTGATCCGGTCAGGCGCAGCACGGTGCTACGCAGAATAGGGCTGTCAGGTTGCTGTTCGAGGGCTTTACCCCAGACTTTACGGGCCTCACGCTGTTCGCCCTTGGCCCAGAGCACTTCGCCCAGGTGAGCGGCGACTTCGTGGTCGGGGAAGCGTTCAAGCGCCATGCGCAGCAGGCGTTCGGCTTCGTCCAGGTTGCCCATGCGGTAATTGACCCAGCCCAGGCTGTCGAGCACGGCCGGATCGTCGGGTGTCAGGGTGTGGGCCTTTTCAATCAGCTCCCTGGCTTCGGCGTAACGGGTCGTGCGATCCGAAAGGGTGTAACCCAGAGCATTAAGGGCCATGGCGTTTTCCGGTTCGCGCTTGATGATTGCCCGCAGGTCTTTTTCCATCTGCGCCAAGTCGTTGCGCTTTTCAGCCAGCATGGCGCGTGTATAAAGCAGGTTCACGTCGTCCGGATACTGCTTGAGCGCCTGATTCAGCACCTGCCAGCCACGGTCGGGCTGATTGTTGCTGGTCAGGGTTTCGGCTTCGATCAGGTACAGCTGGATCGCGTAGTCCGGCTGCGAGTCGCGGGCTTCGGCGAGGCGCTTGGAGGCTTCGGCAGCATTGCCGTTGCTCATCAGAATGTCGCTCTGGCGAAGCTGGGCGGACAGGAAATCACTGCCCGGCCCGACCTGTGCGTATTCGGCAAGGGCGCTTTGCGGGTCGTCGCGCTCTTCGTGGATGCGGCCCAGGTTCAGGTGCGCGGAGTCGACATGTGCGCCTCGTTCCACCAGCTCTTCCAGATAAACGGCTGCTTCGTCCCAAGCCTTGGCTTCCAGGCAGACCAGCGCCAGGGAGAAACGCAGTTCGTCGTCATCCGGGTATTGCTTCAAAAGGCTGGAGAACTGCACCTTGGCGTCTTCCATGCGGTTCTGTTCGACCAGCATGCGGGCGTAGGTCAGGCGCAGACGTTTGTCTTCCGGGTATTTCTTGAGGCTTTTTTCCAGGATCGGCAGCCCTTCCTTGCCACGACCCATGCCTTGCAGCAGGCGGGTGCGCAACAGGATTGGCGCAATTTCGCCGTCCTTGGGCGGATTGTCTTCAAGCAGGCGCAAGGAGCGTTCGGAGTCGCCGTTCTGCTGGAGCAGCAGCGCCTTGCCGAAGATCAACTGGCCATTGTTCGGGTATTTACCCAGCAGCCGGTCGAAACTCTTGAGCAGACCATTGCGGGTATCGGTGTCGGTTTCCGCAGCAGAGAGCGCCAGGAAGTCGAAATGCGTATCGCCCTGACCCTGCAGAACCTTCTCCATGTACATCATGGAGTCGTCATAGCGTCCGGAGCGTGCCAGCTGAATCGCGGCGGCTCTTTGCGCTTCCAGGTTGGTCGGGTCGTTGCGCGCCCAGATCATGGCGGTATCCAGAGCGGCCTGATCGGCGCCCAGGTACTCGGCGATGCGATAGGCCCGCTCGGAAACGCCCGGATCCTGGGTCTTGACCGCCTGGGTGACGTAATTGTCGAGCGCAATGTCGAAACGGTTACGCTGGCCTGCCAGTTCGGCACTGAGCAGGCTGACCAGGGTGTCCTGAGTGAACGAGCCATAGACCAGCGGCTTTGTTTCAGGCGCGGGAGGTGTGTCTTTCTGTTCAGTCACAGGTTGCTGTGAGACGGGAGCCATGGACTGGCAACCGCCGAGAAAGACAAGGGCGAGGAACAACGCGGAGGATCTAGTCATATATAAGAAAGGCGGCTTACCTGCGGTTTGGAGCATCATGACACAAGGCTGTCGGCAAAACCCACCACCGGTGGAAAAACTACTGCAACAGCGGTTCTGACGGCGTCGCCACCCCAAAAAGGGGGCCTGCGACGAGCGATTCTAGTGGGACAATAATATGCAGTGGTTGTTCTGAGCTTATTGAAGTAGGACAATTGCTGGCTTCACGTCACCACCAGCGACCCTGAATGGCCTTCCTTGCACTTGGTATTAACCATAAGACTGCCTCGGTAGACGTTCGCGAGCGCGTGGCATTTACGCCAGAACAACTGGTCGAGGCCTTGCAGCAGCTTTGCCGTCTTACCAGCAGTCGCGAAGCCGCGATCCTCTCGACGTGTAACCGTAGCGAGCTGTATATCGAGCACGACCAGCTCGCAGCCGACAGCATTCTGGCCTGGCTGGCGGACTATCATCACCTGAGCCTCGATGAACTTCGCGCCAGTGCCTACATTCATGAAGACGATGCCGCCGTGCGTCACATGATGCGCGTGGCTTCGGGCCTGGACTCTCTGGTACTCGGAGAGCCGCAGATTCTCGGGCAGATGAAATCCGCCTATGCCGTGGCCCGTGAGGCGGGAACCGTTGGTCCGTTGCTCGGGCGTCTGTTTCAGGCGACCTTCAGCGCCGCCAAGCAGGTGCGCACCGACACGGCCATTGGTGAGAACCCGGTATCGGTGGCGTTTGCCGCCGTCAGCCTGGCGAAACAGATTTTCAGCGATCTGCAGCGCAGTCAGGCGTTGCTGATCGGCGCGGGCGAAACCATCACTCTGGTTGCCCGGCACCTGCGTGATCTGGGCGTAAAGCGTATTGTGGTTGCCAACCGGACCCTGGAGCGCGCCAGTATTCTGGCTGCCGAGTTCGGCGCCCATGCGGTGCTGCTTTCGGATATTCCGGCAGAGCTGGTGAACAGCGATATCGTGATCAGCTCCACCGCCAGCCAGTTGCCGATTCTGGGCAAGGGTGCGGTAGAAAGCGCCTTGAAGCTGCGCAAGCACAAGCCGATTTTCATGGTGGATATCGCTGTTCCTCGCGATATCGAGCCGGAAGTCGGCGAGCTGGACGACGTTTACCTCTATAGCGTCGATGATCTGCATGAGGTGGTCGCCGAAAACCTCAAGAGTCGGCAGGGTGCTGCCCTGGCGGCCGAACAACTGGTCAGTATCGGCGCCGAGGACTTCATGTCCCGCTTGCGCGAACTGGCGGCCGTCGATGTATTGCGTGCCTATCGTCAGCAAAGCGAGCGGCTGCGCGACGAAGAGCTGAGCAAGGCGCAGCGTATGCTGGCCAACGGCAGCAATGCCGAAGAGGTCTTGATTCAACTGGCCCGTGGCCTGACCAACAAACTGCTGCACGCTCCCAGCGTTCAGCTTAAAAAGCTGTCTGCCGAAGGCCGCGTCGATGCGCTGGCCATGGCTCAGGAACTTTTTGCCCTCGGTGAGGGCTCGACGGATAAACCTTCGCAATGAAAGCTTCACTGCTCAATAAGCTGGATGTGCTCAGCGACCGTTTTGAAGAATTGACCGCGCTGCTTGGCGATGCGGAAGTTATCAGCGACCAGACCAAATTTCGCGCCTATTCCCGTGAATACGCCGAAGTCGAGCCGGTCATCGAGACTTACAGGCAGCGCATCAAGGTATTGGCCGATCTGGACGGTGCCCAGGCGCTGCTCAAGGACAACGATCCGGACATGCGGGAAATGGCGGTCGAGGAAGTCCGTGAAGCCAAGCAGCAGTTGCTGGAGCTGGAGGCGCAGTTGCAACGCATGCTGCTGCCCAAGGACCCCAACGACGGGCGCAACGTGTTCCTGGAAATCCGTGCCGGCACAGGCGGTGACGAGGCGGCGATCTTCTCCGGTGACCTGTTCCGCATGTACTCGCGCTATGCCGAACGTCGTGGCTGGCGCGTGGAAATCCTTTCGGAAAACGAAGGCGAGCATGGCGGCTACAAAGAAGTCATTGCCCGTGTCGAAGGCGAAAACGTCTACGGCAAGCTGAAATTCGAGTCCGGTGCCCACCGCGTACAGCGTGTGCCCGAAACCGAGTCACAAGGTCGTATCCATACCTCGGCCTGTACCGTGGCGGTGTTGCCAGAGCCTGACGAGCAGCAGGCGATCGAAATCAATCCGGCAGACCTGCGCATCGACACCTATCGTTCCTCCGGTGCCGGTGGACAGCACGTCAACAAGACCGACTCGGCCATTCGCATTACCCACTTGCCATCGGGTATTGTCGTGGAATGCCAGGAAGAACGTTCGCAACACAAGAACAGAGCCCGGGCAATGTCCTGGTTGTCTGCCAAACTGAATGATCAGCAGACCAGTGCCGCTGCCAATGCCATCGCCAGCGAGCGCAAGCTGCTGGTGGGGTCCGGTGATCGTTCGGAGCGTATTCGCACCTATAACTTCCCTCAGGGGCGAGTGACGGATCACCGCGTCAATCTGACGTTGTATTCACTGGACGAAGTTCTGGCCGGTGGCGTCGATGCAGTGATAGAGCCGCTACTCGCTGAATATCAGGCTGATCAACTTGCGGCACTGGGTGAGTAAATGACCATCATCGCCAGCTTGTTAAGAAGCGCTGAACTTCCCGACTCACCAACTGCGCGCCTGGACGCCGAGTTGCTGCTGGCCGCTGCCCTGGGCAAGCCGCGCAGCTTCCTGCATACCTGGCCCGAGCGCATTGTCAGCACCGAAGCGGCGCTGACGTTCGCCAGTTACCTGCAACGCAGGCGCACCGGTGAGCCTGTGGCTTATATTCTGGGTCAGCAGGGTTTCTGGAAACTCGATCTGGAAGTCGCGCCGCACACATTGATTCCACGTCCCGAAACCGAAATGCTGGTCGAGGCGGCGCTGGAACTCATACCGGCGTTTGCGCCGGCTCAGGTTCTGGATCTGGGCACCGGCAGCGGGGCGATTGCCCTGGCACTGGCCAACGAGCGTCATCTGTGGAAAGTGACGGCCGTGGATCGGGTACTGGAAGCCGTGGCCCTGGCCGAACGCAACCGCCAGCGTTTGCAACTGGACAACGCCGTGGTGCTCAACAGCCATTGGTTCAGTGCGCTGGAGCAGAACCGGCAGTTCGACCTGATCATCAGCAACCCGCCTTACATCGCCGATGCCGACCCGCATCTGGCGGCCGGTGATGTCCGTTTCGAGCCGAGCAGCGCACTGGTTGCGGGCGCCGATGGCCTGGACGACCTGCGAGCCATTGTCCAGCAGGCTCCAGCGTATCTGCGCAGTGGCGGCTGGTTGTTGCTTGAGCATGGCTATGACCAGGGGGCTGAAGTGCGTAACCTGCTGACTGCCAATGGTTTCGACCGGGTGCAGACCCGACGTGATCTGGGCGAGCACGAGCGCATCACTTTCGGATGCTTGCTGTGCTGAGTGATGAGGAACTGCTGCGTTACAGTCGGCAGATTCTGCTGCAACACGTCGATATCGACGGGCAGATACGGCTCAAGAGCAGCCGTGCGCTGATCGTCGGGCTGGGCGGCCTGGGTTCTCCGGTGGCGCTCTATCTTGCTGCTGCCGGAGTAGGCGAGTTGCATCTGGCCGACTTTGACAGCGTTGACCTGACCAACCTGCAGCGCCAGGTCATTCATGACAGCCACAGCATCGGGCAGGCCAAGGTGGATTCCGCCATGGCCCGTCTGACGGCCATCAATCCCGAGGTGACACTGGTCGCCCATCGCGCTGCACTGGATGCCGATTCCCTGAGTGCTGCCGTGCAAGGCGTTGATCTGGTGCTCGATTGCTCGGATAACTTCTCGACCCGCGAGGCCGTGAATGCGGCTTGCGTCGCTGCCGGCAAGCCTCTGGTCAGCGGTGCGGCGATCCGCCTTGAAGGTCAGTTGTCGGTGTTCGACCCGCGCCGTGCCGAGAGTCCTTGCTATCACTGCCTGTACGGTCACGGCAGTGAAGCCGAACTGACGTGCAGTGAAGCTGGCGTCATCGGGCCTCTGGTGGGACTGGTGGGCAGCCTGCAGGCCCTGGAAGCCCTGAAGCTGCTGGCGGGTTTTGGCGAGCCGCTGGTAGGGCGTCTGTTGCTGATCGATGCGTTGAGCACCCGTTTTCGTGAATTGAAGGTCAAACGCGATCCGGCGTGCGGTGTATGCGGTACTGCTCAATGACCGGTACTTCCACGCCTTTTAGCCGTAATGCGCCAGTAGGGGTTTTCGACTCCGGTGTGGGCGGGCTTTCGGTACTCACCGAAATCCGTCAGTTGCTGCCCAACGAATCCCTGCTGTATGTCGCCGACGGCGGGAATATTCCCTACGGCGAAAAGCCCCCTGAATTCATCATCGAGCGTTGTCTCACGATTGCCGGTTTCTTCCGGGAGCAGGGCGCCAAGGCGCTGGTGCTGGCCTGCAATACGGCGACGGTGGCAGGTGTTGCGCATATACGCCAGTGTTATCCCGGCTGGCCTGTTGTCGGCATGGAGCCAGCGGTCAAGCCGGCCGCTGCGGCAACTCGCAGCGGAGTGGTGGGGGTTCTGGCCACAACCGGCACCCTGCAAAGCGCCAAGTTCGCCGCTCTGCTCGACCGTTTCGCCAGCGATGTGCGGGTGGTTACCCAGCCTTGTCCGGGGCTGGTGGAACTGATCGAAACCGGTGATCTGCTCAGCCCGACCATTCGCCAGTTGCTCTGGCGCTATGTCGAGCCTTTGCTGCTGGAAGGCTGCGACACCATCATTCTGGGTTGCACACACTATCCGTTTATCAAGCCACTGCTGCGTCAGATGATTCCTGAATCCATCAGCCTGATCGACACGGGCGCGGCCGTAGCCCGTCAACTCCAGCGTTTGCTGACCCAATCCGATCTGTTGTCCACCGGTCCTGTGTGCGAAACATCCTACTGGACGAGTGGCAATCCAAATGATTTCAAAAAAATTCTTCCTGCCCTATGGCAAAGCGCTGGCAGTGTGCGAAGCTTAGGTTTGTAAAAAAATCGTGAAAAAGCTTTTTATGCGCTGAACCAACGCTTTGCTGCTGCTTTCTATAACTGCGTTTGCCAAGTTCTAGCACTTTCCAATAACTACCATATGAAATGGATGTTTCTATGAAGCGACTTTTATGTGCGGCCGTGTTTTCGGCTGCTCTCTCAGGGCAAAGCTCGATGGTACTGGCCGATGGGGTTGAGTTTTCGGTAGGCCACACCAGCCAATCGACCATGACCTATCGGCTGGGCGTGCAGTTCGATTGGGACAAAAGTTGGCTGAAAAGCGATGTAGGCCGTCTGACCGGCTACTGGGACGGCGCCTACACCTACTGGGACGGCGATAAACGCTCCAGCAATAACAGCCTGTCGTTCTCGCCAGTACTGGTTTATGAGTTCGCAGGTCAGAGCGTAAAGCCTTACATCGAGGCGGGGATCGGGGTTTCGGTGTTCTCCAACACCCAGGTCGAAGACAACAAACTGGGCTCGGCCTTCAACTTTGAAGACCGTATCGGTTTTGGTCTGCGCTTCGCAGGCGGTCATGAAATCGGCATTCGTGCCACTCACTATTCCAACGCCGGTATCAAACAGCCGAACGACGGGATAGAAAGCTACGCCCTGCATTACAAGATGCCGTTCTGATAGTGAACGACCAGGCGGGGGAGAATTTATTCGCGACAGGCCGCTACATTCGATACCTATCCATCGTTTGCCATGCCGTCTCGCGAATGAATTCGCTCCTACCCGTCGCCCTCAGAGATAAGCCGTAGCAATCCCCAGCCGTTCATTCAGGCACTCTTCAGAACCTTCTTCGAATTCGCGGCAAATCAGCGGGCGTTTTTCGTAGATGGTGCACATCATGGTGTTGCGATCCAGCGCCGCGCACCAGCCGTCATCCAGGCGCAGCATGACTTCGCCGCCCCATTCATCGGTATCGATATAACGCGCGGGCACGCCTGTATCGGTGATGAGCATCACTTCCAGTTGGCAACAGCAGGCTGCGCAGGTCGAGCAGGTGACTTTCGGTTCGCTTGGAATCTGGGTCAGGGTAATGAGCGGGGCTTTCAGTGGTTGGCTCCGGTGTGTCGGTTGATGAGTGGATGAGCAGCCAGTCCCTGAAGCAAAGGAAAGGCGACGGCCCAGACCGCGCCCAGTATCAGAAGGCTTGGCCATAACCCCATTGGAAACTGGGCCTGCGCCAATTGTGAGCCGGCATAGTAAGACATCGGACCGCCAATCGCGCCAAGCAGGCTGGCACGCCACCAGGGTTTGGCAGTCCAGGCCAGACAATGATTGAGCGTGGTTGCCAGCACTGCCCAGAGTAGTACCAGCCATACAGGAATCAGTGGGCCACTGGTGCCGAAATCGAATACCCCGATATTCATCAGGGCACTGTCCAGCAAGGTCCCCAGCACGGTAACGGCCAGCAGCAATCTGCCCTCACGCGCCCAGGAACTTGTCCACAAAAGGTGTATGGCCAGTACACCTGCTGCAATCAGCAGCCAGTAACTGTTGCCGCCCAGCACGCAGGCGAACCAGCCGATCTGGAACAACACTGCATTGGCGACGGTTTTAAGCATCGAAGAGCCCCAGTACCGGAGCACGCAAGGCCTCGGGTTTGGCCAGCAGCAACTGCGCGGTGCCGATGGTCCGCTCCAGAAAACCACCTTCGCAATAGCACAGATAGAATTCCCACAGGCGCAGGAAGTATTCGTCGTAACCCAGGTCCAGCAAGGCGCTGTGGGCTTGTTTGAAGTTTTCGTGCCACAGGTGCAGAGTGCGGGCGTAATGCAGGCCGAAGTCTTCCATGTGCAGCAGGTTCATGTCGGTGTCGCCGCCGACGATCTCCAGCATCTTGTGGACCGATGGCAAGGCGCCGCCCGGGAAGATATAGCGCTGGATGAAGTCCACGCTCTTCCTGGCCTGCTCATAACGCTGCTCGCGAATGGTGATGGCCTGCAAGAGCATCAGCCCGTTGCTCTTGAGCAGGTGCGAACACTGCTTGAAGTAGGTTGGCAGAAACCTGTGGCCCACCGCTTCGATCATTTCGATGGACACCAGTTTGTCGTACTGGCCGGTGAGGTCGCGATAATCCTTGAGCAGCAGGGTCACGCGGTCCTGCAGGCCCAGTTGTAGCAGCCGCTGCTCGGTGTAGGCGAACTGCTCTTTCGACAGCGTGGTCGTCGTGACACGGCACCCGTAATGCTGCGCGGCATAAATCGCCATGCTGCCCCAGCCCGTACCGATTTCCAGCAGATGGTCCTCGGGTTTGAGGGCCAGTTTCTGGCAGATGCGCTCCAGCTTGTTCAACTGGGCCTGTTCGAGGCTGTCGTTCTCGTTCAGGAATTGAGCGGCGGAATACATCATCGTCGGATCGAGAAACTGCTCGAATAATTTATTGCCCAGATCGTAATGGGCCGAGATGTTTTTCTGCGAACCTTTGCGGGTATTGCGGTTGAGCCAGTGCAGGCCCTGGACCATGGGGCGTGTCAGGCGCGCAATGCCGCCTTCCATGGCATCGAGCACATCAAGATTGCTGACGAACACCCGTACCACTGCCGTCAGGTCCGGCGTTGTCCAGTAGCCATGGATAAAGGCTTCGCCCGCGCCAATGGAACCACCGCTGGCAACCAGGCCCCAGATCGCGGAGTCGCGGATATGGATTTCTGCCTGAATCAGCGCTCCGGCCTTGCCGAATACATGGCGCTCCGAGCCGTCATTGACTACCAACTGGCCGTTGCGCAGTTTTGCAAGCTGGCGCAATACGCCACGACGCAGGAAGTTGGTGGTCAGATTATGGGTACCCAGATTGGCAGAAAAACCACTACTGCTGATGTTTTTCATTATGTCGATCCTTGGGTTGCGGGGTGCCAGTACGGTATTCACCGTCAGCAGTCTGATGATTGAAAATCGGGATGCGCTTGAGAAGCAGACGTACGGCCTGCCAATAGATCGCAAGACAGGTCTTGGCGGTCATCCATGGATAGGCAAGCAGATAACGATGCAGCGTCTGGCGGCTGAGAGGCTGGCGATTGAGATTGAGCGTGGCATCGAACACCTTCAGCTCACCTTGCCAGTCAGCCATGTGCACGCCGATTCTTTCGGCGGGCTGGCTGAAGCTCATGCGGTATTCCAGGTCGCGTGGCAGAAACGGCGACACATGAAATGCCTTGGCCACGGCGAAGTGCTGATGGCCTTCGCCAGTGGCGGGCAGGACATAGTGATACCGCTCGCCCCAAGGCGTATTGGTGACTTCACACAGGATGGCGGCCAGTGTTCCGTCGACTTCATGGCAGTAGAAAAAACTCACCGGGTTGAACGACAAACCCCAACTGCGGGCCTGGGTCAGCAGGCAGACCCGGCCCAGCGGCATATGACCCAGCGCTATCCCGACCCGCTCGCGTACCGCTTCGATCAGCGGCACGCCGCGCCCGGTCAGTTCCGGCAGATAGTCATGTTCCCGGAATGAAAACGGCGAAAAGCGCTTGCCCCCGGCCAGCGGTGACAAGTTGAGCACGGCATCCTGCTCGTCCAGATCCAGATAGAGCAGGCCGATTCGATAGTTGAATTCGTGGGCCCTGGGCGCAAAGCGCCGATGGGTGATCCAGCCGCTGTAAAGGGCGCTGTTCACAGTGGCTCACCGAGAGCCTCGGCCACACGCAGGCCGCTGACGACACCGTCTTCATGGAAGCCGTTGGCCCAGTAGGCACCGCAGTACAAGGTGTTCTCGACGCCGCTGATTTCCTGCCAGCGCGCCTGGGCCGCAATGGCATCCAGGCTGTATTGCGGGTGGGAATAGCGATAGCGGCCGAGAATTTTCTCCGGGTCGATGGCGTCGGTCTGGTTCAGGCTGACGCAGAACGTGGTATCGCTTTGGATGCCTTGCAGAATGTTCATGTCGTAAGTGACCGCCGCCAGTTGCTGTTCGCCACCACCAAGACGGTAGTTCCAGCTGGCCCAGGCCAGTGTGCGCTTGGGCAGTAGTCTGGTGTCGGTGTGCAGGACCACATCATTCTCGGCATAACGCAGGGCGCCGAGGATGTCCTGTTCGGTTTGCGAAGGCTGGGCCAGCAGTTGCAAGGCCTGATCGCTGTGACAGGCGAAGATCACTTTATCGAAGCGTTCGCTGCCCGCCGCGCTGTGCAGCGTGACGCCCTCGCTGTCGCGTTCGACCCGATGCACAGGGCAGGACAGGCGAATACGGTCTTTGAACGATGCCGTCAGCGGCTCGATATAACTTCTGGAGCCGCCCTCGATCACGCACCATTGTGGGCGATGAGTGACAGAAAGCAGGCCGTGGTTCTTGAAGAAGCGCACGAAGAATTGCAGAGGGAAACCCAGCATGTCTGCCAGTGACATCGACCAGATGGCTGCGCCCATGGGCACGATGTAATGGTCGATGAAGCGCTGGCCGTAGCGGCCGTTTTTCAGGTATTCGCCAAGCGTCGTGTCGGCCGCGATGCGCTGGTTTTCCAGGTCGGCCACGGACTGGCGATTGAAGCGCAGAATATCGCTCAGCATGCCCCAGAACTTTGGCGACAGCAGGTTGCTGCGCTGGGCGAACAGGCTGTTGAGGTTGTTGCCGTTGTATTCGACGCCACTACGCGGGTCATGCACCGAAAAACTCATTTCGGCCGGTTTGAATGACACGCCCAACTGGCCGAGCAACTTGATGAAGTTGGGGTAGGTCCAGTCATTGAAGACGATAAAGCCGGTATCGATGGCGTATGCACGTCCAGCGACTTGCACATCCACGGTATGCGTGTGGCCGCCGATCCAGTCGGATGCCTCGAACACGGTGATCTCATGGGAGCGGTTGAGCACGTAGGCGCTGGTCAGGCCCGAGATGCCGCTGCCAATGATGGCGATCTTCATTGAACGTCCTTATTCGAGGCAGGGGTGCGAGCCATGCGTTTGCCAATCGCAAACCTTGCACGGGCTGGCAACAGGGCCAGCAGGCGCAGGCTGAGAATGAACGGGCCGGGGAACGATATCTCCAGCGGGCGCCGGGGCAGCTCCATCTTTTTTGCGATGTAGCAGGCTGCTTTTTCCACCGGCCAGCGCATGGGCATCGGGAAATCGTTTTTCGCGGTCAGTGGCGTCTCGACAAAGCCCGGGCTGATCACGGTGACGTCGATATCTTCACAGGCCAGGTCCAGGCGCAGCGATTCCAGCATGTAACGCATGCCGGCTTTCGAGGCGCCATAGGCTTCGGCTCGTGGCAGTGGCAGATAAGTCACTGCACTGGCCACGCCGGCCAGATGAGGTTTTATCCCTTTGCGCAACAAAGGTAGCGCTTCCTGAATACAGAAGCTGGTGGCCAGAAGGTTGGTACGAATCACCCGTTCAACCAGCGCGGCATCGAAATGTTGTGCGTCAAGGTACTCGCAGGTCCCGGCATTGAGGATGGCGCAGTCCAGAGCCCCCCATTCCTGCAGGATACGATCGCCCATGTTCTTGACTTGCGCGCCATCGGTGATGTCGCCGATGAGCAACAGGACCTGACCGGGATAACGGTTCGACAAATCCTGCAAGGGCGCTTCGGTTCTGGCAGTCAGCGCCAGGTGGTGCTTCGCGTCGAGCAACTCTTTTGCCAGGGCGAGGCCAATACCGCTGCTGGCGCCAGTCAACCAGATGCGACGAGCATATGACGTGTTCATGCCAACCTCTTCTTCAGCCAGGCAATCAAGCCTCCCATGATGGGGAGGTGTTCATAGAGCAATGCGCCGGCATCGAAGTAATCCCGATGCCGGTAAACCTTTTCGTGCCAATGCAGATGCGAGCAGCCTTCGACCTTGATGCCCCGACCCTTTTTCAGGCGCGGGTGTGAATAACTCATGGTCCAGACCAGATAGCCTTCGCCGGGCCTGACTTCATCGAAGTGGTGGAAATCGAAATGTAGGTTACTGACATTGCTGTACAGCTGGGCGAAGTAGTCCTGCATGGCCGACAGGCCCTGGATATGGTGCAGCGGGTCTGTGAACGACACGTTGTCGCTGTACAGGTCGGCCACTCGCTCAAGGTTGTCCTTGTTCAGGGCTGCGAAGTCATGGGCGAAGCGTTGCAGGAATTCACTCATGGAGCGCATCCGCAGCAGGCTGGCGATGGGGCAGGGCCTTGAACGCGGCCAGGGCCCGCTCGCGGCTTTTACTCAGGTCTACAATCGGGGACGGATAGTTGGCGACACCGAACAGCCCGCCCACAAGCGCCGGGTTATGCACCTCTTTCTTGTTGAGGCTGGCCAGTTCCGGCAACCAGTGCTTGATGAAGCGCCCTTCAGGATCGAATTTTTCCGATTGCGACAGCGGATTGAAGATGCGGAAATAAGGGGCCGAGTCGGTGCCTGTGGATGAACTCCACTGCCAGCCGCCGTTATTGGCTGCCAGATCCCCGTCGATCAGGTGGCGCATGAAAAAGCGCTCGCCCTCGCGCCAGTCAATCAGCAGGTTCTTGGTCAGGAACATTGCAACGACCATCCTTAGTCGGTTATGCATCCAGCCTGTTTCCAGCAACTGGCGCATGGCAGCATCGATGATCGGCAAACCGGTGCGGGCTTCCTGCCACGCGGCCAGTTCGGTTGGCGCGTTACGCCATTTGACGGCTTCGGTTTCCGGGCGGAATGCGCGATGCCTTGAAACACGAGGGTAGCCCACAAGAATGTGTTTGTAGAACTCCCGCCACAACAGTTCGTTGATCCAGGTCACTATCCCGGTGTTACCGGTCTCGAATTCTCCGTCATTGCTCATCAGTGCTGCGTGCAGGCATTGGCGGGGTGAAATCACACCGGCTGCGAGGTACGCCGATAACTGGCTGGTACCGGGCTTTGCAGGGAAATCCCGTTCGCTCTGGTAATAGCGGATCTGATCGTCGCTGAAGGTGGCCAGGCGCAGGCGTGCTTCGTGTTCGCCAGCAGGCCAGAGTTCGCGCAGTGCTTTGGATGGGCTGGCAAAACCGTCGACCTGATCGGGCACTGCATCGCTTTTGATCGACAGCGGCTGCTGAGCGTTTGGCAGATTGATGAGGCGTGGCATCGCTTCGTGCAGGCGGGCATAGCAGACTTTGCGGAACTGGCTATAGACCTGAAAGTAGCCACCGGTCTTGGTCAGAATGCTGCCAGGCTTGAACAGCAGTTGATCCAGATAGCTGTTGAAATGGACACCGGCTTTTTCCAGCGCCTGGCCTACCGCCTGATCGCGGTTGCTTTCATTGATGCCGTATTCTTCATTGGTGTGCACGCCTTCGACGGCATGCTCCGCGCAGAGCTTTGCCAGCACTTCAGGGGCTTTGTCCCAGGTGTCGGCCTTGCGGATCAGCAAGGGAACATTCAGCCCGGCCAGGGCTTTTTCCAGCTCGACCAGATTGCGCAGCCAGAAATCCACCTTGCAGGCGGCATCGTCATGATTCTGCCATTGAGTGGGACTGACCAGATACACCGCAAGCGTCGGGCCCCGCTCCATGGCAGCGGCCAGGGCAGTATTGTCGTGAACACGCAAATCGCTACGCAGCCAAAACAGTTGCATGTGAAATCCTTAAATGAGTCCGAGCCTGTTCAATTCGATCTGTGCACTGAGCGGATCTTGAGCAAGGGTCAATCCAGCGACCTCGTTCGCACATACGAGCAAATCGGCATAGTGGATCTGTACCGTTGATCCGCTGAGAACGATCGGGCAGGAAATGTTGCTCAATAACCTGGGCAATTGAGCTGGGTTCAGCGATTTACTGGAATAAAGCAGCACGCCGCGTGGTTGCAGATATTCGGTGGCCAGCGCCAGTTCGCCTGCGGGCAGCGGCCAGTCGAAGACTTCCACCGGGCAGTCGGCGCTGCTGACCAGCCAGGCTACGAGCCACAAATGCGGCTCCAGCGGCAGGTCGGACTGGTTCACCAGTAGCAACGGCTTGCCATTGAGTTGCCGGTTATTGTGGTAAATGCGTGCGCCGAGCTTGCTGCGCAGCCACGAATAAAAGAACGCCCGCTCCATCTGCGCGCCGAACTTGCCCTGCCAGCGCTTTTCCAGCTCGGCCAGCAGCGGCAGCAACAATTGCTCACACAAAGTCCGGGGTGGATACAGCGACATCGCCTGATTGAACACATCGTCGACCCGGCGTTCGGCCAGTTCACCGATGGCCTGCAACAGCGTCTGGCGCAAGGCATCCCAGTCGTTGCCGGGGGTGAAACTCTCCGGTTGCTGCTCATCGATCAGGGCCTTGACCTGACTCACGGATACCCCGCGGTTGAGCCAGGTCAGAATCGTCATCACCCGATGCACATGCTCGTGGGTGTACAGCCGATGCCCCTTGGCGGTGCGATGAGGGACGATCAAGCCATAACGTCGCTCCCAGGCTCGCAAGGTAACGGCGTTGACCCCGGTCTGGCGTGCTACTTCACGGATTGGCAGCCAGTTATCCGGCTGGTGCGCTTCCTGGTTTGTATCGTTCATGGTTCAGATCGCATTTCGCAGGCTCAGGTTTTCCGGATGCGGCTGCATGTAAACCTGCAGTGCAATATACGGATCGGGATGTTGGCGAAAGTGGTGCTTGAGCAGGGTCAGCGGCACGATCAAGGGCACGATGCCCTGATGGTACTGAGAGATAAGGCGCTGAATTTCCTGTTTGTCCTCGGTATCGAGGTGATTCTTGAGGTAGCCACTGAGGTGTTGCAGCACATTGGTATGGGTGCTGCGGGTAGCGCATTTTTTCAGTGCTGCCATCAGTTGGCTGAAATAGCGTGGGGCGATCTCGTTCGGATCGCTGCGGCCCATGCTGCCCAGCATATTGCCCAGCACCTTGTATTGCTGTGGATTGCTGGCCATGAGCTGATATTTGTAGCGCGAATGGAACTCGCTCAAGGCGCGACGGGTCACGCCGTCTTTCAGCAGCTTTTGCCAGGCAGCGTAGGCGAATACCCGGGTGACGAAGTTTTCCAGCAGAACGGCATCGTTGAGCCGGCCATCTTCCTCGACCGGCAGGTCGGGCTGACTGGCGCAGAAGGTCTGGGCATAGATACCGCGTCCACCGCCATCCACGGGCGCACCGTTCTCGCGATAGACCTTGACCCGCTCCAGGCCACAGGACGGTGATTTCTGCATGAAAATATAACCGCAGATATCGCCCATTTCGCCAGCCATGTGCAGCCCGTAATCGGCCAGAGCCTGAGTGACGTTCAGCTCTCTGTTGACGGTGCCCACTGCCTGGGGATTTACCGGGTCGCCCACCAGCCGGATCGGCTCTCGTGGAATGCCCATGCCGATGGCGACTTCCGGGCAGGCCGGTACGAAATCGAAATACTCACTCAGGGCGCGAGTACACAGGCGCGACTCTTTATGGCCGCCATTGAAGCGTACCTCCGCACCCAGCAGGCAGGCGCTGATTCCCAGTTTTGGCTTATCGATCACAGGCGCTGACATCACAAACCCCTACGCAAGACTTGTACAGATCAATAAGTCTGTACAACTTGTCTCATCATAGGTTTGTAGCTGTACAAGTCAAATTCTTTGTACAAGAATTTCAGGCGTGTTTATTCAGGAAGCGGGCCCGCTCACTTCCAGCCCATGCGCCAGACCTCGGAGTTCTGCAGGACCTGCCACGGCAAGCGTTCGCTGCGGTGAGTCATCACGGCTTGCAGTTCAATCTCCAGGACCGTGCCTTCCTCGTCCTTGAACAGCTCGGTCACCAGAAAGTGTTTTTCGCGGTTGAGCGGCACTGCTGCGGTCCATTTCGACAGCAGCAGTTTGCGGGGATTGATGGTATTCACTTGAGGTGTTCCAGCAGACGGCGTGCAGCTTCCTGGCCGCTGAGCCATGCGCCTTCGACGCGACCTGACAGGCACCAGTCGCCACAGACGTAAATGCCCAGGTCGGCATCGGAAAGTGCGCCCCATTCGTGAGAGCCGGCCGGTCGTGCATACAGCCAGCGGTGTGCCTGGCTGAAGACCGGAGCAGGCATCGGGCAGTCGATCAGCTCTGCAAATGCACCATGCAGATGTTCGATGACTTGCTCTTTGGGCATGTCCAGATGCTGCCTGCTCCAACTGCTGGAGGCATGCAGAACCCAGGTGTCCAGGGTGTCGTCACGTTGGGGTTTGCTGCGATTGCGGGCCAGCCAGTCCAGCGGGCTGTCCTGTACGAAACAGCCTTGCATCGGGGTTTGCAGCGGTGTGGAAAAGGCCAGGGCAACGGCCCAGGTCGGGTCCATTTTCACACCGGTGACCACGCTTGCCAGTTTCGGTGCCGCTGCCAGCAGCGTCGCTGCCTGAGGCGCGGGTATGGCGATGACAACATGGCTGAAAGGACCGTGGTTGTTGCCATCGGCATCTTGCAGGTTCCAGTGCTCTTCACCGCGAAAGACTTCGGTGATGCGGCACGAGAATGTCACGGGCAAATCGTCCAGAAGGGCACGGGTAATGGCGCTCATGCCCGGTGTGCCGACCCAGCGTACCTGCTCGTCCGGCGACGGGCTGAGCCTGCCGCCATGGAAGTTGTACAGCGAGGGTGTCCATTCGGCCACGTGACCTTTGGCTTGCCACTGGTTGACGGCCGCCACGAAGCGTCGATCACGGGCAGTGAAATACTGTGCGCCCATGTCGAGAGAGCCCGCCTCACTTCGCTTGCTCGACATTCTTCCGCCGCTGCCGCGGCTTTTGTCGAAAAGATGTATGTCGTGCCCGGCAGCCTTGAGCGCCTGAGCAGCAGAGAGTCCGGCGATACCGGTACCGATGATTGCGATAGGTACAGTCATAGGGGCCTCGTTACCTTGTCTGCACAGACTACGCCGTAGTTAAAACCTGTACAATCTCCGTTTTTGGTATAACTTGCAGTCGTTCTCGATTTTACTGCTTATAGTCAACTGCAACCCATGCGCTTCACGACGGTCAGTCTGTTGCCTGTAGACAATGGGCCAACTACCCGGGCTGGGCAGTAAAGCTCCGATTCATTCAGGTGTGGCCTATGGTTCAGCAAAGGATTGTGCTTTTGCGGATAAGCCAGACCCGTAAAAAATAGACTACTCAATTGCCACGAACGCCACGCGAGGTAACCTGCCATGCACATATTGCTGACCGGCGGTACAGGTTTGATCGGACGAGCGCTCTGCCGACTCTGGTCTGCGCAAGGTCATCAATTGACGGTCTGGAGTCGTCGGCCGGCTGAAGTGGCTGAGCTCTGTGGTCCCGTGGTGCGTGGCATCGCCCGTCTGGAAGAACTGAGCGAGCAATCCATCGATGCCGTCATCAACCTCGCAGGTGCTCCGATAGCCGACCGTCCCTGGACGCGAAAGCGCCGGTTGCTGCTGTGGAGCAGCCGCATTGGCCTGACCGAGCAACTGCTGGCCTGGTTGGAAGGTCGGCAGCAAAAGCCTGAAGTGCTGATTTCCGGCTCTGCGGTCGGCTGGTATGGCGATTCGGGTGAACACGAGCTTGATGAAAGCTCACGACCGATCAAGGAAGACTTTGCCAGCCAGCTTTGCAGCGCCTGGGAAGAAACCGCTCAGCGTGCCGAAGCCTTGGGCATTCGTGTGGTGCTGCTGCGTACGGGCCTTGTGGTGTCGGATCAGGGCGGTTTTGTGAAGCGCTTGCTGCTGCCTTTCAAACTGGGCCTGGGTGGCCCGATTGGCAACGGTCGGCAATGGATGCCCTGGATTCATATCGAAGATCAAATCGCGGCGATTGATTTTCTGTTGAACCGTCGCGATGCCCGAGGTCCTTATAATCTCTGCGCGCCAACACCGGTGCGTAATCGTGAGTTTGGCAAAACGCTGGCGGGTGTCCTGAGGCGGCCCGCTTTCATGCCTTTGCCGGGGCTGGTGTTGCGTGTGGCGCTGGGTGAGTTGTCCGTGTTGCTGCTGGGTGGCCAGCGTGCCCGACCGGCGCGTTTGCTGGAGGCAGGTTTTACCTTCCGATTTACTGATCTGCGCGCTGCCCTGAGTGATTTCTCGGGTCGCCACTGAAGCCATTGAAATAGGATGTTGCATGACCGATCACGCGCTCTTGCTGGTCAATCTGGGTTCGCCTGCTTCCACAGCAGTGCCGGACGTACGCCGGTATCTCAATCAGTTCCTGATGGATCCTTATGTCATCGACTTGCCGTGGCCGGTTCGCAGGCTGCTGGTCTCGCTGATCCTGATCAAGCGTCCCGAGCAGTCGGCGCATGCGTATGCGTCCATCTGGTGGGATGACGGCTCGCCGCTGGTTGTGTTGAGCAAGCGCTTGCAGGAGGCCATGAAAAAGGAATGGACCCAGGGTCCGGTCGAGCTGGCGATGCGTTATGGCGAGCCCTCCATCGAAACAGTGCTGACGCGTCTGGCCGGGCAGGGCATCAGGAAAGTGACGCTTGCCCCGCTTTATCCACAGTTCGCCGACAGCACCGTCACGACGGTGATTGAAGAGGCCAGGCGGGTCGTGAAGGCCAAGTCGCTGACAATGGAATTTTCACTGCTCAAGCCTTTTTTCGATCAGGACGAGTACATCGACGCCCTGGTGGAAAACGTTCGCCCGCATTTGCAGCAGCCTCATGATCACCTGCTGTTGAGTTTTCACGGCCTGCCGGAAAGGCACCTGACCAAGCTCGACCCTACCGGCAACCACTGCCTCAAGAATGAAAACTGCTGCATGACCGCTCCGCCTGAAGTGGTCGCTACCTGCTATCGCGCGCAATGCATACGCTCGGCGGCAGCCTTTGCCGAGCGCATGGGGATTCCTGATGGTAAATGGTCGGTGTCGTTTCAGTCGCGTCTTGGACGTGCCAAGTGGATCGAACCCTACACCGAAGCGCGTCTTGATGAGCTGGCAGCCCAGGGCGTGAAGAAGCTGCTGGTGATGTGCCCGGCATTCGTTGCCGACTGCATCGAGACGCTGGAAGAGATCGGGGATCGTGGAGCGGAGCAGTTCAAGGAGGCGGGCGGCGAAGAGCTGGTGCTGGTGCCTTGCCTGAATGACGACCCGAACTGGGCCAGGGCCTTGAACCGGTTGTGTGAAAAGGCACAACCGATGCAACAGTAAAACCCGTGGAGCGAATTCATTCGCGAACAACATCACGAATGAATTCGTTCCCACCCGTATTTATGGCAACTGCTTGTTCTTCCAGCTGTCATTGCCCGGCAGAATCAGGTTCAAGGCAATAGCAGTAATGGCGCACAGGGCGATGCCCTTGAGGCCGAAGTCATCAGGGCCGTTGCCGGTGCCGATCAGCACGCCGCCGATACCGAACACCAGGGTCACCGAAACAATCACCAGATTACGCGCCTCGGCCAGATCGACCTTGTGACGAATCAGGGTGTTCATTCCCACCGCAGCAATCGAACCGAACAACAGGCACAGAATCCCGCCCATGACCGGCACGGGAATGCTCTGCAGCAGCGCACCGAACTTGCCGATGAAGGCCAGGGCAATGGCGAAGACTGACGCCCAGGTCATGATGGCCGGGTTGTAGTTCTTGGTCAGCATCACCGCGCCTGTCACTTCGGCATAGGTGGTGTTGGGTGGGCCGCCGAACAGGCCGGCTGCCGTGGTCGCGATACCGTCGCCAAACAGGGTGCGATGCAGGCCCGGTTTTTTCAGGTAGTCGCGTCCGGTCACGCTGCCGACCGCGATCACGCCGCCGATGTGCTCGATGGCCGGAGCCAGTGCCACCGGCACAATGAACAGGATGGCCTGCCAGTTGAACTCCGGTGCCGTGAAGTGCGGCAGGGCCAGCCAAGGGGCTGCGGCAATCTTCGCGGTGTCCACCACGCCAAAGTAGAACGACAGCGCAAAGCCCACCAGCACGCCGGAAATGATCGGCACCAGACGGAAAATCCCTTTGCCGAACACGGCCACGATCAACGTCGTCAGCAGGGCTGGCATCGAGATCAGCATGGCGGTCTTGTAGGGGATCAGCTCGGCGCCGTCACCCGACTTGCCCATCGCCATATTGGCGGCAATCGGCGCCATGGCCAGACCGATGGAGATGATCACCGGGCCGATGACGACCGGTGGCAGCAGGCGATCGATAAAGCCCGTGCCCTTGATCTTCACGGCCAGGCCCAGGAAGGTGTAGACGAAACCCGCCGCCATGACACCGCCCATGGTCGCGGCCAGGCCGAACTGGCCCTTGGCGAGAATGATCGGAGTGATGAAGGCAAAGCTTGATGCCAGGAAAACCGGCACCTGACGGCCCGTAACCATCTGGAACAGCAGCGTGCCCAGGCCGGCAGTGAACAGCGCCACGTTTGGATCGAGGCCGGTAATGAGCGGCATCAGTACCAGGGCGCCAAAGGCCACGAACAGCATTTGGGCGCCGGAAAGTACCGTGCGCCACAGTGGATCGTTGAATTCGGACTGCTTCATCGAATTACGCGTCCTTTTGCTTGGTGCCGAAGATCTTGTCACCCGCATCACCCAGACCCGGAATGATGTAGCCATGTTCGTTCAGGTGCTGGTCGATGGACGCTGTGTAGATGATCACGTCCGGGTGAGATTTCTCCACGGCAGCGATGCCCTCGGGCGCAGCGACCAGCACCATGGCGCGGATTTCCTTGCAGCCCGCTTTCTTGAGCAGGTCGATGGTCGCGATCATCGAGCCGCCGGTGGCCAGCATCGGGTCGATGATCATCGCCAGACGCTCGTCGATTTCCGGGACCAGCTTTTCCAGGTAAGTGTGGGCTTCCAGGGTTTCTTCGTTGCGGGCCAGGCCCACGGCGCTGACCTTGGCGCCTGGAATCAGGCTGAGCACGCCGTCGAGCATGCCGATACCGGCGCGCAGGATCGGTACGACGGTGATTTTTTTGCCAGCGATCTTCTCGACCTGTACGGTTCCGCACCAGCCTTCGATGTCGTAGCTTTCCAGCGGCAGATCCGAGGTGGCTTCATAAGTAAGCAGTGCGCCGACTTCCTGTGCCAGCTCACGGAAATTCTTGGTGCTGATGTCAGCGCGGCGCATCAGGCCGAGCTTGTGGCGGATCAGCGGATGACGGATTTCACGAATGGGCATAAGAAAAGGCTCCAGCAGGGGGCAAAAAAACGGCCTAGATTAATCTATTCAGCTGTGACTGTCTTAAAGCGCATGCAGTATCGTGACGCAAGGTATGAATCCTTGCCCTTGGGCACCACACGCAACGTTAGTCCATAATCGCTTGCCCTGAATGAACGGGATGCGTACCTTTGCCCGCTTTTCTCAAACTGCCCATCTGGAGAGCTTCATGTCCGCTGATCTCGAGCATATCCGTCAAATCATGCGCGAGGCCGATTGCCTCTACACCGAGGCTGAAGTCGATGCTGCCATCGCTCGCGTCGGAGCGCAGATCAACGCTGAACTGGCTGACCGTAATCCTGTTGTTTTCTGTGTGATGAATGGCGGCCTGATCTTCTCGGGCAAACTGCTGACGCATCTGAACTTCCCGCTGGAAGCGTCTTACCTGCACGCGACCCGCTATCGCAACGAAACCACCGGTGGCGACCTGTTCTGGAAAGCCAAGCCGGAAGTCTCGTTCATCGATCGTGACGTGCTGATCATCGACGACATTCTCGACGAAGGTCATACCCTGGGCGCCATCATCGACTTCTGCCGCCATGCCGGCGCTAGTGCGGTGCACACCGCGGTATTGATCGACAAGGATCACGACCGCAAGGCCCGTCCTGATCTGAAAGCCGATTTCGTTGGCCTGCCATGCGTTGACCGTTATATCTTCGGCTACGGCATGGACTACAAAGGTTACTGGCGCAATGCTGCCGGGATCTATGCGGTCAAGGGCATGTAATTGACCGTCGCGCCAGGAATGCCCCAAGGGGTATTCCTGCGCTGTGGCACAGGAATGAGTGCGGGTTTCTCAGGGAAGTTCTGAATGAAATTATCGATTTCCGGCGCCATGGCGCTTGCGGTGTTCTACGGTCTGGCATCGGTTGCACCGGCTTACGCTGAACCCATGCATGGCCAGTACCTGCCTCCCGATGATCTGAACCTGCGCGCAGGTGTGCCCGAACAGCAGCAGTTGCTGCAGATAACCGAATACTCGGTAGTGATTGGCAATCAGCGCCAGTCCAGCCAGCAGCCGATCCCCATTACGTCACCGACGCTGCTGCGCCTCAAGGGCAAGCCGCTGAACAAGGGCGCGACCATTTCCGAAGTGATCATTCACTTCGATGCCGAAAGCAAGAGTCTGAAAAAGCCGACCTACGATGAGTCGTCCCGGATTCTGACGCTCTATTACCCGGTCAACCAGTACCGGGCCGTGGTGGACCTGCTGCGCAATGAAAAGGTGTATTGCCAGTTTCTTGTCTATGCCAACGGCCATGTCTGGGCCGATCTGCATACTGCGGTGCTACGCACGCGTTGAGCCGCGCACGCGCACAAGGGTAAACTGCCCGCCCGTGAAAGTGTATGCGCCCAGTTGGAGCCCGCAATGCGTAAAGACAAGAAGCAGTTGATTGGGGACGAGATCGGCGACGAGCAGATCAAACTGTTCCTCGACTTCGAGCCGTACGATGCCACCTCGCCGTCGCTGCACAAATTGATCAAGGCCTACCGTGGCCTGCGGATCGATGACTTCGAGCGTTTCCTGGTGTTCTTCAAGGAAGCCGGTTACGACCTGGATGGCAAGGATGAGCAAGGCAACGATTTCGTCGCCCTGATCAAGGATCAGCGCAATGCTGAAGACTATATCGAGCTGATCGCCCAGGCTCGCGGCTGATCCCTGTTCGCGAATGAATTCGCTCCCACACAAGCTAATTCATTCGCGAAAGATCGCTACTTACTTTCTGGCCTGATAAGCCTTCCCGTAGTGGCGTTCCAGCCGCGCCTGCAACAACTCCAGCCCGATGGACATGATCCAGTAAAGCACCGCCGCCGTGGTCAGCATCTCGATATAGCGATAGCTGGAGCGACCGTAGGACTGGGCCAGGAACATCACTTCCCAGACACCCATCACCGAAATCAGCGATGAATCCTTGAGCATCGAGATGAACTGGTTGGTGGTGGGCGGGATGATGGTGCGCATGGCCTGGGGCAGGGTGACGCGCCAGAAGATCTGTGCAGGTCGCAAGGCCAGCGCCAGTGCCGCTTCACGCTGACCGGCTGCGACACCGATGATGCCCGCCCGGAATATCTCGCTCAGGTAAGCCCCATAGTTCAGGGACAGTGCGATGATGCCGGCCACGATTGCACCGGGCACGATACCTACCTGAGGCAGGCCCAGGTAAATCAGCATGATCTGGATCAGCAGCGGTGTGCCGCGAAAGAACGAGGCATAGAAGCTCGCAATGCCAAAGGCCACCGCACTTCTGGACAGCCGTGCCAGAGCCACGACAAAACCCAGCAGCACCGAGACGACAATCGAGCACAGGCACACGAACAACGTCAGCGCCGCGCCCTGCAGAAAACCGTTGGGTGACAGGCTCAGGCCGACCAGATTCGGCAGTTTGTCGAGAATGATCGAGAACTTCAGGTCGAAGCTCAGGAAGAACCCGGCAAACAGGGCGAACATCGCCGCCCAGGTCAGATAGAGCCTTGTACGGAAACCGAAGACACGCTTGAGCAGGCTCCGGGCCTGCTCGGGTGGGCGTTGAGGCTGGAAGGAAGTCATTTGCTGATGTCAGCGCCGATCCACTTCTGCGACAGCTTGGTCAGAGTGCCGTCCTGCTTGAGTTCGGCAAAGACCTGACGAACCTTGGCGTCCCATTCGGCATCGCCTTTTTCGATGGCGACGAAGTTGGGTTCTTCATACAGCGAGGCGCCAGCCAGCTTGAAGCGCTTGTCCTGATCCAGGCGCGGCTGGGCCGTGACCAGATTGGTGAGGATGGCATCCAGGCGCACACCGGCACCCAGGCCCAGATCCTGGAACGCAACGTTGTCGTTGTCGTAAGGGGCAATCTGAACGTTCTCGAACGGGTATTCCAGCGGCTTGTCTTCAGCGCCTTCGATCACCAGATTCTTGTTCAGGTAGCTTTCGTAGCTGGAAGCGCTGGTGAGGCCGACCTTCTTGTTGCTCAGGTCCTTGGCCGAATGGATGCGATCATCCTTGGCGTTGACCACGATCACCGCAGGCGAGGCGTAGTACTCGACAGGGAAGTTGAAGACTTCAGCGCGGGATTTGCTCGGGGTCATGGAGCAGACGCAGATGTCGTAGCGACCACTCCAGCGGCCAGCGGCGATCACGTCCCATGAAGGCGTTTCAAGACGCAGCTTGACGCCCAGCTTGTCTGCGACAGCTTTGGCGACGTCGACATCGAAGCCGTCCAGCTGGTTTTTATCATTCAGGAAAGAGAAGGGCGGGTAACTTTCCATGAGGACGTTTACCAGTTCCTTGTTCTTCTGTACGCGGTCCAGTGTGGCACCGGCGAAGGTCTGAGTCGATGCAGCCAGAGTGACCAGGCCAATGCCCAGCAGAGCGCTAAGTTTCAAAGCTATCCCCTGAAAAAATGATTGTAGTTTGGATAAGGCGCTGTATTAAATACGTTATACCAAGCTCATTCCTAATGAGTTTTTTTCATAAAGATATAAGTAGATGGCATATGACTCAGCGCTCGACTGTAATTCTTGACGGCGGCATGGGCCGCGAGCTTCAGCGCCGAGGCGCTCCCTTCCGCCAGCCCGAGTGGTCGGCCCTTGCCTTGAGCGAGGCACCCGAAGCGGTACGTGCCGTGCATACCGCCTATATCGACAGTGGCGCCCAGGTGATCACCAGCAACAGCTACGCGGTCGTGCCTTTTCATATTGGCGAGGAACGTTTTGCTCGCGAAGGTCAGGCACTGGCTGATCTTGCCGGTCGACTGGCTCGCGAGTCGGCGGATGCCTCGGGCGGACGTGCCAAGGTAGCTGGCTCCCTGCCGCCGCTGTTCGGTTCCTACCGTCCGGACCTCTACAAGCCGGAGCTGGCTGCGGAAGTCCTGAAACCGCTGGTGGCCGGTCTGGCCCCGCATGTGGATCTGTGGCTGGCCGAGACTCAAAGCTGCATCATCGAAGCACGGACCATCCGTGCCGGTCTGCCTGCCGATGGCAAACCTTTCTGGCTGTCGTTCACGCTTCAGGACGAAGACACTGACGAAGTGGCGCGTCTGCGTTCCGGCGAGCCGGTTGCCGATGCGGCCCGTGCTGCTGCCGAACTGGGTGCTGCTGCGCTGCTGTTCAACTGCAGCCAGCCTGAAGTGATCGGTGCAGCCATCGATGCCGCTCGCGAAGTGTTCAAGTCATTGAACGTCGAGATCGCCATCGGTGCTTACGCCAATGCCTTCCCGCCGCAACCCAAGGATGCCAAGGCCAACGATGGTCTGGATGAGCTGCGCGCAGACCTTGATCCTCAAGGCTATCAGCAGTGGGCGGCGGACTGGGTCAAGCGTGGTGCCACCCATATCGGTGGTTGCTGTGGCATTGGCCCGGAGCACATTGCGGTTCTGGCCAAGAGCCTTTAAATACTGAGCTGTTCTTACAAAGAAAAAACCCGTGGCTGCAAGGCTCACGGGTTTTTTTATGCCTCAGGCAATCAGGCGATGCTGCTTTGTTCCTGATTGGTCTGCTCGACCAGTTCCAGGCTCTCGTCGCTCTGGCGGCTGACGCGCTGGTACAGCTGCGCATCGGTTTCCAGTGCTTTTTCCCGGGCCGGAAATATTTCGTTGAGCTTGGCGGCCCACTCGTTGCGAGCCTTGTCCGGGAAGCAGCGCTCGATCAGCTCCAGCATGATCGAAACCGTCACCGATGCACCCGGAGAAGCACCGAGCAAGGCGGCCAGAGAACCGTCCTTTGCAGACACCAGTTCGGTACCGAACTGCAGAATGCCGCCTTTCTTGGCGTCTTTCTTGATGATCTGCACTCGCTGACCAGCAACTTCCAGACGCCAGTCTTCGGCCCTGGCTTGAGGGTAGAAGCGGCGCAGGGATTCCAGGCGCTGCTCCATCGACTGCATCACTTCACTGACCAGATATTTGGTCAGATCCATGTTGTCGCGAGCGACGGCCAGCATCGGTTTGATGTTGGCCAGTCGTACCGACAGCGGCAGGTCAAGGAACGAGCCGTGCTTGAGGAACTTGGTGGTGAAGCCGGCGTAAGGTCCGAACAGCAGGGATTTCTTGCCATCGACCACGCGGGTATCCAGGTGAGGAACCGACATGGGCGGCGAACCCACGGCGGCCTGGCTGTAAACCTTGGCCTGATGCTGCTTGACCACTTCGGGGTTGTCGCAACGCAGCCACTGGCCACTGACCGGGAAGCCGCCGAAGCCCTTGCTCTCTTCGATGCCCGACATCTGCAGCAGCGGCAAGGCCGCGCCACCCGCGCCGAGGAATACGAATTTTGCGTCGATCTGGCGAGTGCTGCCGCTGTTCACGTCCTTGACGGTGACGGTCCAGCCGCTGCCGTTACGGGTCAGGTCGGTAACGCGCTTGCAGTATTTGACCTGAGCGTCGGGAGCGCTGCCCAGGTGAGTGAGCAACTGGTTGGTCAGGGCGCCGAAGTTGACGTCCGTACCGTTCATTACCCGAGTGGCGGCGATAGGTTCGTCGGCCGGACGGCCTGGCATCATCAGCGGCATCCACTCGGCCAGCTTTGCCTTGTCTTCGGTATATTCCATCGAAGAGAAGGCGTGATGCTTGTGCATCGCTTCAAAACGGGTCTTGAGGAAGGAAATCCCGCTCTCGCCCTGAACGAAGCTCAGGTGCGGAACCGAGTTGATGAAGGATTTCGACGAGCCGAAGGTGCCTTTGCGAGCCAGATAGGCCCAGAACTGCTTCGATACCTCGAACTGGGCGTTGATGTGCACCGCTTTCTTGATATCGATGGAGCCATCGGCCGCGGGCGGCGTGTAGTTCAGCTCGCAGAGGCCGGCATGACCGGTCCCTGCGTTGTTCCAGGGGTTGGAACTCTCCGCAGCGCCGGAATCCATGAGCTCAACGACTTCCAGCTTGAGGCCGGGGTCGAGCTCCTTGAGCAGCACGGCCAGGGTGGCACTCATGATGCCCGCTCCGACCAATACTACGTCGACTGCTTCGTTATGCGCCATTAACGCGTCTCCAAAATCTGCAGCACCAAATTGACGGCATACGTTCCTGAGGCTAGATGCCAGGGGGACAGGGCGTCGATAAAAGTTGTGCCCCATGTGTCCTGGCCAGGATCGCCTGTCCGATTCTTCGCAATTTTTCGCATCTAAAGCGCAGGTCCCGGTCAGGCTGAACAAGAGTCTTCATCAAGGATGCATGAACTCATTTTTCAACCCGTTCGGCCATTCGACCATCGTCAAGGCATCGCATGCCCGGACGACAGGCCTCAGGCTCCGGTGATGGAGGCGCAGTCGCGGTCAGTCCTGTTCAAAGGGGCCGGTTCAGACGCTGATGGTGCATTTACAAACGCGTACCTATTCATTTTGCTCGCCACACTCTTGTGAAGTAGTGAAACCCGTTTTTTCACGCTCTTTTGGAAACGTGAACCAAACCTCAAAAAGGGCTGCGATGGCAGCTCTGGCAGATCAGGTGCATACAGATTGAGGCGTTGTCGGGGGCAAAAGGTTCGATATCAATCGAGCGATTGCTCACCGTTCATCGAGCACAACTGTGTGCAAATGACCTGTGTGGGCGGCTCTCTGTGGGCATTACGGAGGAGCTAATCCGGGGATTAGCGATGCTGCGAGGCCCGATCAGGAGACGTCCTTATAATCGGGGGGAGATTATAGCGATGAAACGACAGGAATTGATCGTGTTTATGTGACTTTTATCAGGTATTCGTCAGGCCGTGATCAACTGGTGTGGTGCCGGACGTACGCCGTGCGGTGCAACCCGTGCGCTGGAGGGCAATGGCTGGTTCAGCCAGTTGGCACGTTGTTCGTTGACTTCGACCCAGTCGCTGCTCAATGGACGCTCGGTGCAATGCTTGAGTGCGCGGCAAATGCCGTTCTTGTCCACGAGTGCGTAGTGGCGCAATGGGCGACGCAGGTTGAACAGCGATTGGAAAAGACCCATGACGTAGCTCCTGTCGAGTTGATGGGGGCTATCCTGACTTCCCGGCGTTACACCCCGATTACATTCCTGTGGCTGAACCATTGCGATGGTTCAGCGGTCCCATTTTTCGCTGGCATCGCTATACTGCGGCACATTTAGTGTCTGGCCTCTGGAGAGATGAGCATGTTGCGTCGCCTTTTGTTCGGTTTGCTTGCTGTAAGCAGTTTGACGCTGGTCGGGTGTGCCCACAGCCCGCAGCAACTGAGTCCTCAACCCAAGCTCAACGCGCAGTTCGCGCCGGTGGGTCAGGGGCAGCAGGTTGTCGTGCGTGTCGTGGATGGTCGTTCCAGCCCTACATTGGGAACCCGTGGCGGTCTGTACCCTGAAACCAGCGCAATCAGCGTAAATGGTGCCGATCTGTTGCCAAAGCTGCAGGCACAGGCTGAAGCGGCCGTTCGCCTGCTGGGCTTTACCCCGGTTTCGGGTGGCGGTAATGGTGCACAACTGACCCTGACCCTGGCCGACCTGAAATATCAGTCGCCCAAGGAAGGCCTGTACGTGACCGAGGCAACCATCAGTTCCACGTTCCGTGCGGACGTGCGCAACAATGGCCGCAACTACGGTGGCCGTTATTCTGCTTCGCTGGATCAGCGTTTCGGTATGGCGCCCAATCAGGAAACCAACACCAAGCTGGTGAGCGACGTGCTGAGCGATGCGCTGACCCGCGTGTTCCAGGACCCGACTATCGGTGGCACCTTGGCGCAATAAGCCTTGCCCAAATGAAAAGCCCGGCCCTTTTTGCAAGGGGCCGGGCTTTTTTGTATTCGGGTGCGGGGGTCAGGCGGCTTGCTGATAGAGATTCAGAAAGCTCAGGCCTGTTTCCAGATCCATGTCCGGAAGATCATGATGCTGATGCCCGCCCAAAGCGCAGTAGACCAGCCAGTGGCGGTCCTGGACGTTGAAGGCCAGTGCGTCCACCAGCTCTTGTTGTTCATCGCTCTGGGCGATCAGATACAGGCGATCCTGGTTGTTTGCGTGCAACATGAACAGCTCCAAAAAAGGGTCGGTCATTCCTTGAGGAGCCATACAGTGCACGAGCTGTGTGACGTTCAGGTGACACCATCAAAAACGGCACCTCAACGGTGCCGTTTCTGTGAAGCGTCGTATCAGAGAGGCAAACCTGCCTTGACCCGATACTGATTGCGCACCGGCGTCGCATATTGCTGGATCAAGTAAGGGCGATGTTCGGCAGGAGCCTCGGCCAGCCTGCTTTCCCATTCTTCCCTGGCGCGCGCCAGTTCGTCGGCCGGGAATACGTCTGCCGCCAGCGGTACATCCAGTGCCGGATCGGCATCGGCCCATTGTGCATAAGCCAGGTAATGCACCGGGAACAACCGATAACCGCCGAGAATCTGCCGGTCCATTTCGGCTGCCAGCAGCTTGGTGTCCTCGAAGGATTCGGTGATCGGTGGTGCGAAGTTCACGTGCACACGGCCTTTATAGCCCGTGATACCCAGCGCAATGCTGACGTCGTCCTCGCCCGGCGTCTTGGTGTAGCTGCCGGTGGTGGCGCGGATGTACAACTCCCGTGCCTTGGCGTGGTCACAAGGATCGTATTCGTAGCTGATCGACACCGGAATGAGGTTCAGCGAACGGATCACTTCGCTGAAAGGCTCATCCTTGCGGCTCATGTGGAACATCTTGAGGATGGCCGACTCGGTACGATCATCACCGTCCTTGGCGCGACCTTCGGCCTGGGCGATCCAGATCGACTGGCCATCGCGGGTAATCGAATGATTGATGTACGCCGAAAGCAGTTGATACGCCGCCATCTTCTCGCGTCGCCCGATAATCGAGCGATGCACGATGAAGCTCTTGTTCAGGCGCATCAGGTCGCTGACGAAAGGCTTTTGCAGCAGGTTGTCGCCAATGGCAATGCGCGGCGTAGGCAGGCCTGCGTGATAAACGGCGTAGTTGACGAAGGCCGGGTCCATCACGATATCGCGGTGGTTGGCCAGGAACAGATAAGCCGTGCCGGACTTGAGTAATTCCACGCCGGTGTAGGTCACACCGTCTGTAGCCCGCTCGATGGTGTGGTCGACGTAATACTCGACCTTGTCCTGCAGGGTAGCGACCGAATCGATCCCGGCGAATTCACGACGCAGTTTGCGGGCGAGGGTCGGTTGCAGGAACCACCCGAACGCACCTGCCAGACGCGGAAAGCGGAATTTGGTCAGGATCGCGAGAAAGGCTTTATCGCTCAGCAGACGTGCCAGTACGGCGGGGACTTCTGCATCGTTGTAAGGTCGGATGGCATCGAATTCGCCCATCATGCTCTCTTGTTGGAAACGGATAGGGTAAAAAGAAGGCGGGTTGCTCTGGCAGCCTTCAAAAGAATGGAGCAATTATACGCATAACTGACAGCGGAGGCCGCGATGCAGGAATTACAGGGTTACGACTGTCCGTACAGCGGGGAGCCCGTGGAGGCTGTACTGGACTTGTCCGGCGGCGATCAGCAGTACATAGAGGACTGCCCGGTCTGTTGTCGGCCGATCATATTCGACCTGAGGACCGATGGTGAAGACTGGAGTCTGGACGTTCGCAGTGAGAACGAATGATGCAGAGAATCTACGAGCCTGAAAACTTGATGGAAGGTGAGTTGCTGCAAGGCATGCTTGCCAGTGAAGGGGTCGAAGCGCATCTGGTCGGGCGCGACTTGCTGGGTGGTATGGGCGAGTTGCCGGGACTGGGCTTGCTGGGCATCTCGGTGGATGACGATCAGGTCGAGCGCGCGCGGGCCTTGATCACTGCGTACAATGCTGCCCTGCCGTTGTCCGGTGACGAGCCGGACAGTTTTCCCGATGTACTGGTGTGTTGAACACCTCCGAATAGAGTTGCCTTAGCCTCATGTGTGGACGTTATGCCCTGTTTCGCTGGAACCCTGCCTTTGCGGCCTTGCCCGGTTTTCCGGCAGACCAGCAGCCGCAATGGAATATCTCTCCGGCCGACACCGTGCTGATCATGCGCGCAGCCGAGGCTGAAGGTGATCTGGAACTGGCACGTGCCCGCTGGGGGCTGACGCCAGCGTGGCTGACCGATCTTTCCCGCACGCCCGCCCATGCGCGTGCCGAAACCCTGGCCGAGCAGCCGATGTTCCGTGAAGCTTTTCGCCAGCGTCGCTGCCTGCTGCCGGCCAACGGTTTCTACGAATGGCGCGGCACCGCCCGTAAACGCCCGTTCTGGCTGACGCCGGGCGAGGGTTCGGCCCTGTTCTTTGCGGCGGTCTGGGAGGCCTATCCGGTGCAGGGCCATACGTATCTGAGTGTGGCAGTGGTTACCCAGGCTGCGGCCAGCCAGCGGCGTCCGCTGATTCTCGATGCCCAGGGCCAGAAAGACTGGCTGGCAGCCGACACGCCACTGCACACCTTGCAGGCACTGCTTGCCTCCGTACAGATGCCCCTGCGCGAGAGGCCGCTGGCCAATCTGGTGAACGATCCAAAGCTCAATGCGCCGGAGTGTCTGACGCCTTTGTGAAGCGGGTTGCATCGTGTGTGAGCGAATTCATTTGCGAACAACCACTATCCCTGGAACCAACCTGTTACAAAGCGGACAAACATGGCTGTTTGCTGCTATCTGGTGCTGAGTCCATTGTCCGCCTAGGATGACCGCCTCGCTTATAAGGAGAAACACCATGCGTCAGTCATTAGCCCTGTGTGTTCTGGGGGGCGGTTTATTGCTTGGCGGCTGTCAGGCTGTAAACACGACCACCGGTGATTCGGTGGGGGTCGAGCGCAAGCAGTACATGTTCAGCATGCTCTCGACAGATGAAGTCAATAAAATGTACGCCCAGTCCTACAAGGAAACCGTAGGCGAGGCGAGCGGTAAGGGCGTGCTGGATACCAACAGCGCCAATGCCAAGCGGGTGCATGCGATTGCCGACCGCTTGATTGCCCAGGCCCCGAAGCTGCGTCCGGATGCGGCCCAGTGGCAATGGGAAGTGAACCTGATCAAGAGCGATGAGCTCAACGCCAACTGCGGGCCTGGCGGCAAGATCATTTTCTATACCGGACTGATCGAAAAGTTGAAGCTGACCGACGATGAAATCGCTGCGGTCATGGGCCATGAAATCGCCCATGCCCTGCGTGAGCACGGGCGTGAAGCGATGTCGAAGGCCTACGGCGTGGCCATTGCCAAACAAGGCGCGGGAGCCTTGTTGGGGCTTGGGGAAACCGGCATGGCGCTGACCGACACGGTGGTCAACTACAGCCTCACGCTGCCCAATAGCCGCAGCAATGAAAACGAGGCCGACCTGTTGGGCCTGGAGCTGTCGGCGCGAGCGGGTTACAACCCGAACGCTGCGGTGACCCTGTGGCAGAAAATGACCCAGAACGCTGGTGGCTCTCAGCCGGAGTTCATGAGTACTCACCCGGCCTCGGAAAATCGTATTGCTTCCTTGCAGGCTGCGATTCCCAAGGTGATGCCGCTGTACCAACAAGCCAGAAAATCCTGACTGGTCCTTCGCGATTGAAGTCGCTTCTACCGTTTTGCAGTGCTGCGAAGGCCGGGTAGGGGCGAATTCATTCGCGAGACGGCTGACGGCAGCAGAGCGCTGTGGTTTTCGTTGCAGCGCTCTTTTCATCATGCTCAGACCCAGCCGCTGACTTGCATGGCCTTGTAGACCGCGACCAGTGCCAGTACGAAGAAGGCGCTGGCGGCCAGACGGCGGATCAGGGTCAACGGCAGTTTTTCGGCAGCGAAGTTACCGGCCAGTACCACCGGGACGTTAGCGATCAGCATGCCCACGGTGGTGCCGATGATGACCAGCCACAGGTAGGAATACTGCGCGGCAAGCATCACGGTCGCAATTTGCGTCTTGTCACCGATTTCCGCGATGAAGAACGTGATCAGGGTCGTCATGAACGGGCCGAACTTGCGGGCCGTGCTCGCTTCATCGTCGTCCATTTTGTCGGGAACCAGTGTCCACAGGGCCGTGGCCGTGAAGCTGGCGGCGAGCGTCCAGTGCAAGACTGCATCGGAAAAGAAGCTGCTGAACCATGCGCCGACTGCGCCCGCCGCAGCGTGGTTGGCCAGCGTGGCAGCAACAATGCCGGCGATGATGGGCCAGGGCTTGCGAAAGCGGGCGGCGAGAATGAGTGCGAGCAATTGCGTTTTATCGCCAATCTCGGCAAGCGCAACGATTGCAGTGGGGATTAACAGGGATTCCAGCATCAGGGTTCCTAAGGGGCGGGTCGACACGGCTATGACACGTACAACCTCCCCGCCCCGGGTAAGGTGTTCGTGTCATAGGTCTTGTCAAACCACCGATCCGTCTGAGCGGATTCTGGGTCGCACGCACCATGGTCTGAGGACCAAGTATGTTGATGCGTGCCGGACGAGCATGTTGCTCGTGGGAGACTACTCCCCTAGGACGGAGCGGATTCTGCCTTCGCAAAATCCATTCGGCAAGCTCTTATTTTCAAGAACGTTTCGCGCTGTAGATCCGGAAGCCATTTCCCTGGGCCCGGATTTCACAGGCCCCGACATGCTCTTCGATCAGCGGCTGATAGCGCAGGAAGCTATTGGCAACCAGGCGTAGTTCGCCACCTGATTTCAGATGTTGGCGTGCTTTTCTCAGCAGGGTTTCAGTGGCCAGATAGTCGGTATGCACCCCGACATGGAAGGGTGGATTGCTCAGAATCGTGTTCAGACCCATGGGGGCTGCATCGATGCCATCGCCGGTCAGAATTTTTGCTTCAAGGCCGTTGGCCGCCAGGGTCAGAGTGGCACTGGCTGTGGCGAATGCATCCACATCGAGCATCACGACGTCGTTGTGCGGGTAGCGACGTTTTACCGCAGCACCCAGCACGCCCGCGCCGCATCCGAAGTCCAGCAAGTGGCCGCTGGGGAGCTTGTCGAGGTTTTCCAGCAGCAGGGCCGAGCCGCGATCCAGGCGGCCATGGCTGAATACGCCCGGCAGGCTGATGACCGTGAGCGGGCCGTCTTCGAGTTCGATCTGGTAAGGCTTGGCCAGGCTTTGCAGCTCGACCGCCTGTGGCGCGTTTTCTACCGTGACTTGCCAGAGCTGGCAATGGCGGGCGCTGTCGAGCTTGCGGGCCCGGCCCAATGGGCTCAACTGTTTGGCAGCGGCTTCGATGCCCCCACGTTTTTCACCCACCAGAAACAGCTCGCGTCCTGCCAGCCGGGAGGAAAGAGCATTGAGCATGTACTCGGTCAGGTCGCGCGCCTTGGGCAGAAACAGCACGGCGGCCTCGAAAGGCTCCTGTGGTGCGTCTACGCCAAAATGCGTGCGCCCGGTGAAACGGGCGTCCAGTGCAGCCTGGTCGCCTGCATGCCAGCACCATCCGCGAGCGTTCGGCAGCTTCCCCAGCAAGTCGTCGGCGGGCAAACCGGCCAGCAGCAACGAGCCTTGAAAGAGTTCAGCCTGTCGAAGTAACACTTCACTGCGCGGGTCCATGTTTTCGCTCCTGAAAAAAGGGGCGAATTCTAGCTGACTACCCGCTTCGGCGCCCCTGCAAAAAATGCCTGGGCGTTCTCGATGACCTGGCTGACGATGCGCTGGCGAGCTTCCCGGGCGCCCCAGGCGCTGTGCGGCGTGATGATCAAGCGTGGAATATCGTCGGCCAGCAGCGGGTTGCCTGCGACGGGGGGTTCCACGCTCAGCACGTCTGACGCGGCACCGCCCAGATGGCCATTGCGCAAGGCATCGGCCAAAGCCTGCTCGTCGATCAAGCCGCCGCGAGCGGTGTTGACCACCAGTGCCTGTGGTTTGAGCAACTGCAGTTCCCGGGCGCCAATCATGTTTCGGGTGTGTTCATTGAGCGGGCAATGCAGCGTCAGGGCGTCGATTTGCGGCAGCAACTCTTCAAGCGGCAGACGATCCGGGCGAGCAGGGCGGCCGGGAATCTGCCCCAGCAAGACGCGCATGCCGAAAGCTTCTGCCAGCCTGGCCACCGCGCCACCCAGTTCGCCATGGCCCAGCAGGCCGAGGGTCTTGCCTTCAAGCTCGACAATCGGGAAATCCAGCAGGCAGAACTGAGAGGATTTTTGCCAGAGACCCTGTTGCACGGCTTTCTGGTAATCGGGCAGTCGTGTGGCCAGAGCCAATAGCAACAGCAAGGTATGTTGCGCTACCGATGGGGTTCCATAGCCTTGGCAGTTGCAGACAGTGACGCCGTGTTCGCGGGCAGAAACCAGGTCCACATTGTTGGTGCCGGTCGCGGTGACCAGCACCAGTTTCAAGTCAGGGCATGCAGCGAACGTGTTGGCATCAAGCACGATCTTGTTGCTGATCGCCACCTGCGCTCCTTTGAGGCGGTCGATGACCTGATCCGGGGAAGTGCTGTCGTGCAGCACCAGTTCGCCGAAGCTTTCACGCAACGCGCCGAGATCCAGATCCCCCAGATCAAGTGACGTGTGATCGAGGAAAACTGCTCTGCCCGGATTGCTCATTAGCTGTACCTTTTTTGTAATAAATTGAAAGAGTAGTGTTGCGAGCCTATCAGCAAACGTTCATCAATATTTTTGGAGGCCCCATGTACTGGGCAGAATTTCTCACTGTAGCCTTGATCCATCTGCTGGCGGTCGCCAGCCCCGGCCCCGATTTTGCGGTCGTGGTTCGTGAAAGTGTCACCCACGGTCGCAAGGCGGGCATCTGGTCTGCGCTGGGTGTGGGGTCGGCGATTTTCCTCCATGTGGGGTATTCGCTGCTGGGTATCGGCATCATCGTTTCCCAATCCATCGTGCTGTTCAATGCCCTCAAATGGGCGGCAGCCGCTTACCTCTTGTACATCGGTATCAAGGCCCTGCGTGCCAAGCCTGCGGCTTTGGGGGACGATCCGGTCAAGTCGCCTGTCGGTGAAAGAACGGCTCGTGGTGCCTATGTCAGCGGCTTTGTGACCAATGGCCTGAACCCCAAGGCGACGCTGTTTTTCCTGTCGCTGTTCACGGTGGTCATCAACCCTCATACGCCTCTGCTGGTGCAGGGCGGTTACGGTGTTTACCTGGCGGTGGCGACTGCCATCTGGTTCTGTCTGGTGGCCTGCCTGTTCAGCCAGGCTCGGGTGCGCGCCGGCTTTGCCCGCATGGGCCACTGGTTCGATCGGGTCATGGGTGGCGTGCTGGTGGCGCTGGGCTTGAAGCTGGCGTTGACCGAGGTGCGTTGAGTTTCGTGACACGTTACCTTGTCGGCAAATCGTCCCTTTGGCTGATTTGGCTGGCGGACTAGAGCGCTAGAGTCCATATTTCAAGCTTCGCCTGTGAACTTTGAAAAGGGACTCATATGTTACAGACTCGCGTTCTTCCGCCAGCCGATGGCGCTTACCAGTACCCTCTGTTGATAAAGGGGCTGCTGTTGTCTGGCAGCCGCTACGAAAAAACGCGTGAAATCGTTTACCGCGATACTGTTCGCTTCACCTATCCCACCCTCAACGAACGTGTTCGCCGCCTGGCCAATGTGCTGACAGCGGCAGGCGTGAAGGCGGGCGATACAGTGGCCGTCATGGATTGGGACAGCCACCGTTATCTGGAATGCATGTTTGCGATCCCCATGATCGGTGCGGTGGTGCACACCATCAACGTGCGGCTCTCGCCCGAGCAGATCGTCTACACCATGAACCACGCCGAAGACCGGCTGGTGCTGGTCAACAGTGAGTTCGTCGGCCTGTATCAGGGCATTGCCGGGCACCTGACCACTGTGGACAAGACGCTCCTGCTCACGGATCTGCCGGAAAAGACCGCCGATCTGCCGAATCTGGTCGGGGAATACGAAGAGCTGCTGGCAGCGGCGAGCCCTGATTACGACTTCGAGGACTTCGACGAAAACTCGGTCGCCACGACTTTCTACACCACCGGGACAACGGGCAACCCCAAGGGCGTGTATTTCACCCATCGCCAACTGGTGCTGCACACCATGGGCGTGGCGACGATCATGGGCAGTGTCGAGCATGAGCGCCTGCTGGGCTCCAGCGATGTGTACATGCCGATCACCCCCATGTTTCACGTGCATGCCTGGGGTATGCCTTATGCGGCAACCATGCTGGGCTTGAAACAGGTTTATCCCGGCCGTTATGACCCGGAGTTTCTGGTGGAACTGTGGCGCAAGGAGAAGGTGACGTTCTCCCATTGCGTACCGACCATCATGCAGATGTTGCTGCACTCCAAGGCCGCCAGGGATGTGGATTTCGGCGGCTGGAAAATCATCATTGGTGGCAGCTCGCTGACGCGCAGCCTGTATCTGGCCGCCAAGGCCAAGGGTATTCAGCTCACCGCCGCCTATGGCATGTCCGAAACCGGGCCGCTGATTTCCGTTGCCCACATGAACGAAGAGTTGAGAGAAGGGCCTGAGGACGATCGCATCACCTACCGCATCAAGGCGGGTGTGCCGGGTATGCTGGTGGACGCGGCCATCGTCGACGAAAACGGAAACTTCCTGCCTGCCGATGGTGAAACCCAGGGCGAACTGGTGCTGCGCGCCCCCTGGCTGACCGAGAGTTATTTCCGCGAGCCGCAAAAAGGGGCCGAGCTGTGGGCGGGGGGCTGGCTGCACACGGGCGACGTGGCGACCCTGGACGACATGGGGTTTATCGATATCCGCGACCGCATCAAGGACGTGATCAAGACGGGAGGCGAGTGGGTATCGTCGCTGGAACTTGAGGACCTGTGCAGTCGACATGCTGCCGTGCGCGAAGTCGCGGTGGTAGGGGTCGCCGACCCGCAATGGGGTGAGCGGCCTTTTGCATTGCTGGTGGTCCACGAAGGGCAGAGCATCGATGCCCGGATTTTGAAGGAGCACCTCAATCCGTTTGTCGAGCAGGGCCATATCAACAAGTGGGCCATACCCAGTCAGATCGCGGTTGTTACTGAAATTCCCAAGACCAGTGTCGGCAAACTCGACAAAAAACGCATGCGCCTGGACATCGTCGAATGGCAAAGCAGTAACAGTGCCCTTTTGTCGACGCTTTGAACCCGCCGGATAACTCTCATCCAGCCTGACCGCATGCTGTGCTCATCGAGCACGGCATGCGTCTGCGTCGGCCATAAAACGATGTTTGCCAAATGTTCAAATTGTTCCATCCTGCGCACCGGTCTGTTACTCAACCTTGTCGTAACAGGCATTCCAGAGGCTTTGATACGTGCAAATCACACTTTAGAGGGATCAAGCAGCAGGGCGTGCTGGATATAGTCGGGACAGGGGACTTGGCAAGAGCGTAAATATGCATTTTGTTTGGCGGCCCTCAGGGGGGCCGGTGAGTGTTGACAGCCAATCCATGGCTGAGTCGTTTCTGGAAGTTCCCACTGCCATAAAAATAAAAGCACATGGAGTCGCATCGATGACAACAGCAATCCCTTTCTGGCGCCGGGCGAAACTTCCTCTGGCAGTCAGTCTCGCTTCCTCGCTCGCCAGTCCCGCGTTCGGCGTTACCTTCAATGTCGGTGAAATCGAAGGCAGCTTCGACTCATCTCTCTCGGTGGGTGCCAGTTGGTCTACCGCAAGCCCCAACAAGAACCTCATCGGCGCCAACAACGGCGGACGCGGTCTTTCCCAGACCTCCGATGACGGTCACTTGAACTTCAAGAAGGGCGAAACCTTCTCCAAGATCTTCAAGGGGATTCATGACCTTGAACTGAAGTACGGCGACACCGGTGTATTCGTGCGTGGCAAGTACTGGTATGACTTCGAGCTCAAGGACGAAAGTCGCGAGTTCAAGGACATCAGCGACTCCAACCGCAAGGAAGGCGCCAAGTCTTCCGGCGCGCAATTGCTCGACGCATTCGTCTATCACAATTACGCCATTGGCGATCAGCCAGGCACTGTGCGTCTCGGCAAGCAGGTCATCAGCTGGGGTGAAAGTACCTTCATCCAGGGCGGGATCAACAGCGTCAACCCGGTCGATGTCTCGGCGTTTCGTCGTCCCGGGGCCGAGATCAAGGAAGGCCTGATTCCGGTCAACATGTTCTACCTGTCGCAAAGCCTGACCGACAACCTGTCTGCGCAAGGTTTCTACCAGCTTGAGTGGGACCAGACGGTTGTGGATAACTGCGGCACCTTCTTCTCGCAGCCCGACGTGATCGCCGATGGTTGCGACAGCAACCTGGCGGTATTGCGCAGTCGCAGTGGGCTCAATACTTCCCTGGCTGCAGCAGGTCTGCCGGCCGGAGCACGGGGGGCGATTTTCAACTCCCTGGCGCAACAGGGCGTCAACTTTGGCTCCCCTGATGAGGGCGCGATCGTGCGTCGTGGCCCGGACCGGGATGCTCGTGACGGCGGCCAGTTCGGCTTTGCCGTGCATTACAACTTCGAGCCGCTGGACACCGAGTTCGGCGCCTACATGATGAACTACCACAGCCGTCTGCCGATCTTCAGTGGTCGCGGCGGGTCAGCGGCTTCGTTCAGTGGCGCCGGGCTGGTCGGTTCGCTTGTGGGCAACGGCATTCCGTTGGGTACGGCGACTGCGTTGGCGCCGACCTTGCTGCCACTGGTGGTGGCGGGCAACTCCAGCTACTACGTTGAATACCCTGAAGACATTCGCCTGTACGGGTTGAGCTTCTCTACCACGCTGCCTACGGGTACGGCGTGGAGTGGTGAAATCAGCTACCGTCCGAATGCCCCGGTACAGATCAACACCACCGACATTCTCTATTCGGGTATTTCGCCGTTGAACCCGAACGTGTCGCTGCTCAGTGGCCGTCCAAATACCGATCAGCCGGGTTATCGCCGCAAGGAAATCACCCAGTTGCAAACCTCCCTCGTCCAGTTCTTCGATCAGGTGATGGGCGCCGAGCGTCTGACCCTGGTGGGTGAAGTGGGCTGGACCCACGTGGGCGGCCTGGAAAGCACCTCGAAAATCCGTTATGGCCGCGATCCGGTCTACGGACCAGGTCCGTTGCCGGGTGGCCAGTGTGCGACTTTGAACGCCGGCACCCTGACCGGAGCCGATCAGAACAACCTGACCCGTTATTGCGAAGACGACGGCTTCACCACCGCCAACTCCTGGGGTTATCGCGCACGTGCCATCTGGGACTACAACAACGTATTCGCCGGTGTGAACCTCAAGCCAAGCGTGGCCTGGTCCCACGACGTCAAGGGTTACTCTCCGGGCCCGGGCGCCAACTTCGAGGAAGGTCGCAAGGCCGTCAGCCTCGGACTGGATGCCGAATACCAGAACACCTACACCGCCAACCTTTCCTACACCAACTTCTTCGACGGGAAGTACACCACGGTCGATGACCGGGATTTCGTGGCACTCAGCTTTGGCATGAACTTCTAAGAACACGGTTTGGGATAACTATGAAAATGAAAATAACAAAGGGTCTGTTGCAAGCGGGTGCGCTGGGATTGTCCTTGATGGCGTCCGGCGTCATGGCTGCGGTGTCTGAATCCGAGGCGGCGAAACTGGGGACCAGCCTGACCCCGATGGGTGCCGAGAAGGCCGGTAACGCCGCTAACACCATTCCGGCCTGGAGCCCCATGCCCAAGAATGCCGGTGCAGTGGACAGCAAAGGCTTCCTGGCCAACCCGTATGCCAGCGAAAAACCGCTGTTCACCATCACGGCGCAGAACGTGGAGCAGTACAAGGACAAACTGGCGCCGGGCCAATACGCGATGTTTAAGCGTTACCCGGAAAGCTACAAGATCCCGGTTTATCCGACCCATCGCGGTGCCACCGTGCCTGATGACGTGTTTGCCGCCATCAAGAGAAACGCCACCAACACCAAGCTGGTGGGCGGCGGCAATGGCCTGGAAAACTTTGAAACCGCAATTCCCTTCCCGATTCCGTCCAGCGGTGTCGAGGTGATCTGGAACCACATCACCCGTTATCGTGGCGGCAGCGTGAAGCGCTTTGTGACCCAGGCCACGCCGCAACCCAATGGCTCCTACAGCCTGGTGTACTTCTCTGACCAGTTCGTGTTCCGCGACAAGATGAAGGACTTCGATCCGAAGAATCCAGGCAATATCCTGTTCTACTTCAAGCAGGAAGTGACCGCCCCTGCGCGTCTGGCCGGTGGTGTACTGCTGGTCCATGAAACCCTGGACCAAGTGAAGGAGCCTCGTTCGGCCTGGCTCTACAACGCCGGTCAACGTCGCGTGCGCCGTGCTCCGCAAGTGTCCTATGACGGTCCGGGTACTGCCTCGGACGGCCTGCGGACTTCCGATAACCTGGACATGTACAACGGCGCGCCGGATCGCTATGACTGGAAACTGATCGGCAAGCAGGAAATGTACATTGCGTCCAACAGCCACAAGCTGGACGACACGACCCTCAAATATGCCGATATCGTCAAGGCCGGTCATATCAATCAGGACCTGACCCGTTATGAACTGCGGCGTGTCTGGCATGTAACGGCAACCCTGAAGGAAGGCCAGCGCCACATCTATGCCAAGCGTGACTTCTTCATTGACGAAGACACCTGGCAAGCTGCGGTCATCGACCACTACGACGGTCGCGGCCAGCTGTGGCGCGTTGCGGAGGCTCATTCCGAGAACTATTACGACAAGCAGGTTCCGTGGTACGCCATTGAAACCCTGTACGACCTGCAGTCGGGCCGCTATGTGGCACTGGGCATGAAAAACGAAGAGAAGAGTGCGTATGTCTTCGGTTTCACCGCCGGCACCAGCGACTTCACGCCTAACGCCTTGCGTCAGGAAGGCGTACGTTGATCACACAAATCGGATGAACTGTCATGACGTGCAGACTGGGGTCTTTTGACGCTGTCTGCACCTAAACAGGCCGCTAAAAGTGCAAGCAGCCAAGCAGTTTCAATGACTTATAGCCAAAGCCCCTTGATTGGGGCTTTTTTATGCAGGGATATTCGGCTCACAAATTGTAGGAATTTTGTTACGGACTTTTCGGTCGCTTCCTTCAAAAGGTCGGTGTTACCCGCTAGTCTCCGGACAGCTGCTATGGCGAAACAATACTCCTGAAGAGCTGGCCATGACTGATCTGTCCCGTATGCAAGGCATCGCAGGTAGCGCAACCTCCGCACTGGAAGGACGATTCTTTCGGCCTCCCTTGCCCTATGGTTATCTGCCTCGTTCCCGCTTGTGCGAACGTCTGACCGAAGGGTTGTCTGGGCGTCTGTTGCTGATCTGCGCGCCTGCCGGTTTCGGCAAGAGTTCGCTGGCCGTGGAGTTTTGCCAGAATCTGCCAGCCCAATGGCAGAGCATATGGCTGGGCCTGAACCCTCGCGAAAGTGATCCGGGCCGTTTTCTTGAACGGTTGCTGGCCGGGTTGCAGCAATTCTTTCCGCAATTGGGCGAGCAGGCCATGGGCTTGCTGAAGATGCGCCAACGCAATCAGCCCTTTGCCTTTGAGGAGTGGCTCGACGGCTTGCTGGATGAGTTGGCCATGCACCTGATGCTGAGCAAACCCTTGCTGCTGGTCCTGGATGATTACCATCTGGTGCAGGGCTCGGTGCTGGATCGTTGCGTACAGTTTTTCCTCAACCACTTGCCCACCGGGCTGGTGGTCATGGTCACCAGTCGGCAGCGTCCGAACTGGCATCTGGCGCGCCTGCGCCTGTCCCGGCAATTGCTTGAACTCAATGAAAGCGACTTGCGACTGACCGACGCCGAATCCCTGGCGGTGCTCGACCGGCATAGCTGCTCACTGGACAGCGATGCCCAGCGCAGCCTGATCCGACGCAGCGAAGGCTGGGTTGCAGGGCTGCGCTTCTGGCTTCTGGCGGCGTCTGAAGCCGGCGATGGCCCTGCTGTGTCGCAAGCCCTGCGCGATGGCGAGATCTTGATCGGTGAGTATCTGCTTGAGGAAGTCATCGACTGCCTTCCTGCCGATGTTCAGGCCTTTCTTTATGAAACCGCCTGCCTTGAACGCTTTTGCAGCGAATTGTGCGATGCCTCCCGGGAAACCCATGACAGCGCTGAAATGCTCCGCTATCTGCAGGCGCATCAGGTGTTTCTGGTCCCGCTGGATGAGCAGGGGCGCTGGTTTCGTTATCACCATCTGTTCTCCGATCTTTTGCGAGCCCGTCAGGGCGCAGGCCCGCAACAGAATCGCCTGCACCTGAATGCCTGCCGCTGGTTCAACGAACAAGGCCTGCTGGACGAAGCCATCGAGCAGGCATTACGCGCCGGTCATCTGGATGTTGCCGCCAACCTGGTACAGAACCTTTCCGAAGAGCAACTGCTGGCCGAGCAGAATGTCGGCATGCTGCTGCGCTGGAGAATGGATTTGCCGGACAGCTTGCTGACCAGCACGCCGCGCCTGATTGTGCTCTATGCCTGGGCGCTGGCGCTGGCCTGTCAACTGGATGCAGCCGAAGAGCTGGCCGAAAATCTCAGCCGCTTTCTGCCAGCGCCGTCTGCCACTGCGCAAAAATCCATGCTCGCCCAGTGGCTGGCGCTGAGCGGCATCATTGCCCGTGGTCGCGGTGACAGCGAAAAGACCGAGCGTTATTGCAACGAAGCACTGCACAGCCTGCCGGAAAAACGCTATGGCCAGCGGCTGGTGTGTCTGTCCACCCTTGCCAATCTGGCGATAGCCAACAGCGACCTGCTGCGCGCCCGGGCCTTGAACCGCGATGCCCTCGAACTGGCGCAGCGGGTGGCCAATCCTTTATTCGAGGCGCTGGCGCATTACGACCGCGCCAGAGTGTTGCAGGCCCGTGGTGAAATACTTCGTGCGCTGGACGAAGTCCGTCAGGGGCAGCAACGTCTCAAGGGTTTACCCGCATCGCGCCTGTATGCCGTGCGGGCACGCCTGACGATTTACGAAGGTTATCTGCTGACCCTTCGTATGCAGGCCGATGCCGGACGTGCGAAATTGCTCGCGGGTCTGGTCGAAGCGCGAGCCTGCCGGGATATCAGCGTGCTGATCGGGCATTGCGTGATTGCCGGTCTGGAAGGGCGTGAAGGGCGCTTTGCCGAAGCCTTCGTCGAGCTTGGCGAAGCCGAGCGGTTGATGCACATCTGGGATGTGCCGCCGATCTACTATCTGGCGATGATCACCCTGGTCAAATGCGAGCTGTGGCTGGTGCAAGGGCGCATCGACCTGGCCGAAGCCTGGTTGCTGCGCCTGACCCAGACATACAGCGGCGGGCTGGCGACGGCGGCTCCGGAGTGTTATCCACAACTGCCGCAACAGGTCGAATTGTTGCGCGCAACCCTGGAACGGATTCGCGGTGATGCCTGTGCCTCTGCGCAACGTTTGCAGGAACTGGATCAGCACGCCCAGGCCATGGGCGCGCAATTGCTGAGCCTCAATGCAATCAATCAGCACATCCGCCTGCTGCTGGACAATGCCCGGCAGCATGAGGCGTGCGAGCTATTGGGCCGTAGTCGGCGTGCGGCGCAAGGCGGTGCGCTGCTGCCTTTCTATGAGCTGATCGACGGCCACCCGCTGTGGCTGCGCGAGCAACTGCTGCAACGAGCTCCCTGTTCTGTGCGCGATGCTCTGCTGGAAAAACTCCCATCATGCCTCGCGCCGCCCGCTGTCGAGCTGTCACATGGCAGCGACAGCCTGAGCGTACGTGAACTGGGCGTGCTGCAACTCATTGCCCAAGGCTGTTCGAATCAGGAAATCAGCGAGCAGTTATTCATTTCCCTGCACACCGTCAAAACCCACGCCAGCCATATCAACAGCAAGCTCGGCGTCGAGCGCCGCACTCAGGCAGTGGCGAGGGCGAAAGTTCTTGGGCTGTTGGGGTGATCGTTTCTCAAGGCTTGAGTGATGTCGTCAGGCTCTACAGGCAGAAGAGTGCGTGAGGGGGGGCGCAATATCGAGTTAAATATTTTTTGGGCTATTAACCCTGCACCACCCGCCTGCATGGCCCTCTGGCCGGAAACGGTTCAGGTGGCGTTAAGGAATTTTTGACGGATGTCATGCTCTAATCCGGTCATTAGCGTTCGTTAAATCAGGAGTTTCATCAATGTCTAGCTCGCGCCATTTGATTCTTGCTGCTCTTGCTGTGGCCATGCTTTCCGGATGTGCATCGCCCAACCCCTACGACAGCAATCAAGGGCAGGCACAAAGCTCGGGCGGGATGAACAAGACCGCCAAGTATGGCGGCCTTGGAGCACTGGCCGGTGCCCTGGCGGGCGCGGCAATCGATCACAACAACCGTGGCAAAGGCGCATTGATCGGCGCAGCAGTGGTCGGCGCCGCCTCGGCAGGCTACGGCTATTACGCCGACAAGCAGGAAGCCGCTCTGCGGGCGAGCATGGCCAATACCGGTGTGGAGGTTCAGCGTCAGGGTGACCAGATCAAGCTGATCATGCCGGGCAATATCACCTTCGCCACTGACTCTTCTTCCATCGCCAGCAGTTTCTATTCGCCGCTCAATAATCTGGCGGGCTCGCTCAAGCAGTACAGCCAGAGCAACATCGAGATCGTGGGTTATACCGACAGCACTGGCAGCCGCCAGCACAACATGGACCTGTCGTTGCAACGTGCCCAGAGCGTCAGCACTTACCTGACTTCCCAGGGTGTGGATGCTGCTCGTCTGTCAGTGCGGGGAGCCGGTCCCGACCAGCCGATTGCCAGCAACGCCGATGTCAACGGCCGCGCCCAGAACCGTCGTGTCGAGGTCAACCTCAAGCCGATTCCGGGGCAGCAGTACGAGCAGTATCAGCAGTAATCAATTGTTCGCGAATGAATTCGCTCCTACTCAGCGAATTCATTCGCGATGGATCAGCTCAAGCCCTTGAGCCGATCCAGCAAACGATCCTTCTCTTCCCACAACCCGTTGATCCACTGCTGGAACTCCAGCCGGTAGGCTTGATCCTGATCGTAGTTCTTGCCGATGAACTGCGGCGGGATCTGTATTTCTTCAAAGTGCGCCACCACCTCTTTCACGTTGCCACACAGCAGGTCCCAATAGCCCGGTTGCCCGCCTGGGTAATGAATGGTGACGTTGACGATCGACTCAAGCTGTTCGCCCATGGCATCCAGTACGAATGCGAGCCCGCCGGCCTTGGGCTTGAGCAGGTTGCGAAACGGTGAGTTCTGTTCGGCGTGCTTGGCTTTGGTAAAGCGTGTGCCTTCGGCAAAGTTGAAAATGCCCACCGGGTTATGACGGAATCTGGCGCAGGTGCGGCGAGTGGTTTCCAGGTCCTTGCCTTTCTTTTCCGGGTGTTTGGCCAGATAGGCCTTGGAATAGCGCTTCATGAACGGAAAGCCCAGCGCCCACCAGGCCAGGCCAATCAGCGGCACCCAGATCAGCTCCTGCTTGAGAAAGAACTTCAGCGGGCGGATACGTCGATTGAGTACGTACTGCAGAACCATGATGTCGACCCAGCTCTGATGATTGCTGGTGATCAGGTACGAGTGCTCGTAATCCAGCCCTTCAAGGCCGCTCAACTGCCAGCGCGTGCGGCCCAGCAGCCTGATCCAGGCATTGTTGCAACTGATCCAGGTTTCCTGGATGTGAATCATCAGCCAGTCGGTCAGGCGCTGGGCAGGCTTGAAGGGCAGGCAGATCTTGAAGACGGTGACCACGAACAGCACTGCGCAGCAGGCAATGGTGTTGAGCGCCAACAACAGCGAGGCAATGACACCGCGCAATGGGGCAGGCAGGGAATCCATGACGGATAGTGACTCCAGATGATAATGGGAAGCGGTGCAGACTGCACAACGGCAGTCTGCACAGATGGCATCGTGATGTGTATCAGGAAAGTGTGTCTGCTTGAATCGCAGTCAGGGCGATGGTGTAGACGATGTCGTCGACCTGGGCGCCGCGTGGCAGGTCGTTCACCGGTTTGCGCAGGCCTTGCAGCATCGGGCCGAGACTCACGCAGTCGGCGCTGCGCTGCACCGCCTTGTACGTGGTGTTGCCAGTATTCAGGTCCGGGAACACGAATACCGTCGCGCGTCCGGCCACCGGGCTGTCCGGTGCCAACTGGCGAGCCACGTCTTCGTTGGCGGCGGCATCATACTGCAACGGGCCGTCGATCAGCAGGCTGCGTTGGGTTTCACGAGCCAGCTGGGTGGCTTCGCGCACCTTTTCCACTTCCTCGCCACTGGCGGAATTGCCACTGGAATAACTGATCATCGCGACCCGTGGCGCAATGCCGAATGCCACGGCGGAGTCGGCACTCTGCAGGGCGATTTCTGCCAGTTCGCCAGCACTTGGATGCGGGTTCATGATGCAGTCGCCGTATACCAGCACCTGCTCGGGGAACAGCATGAAGAATACCGATGAAACCAGTGTGCAGCCGGGGGCGGTCTTGATCAGTTGCAGGGCCGGGCGAATGGTATTGGCAGTGGAGTGAACGACGCCCGACACCAGGCCGTCCACTTCATCCAGCGCCAACATCACCGTGCCGATCACCACCGGATCCTCCAGTTGCTGCTCGGCCATGGGAGCATTGAGGCTTTTGTTCTTGCGCAGTTCGACCATCGGCGCGACGTAACGCTCGCGAATCAGGTCCGGGTCCAGAATCTCCAGCCCCGGCGGCAATTCGATGCCATGCGCCTGGGCAACCGCCTGGACTTCTTCAGGCTTGGCCAGCAGGACACAGCGGGCAATACCGCGCGCCTGACAGATCGCTGCTGCCTGAATGGTCAGTGGCTCGTTGCCTTCAGGCAGCACGATGCGCTTGTTGGCGGCCTGGGCGCGCTGGATCAACTGATAGCGGAACACCGCAGGCGAAAGGCGCAACTCCCGCGGCGTGCCGCAGCGTTGATGCAGCCAGGCGGCATCCAGATGGCTGGCAACGAAATCGGTGATGATTTCCGCGCGCTCGCGGTCATCGATGGGGATTTCCTTGTTCAACTGGTTCAGGCGTGTGGCCGTGTCGTACGAGCCGCTGCTCACCGACAGCACCGGCAAACCGGCCTGTAATGCACCTCGGCACAGCTCCATGATGCGCGGGTCGGGCACGGTGTCGCTGGTCAGCAACAGACCGGCCAGCGGCACGCCATTCATGGCCGCCAGACTGACTGCCAGGATGATGTCGTCGCGGTCGCCCGGTGTGACCACCAGAACGCCGGGCTTGAGCAAAGGCACGGTGTTGAGCACGGTTCGGGCGCAAATGATGATTTTCGACATGCGCCGTTGTTCGTAGTCCCCGGCGTTGAGCACCTGGGCACCCAGCAACTCCGCCACGTCACGGGTGCGCGGAGCATTGAGTTCGGCCTGGAACGGAATACAGCCCAGCAGGCGGAAATCGCCACTGCGCAGCAGCGGGGAATGCTCTTTCAGGCGCGCCGCGAAGACTTCCATGCTTTCTTCGGTGCGTACCTTGTTGAGGATCACGCCCAGCACTTTAGGGTCTTTCGGCCCGCCGAACAGTTGAGCCTGCAATTCGACCCGGCCCGAAAGCTCGGTGAGCACTTCGTTTTCCGGTGCGGACACCAGAATCACTTCGGCATCCAGGCTCTTGGCCAGGTGCAGGTTGACCCGTGCTGCATAACTGGCGCTACGGGTGGGCACCATGCCCTCGACAATCAGCACATCCTTGCCGATGGCTGCCTGCTGATAAAGGCTGATGATTTCTTCCAGCAACTCATCCAGCTGGCCATCGCCCAGCATGCGTTCCACATGCGCCAGCCCCAAAGGCTTGGGCGGCTTGAGGCCGTGGGTGCGGGCCACCAGTTCGGTGGAGCGTTCAGGGCCGAGATCGCCCGGATGAGGTTGTGCAATCGGCTTGAAAAAACCGACTTTCAGGCCCGCGCGTTCAAGGGTGCGAACCAGGCCAAGGCTGATGGAGGTCAAACCCACGCCAAAATCCGTGGGGGAGATGAAAAAAGTCTGCATACCGGCTTCTCGATTGAGCAGTGCAATGGTCGAGGCGAAATGGACAACCCTTCGACCAGAAAAAAATCAGGAAGTCGTCTGGCGCGACTCCTCGGCGCCAAGACTATCGTTATCTGACGACTTCGCACACCAGCCACAGTGAAAGCCCCGACCTATTTTTTGCTGGCGCTGTTCAGGGTCCAGTACCCAGGCACGGGATTGCCAAGGAGGCTGATGGCGAAGGTGTTGTGTGTGCCCGCAGGACAACACCACGATCCAGTGACCGTCTTCATCCTGCCGAAAATCGATAACCGTTGAGTTTTCCAATCGGGGCCGTCTGTCAGAGTTGCGTTCGCTTTCGAGCGATGGCTTGGTTAAACTTGCGCGTTCTTCAATCTTAAGCAAAAGGTCCTGCCCCATGCCGATCGCCGCCAACAAGGCTGTCTCTATTGACTATACCCTGACCAACGACGCTGGTGAGGTCATCGACAGTTCTGCCGGCGGTGCTCCGCTGGTCTACCTGCATGGCGCCGGCAACATCATCCCGGGCCTGGAAAAGGCACTGGTCGGCAAAGACGTCGGTGACGAGCTGAAAGTTGCCATCGAGCCTGAAGATGCCTACGGCGAATACTCCGCCGAGCTGGTCAGCACCCTGAACCGCAGCATGTTCGAAGGTGTCGACGAACTGGAAGTCGGCATGCAGTTCCACGCTTCCGGCCCGGACGGCAGCATGCAGATCGTGACCATTCGCGACCTGGATGGCGACGATGTCACCGTCGACGGCAACCACCCACTGGCGGGTCAGCGCCTGAACTTCGAAGTCAAGATCGTGAACATTCGCGATGCCAGCCAAGAAGAAATGGCTCATGGCCACATTCATGGTGAAGGCGGTCATCAGCACTGATTTGTGCTGCTAAGCTCAGGTAACTGACAAAGGCGCCCTGGCTGTTCTGCGATGACGACTTTCGTTACGCGGGTCTGCCACGGCGCCTTTTTGGTTCGCTCGGGCTTCAAGGGGGAGAGGATTTCATGAGTGCTTTTCACGACATTACATTGAAGGCGCTGAACGGGCAGGAGCTGCCTCTGGCGCCTTTGAAGAACACAGTGGTCCTGGTCGTCAACGTGGCCTCCAAATGCGGGCTCACGCCACAATATGCAGCGCTTGAAAGCCTTTACCAGCAGTACAAGGACAAGGGCTTCAGCGTTCTGGGGCTGCCGTGCAATCAGTTTGCCGGACAGGAGCCTGGTTCCGAGCAGGAAATCCAGGAGTTCTGCAAACTCAATTATGGCGTGACCTTCGCACTGGGCGAAAAGCTCGAGGTCAACGGAGCGCAACGCCATCCGCTGTATCGTCTGCTGGCCGGAGAGGGCGCCGAGTTTCCTGGCGATATCACCTGGAACTTCGAGAAGTTTCTGGTCGGTCGCAACGGTGCCGTGATTGCCCGATTCTCGCCACGCATGGCGCCGGATGATCCTGTGGTTATCCAGGCCATCGAAAAGGCCCTGGCCTGACGCCGTCTGCCGGGTGGCCTTGCGCTTGCCCGGCAATCAGCCTGAAACGGGTTTGACGCTCCGTTCCCTGGCCTCGCTGTCGTTGACGCTCAACAACTGCTGCTCGAACTGATCGATAATCGTCGTCCAGCCCTGACGACTGGCATGCTTGCGGGCATTGAGCCTTACCCTGCGCAGGGCTTCACTGTCTTCCACCAGCCAGCGTGCAGCATCAATGAATGCCTCTTCGTCACCGGGCATGGCCAGCGCGCCATTGTGACCGTGACGAATATGCTGCCCGGCAGCCGCTTCATCATAGGCCACCACGCCAAGCCCTGAGGCCAGAGCCTCAAGCACGACATTGCCGAATGTCTCGGTCAGGCTTGGAAAAAGAAACAGATCGCCGGATGCGTAATGCGCTGCCAGTGCCTCGCCGCGCTGCGTCCCGCAGAAAATCGCATCGGGTATCTGCTGTTCCAGAGGGGCACGTTGCGGCCCGTCTCCGACCACAATCAGTTTCAGAGTGCGCCGTGGATAGCTCGCTTTCAGCGTTTCAAAGCACGTTTTGAGCAAGCCCAGGTTCTTTTCCGGTGCCAGCCTGCCGACATGCAGGATGGCGGTATCACCCACCTGCAACCCCCAATTTTCGCGTAGTGCCTGCGAGCGTCTTGAAGGGTGAAACAACTGGCTGTCCACGCCGCGAGACAACAACTCGATCCGCTCGAAACCACGCCGTTCCAGCTCCATCTTCTGGCTGATACTGGGGACAAGCGTCATGCGCGAGCGATTGTGGAACCAGCGCAGGTAATGAGTCAGCAAGCGAGTAATGAACCCCATGCCGTATTGCTGGGTGTACTGCGGGAAATTGGTATGAAAGCCACTGATCACCGCAATCCCCAGCCGTCTGGCCGCTCGCAACGCAGAAAGCCCCAACGGCCCTTCGGTCGCGATATACAACACATCCGGACGTCGCCGCTGCCAACGACGCAACAGCTTGTGCATCGAAGATTGACCCCATTGCAAACCCGGATAACCCGGTATCGGCCACCCACGGCACAGCATCAAGTCGTCGGCAGCAAAACCTGCCTCCTCACCCTGACGCGGCCGAATCAACTCGACCTGATGCCCGCGCAAACGCAACCCGTCACACAGCCGCCCCAACGTATTGGCGACGCCATTGATCTCGGGAGTGAAGGTTTCAGTGATAAGCGTGACATGCAGAATTTTGCTCATGGGAGCAGTCTCGACCTGTTGCATGTCGGTTATGTGGCTGTTGGGTGATGGATTTGTGACGGGTCCCATAAAGCTGGATCTGCGTGTAGGACCGGATTTATCCGGGAAGAGGCCCGCCCATTCATTACATCTTTCTTGGTAGATATAACGCCTTCCCGGATAAATCCGGTCCTACATGAGTAGCGTTTTATATAAGTTCTGTGGAGAGCAAATTACCAATGGGCCATGTCTTTGAACTTCTGAGGAAGACAGTCATTGAAATCCAGGGTTTGCGCAGTCGCCATTGTTTTTGATCGCGGCCCCAGGCTTGTGACATTGATAAATGGTGAATCGGTATGAGTGTGCATTTTTCGACTCCATTCAGACTAAACAGCATCGTGCGTGAGTTGACGGCTCTGCGGGCTAGCCACTCTTTCCAGCGCTGCTGGCCTGGGCTCGAAGTCTTTGTCGTTGACGGCGGACTTCCTTTGTTCCGGGGTCATGCTTTGCAGGAAGAAGGTGGATCGTGGCTGTACCAGACGGGTCAGCGTTGCGGCTGCCGGGATGATTGCGGTGCCGGGGCCTGATGCCGCTTTTTTAGCGTTACTGAAAATCTGGGCAAAACGGCTGGAGCGCGGTTCAGGAATTCTTTCCAGTGCGGCAGGTTTGTAAGCGGTTTGTGCAGCGGCAGTTTTTGTTTTGACTTCCATGGTGTTGCATCCTGTGGGTTTATTGCAGGAGAGCAAAGAGGGTGCCAGCTTTTATAATTTGTTTTTAACGGAAGGTGATGCTTAGTGTTTAAGGGGTTTTAACAAGTGTCCTACATGAAGATCCTACAGCTTGTTTTGTTTTGATATCACTGCAAGGTTTTGCCCGTGCCGGTAATGTATTGCCAGTGTTTTTAAGTTGTTTTATAGAGGCGTAAAAGAGTGCTCTTTTTGTTGCGTGGGATGTTTCTTTTTATAAGTTTCAGGAGCGCCTCCATGCGCTCCTGTAAAAATCAGCGTTCTCTCACCCAGAACAACGTCGCACCGGCCACCGCCGCTGGCATCATCAGGATATTGAGCATCGGCACCAGCAACGCCAGATAAACGATGCCGCCGAAGCTTAGGCTTTGCCAGCGTTTGCTTTTCAGCCAGTCGAGCATTTCGTTCCAGCCCAGCTTGTGGTTGTCCGCCGGGTAGTCGATGTACTGGATAGCCATCATCCAGATCCCGAACAGCAGCCAGAGCGGGGCGGCGATCAGGTTGACCACAGGGATAAACGACAGAATGAAAAGCCCGAGCATGCGCGGCAGCATGTAACCCAGTTTGCGGGCCTCGCGTGCCAGGGTTCGGGGGATCATGGCGGCGAGCTCTGACCAACTGAAGTCAGGCGATTCATCCTTGCCCCGAATCACGGCTTCGACTTTCTCGGACAGAAAGCCATTGAAGGGCGCAGCGATGATATTGGCCAGCATGGTGAAGGTGAAAAACACCATCAGCAGCACCAGCGTCACGAACAGTGGCCAGAGAATGTAGTTCAGAAAGCTCAGCCAGTGCGGCAACGTCGGCATGAAGGCATCGACCCAGATACCGAACTGATGCAGGGCCAGATAGATCAGGCCACCGAACAGCACCAGGTTGATGCTCAGCGGCAGCAGGACGAACAGACGCAGGCTGGGACTGAGGATCAGTTTCAGGCCTTCTTTCAGGTATTGCGGGCCTGTCAGGGCAGGGGCGGGCATGGCAGCCTCCGAAAAATGGAAAACGCCCGACCTTACCGACTTTGCCGGGCGCTTGAAAGAGCTGTCATCGGCTCATGATGAGGGGCGTTGTGCATAGAAGTGGCCTATTAGGTGGATTGTGAATCGATATTTCCTTACCCTTCTTCACCCCGATAGGCTTTGCACCAATTTCATGACCTATCCTTTTCAACTTTCGATGGAGTCATCAATGAGTGTACTGGTAAAAAGGCATGACGGCTGACGCCTTGAGCGTGTAATGCATTGTTGCGGCACGAGTCGCAGCTCCAGAACTTTCAGGATTGTCGAGTTACAAAGCACTTCCCCAAGTGTTTCGGCAGTCCTTTTTTATCCAGCCGTTCCGACCGCGGCAAACCGGTCGGTCGATAGGAGTGTGTCATGTCCGACGTACGTCATTCCCGAGTGATTATTCTCGGCTCCGGCCCTGCCGGTTACAGCGCTGCGGTGTATGCCGCACGCGCCAACCTCAAGCCTTTGCTGATCACCGGCATGCAGGCTGGCGGTCAATTGACCACCACTACCGAAGTCGATAACTGGCCGGGCGACCCCCATGGCCTGACCGGTCCTGCGCTGATGGAGCGTATGCGCGAGCATGCCGAGCGTTTCGAAACCGAAATCGTGTTCGACCACATCAACTCCGTGGATCTGGCCGGCAAGCCATTCAGCCTCACCGGCGACAGCGCCGTTTACACCTGTGATGCCCTGATCATTGCCACTGGCGCCAGCGCTCGCTACCTGGGTCTGCCTTCTGAAGAAGCGTTCATGGGCAAGGGCGTTTCCGCTTGTGCCACCTGCGATGGTTTCTTCTACCGCAACCGTGAAGTGGCTGTGGTGGGTGGTGGCAACACCGCTGTGGAAGAGGCGCTGTATCTGGCCAATATCGCCAGCAAGGTGACTCTGGTTCACCGCCGCGAGACGTTCCGCGCCGAGAAGATCCTGATCGACAAGCTTCACGCACGTGTGGCCGAAGGCAAGATCGAGCTCAAGCTGAACGCGACCCTGGATGAGGTGCTGGGCGACGACATGGGTGTGACCGGTGCTCGCCTGAAGAACAACGACGGCACCAGCGATGAGCTGAAAGTCGACGGCGTGTTCATCGCGATCGGCCATACCCCGAACACTTCGCTGTTTGAAGGTCAACTGGCCTTGAAAGACGGCTACATGGTTGTGCACGGTGGTCGTGAAGGCAATGCCACTGCGACCAGCGTGGAAGGTGTGTTTGCAGCGGGCGATGTGGCTGACCACGTTTACCGTCAGGCCATCACCTCTGCCGGTGCGGGCTGCATGGCGGCACTGGATGTCGAGCGTTACCTGGACGGTCTGGCGAACGCTTCGTTCTGATCTGCAAACCCCCTGGGAACGTATTCATTCGCGAAGACTTCACGGATGAATCCGTTCCCACGGGGGTATGCGTTTCAACCCTTGCGCTTAAGCGGCTCACCTTCAAACTTCACACCGGCCAGGCCATGGGCGATCAGTGCCCGGATATTGCCGTGGTCCGTACCTTCTGGCGTGGCTTGTACCGAGCGGTAATGCTCGCCGAAAGCCAGCAGGGCTTCTTCGTCGCTCAAGCCTTCCAGCAAAGCCAGGCCCAGTGTCTTGCACGAGCCTTCGTTCTGACCGGCTGCGTTTTCGACGCTACCGTTCTTGAACGCTTGAGGCTGATAGTCATAGCCTGCCGCAATGAATGCCAGGGTGTCGGCAAAGGCGTGTTCGCCGCTCTTGAGGCTGGTACGCAGGGTATTCAGATCAGTCATGCTTGGTTTCCTTGGCGAACGCCGCTTTCTGTTCGGCGCTGGCTTCTTTCTGGTATTGGGCTTTCCACTCGTTGTACGGCATGCCGTAAACCACTTCGCGTGCCTCGTCGAGGCTGACATCGATCTGCTTCTCGTCGGCTGCGGCCTTGTACCATTTGGACAGGCAATTGCGGCAGAAGCCTGAGAGGTTCATCAGGTCGATGTTCTGGACGTCCTTGCGGCTGTCCAGGTGCGCGACCAGGCGGCGGAAGGCGGCTGCTTCAAGTTCGAGGCGTTGTTGCTCGGTCATGATGGGCTCTGTTGGCTAGGGATTGAGGGGAGGCAATGAATCATTCACCGGATCTCCCTTTCTTCAGGTGTCGACCACCATTGATGACGACACTGCTTCCTGTGGTGTAGCGGGCTTCCAGCAGATAGAAGACGGCTTCGATCAAGGGCTCTGCGCCAGGCTCGAATTGCAGCAGCGCCTTTTTCAGCGTCTGGCGGCGATAGTCTTCGTCGCTGTCCGGCTTGAGGATCAGCAGCCCCGGCAGGATCGCGTTCACGCGAATGTCGGGTGCATATTTCTCGGCGAACGACAGCACCATGTTCTGCAGGGCGGCCTTGGTGGCTGCATAGGCGATGTGGCTCTTGCTGCCGCGAGACGAGGTGTCATCGCAGATATGAATGATGTCGGTTTTTTCCGGCCCGGCCAGCAACTCACCCAGTGCCAGGTTCAAATGGTAAGGCGCTTCGACATGGAGCCTGAACATGATGTTCAGGTTTTCCAGACTGTCGTCCAGCCACAACGAAGCGTTGTGGATGATTGCACGCAGGCCATCGTAGTTGGAGGTGATGTAGTCGATCAGCGCCAGGCGATCCTGCTCCACGCCCAGATCAGCCTGAAATTGCACGATATTGGGGTGAGGCGAATTCTCTAGCAGGGTGCGGCTGACACTGATGACGTTATAGCCTGCCTGTGCCAACTGGATGGCCAGTTCCAGGCCGACTCGCTGGCTGGCGCCGGTTACAAGGATTGTCTTATTCATTCGGTGCAGTTGGCTTCAAGGTTTTTCGAGCATGAGACCTGCCCGACTCAAAGGCTCCAGCATAACTGAAGTTGTGCCGAGAGTGCGGGCAAGCTCTTGAAACCGCTGTTTTACATCAATTGCCGCCGACCGATTTACCTGCTGCTTCAGGCTCGCACGGCAACTTGTTCAACCAGTCGGCCAGCAGGTATGTGGACAGTGGAATGAACCAGTAAACCATCAGCGGCGTGAGAATCAGGGTGCTGATCATGATGCGCGGGACCAGCTCCAGATGACTGAGCAACGGCCCCAGCAGGAAATTGAATATCAGCGAGACAGGAAAGAACGCCAGCCAGATGGCCGCCGCTTGTTTCCAGCGGGGCGGGCGTTGATTGGCCGCTCCAAACCAGCCATCGATGCCGCTGACCCGGCGCTCTTGTGGCTGGGCAAAAAGTCCGCTGCCGCGCACCAACCATGAGCGTCGAGAGGCCGAATGCTCCCAGGCGTGCATGGTTTCAGAGTCGGCGAAGCGAAAAATGATCTGGAATTCATCATCTCCCGGCGGAGGCGCCAGGACACCGGAGCCCAGATATCCGGGAAAATCGGTAGCAAGTTGTTCGCCTTCGTGCAGCCAGGTCATGAGTTCCTGGTAACGACCATGGGCAACGCGGCGTGCAACCATCAAGGTGACGGGAGGGGTAGACATTGTGTATCTCCGATAGACGAGTGAGATTCCCGGATAGGGAAGTCACATGACACGGCTCCGGGGTGGTGGGGCGGTGTCAGCTTCGCTTTGAAACAAGCAAGGATTGTTCCTGAAAACGCGGCGAGAAGCTATCGGTGCAGTGCGAGGTCTTAACGGTGCATGGCGGGGTGCAGGCGTTGATGTTGTTTGTGCAGGTAGCGCAGCAAGCGTTCGGAGTCTTCCTTGCTGTCCTGATTCAATCGATAAGCGCCAAAGCCATTGGTGGTCATGCGCACCAGTGTTCCTTTCAGGGGGATCGGAGTGTTGCCAGACGGGCTGAACCAGGCGCTGAACTGCCTGGGCGGTTTTTTCGGTTTGCGGTATTCGAGCAGCACACCCTTGGACGAAACCTCATGAACCCAAAGCGAGGTCAGTGCGCCTTTTTCGGTCTCCAGCGCAATGGGCTCGGGCAGTATCAGGCGCCAGGGGCGAACCTGCGGGCCTTCTTCAAAAATGGTCGGGGTGCCCAGTTCCAGATGCAGAGCATGAAATTCATCCTCGACCAGATGCAGAGGGAAATTCATCTGCTGATCTTCAAACTGGGCGTGGAGCGTCACTTGTTCATGGGCTGCCAGGCGAGTCAGCAGGTTCTGTATCTGCACGCCACCATTCACAATCAGGCTGCGCGTGCTGTCACGCACGTTGAGCCTGGGGTTGTGCTGCATGCTCTGGATAAAATCCAGCTCAGCCTGGGTGAGGATTGAGTCGGGTTGCATGATGAACTCGAACGGAACAGTGGACGATAAGAAAAAAGACCGTAAATTCCTTTTTCTGTTCTGACCGTTCGTCAGTTTCTTCAGAATCGCTCCCGAAAATTTTGCAGGAGACCTGGGGATAGACTACCGCTGCAAAATGCAAAGTCAGTCGCAGGATCGATAAGGCATAATGTCCGACTCTTTTACTCTGCCACAGGATTTGTCATGAGAGTCGCTATCATTTCCGGCTCGGTCTATGGATCGGCCGAAGAGGTTGCCCGTCATGCTGGCGCGCTTCTGCGCAATGCGGGTCATGAAACCGTGTACAACTCGCGCATCACACTGGCCGAGTTGCAGGCCTTCGAGCCCCAGGCCTTGCTGGCCGTGACCTCGACCACAGGAATGGGCGAACTGCCTGACAATCTCCTGCCTCTTTATTCACAGCTTCGCGATGTCCTGCCGGCCTTCCTGAGAGGCTTGCCCGCCGGTGTAATTGCCTTGGGCGATGCCAGTTATGGCGATACTTTCTGTGGCGGCGGCGAACAGATACGCGAGTTGTTCGCCGAGCTGGGCGCAGTTGAGGTGCAGGAAATGCTGCGGCTGGATGCGAGCGAAAGCGTTACGCCGGAAAGCGATGCCGAGCCCTGGCTGGCAGAGTTCATCAAGCACCTGGGGTAAACCGTTGTATTGAATAGGGCGCTGGAGTGCTCATGCATTTCAGTGTCTTTTATAGTGCAAGAGAGGTTTTTTCTTTTTAATTTGTAAGATAGAGGTATTCAATAAGTAGGATGTGGATGGATTTTTATCCGGCTATTAATTGATTCTCCTCTGCTCCGATATTCAAAGAGTGCCCACTCGATGAATAAGGAGTATCAAATGCCAAAGTCTATTGTTGGCAACTTGCCACAGTTTTCTATAAAAGCGCCTCCCAAGAAAGAAGCCGCCAAGATAAACGCGCCCCAGATCAGCCAGATACTGCAAGAGGCCAGCAGCACTAATTTTGGTGCCATCAGCCTGCTGGTGATGGAAAAAAGAAGCATGAAGCCGCTCTTCAAGGGCTTTAATCCGGAGCAGATCACGCCCAAGGAACTGACCAGAGCGGGCATGCGGCTTTATAACGGCGGGTTTATCGATAATCACACGGCAGAACTCTTGAGCCGTACCGGAGACGAGTTCGACAAGAAGGGCAAAGCTGTAAACCCGGACAAGCAAATAAATGCCCTGGAGTTTTTCGCCGAGCGAATTGCCGAGATGAAAAACAAGGCTTTGATGGGCGACCCTTATGCGAAGATTCTATTGCCCGATTACGTCAAGGCCATTCATGTCATCCAGAACCTGTACACCTTTGCTACCACCGGCACCAGCATGGAGATGATGAAAATCAAGGAAGCAGAGAAAACCGGAAGGCCTCCCTTGATTCCGAGGCCTGACAAGTAAAAATATCAGACTCTGCCGTCAATGAAATGCACTGCTGGGCGGTAACTGACTCAGCCTCTCCACCACCTTGAGGCGTTGTACAGGGTCGTTACTCAGCAGCAGTGCATGTTCCAGATCGAAGCGTTCTGCCTGCGGGCATTCGAGGGTTTGATACAGGCTGGCGCGGGCCAGGTGATCGTGACTGGTGGCCTGGCCCAGTTCGACGATCCGGTCGGCATCCTTGAGTGATGCCATGAAGTCGTCATTGACCAGATGCAGATGCCGCAGGTTGCGTGACATGCGCTGCAACATACCCAGTGGCGTGGCCTTTACCATGTGCTCGACTTGCAATTGCATGTCTGGCCCGAATTGGCGCACCAGCAGTTCGCGGCAATCCTTGGGGTACAGCCGACGTCCACTGCAAGGGTCCAGCAGGTGATCGGCGCCGGGTACGCGCAGCAGGAAATGCCCGGGGAAGTTGACGCCTTCCAGTGTGATGCCCAGGCGCCTGGCCAGTTCCATGGCGATCAATGCAATGCCCAGCGGCTGGCCCTGGCGACGTTGCAGGATCCTGTGCAGCAGGGCCGACTCCGGTTTGGGAGGGTTCCAGTCGTCCTGCTTGAAACCCAGACTGTTGAGCTGGCGCAGCAAGGGCTGAGCCAGTTCACTGGCAGGCAAGACCGGCAGCGCCGTATTGAGTTGGCGCTGCAACTGATCGACCTCTTCTGTTACCTGATGAGGCAGAAACCGTGAGTCATGTTCGGCCGAAATCCATAACGCGGCCTCGAACACCGAGGGCGGTGTACGCTGCAGGCACGCCAGGCAGTTCTGTCGTGGAGTCATTGGCCACTCCGTGTGGGCTCGTTCGTCTTAAACACTCACAACCATGATTCTTTTAAACCTGGCTGCGGGTTTCGTCCAGCGGTGCTTGCATATGCCTGAATGGTCAGTTGCTTTCCTCGGTAGCGCCTATACTCGCTTTATTAACAAGAACCGGGGAGCACTATTCAATGTTTGCTCTCATGCAACGGTCACGTACCGAAGCTCTTCATCTGGTCTGCGATCCGCAGACAGGTCTCAAGGCTGTCATCGCGATTCATAGCAGCCGCCTGGGGCCAGCTCTGGGTGGATGTCGTTATATGGCCTATCCAGATGAAGATAGCGCCATCGAAGATGCTATTCATTTGGCAAGAAGTATGAGCTACAAGGCGGTTCTTGCCGGTTTGCCGCTGGGGGGCGGCAAGGCGGTGATCATGCGGCCTTCACACATTTACAGCCGCGCTGCCATCTTTGAATCCTTTGGCCGTTTTATTGAAACCCTGGATGGTCGCTATATCACGGCAGTGGATAGCGGCACTTCCAGCGAAGACATGGATTGCGTGGCCATGCACACCCGGCATGTCACCAGCACCAGCGAATCCGGAGATCCATCACCCTATACCGCCATGGGCGTTTTCGCCGGTATTCGCACCACGGCCATGGCGCGTCTGGGCAGCGACAATCTTGAAGGCCTGCGCGTGGCGATTCAGGGCCTGGGCCATGTGGGTTATGCGCTGGCGGAAATGCTGCATGCAGCAGGTGCCGATCTGCTGGTCAGCGATATGGACAGCGGCAAGGTGCAACTGGCCATGGAACAGTTCGGTGCCCATCCCATCGCGTGCGAGGCCTTGATGAGCACGCCTTGCGACATTCTGGCGCCTTGCGCCCTTGGCAACGCTCTCAATTGCCAGAGTGTGCCGCAACTGCGCTGCGCGGCAGTGGCTGGTGCCGCCAATAACCAATTGAGCAGCTTGCAGGTCGCCGAGCAACTGGAAGCTCGCGGCATTCTTTATGCGCCGGACTATGTCATCAACTCCGGCGGCCTCATTTATGTAGCCCTCAAACATAAAGGAGAAAATCAGAACGCTATCACCGCGCATCTTTTACGAATCGGGCTACGATTGACGGAGGTGTATGCCCATTCACAGGCCGAAAAACGCTCACCCGCGTGTATCGCCGATGCGTTGGCAGAGCGCCTGCTGAATGTCGAATGATGGCCCACCATCCCGGAGCCGTTCGACCTGATCTTCGCCGCCAAAAGCAGCGATTCATGATCACCACGCATACCCCGCGTGACTGGAGTAGCGAATGTCTAACAAGATCAAGCTTGCGTATACCCGTTACCTGGCCCCCGACGGTCGCTTGACCGGAGAGCTTCCCCCTTGGGCCGATGACTTCAACCTGCTGACACGCCTTTATCGGCAAATGGTCCTTACCCGTCTGTTCGACCAGAAAGCCGTCGCCCTGCAACGCACCGGCCGTATCGGCACTTACGCGCCGACCCTTGGCCAGGAAGCCATCGGTGTCGCCATTGGCAGCCTGATGCATCCCGAAGACGTACTGGTTCCCTATTACCGTGACACCGCCGTACAACTGATGCGTGGCGTGCGCATGGAAGAAATCCTTCTTTACTGGGGCGGAGACGAGCGAGGCAGTGCCTATGCCGAGCCTGCTGTGGCCCAGGACTTTCCCCTGTGCGTGCCGATTGCGACCCAGGCCCTGCATGCCTGCGGCGTGGCCAGCGCGTTCAAGATCCGGGGCGAGCATCGCGTGGCCGTCACCACCTGTGGCGATGGCGCGACCAGCAAGGGCGACTTTCTCGAAGCCCTCAATGTCGCGGGCGCCTGGCAATTGCCGGTGGTGTTTGTCGTCAACAATAACCAATGGGCGATTTCCGTTCCCCGGCGCATCCAGTGCGGCGCGCCGACCCTGGCTCAGAAGGCCATCGGAGCGGGTTTCCATGGCGAACAAGTCGACGGCAACGACATAGTCGCTGTCTACGACCGCATGCAGATTGCCCTCGAACGGGCACGCAAAGGTAAAGGTCCGGTGTTGCTCGAATGCCTGAGCTATCGACTGGGCGACCACACCACCGCCGACGATGCGACTCGCTACCGTTCCGGCGAAGAGGTCAAGCAGGCCTGGCTGGAAGAGCCCGTCAAACGGCTGCAATCCTATATGGTCAGCCAGGGTGTGTGGGATGAAGGACGCGAGCAGACGCTGATCAGCGAGTGCCAGGGCCTGGTGCAAATCGCGGTGGACGTGTTTGAAAGCACCGGCACTCAGTCTCCCGAGTCCGTCATGCAACATGTCTACGCCAAATGGCCTGACGCGCTGGCGGAGCAGCATGAGTGGTTCATGGAGCGTGCTGCACGTCGTGCCGGAGGTGATCATCATGGCCAATGAAAAAGTCAGCTTGCTGGAAGCCGTGAACCTGGCGATGCACCGGGCCATGGCCGAAGACGAAAACGTCGTGGTGCTGGGCGAAGACGTCGGCGTGAATGGCGGTGTGTTCCGCGCGACTCAGGGGCTGCGTGACAGCTTCGGCTTCAAGCGGGTGATCGATTCGCCTCTGGCGGAAACCATGCTCGGCGGTCTGGTGGTCGGCATGGCGGCACAGGGTTTGAAGCCAGTGGTGGAAATCCAGTTCATGGGTTTCATCTATGCTGCCATGGAGCATCTGGTTTCCCATGCCAGCCGCATCCGCAATCGCACCCGTGGGCGCCTTTCCTGCCCGATGGTGCTGCGCACGCCCATGGGCGCGGGGATTCGTGCTCCCGAGCATCACAGCGAAAGCACCGAAGCCATGTTCGCTCACGTACCAGGCTTGCGAGTCGTCATCCCTTCCTCACCCGCCCGCGCCTATGGATTGTTGCTGGCGGCCATCGACGATCCCGATCCGGTGATCTTCCTGGAGCCGACCCGGCTCTATCGCATGAATCCGCAACCCTTGATCGACGACGGCAAGCGTTTGCCGCTCGATAGCTGTTTCACCTTGCGTGAAGGCAGCGACATTACCCTGATCAGTTGGGGCGCCAGTGTGCATGAAACCCTGCAGGCAGCCAGTGCGCTGGCCGAGCGCGGTGTTTCGGCAGAAGTCATCGATGTGGCCTGCGTCAAACCCCTGGACCTCGACACCCTTGAAGCCTCCGTACGCAAGACCGGGCGCTGCGTGATCATCCACGAAGCACCGCGTTCATGTGCCGTCGGTTCTGAAATCGCCGCCAGCCTTTATGAGCGGGCCTTCATGGATCTGCAGGCACCCATCCAGCGTGTCACCGCCCCGGATATTCCACCGCCGTTGTACCGGCTGGAGCAGCTCTATATCCCGGCAGTGGAAGACATTCTGCATGCCTGCGACACCGTGCTCGATTTCGCCTGACGCCCAAGGAGGCTTGCGATGAAATATTTCAAACTGCCCGATCTGGGCGAAGGTCTGCAAGAAGCGGAAGTGGTCCAGTGGCACGTCAAGGAAGGTGACACCGTGCGTGCCGATCAACTGGTGGTTTCGGTCGAAACCGCCAAGGCCATCGTCGATATCCCCGCACCTTATGACGGCGTGGTCGCCAAACTGTTTGGCGGCGACGGCGATGTCCTGCATGTGGGCGAACCCCTGATGGCCTTTGAAGGCGAGGGCGATGCCGGCACTGTAGTCGGACGCCTTGAAGGTGGCGGCAGCCAGGATGATCAGTTCTGTGTCGGTGCAGCGCCTTCGACCCGTGAACACCTGTCCATAAAAGCCACGCCTGCTGTGCGCCAACTGGCCCGGCAACTGGGTGTGGAATTGAACGCTCTGGCGGGCTCAGGCAATAACGGCCTGATCACTCGCGCCGATGTCGAGCGGGCGGCACAGATCGAGCGCGACCGTTTTGGCGGCCAGCGCTTGCGCGGTGTGCGGCGCAGCATGGCGCTGAACATGGCCAAGTCCCATGCTGAAGTGGTGCCGGTAACAATCTTTGGTGATGCCGACTTGCATCGCTGGGCGCAGGCCCGTGATCCATTGATTCGTCTGGGCAAGGCCATGGCCGAAGCCTGCAAGGTGGAGCCGGTGCTCAATAGCTGGTTCGACGGCAAATCCCTGTCGATCAAGCAGCATGAAACCCTCAACCTGGGCATCGCCGTCGACACGCCGGATGGCTTGTTCGTACCGGTGCTGCGTGATGTGGGCAACCGAACGGCGGCTGACCTGAAAGAAGGCATGAGTCGCTTGCGCGCCGACGTCAAAGCCCGCTCCATCCCGCCGCAGGAAATGATGGGCGCAACCATCACCCTGTCCAACTTCGGCACCTTGTTCGGGCGTTACGCCAACCCGATTGTCGTACCGCCGCAAGTGGCAATCATTGGTGCAGGAGGGATTCGTGAAGAGCCTGTGGCCATGAATGGAGAGGTGGTTATTCACCCGATCCTGCCGCTGTCACTGACCTTCGATCATCGAGCTGTAACGGGAGGCGAAGCAGCGCGATTCTTCAAGGCGCTGGTGGATGAGCTGGAGAAGCCGGAATGATGGAGGTGTAACAGGTTGCATCTTTCGCGAATGAATTCGCTCCCACGGAGCGAATTCATTCGCGAACCCCCGATTCACTCGGTTTCAGCTTCGGTTTCACTCAACAACTCATTCAAGGCATCCGGCTGGCTCTTGAAGGCGCGGGCGAAGATGTCGCGATTTTTTGCCATGTAAATCCCGGCTTCTTCAACCTGGGCTTCCGTCAGCGACGGCACGGCCTTGTTCAACACTGTTGCCAGCAACTCGGCGAGTTCAAGCATCTTGTCATGACGATCAGCTTCGGCTTTATCCATGAACAAACGCTCCAGATCTCGGCTGCTGCGGTATACCACTTCGACGGCCATTCACTACCTCACATGCCCTTGCGATAAATTTAATGAATACTGTATTTTTGTACAGTGTTTAGCATAAGCCAATCCGCTTCCCTTGAATAGTGGCCTGAAAACACATTTTTTGTCTGCCCGGTGTGCCTTGCGACAACCCGTCGCGCTCTCAACCATAGCCTATGGCCCTGTTCCTGCTTTAAAAAGCAGCAGTGCAGAGTGTCATGTGCATACAGCATCATCCGGTTGGTAAAAATTCAGGTTTAGAGGTAGAGCGTCATGGGAAACAAATGGGCAGAAAAGATGCGGCAAAAAGTGCATTCGCAGGCCGAATCGCTGGGGAATCTCTGTGTGGAGAGCTTCCACTTTCTGGCACTGTTCGCCATCGGCGCCATCACTGCCTGGGCATCGGTCGTCGCCTTTCTGGGCATGGTCGAAAAAGGCAACATCACGGTCGATGACATCCTGCTGCTGTTCATCTACCTGGAACTGGGTGCGATGACGGGGATTTACTTCAAGACCAACCACATGCCCGTCCGCTTCCTGATCTACGTCGCCATCACGGCACTGACCCGGTTGCTGATCTCGGACGTCTCCCACCACAACCCGCCAAGTATCGGGATCATCTACCTGTGCGGCGGCATCCTGCTGCTGGCGATTTCGATTCTGGTGGTGCGTTATGCGTCGTACAAATACCCGTCGGCGAAGATTCCGGACCCGTTCAGTAATGTGAAAGGGGCGGTGACGGAGGAGAAGGGCGAGGTTTGATGGTTTGGGGCCGGAGCGGGTGCTCCGGCTTTACTGGGTTTGGTGTGTTTCAGCTTTTGGCCGTTCTCTGCCCGTCGCCAGACGGCAGAAAACGGCCGATTCTGTTGAAAAAGTCGACCTTGGTTTCCACGGCAGAAAAGTACGCGTCTGAGATTGAAATCCTTACTTTTGACTGAGGCTTCCGGGCTCAGATTTCACGTAGCAACGTGCAAAAGTTGCATTTTCCCCGGTCAATATACGGGCAGTTTGAGCGGAGCGACTTTTTCAACACAATCGGCCAGAAGCAGACGTAGGCATCAGCTCCGCATTTGACGGCTGGCAGCCGCCTTCCCTCATTTTCACTTTTTTAGATCTTCGTGCCATAGGTACTGTGCAGCAATTGCTCGCTTTTTCAATCTCCGACTAGCGGCCCAAGCAGCTAAATCCCACCAACCTCGACCACAGGCCTTTACAAGGTACTCTGCAATGTTGATATCGTTGCATATCGATTCTGCGCGAAGGACTGCTCACATGTCTTCCATTACTGCTCTTGATGCTCAGGGCCAGCGGCTGTTGGCGCTCCTAGTAGCCAAACTACCCTCTGCAAGGCCTACAAACCCGCAAACCTTCATCGGTTACAAGGAAGCGCACGACCGTCTCGGCCTACCTCAGCTGCGAGAAAAATTTGGCGAGAGCCTCAAGGCGCAAGGACTCCATTCTCTTGCTGAGTGGACGCATGAAACTGGCAAACCAGCGATCACCGGCTTGGTGATTGATCGCAACTCATTGATGCCGGGCAAAGGCTACTTTGAGTTGTTTGGCCGACAGCCAGAGGACTTTGCCTGGTGGAGGGAGGAAATCGAAAAATCGAAAAGCTTCGATTGGTTGCCATTTCTCCCGCAGGAGACTGTTCCAAAGTCGCCTGCGGCCGTTGATATTGAAGGTTCAACTGATCGCGCAGAAGTAACAACTTATCGGATCATTCGCGACACATTGCTGGCGCGGCGAGTCAAGCAACTACACAACTACCAATGCCAGCTCTGCGGTCACACGATCGTACTACCTGATGGGAGCCGGTACGCTGAAGCCCATCATGTTCAGCCACTGGGAGCCCCCCATAACGGACCGGACATATTGGAGAACATCGTCTGCGTGTGCCCGAATCACCACGCCGAGCTTGATTACGGCGCACGCACTCTCAACCAAGCCGACCTCCGACCAGTAGAGGGACACTCCCTTGGCGGCCGCTATGTGGCATACCACAATACGAACGTCCACAAGGTGCCTTAGGCACCCGCAAACAGCGAGGACTCCGTAACATGACCACGCCTACCGAATTGGATCGCCTTGCCTTTTCGTTTTTTCGCGAATTCGCACGCTGCGAGTATTGCCTCAAGACTGTTGGGCTTCTGGAGGGTTCCCCAAGCAAACCACAGGCCGACTGGGGCACCTTTGCAGCACAGGTGATCGCAGTTTTTGACGTGCCACCGAATGCCGAAACTGAAGGAGCGATCCAGTACTACCTTACTCATCCCCCTAAAAAACAAGTGCTTTTAGACGGAGTCCTCAGTTGGTCGACGACGCTTCCCAGTCATCAGAGCCAAGCAGAACTTGTTCTGCGCCTCGTATGCAGAGTGAGGAACAACTTGTTCCATGGGGGGAAATTCAACGGCCATTGGTTTGAGCCACAAAGGAGCAAGGAATTACTTCATCGAGGGCTGGTAATCCTACGAGCGGTAGTCTCAGGCCACTCCAAGGTTCGCGAAGCCTATGCGAATCGGGCTTACTGATCGGCTCTGATGACCGTCCACTCTTGGCCGAAGACAATCAGTCGGCGTCTACGGATACACCTAGGCTTGCCTGAACGGCTTTTTTTGGAGAGTTTTAAAAACTCGGCAATATCGGGCATTTTATTCGACCAACAAGCAGCACACGCCCCCAACCAAACCCCACAACCAAGAGACATATGAATAGATTCCTATACAAATACATGCCTTTAAGACCGGACTTCTTTAAAAATCCAATGATCCGGGCAACTCCGGCCTTGGATCTGAACGATCCTTTTGAAGGACACTTCAACAAAAACCAAGTGCGCGACGCAGATCGAAACCAAAGAGAATATTACAAAAAAAATGGTAAAGAGGTCTACGAAATTGACGACGCAGCAATCAATGACAGCATGGGAGTAATCCAAAGCGAGCTATTCGACCTAGGCATTCTTTCTTTTACTGAAGACTACAACAACCCACTCATGTGGGCTCACTATGCCGACAACCATAAAGGAGTAGTAGTCGAGTTCGACTTTAGCGTTCCATTTTTCACGGACTCGCTGAAAGAGGTTAATGGCCGCAAGAGTCGATTCGGAGAAAGCTATCTTGCTGACTTCTTTGAGTTCCCAGAGAAAGTTGATTATCGCAGAGAAATGCCAAGCTTTGAGAGATCGGAGCTTTCAGCACCGGATTCAATGAATGAATTCCACTGGAATAAATTCAATCGCACGATATTATTCACCAAAGCAAATGATTGGATTTACGAGAAAGAACAGCGATCTATTGTCCAGCTAAAAGACGCCGATTCAATAATATGCAACGACAACCCGTACATTAGAAAACAATGCACTCTCGATCCTAGCATTGAGCTGGTAGAATTAGGGAATAACAAAATACAAATAATCTACCCTAACGAGTACGAGATGCACGAAGAAATGGGGGATCAAAGCATAAAAACTGAGATTCATTTTTTAGCCACAGACTACAAGGAGCCAGCCATTCATTTGTTTAGAATTAACCCTATAGCCATTAGCGGAGTGTATTTCGGGTGCAACGCCACTGAGTCTCTATCTTTGGAAAATATAGAAAAAAACTCATCCCTGAAGCATCTCACCAATATTTATAAAATGCGCATCAATGACACGCAGTACCAGTTAAACCCCTCCAAACTAATAAAAAATATCTAGGCGACACCTACGGCGCACCTGATTTTGGCGATGGCAGACTGACTGCCTAGGGGCGACATGAATCAGTCGCCGTAGGCGGCAGTCTACCGATACCAGTCAGTCATGAAAGGAAGAAGCAGTGAACGCGGAAATATGCCAGCGCTAAGTTAGAGCGGCTTCCAAAGCCTCCTCATCCACAATGTCGTCAGACTCGAAGATGCCGGTCTCGGCAATTTTTTCTCGAGCGTTTTCGATGTCCTGCACGAACATGACCACAGCGAGATCCCTAGTCGCTCGGGAGCAACACACGTAGAAAAGCCTTCTGGTGCGATCCATCACGCTATCCTTGCCCTGTGCAAGGTTTTCCAGATCAGTATCTGAGGGCTCCACAATGCCGAAGTATTTTTCGTAGGAGAACTGCCTTTGTCCTCTACCTTCTTCGTCATCTATGAGCACCAAAACGCGTTCGAATTCCGCCCCCTTCACTCCCTGCTGGGTCGCAAACGGTGAAAGATCTTCGAGGTAGTGACGATAGCCAGCCAATTCACCGACACCGCAACGTAGGAAAGCCGACACGGCGGGGATCTCAGGATCATCATCGTCGGCTGTGCGGTCTGGGCCCAAGTATTTTGTCCACGCTTCGTCCAGTTGTAGCAGACCTGCTGCCTGGGAGTGAACGAGCACGTCCTGCAGCAATGCATCGCTCGAAAAAATGAGTCTGGCCAACTCTGTTGTGGATGCTTGCAATGCCCGAAGCACCGCTACCGGATCGCTACCGACCAGAGCCGTTGGCTGCAGTAACGGACATTCCGAACGCAGAAAAGTCATGACGTCGAGCTTTCGGTTTTCTGAAACCGCCGTTGCCAAGGGGAGCAAGTAATTCAGAAACGGCCGCAGCGGCCATGCGGTGCCGTCCTTAAGGCCCTCCTTGATGGACGGTGGTGCATCGTTGTCATTCAAAGCAGCGTAAAGATTCGGAAAGCCGAGCCTCGCTGCCGCCATCCGATGCACGACAACCAAAACCCTGAAGTCAGCGGCAGGATCATCACTCACCCAATGATCGTCATCGTTCGTACGCCGCATCCATTCACGAACTTTAGCTAGCTTCATAGAGCGATGGTCATCTGCTCTCAGTAGGAAGAATCGAACAGATCCCATAACAGGTTCAGGATTGCCGTCGACCCAGTTCATCCGGCCTCGTGTTTGAGACAAACCGTCATCGGGCTCCCGGATAGCATTCACTACCTGGAGCACTCGCTGCGGACACCTGAAATTTTCTGGCTTGGTGATTTGCTCCCAGCCTGCGGCCGTCTCAATGACTCCAGCACCTTCAAGGTAGATTTTTTGCATCGGATCGCCAAAAAATCCGAGGCAGAACTCCACAGGAGTCGTCTCGGCGATCCTTCTAAATGCAGCCACTACTTCCGGACGCGTGTCTTGGCTTTCATCAATGAAAAGGACTGGATACCTGCTGGCGATGACATCACGAAGCAACTGGCTCTGCTCGATTAGCTCGACCGCCGCCGAAATAACGTCGAAGTGCCCGAGTACACCTCGCCCGAAATCGCTTCCGGCACCGTAGTTAAAATGAGTCAAATGCCTTACGGCCTCAAGGTGACGCTGGTAACGCGCGATATCTTTCACGAGCCGCTCACGAGTTGCTGCCCGAGTCCTAGGCTTGTCGTGATGCTGCTGCGCCTCGGCGATTTTCTCGTGGATCCTTGCGATGACCCAAGCCTTCAAGTTCACTTGGAATGGCCTGATTGCCGTCCACAGAAAACTATGAATCGTCGAGACATGGAACAGCGGATCGTTACCTACGTCCCCCCAGATCTCCTTGACCGCTACTTCAGTGTAGGTAATGCAAGCGACTCTCTGACCACGCATGTTGAGCTTTAGTCTTCGCGTCTGGCCGAGGTGCGCAAGGGCCTTTACCAGCGACGTCGTCTTCCCAGAACCCGCGCCAGCAACCATGACAAAGCTGCGTTGAGGACGCTGGTCCAAGCACAACCTTAGTTCGATATCTGCTTGAGTATCCGGCTGACCGATACGCGCAGTCATACCTCACCCCCGTTGAGAGGCGCCTCCGCCTCAGCTACTGCGGGCGGTGGCGGGGCGACCAGATCCTCCAACCAACGAAGACCGTCCGAAATGTAATTTGGCACCGTCCATGCCGACGGCTCTTGAGCCAGCAGCCCGAGAGCGAAATCAGTTTTACGAAAACTTGAGCTTTTGACCTTACGGTAAAGGCGCTCCGCAATACCTGCGATTTCCAGATTGTTGGAACCCTTGATACGTAGGCCGAGATCCTTGCGGTCCAGATGCTGCGTCCAGGTTAGATTTTGCAGTGCAAACGCTTCCTCCAACGTCCTGCCTGTCCTCACCTGAGTCGCTCCGCCCCACACCACCGCTACTGGTGTCTGGTAAGCAACGCGTACAAGGGCGCCGCCTTCTTCGTCTCGGAGTTGAGTGCGCTGTTCGGCAGTCGCAGCCAGCAGATCGTCAATCGTGGTGTGCCCAGGCAGCCACTTGATCAACGTCTGGTTTGAAGTAAGAGCCCCGGCTTCATGAACCATGCACGCCTTGCGCCCTTTACGTCTCGCTTCAGCCTCCTCCGCGTCCTCATTGTCGTCAGGCTCTGCATCCGCTGGATCCTCATCAACCGGCAACTCGCCGTTTGCGGCTAAAGCGCCCGCTGCAGGCGGAGAAACACTGTCAATGTCGGTCACGATCAGAGAAGTGAGCCCCAAGAAATCAATGAGGCCTTTGAATCGATGTCCGAACGCGCCACCCACATCTAAAACGCTCAAATAGTTCGACTGAAGTCGAGGTGCAGCTTTAGCAATCATTTGCGGCATCAGCAGCCGCTCGACGTTCCCTTCAACCAAAATGGCCGCATCAGCGAAGAACATGTCGCAGTGCGTTAGCCTGAGATATCGCTCAAGAAAATCCCTAGTGCGGTCATTTGGGTCGTTAGGATCTACGGCCGCCTCATAAAAAGCTGCCATGCTGAGCACTTGAGATTGCTGTATGCCGGCATCCGCTACTCGCCGAAAATATCGAATAGGTTTAAAGCCTCGCTCGTAAAGGACGTGAGGCGAGTGCGTCGAGACTACAAGCTGGCTGGTGCAATATGGGCTGTCTTCCTCGGGCACGGCGAGGATGTCTAACACTTTCCGAATGAAAACCTGCTGCAACTGAGCATGAAGATGCGCCTCCGGCTCTTCTATGAATATCAGGTGGAGCGGTGGGCGGTTTTCCTCAATGTCCAACCATCGACCGTGAACATCGAGCAGTTCAACAACCATATAAATCAGGTTCTTGAAACCTAGGCCGTTGTACCTATCAGGCAAGGTTGCCGTGACCTCTGCTGCTCCGAGAGCGCCGAGCGCGTAGTGCACACGTGCCCCTTCATGGCTACTCAGAATGGTCGCAGGGTTCAATGCAGTCTTGATCAGCAGCCGAGGATTGTTGACCCCGGGATAGCCCAGATCGGCCAAACGCTCCAAAGTGGGACCGAAGACACGTTCCAGGTGGTCATTCAGCAGACTCTCGGACTGGTATAGTGCGCGCTGAGCGTCATAATCCTCGCCGCGCTTCTCAAGGTTCCGTTCATAGAAACGACTCAAACAGCGGGAGAGATCTTCGGATCGAGATCCAGCATTGGAGTCGGACAGGTGACGCTGGGCATGTAAACAGTCGACCTTTACCAAGCTACCCAGCACATCCCTGCCACTGCGACCCTTATCAGGAACCAAGCGTAGAGGCACGTAACCATCAAGCTGTTTAAACTCAGTGTCAAATCCGGCGCTATCGAGTATGTAGTACCGCAATTCGAAATCACGCCGTAGTCTGTCACCTACGGTGTCTGCAATGAAGTCACAAAGGTCACGCGGTCGCGGGTTGTACCCGTCTTGCGCAATGGCTGGCTCCATGTCTTCCTGTGCCACGCCTTCCCCTGCAGGCTGCAACTGAGCATGCCGTGCGCTGGCCCGTGCTTCTTGGAAACTGCTTCTCAGAAGGCCGGCATCTGCTGCTGCGAGCTCCACTCGAATACCAACCCGGCTACCTTGCCAATCTAGGCTAGGTAGCAGATCTACAACTCGATGCAGATCGGCTGGCGTGACGCAAAACCAGATGTCGAGGGAGATGGTTGGCAGTTCGACTCCGTCCGCCCCTTCTCCGAAAGCGTTGATGGCATCCCAGCACTCTGAGCTGAAATCATGGAGGGTAAATCGATCCTTCGAAGCTGAGGTAAAAAGCTGCAAAGCGTGCGCCGCAGATGTTTTACCGCTGTTGTTGGCCCCGACGAATATTGAAATATCGGACGCCAGATCGATGCGAGTGTCCTTCAGACGACGGAAATTACGCACCCAAACGGTCTCAATATGCATATCACTTCGTTCCCTGAAAATAGTTTTTGAATACTGAATGAGTCGCTTCCACTTTCCCAGACACGCCAAGTAATTTAGTTGGGTGCACAGGCCCTCTGAACAATGTCCGCTTCTGGCCGATTCTGTTGAAAAAGTCGACCTTGGTTTCCACGGCAGAAAAGTACGCGTCTGAGATTGAAATCCTTACTTTTGGCTGAGGCTTCCGGGCTCAGATTTCACGTAGCAACGTGCAAAAGTTGCATTTTCCCCGGTCAATATACGGGCAGTTTGAGCGGAGCGACTTTTTCAACAGAATCGGCCGATTGGAGCCTTTCGCGACAGGCAGGAATCGGTCGATTTTGTTGAAAAAGTAGCTCCCCGAAACTATTGATGTCGCCGCAATTCGCGGTGGCTGTTTTCAAACCAAGCGGCATTCGTCTTTTTTGCAAAGCATGGAGCATTGTGGCCCGGGTTTTGCGGTTTTCTTGTATGGACGTTTGGAACGTTTCGGGACGCTCAAACCACAGGGCTACTGTGTCGCAGTCGTTGCTGCTGGTGACCGAGCTGCGGTAAATCGTTCACTGGCCGATATTAAACAGGCGTTTATTCAGGGCGATGTTACTGTTACATTTGTACCTGCGGCGGGAGGCGACCGCTGACGGAAATTTATATCGGACGTAAACTCTTCATTAGCCAGGAGGCTAGCAATATGTCGGCACAACCCCTCACGCACCTGCTTATAGATACCGATGTCGATTTCGACGACTACATGGCCATCTCGTATTTGCTCAAGCATCATGCGGTAAAGGTCGAAGGCATCACAGTGACAGGGGTGGGCGCTGTTCACTTGAGTCACGGTGTTGAAAACGTCAGTAACTTCCTCACGCTGTTCGATGACCCAGAGATAGAGCGCATCCCCGTTGTCACTGGTTTTCAGCGGCCCATGGTGTACAGCAATACCTTTCCTTTTGAAACACGCCAGGCATCGGATCAACATTACGACGCTCCGTTTCCGCGGAAAAACCTGAATCCCACACGGACCGATGCGGTCGCGTTCTTAAGGGATACATTGAAAAACGCCGAGCATAAATTTACCGTATTAATGATCGGTGGCGGCACGACCTGGGGGCATATGTTTCAGCAGGCTCAAAACGATAACGCATTACAAGATTTGTTGCGTAGCAAAATAGATCGCATCGTGATGATGGGGGGTAATTTGTTGCCGCAATACGTCCAGCCTGGCGCGGGCGGTAATATTATCGACGCCTTGGGCGACACGCCCTACTACACCAATAAAGTTGCCGAATGGAACATCTTCCTGGATCCGCTTGCTAGCCAATATGTCTTTAATGGCGGGATTCCAGTGCAATTGGTTGCGCTGAACGCTTGTAACCAGATCCTCATTGATCGGGATTTCCTGCGAGGGCTTTCCAGCATTCACGACCCGGTTGCTCAATTCCTCACAAACGTGCTGCAAAGCTCGACCATAGCCCCCGGTATAGGCACCTATCTGTATTTTTGGGACCCCTTGGCGGCCATTGCGATAACCGACCCTCGGTTTCTCCAATTTACCCGCTATGGCCTGTTGGTCGAGCAAGATCTGAACGAAGAACAGGATACCAGCGGGAAGTTGATTCCGGATGACTCTGGCGCTCCAGTCGACGTAGCCCTAGGAACGTCACCAGGGTTCGTCTTGTCGCTTTATCTGGACACCCTTGCCGGGAAGTCGGCCGAGGCCACGGCTTAAAATGTGGTCAATGCAACGGGGAGGACGGTCGATGAGTAGAGTGTTCTGTGTTCTTGCAACGGGCTTGGTCTTCCTGGCGGGTTTTACGTAGCGACGCGGGTTTCAAAACGGGGGAAATGCACTCTGGCCCCTGGCAGACCGCTATGGGCCGATTTCTGCCGATCACAACTACCAAAGTATCAGCCAAATGCTCTCGCCAACAGCCGATCAAGCAATTGTAGTCACACCGCAAGAGAAAAGAAAAATTGATTGTTCCGTGAGACTGGATAGAAGCCCGTATATCCACAACATTATGTCGTCGGACCGGATAATGCAGAGCATCACCCAATCCGGCCCTACGCTGTAACTACAGCGTCAACGCACCTCCACCCGCTCCAACGACCGATCCAGCTCACTCCTGGCCATGCCAATCAGATGCACAACAGAAAAAGCCAGATCACGTTTCGGGCCATTGAGGCTGTCGCCGGATTCGTAGGCGGTGGCGGCTGCGCAGCGCAGCAGGTCGGAGACGTATAGCAGGGATTCTTCGAGAGAAGACGGCGGTGGGTCGGGCGTTACTTTTTTCATGGCTAAGTCCTCGTAAGGCCACCTGCAAATCGCTGCTAAACGATTGAGGGTGGCGACTTTGACGCGGGTTAGCAGACCGGGACTTAGCCAAAACCGGCGCACCCGAAGGTGCCCCACGCAAAGCCGCCATAGACGAGGCTCTTGCGTGACTAAGCTCTCAGGCTGCTAAACCCGATCACTGATGAGCAGTGACCGGCACAGCCTAGAGAGCCAAAAACGCCCACGCAAGGGGATAGGATTTTCTAGGAAACTTCACGCGGATGAAAGGGATAGGTCCGTAAGAAATGCCCTGCAATCAGGGCATTTTCGTTAGCGTAAGTAACACAGAGGACCTTAAATGCCCGCCGTCTGCTCATGGCGATCTGGTCGCCAGTGACCGCCCGTAAGAATCGGCAACTGGCTGAGGGTGACGCCATCGGTCATGGCGGTGAGGATTTTCAGGGCGCTGTCGCCTCGCTCGATGGCGATGCCGAATTGCACGCTTTCGATGAGGCGGCGCAGGCGTTCGGGGTCGTTGCGTTGGGCGGCGCTGATCAGGCGCTTGGCGACTACGCCCTTTTCGTTCGACAGTGTCAGCATGATGCTGCCATCCAGTCCCTGGATGCTCAGATTCACCCGGTAATCGGGATGAAAGGTATCGGTGATCATCTGAAAAGGATTATCCATATCGTCTACCTGTCTATGTGAACTGCATAAATTGACCGGGTATTAGTCCCTTTAGTTCTCAGTGGCTGACCATCGGCAAGTTTCTCTGGTGCTTGCTGATAGCAGGTTTTGCTGTCATCTTTCGCGTTAATGATAATTTTTCGTGTTTGAGAAGCATTGACGCATGCGCGACTTTTCCGCAGCTGATGACGACCTTGTGCCTGATCGTCGGCAGCAAATGACCGAGCTCTACAGTGACCACCATCTGTGGCTGCAAAACTGGCTGCGAAAAAAGATTGGGTGCTCGCAACGTGCTGCGGATCTGGCCCAGGACGCTTTCGTGCGTATCCTGATGCTGGCCGAACCGCTCAATCTCAAGGAGCCTCGGGCGTTTCTTGCCACCACTGCGACGCGCTTGCTGATCGATGGCACCCGGCGTCGCAAGATCGAGCGCGCCTACCTGGATGCGCTGACGCTGCATGCCGACGAGGCTTGTACGCCGAATCCCGAAGCCATTCATGTCGCGCTGCAGATGCTGGAGCGAATCGCGCAGATGCTTGACGGCTTGCCTCCCAGGCCGCGTCAGGCATTTTTGCTGCACCGCCTTGAGGGGATGACTTACAGCGAAATAGCCATTCAATTGGATGTGTCCTCCAGCATGGTCAAACAATACATGGCCAGCGTGATGGTGCATTGCTACAAGACACTGCACGGTTCGGGCCATCTCTCGTGAGCGATGTGCACGAACCCGGCGAGCGGATGATCAGCGAAGCGGCCTCCTGGCTTGCATTGATGAATGACGATGCGGTGAGCGCGGCTGATCGTGAGGCCTTTGACAGGTGGCGCGAGGCGGACCCGCGACACGCTCTGGCGCTGTCACGCATGGAGTCCTTGTGGGGCAGTTTTGATGAATTACCGGGCAAGCCGGCTCGGGTGGCATTGCGTCAGACATTCCCGCATTCGGGGGTAAAAACCTCTTATCGAGGGTTACAGGTTCTCTCGCTGTTGGGCGTTTTGATCGGCGGCTGGATGAGTGTCGAGCACCTGCCGATCTGGATGGCCGATCAGCACACGGCCATCGGTGAGCGCCGCGAATTTCTGCTTTCCGATGGCAGCGAAGTTCAGCTCAACAGCAATTCGGCGCTGGATATAAAATTCGACGGACGGCAACGCGAGGTGGAATTGTTGCGCGGCGAATTGTGGGTTCAGGTTGCAAAGGATGCACAGCGCCCATTTGTGGTGCGCACCGATCAGGGCACCATCACGGCATTGGGGACGCGCTTTGTGGTGCGCCGTGGCCCGCAAGGGACAACGGTCAGTGTGCTGGAATCTGCCATTGCGGCCAAGGCCGATAGCGCGGATGTTGTGAAAGTTGCAACCGGCCAGCAGGCCTTGCTCAAGGACGGTCTGGTTCAGATGCCGAAGCCGATAGGCAACGGCGACCCATCGGCATGGACCCGTGGCGTGCTCAAGGTCGATGACCGGCCTCTCGGCGAAGTGCTGCAAACACTGGCCGATTATCGACATGGCTTGTTGCGTTTCGATTCCAGGGCTCTGGAAGGGATACGGGTTTCGGGGCTGTTCCGCCTTGATGACACCGACGCTGCGCTTGCAGCCTTGAGCGATAACCTGCCTATCCGCGTCGAGCGCTTTACTGACCTGCTGATCGTGGTCAAACCGCTGCCCTGAAAACAGGAAGGGCGGCTCTTTTCAGGGCCGCCCTCGGTTACGCGATCAATGTGTCAGAGAGTGGAAATCAGCCCAGTCGAGCGACTTCCTTTTCCAGTTCTTTCTCAAGAAATTCTTCCTCCAGCAGGGCGTCCGGACTGACCGAATCTTCATCCTGATCTTGGGGCAGTGGTGCGCCGCCACGTTTGCTGCGCAGTTTGCCCAACAGGTGCTCAAGGGCGTGATCGAGTTTTGCGGCTGCGCCATCAACGGCCTGGTCGACGGTATCGGCCTTTTGAGTGACGGAAATCGGTTGGTGGCCTTTTGGACGTGCCTCTATCTGGCAGCGGATGTCATGTGGACCCGGCTTTTCGCCGTTTTCATCACTGAGGTGAACTTCGACGCGGGTTACATATTCGTCGTAGCGTTCGAGCGTGCTTTCAATGGTGGTACGAACCCACTCCTCCAGTCGGATACTGCTTTCGATGTGATTATCGCTATTGACCTGGATTTGCATAGTTAATCCTTATTAGGGCTTGCTCGTGTGAGGCTCATTGATCGATTTCTTGCGGAGCTCGATTTCGTTTGCGCTCAAGCACAGTGTTGGCGCCAATGAGCCAACAATTCAACCCCTAAATGGAAGAAATATTTCGCAGCAAAAATATTGTTTGAATGCAATGGATTCTCATCCAGCATCGGCCTCTTGTATGACGGTGAACATTCGCGAGGGAAGCATGAATGCTTCTGACCTTTTCGCGACTGAAGTCGCTCCGAGGTGGGGTCCCGGGAGCGACTTCATTCGCGAATGCGTTCAGCCTTTAGAATGCGACGGACGTCTGCAGATACACGGTGCGCGGTTCACCCACGTACTTGCCGCGGTTGTTGTCATCGAACGAGCGGGTGAAGTATTCGCGGTTGAAGATGTTCTTCACGCCTACCGCCACGTTCAGGTCTGACAATTGCGGGCCGAAATCATAGGCAGCGCGGGTGCTGAACAGCATGTAGCCGGGGATTTTGCCGTTGTTGCCGCTGGCGCTTTCGGCCACGGTGTTGGCATTGTCGGCGAACTGGTCGCTCTGGAACGAGCTGTCCAGGTTCAGCTTCCATGGGCCTTCGGTGTATCGCACGCCCAGAGTGCCTTTGTGTCTGGACGAGAAGGGCACACGATTGCCTTTGTTCGGGCCATCTTCGCGGATGGTTGCATCCACAAACGCATAGCTGGCGTAAACCTCGTAGGCATCCAGTGCCGGGTTCAGGTCGCTCAAGGCATAGTTGATGCTGCTCTCGATCCCCTGATGACGGGTTTCGCCGCGAGCGATGATCCGGTTGTCGGTCTGGTTGGTGTCGTACTGGTTATCGAAGTTGATCAGGAAAGCACCGATCTCTGCGCGCAGCACGCCGTCGTCATAGCGGGTGCCCAGTTCCCAGGTACGCGCCTTTTCAGGTTGGACTTCGCCGCCGTTGACGCGGTTGGGCATCTGGCTGTATTGCACGCTGCCGAACGAACCTTCGGTGTTGGCGTACAGGTTCCAGGTGTCCGTCACGTGGTAGAGCACGTTCAAGGCTGGCAGCGCGGTGTTGTAGTCGCCCTGGTATTTGACGTTGGTCTGGTTGTTGGACTGCGCCGTGTCGATCATCTCGTAGCGAATGCCGGGCGTGATGGTCCACTTGCCGATATCGATGCGGTCATCGATGTAGAACGCTTTGGCATCGGTGTAGCCACGGGTATCGCGATCTTGCGTGCTCGACGTGCTGGGCATGATTTGCGAAGCGGTGGTTTCGTTGTAGCGCACTTCGTGGCCGGATTCGTTGATGTAGCGATAGCCGATGCCCACTTCATGCCAGCTTTCGCCCAGTGCGAAACCTTGGGAGAAGCGGGTTTCAAAACCGCGTACCCAGTATTCGCGCGGTGACAGGGTGACGATGTTGCCCTGTTCCAGATAACCACTGCGCAGGGTCTTGGTGAAGAAGGTATTGGCGGTGAAAACCCGGGCGTCCTGCTCGTAGCGATAGCCGAAGTTGGCCAGCGTGCGACGGCCCCAGAACTTGTCTTTCAGGCGCGTCGATTGATACGGGTCGGCATCGTAATCCGCGACACTCAGGCCGCCGGGCATCTCGGCTTCGCCTTCGTAATACTGCGCCATGGCGTTGAGGCTGTTGGCGTCGTCGATCTGGTATTTGCCCTTGAGAATCAGGTCGTCGATCTGGGTATCGCTGTGTTCGCGCCAGTCGCTGCCGCGCACGCCGGAATACAGAATCGCGCCGCCCAGGCCATTTTCCGCCGTGCCGCCCAGCAACAGGTTGCCGGTTTTCTTGAAGCCATCTTGGGTGGAAGACGGGCTGATCTCGGTCTGCACGGAGCCCTTCATGGTGGGCTCGTCCGGGATGGCGCGGGTCACGAAGTTGACGATACCGCCGACGTTCTGCGGGCCGTAACGCACGGCACCGCCGCCACGCACGACGTCCACGGCGTCCATGTTGCCCAGGCTGATCGGCGCAAGAGACAACTGAGGCTGGCCATAAGGTGCGAATGGCACCGGAATGCCATCCATCAGGACCGTGGAGCGCGAAGCCAGGCGCGGGTTGAGGCCGCGAATGCCGAAGTTCAGCGCCATGTCGTGGCTGCCGGTGCCGTTGTTTTCCGGTGCGTTGACGCCCGGGATACGGTTGAGCACTTCGCGGGCATTGGTGGAGCCGTTACGCTCGAACTCTTCACGACGAATCACGTCACGGGCACCGGGGTGTTCGAAGACGTTGGTCTGCTGAGCTTCACCCAGCCAGTCACCGACAATGGTCGATGCGCCCAGCTCCACGGGACCGCTACCTGCCGTGCTCACCGGTTGCAGGGAGAAGCCTTGATTGCCGTCGGCCACAGCTTGCAGACCTGTGCCTTCCAGCAAGGCAGTCAGGCCTTGCTCGGGCGTGTACTGACCTTCCAGCCCACGGCTTTTCAGGCCGCTGGTGACTTGCGATCCATAGGAAATCATCACGCCGGCTTCCCGGCCAAACTGGTTCAGCGCGGTTTCGAGTTCGCTTGGGGCAATGTGATAGGCCTTGGCATCGGCAGCATGCGCCAGCGAAAGACCGCCCAACGACAGGCTCGCGCCGAAAATGATATGCCGCAGGGTGCGAACCAGAGGTGACAATTGGGGCGATCGGGTCGACATGCAGGAGTCCTTTGATCTGGAGGATTAAGAGGTGCTTTCCCTGTCTGTCACGCGAGCGCTTGAAAACGGCTCACCGGATTTGAAAAAAGTTTTGTGATAACTCACTTTGTGGGAGGCAGCTTGCTGGCGACTTCACGTACAGACGCAGAATATCTGTCGGCTTCGAGCCTTTTTCGCCAGCAAGCTGCCTCCCACAAGTGTTGTTCACACCCGAGCCTGAACACTCACCCAATACCGGGTAAAGCGCTGCACCCGGACGGGCAGGGTGACTTCCAGCATGTCGAGGATGCGTTCGCTGTCCGCCAGCGGGTAACTGCCGGAAATCAGCAGGTTGGCGACCTTGGCATCGCAGTTGAGTCGCCCGCGACGGTAGCGGCCCAGTTCGGCCAGGAAATCCGTCAGCTTCATGTGCGAGGCGACCAGCATGCCTTCGGCCCAGGCTCCGGTGCTGGCGTCTGTCGGGCGTACCGAGTCCCAGGCGTCGCGGCTGAAGGTCACTTGCTGTCTGGCCTGTAACCGCAATGGCGGACCGACATGGGCGTCGGGGCTGATTTCGAGTGAGCCGTCCAGCACGGCCAGTTGCGTGCGGCCGTCCAGTTGCCGCAGGTTGAAACGACTGGCCGCGGTCGAGGCGTGTACGGTGCCTTGGGCGGTCAGCAGGTTCAGTGGGCGTGAGTCGGCAACTGCCGTCATCAGGATTTCGCCTTGCAGCAACTTGATAAACCGCTGCCCGGCATCGAAGCGCACATCCAGGGCGCTGGCGGTATTGAGTTGCACCTGTGTGCCGTCGCTCAGTGTTTCCTTGCGTTGTTCGCCCACGCCGCTGCGCAGGTCGGCCAGCAAGGGTTGCAAGGCGATCTGATCACGCAATCCCCAGCCTGCCGCCGAACCAGCGCCCAACAGAAGCAAGAGCTTGAGTGCCTGACGGCGACCGGCGGAGGACGGTGCATTGAGCGCCGCATGGGCCAGGGGCGAGGACAACCCGCTCAAGCGTTGGTTGACCCGCTGGATGTGCGCCCAGGCACGCTGGTGTTCGCTATTGCCATTGAGCCACTGCTGCCAGGCATGCTGGCGACGGGAATCCAGGCCGCCTTCCTGCATTTCGATCATCCAGCTCACTGCCTGCCTGGCCACGGCTGGGGAAATGTCTGACTTGTTCAGGGATTCGGTATTCAGGTTCATAGGGCGAAGTAGCAGCGCAGCGCGGCCTTGTTCAGATGACGCTTGACCGTCGCGATGGAGATGCCCAGTTGCGAGGCGATTTCGCCATGGCTCAGGCCATCGACCTGAGAAAGCAGGAAGGCACGTTTGACCGCACTCGGCAGGCCGTCCAGCAACTGGTCCAGTTCCACCAGAGTTTGCAGGATGATCGCCCGGTCTTCCTCGGAAGGTGCCACGCATTCCGGCAGCTCGGCCAGGGCCTGGTAATAGGCGCGCTCCAGATCCTGGCGTCTGTAGTGATTGCACAGCACCCGCTTGGCGATGGTGGTCAGAAAGGCCCGAGGCTCGATGATCTGGGTCGTATCGCGGGCCAGTATCACTTTGACGAAGGTGTCCTGAGCCAGATCCGCCGCACTGTGCGGGCAGCCGAGCCTGCGCCGCAGCCAGGTCGTTAGCCAGGAATGGTGATCCTGGTACAGACCTTCGACGGTATGACTGAGAGCGGGCTGGGCGGTGTGCATCACGTAGAAAAATCCACGGGGACTCATTGAGGGCGTCGATTCTGTCAGACTCTTTTGCATATGAGAATATTTATCATTAATATTGCGCTTTATTCTTGTGCCTGGGTGCGAACTTTCTGCCCGGCGGTCTGGTGACAGGGTCCTTGTCATGCCAGCTCACGCTTTTTCATTGCCTTTCAAGATCGGGTAAAGGTTCTCGGATGCACGGTTCAGCCCTCAATAGCCCAGCGGTCAATAAACGTCCTGCGAAAAATACCGGTGTCTCGGTTTCCTACCGGCTGGCGGTGGCTTCCCGCGCGCTGGCGGCGATCTTTGCAGGCTATCTGCTGGCTTCCGTGACCAGCATCTGTGTCGCCCAGTGGTTGCCGGTCCCTCGGGCCGAAGCCGTTATCACGGGCATGATGCTTTCGTTTCTGGTGTATCTGGTGGCCGTGCTCTGGTGCTTTGCCTGCCGCACGGCCATGCAGGCGTGGGTGGGCGTGTTATTGCCCTGCGCAATTCTGGGCGTCGCCTATGCCTGTGGCCGGTGGTTGTCATGAAGGAGGGTTTTCGTCAGGCCATGGCCTGGCTGCACACCTGGGTCGGGCTGGTGTTCGGCTGGCTGCTGTTCGCGATTTTCCTGACCGGGACGCTTTCCTACTTCAAGGATGAGATCACCCAATGGATGCAGCCCGAGATTGCTGCCCGTCCTGTGAATGCCGAGGCCAATATCCGGCTGGCGCAAAGCTACCTGCAACAACACGCGGCGGGCGCCACGCGCTGGTTCATCAATATGCCGGACGAGCGCTCGCCGGGTCTGATGGTGGGCTGGCTGCCGGAAGGCAAGCCCGGTCAGCGCAACAACTTTGTCCGCAAGGTTCTGGACACTCAGACCGGCGCTCCGGTGCAGGCGCGGGAAACACGGGGCGGCGACTTCTTCTATCGCTTCCATTACCAGTTGCAGATGCCGCACCCCTGGGGCCGCTGGCTGGCGACCATTGCGGCGATGGTGATGTTCGTGACGCTGGTGACCGGCATCATCGTGCACAAGAAGATCTTCAAGGAGTTCTTCACCTTCCGGCCACGCAAGGGCCAGCGTTCCTGGCTGGATGGCCATAACGCTCTGGGCGTGCTGGTGCTGCCGTTTCATCTGATGATTACCTACAGCAGTCTGGTGATCTTCATGTCGATGGTGATGCCCGCCAGCATCCTGACCAGCTACGGCACTGTGCAGGCTTTCTACAACGAAGTATTCCCCGGTTCGAACATGCCAGGGCCTGACGGCAAACCTGCCGAGTTGCTGCCCCTTGCTCCGCTTCTGGCCTCGGCCAGCGAGCGCTGGAATGGCGATCAGGTGGGGCGCGTGGTGGTCAACAATCCTGGCGACAGCAATGCTTCGGTGCTGCTAACCCGTGACGACAAAGGCAGCATCACGCCGGATCGCGGTGGCGCGCTGACCTTCAATGGCGTGAGCGGTGCCCTGCAGAACGAAACCCCGTCACGGCCCGTGCCGATGCTGATTTCCAGCGGCATGTATGGCCTGCACGTCGGTCACTTTGCCGGGCCGACCCTGCGCTGGCTGTACTTCATTTTCGGCGTGGCCGGGACCGCGATGATCGGCACCGGGCTGGTCATGTGGCTGGGCAAGCGCCGCCTCAAACATGCCAAGGCCGGCGTGCTGCCTTTCGAGTTGCGTCTGGTCGAGGTGCTGAACATCGCCAGCATGTCGGGCCTGATGCTCGCGGTGGCGGCGTTCTTCTGGGCCAATCGCGTTCTGCCGGTCGGGTTGGCCGGGCGTGCAGGATGGGAAGTGAATGTGTTCTTTATCGTCTGGGGCCTGTCGATGCTGCATGCCGTGCTGCGCAACGGCCAGAGCGCCTGGCGCGAGCAACTGGGGCTGGGTGCACTGATGTTCATCGGCTTGCCGGTGCTCGATCTGCTGACCGACGGCCATTACCTGATGGCCGCGTTGCAACAGGGAAGCTGGGTGCTGCCGGCCTTTGACCTGACGGCGCTGGGTACCGGCCTGTTTCTCGGCTGGGCCGCGCTGAAGTTCAGGGCTGAGCGTGCCGATAAGCCGGTGCGCAAGAGCGCTGGCGCTTCGGCCATTGCGGTCAGCCATCAGGAGGCCAGTTGATGTTGCTGGCGGCGGTGTTCTGCTACATCGGTTTCACGGCCTTGTGCCTGTCCATGTCCCGGCATTACGGCGAGTTGCTGAGCGGTCCTCTGACCCCTCGGCGCAGTCGGTTGCTCAAGCTTGCTGGCTGGTTGTTTCTGGCGGTTTCTTCAGCCGTTGCAGTCAATGATGCCGGTTGGGGTGTAGGCTTGGCGCAGTGGTTTGCAGTATTGATGGGCAGCGCGGTGCTGCTGGTTTTTCTGATGCCTTTCAAGCCTCGCTGGGTCGTGAAGCTGGCCGGTTTCGGGCTGGTGCTTTGCCCTTTTGCTGCTTTTGATCTGTTGCCCGTTTAAGTGATCGTGATGATGCCCCCTGAACCCGACCTGCCCGATACAGGCCCTGACGCCGAGCCCTTGGCGGCGAAGGGTGGGCGTGCGCATTTTCTGCAGGTGTTTTTGTCCCAGCGTCCCCAGATGGAGGCGCTGGTCAGCCGTCGCGTGGGCTGCCGGGCAACAGCTGCGGATCTGGTGCAAGACCTGTTCGTGCGTTTCTGGCGTCGTCCTCTGGTGCAGGTCGAAGAGCTGAGCACTTATCTGCTGCGCTGTGCAGGCAATATCGCCATCGACCATCTGCGCAGCGAAGGCGTGCGTAGCCGCATCAGCGAAAGCCTTGAAACCGGGCCGGACGAAAGCAGCAACGACCCTCGCGCCGCGCTGGAGGCGAACAACGATTTGCGCCACGTCGAGGCTGCCTTGCGCGGCTTGCCCGAGCGGACTCGACAGATTTTCCTTCTCAACCGCATTCACGGTCGCAAGTACGCAGAGATTGCCAAAGCCATGGAGCTTTCCCAAAGCGCTGTGGAAAAACATATGATGCGCGCTTTGCAAGCCTGCAAGGCGAGCCTGGAACAGGACTCGGCAGGCACCGCCCGAACGAAGCCTGGAGACGCTCGTCGATGAAAGCGCCGCCCGCCGTGCAGAATGCCACGACCCCGGAAGAAGCCGCACTGGCCTGGTTAAGTGTGTTGCACGATCAGCCCGATTACGCCGACCAACTGGCGTTCAGCCAATGGCTGCAAGCCGACCCGGCCCATGTGCAAGCCTATGGCAAGGCCCAGGTGTTGTGGGAGTTGAGCGAAGCGCCGGCGGCCCGGCTTGCCAGTGAAGACGCCGTTGCGCTGTACGCCTTGTTGCGGGCGATGGATGCACCGCCGCCGCGTCGTAACCTGCAACGCTGGTCGGTGGGGCTGGCGATGGCCGCTTGCCTGACGTTGATGATTGCCATGGGCGCAGGCTGGCAGCCGCAGCGCTGGGCCGATGATTTCGGCGCGGATTACGTGTCGGCTCCCGGCCAGGTCCGCACCGTGACGCTGGCCGATAATTCCCAGGTCACGCTGGATGCCGACAGTGCCATTGCCGTAAATTTCAGCCGTGGCGAACGTCATGTGCAGCTACGACGCGGCGCTGCTTTTTTCAAGGTGACTCACACCGGCGAGCCGTTCGTGGTTGATGCCCATACCGGCGAAACCCGCGTGCTGGGCACCCAGTTTGAAGTCCGGCTGGAACCGGAAGGCGCGCAGGTGACGGTGTTGTCCGGGCGTGTCGGAGTCAAGGCGGCAGGTGGGCTTGAGCAGCGGATTCTGGAAGCGGGTCAGCAAGTGGCCTACGACCAGACGACCACCTCGGCCCCCAAAGGCATCGACAGTGAAAGCCTGCTGGCGTGGCGACAAGGCTGGCTGAATTACTACCGGACACCTCTGGCCGAGGTCATCGACGACCTGAGTCGTTATTACCCCGGCCGCATTGTGCTGCTCAACGATCAACTGGCCGCCAAGCGCATCAGCGGCAGCTTCCCCAGCAAGGACCCGCAGGCTGTCCTGAACGCTTTGCAGTCGGTGGTGGGGTTCGAGACTTACAGCATGCTGGACCGGGTCATTGTTCTGCGCTGAGTCGATGGCAGACAGGCGATCCTCCATGGAGCGAATTTCATGGCGGCGAGGCGCACGGCAATGAGCGGCTGGCTGAGTAGAACGCTGTTCGTGGTGGTGGGCGTCTGTGTTCAAAGCGCAGTCTGTGCCGCGCAACAGACTTTCGATTTCTCTATCCCGGCCAAGCCCTTGCCGCAGGCCTTGAGCGAGTTCAGTCGCGTCACCGGCCTGAGCGTGATCTACACCCAGGATGCGCCTTACCGCATCGACGCCCCAACACTTCGCGGACGCTTCAGTGCCGAACAGGCATTGGGCACTTTGCTGCGCGATTCCGGCCTGGCCTGGCGCCGGGCCAGCGAGCAGGCGTTTACCCTGGAAACCCTGAAGCCCGAAGCGGGCACCCTCAGCCTGGCGGCCACCCACATCGATTCCCGGCTGGCGGAGCGCGGTCTTTATCAGCCGCCCTCCAGTAGCTCGGTGCTGCGCTCGTCGGCCCCTTTACTGGAGACACCCCAGAGCATCGACATCGTCCCGCAACAGGTGCTGCGCGATCAGGCGCCGCGCAACCTTGATGATGCCTTGAGCGCCATCAGCGGCGTTACCCAGGGCAACACACTGGGCAGCACTCAGGACACACTGATGAAGCGCGGTTTTGGCGACAACCGCGACGGTTCGATCATGCGCAACAGCATGCCGGTGGTGCAGGGCCGTAACCTGAACGCTACCGCTGAACGTGTAGAAATCCTCAAGGGCCCGGCGAGCCTGCTCTACGGAATCCAGGACCCCGGCGGCGTCATCAACGTGGTCAGCAAACAGCCGCAATTACAGGCCGCCAATAGCCTGACAGCTCGTGGCTCCAGCTATGGCTCGGGCAAAAACGGCAGTGGCGTGACGCTGGACAGTACCGGCCCCGTGGGTGATTCGGCGCTGGCCTGGCGGATGATTGTCGATCATCAGGACGAGGATTACTGGCGCAATTTCGGCACCCATCGCGAGTCGCTGGTCGCGCCGTCACTGGCCTGGTACGGCGAAGACACTCAATGGGTGGCGGCTTATGAACATCGGGAATTTCTCTATCCATTCGATCGCGGTACTGCCATCGACCCGGTGACCAATCATCCTCTGGACATTCCGGCCACACGTCGCCTGGACGAGCCGTTCAACAACATGGAAGGGCGCTCGGACCTTTATCGCTTCGAGGCCGATCATGATTTCAACGAGCGCTGGAAAGGACACCTCGGCTACAGCTACAACCGCGAAACCTACGATGCCAGCCAGGTGCGGGTCACGGCAGTCAATGCAGCCAATGGCACCCTGACTCGCTCCATGGACGGCACCTCCGGCGCGCTGGCCACCGACCGCTACACCGTCCTGACCCTCGCGGGCGATGTGCAGTGGGCGGGCCTGCGCCATGAACTGCTCATGGGCCTGGATGACGAGTACCGCAAGGTCTATCGCTCGGATCTGATCCGTCAGCGCAGCCTGACCACTTTCAGTTACCTCAACCCGGTTTACGGGCAGGAAGTTGAAGGCACTGCGGTCAGTGAGCCGGACAGTGCCCAGAGCGATATTCTGCGCAGCAACTCGCTGTTTCTGCAGGACTCGGTTCACCTGAACGAACAGTGGATTCTGGTGGCTGGCGCACGCTTCATGACCTTTGATCAGGTGGCGGGCAGGGGCCGGCCTTTCAGCGTCAACACCGACACCAACGGCAGTCAGTGGATACCTCGCGCCGGCCTGGTCTATCGCTACACCGATCAGTTGTCGTTTTATGGCAGCTACAGCGAATCCTTCAAACCCAACTCCAGCATCGCGCCGCTGACCGGTGGCTACGTGCTGGATTCCGGGACCTTGCCCGAGCAGGCCAAAGCCTGGGAGCTGGGTGCCAAATGGGATGTGCCGGGCGCCTTCAGCGCAACCGTGGCGCTCTACGACATCCAGAAGCGCAATGTGCTGGTGGCCAACTACGATGCGGTCACTGCCAGCACCGTGTACAGCTCGGCGGGGGAAGTTCGTTCGCGTGGGCTGGAGCTGGACCTGAGCGGTCAGTTGAGCGAACGCTGGAGCCTGATCGGCGGGTATGCCTTTACCGATGCCCGCGTGCAGGAAGACCCGTTGCTCAAGGGTAAACACTTGCAGAATGTCGCCCGCCACAGCGGCTCGTTGTCGGCGGTTTATGACGTGGGCAGCGTACTGGGCGGCGACCGCTTGCGGCTGGGGGCCGGTGCGCATTATGTGGGGGAAAGGGCGGGCAACCCGCTCAACGATTTCAACCTGCCGGCCTACACCGTCGCCGATGCCTTCGCGACTTACGACACCCGGTTGGACGGGCAGAAAGTCAGGTTCCAGCTTAATGTCAAAAACCTGTTCGATCGTACTTACTACACTTCAAGCGTGAACCGCTATTTCGTCTCTATGGGGGATTCGCGGCAGGTGCAGATATCTACGACGCTGGAGTTTTAACACCTTCCCTAGGAGCGAATTCATTCGCGAAAATGGTTTTTCGCGAATGAATTCGCTCCTACGCGGTGAGGGCTTGTCGATATTCTCCGGGTGTTGCCCCGATGGCCTGGCGAAACCGGTTGCTGAAATGGCTGGCACTGGCAAAGCCGCAGGCCAGGGCAATGTCGCTCAGTGGCTGTGCGGTATGGCGCAGGAGGTGACGGGCATGGGACAAGCGGCGGGCCAGCAGGTATTGATGCGGCGGCAGGCCAAAGCTCTCCCGGAACATGCGGGCGAAATGGTATTCGGACAGCGCACAGAGCCCGGCCAGTTGCCCGAGGCTCAGCGGGTCGGCCAGATGCATCTCGATGAAGTCCACCAGTTGACGACGCAGATGCGGGGCCAGCCCGCCTTTGAGACGCAAACCCTCACGCAGCCCCACCTGACCGAGCAGTGCATGGCTGAGCATTTCATGGGCCAGGCTGCTGGTGAGCAAACGCTCGGCAGGCTCGGCCCAGTTCATCCTGATCAGTTTTTGAAAGCGCCCGGCCTGCTCGGCATCCTCGACAAAAGTTTTCTCTTGTAGCTGCATCTCCCGAGGCTCGCGATCAAGGAGGGTGATGCAACCCAGCGCGAACTGCTCCGGGCTGACATACAAATGCGCCAGGCGAATCTCGCCATTGATGACCCAGGCCGACTCATGTCCGGCTGGCAGTGTGCAGAGTTTGCCGGGTGAACCTTTCTGATCGGGTTTGTCACGACGGAAGGTGCCTGTGCCGTCAGCGATGTAACACGACAGCGTGTGGTGGGTGGGTGCGTGATATTCCTGTGAGTCGTGCCGGTTTTGCCACAGTGCAGCCGTCAATCCATCGCCCAGCACGGCACTCTGCTCCAGCCGGGCATGGGGCGAGCTGTTCAAGGCCTGAAAGACATGTATGGATTCAATGGGTGGCATGGCGACTCCTCCAAGCCTTGCATCCTACGCGTGTGCGATAAAGCTGCCATCACCTTGACGATCAAATGCGCAAGATTGTGCAAGCGAGGCTCAGGGCGTGGCAGCAGACTCAAGGCTCATTGAGGAGCTGCGTCATGAACATCTCGCTGTATCTGCTGACTGTCCTGATCTGGGGAACGACCTGGATTGCCCTGAAACTGCAACTGGGCGATGTCGCGATCCCGGTGTCGATTCTCTATCGCTTCGCACTGGCGGCCTTGATCCTGTTCGTGCTGCTCCTGCTCAGCGGGAAGCTGCAACCGGTCAACCGTCGCGGACAGTTGATCTGTCTGGTGCAAGGCTTGTGCCTGTTTTGCATCAACTTCATGTGTTTCTACACGGCCAGCCAATGGATCCCCAGCGGCCTGATCGCCGTGGTGTTCTCGACCGCGACCTTATGGAATGCGCTCAATGCTCGGATATTCTTCAAGCAGAAAGTGGCGCGTAACGTACTGGCTGGCGGTGCAATGGGTTTGACGGGGCTTGCGTGCCTGTTCTGGCCTGAGCTGTCGAACCACGATGCCAGTCGCGAAACCTTCATCGGTCTTGGTCTGGCGCTGCTGGGAACCCTGTGCTTTTCGGCGGGCAACATGCTGTCGAGCCTGCAACAGAAAGCCGGGTTGCGACCCTTGACCACCAATGCCTGGGGGATGCTCTACGGGGCGACAATACTGGGCGTGTATTGCCTGTTCATCGGTGCGCCGCTTGCCTTTGAATGGAACGCGCGCTACATCGGCTCGCTGCTGTATCTGGTCATACCCGGCTCGGTCATCGGTTTCACGGCCTACCTGACGCTGGTCGGGCGCATGGGGCCAGAGCGTGCGGCGTATTGCACCGTGCTGTTTCCGGTGGTGGCGTTGAATATTTCGGCGTGGGTCGAAGGCTACCAATGGACCTTGCCCGCATTGTTCGGGCTGGCATTGGTGATGCTGGGGAATGTGCTGGTGTTCAGGAAGCCGAAAGAGATTTCGCAAAAAGATTCATTGGTATACCCGAACGCCCCGCTTCGCGACTGAATTCGCTCCTACGGTAGGAGCGAATTCAGTCGCGAAAAGGGTATTAACCCTTCCAGACCTGCGGATTGACCAGATCCTGCGGACGCTCACCCAGCAGCGCGCTGCGCAGGTTGTTGTAAGCACGATCTGCCATGGCCTGACGGGTTTCGTGGGTCGCCGAGCCGATGTGCGGCAGGGTCACGGCATTGCTCAGGCTGAACAGCAGCGATTCGCTCAGCGGTTCTTTCTCGTACACATCCAGACCGGCACCGCGAATCGTGCCGTTCTGCAAGGCTTCGATCAGCGCCGGCTCATCAACGATAGGACCGCGTGCGATGTTGATGAGGATTGCACCTGGCTTCATCAGCGACAGTTCGCGACGGCCGATCAGGTGACGGGTCTTCTCGCTCAACGGCACCACCAGGCAGACGAAATCCGACTCGGCCAGCAATTGATCCAGCGTGCGAAATTGCGCGCCCAATTCCTGCTCGACCTGGCTCTTGCGGCTGTTGCCGCTGTACAGGATCGGCATGTTGAAACCCAGGCGACCACGACGGGCAATGGCTGCGCCGATATTGCCCATGCCGACGATACCCAGCGTCTTGCCATGCACATCGGTGCCGAAGTGAGGGGCTTCGATGCTGCGCTTCCAGTTGCCTGCCTTGGTCCAGGCATCCAGCTCCGCGACGCGGCGGGCGCTGCTCATGATCAGCGAAAAGCCCAGGTCCGCCGTGCTTTCGGTCAGCACGTCCGGGGTATTGGTGAGCAGGATGCCGCGCTCGCTCAGGTAGCCGACATCGTAGTTGTCGTAGCCCACCGAAATACTCGATACCACTTCCAGCTTCGTCGCCCCTTCAAGCTGCTCGCGCCCCAGCTTGCGGCCTGCGCCGATCATGCCGTGGGACGCTGGCAATGCTTCGTTGAACTGGGCATTGAGATCGCCCAGTTTCGGGTCGGGCACGATCACATTGAAGTCTTGCGACAGGCGTTCGGCCATTTCAGGGGAGACACGGCTAAAGGCGAGTACGGTTTTTTTCATTGTGGGAGTCACTCTTGAGCGGTTGAATGAGTAGCACGCTAACATTCTTGCCCGTCCTTGGGCACCCGTCAGGCCAGTGATTTCATCGAATGAATGTGCAGATCGGCTTCGTCGGCGGCGAGAATTTCAGGCAGTGAACCGCGCAGGTATTCGACCCAGGTCTTGATCTTCGCATCCAGATACTGACGTGACGGGTAGATGGCGTAGAGATTCAGCTCCTGGGAGCGGTAGTCGGGCAGGACCCGCATCAAGGTGCCGTTGCGCAGCCCGTCGATGGCCGAGTAGATCGGCAGGATGCCGATGCCCATGCCGCTGGAAATCGCGGTCTGCATGGCGTCTGCGGAATTGACCAGTAGCGGCGAGCTGTTGATGGTGACCGTTTCCTGGCCCTGGGGGCCGTCGAATGCCCATTTCTCCAGCGGGAACACCGGGCTGACCAGACGCAGGCAGGCATGGTTCAGCAAGTCGGCTGGGGTGTAGGCCATGCCGAAGTTCTTGATGTAGGCCGGCGAGGCGCAAACGATGCTGTAAGTGATGCCCAGGCGCTGCGACACGAAACCCGAATCCGGCAGCTCGCTGGCCAGCACGATGGACACGTCGTAACCGTCTTCGAGCAGGTCCGGCACGCGGCTGGTCAGGGTCAGGTCGAAGGACACATCCGGATGGCTCTGGCGATAGCGGGCGATGGCATCAATCACGTAATGCTGGCCGACACCGGGCATCGAATGCATTTTGAGCTGGCCGGTAGGCCGGGCATGGGCATCGCTGGCTTCGGCTTCCGCTTCTTCCACGGACGCCAGAATCTGTTCGCAGCGCAGCAGGTAGCGTTTGCCGGCTTCGGTCAGGGCGATACGGCGGGTCGTGCGGTTGAGCAGGCGTGTCTGCAGATGCGCCTCGAGGTTCGAGACGGCACGCGACACGTTGGCAGTCGTGGTGTCCAGTTGTGCTGCGGCCGCCGTAAAGCTGCCCGCTTGCGCCACACAACAGAAGGCGCGCATGTTTTGCAGAGTATCCATGGGCAGTTCTCGGAAGACATGGCAAATTGTGACATGAAGTTACTAGCACATGGCAAGGGATTATCCCCGTTTCTGTAATAAAGAATCACACTTTAGCCAGCTTATCGCCGTCCCGGCCGCCCCCTAGAATCGCGCCACTCAATAGCGCTTCATTTCCAGTCGGGAACTCGCAGCTGTGCCGCGTCGCATCATTTGGGGCTTCAGGCTCCTCAGTGTCTGGGTTGTATCGTTAACTATCAGCGGCTGTATCGGAACCGACGGAATCACCTCACAAGGCAGGGCATTGCCCCTCGACAGCCTGGCCACCGATCAGGCTATCCAGAGCGCTGCCATGGACGCCAACTGGCCTGACGCTCAGTGGTGGCGTGCCTATGGCGACCCCCAGTTGAACCGCTGGATAGCGCTGGCAACTCAGGGCAGTCCGAGCCTGGCGATGGCTGCCGCGCGCGTGCGTCAGGCAAAGGCGCTGGCCGGGATTGCCGAATCCGCCGAAGGTCTGCATGTCGACAGCAGTGCCAATCTGGCTCGTCATGACTGGCCGACCGATCAATTCTATGGGCCTGGCGAACTGGCCAATACTCGCACCTGGGACAACAATGCATCGCTGGGTTTGAGTTACGCCCTCGATCTTTGGGGCCGCGAAAGCAACGCCAGCGAACAAGCGCTTGACTTGGCGCACATGAGTGCGGCCGAGCAACGTCAGGCCCAACTTGAATTGCAGGAAAATATCGTCCGCGCCTATATCCAGCTGGCTCTGCACTACGCCCGGCTGGATATCGTCGAAGCCACGCTGGCCCAGCAGAAGCAGATTCTCGATCTGGCCCAGCGTCGTTTGAAAGGCGGCATCGGTACGCATTTCGAGGTCAGCCAGGCCGAAACACCTCTGCCGGAAACCCATCGGCAAATCGACGAGCTGGAAGAAGCCATTGCGCTGGAGCGTAATCAACTGGCCGTTCTGGCGGGCAAGGGGCCGGGTGAGGGCGCTGGGCTGCTACGCCCGAGCCTGTCGCTGCACACCGCACTCAAACTGCCTTCGGCATTGCCTGCGCAACTGCTGGGCCAGCGCCCGGATGTGGTTGCCAGCCGCTGGCGTGTCGAGGCGCAGGCGCGTGGAGTCGATGTGGCGCATGCGGGTTTCTATCCCAACGTCGATCTTGTCGGCAGCCTTGGCTATATGGCCACGGGCGGCGGGATGCTGGAGTTTCTGACCGGCAGCAAGCTCAGCTATAAAGCCGGCCCGGCAATCAGCCTGCCGATCTTCGACGGTGGACGCCTGCGAGCGGAGCTGGGCCAGGCCGTGGCGGGTTATGACCTGGCCGTGGCCCATTACAACCAGACACTGGTGATGGCCCTCAAAAGCATTTCCGATCAGTTGATCCGCCGTGCCTCCATGGACAAGCAGCAGGTGTTCGCCGCCGAGTCCGTCGCGGCAGCCCAGAAGACCTATGACATTGCCTTGATCGCCTATCAGCGCGGCCTGACCGACTACCTGAACGTGCTCAATGCCCAGACGCTGTTGTTTCGTCAGCAACAGATTCAGCAGCAGATCGAAGCCGCTCGCCTGAGTGTGTACGCCGGGCTGGTGGTGGCGCTGGGCGGCGGGCTTCCTGATGAATAAAACCTCACCTCGTGGGAGCGGATCGGGCGGCGCTCCGCTTATCTGCGAAGACAGTATTCCAGACGCTACATCTTCAGCAGGCTTACCGGGGCCTTCGCGAATGAATTCGCTCCTACGGCTTCTGGTGCGAGAGCTCAATAGTTGGGCGCGTAGCGACGGGGTCACCTGGATCTATATCTTCAAGGTGTTGATTGCCGCGTTCCTCACTTACTGGCTGGCGTTGCGCCTGGAGTTGCCTCAACCGCGCACGGCCATGATCACTGTGTTCATCGTCATGCAGCCACAGAGCGGGCATGTGTTTGCCAAGAGCTTCTACCGTCTGCTCGGCACGTTGGCGGGTTCGGCCATGATGGTGCTGCTGATGGCCTTGTTCGCACAGAACTCGGTGCCGTTTCTGGGGTGCCTGGCGCTGTGGGTCGGGATCTGTTCGGCAGGCGCGGCCCGTTATCGCAACTTTCGGGCATACGGTTTTGTGCTGGCGGGCTACACGGCGGCAATGGTCGGCCTGCCTGCGCTGGCTCACCCGGAAGGTTCGTTCATGGCAGCAGTCTGGCGGGTGCTGGAAATCGCCTTGGGCATTGTCTGCTCCACCGCTGTGACGGCGGCGATTCTGCCGCAGAGTTCCGGCGCTGCGATGCGCAACGCGCTGTACCAGCGCTTCGGTGTGTTCGCTCGCTTTGTCGCGGACGGCCTGCGCGGCGTCAGCGAGCGGACGGCCTTTGAAACCGGCAACGTGCGGTTTGTCGCTGAAGCCATCGGCCTGGAAGGGCTGCGCAGCGTGACGGTATTCGAGGACCCGCACATGCGGCGTCGCAACGGGCGACTCAATCGCCTGAACAGCGAGTTCATGGCAATCACTACCCGCTTCAATGCCCTGCATCAATTGCTTGAACGCCTGCGAGCCGATCCGCTGAATGGCGTCATGCCCCGTGTCGATCCCGGCCTCGATATGCTGGCCCGATTGCTCGATACCTTTGCCGACCGGTCCCTGACCATTGGCGATGCTGCGGTGCTGGTGCAGCAACTGGAAACCTTCAAGGCCGAACTGCCCGACCTGGTGCGCAGCCTGCGTGCCGAGCTTGAACAGAGCGGGCCGGATGAAGCCGGGCTGCTGGATTTTCATACGGCTTTCGAGCTGCTGTATCGCCTGGTCAACGATCTGCATGACTACGCCCAGACCCATGCCTCCCTGGCCGATCACAACCATGTGCGCGAGCAGTGGGAAGAGTCGTTTGTGCCGCGTACCAGCTGGATGACCGCGCTGGCAGCCGGTGTGCGGGCGAGCACTGTCGTGGCGTTGCTGAGTGCTTACTGGGTGCTCACGGCCTGGCCCAGCGGCGCGATCATGACCCTGGCGTCTGCTGCGACCGTTGCCTTGTCATCCACCACCAACAACCCGCGGCGCATGTCGTTCCAGATGGCATGCGGCACCTTGCTGGGCGCGATACTGGGGTTTGTCGAAACCTTCTTCATCTTCCCGCACATCGATGGCTTTCCATTGCTGTGCATGGTTCTGGCTCCGGTATTGGTGGTCGGCACCTTTCTGGCTTCACGCCCTCAATGGGCCGGCTACGGGCTGGGCCTGCTGATCTTTTTCAGTATCGGCTCGGTGCCGGACAACCTCACGCTCTACAACCCCTACACCTTTATCAACGACTACATCGCCATGGTCATCGGCATGCTGTTCTGTGCCGCCGCTGGCGCAATCATCCTGCCGCCCAACAGCCGCTGGATGTGGGAGCGCCTGGAAGATGCCTTGCGTCGCCAAGTGGTATTCGCCATCAGCGCGCCTCTGCCGCGCCTGGGTTCCAGCTTTGAAAGTCAGACCCGGGACCTGATGCATCAGGCCTATGGCCTGGCGATCGGCAGGCCCGAAGTGCAGCGTGAACTGCTGCACTGGATGTTCACGGTGCTGGAAATCGGTCACGCGATTATCGAGCTGCGCCGGGAGCAGGCCGTTCTGCCGATCCATCCCAGCTACGCCGAGTATCAGTCCTGGCGTATTGCGATCCGGGTCATGGGGCGAGCGTTGATACGCCTGTTCATCCAGCCCGATGCCAGCAATCTGCAGCGCTGTCTGATGGCTGTCGATCACGCCATCAGCCAAGTGCAACTGACCGATGAGCCTTTTGCCTCGCACTTCGACACCTCGGTGCTGCGTCGGGTCAAAAGCTACCTGCATTTCATCCGCACCTCGCTGCTGGACCCGCAGTCGCCACTGGCCGTGCATGGCCGTCCACAAGGAGTCGCCCATGCCTCGTGAAATCGCCTTTCACGGCCTGTACATGCCGACCATCACCCTGATGTTCCTGATTGCGTTGGTGCTGGCCTGGGCGCTGGACCGGTTGCTGGCCGGGTTCGACCTGTACCGACATTTCTGGCACCCGGCGCTGCTGCGCCTGAGTCTGTTCACCTGCATTTTCGGCGCCCTGGCGCTGCCTTTTTATCGCTGACACCCGGTTCGAGAACCTCTGGATGAAAAAGCTCTTCAGTCTGATCGCCACCTTGCTGGTCCTGGCACTGGCCATCTTCATCGGCCGCACCTTGTGGGTTCACTACATGGAAACACCCTGGACCCGCGATGGCCGGGTGCGCGCCGATATCATCAACGTTGCTGCCGAAGTGTCCGGCACCGTAATCGATGTACCGGTACGTGATAACCAGCAGGTGAAAAAGGGCGACCTGCTGATGCAGATCGACCCCGAGCACTACCGGATTGCCGTCAAGGAGGCACAAGCCTTACTGGCCTCGCGCAAGGCCACCTGGGAGATGCGCAAACTCAACGCCAAACGCCGCGCCGACATGGACAACCTGGTGGTATCCACCGAAAGCCGCGACGACGCCAGCAACATCGCCACCTCGGCCCTGGCCGATTACCAGTTGGCCCAGGCGCGTCTGGAAGCAGCCGAACTTAACCTGTCCCGCACCCGCGTGCTGGCGTCCGTGGACGGATACGTCACCAACCTAAACGTCCATCGCGGCGACTACGCCCGTGCGGGCGAAGCGAAAATGGCCGTGGTCGACATGCACTCGTTCTGGGTCTACGGCTTCTTTGAAGAAACCAAATTGCCCCATGTGCATATGAATGACCCGGCCGAAATGCAATTGATGAGCGGCGAAGTGCTCAAGGGCCATGTCGAAAGCATCGCCCGCGGCATCTACGACCGCGACAACCCTCAAAGCCGCGAACTCATCGCCGACGTCAACCCGACCTTCAACTGGGTCCGCCTGGCCCAGCGCGTGCCGGTGCGAATCCATCTGGACCAGGTGCCTGATGGCCTGCTGCTGGCGGCGGGGATGACGTGTACGGTGGTTGTTGCGCCTGGGTTTTAGGAATTTGCGAAGAGTCGCGTCCAAAGTGGGAGGGGGCTTGCCCGCGACAGGGCCGTGAATATTTATCCACAGCCCTGGCGTTATTGCTCAGGCATTCTGTGATTCTTCTGCCTTTGACTCGCTCAGGTTGGCCTTGAAATACGTCATGAAGTCCTGCCCTTGAGCAAAGGCTTTTTCGAGGTCGGCACTTTGCTGTTTGAGGGCCGGGCTTGGTGTAGCACGCTGTTCAGGAGGCAGAGGTTTTGACCACTCGGCAATCGAGTCGGGCAGGGCTTTCATGCTGTAGCGCTGGTCCCATGCGGCGATCCAGTAGGGTAAACGCCACAGGGTGATGAAGTGGCTCAAGTACCACCAGCCGACGCCCAGTATGGAGCGTTCCTTGTGCTGGTATTCCTCGCGCATGTCTTCGCGTTCCTTGTCGAAGGTATGAGAGCCTTCGTGGGTAGCCTTGCCGGGGCAGAAATCCGGGCCTTTTTCCATGTAGACGCGAATGGCTTCCCACTTGGCCAGCCCATGAGTCGGTGTCATGACTACTTGCCTGAGAAAATGCACCTTGTCATTTTTCGGATCGTCGATAGCCATGCCAAAGGTGTAACTGCTCATCACGCCCACCCCGGTAAAACCGGTGCTAACCGACACCCAGGCGACGGTGTCTTCCCAGGGTTGAATGACTGGTTTATCGGAGCCGTCCGGGAAGTAACAGACTTCCCGGCGTTGACGGTTGAAGCGTATCGGGCGGGTGCGGGCTTTAGCGCGTGTGGTGCTGACAACGGCGTATATACCAATGAGTGCTACCGCACCTCCTCCCAAGAGTGAAATCCATAGTCCGAGGGCAAAGAAGTCACTGAAGTAATACCAAAACGTTCTGCCAAAGGGGTTGTTAAGTGTTAACAATCCCACTGAGGTGGGAAGTATGAGGACACTCATGATGATCACAAGCATGGGCATCATTACACACAATCGAGCCTGATAAGACTTGCCTTGATTGCTACTTCCCACGTCCAGATAGACATCGTTGACCTCAAGAAAGCTTCCCCCAAGATCCATTGGGGGTTGTCCGGTAGGCACGGGAAGTGGTGACATAAACACACTTTCGCCGGTAGCAAAACGACGTATTTCACCCGCCTTGGGGCGGTTGTGCGTAAGCGTACGGGGAACACGCCTTGCGCAAGTCAGCCCGGCATCCACTGATGCGGCAAAAGTTGGTCAATCTCACTGGCCTTGTGCGTCGGCAACCGGCTCAGCACATCCTTGAGATACGCATACGGATCATGCCCGTTCATGCGCGCCGACTGGATCAAGCTCATGATCGCCGCAGCCCGCTTACCACTGCGCAGCGATCCTGCGAACAACCAGTTAGATCGCCCCAAGGCCCATGGTCTTATCGTGTTCTCGACAGGATTGTTGTCGATGGGCACAGCCCCATCGTCCAGGTAGCGCGTCAGCGCTACCCAGCGTTTCAAGCTGTAGTCCAAAGCTTTGGCCGTAGCCGATCCTTCGGGCACAAGCTCGCGCTGAGCCAGCATCCATTCGTGCAACTTCTCAGCGATGGGCGTCGCTTTTTCCTGACGTAATCGCTTGCGATCTTCATCGCCCATTTCCTTGGCTTGCCGCTCAACCTCGTACAAACCGCCAATCGAGTGCAGTGCCTGTTCGGCCAACTGACTTTTATTCGCCACGTGCAGATCGAAGAACTTGCGGCGGGCGTGAGCCATACAGCCGATTTCGGTGATGCCCAGCTCGAAGCTGGCCTTGTAGCCTGCGAAGTCGTCGCACACCAGTTTGCCGTTCCAGGAGCCGAGGAAGTTGCGGGCATGTTCACCCGCGCGACTTGGGCTGAAGTCGTAGACCACCGCTTTAAGCGCCGAAAATGGCGTGGTGCAGTAAGCCCATACATAAGCGCGGTGAGTTTTCTTTTCGCCGGGTGCGAGCATCTGCACCGGCGTCTCGTCGGCATGGACAACTCGCTGCGCCAGTACTGCTTCTCGCAGCGCATCAACCAAAGGCTGAAGCTGCACGCCAGTTTGCCCGACCCATTGGGCTAGCGTTGAGCGCGCAATTGCCAAACCGGCGCGGCCGAAGATTTTCTCCTGACGGTATAGCGGTAAGTGGTCGGCGAACTTCGCCACCATCACGTGAGCGAGCAGGCCTGCAGTAGGTATGCCCTTGTCGATTACCTGGGCCGGCACCGGTGCCTGGATCAGCGTTTCGCACTGGCGGCAGGCCCACTTTCCACGCACATGCTGCTCTACCGTGAACACGCCCGGTGTGTAATCCAGCTTTTCGCTGATGTCCTCGCCGATGCGCTGAAGTTGGCAACCGCAAGCGCACTGAGTGTTTTCCGGCTCGTGGCGGATCACTGTGCGTGGAAACTGCGCAGGCAGCTGCGCACGTCTGGGTTTCTCACGAGGCTCGGCCGGTGCAGTTGGCGGATTGGCCGCCTTCAGCTCGGCTTCGATTGCTGCAAGGTCGGTGTCGAGCAGGTCGTCGAGGAGGCTGCCTTGGTCAGGGCTCAGTTGCTCACTGCGCTTGGCGAACTTGTGGCGTTTGAGGATCGCGATCTCATGGGCAAGCTGCTCATTGACCGTTTCGAGGCGTTGGATCTTCTGGCCCATCGAGTCGACCTGGGACAGCAACTGCAAGGCCTGCTCGGCCAAGGCGCGTAGCTGTTCTGGTGTCATCTGGTCGAGGCTGGGCGAGGAAGTCATGCCGCTGATTGTGCCAGAGCAGGCGATCAGCGGCGATAAACCGATGGGCTAATAGAAGGTGTTATAGCACTGTGATGGTGCCTCCCGCGCCGACTCGCTGCCAAGGCAAGCCCAGCACCAGCGCCTGGAGTTGCTCGCTGTCGAGTTGTACTTCCAGGCCACGATGGATGCCAGGCCAGTGAAACTTGCCTTGGTTCAATCGCCGCGCAGCAAGCCAGATGCCGACACCGTCGTGCACCAGGACTTTCATTCGGTTGGCCCGTCGATTGGCAAAGAGATAAGCGCAGTGCGGCTTCGCCGCACCAAATACCGCAATCACTCTGGCTAATGCTGTTTCCGTACCGGCGCGCATGTCCATAGGCTCAGTGGCGAGCCAGATGGCGTCGATGCGGATCACTGGGCAAGCCCACGGATAAAGCGGGCGCAACCATCTGGGTCTGAAGATGGCCATTTCACGGTGAGTATTTGCTGGCCGAAAGGAATCTCGAGGCTGATAGGTATTGGCTGATCTGGCTGGGCTGTGGGCGCGAGTTTCACTGGAACAAAAGCGGGCGGCGTCGGTGGCTGGCAATTGCGATACGCAGGAATCCATTTTCGAACCAGGTTAGCGTTGATGCCGTGACGCAGGGCAACGCTGGCCATTGATACGCCCGGTTGTAGGCATTCCTGGACGACTTGGGCTTTAAAGGGCTTGGGGTAAGAGGTTCTTTGGCGCATGGAAATCCTGACAAGAAGGGTGATGGTGTCCACGTATTTTTTAGGTGGACACCATCGCCCTTATGGCTGGGATCGGGTAGGTGAGTTCGCCGGACGATTACGGTTGTGCTTCAGGTCTATTTCGTCATGCTGTGTTTGGGATGAAGACATAGGAATCAACCAAAATATGCAGGCATTGTAGGAGCGAATTTATTCGCGAAGGGGCCGGTGCATCCAGCCCATCATCTGTGTCATACAGCCTTTCGCGAATAAATTCGCTCCTACAGTTTTGGCATTATTGCTCAGGCATTCTGTGATTCTTCTGCCTTTGCTTCGCTCAGGTTGGCCTTGAAATACGTCATGAAGTCCTGTCCCCGGGCAAAGGCTTTTTCGAGGTCGGCACTTTGCTGTTTGAGGGCCGGGCTTGGTGTGGCCTGTTGTTCAGGAGGCAGAGGTTTTGACCACTCGGCAATCGAGTCGGGCATGGATTTCATGCTGTAGCGTTGGTCCCATGCTGCGACCCAGTACGGGAAACGCCACCATGTGACGACATGGCTCAAGTACCACCAGCCGACGCCCAGTATCGAGCGTTCCTTGTGCTGGTATTCCTCGCGCATGTCTTCGCGTTCTTTGTCGAAGGTATGAGCGCCTTCGTGGGTGGCCTTGCCGGGGCAGAAATCCGGGCCTTTTTCCATGTAGACGCGAATGGCTTCCCACTTGGCCAGCCCATGAGTCGGTGTCATGACTACTTGCCTGAGAAAATGCACCTTGTCATTTTTCGGATCGTCGATAGCCATGCCAAAGGTGTAACTGCTCATCACGCCCACCCCGGTATAACCAGTGCTGACCGATACCCAGGCGACGGTGTCTTCCCAGGGCTGAATGACCGGTTCATTGGAACCGTCCGGGAAGAAACAGACTTCCCGGCGTTGACGGTTGAAGCGTATCGGGCGAGTGCGGGCTTTAGCGCGTGTGGTGCTGACAACGGCGTATATACCAATGAGTGCGGCCGCACTTCCTGCCCAAAGTGAACTCCATAGTCCGAACACAAAGAAATCACTGAAGTAATACCAGAACGTTCTTCCAAACGAGTTAAAGAATGTCCCAAAGCCCATTATTATGGGAAGAATTATAACGAACGCGATGATTGCCAACATAGGCAGCATTACGCACAGTCGAGCTTGATAAGACTTGCCTTGATTGCTGCTCCCCACGTCCAGATAGACGTCATTGACCTCAAGAAAGCTTCCTCCGAGATCCATTGGTGGTTGTCCGGTAGGCACGGGAAGTGGTGACATAAACACACTTTCGCCGGTAGCAAAACGACGTATTTCACCCGCCTTGGGGCGGTTGTGTTTGAGATCCAGTTCGTCGTTTTGATCGGGTTTGGAAGGCATAGATTCAACCAGAAAATAGGCAAGTGGGATGGCTATAGAATATCGCTGTTAACCAGTAGCCAAGGAGCATCAGTGGTGCGAGTCTTCAATACAGTAACCTCTGAAAGCAGCTTGTTATCTTTCCCACCCAGCGAGGTGGTTTCAAAGCGTTTCTCCCGTAAAGCCGTATCGCCGGGAACCGGGTGATACTTCAAGACAATAGCCAGACCATGCTGTGCATTGGCCTGGTTCTGGAATATTTCCAGACCTAACTTGAGCGGAGCATCGGGAGGGCTTAGCAGGTCGAGTCGATACAGCAAGGGCTCGCTCCAGGGTTCCCAGTCATTACGTTGACTGTTTTGCAAAAAGTAGGCGCTGATGCCAAAGCTGGCGTCGTTGAGTTCTCTGGCTGTTATACCGGGCAAGCGCACGATTAGCATGGGCTTGTTATCGATATGTTCTAGCGAGACCGTTGGCGAGGAGGTAATGTCGGCCAGCGAGAGACGCTCTTCAGTTAAGGTTCGATTTTTGCTCTGTTTACCCCAAGTGCTTTCCAGCAACCACTGATCAAGCTTGGTTTTATTGTTGCGGTTATACAGCCATTCTCCACCGAGCTGTAGGCCTGTGAGCACCAGGCCAATCAAGTTGGCACGGGCGGCGACGCTCAGCAGTTTTCCACCTGCAGTCACCCAAGCAAGCGCACGTGCCTGGGTAACACTTGTCATTGCTCCATAGGAATATTGGGCGGTTCTGGCAGCCGCCCAGCCATTGACAACCACTTGTCCGGAGTCGCCGGCTAGGGCCATGCTTGCGCCTGCCAATGTAGCGCCATTACCTGATCGCAATGCTTCTGACCAACGTGCGTAGGACCCTTTTTCACCGGCGATGCTGAAGCCGGCTGCGAAAAGCCCAAAACCATAAGCAGCAAAGCCCAAACCGCCAGTAAGTTTTCCTAACTTTGCCGACATTTTGATTTGCGCAGCCTTACTTGAGTAGTTTCCAATGGCAACGGTGAGGCTCGTGATTACAATACCTTGGGCAGCGGCAAAAATGCCTCCCATCATTGAAGCAAAAGCATTTATAAGCGCCAGTTTGTCGGAAGCGTCCACATCCTTTTTATTGAAATACTCGCTAGCCACCGTCGTAAAGTTAACAATCTGCAAAACCGCCGCCGCCGAAGCAAATAAATCGCCCCCGACAGGTGTGAAAACAGCCTTGCTGACTCCCTTGAATGGACGCTTGAGCCGATGGTCGTCCGCCATTCTATCGAACTCAAGCTGCTGAGCATTGTTAAGCCCGGCGATCTTGAAGCCCGCTTTGCCTGCTCCATCCCCGACGGGACTCATGGCCTGAGCAACGCTTCCTTCAAGAGGCAGAACAGCCTGTTGCAGGGCCTTGCGTTGAGCCGCCAGTGGTTTGTAGCTGCCTTTGGGAAGCTGGCCTTTATGTTCTTTGGCCAAGGTCTGTTTGATCTGATTTTTGAGTGATCGCATTTTCTGACGGAGCTCGGTCAGTTTTGCGACATCCTCATTGAATTTCTTGATCTGGCTGGCCGAGGAGAACTGAAGCGTTATTCCGTTTTTATTGAAGGCCTGCAAAATATTTATCCAGGAGGCCCCTGGAATATTGCGCAGCACCTTTGATGGATCGAATGGCTGACCACTGCGCAAACCCTGCATCGCATCATTGAGTGCGCCTGCCAGGCGTAGCTGTTTCGCTGGATCGTAAGCGGTGTCACGTAGCTGGCCGAGCATCATGTCGGTGTCGGTAAGCTGAAGGGAGTCTGGCAGATGCTGGGCCAGCAGATTGCCAAACTTGCCGCTAAGATCCTGTGTGCCGGCATAGTCTTTCTTGACCATGAGGGTGTCACGCAGTGACTTAATGAATGACATAAGCTTTGCATGCAGGTCTTTCTGGTCGGCCTGGCTCAAGGTTATAAAGGAGGAGATCGAAAGCCCTGGTTGTTTCTCAATCAGTTTGGCGAGTTTTTCTGTCGCGTCGTCGGTCCGGCAAATATCCTTGAGCGCTGCATATTCAGTTGCCAGAAGGGCATGCCGTTGTCCTTGAGGCTTTGGATCGAAATACCAGGCTGAGCGATGGAAGCGCTCCTCGGTCACCAGCTTGATGCGATCCTCGGTGATCAACTCCAGCCGTTTGTTCCAACGCACCAGATGGGCTTGTTGCTCCTTGATGAATGCTTCCATGGGCGTTCGGTTAACCAGGTCATTGATGCCCTGTTGACCCATCTTTGCGCCTTCAAGTGCCTCGTCGGTATTGCCATCAATGGTTTCGATCAGGTCCTGGTACTTGGGATAGAGCGCCCCCAGGCTTTCTCGCATCTGCATCTTTGCTCTGGCAACGCTTACCGGCGTTGACCATAAATTGGCAAACTTCTGTTGGTTTTTAAGGTTGACGTAATCCGCGATGCGTTGCCGTTGTTCGGCGTTCGTTTCATCCTTGAGCGTGGCAAAGCGTGGATCGCCCTGCGACGCTTTGAGAATGCTGTCGCCGGTCACGGTGTACAGGGTTTCGATGTAGCAACCCATGACATATTTCTTCTGCGTCTCCTCCGAATTACTCCAGTCACTGACCCAGCCCGCGACCAGATCCTGATGTTCGGCGAGATCGCGCAGCACGCCGATATCATCCTGTATGACCAGATACAGATGGTCCTGCTCATACTCGCCCTTGACCTGCTTTTTCAAGGCACCGAGTTGAGTTTTCTTGAATTGGGTCGCTTGCTCCCAGAGGTAGTCCTTGCTTTCCTCGGGTTTGGCACCTGCAATCGCGGGTGCCTTGCTTGGCTGTTCGGCAATCTCAGCGATCCACTTTTCTGCCTGCTTGGGTGTCAGCAGGTTGGCCGCACCTTTCTCCGGGTCGGCCTTGGCAAGACTGACCTTCTGCATGAAGTGCTCACGCTCGGATTTGTGCTTGATGACCTGCGCGCATTTGGCGGCAGTCCATTGCACTTCGGAGTAGTTGACATAGAGAGTGTCCGAGCGCGGAAAGACCAGCGCGGCTTCGCCTACGTTGTTTGTGCGTTTATCGGCGCTGACTTCGCTTTTGTTCCACAACAATTGGGTCACGATGCCATCTTGAATCCGGTATTCATGAAGGATGGCTTGAGGCTTCTTGTCGACGATGACGTAGAGCCAGCCGTCGCGGATCAGGCGAATGCCCAATGGACGTGAAGTGGTCTTATACGGCATTACCAGTTCGCTCGACGGGTCGAGTCGCTCGACCAGGCCATAGCGCAGAGGGATGAGCTGAATCTTGGCTTTCATCAGGGGGCAGCCGCCCATGGCGGATTTGCCATCGTCTCGGCTCTTTGCAACGGCGTTCGGGCTTTTGCCGGCCGACGTGGGCGTGGTCATCCTTGGCTCCTGTTGAAGGCTTCAGCCCGTTCCTGTGCAATATCAGCGACCCGTTCGAGTCGCTGGGCGGGCGTTTGTTCCGATGGGGTCTTGAGAATTGCATCGAGGTCTGGATGATCTTCCAGCGCTCGCTCCCCCAGAAACCCGTGAATATTGGCGTAAAGGGTAATGTCGAGTTCGGTGTTGAAGCCTCGGTCATAAGAGGTCGACGCAAGGGTATGCAGATGTTCCCAACGTTGCAGGGGTGTGGCTTGCGCCTGATAGGACGGGAAGTATTCGTGCATGTGTTCATCGAGCCGAAGGACAAGACTGCGGAAATTCACTTCGTTTAGCTGGCTGAGTTGTTCGTCGCTCAACCGGTAGAGCTGCTTGTGGTCAGGCTCCAGTGCCTTGCCCGGTCGTTGATCCACATGCCAGCACCCCAACGCTGCATCGGCAGTGACGATCTGTGTACAAGGACCGAACAGGGTCGCGTCCTTGATGCTGTTTGCATGAGCGAGCAGGGCATGGGTCACGGCGGGATCGGCGATACGCAATAAAACTTCTTCACCTTGCGGATGCACCACACTGGTGAGCCAGCGAAAATGCGCGACCATGCGATCCCATGGCTGGTCGCTGAAAACAAGGTAGCCCCACTCTTTGGGGGCCGCGCTCAGGAATTGCATCAGGATCGGGTTGTTCTGTGCTTTTACCCGGACAAGGCAGGGAGAAATATCACCCAGTTCTGCCCACCGCGTACCCAGGTAAAGCGGCTCGAACTCCGGATTGTCCGACCACTGATAGAGGTGCCGTGGCAGATGCTCGACACTCACGCCATCGAGCAGTAAACCTACCGTGCCGTTCCACGGCAGGCCTTTGGGAAGGCCATTTTCCAGCGCCCACTCGGACTTAAGCATCCTGCGCCTCCTGCTTGGCAGCTTCGCATACCGCACAAATCGGCTTCTTCTGCATCAATGCCTGACGCTGTGCCGGGATCAGCAGTTTCCCGGCCTTGTCCGCATCCGCCTGCTTCAACGGCCCCGGCAACAACGGCGCTGCCCCCGTCCCGCTCCCTGGGCTGCCACCGTCATTGACGTTGACCATTGGCCCGCTCAGGGTTACGCCGCTGGCGTCGATCTTGATGAAGGTGCCGCCGGTTTTGAGGGTTATTTCGCTGCCGGCTTCGATCACGAGTTTCATGCCGCTGCTCAGGTGAATTTCCTGCCCGGCCTCAATGAACTGTCCCGTTCCGATCTTGACGTGCTGGTTGGTCGCGACGGTCAGATGATCGTCGGCCCGCGCTTCAACCTTGCGGTCGGCATAGGTTGTGTGATGCTCCTCGGCCTTGAACTCGCTGTAGCTGTTCTGCTCCACGGTGTCGTGGCGTTCGTTGCCGACGCGGATCTTCTGGTCGTGCTCGATGTTCTCGTCCCAGTCGCGCTGGGCGTGGAGGTAGATCTGCTCCTGACCTTTCTTGTCCTCGATGCGCAGTTCGTTGTAACCACCGCCGCCCGGTGAACTCAGGGTCTTGAAGGTGCTGCGGGTCTTGTTCGCCGGCAGCTCGTAGGGGACGACGTTTTCCTTGTGGTACAGGCAGCCGCTGATCAGCGGCTGGTCGGGGTCGCCTTCCAGGAAAGTGACCAGCACCTCCATGCCGATGCGCGGGATGGCGATGCCGCCGTACTGGGCGCCAGCCCAGGCGGAGGACACGCGCAGCCAGCAACTGGTCTTGTCGTCGGCCTGGCCTTCACGGTCCCAGTGGAACTGGACCTTGACGCGGCCGTATTGGTCGCAGTGGATCTCTTCGCCCTTGGGTCCGGTGACCACGGCGCTCTGGCTGCCGAGGATGCGGGGTTTGGGGTGCAGCAGCGGCGGGCGGTTCGGCACGTCCCAGGGCGTGGCCTTGAAGCGGTTGCGATAGCCCTGATGGAAATCGTCCTTGAGCGCTGTCGTGTCGCTGGTCACCGACTCTTCCAGCACTTGAGGCTGTTTGCCCTCGTGGACGATTTCGGTCAGCAGCCACAGGTCGTTCCACTTGGCCTTGGGGTGTTGGGTCAGGGCCAGGAAATGGCCGCTGACCAGCAACGGTTGATCACTTTTGCCTTCGGCCAGCTGGTAGTCGCTGCGATGACGCTCAAGGGCGCGCTTGGCCAGGTGCTTGCCGCGCTCGCGGTCCACGAAACGACCCGGGTAGTCGTAATCCTCGAGGTCGGGCAGAGCGTCGCCCCGGTTTTCGCTTTCCAGCGTCAGGCGGGGTTTCTCGAAGTCGTAATCGCGACGGGTGGTGCGGCTGGTGCGGGTTTCCAGGCGCAGGTCGAAGCGCTTGATGACCGGGTCGTTGGCGACCAGGCCGGAGTCTTGCTGATAGGCCACGGGGGCGAGTTTCGGGAACACCGTCTGGTCATCGCCGAACACCAGCTTGTGGGCCGTGCGGCTGTGCTGGAAGTGGTAGTGAATCCCTTCTTCCTCGCACAGGCGCTGGATGAAGTGCAGGTCCGATTCATCGTACTGAACGCAGTAGACGCGCTCGGGATAAACCGACCCGACCTTGAATTCGTAGGCGTTGCTCTGGATGCCATGCTCTTCGAGGACCTGGCCGATGATTTTCGGCACGCTGAGGTTCTGGAAGATGCGCTGGTTGATGCGGTGGGCCAGGTAGGACAGTTGCGGGCGCAGGGTCACCGAGTAACGGGTCAGTCGCTTGCCGGAGTCACCCTGGGCGGCACGATGGATCTGGCCGTGAATGCCGCTGCCGTCCGGCGAAAGCTGCAGGAAGGCGGGCTTGTGCAACAGGGTTTCAAGGTCCAGGGACGGCTGCTCGCTGACCAGTTCCACGTCGAACACGAACGGTTGGCTGATGGCTTCCCGTCCGTTGAGGGCCAGGACTTGCAGGTCGCTGTTGGAGCCTTCGATGGTCAGGCTGAAGTGGGTCTGATTGGCCGGCGCGAACATCCCTTGTTCCTCGATTCTGAAAGGGCGTAAACAACATCGACCAGCAGAAGCTGGCCGATGCTTGAAACCTCAGCCGTCTCAGGCCACAGGCGAACGCCAGTCATCGGAGCCCGAAGTACCGGACACTTCGTGGGTCCAGGTGATTTTGCGGTAGGTCATTTCGATGTCTTCCAGGTGCGTGAAATGCGCGTTCGCAGGGTCCTGGCAGTTGTGCATGTAGTCCTTGGAGCTGACGAGGATCGCGTCTTCCAGAACGGTGGTGTAGTAGTGCTCCTGAGTGCCTTGAGCCGAGGTGCGGAACCATTTGATTTCGACTTTGCTCAGGCGCTCGCCGGAAGTCAGGGCCGCTTGCAGCAGAGGCGAGGACTTGTCGAAGACCTTGGTGATTTTCACCGGCTTGTGAACGCGCTGGCCGGTTGGCTGGCCGGACTGTGGGTCACGCGGGATGATCACGTCGTGATGGAAGGCTTGCACCATCACTTCGTCTTCGTGGCCTTCCTGGAAGGTGTTGCCCACGGAGTCGGCGGTGAAAGCGCCGGCAGTGATCAGGCCTTGTTTTTCGCCGGTGATGGACATGTACGCGGGTGTAGCCATGGATGCTCTCCTTGCTGAAACTTGAGGGTCCCGGGAGGCGAATTTGCCTGGTGGGTGGCAAATACTCATCAAGCTTTGTGCCAGTCCGAAAAATAGCTATATAAATCAATACTATGCATGATTTGTTCGTGGCCTTGAGGACTTTTCATGGGTGAAATCTCTTGAAAGTGCGCAAGAAGTTGCGCACCACTGCGCAACTTCTTGCGCACTCGTCTACAGGCTTCTAAACACAAGCCTTGTAGAGAACTGTCCACAGGTTACTCACAAAAAATTGCGCAACTTCTTGCGCATAATAGCGATGTGATGTCATTCGGGTAGGAAGCGCCTCAAGAGTGGTTTTTTGGAGAGCTTCATGAGGCGAGGAGCGGTTCACAGGCCACAATCCGTCGCAGCCAAGGCTCAAGGTCTGCGAGTCAACGGGGGGAAGTGGGAGGCAGCTTGCTGGCGACTTCAGCATACAGACGCAGAATATCTGTCGGTTTTCAGGCCTTTTTCGCCAGCAAGCTGCCTCCCACAAGTTTTGCTCATGCCTTGACTGATCGGTTATCAAACCACCTTGAAGCGGTTGACCAACCCTTGTTGAAGCTCGGCCAGACGTGCCAGTTCGCGGCTGGTATGAGCCGTTTGTTCGGCGCCTGCGCTGACTTGAACGACGAGTGTGTTGATTTCGTTGACGTTGCGGTGGATTTCTTCGGCCACCAGGCTCTGTTCTTCGGCAGCCGAGGCGACCTGAATGTTGCGGTCGCTGATGCTCGCGATGCCGTTGGCGATTTCCTCCAGCAAGTCGCCTGCACGTACCACGTTGCTTGCGCCTTCCTGAGCCTTGTTCAGGGTTTCCTTCATGGATTGTGCTGCGCTGTCGGAGCCGGCTTGCAGGTTTGCGATCATGCTCTGGATGCTGACGGTGGAGTCCTGGGTTTTCTTGGCCAGTTGGCGTACTTCGTCGGCCACGACGGCGAAGCCACGGCCCTGTTCGCCAGCCCGTGCGGCTTCGATGGCAGCGTTGAGTGCCAGCAGGTTGGTCTGCTCGGCGACACCACGGATCACGTCCAGCACGGAGGAAATGGAATCGCTCTCGCCCTTGAGGTTATCGATGATCTGCGAGGTCTGTTCTGCCTGCACCGAAAGGTCCTTGATCAGGCGAATGGTGTTGTCGATCTCGGTCTTGCCCTGGACGGTGCTGGTGTTGACGCGCTGTGACATCTCGGCGGCGTCGGTGGTGCTGCGAGCGACATCCTTTACCGTGGCACTCATCTCGCTGATGGCCGTGGCGACCTGATCGGTGCCCAGACGTTGCTGGGCTACGTTCTGGCTGGTCTGGACCGCAACCGCCGAGGATTCATCGGCTCCCAGAGCGACTTTGGTGGTCGCGCTGCCGATCTCCCGGATCACTTCGCTGATCTGCTGCGCCATGTTGTCGAGGTTGCGCGAGATTTCACCGAACTCATCCGTGCCGGTGTATCGGGTTCTGACAGTCAGATCCCTTGTCGACAGGGCGATCAGGGTACGGTTGACATCGCTGACCGCAAATTTGATGTTGCGGATGATCAACTGTGACAGGCAAAGCACTGCGATCAGCATCACAATCACGGTCGCGATGGCGATATACAGGCTGCTCTGTGCACTTGCGCGGGCATGGGTTGCCAGGTCCAGTACGGCCTGACTCAGTTCTTCCTCGACAGCACCCATCTGATCGATACGGTTGGTCGACAGGTTGAACCAGTCTTCAGGCTTGATATTGAGCGGGTCACCCAGTGGCGTGTCGAAGGCCAGACGCTGCAGACGGGCCACTTCGAGCGAACCGGGTTGCTGAAGGACGTTGTCCATCTTGGTTTTGAAGATCTGCGGTGCCCAGCGCTGGAAGGCTTCAAAGTAGCCGCTGAATTCCCCCAGGTTACGGCTGAAACGCGACAACAGGCTCGCATCGAAACGATTCTGGTTGAAGGCCAGACCGAGCAGCACTCGCTCGCGACCGGCACGCTCTTTCATCGCCACGAACTGGTTGAGCGAGCTCAGCGCCCGAAGGATTGCGGGCTCATCGACACTGGCTTCCAGCGAATAGGTGAAGTCGACCAGGTTTTTGATGATATCTGTGAAGCGCGCACCCGACTCAGTGCTGTTGAGTCCCATCGCATCTACCTTCTGACGCAAGGGGCCCAGCTCGTCTATGGTCTGCAATACCTTGTCCAGGCCACTCTGGCGAGGCAGAGCCTTTATCACTGCGGCTGCCTTGTCGGTGTCTGCACGGAAACTCTTGAGCTTGTCCTGCATGGACTTGCCGCCGCTGCCCAGGAATACCCCGCTTGCACCTCGTTCGCGCTGGAGGGTCGTGACCAGGTTGCTCAGTTTTTGTGCAGTGCTGCTGGCCGAAACGGTGCGGCTCATGGCATCCAGAGACTGGATCTTGTCGGCAATGTAGATACCGGAAAAGGCTAGAAGCCCAAGGAGGGGGAACATCAGAATGAGCATTAACTTCATACTCAAAGGAGCATTTTTAAGCATTGCAGACCTCATTTCTTGCAGACTGACCGTAAACGGATGTGTGTTGCTATCGCTCCTTGCTGTAAGGAGTTGCATAGATGATCGAATATCAGCCTGCCATAGCGGTCTTGCCTCCGTTTGAGTGTATCGGCAGCTCAACGGTAAGCTTTATGGGTTGTGCGCACTGTTGGTGCGAAGATGGGTGAGGGTGGTGCGAAATGGGGCGCAGTTATTAGTGAACAAATCCGCTCCCTGAAAGAGTTTTTTGTAGGGTTTTAGGCAGTTAATCGCATTTTTTGTAAAAAAATTGCGAATATTGATGATAAGTGATAGCTTCGCATGATGTTAATGCGGGGTGCTACAGATGCTTGTTCAATACCGGGTACAAAATTTTTTGTCGTTCAACACCGAACAGACATTAAGTATGTTGGCGTCAACGTCAACCAAAGAAAATCATCATCAAAGTAATGTGTTTGATGTCAACGCATTGGGAATAAGGAGTCTGGTAAAAAGCGTCGCGATTTTTGGTGCCAATGCTTCAGGTAAGTCAAATCTGTTTCGTTCCTTGGCCATTTTTAAGCACTTGGTATTAGGGGCGCTAACTTCGATTACCTCTGAGCGGATTGGTTTTTCCATCCCGTTTTTCCTGAAAGAAAACTATTATGATAGACCGACTGAGTTTGAAGTGACCTTCCTGAAAGGCGACAGGCTCTATAGATATGGCATAGCCCTTGATGATGGTATTATTACTGAAGAGTGGCTTTACTGGACTCGTGAGTCCAGAGAAACACTGCTTTTTCATAGAGAAGGGCAGGAAATAAATTTTAACCAGCGCTCTTTTTCTGAGGCAAAACTTTTTGTTTCAAGATTCGGTGATAAAAATATTGTTGAAAAAACAAAACCGACTGTACCTTTCATTGCAGTATTGTCTTCCTTCGATGGAGAAAAGTCTAATCAGGTTGTCGAGTGGTTTAGGAACTTTAATGCTATTTCTGGCATTTCAGATGATGGCTATAAAGAGTTTACGACTACCCTTTATCAGAAAGACCCTGAGTTTAAAGCCTGGGCTCTGGACGTTCTGAAAAGTGTCCAGATCGATGATGTGGAAATTATCGAGGAAGAGGCGAAGGGGCCTTTGTCATTTTATGAGGGAAGACATTCTTCTGGAGCTGCCTCCGGTATGGAGCCTTCGGTAAAAAATGACAGTGGTAAAAGCAAAAAGATAAATATTGTGAAATCCAAGGGCGAGGACGGTGAACGCTATGAAGTTCCCTTTGCCTTAGAGTCGGAGGGCACCAAGAAATTATTCTATCTGTTGGGGCCTTGGTATAACTCAATAAAAAAACAAGAGGTTTTATTTGTTGATGAATTTGACAGCAAGTTTCATACCCTGCTGAGCGAATTCATCATCAAGCTCTATCATGAAAAAAACACCCAGGGCAGTCAGCTCTTGCTGACCTGTCATGACACTAACTTGCTGGATAAAAAGATTTTTCGTCGTGATCAGATATGGTTTGTCGAAAAAAACCAAGAGCAGGAAAGTGAGCTGTTTTCGCTGTTGGAATACAAAGAGCACTACACACGAAAAGGCGATAGCTACAGTAAAGATTATTTAGCCGGAAAATATGGCGCCATTCCCCTGTTTTCAACGTCTCAGCTTTTGGATGAGGTTTGCGATGGGGAGGGATAGATCCGGGCGTGGCAAGCTTGAGCGTAAAGAGAATACCCGTGAGGAGCGCAAGCCTGTTGTGCTGGCAGAGCTTATTGTGTTCAGTTTTAAACACCTTGAGGAGTCTCAGCCCAAAGATGATCCTCAGACCCTTCAAGTGTGGCAGCAGGAAAAGCTGTTTCCTGCTTTATTGACGCGTCTGAAAGAGCTGTCTCGTTTGACCCGAGACGAGGCTGTTAAACAGCAGCTTATCAAGGTATATGGTGACTTTCCGCCTCGTAGTGATTTCACCGCCCCAAGCCACATTGACAAAAATGTGGCTTGGGGCGTGATAAAGGGAGTGGGTGGCCAGAGGGGCACGGTGGCGGGCTATATGATTGAAAATACGTTTTATGTGGTATTTCTGGATAAAGACCACCGCTTCTGGATAACAGAAAAGAAAAACACATGATCGTGTAAAACCTTACAGCACTTTGTCCAGCCCGAAGCGTTTTTTCAATCCTCCTTCCAGTAGCCCCTTGGGCAACAGCCATGACATCAGCGGCAAGACCCGCGAGCCGTTGCCCAAGCGCAGCAGGCGTGGCGGGTTTGCCTGCTGGATGGCCTTGAGCAGTTCCCGGGCGAAGTCGGTGGCTGGCGTCGGGTTGTCCTGGGATGCTTTGGCTCTGGAGCGGATGCCTTCGCGTATGGGCCACCAGGGGGATTGTTCGCTGATCAGTTGTTCGGCTTCATGGGTGGCGTTTTTCGCGAAACTCGAGGCGATGGCGCCGGGCTGTACTTCCATGACCTGAATCGAGAACGGTGCCAGTTCCAGGCGCAATGCATCGCTCAGTGCATGCACAGCCGCCTTTGAGGCGCAGTAGGCTCCAGCAAAGGGAGTGACCAGCACGCCCGAGACGCTGCCGATATTCACCACCAGCCCTTTGCTGCGCCGCAAGGCCGGAAACAAGGCCCGGGTGACGCCCACCACGGAAAACACATTGGTCTCGAACTGACGCTGCATGGCCTCTACGCCACCATCGAGCAGCGGCCCCATCGCGCCATAGCCTGCGTTGTTGATCAGCACGTCCACGCCGACGCCTTGCCGTTCAAGTTCACTGGCCAGGTGTTCCAGGGCGGAGCTGTCATTGACGTCCAGTTGGATGGCGCTGAAACCGGCAGCATTGAGGCCTGCGACGTCTTCAGCCTTGCGTGCCGTGGCCCAGACGTCATAACCCGCGTTTTTGAATGCGTCCGCCAGAGCCCGGCCAATGCCGCTCGAGCAGCCGGTGATAAGTGCTGTAGGCATGTGGTTTTCCTTAATCCGAGAAGCTGCCTTGAAGGTGTTCGGGACGAAACTCCAGGCTTTGTGGGCGATAGCCCGGCCGCAAGGGAGGTAACGGCAGGCAATCCTGCCACTGACTGCCTGGCTGCAATGCACCGGGACCGCTGTAATGCGGTGCAGTGTAGGCGTCTTCAGCCAGGTTCACGGTATCGCCGGGTGCATAGGCCGCCACGCGCCAGCGTAGTTCGCGCAGGGGAACCGTGTTGGTATTGTCGATGAGCACCAGCAAGGGTTTGCCTGCCGGGCATTGTTGCGGCGCGTAATCCAGACGCAACCCCAGGCGCTCCAGTTGACGCGCTTCGCGGCTGTCCTGCCAGATCACGACGGTAGCGACTACCCCCAGGCCTGCGGCAGCCGCCAGTGATACCGGCAAGGCCTTTGCCGGATAGCGCAGCAGCAGGATGAGCCAGGTCAGGATAAGCACAATACCAATCAGCATGATGTGCATCTCGTCAGCATGGAAGCTGGCATCGTACCGAAAGGCAGGTGGGCTTTACCAATGGCAGTCATGAATGACGGGATATTCTGCCTGTCCCTGTTGTGTCGAGGTTAATTCTTCAGGTCGCAGCCTAGACAATGCTGTACTCGATGGACTCTTTGCCCGCCACCCAGATATCAGGCGTTATGCTGAGAAAGACCTGAATCCTGGCCTTGTCGCCAGGCTTGAACGCCTTGAGGATTTCGTTCTGTTTGACGGCATCAATCGAATCTTTTCCCTGTTCAAGGTTGAGCCGGGTCGAGATGATTTTGCCACTGTTGTCCGGGGTGGAGAATGTCATCAACACTTCATGGAATGCCCCGTCCTCGAAGCCCGGTAGTACAAGCGTGAACCCTTTGTTGGCGATGAGGGCGCTCAGTTCTGCGCGCTCGTTTGCTTCGCGTATATAGGGCTGTGTGACAGACTCGGAGACGGCCCCGTCACTCAACGGTATTGTGAATTGTGTGGTTTCAGATGGATTTTCGGGGGTGTTGATCTCGACCGTTACGCCAGTAACGTCTATGCCTTCGCTGCTCATTTTTGACTGTCCTGAAAGATAGAGTGTTTTTATAGGTGTGTTATATCGATTGGTAATTACGTGCTGTCTTATCGCTACTCTCGTGTCGAGAGGCTTAAGCAAGCCCGGTAACTTTCAGTCAAGCCTGTTTGCCGAGGCTTATGACATGGGGCGACGAGTGGGGGAGTATGTGTGGCTACAAGCTACAAGCTACAAGCTACAAGTTCGCAATTGGCTTGAGGCTTATAGCTTGAAACTTGACGCTTACCTGCCACTTGTCCGGGCCAGGCTTTTACCCATTGCAGGGGTGAGTGGCTAGATAGCCCGAAGGATTCCTGACCTGTTAACTATTCACGCGGCAGCATTTAAACGATGTTGTACTCGATGGAGTCTTTACCGGCCATCCAGATGTCACCATAGACCCTGAGAAACACCCGGATCCTGGCTTTGTCTCCGCGCTTGAACGTGCCGGTGATTTGGTCTTTTGTCACGGTATCAATCGAGGCCTCCCCTGATTTGAACGTAATCAAGTTCGAGTTGATATTAGCGCTATAGTCCAGTGTGGAAAAAGTCATGATCAGCTCATCAAAGATCTCTTCCTTGAAGGCCGGAAGTACCAGAGTGAACCCTCTGTTTGCAATGCTGACATCCAGTTCTGAAGTTTCGTTTGCCTCGCGTACATAAGGCACCGTGATAGCCTCGGAGGGAGTGGCGTCACTCAGTTGGATTTGCAGGTTTATAACGTCTGATTTGCTTTTGGTAGTGCTCATTTAATTTCATCCTGAAATAAATTTATAAAAGGTATATGGGTTTTTAATGCGGGGTGGTAGGTGTCTATTTGATGGCCAGATGTTACTTCCATGTCATGATGTTTGAACAAGGTTAAGAGTGTCTTGAAGAATATGTCTACTGTTATTTGTTACAGGAGGCGACAGACGGATATGTATAGAATTAATGGTTTCAAGGCGTAAGGTTTTTTGAGAAATAAGTTACAGATTGTAATTTCGGGCAGCACGTGAGTAAGTTGCTTGAAACTTGAGGCTTATAGCTTGCCGCCTAAAACTCCACCTATCCGAAACTTTCTCTGCGCTGGCAACCGCTGAACTAGCCTTCATGCAGTGACTGGCAGAGGTTCACGCCATGGATGGCTTATCCGCAGATCTACATCGAGACACACCGACGCTCGCGGTCGTTGATCCGCGGCGTCTGTCTGTGCGCTCCGTGGCCTGGTACCGCAAGCAAGCCAATGATGCGCCTGCCTTGCGTATCAATCGCTCGCTCTTTGATCCGGCTGGCCGGCCGATTGGCAGCCACGACCCCAGGCTCTGGGAAGAAGGCGCGCCGGCCAATCTCGTCAATGTTCATTCCCTCAGTGCTCAAGTGCTGGCCAGCGAAAGCGTCGATGCCGGTTGGCGGGTTTCGTTGCTGAGCGAAAGTAGCGAAGTGCTGCAAGCCTGGGACAGTCGAGGCACTGTCCGGCGTGTGGAATATGATGAACTGCTCAGACCAACAGGTGTTTTTGAAAATGACCGCTGCATTGAGCGTCTGGCGTATGGCGATGTTGATTCAGTTCCCCACAACCAGTGCGGCCAGTTGATTCGTCACGACGACCCGGCAGGCACGTGTTTGAATATCGAGTTTGGCCTGACCGGCGCAGTGATCGAGCAGACGCAGCATTTTCTCAAGGACTTCACCGGCCCCGACTGGCCCGAATCGCTGTCAGAGCGCGACGCCTTGCTGGAACCTGGTAGCGGCGCGACCACGGGCTGGGCTTATAACCCGCTCGGCGAGGTCATCGGGCAAACCGATGCGCAGGGTAATGTTCAGCGTTTTGCCCAAACGGTGGCAGGTGAGTTGCACTCCTGCCATTTGCAACTCAGCGGGCAGCCTGAGCAGATACTGGTCAATGAGATTCGCTACGACGCCCAAGGCCGTGTGGAGTCGGAAACGGCAGGTAATGGCGTAATCACCACTGCTCGGTATGGTGATGAAGACGGTCGGCTGCTTGAGTTGAAAGCGATACGCAGCGCCGGTGAGTTATTGCAGGGCCTGGCTTACGACTACGACCCGACGGGTAATGTCATCCGCATCGAAGATCGTGCCCAGCCGATCCGGTACTTCGCCAATCAGCGCATCGAGCCGGTTTCAACGTATCAATACGACACGCTGTATCAACTGACAGAAGCCACGGGCCGAGAGTTGGCGACGGTCAATCACGGCCCCGTCTTTGCAGATTTTCAGAGCCCAGCGGACCCCGCACAACTGGCCAATTACACGCAGACCTACGATTACGATGCGGGTGGCAATCTGAAGCAGTTGACTCATGTCGGGTCGCAAAGTCATTCCAGAACGCTGGTTACAGCCAGGCTCAGCAACCGAAGTCTACCGGTGATCAACAACCAGCCACCCGACGAAGACACCATTGCTGCCGCCTTCGATGCCAATGGCAACTTGCTGCAACTTCAGGCTGGGCAAACCCTGATCTGGGACCTTCGTAACCAGTTGCAGGAGGTAAGGCCGGTTGCGCGCGAGTCCGGCGTCGACGACAGCGAGCGCTATATCTACGACGCCAGTGGCCAACGCCTACGCAAAGTGCGCACGACCCAGGCCAAGGCCGTCGCCCATATCGCAGAAGTGCGCTACCTGCCGGGTCTGGAAATCCGCACCGATACTGCGACCGGCGAAACCTTGCAGGTGATCACGGCACAGGCCGGGCGCAACGGCGTGCGTGTTCTGCACTGGCAGGCCGGAAAACCTGCCGAACTGACCAATGATCAATACCGCTACAGCCTGACCGATCATCTGGGGTCAAGCACCCTGGAGCTGGACAAGGATGCTCAGATCATCAGCCAGGAAAGTTATTACCCATTTGGTGGGACTTCATGGTGGGCTGACCGCGATTCTATTGAAGCCAACTACAAGACGGTGCGTTATTCCGGCAAAGAACGGGATGCGACCGGGTTGTATTACTACGGCCTGCGGTATTACGCGCCGTGGTTGCAGCGTTGGATCAATCCGGATCCGGCGGGAACTGTGGATGGTTTGAATCTGTTCTGTTTTGTCAGGAATAACCCATGCAGTGGTTTTGATAGTGACGGCAGGGGGTATAAAGGTATTAACGATGAATTTGAGAAAGGAACAGAACAACGTCGGAAGATCATATACCGGGGTTTGGAGGAGATGAAAAAAGCGGGCGAGAAGGGGTTGGTAGCGGATATTGATCTTGCTATCGAGAAAAGCGTGTTCCTGATGACTCGTGAAATGAATCGCTTGAAGAAAAATGATGCGTCCTCCCTTTTCGAATTCATTGGTATGCGACCTCCTGAGGACTTGAGTGCTTCAAAAGGCTATATAGGGCATGTGATTGCCGGTTATGAAAAACTCATCAAAGCTATGTCCCGCTATCAGAAAGGTGGGGACTTGCGTGAGCAGTTTGTTTTTGTGAAAGACGTCGAGAATGAGCGGCGCTTCGCACATGTGGGCAAGGATGATCCACACAAACGTATATTTTTTACAGGAACCTTTCGGGTGCAAAGTCCTGTGTCAAAAATCGGATCTCTCATACATGAGATATCGCATATTGAATTGCAGACCAGTGATGATTTTTATTACGAAAAAGACGCGGTGTTTTTATCTATGAAGCCCGATACTGCGACCTACGCTTTGAAAAATACAATTAATAATGCCATTGCGAAAAATGTTCGCTTACGAGAAGAGTACAAACCCAAGGGGCCTGGCGCTCCATCATTCAGAGCATGGTTGACCACTGTCGCGGATTTCTGGGGTGTTTATACCATGGCGCAAATAACGCCTGAAGAAAGTGCGAAGTTTCACGGCTTATCCAAAGACCGCTTCGTTCAGGTCCGGAGTAGAAGCAGTGACCATCCTCCGCGCAAAGAGGTGTTGTGGCAGTGAGTCAAAAAAAACCAACGACACCCTGCGGATGGAGATACGCAGGGTGTTGCCAGGGGGCTGACGCACTTCCTGGCTACAAGCTACTTGAGGCTTATAAATAAAAAAGCTGCAGCTTAGAGCCCCCAAGGACAAAACATGAATAGTCGATCTGCCGCATTATACCGGCATACGCCAGAACTACAGAGGATGGACCCTCGCGGCCTTCCTCTGGCCGCGGTGGCTTTTTGTCGTAGGGATGCAGCCGAGGAGCCTCAGGTTCGTGTCCATCGAAACTCTTTCAATGCTGCGGGGCGTGCCGCTCTTCAGTGGGACCCGAGGTTATGGGCCGACCAGGCGCCTGCCAATCTCGCGATGACTTACTCTTTGAGCGGTCGGATGCTGGCCTGTGACAGCGTCGATGCCGGCTGGCGCTTGGTGCTGCCGGGGGACGCAGGCCAGGCGGTTGAAAGTTGGGATGGGCGAGGAACCGTGAGTCGTATTGTTCACGATTTGTTGCTTCGGCCGATTGCCGTGTCTGAAGGTTCTCTGTGCGTGCAGCGGTTTTCCTATGGGGGGCCGGATTCGGCTGATCAGAATCTGTGCGGTCAATTGATTCGCCATGACGATCCGGCGGGCACGTGGCTGAATAGCGAGTTCGGTTTGAATGGTGCAGTCATTGAGCAGACGCAGCATTTTCTCAAGGACTTCACCGGTCCCGACTGGCCCGAATCACTGACAGAGCGCGACGCCTTGCTGGAGCCCGGTAGCGGTGCGACCACGGGCTGGTCATATAACCCGCTTGGCGAGGTCATTCGGCAAACCGATGCGCAGGGGAATGTTTATGCGTTGGCGCATTCTGTTGCTGGTCAGTTGAAAGAGAGCCGCTTACAACTCAAGGGCAAGTCGTCGCAGGTTATCGTCAGCGATATTCACTACGACGCTCAGGACCGGGTCGAATCTGAAGTGGCTGGCAATGGTGTGATCAGTACGGCGCAGTACCAGAACGAAGACGGCCGTCTGGTGCAACTCAGTTCCAGGCGCAGTAACGGGCAGGTCTTGCAGGAGCTGACTTACAACTACGACCCGGTCGGCAACGTGATTCATATCGAAGACCGTGCCCAACCTATCCGGTACTTCGCCAATCAGCGCATCGAGCCGGTTTCAACGTATCAATACGACACGCTGTATCAACTGACAGAAGCCACGGGCCGAGAGCTGGCGACGGTCAATCACGGCCCCGTCTTTGCAGATTTTCAGAGCCCAGCGGACCCCGCACAACTGGCCAATTACACGCAGACCTACGATTACGATGCGGGTGGCAATCTGAAGCAGTTGACTCATGTCGGGTCGCAGAGTCATTCCCGGATTCTGGTGACCGCTTTGCATAGCAATCGCAGCCTGCCAGTGATCAATAACCAACCGCCCAGCGAAGAAGACATCGCCGCAGCTTTTGATGGCAACGGCAACCTGCTGGCATTGCAAGCGGGGCAAACCCTGAGCTGGGACCTTCGTAACCAGTTGCAGGAGGTAAGGCCGGTTGTGCGCGAGTCCGGCGTCGACGACAGCGAGCGCTATATCTACGACGCCAGCGGCCAACGCCTACGCAAAGTGCGCACGACCCAGGCCAAGGCCGTCACCCATATCGCAGAAGTGCGCTACCTGCCGGGTCTGGAAATCCGCACCGATACCGCCACCGGCGAAACCTTGCAGGTCATCACGGCACAGGCCGGGCGCAACGGCGTGCGTGTTCTGCACTGGCAGGCCGGAAAACCTGCCGAACTGACCAATGATCAATACCGCTACAGCCTGACCGATCATCTGGGGTCAAGCACCCTGGAGCTGGACAAGGATGCTCAGATCATCAGCCAGGAAAGTTATTACCCATTTGGTGGGACTTCATGGTGGGCTGACCGCGATTCTATTGAAGCCAACTACAAGACGGTGCGTTATTCCGGCAAAGAACGGGATGCGACCGGGTTGTATTACTACGGCCTGCGGTATTACGCGCCGTGGTTGCAGCGTTGGATCAATCCGGACCCGGCGGGAACTGTGGATGGGTTGAATCTGTTCTGTTTTGTCAGGAATAACCCATGCAGTGGTTTTGATAGTGACGGCAGGGGGTATAAAGGTATTAATGATCTGCGTGAGCTGTCTCTTAAATATATCAGGAAGCTGAATGTTAAATACCGAGGGGTTGAGGAAATGCAGAAGGCGGGTGAGCATCCTTTGGTCTTTACTCTCGATGTTGCGATAGATACAAGTCTGCAAATGATGGAACGCGAAGTGAGGCGTTTGAAAGCCAATGATGTGACCAGGCTCTATGAATTTGTGGGCGCTCCGGTTCCAGATAACTCGAATCATGAAGATACGTTTGCGACCTATGTGGCTGCCGGTTATGAAGAGCTTATCAAGGGTATGTCTGCCTATCAGGCAGGGGGAGATTTACGTGAGCAACTCGTTTACGTGGAGCATGGAAAGGGACATAAAGACGCTTCAGATACATTGGCATTTACTCTTTTGTATGATCCCAATAAGCGGATATTTTTTAATCAGAATTTTAGAGGGCAAAATGTCATGGGGCGAATAAATACGTTGGTACATGAACTGTCGCACACAGTTTTGGATACGGGTGATGCATTCTATTATGACGTATTCGATACGAGGGCTGATTATCCGGTTGAATATACGTGCGGAGAATTAAGTCGTTATAAGGAAAGAGCGATTGAACAGAACATTGATTTGCGGAAGGGCTACAGATCCTGGGCTCATGGGTTCAAGTCATTTGAAATGTGGTTGGCCCAGAGTGCGGATTTTTGGAGTGTTTATGTCGGTCTTCAGACTTCATCCCAGGAAAACGAGGTTTTGCATAATGTGTCTGTGGACCGTTTCGATACAAGGGCGGACGTCAGGAACGATTTTTCATTCAATGATCATCTAGATCAGATAATGAAACTCCGATCCGGTCAGGTCAGGCGGCCTGACCTGCGATGAAAACCACCCTCTATCCAAAGAGGGTAGTGGTCGCAAGCCGTATCCGCTGAAATCAATGCCGCCCATCCAGTGCATACCTTCCTGACGTTGGTTGACAACTAGCCTTAAGGGACTGGATTCAGGGACGATTCTAATCATGGCTGGCTGGTCCGCTGATTTGCATCGACACACTCCGAGCTTGCAGGTGATAGATCCGCGCGGTCTGCCTGTCGATACAATTGCATTCTACCGTTGCCAAGTGACCGAAGAGCTGGACGCCCGTGTTGGCCATGTGCAATTCGACCTTGCAGGACATCTGGTTCGTACTTGGGATCCTCGGCTGTTGGAGCCACAATTGACGGCCAACCTTTCCATGATTCATTCGCTCAGTGGCAAGATATTGGCCACTGAGAGCGTCGATGCCGGTTGGCGGGTTTCGTTGCCTGGCGAGGGGCGTGAAGAGCTGAACGCCTGGGATGGCCGAGGCACCATTCGGCGCATGGAATACGATGCGTTGCTCAGGCCAACGGGTGTTTTTGAACGTGACCGATGTGTCGAGCGTCTCGCCTATGGTGATGTGCATTCGGCTCCCCGCAATCAGTGTGGCCAGTTGATTCGTCACGACGATCCAGCGGGCACTCTGTTGAGTCGTGAATTTGGTTTGACCGGTGCAGTGATCGAGCAGACGCAGCATTTCCTGCGCACTATCGATTCGCCCGACCGGCCCGAATCACTGTCAGAGCGCGACGCCTTGCTGGAGCCCGGTAGCGGCGCGACCACGGGCTGGTCATATAACCCGCTTGGCGAGGTCATTCGGCAAACCGATGCGCAGGGGAATGCTCATGCGTTGGCGCATTCTGTTGCTGGTCAGTTGAAAGAGAGCCACTTACAACTCCAGGGCAAGCCGTCGCAGGTTATCGTCAGCGATATTCACTACGACGCTCAGGAGCGGGTCGAATCTGAAGTTGCTGGCAATGGGGTGATCAGCACGGCGCAGTACCAGGATGAAGACGGTCGTCTGGTGCAACTCAGTTCCAGGCGCAGTAACGGGCAGGTCTTGCAGGACCTGACTTACGACTACGATCCGGTGGGCAATGTGACTCGTATCGAAGACCGCGCCCAACCTATCCGGTACTTCGCCAATCAGCGCATAGAGCCGGTTTCAACGTATCAATACGACACGCTGTATCAACTGACAGAAGCCACGGGTCGAGAGATGGCGACGGTCAATCACGACCCCGTCTTTGCAGATTTTCAGAGCCCAGCGGACCCCGCACAACTGGCCAATTACACGCAGACCTACGATTACGATGCGGGTGGCAATCTGAAGCAGTTGACTCATGTCGGGTCGCAGAGTCATTCCCGGACTCTGGTGACCGCTTTGCATAGCAATCGCAGCCTGCCAGTGATCAATAACCAACCGCCCAGCGAAGAAGACATCGCCGCAGCTTTTGATGACAACGGCAACCTGCTGGCATTGCAAGCGGGGCAAACCCTGAGCTGGGACCTTCGTAACCAGTTGCAGGAGGTAAAGCCGGTTGTGCGCGAGTCCGGCGTCGACGACAGCGAGCGCTATATCTACGACGCCAGCGGCCAACGCCTACGCAAAGTGCGCACGACCCAGGCCAAGGCCGTCACCCATATCGCAGAAGTGCGCTACCTGCCGGGTCTGGAAATCCGCACCGATACCGCCACCGGTGAAACCTTGCAGGTCATCACGGCTCAGGCCGGGCGCAACGGCGTGCGTGTTCTGCACTGGCAGGTCGGAAAACCGCCCGAACTGACCAATGATCAATACCGTTACAGACTGACCGATCATCTGGGGTCAAGCACCCTGGAGCTGGACAAGGATGCTCAGATCATCAGCCAGGAAAGTTATTACCCATTTGGTGGGACTTCATGGTGGGCTGGCCGCGATTCTATTGAAGCCAACTACAAGACGGTGCGTTATTCAGGCAAGGAGCGAGACGCAACCGGGTTGTATTACTACGGCCTGCGGTATTACGCGCCGTGGTTGCAGCGCTGGATCAATCCTGATCCGGCGGGAGTGGTGGATGGTTTGAATATGTTCCGCTTCGTTCGCAATTCACCTCTGCGGTATACCGATAGTGAAGGCGCTGATCCCCGCGATGTCATTGTTGCGACGGGGTTTTCCAATTTTACCCCCCTGCAGCAAGCCAAGCTGAAAGATGCTCTTGATGTGTCTGCCAAGCTATTGCGACGCACCATCGCTGAGCTGGGCAAAAGTCGCCCTGAGCATGGTGTTTCAAAAGCCTTTGCTGCAACCTATGGCCGGGATCTGCCTCCGGAGTTGAAGAAGTCTACTGTTGCTGGAGTACGAAAAGAGCTAATCGAACAGCAAAATTTTTTGTCATCCCTCCTTAAGCCGGAAATGGCTGAATCCCTTGAGCTTTTCGATACCGATACTGATGTATTGGCCAAAACGTATGTGAGTGATGAAATGCTCAGGGAGTTTGTCCGTATGCAAATATCCAGAACGTTTCTTGAGTCATATCATGCGCTGAACATTGCCCAAACATTGATTCATGAAGCGTCTCATGCGGTTAGTGCCACCGTGGATGCTTTTTACAATGGGAAGAGTTTTCTTCCAGCCAAAGTCAGCCCGGTAGTGGTTAAACAGTGGTCAAAAGAAATCAGAAAGACCCTGAAGTACATCGTGCTGAATGGACCGGAGGCACATGAGTTTGCTCCGTCCGCTTATCGAGATGCCATGCTGGCTCTCGATGATAATGCGGACATAAGGGCGCGTCGAACAGAAGCATTTGGTGATCCCAAAATCCGGGCTTCGTTATTAAGAATGAATGCCGACCATTACGCTGGACTTGTCATGGCTTCAAGACTGCCGGCAAGGCTGATGGCCAAGCGAGTGCGAAGAGAGAGACGTCGAGAGGCTAAACGTCAGAGAGTGGCATGACTGGCATCGGATTGAACCAATAAAAAACCCCCAGTAACACCCTGCGGATGGGGATACGCAGGGTGTTGCCGAGGGCCTGTTGCTCTGTAAGCGACAAGTTGCAAGCTACAAACCTCAAGTTACTTGAAGCTTCCAGCTTGAAGCTTGCCGCTATCTTTTAACGTGCAATCGTCTGCGTTTTCACGCCCGCTTCCAGCGCACCGGAACGGCCATACACATCTTCGTAGCGTTCGATGTCGTCTTCGCCCAGGTAGCTGCCGGATTGGACTTCGATGATTTCCAACGGGATCTTGCCCGGGTTTTTCAGGCGATGGACCGACGCGATCGGGATGTAGGTGGACTGGTTTTCAGTCAGCAGGAACACGTTCTCGTCGCAGGTTACCTGAGCCGTACCGGATACCACGATCCAGTGTTCGGCGCGGTGGTGGTGCATTTGCAGCGAGAGGCTGGCGCCCGGTTTGACCGAGATGCGCTTGACCTGGAAGCGGCCGCCCATGTCCACCGAGTCGTAGGAGCCCCACGGACGATAGACTTCCAGGTGGTTCTGGGTTTCGCTGCGGCCCTGCTCGTTGAGGGTGTTGACCATCTGCTTGACGCCCTGGACCTTGTCCTTGTGGGCAATCATCATGGCGTCCTTGGTTTCGACAACTACGATGTTGTCCAGACCGATCACCGAAACCAGTTTGCCGTTGCCATGGATCATGCAGTTGCGGCTGTCCTGGATGACGACGTCGCCTTTGGTGACGTTGCCGTTGGTGTCTTTTTCATGCACTTCCCACAGCGACGACCAGCAGCCGACATCGCTCCAGCCAGCCGACAACGGCACGACGCAAGCGCGTTGGGTTTTTTCCATGACGGCGTAGTCGATGGAGTTGTCCGGGCAGCAGGCGAAGGTCGCGGCATCGATTTCTACTGCACCGGCGTCTTCCTGGCTGCGCTCGAGGGTCAGCAGGCAGGTGTCGTAGATGTCCGGATCGTGCTTTTTCAGCTCTTCCAGGAAGCGGCTGGCGCGGAACAGGAACATGCCGCTGTTCCAGTAGTAACCGCCTGCTTCGACGAATTCGGCAGCGCGTTTTTCGTCTGGCTTCTCAACGAAGTGCGATACGCGGCTCACGCCTTCAGGCAGCAGGGCATCGGCGGTGGACTTGATATAGCCGTAGCCGGTTTCAGGCTTGTTGGCCGGTACGCCGAACAGAACCATTTCGCCGCGCTCGGCTGCGACGGTGGCCAGGGCCAGTGCGCGCTGAAGGGCTTTCTGGTCTTCGATCACGTGATCGGCCGGCATGACCAGCATCAGTTCGTCGTTGCCTTCATTGACCAGCATCATCGCAGTCAGGGCCACGGCGGGTGCGGTATTGCGCCCGAACGGCTCCATCAGGATGGCCTGGGTGTTGAGGTCCAGTGCTGCCAACTGCTCGTTTACGATGAAACGATGCTCCTTGTTGCAGACCACGATGGGCTCTTGCATACCCTCGAACACCAGACGCTCCAGAGTTTGCTGGAACAGAGTATGTTCGCCTGTCAGTGCCAGGAATTGTTTAGGGAATTGTTTACGCGAAAGCGGCCAGAGTCGTGAACCGCTACCGCCTGACAAGATCACTGGAATCATTTTGTTTCTCCAATAGCATTCAATAAGTCAATAAGGGCTGTACGTGGTTTCTGTCGTTTCTGTCTTGTTCTTGTACTGCGTCGGCGGGTCCGTGGCTGACAGAGGCCATGAACCCGCCAACTTGATCTTTAGCGAGTCGCTACTGGTGGCTTGACCCACACTGGCGAGAGGTTGCTGCCGCTGCCTGTGATGTACAGCACGGCGGCTTCGCCACGCTCCAGGGCCACAGGCTTCACGTCAGTAACTTTCTTGTCGCCGTCGTACAGCGCCAGGCTGACTTTGACCGGGTTGATTTCACGCTCGCCGGTGCTTTTGGCTCCTACGGTCTTGACCACTTCGGTCTTGCCGTCGGCAGTCTTCAGGGTCAGCGACTTGTCGCTGAGGTTCTGTACGCGAACCAGGGACTTCTGCTTGTTCTTGAACGGAGCTTCTTCAACCAGTTGCGGCTTGCCGCTGGCGTTGTTGACGATGGTGTAATAGTGATCACCCGCCAGTTTCACCGGCAGGGTCTGGCTGCCCAGTTTGGCGGTGTAGTCGCCCTGTGGCATGAAGCTGAACGCGGTGCTGCCCAGTGGCGCGACTTCGTTCAGGTTGGTGTTGCCGACGCTGGCGCTGATCTCGGCGTTGCTGGCGTTGTAGACGCGCACGAAAGTCGAGCCTTTCGGTGCGGTCGGGCCGTAGAGGGCGGAGTCACCGGCAAAGGCTTGCAGGGACATCAGGCCCAGGGTTGCAGCCAGCGCGCAGGTTTTGAACAGGCTTTTCTTGGCCGAACGATTTGGAGTGTGCTGTAGGGTCATAATTGAGTCCTCTCAGTTTTGCGCCTGGTCAGGCGACTCGGATTGTTTGGTGTTAAGGGCCAGGTTCTCTTGGCTATCACGTGACTTCTTCAACTCGGCGATCCACTTTTGATCGAACTCGCCCAAGTCGTTATGAGCAGGCAGATAACGCTCCGGGAACTCCCAGATAACCACTTGTGGTGGAGTGGTCTTGAACGCATCGGTTTGCAGATACTTGAGCATCGGCAGAATCGGTCCGTGACCGTCTTCTGCATAGTTGACGACGTCGCTGCGTAGTGCCTGCTTCAGTGCGCCGACGAAGTTCCAGTTAGGGTTGGCGCTGTAACTGGTGCCAACCAGGCCAACAGGAATTTCGGTGTCTGCAAACAAGGCATCATCACCGGCAGCAGTTCCTTCGACAGGATTTGTGCTGCGTTGTTGCAAATCATCTGGCTTTGGAAGCAAATTACTGAACAGCGGATCCAGTGGCAGGAAGTTGGTCAGGTCGCCTTTGTAAGGTGTTGCTTCTTTGGCCTGAGTAACGAATTGCTCGGGTTCACCTTCCAACGGAGTCTTGCTGGAAATCGCGACACCCAGTTGCTGCGCGGCCACTTCTGCACCCAACGGGGTCCAGTGAGTGTCGGTGCGCAGGAACACCTGGCCTTTCTGCTTGGCGGCCTGCAACGGCGCCAGCAGGTCAGGGGCGAAGATGCCGGCTTGCGCGACCTGCGCATGGAATTGCTGGTACAGGTCGGTGTGCAAGGTGGCCGGTTTTTTATCGCCCATGTGCTCGGGATACAGACGGGTCTTGGCTGGAACAATCGCCAGTACCAGTTCCGTACCCTGCTTTTTCAGCTCGTCGCGTACGCCCTGGATAATTGCCAGGTTGTCCGCTTCGTTTTTCTCGCTATTGGCAATGGCATCGAACTCTTCGTCGGTGTAGAGCCACTGGTCTTTGCCGACCACGACGCCTGGACGGCCTTCGTTGAACAGCTTGAAGTCCAGGGCAGCCCAGAGGTTGGTGCCCAGGCGCTTGATCGGGAACTCATCGTCGTAATGAGTTTCCGCCGCCTTGGTCCACTTGCCGTCGAGCACGGTGGTTTCAGCCGAGGTCGAGAAGTTGCTGAAACTGCGCAACGACCAGATACCCAGGATCACCAGCAGTGACATGAACAGCGTGACGTAGAGGATTCGTAATGAACGGGTCATGTCAGGCTCCTCAGAACTGGAAGTAAAGGAACGGCGAGAAGCTCTGCGCCGAAAGTTTGAGAATCGAAGCGATGAACAGCAGCAGGATCAGCGCACGCATGGCGTAGCGAGACCAGTCGGCAGTCCAGTAGGCCGGTTGCACCTGGGCGTTGGTACCGACGGTGTAGCCAGGCAGGTTGATGCTGCCAGGTGCGTCGCCAGGTACTGCCTTGATGGTGCCGGGCTCTGCGGTCGCCGGGCCGTCTGCCTTGGGCTTGTCGCTTTCCGAGCGGCCCTGGTAGAAGTCGCGCAGACCGAAGAACGCCAGAGTTGCGTAGGCCAGGATCAGCGTTGCCACTTGAATGCCGGTCAGGCTTGCACGGTTGAGTTCCGACAGGTTCCAGTCGCCGAAGCTGAACATGGCGCTGTACATGCGGCCTGCAACGTGCAGGTTTTCAGCACGGAAGATGACCCAGCCGATAACCACCAGCAGGAAGGTCAGCGCCCAGCGGATCGGGTTGAAGCTGTAAGGCTTGGTGTTGATGCCTACCGCTTTTTCGATCGCCAGCCACATGCCGTGCCACGCACCCCAGATCACGTAAGTGATGTTCGCGCCGTGCCACAGACCACCGAGCAGCATGGTCAGGAACAGGTTGCGATAGGTTGCGATTTTGCCGCCACGGTTGCCGCCCAGCGTGATGTACAGGTAGTCACGCAGCCAGGTGGAAAGGCTGATGTGCCAGCGACGCCAGAACTCGGTGATCGATTGGCTGATGTAAGGCTGTTTGAAGTTTTCCATGAAGCGGAAACCCATCATCAGACCCAGACCGATTGCCATGTCGCTGTAACCGGAGAAGTCGAAGTACAGCTGTGCGGTGTAGGCCAGTGCACCCAGCCAGGCATCGCCTGTGGTCGGGTTTTCCAGCGCGAAGCAATGGTCGGCGACAATGGCCAGGGTGTCGGCGATGAACACTTTCTTGATGAAGCCCTGCATGAAGCGCGTGCAGCCTTCGGAGAACTTGTCCAGCGTGTGCGTGCGGTTGTTGAACTGGTCCGCCAGGTCACGGAAACGCAGCACAGGGCCTGCAATCAGGTGCGGGAAGATCGCAACGAATGCAGCGAAGTCGATCAGGTTGCGCGTGGCCGGTGTATCACCGCGGTAGACGTCGATGATGTAGCTGATGGACTCGAAGATGTAGAACGAGATACCGATCGGCAACAGCACGTGGGTCAGGATGAAAGGTTCCAGGCCCATCGAGGTCATGGCAGCGTTGATGCTGTCCACACCGAAGTTGGCGTACTTGAAGTAGCCCAGGATACAGAGGTCTACGCCCACGCCGAGCAGCAGCCAGCGCTGCGCCGGTTTGGTCCTGACTCCACTGGCCCCGATCTGCAGGCCGATCCAGTAGTTCCAGACAGTGACGGCGATAAACAGCGCCAGGAAGTCCACACGCCACCAGGCATAGAAGATGTAACTGGCGATCAGCAACAGCAGGTTGCGGTAGCGTTGCCCGCTTATGTAGTACAAGCCGAAGAAGATCGGCAAGAACAGAAACAGGAACACGTTGGATGAGAAAACCATCCTTATCTCTCCGTTTGTCCAACATTCAAGGGCTCAAAGCCCCCCCAAACCCCCCATGAAATTCGGGGGGGAATACTGCATTTACCTGTGCCTGTTCTGTGGGAGGGAGCTTGCTCGCGAACAGCTCAGTCGCGAGCAAGCTCCCTCCCACAGAGCCATGCGTGAATCACGAACCGCCTTTGTCACCTTTGTCATGGGACGGGTCGTAGACTTTGGTCAGGTCGCCGCCCAGACGGAACGTCTTGAACGGTTGCATCTCATGCTTGTGTTCGATCACATCCGGGCTGCAGCTGTAGAGCGAGCAGAACGGTTCGAGCCAGGCGAATTTCGGATCTTTTTTCAGCTCGCTCATGTCCTGCTTCACGCCACCGCGGGAAGAGAAGTCGTCAGGATCCTTGACCCCGGCGAGTACGCGGTCACCCAGGCGTTTGAGCGCGCCGTTGTTTTCGTTACGCAGATCGATGCCATTGGCCAGGGAGAAGCTGGCGATCATGGCCAGCGGCGGCAGGGCGTAGTTGTGATACGCCAGTGCGCGCTGACGACGCTTGACTTCGTTCGGCAGGAAACCGTCCTTGTCGATCTGGAAGGCAGCGATCTTGTATTCCTTGATTGCCCAGTCGAACAGGTCGCGGCGGTTGGTGGCGACAGCGGTCGCCATCACCGACCAGGCGGCCCAGTACGAATGGTTGTTGATCTTCTCCATCGGCAGGTTGCTCCAGTCACTGACCACCTGGTCGGCCAGCTTGCTGAACCAGGCTTCGATGACTTGAGTCTGCTGCTGACGGTTGGCCAGCGGGCGCGACTCGGAGAACTTCAGGTGCAGATAGGACGAGGCCATGCTGCCCAGTGCCCATTTGCGCATGGACTTGCCGGTGTGGTTGAACTCACGGGACTCCAGCGCATCGGCCTGGGCCCAGGTGGTGAGCATGTTCAACGCACAGTCGAGTTGTTCCGGGCGGCCGTCACGCATGTACTGCATGACGACTTTGCTGATACCGCGCTCAAGGGTCGTGATGTCTTTGGTTGCATCGCGAAATGCTTCTTCGGACTCTTCATTGAGCGTGGCCCGAGCCTTGTCGGAGCCTTCGTACTTGCTGCGAAACACCAGCTTGTCGGTGTACGGCTTTGGCACGGCTTCACACTGGAAATCGTGGCTGCCGGTTTTCATTTTCTCGATAGGCGCCAGGTAACCCTGGGGGGGAACCAGCGCCGTGGTGGCGGATGCGCCCGATACCCATGCCATCGATGACAGGATTGCCATCGACAGCAGGGTAGGGCGTATCAGTTTCGGAGTCTGCATAAGTCACCTCATAGTCCGGCTTGAGCGGTGTGTTGCGCGCTGCCTGGGAACGCATTGCGCTTGCATACTTTTGCTTCGACTTTCAGTGGTTCTGTTCCGGCTTCCGGGCCCTGGATTTCAAGAGCGAGCAATTGTTGATTTGCCCAGTCTTCGTCCTCACGCAATTCAAAGGCGAAACGTCCGTCGGTATCGGCGGTGTCCGGCTTCTCGATTTTCAGGTCCTCGTGACGACCGTTCATGTACCAGAGTCTGGCCTGAAGGGTTTTCACCGAGGTGTCGTCGAACTTGATATCGATCTGGTTCTGACTGTTGCGGATGTCCTTGATGCCATTCTTGCCGTTGACCAACACTTCGTTGTTGCCCGGCTTGAGAGTGGTGCTGGCGCTCATCACCGCAGGCTTGCCTTCGCAACCGTTATCCAGCAGTGCCATCATCTGGCGGTAGATGGTTTCCTGGTCCAGGCGATACAGCGGCGAGAATTCCCAGATCAGGATCTTCGGTGGACGCTGCTGGAAGTCTTCGCTACCCAGGTACTGCAGCATTGCGCCTTCCAGACCGCCACCAGGGAACGCCACGTTCAGCACATCGGCACCGATGTATTCCTGGAGGAATCCACCGAAGTTGTAGTTCTTGCCGCTGTGACTGGTACCGACCAGGGTGATTTCCGGATTTCCGGAGTCGCCGAACAGATCGCCGTCACCTGCTTCGCCCTTGGGCTCGGTGGTGAACTGATCCATGTACTGAATCGCGTAGCTGGTGCCGCACAATTGACCAGCCATGTTGTGCAGGGTTCCGGTCTTGCCCATGCGTCCGGACTTGTGACTCTCGAATTCACGCTTGGGAATGTCGGCGTAGCCCGGAACTTTCTTCACGGTTTCGGCAACGATTTTCGCGGTGCGTTGTGCGCCGTACGGTGTCCAGTGCTGGTCGCCGCGGAAGTAGAAATCATGGGCCTGTTGCTCGTTGGTTAACGGCGACAGGTCGGGCACCCAGTAGCCCATCTTGCTGAATCGACCGAGCATGGCCTGATAGTTTTTCAGGGCCTTGTCGTAGTCGAATTTGTCGCGATCGGCAGGAAACAATTTGTTGCGATCTACCAGGCCGCGAGTCGGTTGATAGACCATCACCAGCTCCACGCCTTTGCTCTTGAAAGCCTCGTGCAGTTCTTTCAGGCGACGATAGCCGGCGGGCGTCGTGTCGAATTCGGTACGCAGGTCTTCCTGGGTACGGAACAGCCAGTCGCCCTCGGCCTGGATCAGGGTGGTGAAGTTCTGCTGATAGCGCGTGGTGTAGTTCTTCGCGTCATGGGCAGCAGGGCACAGGCTGCAGCAAGGCTCGGCCGTAAAGGTCGGCGCTTGCGAGTCATCTGCGCGAGCCGCACCAGCGGCGGCCATCAAGGCGGCGGTCAGGCTGGAGAGGCTCAATAGCTTGATCAGTTTGGCGTGCATAAAAATACCTTTCCTCATTCCCGCAGTTCGGTCTGGCTTTCAACGGGGTCGATCAATACGGCTTTCTTCTGACGTATCAGCAGGTCAAGGATCTCGTCCTGACGTTCACCCAGGATGCCATTGAGGCTGATGCCTACTTGTTTGGTCGGGGCGAGCATCGATACGCGATAAAGCTCCACGCTCAGGGGCGAGTCGATGGACAGCGGGCCGGAGCCGTTGCTGGTCAGCTCGCCACCTACCAGGATCAGCGACACTTCGGCGTCGAAGGGGTCCAGGGCGATGTCGCGGTCGGTATTGGTCAGGTCCTTGATGTGTCCGTAGACGCCCATCAGGCCGTTGGCCATGGCAACGTTTTCATAGAGCTTGATGTTCACGCTGTTACGCACGCGGATACCGTGACGGCGGTTGGCGATGACGCGGTTGCCCCACAGCAGGTTGTTGCCGCTTTCGTACAGGGTGATGCCGTCGGTGTGGTTCTGGTAGATCTCGTTGTAGGCGACGATGTTGTTGACGCTGTTACGGTCCAGTACCACGCCTGAGAGTTTGTTGTTGTGGCTCTTGTTGCGGAAGATGAAGCTGTTGTCCACTTCCCGGGAAATGATGATCCCGTGCTTTTTGCGGGTCCCGTAGACTTCGTTCTCGGCAATGATCAGGTTGTGCGAGCGGTCATGGGGGTCAATGCCATAGACGATGTTGTCTTTGTAGGTATTGCCCTTGACCACGAAGTCGCGGGTCTCGTAGCAGTAGAAGCCGTACCACAGGTCAAAGAACTCCGAGTCGACAATCCAGCCGGTCGGCTCGGGGCGCTTGAGGATCTTCGCGGTGTTGGGTGTGTACTGGGAAATACTGATGCCGTAGGACTTGCTCTGGTCATAGCCCATGCTCGACATCTTGGTATTGGCGATCCAGGTTTCGGAACCGCCCCAGGTCAGCAGGAATGGCCGGAACTCGTCAGGCTTGCGATACAGCGCCAGACCGTTGCGTTCTTCACTCCAGGCGTCGACCCTGGTGTGAGTGATGAGCAACTTGCCTTCGCTGACCAGGAACGAGCCTTTCTCCTGAGACAGGCGCAGTTCCCGGGTTCTCTTGTCGATCTCGAAGATGCCGGTTTCCTTGACCAGGATCGGCAGGCGAGCGATGTACACGCCTGGCGATACTTCGCTCAGAAACTGCTTCGGCACTTTCCTGGCCAGGTCCTGCAGGCTCACATAACCGTCGGAAATCATGATGGCCTGCGGGATGCCGCGTTGGCGGACAACCCATTCGGCCATCTTGTTATCGCCGCCGATGAACTCCTTCAGGCCCGTTTCTTCCATCATGCGCGCCACGGTGACTTTACCTGGCTTGCTACGATCGATCTTTTTCAGGGCCGCTTCAGCGGTGTAGCCGCTGATGTCCGGCAGTACAGGCTTTTCCATCGCCAGCGGCTCGATGGGCGCGCTGCTGACGGTGTAGCTCTTGGCCTGTTGCAGCTCCTTGACGATCGCCTGGGAGGCGACCGGCGCAGTGTTGGCCAGCGCAGCAGTGCTGGCCATCAGCAGCGCGCTGCTCAGCACTGCGCTTTCGAGCAGGGCGTGAGGCCAGGTGCGGTTACGCACATTGCTTGCTTGACTGTTCATCTCATCGCACTCCTTTGGCGGTTCGCATCAGAAGCGCCAGATGACGTCGACAATGGCGCGGTGCATGTATTCATCCACGCCGTTGTGGTAAGCGTCGCCGGGCTTGAAGACACCTGCACGCAAGCGCACCAGTGCCGAAGGTTCGTCGATCGACTGGCTTACCGACGCAGGCAGCAGGCCCTGTTTGAAATACTTGGTGACGACCAAATCCATTTCCTGACCCAGATCCTTGCGGCCGTCTTCCAGCGGCAGGGAACTGAAGGTGTTGGTCGGTATGCCGTTGGCATCGACGATTTCGCGATTCGGGTTGATGCCTGCGCCGCCGATACCCGAGTTGCCGTCCACGCGACGGAACTTGTGGTAGATCAGGGAAGCGTCGTATTCGTCGTTCATGCGCCACGAAGCGAACAGCGAGCCGGTTTCCACGTTGGCCATTTCGCCCTGGAAGGCTTCACCGAAGCGGTGAATCCGCGAGCGGGTGCCTGTCCAGTTGGAGCGGTTACTTTCCAGACCGTTCTGGACGTAGTCCTTGCTGGCGCGCGAGTAGGCGGCACCGACTTGCCATTGCGGATCGAGACGCAAACGAATGCCCAGGTCCGTGGCCCAGCCATTGAGGTCATTGCTGGTTTTCTGGCCGGCCAGGTACTGGTCGGTGGCCGGGTTGTAGATGGCACCGATTTCGTCGCGATTACCGGTCATCGCGGTCAGGCTGCCCCAGTAGTTGACGGTGTTGGTATTGCGATGGTTGTAGGCATCGCTGTCAGCCGTCAGACCCAGCCAGGTCAGGTCGCCATTGGACGTCTTGTCCAGATCGTCCAGGACTTCGTTCTGGTTCTTGAGCTTGCCGTCGTCCTGGCTGTGGTGGGCACGGATACCCACCCATTGGCCAGGTGTCCACTGGTAGCTGGCCGAGCCGAACAGGTGCAGGCGGTCTTCATCGTCCGGAGCCAGTTCGGTCAGGTCGGTGCGGTATTCGCTGAAGCGTTGTGCAGCGCCCAGTTCGGCACGCAGCAAGGTGGTGTCGAAGGTCCAGTTGATGGCTTCGATGTTGGTGTCGTGCCACTGACCGTCATCGTTGCGCAGACGCTGGCGACCTACCTTGAGGATTTCGCCAGGGTAGGGCGTGAAGCCGCTGTAGCCGATCCAGAATTCACGCAGTGCCGCGTAGCTCTTTTCGACTTCGCGCTCGCTGGAGTTGCCACGGGAGCGCTGGGTGCCGGTTTCGCCATTGTTGGAAGTGGTGGTCTGTTCCAGCGGGTCAGTCTGGATGGTGTCGGTGGCGGTCACCACCTGGCCCATGGCGTAAGCGCTCCAGTTGCCGCTCTGGCCGTAGACCCATGGACGCAGGTCCAGGCCCAGGCCCTGTACGTCACCGCCGGAGCGGGTGCCCAGGTCGCGGTCGTCTTCGGACTGAGCGCTGACCTTTACTTCGATACCGAAATTCTGTTCTTCAGTCAGCGCAGCCAGTGTCGGGCAGGCCCACAGCAGAGTAAAACCTAGGCCCATGCCGGCGGCCATCAGGGGATTCAACTTCATAGCGCTTCCTCACCGTCTTTTTCTTCTGTCAGGGTCTGAACCAGTACGTTCTGTCTGGCTGTTACGCCCCGAACCTTTTGTTCGCGTTGCAGCAACCCTTGGGCGGCGGCGCGTTTTTCAGGCGGTAGTTGAGCATCCAGTACCTGGGCAAGCTCGGTGGCTTGCGGTGTGCCTTGAGCCAGTGCCAGCTGGCCGAAGACCCAGGCGTTGACCGGGTCGGGCTTGGTGCCCTTGCCTTGTGAGAACAGTTGCGCGATGGCGAAATCGGCGCTGTTCTGGCCGCCACGGGCGGCGGTCAACAATTCATCCAGAGCCTTCTGTGGGTAGACTTCACCCAGATAGCCGCGACGGTAGATCTGACCCAGGTAGTAGTGGGCGGAGAGTTCGGTCGCTGCGGCTTTCTGCAGGTGCTCTTCGGCTTTCTTGGCGTCGGCCGGAACCCACTTGCCTTCGTAGTAGAGACGGCCCAGCAGCAGTTCGGCGCGGGGTTGGTCCGCAGCACGACCGTTGTCCAGGTATTCCATCATCTTGTTCACGTCACCCAGTTCAGGGAAGTCGTAAAGCAGTTTGGCCAGGGTGACCCACGAAATCGGGTAGCCGGGTGCGATATCTTCCAGCAGTTGCTGGGCAGTCTTCTCGTCCGGAGTACCGATCTGGCTGTCACCCAGCACACGGGCTACGCCGTCCACTCGCTGAGCACCGACGCGACCCGAGGCATGTGCGCTCTTGAGTTGCTCGATCAGTGCTGCCTGCTGCTCGGTCTGGCCGCGTTTCTGGTAAACGGTGGCCAGTTCGACGTAGCAGATATCGGTGCTGTTGAGTGCCTGCTTGCAGATGCTTTCGACTTCATCCAGGTGCTGGTCATAAGTGCCCTGGGTGCGATACAGCAGCACCTGGGCCAGACCGGCTTCCGGATAACCCGTGGCGCGCCACTGGTTGATCTTCTGCTGGGCATTCACGTTCGGGAAGCTTTGCGGGTATTGCAGGTAAAGCATGGCCAGCGGCAGCAGGGTGCCCGACTCACCATTGGCAAATGCCTTGGTGAGCAGCGCTTCTGCTTCGTGGTGCTCGGCCACTGTGGCATCGGGCTTCACGGCCAGCAGACGCCCCAGACGCGATTGCGCCCGAGGAGACGTTTCGGCAGCGGCACGATAGGTGGCCTCTGCCTCTTTGAGCTGAGCCGGATCTCCGGTGCTGACCTGGATGTCGGCCAGGCCGACTTGTGCATCGCTGTAGCCCAGGTCCGCCAATTGCCGATAGTTCTGCTGCGCCAGTGCGGTGTCGCCGTTTTTAAGGGCTTCATTGGCGAGGCGTTGATCGGGCAGGCCGGCGCAGCCGCTCAGGCCGATCGCGACGGCGAGGCTCAATAGCGTGGGGGTCGACAGGCGTCGTAGTGGGCTGTTCATGATTACAGACCCGCAGCCATGGCTTTATCGATCAGCCAGTTAACGGACGGGCCACGGTCGCTGACGACTTCGACAGGACGGCCGGCCAGGCTGCTGCTCAGGCTTTCGTCAGGCTGGATCTGTACACGGATGTCGGTAGACAGGTCGGTGTTGCTCAGGTTGCTGCTGCTGATGATCTTGCCGGTACGCAGTTGATCTTCGCCAGCGATCTGGAAGCTCACAGGAGTACCAGGCTTGACGTCGTTGAACTGGCGATAGGTGAAGCGTGCTTCGACAGTGGCAGGTGCGTTACGTGGCACCAACTGGAAGATCACCTGGCCTTTGGAGGCGAACTGGCCATCGGCAACCAGTTGACGAACCACAACGCAATCGCAAGGGCTGGTCATGGTGCCGCTCATTTGCTTGCCATACAGCTCTTCGATCTTGGCCGGTTGCAGGTCTTCACCGGTCAGGCTGCCCTTGAGCATTTCCAGCATGCTGGTGTTGAAGGTTGCCAGCGGCGCGCCTTTGGCGGCATCGCCATTGACCTGAACCAGGCTTTGCACAGTACCTTCACGAGGCATGGTCACATCCATGCTCGGCACCGATACCAGACCGGCCGAAGCGTGGCTGACGAAGTACAGGCCGTAGACGGTCTTGAAAATGAAGCCGAAGGCCGCCAGACCGACGATGAAAATACCCAGGCTGAAGGTCACTGCACGCAGACGACCCAGGGCGCTCATGCCTGTGGTTTCTTTCTTGTTCTTGCGAGCCTTGGTGAAGTTGTCACGCTGCAGGGTAGCCAGTACTTCACCCATGCTGACGATGTCGCCGCTCAGGTGGGAAGTGATGATGTGGCGCAGGGTGGCGATGTCTTGTGCTTCAAGGTTCTGGAACTGGCAGCCGATACGCCCGCTGGAGCTGATGGAGCGCACTTGCATTTCGACGTCCATGGCCAGGCCGAGGTTGTCGATGAGGAACTGCAGGCGACCCTTGATAACTTCGCCTTCGGTCATTTTGACGTTGCTTGGGGCAACGAAGCTGAGACCACCGGCCGACAGGTCTTCGACCCGGACCAGAGGAGCATTCTGCTCACCGTTGAGCAGGCGCAGCTTGGCTGGAACCTTGACCCGTGCGTGTTGGCGCTGGGCTTCGGATTCATGTACGACGTTCGCATTCACGGCTGTATTCATGGCTAATTTTCCTACTTGAGCAATTGATTCATTGGCCCGGTCACACCATCGTCAGCAGTACTGCGACGAAGATGGTGCCAGCTGAAAAAGTCATGGTTCGGGACGACCAGGTGTTGAACCAGCCCTGAAAGCTGGCCATGTCGCGGCTTAGTTTCGTGTCCTGACGCGTCCAGGACTGTCGATCCAGGCGGAAGAAAACGTAGATTTTCATCAGGGCGCCGACGATCTGGTTGTAATAGAGAATGATGGGGTAGGCAGGCCCTATCCTGTGTCCCGAGCAGGACAGCAGCAGTGTCAGGATCAGGCGGGTCATGCCGATCCACAGCAGGTACATCAGGATGAATGCGCCGCCATACTTGAAGCTGGCGATGATGGCGACGGTCAGGCCCAGGATGGATGTCCACATCGACACACGCTGGTCGAACAGCACAACGCTTGTGAACAGACCCAGGCGACGAATGCCCAGACCCAGTGCGCGGGAGTTCTGACGCAGGTTGTTGCCGTACCAGCGGTACATCAACTTGCGACTGGCCTTGAGGAAGCTTTTTTCTGGCGGGTGTTCAACGGTGTTGATGGCGGCATCGGGTACGTAGAACGTGTCGTAGCCCAGACGCATCAGGCTGAACCAGCTCGACTTGTCGTCACCGGTCAGGAACTTGAAGGTCCCCAGACGCCAGTGATTGAGCGAGTCGCTCTCCACGTCGGCAATGAACTCCGGATCGGTTACCACGGTGGCGCGGAATACCGACATGCGACCGGTCATGGTCAGGACGCGCTTGGACAGAGCCATGGAGCACATGTTGATGTGACGCTGGGCGAAACGCAGCTTGTGCCATTCGCTCATGATGTAACCGCCACGAACTTCACAGAACTCGTTGGTGGTCAGGCCGCCGACGTTATCGAACAGGTGGAACCACGGAACGGTCTTGCTGACGACGCCTTCATTGAGCACGGTGTCGCCGTCGATCACTGCGACCACTGCACGGTCATCGGGCAGGTGGCGCGAGATAGCGCGGAAGCCATAAGCCAGGCCGTCGCGCTTGCCGGTGCCAGGGATACGCACGAAGTCCAGCTTCACACGCTCAGGCGGGTTCATCTTGGTCCAGAGACTCTTGACCAGCAGCTCATCCGACATTTCCACCAGCGAGCAAACGATGGTGGTTGGCAGACCGCAGTTGATGGCTTCACGAATGACCGAGCTGTACACCTGGGCGGTGGTCAGGGCTTCGATACGGAAGCTGGTGACCATCAGAAACACATGGGATGGATCTGCAGCCTTGCCCATTTTTTTCAGCTTGCGGCGCAAGTGTGGATAGACCACATACAGAAACAGCATCCCCCGCACAAAGTGCGTGATGCCCATGGAGTAGCGCCAGATGCCGACAGCACCAATCAGGAAAATAAAGTTCCTCGACTGTGAGTCGAAGATACTTGTGGGCAATGCAGTTGCGATGCCCATTAATAAACTTAGGTAAAACAGCCAGCCTGCGGCCTCTAGTAGGCCGTGCTTTAGCCTGTCCATATCCATGATCTGTATCCCAAAGTCAGTTGCAAGCACCAAGCCCCAGGCTGCAAGCGGTAACGCTTGAGCTTGTGGCTTGGTGCCTGGCGCTTGCGGCTGATTTACCAGCAGATACCTTCAGCGCGACCGTCTTCGCTGGTCGGCTTGGACATGAAGCCCACCAGGTCTACAACGTGCTTGCCGTGTGGAGTCTGGTCGGCCAGGGCGCGGAAGCGCTCGTCACCGTTACCCAGGATGATCACGTCGGAGTTGTTGATGACCTCATCGAAGTCCGAGTTCAGCAGGGACGACACGTGAGGGATCTTCGACTCGATGTAGTCTTTGTTGGCGCCGTGTACGCGAGCGTATTCGACGTTGCTGTCGAAGATGCTCAGGTCGAAACCTTTACCGATCAGCATTTCGGCCAGTTCGACCAGCGGGCTTTCGCGCAGGTCGTCGGTGCCGGCCTTGAAGCTCAGACCCAGCAGGGCGACTTTGCGGGTGTCGTGGCTGGCCACGATGTCGAAAGCGTTCTGTACCTGGGAGACGTTGCTGCGCATCAGGGAGTTGAGCAGCGGTGCTTCCACGTCCAGGCTGCCTGCACGGTAGGTCAGGGCGCGAACGTCTTTCGGCAGGCAGGAACCGCCGAAGGCGAAGCCTGGGCGCATGTAGTACTGGGAGAGGTTCAGTTGCTTGTCCTGGCAGACCACTTCCATCACTTCACGACCGTCGACGCCGACTGCCTTGGCGATGTTGCCGATTTCGTTTGCGAAAGTGACCTTGGTGGCGTGCCACACGTTGCAGGTGTACTTGATCATTTCGGCAACGGCGATGTCCTTGCGGATGATCGGTGCGTCGAGTTCTTCGTACAGCGATTGCAGAACGTCACCGGAAGCCTTGTCGAACTCGCCGATAACGGTCATTGGTGGGTGATCGTAGTCTTTGATCGCGGTGCTTTCGCGCAGGAACTCAGGGTTCACTGCAACGCCGAAGTCGACGCCGGCTTTCTTGCCGGAGCAGTCTTCCAGGATCGGGATCACAACGTTGGCGACGGTGCCCGGCAGTACGGTGCTGCGGACCACGATGGTGTGACGGGAGGTCTTGTCACGCAGGACATAACCGATTTCACGGCATACCGACTCGATGTAGTCGAGTTCCAGGTCGCCGTTCTTCTTGCTTGGCGTGCCTACACAGATCATCGACAGGTCGGTGGCGCGGATGGCTTCGGAGAAGTCCGTGGTGCCGCGCAGTTTGCCGTTGCGAATGCCCTGCGCCAGGAGGTCTTCCAGGCCTGGTTCGACGATAGGCGATTTGCCGCTGTTGATAAGGTCGATCTTGGTGTTGGAGATATCCACACCAACAACATCATGACCACGTGCAGAAAGGCAACCGGCACAGACTGCACCGACATAACCCAAACCAAAGATGCTGATACGCATCGTACTCTCCTCGATTTTTCACGCCATAAAGTTGGCTGGATATTAATTTTGGCCAGCAGATGTCACACGCGAGTCAGTAGGGCTTCTAAAAGCCACTGAACTAACGCAGGCATATTTAATTAATGAGTGCCAAACAAAGGTGGCAAACTCAATGGCACTAAGTGCAAGTGGCAGGTCCCCTGATCGGGCCGTGCTCTCTTGTGTGTGGCAAACTACTCCTTGTATAGCGATCCTCGGCAGGTCGATCTGCAAGCCTTGGCTTTGACGATCTGGAGCCCTGCTCTATACACCGTTCACGGTGTTCGCTTGTCTACCTGACTCAATTAGTGATGTGAGTTTAAGTTCAGAGTCTTAAGTAGTGATTCCGCAGAATTACACTGGATCTCTGGCAACTTCCTTTTGCTCTCGCTGCGCTGTAAGTGATCTCTTACAGGGTTGTCGAGAATTGTTACGGGATGTAGGAGCCTATGGATTCGGGATTAGTTCCGGGCCGCTCGTCCTGTTTTTGAGAATTTTTCCGATCTGCTTTTGGTAGTTCATACTTTCAAAATGATGGCACTCTTGTTGGAGGCCTTATCAATAAAGGGGTTCCCGAGCGGCAATATTTTTTTGCCATTACAGGGAAGAGGCGCAGTGCCACTGCTCAAAAAAGTTGTCTTTTTTTCGAGAAAGTTCGTTTTGAAAATGAACGCCGCGTGGAGTGATGTTTATCCGGCGTCATAAAAATGGCGTAAAAGGTTTGAAATAGAGCGGCTGGCTTGCGTAGCGCCCCTGGCACTACGCAACATTGACGCCATCACTGCTCTGGAGTGTCGCGCAGGAAGACCAGTTTGTCCGTGGTCGATTGTTCGGAGCTGTAGCGGTAACCCTGCACATCGAATTCCTTCAGTGCTTCGGGTGTGTTGATCTGCTCGGTGATCACAAAACGGCTCATCATGCCGCGGGCTTTCTTGGCGTAGAAACTGATGATCTTGTACTGGCCGTTTTTCAGATCCTTGAATTCGGTATCGATGATGCGGGCTTTTAATGACGAGCGTTTGACTGCGGAAAAATATTCGTTGGATGCCAGGTTCAGCAGCAGGTCATCGCCCTGACCGGCCAGGGCCTGGTTCAGCCATTCGCTGATGCGCGTGCCCCAGAAGGCATAAAGATCCTTGCCACGGGCATTGGCCAGCTTCGTCCCCATTTCCAGGCGATAGGGTTGCATCAGGTCCAGAGGGCGCAGCAGTCCATAAAGGCCGGACAACATGCGCAGGTGATCCTGGGCGTAGGAAAGCTGGGCATCACTCAGTGTTTCGGCCTGCAGCCCGGTATACACATCGCCCTTGAATGCCAGTATCGCCTGTTTGGCGTTGTCGGGCGTGAAGGCCGGCGTCCAGCTGCCGAAGCGTGCCGCGTTCAAGCCCGAGAGTTTGTCGGACAGGTGCATCAGCTCGCCGATCTGTGCGGGTGTCAGCTCGCGAAGCTGAGTGATCAATGCCTGGGAGTGATCCAGATATTGCGGCTGGGTGTAGCGTGCGGTGGTCGGCGGGGTCTCGTAGTCGAGGGTTTTCGCTGGGGAAATCACCATCAGCATGAAGTCGTCTCCTTTAATCGTCGGCCGATTCTATGGGGTGATGGCGGATGACTCCAGCTATGGTGGCGATAGATGTGTTCATGGGCCGTGGCTTTGTAACGCGCAGGACATAAGACACTGCCCCGGATCAGCTATAGTGCCGCGCGGGTGATGGCATTGATATTGGATCGAGAGGGCATTGGTTTTGCGTATCGTTTTAGCAGTTTGCGCGTGTCTGTTCTGGTTTGAAGCTCAGGCGGCGGTGCCTGAAGTTGCCACCATTGATCGCAGCGTATGGCCCGAGCGTCTGGAGACGCCGGCCTTGTTCGATGTTGCCTCCCGTGCCGAGATCCTGGCTTTCGCCCATGCCTTGTCCGTCAGTGAAAACCTGGGCGAAGAAGGGCTCAAGCAACGCCTTGGCCTTCGTTATATCAACGTGCCGTCGTTGAACGTGGTTCGCCACCGCCTGTGGCTGCGCCTGCTGGAGAACTATCAGGCGGCCCAGAAGAGCTGTGAGGAAGATGCGAACTTCTGCGTGCTGGTCGAGGACATGGAGCAACTGCGCCAGCGCGCCGAGGAATATCAGGTTTCACCCGATTCCTTCTATACCGCCTGGGCCAGACCCAGTGCGGTCTTCCACGAGCGGTACCTGAACGAATTGTTGTACATGGCCGCCCTGTTTCCGCAGACCAGTAGTGAAATCGAGCGCTACAACTCCGATGAAATGAGCGGCGATGAAATGCCGGATCGCACCTTTGTGCTCAATTTCGACAGTGGACCGAGCCCGGCAGATGGCAATACGGACTGGCTGGCCGACTTCATGCGTCAGCAAAAAATGACGGCGACCTTCTTCGTGCTGGGTAAAAGCCTGCAGGCGCGCCTGGAAAGCAGCTCGGCCGCCAGTCTGCAGGCGCTCTACCGGCAGCAGTGCGTGGGGATTCAAGGCTGGGAGTATCGCTCCCACAGTAACTGGGTCGACTGGCAGGATTCCGTGCAGCGCAGTGCCGCCCTGGTCCAACAGGTTCTTCCGGACAACTTCGTACCGCTGTTCCGACCGCCTTATGGCCATCGTCGTGCTGACAGCGGCGAATACTTCCGTTCGCAGCATTTGCGAGTGTCGCTGTGGAATATCGACTCCCAGGACGCCATGGGGCGTCTCTCGGCCCAGCAGGTGGGTGACCGGGTGCTGACCCTCATGCTGCTCTGGCGCAAGGGCACAGTGGTGTTCCATGACATGGGCAACAAGGCGCAGTCGGCGTTGCCGTTGCTGCTGGCCAATACCGCACAAAGCGAACTGATCTGGGATGACTGCCGGAATTTCTCTGAAACCCAGGAGGAATAAGGGGTTGAGGGTATAAAGCGGAGAGGGTGGGGCAGGTTTTTTCGGCCAATCCGGCCTGAGGTGACTTCCGACTGTAAACGTGCCGACGGCACTCGCCAAGCGCTATTCGTCATACTGTGAAATAAACTTCAAAAAACTGTCAAAGAGCTTTTTTCTGTCATCGGTTTTGCTGTATTACGAGAACAGACCGCCGAAACCTGCAACACAGGTGGCGTCCTCAACGACCCATCTTGAGCAACATTCTTCCCTGCCTCAAGGGAAGGAACCGGCGGCCTTTTCGTGGCGCAGCTTTGTAGTGGTTCTGCGCCACCTGGCTTCTATAAAGGTGAGCGAGTATGGATGATCACGGACGCAACCCTTCCACTAACCAGCCTATCCTTTACGTGCTCGATACCAACGTATTGATCCATGATCCAAACGCACTGCTGAATTTCGAAGAACACCGCGTAGCCATTCCGATGACGGTTCTGGAGGAACTGGACAAGCTCAAGGACGGCAAGCATTCAGTCGCTGCGGAGTGCCGGCAGGCGATCCGCCTGATCGACAAGACTCTGGGGGAAGCCTCACCGGAAGAAGTCGAAAAAGGTGTGCCTATCGACCGTGGCACGGGCGTATTCAAAGGCTTCCTGTCGATTCTGATGAGCCGACGCGAGGAACCCAACAGCCTTCTTCCCGAGCATTTGAACGACAACATCATCATCAACCAATTGGTCGACCTGCACGCCCGCGACAAGGACTTGCGTCTGGTGCTGGTGACCAAGGACATCAACATGCGCCTCAAGGCGCGAGCCTGTGGCATTGCCGCCGAGGATTACAGCACTGACCAGTTGGTGGATGACGTCTCGCTGCTGTCGCGTGGCTACCACGATATTCCGGGCTCGTTCTGGGACCGGGTCAGCAAGGTCGAAACCCGTCAGGATCATGGCCGCACCTGGCATCGCGTGCAGTTGAGCGAAAGCCTGCCCGCGGTTCACATGAACGAGTTCATCATCGACGAGCAAGGCTTCGTCGGCTGGATCAAGGGCGTGCGCAGCGACGAGCTGCTGATTCTCGACATGCATCAGGAACCCTTGCTGCATCAGGAAGCCTGGGGCCTGAAACCTCGTGATATCTACCAGGGGTTGGCGCTGTTCGCGTTGCTCGATCCGGATATCCATCTGGTCAACCTGTCCGGCGCGGCAGGTTCGGGCAAGACCATCCTGGCGCTGGCCGCTGCCATCGAGCAGACCATGGTCAGCAAACGCTATCGCCGCATCATCGCAACCCGCAGCGTGCAAGGCCTGGATCAGGAAATAGGCTTCCTGCCCGGCACCGAAGCGGAAAAAATGGAGCCATGGTTGGGGGCGATCACCGACAACCTCGAAGCCTTGCACATGGATGACGAAAACACCCATGGCAGCGTGGATTACATCCTCAGCAAAGTGCCGTTGCAGTTCAAATCCCTGAACTACATCCGGGGCCGCAGCTTCCAGCAAAGCCTGATCCTGATCGACGAGTGCCAGAACCTGACACCACACCAGATGAAAACCATCATCACCCGTGCCGGTGCCGGTTCCAAAGTGGTCTGCCTGGGTAACCTGGCGCAGATCGACACCCCTTACCTGTCGGCCACCAGCTCGGGGCTGACCTACCTGACGGAGCGCTTCAAGGATTTCCCGAACGGCGTGCACATCACCCTGCAAGGGGTTCCACGCTCGGTACTGGCTGAATATGCCGAGAGTCATCTGTAAAGCAGCGGTAAGCGGTAAGCGGTAAGTTGCAAGCTGCAAGCTGCAAGCTGCAAGCTGCAAGCGAGAAGCCAGAACGTGGTTCGCTTGTAGCTTGCAGTTCTTGCCGCTTGTAGCTTGTGCCCTTGGCTAACTACAATCGCCTCTCCTGTTCAGGAGTAAGGTTGTGCTGACTCATCTCGATTCCCAAGGTCGCGCCAATATGGTCGACGTCACTGACAAAGCCGTGACGTCCCGTGAGGCTGTGGCTCAAGCGCTTGTGCGCATGTTGCCTGAAACCCTGAAAATGATTGTCAGCGGTGGTCATCCCAAAGGGGATGTGTTTGCCGTTGCACGTATTGCCGGTATTCAGGCAGCGAAGAAAACCAGTGATCTGATCCCGCTCTGCCATCCGCTGATGCTCACCAGCGTCAAGGTCGAGCTCAGTGCCCAGGGCGACGATGCGGTGCTGATCGTTGCGCGCTGCAAGCTGGCCGGGCAGACGGGTGTGGAAATGGAGGCCCTGACCGCTGCCAGTGTGGCTGCGTTGACTATCTATGACATGTGCAAGGCGGTTGATCGCGGCATGGTCATCGAGTCGGTGCGGCTGCTGGAAAAACTCGGCGGCAAGAGTGGTCACTTCATCGCCGAAGAGCCGGGAGCTGCGCAATGAGTGTGCAGGTTCAGTATTTCGCCCGTTACCGTGAAGCGCTGGGGCTGGACGGTGAGCGTGTCGAGGGCACTTTCTCCACCCTGGACGAACTGCGCCAGCACCTGCTGCTTCGTGGTGAGGCCTGGCAAGTGCTGGCCGAGCAGAACCTGATGTGCGCCCGCAATCAGGAGCTGTGCCAACTGGATGAGCCGCTGGTGGATGGCGACGAAGTAGCCTTCTTCCCTACGGTGACCGGAGGCTGAGCATGGTGATTCGCGTGCAAGCGGAGGCGTTCGACCCTGGTGCTGAAGTCAATGCGCTGCATGCGGCCAATGTCGGTATCGGTGCGGTGGTGAGTTTTGTCGGTTACGTGCGGGATTTCAACGAAGGGCGTGAAGTCTCGGGCATGTTTCTGGAGCACTACCCAGGCATGACCGAAAAGGCCTTGGCAAAAATCGTTGCAGAAGCCGAGCAGCGCTGGCCATTGCTCAGGCTGGAAGTGCTGCATCGGGTCGGCGCCCTGGAACCCGGCGAGCCTATCGTGTTTGTTGGCGTTGCCAGTGCCCATCGTCAGGCCGCGTTCGAGGCCTGCGATTTCGTCATGGACTACCTCAAGACTCGCGCACCGTTCTGGAAGCGTGAAAACACCGCCGAAGGCCCGCGCTGGGTCGAAGGGCGGCATAGCGATCAGGCAGCGGCGGATCGCTGGAAATGAGTGGGGGTGTTCGCGAATGAATTCGCTCCTACGAGGTGCGTAGGAGCGAAGAAGGTCAGGCCTTGTTGCGCACCACAGCCCGCAACAACTCGGTCGGTGGCATTTCGCAGCTGATCTTGTGACCCAGCTTCTCTTCGATGGCCGGGAGCTGATAGGAATCGTCTTCCCCGGCAAAGCTGATCGAAACGCCATCGGCGCCCGCACGGCCTGTACGACCGATCCGGTGTACGTAATCGTCCGGCACTTCCGGCAGGGTGAAGTTGATCACGTGGCTGATGCCATCGATGTGAATACCGCGGCCTGCGACGTCTGTCGCCACCAGAACCCGGATCTTGCCTTCGCGGAAACCTTCCAGGGTCTTGATCCGTTTGTGCTGAGGAACATCGCCTGACAGTTGCGCGGCGTTTACGCCGTCACGTACCAGACGCTCCTCGATGCGGCGCACTTCGTCCTTGCGGTTGGCAAAGACCATCACCCGTTCCCAGCCGTTGTCGGTGACCAGGTTGTACAGCAGCTTGTACTTGTCGGCTGCAGCCACCGCGTAGATATGCTGTTCGACGTTGCTGTTGGCGACGTTCTCGGCTTCGATTTCGACGATGGCCGGGTCGGTCGTCCATTGCTTGGCGAGGTTCATCACGTCATCGGTGAAGGTCGCGGAGAACAGCAGGGTCTGGCGCTCGCCCTTGTGCGGGGTCTGGCGAATGATCTGGCGGACCTGCGGGATGAAGCCCATGTCCAGCATGCGGTCGGCTTCGTCGAGGACCATCACTTCGACCATGTCCAGATGCACTTCACCGCGCTGGTTGAAGTCCAGCAGGCGTCCCGGTGTCGCAACCAGGATGTCGCAATGGCGTGCTTCGAGTTGCTTGAGCTGCTTGTCGAACTCCATGCCGCCCACGAACGTCATGACGTTGAGGTTGGTGTACTTGGTCAGCGCCGCGGCGTCCTTGGCGATCTGCACCACCAGTTCGCGGGTCGGGGCGATGATCAGGGCGCGGGGTTCGCCCATGTAACGCTCTTTGGGCGGCGGCGTCTGGGTCAACTGGGTGATGATCGAGATCAGGAACGCGGCGGTCTTGCCCGTACCGGTCTGGGCGCGACCGATAGCGTCCTTGCCCTTGAGGGTGTAACCCAATACGCCCGCCTGGATCGGCGTGCAGTACGGAAAGCCCAGGTCATGGATCGCGTGCATCAGTTCGGGGGCCAGGTCGAAGTCATGGAAGCGGCTTTTGCCTTCCTGGGGTTCGACGGCGAAATCTTCGAGCTTCCAGGCGACGACCGGCGGCTTGGGCGCGCGCTCTCGACGTGGACGTTCTGCCTTGGGCTTGTCGCTTCGGGCCTGCGCGGGAGCAGCGGGCTCCTTTGCCAGAGCTGGAGACTGGGCTGCACGATTCTGTGATTCGCCTTCAGGGCGAGTCGGGGATACGGGGCTGGATGCTGCGTGGTTGGGCGCGAGCTGCTCAGCCTCGCTTTTACCGAACATCTTTTTAAGTGCTTTGAGCACGGTCATCTCGTCAATTGATTAAGGAATGTACGCCGAGCAGTGTAATGCAAGAATCGGGCGCGGCGTAGTGTCATCCTTGGTTCGCTACAAAGGTGTCCGATCAGGGCGGTTCAAAGCTCTATTAAAGAAGACGTTACCGAAGTTTCTCGGCCAGCCAGATCTGGATGTCGGAAATTTCCTGGGGTAACACTTGATGACCCATTGGGTACTCTTTCCATTGTGCGGTTACACCCAGAGTCTTCAGGTACTCGTAAGCGGTTCGACCCATGGCGTTGTGGACCACTTCATCGTGAAAACCATGCAGGCACAAGGCCGGGATGCGTTGCTGACTGGCTGACAGCGTCATCTGGTCATTGAAGGTCGGCGCGTAAGTGGAGAGCGCCAGCACGCCGCCCAGCGGACCCTGCCAGCGTTTGTAGGCCGTGTGCAGCACCACGGCGCCGCCCTGGGAGAAACCGGCCAGGAAGATTCTTGCAGGGTCGATGCCGCTGTCGCGTTGTTGTTCGATCAGGCTCAGAACCTGTTGGGCCGAGGCTTCCATCTCATCGTGATCGATGGAGCGGGCTTCGGAGGTCATGCTCTTGATGTCATACCAGCTCGGCATTTCATAGCCACCGTTGACGGTGACAGCGCGTTTCGGGGCCTGGGGCAGGATGAAGCGCGTAGTGCTCAGTGTTTCCTGCAGGGCCTCGGCGACGGGCAGGAAGTCATAGCGGTCGGCTCCAAGGCCGTGCAGCCAGATGACGCAGGCATCGGGTTCGGCGGTGGGTTGCAGGATCAAGGACTCGCTCATGAGTGCTCCAATAGTGTGCGTTGGTTGTTTTTCTGCGCATTAATTAGGTGCGTGCGCAGTTTAAAAGTGAAAGAAGATGTCGCAAGGTTACAAGTTTTCGACTTGACCTGTCGCTAATTCGACATCGCCAGCATGATGGTACGGCCTTTGCTATGAAACGTGTGGAGTCAAAGCGCTCACATCGATCGGTAACACTATTAGGCTACTACTTGTGACGATCGAAGGCAGCACGGGAGTCCATGCGTCAGGACTCTTGCCATGATTGATCCTGTACCGCTCTGGTCCGGGGAAAATACGGGGCTTTGGTAGAAGGGCTATAAATGAAGGGTGAATGTGAGTGATGAGAGGTTCTCATACTCGATTCATGTTTAACGCCCAGCGTCGCATGACCCAAAAAAAAGCCAGCACGGGTCATTAATGCCTCACAAGGGTGCGGCGTGACTGAAGACCCACACAATAAAGAGCACACTGGAGGTTTGAATGAAGATGTTGAAATCCACACTGGCGGTCGTGACAGCTGTAGCAGCACTCGGCGTGACCGGTGCAGCTAACGCCGGTGCCACACTTGACGCTGTCCAGAAGAAAGGTTTTGTTCAGTGCGGTGTCAGCGATGGCCTGCCAGGGTTCTCCGTTCCAGATGCTACAGGCAAGATTACCGGTATCGACGCAGACGTGTGCCGTGCCGTAGCTGCTGCCGTTTTCGGTGATGCGACCAAGGTAAAATTCAGCCAGTTGAACGCCAAAGAGCGTTTCACCGCGCTGCAATCGGGCGAAATCGACATTCTGTCGCGTAACACCACCTGGACCAGCTCCCGTGATTCGGGCATGGGCCTGGTATTCGCCGGCGTGACTTACTACGACGGTATCGGCTTCCTGGTAAACAACAAGCTGGGCGTCAAGAGCGCCAAGGAACTGGACGGTGCAACCGTTTGTATCCAGGCTGGTACTACCACTGAGCTGAACGTCTCCGACTACTTCCGCTCCAACGGCCTGAAATACACCCCGATCACTTTCGACACCTCCGACGAAAGCGCCAAGTCGCTGGAAGGCGGCCGTTGCGACGTGCTGACCTCCGACCAGTCGCAGCTCTACGCACAGCGCAGCAAGCTGGCCAAGCCTGACGACTACGTCGTTCTGCCAGAAGTCATCTCCAAGGAGCCTCTGGGCCCGGTCGTGCGTAAAGGCGACGAAGAGTGGTTCTCCATCGTTCGCTGGACCCTGTTCGCTCAGTTGAACGCTGAAGAAGCAGGCATCACTTCCAAGAACGTCGAAGCTGAAGCCAAGGCCACCAAGAACCCTGACGTTGCCCGTATGCTCGGCGCTGATGGTGAGTACGGTAAAGACCTGAAGCTGCGCAAGGACTGGGTTGTTCAGATCGTCAAGCAAGTAGGTAACTACGGCGAGATGTTCGAGCGCAACCTGGGCGAAGCGACCCCGCTGAAAATCAAGCGTGGCCAGAATGCTCTGTGGAACAAAGGTGGCATTCAGTACGCTCCACCAATTCGCTGATTGACCCGGCGCCCGACAGGCTTTCAAGCCTGTCGGGCGTTGTTCTGTTCGATTTTTCCTGGGGCATTTCATGGAAAAGCAAATCGTCGCACCAAAGCAAAAGCTCTCTTTGAGCGACCCAAAAGTGCGCGCGTGGTTATTTCAGATCATCACCGTAGTGGCGGTGGTCTCGTTGGGCTGGTTCATGTTCGACAACACCCAGACCAACCTGCAGCATCGTGGTATCACATCGGGTTTCTCGTTTCTTGAGCGCAGTGCCGGTTTCGGTATTGCCCAGCATCTGATCGATTACACCGAAGCGGACAGCTATGCCCGCGTTTTCGTCATCGGCTTGCTCAACACCTTGTTGGTATCGGTCATCGGTATCTTTCTGGCAACCATCCTGGGCTTCATCATCGGTGTCGCTCGTCTGTCCCAGAACTGGATGATCAACAAGCTGGCGACCGTGTATGTCGAAGTCTTCCGCAACATTCCGCCGTTGCTGCAGATCCTGTTCTGGTACACCGCCGTCTTCCTGACCCTGCCCGGACCACGTCAGGCTCACGGCTACCTGGATATGTTCTTTGTCAGCAGCCGTGGGTTGAACATGCCCAAGGCCATTCCTGCCGAAGGTGCATGGGCGTTCCTGATCAGCATCGTCATTGCCATCCTGGCGGTGGTCGCGATGGTGCGTTGGGCCAACAAGCGTTTTGAAGCCACCGGCGAGCCGTTCCACAAGTTCTGGGCGGGCCTGGGCCTGTTGCTGGTCATTCCCGGCCTGAGCATGCTGATCTTCGGCAGCCCGGTACACTGGGAACTGCCTCAGCTCAAAGGCTTCAACTTCACCGGCGGCTGGGTACTGATCCCTGAACTGATCTCCCTGACCCTGGCGTTGACCATCTACACCGCGGCGTTCATCGCCGAAATCGTGCGTTCGGGTATCAAGTCGGTCAGTCACGGCCAGACCGAAGCCGCTCGTTCCCTGGGCCTGCGCCCCGGGCCAACGCTGCGCAAGGTCATCATTCCGCAGGCTCTGCGAGTGATCATCCCGCCGTTGACCAGCCAGTTCCTGAACCTGGCGAAGAACTCTTCGCTGGCTGCAGCCATTGGTTATCCGGAAATGGTTTCGCTGTTCGCCGGTACGGTACTCAACCAGACCGGTCAGGCCATTGAAGTCATTGCCATCACCATGAGTGTGTACCTGGCTATCAGTATCAGCATTTCAATGCTGATGAACTGGTACAACAAGCGCATTGCGCTGATCGAGCGGTGAGGAAACGCGCATGACGACTCATACTTTCAAACCTGACATGCCACCACCGGGCAAAGTATTCGGCCCGGTTGCGTGGATGCGGCAGAACCTGTTCTCCAGCTGGATCAACACGCTGCTGACCTTGTTCTCGTTCTACCTGATCTATCTGATCGTCCCGCCGATGATCAGTTGGTCCCTGCTGGACGCCAACTGGATCGGCACCACCAAGGAAGACTGCACCAAGGCAGGTGCATGCTGGGTATTCGTCCAGCAGCGTTTTGGCCAGTTCATGTATGGCTACTTCCCGACCGAACTGCGCTGGAGGGTTGATCTGACTGCAATCCTGGCGATTGTCGGTGCAGCGCCTCTGTTCATCTCGAAGTTCCCGCGCAAGGCGTTCTACGCCATCGGCTTCCTGGTGCTTTACCCGGTCATCGCGTTCTACCTGCTGCATGGTGGCGCGTTTGGTCTGAGCATTGTGGCAACCAGTCAGTGGGGCGGCCTGATGCTGACCCTGGTGATCGCGACCGTCGGTATCGCCGGTGCGCTGCCGCTGGGTATTCTGCTGGCACTGGGGCGTCGTTCCAACATGCCGGCCGTGCGCGTGGTGTGCGTGACCTTCATCGAGTTCTGGCGCGGTGTACCATTGATCACGGTGCTGTTCATGTCGTCGGTAATGCTGCCGCTGTTCATGCCTGAAGGGATGAACTTCGACAAGCTGCTGCGCGCCCTGATCGGCGTCATCCTGTTCCAGTCGGCGTACATCGCCGAAGTGGTGCGCGGTGGCATGCAGGCAATCCCTAAAGGCCAGTACGAAGCGGCCGCAGCGATGGGCCTTGGCTACTGGCGCAGCATGGGGCTGGTGATCCTGCCGCAGGCGTTGAAGATGGTTATCCCCGGCATCGTCAACACCTTCATTGCCCTGTTCAAGGATACAAGCCTGGTGATCATCATCGGCCTGTTTGACTTGCTCAACAGCGTCAAGCAAGCCACCGCCGACCCGTCATGGCTGGGTATGGCCACCGAAGGCTACGTCTTCGCGGCCCTGGTGTTCTGGATCTTCTGTTTCGGTATGTCCCGCTATTCCATGCATTTGGAACGTAAGCTGGACACAGGCCACAAGCGTTAGGAGTTTTGTGATGAGTGAAGTTATCAGTAAGCCTCTGGGCGCTGAAGGCATGATCCGGATGGAAGGCGTACACAAGTGGTACGGCCAGTTCCATGTATTGAAAGACATCAACCTGAACGTGCGTCAGGGCGAACGTATCGTATTGTGCGGCCCGTCGGGTTCGGGCAAGTCGACCACCATTCGTTGCCTGAACCGTCTGGAAGAGCACCAGCAGGGTCGCATCATCGTCGATGGCACCGAACTGACTTCTGACCTGAAGCAGATCGAAACCATCCGCCGTGAAGTCGGCATGGTGTTCCAGCACTTCAACCTGTTCCCGCACCTGACCATCCTGCAGAACTGCACGCTGGCACCGATGTGGGTTCGCAACATGCCGAAGAAAAAGGCCGAAGAAATCGCCATGCACTACCTGGAGCGCGTACGCATTCCAGAGCAGGCTCACAAGTATCCGGGTCAGCTTTCCGGTGGTCAGCAACAGCGTGTGGCGATTGCCCGTGCCCTGTGCATGAAGCCGAAAATCATGCTGTTCGACGAGCCGACCTCGGCACTCGACCCGGAAATGGTCAAGGAAGTACTCGACACCATGGTCACCCTGGCTGAAGAGGGCATGACCATGCTCTGCGTAACCCACGAAATGGGCTTTGCCCGCACCGTGGCCAACCGCGTGATCTTCATGGACAAGGGCGAGATCGTCGAACAAGCCGCACCAAACGACTTCTTCGACAATCCGCAAAGCGACCGTACCAAACTGTTCCTCAGCCAGATCATTCACTGAGTCGCAGACGTTGCATGAGAAACCCGGACCTTGTGTCCGGGTTTTTTATGCGTGTTCAGCAGCGAACTTGTATTCGGCAAGGTTCTCCAACAGGATGCACACCCTTTGCGCAATGCGCTGTAACACATCCTGCCCACGAGAGACTCATGACGACCAAGGCGCCTCAGGCGAGCACGACCCCAATCCAGCACACTCCCACCCTCAAACGCCCATGGCTGTTATTGCTTGGCCTGGTACTGGTTGCCCTGAACCTGAGGCCTGCGCTCTCCAGCGTTGCGCCATTGCTCAATGCGATTTCCGACAGCCTTGGGTTGTCGGCGGCCAGGGCCGGGCTTTTGACGACTTTGCCAGTGTTGTGCCTGGGCTTGTTCGCGCCACTGGCACCACGACTCGCAAGACGTTTCGGCAGCGAGCGGGTGGTGTTGGGGATTCTGCTGCTATTGGCGGCGGGCATCCTGCTGCGTAGCCATTTCGGTGAGATCGGGTTGTTCGCCGGGAGCCTGCTGGCCGGTGCAAGCATCGGTATCATTGGTGTGTTGCTGCCGGGTATCGTCAAGCGCGACTTCCCCAGGCAGGCCGGTGCGATGACCGGCGTCTATACCATGGCGCTGTGCCTTGGTGCGGCGATTGCTGCCGGCTTGACGGTGCCATTGACCCAGTATTTCGATAATCGCTGGAGTGTCGGCCTGGGGTTCTGGATGATCCCGGCGGTACTGGCCGCACTGGTCTGGTTGCCCCAGGCTCGCGAGCTGCATGCTCATCATCAGGGGGTGTATCGCGTGCGCGGTCTGCTGCACGATCCGCTGGCCTGGCAGGTCACGCTGTATATGGGGCTGCAATCCTCTCTGGCCTATATCGTCTTCGGCTGGTTGCCTTCGGTGCTGATCGACCGCGGCATGACACCGACCCAGGCGGGTCTGTTGTTGTCCGGCTCAATCATCGTGCAACTGATCAGCGCCTTGAGTGCGCCTTGGCTGGCAACGCGGGGCAAGGATCAGCGTCTGTCCATTGTGTTCGTCATGCTGATGACTCTGGGGGGATTGTTCGGTTGCCTGTATGCGCCGCTGGAAGGGCTGTGGGGCTGGGCCATTCTGCTGGGGCTGGGGCAGGGCGGTACGTTCAGTCTGGCGCTGGCGCTGATCGTGCTGCGCTCGCGTGACTCCCATGTGGCCTCCAATCTGTCGGGCATGGCTCAAGGGATTGGTTACACCATTGCTTCCATAGGCCCGCTGGCGGTGGGCGTGGTGCATGATGTGACGGGAAGCTGGGATTCGATCGGCTGGATCTTTGCTGCGTTGGGTCTGGGTGCCATTGTTGCTGGCCTGGGTGCCGGGCGAGCGTTATATGTGAATGCCGTCAGCGAGAAGGTTTGAACCGGTGTGCGGGAGCGATTCATTCGCGAACAACATTTATCCTGCGAATGATGATGGCAAAGTGTCGATTTGCCGCTTATCGTGCATCATCTTTTGCTTCCAAACGGACCTGCATGCATGAGCAACGAACAAATAAGCCAAGCCAATAGCGCATTGATTACCCGCTTCTACGAGGCTTTTGCCCGTCTGGATGCCGAAGGAATGGCGGCCTGTTACAGCGATGATGTGCTCTTCAGCGACCCGGTTTTCGGCGAACTGCGTGGCAAGCAGGCCGGTGACATGTGGCGGATGCTGACCTCCCGCGCCCAGGATTTCTCGGTGGTTTTCGATAACGTCCGCGCCGATGAGCGCAGCGGCGGCGCGCATTGGGTGGCCACTTACCTGTTCAGCCAGACCGGCCGCACCGTGGTCAATAACATCCAGGCCCGTTTCGTCTTCCATGATGGCAAGATCACTGAGCATCATGACAACTTTGATCTGTGGAAGTGGTCGCGTCAGGCGCTGGGCACCAAGGGCCTGCTGCTGGGATGGACACCGCTGGTGCAGAACGCGATTCGTGCCCAGGCTCAGAAAGGGCTCAAAGTGTTTACAGAAAAACGCCATGCCTGACGTTGTGAATGCCGTTACCTATGTCGCAGCACCTGTGGGCAAACCCTGGTTTGTCTATCTGGTGCGTGCGGCCAATGGTTCGTTGTATTGCGGTATCAGCGATAACCCGCAGCGGCGGTTTGCTGCACATCAGCGTGGCAAGGGTGCGAGCTATTTCAATTCCAGCCCGGCGGTGGCTCTGGTGTACGTGGAAGCCTGGCCGAGTAAGGGCGAGGCTTTGCGTCATGAGCGGTTGATCAAGAAGTTGCGCAAGAGTGCCAAGGAGGCCTTGGTAGCCAGCAATGGCGCTGAAGTGCCAGGGCTCAATAGCAACCTTGGCACTGACGTCTCAGCCATCAGAATTTAACGGGTCTGTACCTGAAGCCAGCGTAGAGGATCGGGTCCTCCCAAAGGCTGTAGGGGTTTTGCTTGAGCACTTTATGTTGAATCTGTTGCGAAAAGGTCGTTGAGAGTGCCGCAGTTCCAGCGGTCCCTGATTCGGCTGCCGCAGCGAAGACTTTGGCCATGGAAGTAGAGCCCCGAGTCATAGTGACCGGGCCAATGAACCCCTTGGTCGGCCTGTTGACGAGACTCCTGAATTGCGCGGCAAATGAACTGCTCCCACCGTTACCCGAAAAACAGACGAGCAGACGAATATTGTCATAGAGCGTCGGGTCAACGCCTTTGTCATTGAGCATCCTCAACACATCGGCAGCGGAGTGCTCTGCGTTATTGAGGATCACGCTTGAGCTGCTGTTGAGCAGTTTCTCTTCAATGATATTCAGGTCTTTGCCATGCACGGCAATATTCAGACGGTCCTTGGCTTTGTAGGTATCAACGAAGGTATAAAGCTCTCCGTCGATTTGCGTGAGCGATCGCATGGTGCCGCTCATTGTGACGAACTTCTCGGTCGTGTCAGAGGTTTTATTCAGGGCTGCAACGGCACGGCGCTCGGCATTGATCGCAATGCCTGACAGCGAGCCTGTGGCATAGCGCCCGACCTTGATCATGTCGGCAACATCAAAAACGTTACCGATTGTCGATGTGCCAAACGAGACCCAGTCCAGTATGTTGGCGGTGTGAGGGTCGCGTTCTGCCAGAGCTGCTGCCGCGACGCCAAAACTTCCGGAAACGATTTCAAGCCCCAGCGTGGCAATTCCAAAAGCTGTGGATGTACCTCCTGTAGCTACTGCCAGTGTGGCCCCTAAAGCCAGGTCCATCGAGGCCCTGACAATCGGGTCCTCAACGAAGGCGCCATGAGAGACTTCGCTGTACTGCCTGACAATCTCGGCATGGCCATCCGGATCAGTGAAGTTAACCGGGTCATTGCTGCAATACGCATAGCCATTAAGCCCACCTCTCCCGAAGGGGCTGAAGCTGTCCGGCGTCTGGAAGGTCTGTATCGCACTGTTATAGACACGCACGCCATTGCCCAGATGGTACGTGCCAGTAGGCCGGTCGATGGGCTCGCCGTTGAAACCCAGCCAGCTGCGTTGGCTCCAGTCATCGGGGCGATAACCGAATGGCGTATAACTGAAGAGCGTCTGGGCCTTGGTCGCTATGTCGTAACTGGCAATGACGGAACCCATGGCGTTCTTGAGTTCAAAGCTGTTGCTGAGATTACTGCTGCTGGCGGTTTCTTCTGACTTCAAGGTCTGCTGCAACAGATGACAGGCGTTACTCTGGTTGGTCATACGGGACAGGCGCGAGTAGTAGATGCCCTTGATCTGGATAACACCATCTCGCGCATATTGCCGACCATCACGGTAATAGTAGCGTTCGTAATAGTAAGTCCCGAAGCAGGCCCCGACCTTGCCTTGTTCGTCATAGAGATAGCTGTATTCACGGAAGTCCGAACCGGAGCGAAGGAGTTGCCCAAGTTGCCCGGCATCGTTGTATGCCATTGAGTAACCACTTTCGTTATTGCTCAGGCGTCCAAACGTGTCGTAATCAAGCGTAACGGCACCGATGCCAGTGGCTGAGTGAGTGATCGAACGAAGTTGAGTCTTGTCTTTCGCATCATAATTGAAGGTGGCAGTGTCCTGGCCGCCGTCGAAGACGCTGATGCACTGTTGAATGCTACCCAGCGGGTTATAGGAGAACGTTTGCTTGCTGAGTTTCTTGCCGCTGGCATCCAGTGGTCTTTGTGATCCGCTGCATTCATAGACAGCCAACTGACCGCCAGACGTGTAGGAAAAGCGTTCCAGAGACAGTTCAGTCTTGTCACGAAGCAGTGTGATATTCGCCAGTCGGTTATTGCCATCGAAGCTTTGTCTGAGGGTCAGGTCCGGGTACCCGGAAGCACTGAAAACGCGCTCGATTTCACGGTTTCTAGCATCGTATTTATAGGTGATGGTCATGCAGGTCTTGCTGGCCAGTTCTGTGACACTCTCTTTGACAAGGCGCTCATCACTGTCATAACTCAGTGTGGTGCTGACATCCTTGCCGGAGGTACCGGTCAAGCGTCCCAAGAGGTCATAGGTGTATGTCGTCTGGTTGCCGAAATCGTCCGTGTATTTAAGCAAAACGCCTCGCAGCGAATAAGTGGAAGTGGCCTTTGTTGTATGGGTGGGATAGCCGGTCGTCGTTTGGGTCAATGTGGATGTCGATGAGTCATACGCGAATTGAGTACTCACCTTTTGAGAGGCTGTGATCGAGGGAGGAGGCGTGCTGCTCAATGTGCCCCATGTGTTGCTGCCTGTATAACTGAAGGTTTTCTTTCTGCCGCCGGTCTGCACTTCGACAACACGGTCAAGGCCGTCGATCTTGCGGCTTCCCCACTCATGGACGTATTTATCCGACGGCTTATTGAATGTCAGGCGTGATGCCAGAGGGGAGGTCGTGTGAGTGGGATACTCACACGTATGTTCAACCGCGTCTCCGAAAGACTTCACCAGCCGATCAAAGTCGTCCCACCCAAACGTCTGTTCAAGGCCGTTAATCCCTTTCTGTTTATTGATCCGGCCAGCCGCATCGTATTCATACTGGATCGATTGGTATTCGATACCGCTCGCGTCTATCAGGGATTCCTTTTCAATGCTGCCCAGTGAATTGTATTGCGTGGTTTGCTTGCAGCATGCGGTGGAGAGGTACTGCTGTTTCGCCGTTCTTACCTGAGTGACAGGGTCATACTCGTCATATTGGGCAATACCGCCCTGTACCTGGATTTTTGACGGCTGGCCCCAGTTATCGTAAACGCATTCCAGTTGCCGTTTACCGATAGGCGATGTTTCAGACGCAGCGGGTGCATAGTCATATTCAACAGTGATTTTTTCTCGGCCCAAACCATCGTAGGACGTACTCGAGAGCTGTCGCCATGCGAGCTTGGCATCGCTCGAACCACGGGTTTCGGTACTGGCGATACGGCCAAAGGCGTCATAGCATTCCCGGTATTGTTGCCCCCCTGGAAATGTCGTGATCACAGTAGGGCAACCCTGGGTCAGCGAATATTCAAAAACGGTTTTGTGTTGGGGGCCGTTTTCTTGAGCCTGTTCGGATTTGCTCAACATTCGACCATAGGCATCGTAGCTGTAACTCACGCTGTTACCGTGTGGATCCAGCGAGTACAACAACTGCGAAGATCTCATGGAGTGCACTGCTTTGGTCACACTCTGAGTGTTTTCAGAAGACTGGAAGGTTGTGGTCGTTGTGAGCGTATCGCCCTGCAACTGGTAAACATAGGCCGTCTTTTGAAGCGACAGGGGAATAGCTTTTGCGGAAGGATCAAGCAGTCGTTGGGTCAGTGATTTGATGCGGCCGAAAGAAATGACACCAGGGTCCGTGTAATACTCGGTTTCCTGTACGACCATGCGGCTATTGAGCCAGTCTTTCAGTTTGATTTTGTCATCGGACTGCGGATTATAAATAATCAGCTTCACACTCGGTTTGAGCGTAGGGCCAGCGACTATCTGTCCCTTTACTGGCAGGCTGCTATAGCTATAGAACGTCCAGCGCAGATCGACACGTTTGCCGTTGACGGTACGGTAGCGTTTTTCGGATTCGACATAGGTCCGGAAGTAATTAGGATCGCCAGGGCACTCGATCTTGACGGGAAGGTTATAAGACTGGGCTCCGGTATTGGTCAGGTACGGGCTGTTTACGACGTTTCGATTTTCGATGGTTCCCCACGTCATCCCTTGTTTGCCAAATAATAAGAAACCCCAGCCAATAGGGTTCATGTAATCGAGTACCCATCCGAGTTTCCCATGCAGGCCTGAGGTGTCTGTATAGGTGCTCGTATTGACCACTATCTCCTCCTCCTTGGCCTGGCCTCGGTAGTAGGTGAACTCGGTCGTCACGTCATTCGCGGTACGTTTGATGAGGTTGCCCAAAACGTCAAAGTTTGAATACTCGGTTTCGGTTCTTTGTGATTGCTTGTTTTTGTAGGTGGTCAGGGTGGAAAGCGATAATTGACTGGTTTTGGAGTCGAAGTCTCGCTTGAACTCAGTGGTCTTTACGCAATCGCCTTGGGTGATGATTTTTTTTGACAAAAGATCGTCGGCGTCAAACAGTAATTCTGTTGTGATCGATGCGGCGTCGAAGGTGGTCACCTGTTTGGCAGATGATGCGGTAAACGTATAGTCTTCTACCCGGTTGGATGAGGCATTGTTACCTGTCAGGGTGTAACGAGCGATACGGTTGTCTGTCGAGTAGGTCACCAGCTCTTTTACAGGACGAGAGTGCTGGATAGCCGTGAGGTACTGGCCGGTGTAGGTGAACTCCTGAGTATCGACATCCAGGCCATTGTTTTTTTCGTATTTGATCAGCCAGGAATTTTGCAGGTAAAGCGTGCACAGCGTCGTAGGGGCCTGATCCGGGCGCTCGATGAACTCAATGGCGTCAAGGCTGATTGTCTGATTGGCCAGCAGTGTTTTCTTTGTCAGGGTGTTTGTTTTCAGCAGCACCTGAGTATCGTCTGAGACTTTGCTGAGCAGGAGGCTTTTATTAAAGGTGCCTTCCCATTCAAAATAAAGAGAGCAGCCTGTGCTGTTGATGATTTGTATGGGGACAAGGCATCTGTCTGGGGGAGTGGATAGGGAATCAGAGGCGGAGGCTTCGCTAGTGATGGGTCTTTTAAATATGTCCTCCAGAATTTCCACCGTGCCGTCTTTGTGGATGACTTTCATCCAGGAAAAGGCGAATTCTTTAATAGTGATTCCAGGCTGTGGTGAGTAAGGTATCAGCGATTTAAAAAGGGTAAGTGTTTGCCCTGAATGCAAGTGAAGCTTGATTATGTCGTCATAAATCGTGACATAGCTGAAACGGGGAGCCCACCCTCCAGGCGTAAACTTTATTCCTGCGGAATAGTAATAGTTTAGGGCCAGTGAAGGACCCGCACCGCCATTTCCGACAAGAGTTGTAATGGGTAAGTAAGCATTGAATTCGCCCGTTTGTAGATTCCCATTGTTACGTTCTGATGTGCCCGTATTTAAATAGGACGGTGGGTCTAGGGCTAATGAGTATGACTGTTCATAAAGGGTGTAATCAATGCGCACAACGTCGTCAGTGTTGAGTGTCTTGTTAGCGCTGTAAACCGTGTTGTAGAGAGTCAGGGTCTTCTGGGTTAGATCAACGGAGATCAGGTTACCTTTCTCCATATCGCCTGAGTTAGATCCAAATCGTCCGTAAACCCGGAGTGGCGTATTTTTTGGAAGTTGGTTGAGTTGCTTGAGAAGTGCCTTTTCCATGGTAATGGTCCAGGATCAGGTTGGGCTCCTGATCGAGCGTTCTGGGGTTGAAAAGATAAAATCTCTGTTTATTTTAAATTTTACGGCGCTCTTGTCTGCTGATAAAAATGTCAGTGCTTAGTTTTTTTGTGAGACGTTCATTATGTTTTTTCGATTTTTTATAAGAGGGGGATAAGACGGGCGGTAAGCGAGCCTCACAGAAAATACAGGTGTGCAGGTATGGGATGTGATGAACAACGACGGGCTTATTGATGTCGACACCTGAGTAGCCTGTGCCACGCCATGGTCCATGCTGTGCTTCAGCCCCTTGAGCGGCTACGCTGAGGACGACCGATCACAACAAGAGAGTTCACATGTCAGAGCTGATCCTTCATCACTACCCTGCATCGCTGTTCGCCGAAAAGGCCCGCCTGATGCTCGGCTTCAAGGGGCTTTCATGGCGCTCGGTGATCATCCCGCGAATCATGCCCAAACCTGACCTGACGGCCCTGACTGGCGGTTATCGCAAGACGCCGGTTCTGCAGGTCGGTGCGGATATCTACTGCGACACCGCATTGATCGCGCACCGTCTGGAGCAGGAAAAAGCCTCCCCGACCTTTTATCCCGAGGGCCATGAATTCACGGTAACCGGCCTTGCCGCCTGGGGCGATTCGGTGCTGTTCATGCATGCGGTCAGTCTGGTGTTCCAGCCTGCCTCGCTGGCCGTGCGTTTCGCCAAGGTACCCCCTGAAGCGGTCAAGGCCTTCGTCGCAGACCGGGCAACCTTGTTCGACGGCGGAAGCGCATCACGCTTGCCGCTGGAACAGGCTCAGCATCAATGGCCAACCCTGATGGCGAGGCTGGAGCAACAGTTGGAGCGCAATGGCGACTTCCTGTTTGGCGAGCCTTCGATTGCCGACTTCTCCGTGGCGCATACCCTCTGGTTCCTCAAGCAGACTCCCGTGACATCACCTCTGGTGGACGATTATCCGGCGGTGTCGGCCTGGCTTGGGCGTGTGCTGGGCTTCGGTCATGGTGCGCATAACGACCTCGCTGCTGTCGATGCAGTGCAAATCGCCGCCGATGCCACACCTGCGGCATTGCCCGATGAAGCGTTTATTGACCCAAACGGCTTCAAGGCTGGTGATCGGGTGGCAATTTCAGCCGTTGATTATGGTGTGGATGCGGTAGAGGGCGAGTTGCTGTTCAGCGGGCGCGAAGAGCTGATCCTGCGCCGCGAAGATCCCCGTGCAGGCGTGGTGCATGTGCATTTTCCGCGGTTGGGGTTTCGGATCGTAAAACGGTCGTAAGTGAGTTATTCGCGAGAGGCCGTTATATCTCCCCAACATGTATAGTCTGAAATGCCGTCTTGCGGATAAATCCGCTTGTACGGCTTTTTCAGGGAAAACTTCAGGGCTGCTTGTTTATCACAGTTTATCCAAGGGCTACCCTTCGAGACGCATTTGGATAGTTTTGTGTACATGGTGATTAGCTATTAGCTGTTCGATGCATGATTCAATAGGGTATGAAGGGGGCGTGTTTTCTCTTTGAGTTTTCATGTTGCATGTGCTTGACTCTTGTAATGAACTTAAAAAGTTTGTGCGTGCAGCAGGCCAGGGAACGTGTGCTGCACGCAATCACTCTTGAGTGAGACAGACTTGCGAAAGCCGGATAATGGATTCTATCAGGATGTACCAATACAGGAGTTTATCAATGAAATCTCAGGGCTGGAAAATTGTTAAGAACGAGTGGGGCGATTATGTTGAGCTTCACTTGGATGTGCCTATGCCGATCAGCAGCAGGTACCCGACTTTACTCATCGATGGTTTGGAGTACGAAGCGATACTTTCGGAAGATCGTAAAGTGCTAAGAACGACTGTCCCTGTTTTTGAAGTTGAGCACGTGAAAGAGGTGACGAGTCCAGAGCTGTTTCTTCCGTGCAAAAATAAACATGATAAACCTTTTAAAAAAAGCAAAAGAAAGACTTCCGAATCGGCCAGGCTGGCTGCGCCTGATGCACTCTCCGTGGGGCCGTATGCTGTCATTCGCTATGATTATGATTACGGCGATGAAGCATTGGAGCTCCCGGACGGATGGTCAGGCATTGAGTTTCGAGCCGCGGTGTATATGCCTGATTCACAAGGTGTGTACCCGGTAGTTATTCTTTTGCATGGGAGGCACTCCACGTGTGAGTTTCCGAGTGAGTCCTATTGGCCTTGTAGAGGAGAGGCGCAGCCGATTCCCAGCTTTGAAGGGTATGGCGCCGCAGCAGAAGCACTTGCCAGTCATGGCTATGTCGTTGTCTCTTTATCTGCCAATGGCATCACTGCATACGAGTCGGTCGGTTTTAGGGAAAATGCAGACCGGGCGCGAGGGCATTTAATTCTGGCGCATCTCGATTTATTGAGTGAGGCAAATAAAGGGAACCGTCCGGAGCTTTCATTACTGGAAGGCAGGCTGGATCTGGATGCTATAGGTCTTATGGGGCATTCACGTGGCGGATCCGGTGTAGCGTGGGCTGTCTCCTTAAACAGGTTACTTGATAAAAATCATGGTATACAGGCTGCTGTACTATTAGGCAGTACGACGTTTGACGATATTGCCATTCCCGGCACGCATACGGCTGCCATCCTGCCATTTCTGGACGGAGACGTAGCCTGGTTAGACGCGCAACGTAACTCCGATATCTCTCGCTTTGCATTTGAAGATGACGTGTTTCGAAGTTCTGTACTGCTGTTAGGGGCCAATCATAACTACTTCAATACAGAATGGTCCCCCGGGAGCCGTTCTGGAGGAGATGATACTGAGGGGTTCTGGGGAGATATTGAAGTCAGTCGCCATCGACCTATAGAGCAGCAGCGTCTCGGTGCATTCTATCTGGCTGGATTTTTTCGCTTGATCTTAGGGAGGGAACAGGAGTTTTTAGTCCTGTTTGACGGTTCTCCAATCACCATCCCTATGCTTCCACGGGCGTCAGTACAAAGTACAGCTTATTTTCCGGCGTCAAGCCGTTATACCGTTCAAAGCTTTGAAAATATGCACTCTCATGACACCTTGTTGATGCCTGGAGAATGGGATTGGACTGTAACTGAAGGTGTTGGAGAAGTTGTCGCGGCTCCCTTGCCGAAGTTTTGCGGGCTGCGGTCTACGCATCATCGACGTCACGGTTTCCTAAATCTCAAGAGCCTGGGTTTTCAGTCGCCAGCCAAACTGGAACTGCATGTTCGTGACGTGGGAAGCCCTGTTGATTTGTCGCTTTACACGCATTTGAGTTTTCATATCGATTACATGCAGGAAGAGAGCCCGGTAGAGTCCGTTGAGCTGCAGATTACTCTGGATGGCGCTACAGTGGATCTTACCCCAACGCTACAAGAGAGATGGCCGCTTCCTGAGATAATTAATGGGGTTGAAACGTTTCTTCAGCGTCAGATATCAGTGCCATTAGAGGCATTCTCTTTGGAGGGGCCTGTGAGCGCGTTGACTTTTACCTTGCCCAGTGGCGGAGACATCGGCTTGTCCGATATTGTCTTCGTGAAACCTTCACTTGGAAAAAACGAACCCTTGAGGTTGCCGTTTGTCAGCGCGATGGAAGATGTTTTTGTTGTCGCCACCGGCCAGGAACAAACGTTGGAAGTTGAGGCTTTTTTGTCAGAGGCGAGTTTGGTTCGGGTGCCGATGTGGATGAGTTTCAGAATAATACATAGAGTGCTTGGTGAGATGTCTTTTGAAGAACCTCTGGTATTTGAACCCGGCGAGCAATCGAAAACGGCCAGGTTTACCATTCCGGCAGGTGGCTTCAGATCGTTCATTGGTGGGGAGGTTGAGGGGCGTCCTTGTTATATCGTGCCAGTCAAGCTTGAGGCTCTGGCGAATGCATTATTTGCTCGTCCGGCCATGCAGTTCCAGGTACTGCCGTTTCCCTGAAATAATAGCCAATGGTTTCGCGCGAAGAGCCTTTATAAAAAGGCCGCATGAGAAACGATGCTTTCGTCTTGTTAACATCTGAATACAATCTCTGCAGGCGCTGCCTCCGGCAGCGCCTGCAGGGAATCCTCAGTCACTTCAGCGCTGCCAATATTGCCTCTTCGCTGAAGCCTCTGATAATCGTGCCATTCACATCAATCAACGGGATCCCGCGTCCACCCAGGGCTTCATAGGCTTTGCGGCCCTCGTCTGACTTCTCGATGTCGTATTCGGTGAAGGCGATGCCCTTGCTGTCGAGAAAGCGCCGTGTCTGCTTGCAGTAGCCGCACCACTCGGTCGCATACATCACGACCCTGGCCTGGCTGTAGCTCTGCGCAACGCTGGCAGGTTGCGGGCTGAACAGGTTCTCGATCTTGCCCCAGTTCTGATAGACCACAACCACCAGCATGATCAGCGCGAACTTCTTGAGGGTACGCAGCAGCATGACGATCAGCGCCGTTTCAGCTGGTCGGTGAGCTGGGTTGGCAGGCCCTTGATGATCAGGGTGCCGGCTTGCTCGTCATATTCGATCTTGTCGCCCAGCAGGTGTGCCTCGAAGCTGATCGAAAGGCCTTCTGCACGGCCTGTGAAGCGCCGGAACTGGTTCAGGGTGCGTTTGTCCGCCGGGATTTCCGGAGACAGGCCGTAGTCCTTGTTGCGGATGTGATCGTAGAACGCGCGCGGGCGGTCCTCATCGATCAGTTCGGACAGCTCTTCCAGGCCCATGGGCTCGCCCATTTTGCTCTGGCTGCTGGCGTAATCCACCAGGGTCTTGGTTTTCTCGCGAGCGGACTCTTCCGGCAGGTCTTCGCTTTCCACGAAGTCACTGAACGCCTTGAGCAGGGTGCGGGTTTCGCCGGGGCCGTCCACGCCTTCCTGGCAGCCGATGAAGTCGCGGAAGTACTCCGAGACTTTCTTGCCGTTCTTGCCCTTGATGAAGGAGATGTACTGCTTGGATTGCTTGTTGTTCTGCCATTCCGAAATGTTGATCCGGGCAGCCAGATGCAGCTGGCCCAGATCCAGGTGGCGGGACGGGGTCACGTCCAGTTCGTCATTCACCGCCACGCCTTCGCTGTGGTGCAGCAGGGCGATGGCCAGGTAGTCGGTCATGCCTTGCTGGTAATGGGCGAACAGCACATGGCCGCCCACTGACAGGTTGGACTCTTCCATCAGCTTCTGCAGGTGCTCCACCGAGACGCGAGAGAACGCCGTGAAGTCGTTTGCGCCGTCCAGATACTCTTTCAGCCAGCCGCTGAACGGGTGCGCACCGGATTCGGCGTGGAACAACCCCCAGGCCTTGCCCTGTTTGGCGTTATAGCTCTCGTTGAGGTCCGCGAGCATGTTCTCGATGGCCTGGGACTCGGCGAGTTCGGTATCGCGAGCATGGAGAACAGCGGGCGTACCATCGGGTTTCTTGTCGATCAGGTGGACGATGCAATGACGGATCGGCATGGATATCTCGGCTGGTAATGATGAAGAGCGGACAGCTCGTGCAAGGCCGTCAGTGTAACGCAGGCCTGCGAAAAATGGCCTTGCAGAGCCCGGTTTTCCACTCGGCAGGATGTTTTATGATCAATTTTTGAGCGATTACCGCTTAAACCTGACCAAAAGGATAGGTAAGGGCGGATATTTGCCCGGCTCTGTGCTAGTTTTGCCCGGTCTTGCGCACTCAAGCGCGCCAAGCATGCAGATCGTCTACGTGTGGGCCGAACCAAATCCCGGTTTAAGTATCTACATTTCGCGATTTATCGTGGCTGCCAGCGGAGTCTGGTTCATTGCCCGGCCTTTGGCCGACGTTACGTTCTGCAATCCAAATGAATTTGATAGGGAAGGAACACCACCATGGCTCTTACCAAAGACCAATTGATCGCCGATATCGCTGAAGCTATCGACGCGCCAAAAACCACCGCGCGTAATGCTCTTGAGCAGTTGGGCCAAATCGTTGCCGACCAACTGGAAAACGGCGTTGAAATCACCTTGCCAGGTATCGGCAAGCTGAAAGTTGCTGAGCGTCCAGCTCGCACCGGCCGCAACCCTTCGACTGGCGCTGCCATCGAAATCGCTGCCAAGAAAGTCATCAAGTTCGTACCGGCCAAAGTGCTGAACGACTCGATCAACAAGTAAGCTCACGCTTGCTGTGAAAAAGCCGTGCACCGGTTAACCGGGCACGGCTTTTTTTGGTCCTGTAAGAGCGCGCTTGCCCGCGACCGAGTGCGAAGCGCTCGCAAAATTTACGACTGCTACGCAGCCGGTCGTCGGAGTGCCGCCCAGGGCAAGCGCTCTTACATGAAGGTCCAGGCCACGAAGCGGCTTTGCTTCTGGCCCTGGCCCATTTCAACGATCCGGCTCTTCAGCACGCCGGCTCGTGTCAGCGCAGCCTGAATGGCAGGCAGGTTCGAGGCCTTGGACACCAGGGTGCTGAACCAGCGCACTTGTGTCGGTATCTGGGCGCTTTCGTGGATCAGTTGGGTCACGAAGCCGATCTCGCCACCTTCACACCACAGTTCCTGGGATTGCCCGCCGAAATTGAGCACCGGCAGCTTGCGCTTGGGGTCAGCCTTGCCCAGTGCGCGCCATTTACGCTGGCTGCCGCGCTGCGCTTCTTCCAGTGAGGAGTGGAAGGGCGGGTTGCACAGGCTCACCTCGAAGCGTTCGCTGCTGTCGAGCAGGCCCAGCAGGATGTGCTTGCGATTGGTCTGCTGACGCACGCTGATGGCCTTGCTCAAGCCATTGGCCTTGATGATGGTCGTGGCGGCGGCGATGGCGGTGCTGTCGATATCCGAGCCCACGAAGTGCCAGCCGTAGTCACTATGACCCAGCAAGGGGTAGATGCAGTTGGCACCGGTGCCGATGTCCAGCGCCTTGATCGACGCGCCGCGTGGAATCTCGCCATTGTTCTCGCTGGCCAGCAGGTCGGCGAGAAAATGCAGGTAATCGGCACGCCCCGGAATTGGCGGGCACAGGTAGTCAGCCGGAATATCCCAATGGGCGATGCCATACAGCGCCTTGAGCAACGCCCGGTTGAAGACCCGCACGGCCACAGGGTTGGCGAAGTCGATGCTTTCCTTCCCATAGGGGTTGAGGATCACGAACTCGGCCAGTTCCGGGCTGCTTTTGATCAGCTTGGGAAAGTCGTAGCGACCCTGATGGCGGTTGCGCGAGTGCAGCGTGGCCTTCTCGCGAGGCTCTGTTGGCTTGGCAGGACGCTGGGGCTTTTTGCGGGGAGGTTTGGGTTTGTCTGGCGTGGTCATGGGGAGTCGTTCTGAAGATGCGAATGCTGCGCCCCGTAGGAGCGCGCTTGCCCGCGACCTCGTACTCACAACGGATATTGATTCCGACTGAAGGTACGCTGTCGCGGGCAAGCGCGCTCCTACCAGCACATAGGGCTACAAACTGGCGATACGTGCGTGTTGCTCGGCCAGCTTGCTCAGGGCCTGTTCGGCTTCTGTCAGCTTGGCGCGTTCCTTGGCGATGACTTCAGGCGGTGCCTTGTCGACGAACGCCGCGTTGGACAGCTTGCCGCCCACGCGCTGGACTTCGCCTTGCAGGCGCTGGATTTCTTTGTCCAGACGCGCCAGTTCGGCACCCTTGTCGATCAGGCCGGCCATTGGCACCAGCACTTCCATTTCGCCCACCAGGCCGGTCGCGGACAGCGGTGCTTCTGCACCTTCAGCCAGTACGGTGATGGATTCGAGCTTGGCCAGTTTCTTGAGCAGGTAGTCGTTCTCGCTCAGGCGACGCTGGTCTTCGGCGTTGACGTTCTTGAGGAACAGTTGCAGCGGCTTGCCCGGACCGATGTTCATTTCACCACGGATGTTACGCACCGCCAGCATCAGGCCCTTGAGCCATTCGATGTCGCCTTCGGCAGCCGCATCGATGCGTGCTTCATTGGCCACCGGCCAGGCTTGCAGCATGATGGTCTTGCCGTCGATGCCGGCCAGCGGCGCGAGGCGCTGCCAGATTTCTTCGGTGATGAACGGCATGAACGGATGCGCCAGACGCAATGCGACTTCCAGTACGCGAACCAGTGTGCGACGGGTGCCGCGCTGACGTTCGATCGGTGCGTTTTCGTCCCAGAGCACAGGCTTGGACAGCTCCAGATACCAGTCGCAATACTGGTTCCAGATGAACTCGTACAAGGCTTGTGCCGCGAGGTCGAAGCGGAACTGATCCAGTTGGCGGGTCACTTCAGCTTCAGTGCGTTGCAGTTGCGAGATGATCCAGCGGTCAGCCAGGGACAGTTCGACTTCTTCGCCGTTCTGGCCGCAGTCTTCGCCCTTGTCCAGCACGTAGCGCGCCGCGTTCCAGATCTTGTTGCAGAAGTTGCGATAGCCTTCCACGCGGCCCATGTCGAACTTGATGTCGCGACCGGTGGACGCCAGCGAGCAGAAGGTGAAGCGCAGCGCATCGGTGCCGTAGCTGGCGATGCCGTCGGCGAATTCCTGACGGGTCTGCTTTTCGATCTTCCTGGCCAGTTGTGGCTGCATCAGGCCGCTGGTGCGCTTCTGTACCAGGGTTTCCAGGTCGATACCGTCGACGATATCCAGCGGGTCCAGGACGTTGCCCTTGGACTTGGACATCTTCTGGCCCTGGCCATCGCGCACCAGACCATGCACATAAACCGTCTTGAACGGTACTTGCGGCGTGCCATCCTCGTTTTTCACCAGATGCATGGTGAGCATGATCATCCGGGCGACCCAGAAGAAAATGATGTCGAAACCGGTGACCAGCACGTCAGTGGAGTGGAAGGTTTCCAGTGCCTTGGTCTTTTCCGGCCAGCCGAGGGTGGAGAAGGTCCACAGGCCCGAACTGAACCAGGTGTCGAGTACGTCGTTGTCCTGTTGCAGCGCAACGTTCGGCCCCAGGTTGTGCTTGGCGCGCACTTCGGCTTCGTCGCGACCGACGTAGACCTTGCCGGACTCGTCGTACCAGGCCGGAATGCGGTGGCCCCACCAGAGCTGACGGCTGATGCACCAGTCCTGGATGTCGCGCATCCACGAGAAGTACATGTTTTCGTACTGCTTGGGCACGAAGGCGATGCGGCCGTCTTCCACTGCGGCAATGGCAGGTTCGGCCAATGGTTTGGTGGAAACGTACCACTGGTCGGTCAGCCACGGCTCGATGATGGTGCCGGAGCGGTCGCCTTTCGGGACTTTCAGGGCGTGGTCATCGACGCTGACCAGCAGGCCGGCGGCATCGAATGCGGCGACGATCTGCTTGCGCGCCTCGAAACGGTCCAGGCCGGCGTATTCGGCAGGCAGGCGGCCGTCGATGGACTCGTTAAGCGTGCCGTCGAGGTTGAACACCTGAGCGGCAGGCAGCACCGAAGCGTTCTTGTCGAAGATGTTCAGCAGCGGCAGGTTGTGGCGCTTGCCGACTTCATAGTCGTTGAAATCGTGGGCCGGGGTGATTTTCACGCAGCCGGTGCCGAATTCAGGGTCGCAGTAATCGTCTGCAATGATCGGGATGCGACGGCCAACCAGTGGCAGCTCGACGAACTTGCCGATCAGCGCCTTGTAGCGTTCGTCTTCAGGGTTCACCGCAACGGCCGCGTCACCGAGCATGGTTTCAGGGCGCGTGGTGGCAACGATCAGGTAATCCAGGCCTTCAGCGGTTTTCGCGCCGTCGGCCAGCGGGTAGCGCAGGTTCCACAGGTGACCTTTCTCGTCGTGGTTTTCCACTTCCAGATCGGAAATCGCGGTGTGCAGCTTGGTGTCCCAGTTGACCAGACGCTTGCCACGGTAGATCAGGCCGTCTTCATGCAAACGAACGAAGGCTTCCTGTACGGCGGCGGACATGCCGTCGTCCATGGTGAAGCGCTCGCGGCTCCAGTCCACGGACGAGCCCAGGCGACGGATCTGACGGCTGATGTTGCCACCGGACTCATCCTTCCATTCCCAGATTTTTTCCAGAAACTTCTCGCGGCCCAGGTCGTGACGACTCTGGCCCTGAGCTTCGATACGGCGCTCGACCAGCATCTGCGTGGCGATACCCGCATGGTCGGTGCCCGGTTGCCACAGGGTATTGCGGCCCTGCATGCGACGAAAACGGATCAGGGCATCCATTATCGCGTTGTTGAAACCATGACCCATGTGCAGGCTGCCGGTCACGTTCGGCGGCGGGATCATGATGGTGTAGGAGTCCCCTGCGCCCTGGGGAGCGAAATAGTTTTCGGACTCCCAGGTCTGGTACCAGGAAGTTTCGATGGCGTGCGGCTGGTAAGTCTTGTCCATGCGCGGCGGGACCCTGTGGCATTGATTCAGAAAAGCCGACAAGTATAGACGCAGGGGAAGCTGCAAGCGACAAGCTTTGAGCGGCAAGTTGAAAGCTACAAGCCTCAAGCGTTTGATCCAGCTTGCCGTTTGAAGCTTGAAACTCCTGCTCTTAGAGCTTGCCGCTTGTCGCTGTTGCGTTTGCGACAAGCCTCTCCAGCCTCGCCTCAAGCCGGCGCTTTATCTCCGTCTCGATATGCGGGGCAAAGTCGTCGATCACGTCTTGCATGATCAGTTGCGCCGCGGCCCGCAGTTCTCTGTCCAGATGCAGCAGGGCATCGGGGTTCGGGCTGGATTGCGGTTCCGGTTCGGGAGCGGGCTGGGGGGCTGTTGCTTGCACGGGGGAGTCAGGCAGCAGCGTCGGAATGTCCGGATTGTCGTAATCCGCTTCCTGTGTTCTGTCGGGTTTGTTGCCGACGACGTCGAACAGCAACGGGATCTGGACTTCGCGGTGGATCGTGTCCGTCAGCAGGGGCGGTTGCAGGTTGTCATCGCCGAGCAGTTGGCGGATCGATTCGAGGTCGTCCAGCAGAAGCGCAGGTTCAGCTTTTTTTGAAGTATCCATCGTGTACTCAAAGACGCTGTAGTCGGTGATCTTGCGGAGGATAACCCTGTTCGCGGTACGAGCGGAAACTCTCTCGTGCCGCCAGACGTATTGCCGGTTCTTCCACGACGACTTCCGCCACCCGGGCGAAACGCTTGAAGAAGGTCGGGATGCGCAGGTCAAGATTGACCAGCAGGTCCTGATGTTGCCCGGGATCGTCCCCAAGGCCCAGTACAACCGGAGCCTCGTGATCGCTTTCGGCTTCGCCATGGGGCAGGAAAACTTCGCCTTTGAATCGCCACAGCCGGGCGTCGAGGTCTTCGCGCTGGGCGGCGTCGCTGCAATGCAGGTAGACCTTGTGACCCAGGCGCCAGGCTTTTTCCGTCAGCTTGCAGGCGAAATCCAGGCGTGCTGCAGGGGCGGCGCTGGGGAGAATATAAAAGTCGACTTGAGTCATGTCTGTTCCAGAGCAGGCGGCGTATCGACCGACAAGGCCGATACGCCGCCAGGCATCTTATGCGCCAGCGCGGTCGAGCAGGTATTGGGTCAGCAGCGGAACCGGACGACCGGTTGCGCCTTTTTCCTTGCCGCCGCTCAGCCATGCAGTACCGGCGATGTCGAGGTGTGCCCAGTCATACGCCTTGGTGAAGCGCGACAGGAAGCAGGCTGCGGTGATGGTGCCGCCTTTCGGGCCGCCGATGTTGGCGATGTCGGCGAACGGGCTGTCCAGTTGCTCCTGATACTCGTCGAACAGCGGCAGTTGCCAGGCACGGTCGTCGGCCAGCTTGCCGGCGTCCAGCAGTTGATTGATCAGCACGTCGTTGTTGCCCAGCAGGCCGGACGTGTGGCCGCCCAGTGCAACCACGCAGGCGCCGGTCAGGGTCGCGATGTCGATGACTGCCTGCGGCTTGAAGCGCTCGGCGTAGGTCAGTGCATCGCACAGCACCAGACGGCCTTCGGCGTCGGTGTTGAGGATTTCGACGGTCTGGCCGCTCATGGTCTTGACGATATCGCCCGGACGGGTCGCGGTGCCGCTCGGCATGTTCTCGGCGCAGGCCAGGATGCAGACCAGGTTGATCGGCAGTTGCAGCTCAAGCACGGAGCGCAGGGTGCCGAACACGCTGGCTGCACCGCACATGTCGAACTTCATTTCGTCCATGCCCGCAGCCGGCTTGATGCTGATGCCGCCGGTGTCGAACGTGATGCCCTTGCCGACCAGCACGAAAGGTTTTTCGCTTTTCTTGCCGCCCTGGTAGTTCATGACGATCAGGCGCGGTGGCTGGGCGCTGCCCTGAGCCACAGCCAGGAACGAGCCCATGCCCAGTTCGGCCAGTTTCTTCTCGTCGTGTACTTCGACCTTGAGATTCTTGTGGGCCTTGCCCAAAGCCTTGGCCTCTTCGCCCAGGTAGGTCGGGTGGCAGATGTTTGGCGGCAGGTTACCCAGGTCGCGGGTAAAGGCCATACCCTTGGCGATGGCTTGGGCGTGGGTGGCTGCGCGCTCTACATCGGCGACGCTGGCCTTGGCGGTCAGCAGGGTGATTTTCTTCAGGGCGCGAGGTTCGGCTTTCTGGCTCTTGAAGCGGTCGAACACGTATTCGCCGTCAGCCAGGGTTTCGACCAGCAGGCGAGCCTTGCCGTAAGTGTCGCGATTTTTTACCGCGACCTGATCCAGAGCGATGGCTGCATCGCTGCCGCCCAGGCCCTTGAGGGTAGAGAGTACGCCGCTGATGACTTTCTTGAATTGACGGTCCGACAGCTCGGTTTCCTTGCCGATACCCACCAGCAGGACGCGCTCGGCCTTGAGGTTGGGCAGGCTGTGCAGCAGCAGGCTCTGGCCAACCTTGCCAGCCAGGTCGCCGCGCTTGAGAACGGCGGCAATGGCGCCTCCGCTGAGCGTGTCCACGCTTTGAGCCGCGGTGCCCAGAACGCGATTTTCGCCCACTGCAACCACCAGGGTGGCGGTCTTCAAGGTTTCTGGGCTTACGCTTTTAACAACCAATTCCATGTCGGGTCCCCGAATAGACTGCGAGCTTTCGCAAAATGAATGATGTGAGCGGCAAGTCGAGGCCTTGTGCAGCCGACGCCAGCGTCAAGCCTTGCAGTTTGACCCTGCTTTGCAGCCGCTGACAACCCCGAACAACCGCTCTTACGGTCCGTGTAGGAAGTTGTTGTGAGAACTATCCAGACCGCGCAGTGACAGGAACACTCAATCACAGGATAATGCCGCATATTTTTTGGCGGCTCGCACCTTTGCCGGGTGTGAATGTCTGGTTGCCGTGGCTCATTTTCCCTTGTTCGGCTGCCTGAGCCTGACAACTCTGGAGTGTCTGGTTTGATTGTCTTCCGTTATCTGTCCCGAGAAGTGCTGGTCACCTTGAGCGCGGTAAGCGCTGTATTGCTGGTGATCATCATGAGCGGGCGCTTCATCAAGTATCTGGCCCAGGCTGCTTCGGGTGCGCTCGATCCGGGCGTACTGTTCCTGATCATGGGCTTCCGTCTGCCGGGCTTCCTGCAGTTGATCCTGCCGTTGGGGCTGTTCCTCGGCATTCTGCTGGCGTATGGCCGTCTGTATCTGGAAAGCGAAATGACTGTGCTCTCCGCTACCGGCATGAGCCAGCAGCGTCTGCTCGCTATCACCATGGCACCGGCTGGCGTCGTGGCGCTGCTGGTTGCCTGGCTGAGCTTCAGCCTCGCGCCGCAAGGTGCAACCCAGTTCTCGCTGCTGATCAACAAGCAGGATGCGATGACCGAGTTCGACACCCTGGTGCCGGGGCGTTTTCAGGCGTTGCGCGACGGTTCACGGATTACCTACACCCAGGAACTGTCCGAGGACCGCACCAACCTGAGTGGTGTGTTCATTTCCGAGCGGCGCATTTCCACCGACAAGACCAAAGAGCCGAGCATTACCGTGCTGGTGGCCGACAAGGGGCACCAGGAAGTGCGTGCTGACGGCAGCCGTTTCCTGATCCTTGAAAACGGCTACCGCTACGACGGTAATCCAGGCCAGGCCGATTATCGTGCGATCAAGTACGACACCTATGGTGCGATGCTGCCCAAGCCTGAAATCAGCGAGGACGTCACCGACCGTGAAGCCATTCCCACCAGCGAGCTGATCGGCAACGACACGCCACGCTACCGGGCCGAGTTGCAATGGCGTATCTCGCTGCCGATCCTGGTCTTCATCGTGACCCTGATGGCCGTGCCGCTGGCACGGGTCAATCCTCGCCAAGGGCGCTATCTGAAGCTGCTGCCGGCAATTCTGCTTTACATGTCCTACCTGACCATCCTGATTGCCGTGCGCGGCGCCCTGGAGAAAGGCAAGCTGCCGATCGGCCTGGGCATGTGGTGGGTCCACGGGATTTTCCTGTTGATAGGCATGGCGTTGATTTACTGGGAGCCATTGCGGCTGAAAATGGCGAGTCGCCGTAGCGTAGCGGAGGTGGCTCGTGGTTAAGCTCGATCGATACATTGGTAAAAGCGTATTCCTGGCGATCATGGCGGTGCTGGGGATCATTCTGGGGCTGGCATCGCTGTTCGCCTTCATCGACGAGATGGGCGATATCAGTGACAGCTACACCCTGATGGATGCTGGCAGCTTCGTCCTCATGACCGCCCCGCGGCGGGTCTACGACATGCTGCCGATGGCCGCCCTGATCGGTTGCCTGATCGGTCTGGGTACCCTGGCCAGCAGCAGCGAACTGACCATCATGCGGGCCGCCGGTGTGTCCATTGCACGCATCGTCTGGGCCGTCATGAAGCCCATGCTGTTCCTTATGGCTGCCGGTGTGCTGGTGGGTGAGTATGTTGCGCCCTACGCTGAAAACCAGGCTCAGGCCGCTCGTTCGCTGGCTCAGGGCAGCGGCGACTCCCAGAGTGCCAAGCATGGCTTGTGGCACCGTCAGGGCGATGAGTTCATCCACATCAACACGGTTCAACCCAACGGGCTGATGTATGGCGTGACGCGCTATCGTTTCGATGAGCAGCACCACATGCTGACGTCGAGCTTCGCCAGACAGGCCAACTACATGACCGATTACTGGGAGCTGAAAGACGTCAGCACCACGTATTTCCGTGATGGCAGCACCGAAGTCATCAAGACGCCGGTGGAGCGTTGGGAAGTCTCCCTCAGCCCGCAACTGCTGAGCACGGTCATCATGCCGCCCGAGTCGTTGTCGATTTCCGGTCTGTGGAGCTATGCCCACTATCTGGCGGATCAGGGCCTGAGCAATGGCCGTTACTGGCTGGCGTTCTGGACCAAGGTCCTGCAGCCGCTGGTGACGGTGGCGCTGGTGCTGATGGCAATCTCGTTCATCTTCGGCCCGCTGCGTTCCGTGACCCTGGGGCAGCGTGTCTTCACGGGTGTGCTGGTAGGCTTTACCTTCCGTATTATTCAGGACCTGCTGGGCCCGTCGAGCCTGGTGTTCGGCTTCTCGCCGCTGTTCGCGGTGCTGGTGCCGGCAGCCGCCTGTGCCCTGGCGGGTGTGCTGTTGCTTCGCCGCGCAGGATGATCATCCAGTGAGTTGAAAAAGCCGACCTCGAGTCGGCTTTTTCATGGGCGCTATTTCTGTTTGGGGACCTTTACCAGCAGGGTGCCGGAGTACATGTCATGCCAGGTACGCTGCTGCTTGTCGAACAGGCACCAGACAAAGCCCAGCCCCAGGCACAGCCACGAAGCGATGGACACGATAAAACGCAGCAGCGCCTGCATCAGGCTGATGGCGGTGCCGTCGGCGTTCTGTACGCGAATGCCCCATACCTGCATGCCCAGCGTCTGGCCGCCATGGGTCCAGAACTTGGCGAAGAAACCGAAGGTGACCAGCAGGAGAATAGAGGAGAGCAGAGGGTCGCCATCCAGCGAGCCGGATTCGGACAGAACGCGCAGTCTGGCCTCTCCGATGAAAGCCATCAGCACCAGCTTGTAGACGAAGGCGGTAACCAGTTGCAGAGCGAAGCAGAGGAAGGCGTCGTAACAGATGGCTGCCAGACGTCGAGCAAGGCCAGCGGGGGCGAAATCGCCTTGCGGTCGAAGCAGGTGTTTGGACATCGCGAAGCTCTCGATTACGGTCAAGACCGCATCTTACGAAATCGCGTCCATAAAAAAGCCCCTGAGATCAATAAAATCAGGGGCTTTTCGGGCTTTGGTTATTAACCTTCGGCCTGTACTTCATCAGCCTGCATGCCTTTTTGGCCCTGCACGGCGACGAAGGTCACTTTCTGGCCTTCTTTCAGGCTCTTGAAGCCGTTACCTTGAATTGCGCGGAAATGTACGAACAGATCCGGACCGCTTTCTGGAGTGATAAAACCAAAACCTTTTTCGTCGTTGAACCACTTGACGGTGCCGCTCTGACGTTGGGACATTTTCTTATTTCCTTGACGCTTGAATTGGTGACAGCCTCTTTCACACGAAAGAGTACTGGGGCTGGTTGCAAGAAGTAAGAAACGTAGAACGGGATGTAGCAACGCTTTGAGCTACTGCCCAGGTCCAGATTCAGCGACCTATGCAAACACAGTCAGGAAACTCTACGCCAACTCTCGTTACAAAAACAAGCCCCGCTTTGCCCCTTGTTTTCATGCTCGTCAGAGAGCTGCAGGGATCTTTCAGTCAGGGTTTAAAACTGCCCGTTTATGGACCGTTTGTGCACTTTGTCGGGGCATTTTTTCGACGACAAAACCCCTGTTGCGCGGCTCTGTGAAAGAACCATGCAACAGGGCAATTGTGCCGTGAATAATTGCTGTTTTTTTGACGCTGTTTTCAGCCGCGGAAGTAACGTTGCGCAACAAAAGGCATTTTGCTTACCAGCATCGGGACTTTCTTGCCGCGTACCACTGCCCAGACTGGCGTATCCAGCGCAGTGAAGTGGCTGTCCAGATAGCCCATCGCCAAGGGGCCGCCCAGTGTCGGACCAAAACCGCCACTGCAAACGCTGCCGATTGTCTGGCCTTCCGCATCGACGATTTCGGTGCCTTCACGCACCGGCGTACGTTCCTGCGGCAACAGGCCGACACGTTTTTTTTCTACGCCGGCTTGCTGCTGGACGAATATTTTTTCGGCACCGGGGAATCCGCCGGCACGAATACCTTCGGCGCGCCGTGCCTTGGAAACGGCCCACAACAGGCTGGCTTCGACGGGGGATGTCTCGACATTCATGTCGTGGCCGTACAGGCACAGACCGGCTTCCAGGCGTAGCGAGTCACGCGCCCCCAGGCCGATTGGAGCCACTTCCGGCTCGTCCAGCAGGCGACGCGCCAAGGCTTCGGCCTGTGCGGCCGGAACCGAAATTTCATAACCGTCTTCGCCGGTGTAGCCCGAGCGGCTGACATAGCACTCGCTGCCCTGCAGCGTGACACGGGTGAACTGCATGAACGTCATGCTTGCCACTTGCGGAGCCAGGCGTGCGAGCACGGTAGCCGCTTGCGGACCTTGCAGGGCGAGCAGGGCGCGTTCTTCAAACAGGGGTTCTATGGCGCAGTGCGAAGCCAGATGCTTGCGCAGGTGCGCCAGGTCTTCGTTCTTGCAGGCGGCATTGACCACCAGCATCAGTTGATCGTTGCCCAGGTTGGCAACCATCAGGTCATCGAGGATGCCGCCGTTTTCGTTGGTGAACATTGCATAGCGCTGCATGCCGACCGGCAGGTCGATGATGTCCACCGGGACCAGGGTTTCCAGTGCCTGCGCGGCGCCTGCACCGGTCAGAAGAATCTGGCCCATGTGCGAGACATCGAACAGACCGGCTTTTTCACGGGTATGCAGGTGTTCTTTCATGACGCCGGCCGGGTATTGCACGGGCATGTCATAACCGGCGAAGGGCACCATTTTGGCGCCGAGTTCGCGGTGCAGGGCGTGTAGCGGTGTGGTCAGCAATTGTTCTGTCGGCATGATGGGTTCCGTATACAAGAGAAGGCCTTCGCGAATGAGTTCGCCTCTACAGCAAGAGCGTTCTTCGCGAAGGCTGGGCGATCACGCCTCTTGGTAGCTTTCGATGGACGGGCAGGCGCAGACCAGATTGCGGTCGCCGAACACGTTGTCGACACGGCCCACAGGTGGCCAGTATTTGCCTTCGATCAGCGACTCGACCGGGTACACGGCCTGCTCGCGGCTGTACGGATGGCTCCATTGACCGGCGATTTCCGCAGCAGTGTGCGGCGCGTTTTTCAGCGGGTTGTCATCCTTGTCCAGGGTGCCGTTTTCGACAGCGTGGATTTCCTCGCGGATCTTGATCATGGCCTCGCAGAAACGATCCAGTTCTTCCTTGGATTCGCTCTCGGTCGGCTCGATCATCAGGGTGCCGGCCACCGGGAACGACATGGTCGGTGCGTGGAAGCCGAAGTCGATCAGGCGCTTGGCGACGTCATCGACGCTGATGCCACTGGTTTCCTTGAGCGGGCGCAGGTCCAGGATGCATTCGTGGGCCACCAGACCGTTGCTGCCGGTGTAGAGCACCGGGTAATGATCTTCCAGGCGACGGGAGATGTAGTTGGCGTTGAGGATCGCCAGTTGCGAAGCGCGCTTGAGGCCTTCGCCGCCCATCATGCGAATGTACATCCAAGTGATGGGCAGAATGCTCGCGCTGCCGAACGGTGCTGCGCAGACTGCGCCTTCCTTGCGCTCCATCTGGCCGTGGCCGGGCAGGAACGGTGTCAGGTGCGACTTCACGCCAATCGGGCCGACGCCCGGGCCGCCACCGCCATGGGGAATGCAGAAGGTCTTGTGCAGGTTCAGGTGCGAAACGTCGCCGCCGAACTTGCCTGGTGCGCAGAGGCCGACCATGGCATTCATGTTGGCGCCGTCGATGTAAACCTGGCCGCCGTTGTCATGGATGATGCCGCAGATTTCACGGATGCCTTCTTCAAACACGCCATGGGTCGACGGGTAGGTGATCATCAGGGCCGCGAGTTGATCGCGATGCTCGACGGCCTTGGCGCGCAGGTCTTCGATATCGACGTTGCCGCGTGCGTCGCAGGCGGTCACTACCACGCGCATGCCGGCCATGTGGGCGGTGGCCGGGTTGGTGCCGTGGGCGGACGACGGAATCAGGCAGATGTCGCGGGCTTCATCGCCACGGCTCTGGTGGTAGGCACGGATCGCCAGCAGGCCGGCGTATTCACCCTGAGAGCCCGCGTTGGGTTGCAGGGAAATGGCATCGTAGCCGGTGGCGGCGCAGAGCATCGTTTCCAGTTCGCTGGTCAGTTGCTGGTAACCGGCGCTTTGCTCGGCTGGCGCGAACGGGTGCAGGTTGCCGAACTCGGCCCAGGTGACCGGGATCATTTCGCTGGCAGCATTGAGCTTCATGGTGCAGGAGCCTAGCGGAATCATGGTGCGGTCCAGCGCCAGATCCTTGTCGGCCAGCTTGCGCAGGTAACGCATCAGCTCGGTTTCGGAGTGATAGCGATTGAAGACCGGATGGCTGAGGATCGCCGATTGACGCGCCAGGGCCTTGGGCAGATACGACTTGGCACTGGAAGCCAGGGTTGCGAAGTCCGGCAGGGTCTGACCGTCGGCAGCAAAGATCGTCCACAGGGTTTCGACCGCCGACTGCGAGGTGGTTTCGTCGAAGGACAGGCCCAGGTATTCGGCGTTGATTTCACGCAGGTTGATATGGTGTGCGCGTGCCTTGGTGTGCAGCGAGGCGGTCTTGGCGCCGGTGTTTATGGTCAGACTGTCGAAGAAGAATTCCTGCTCGATTTTCAGACCCAGTTGGCTCAGGCCTTCTGCGAAGATCGCAGTCATGCGATGCACGCGGTTGGCGATTTGCGTCAGGCCGGCAGGCCCGTGGTAGACGGCATACATGCTGGCGATGTTGGCCAGCAGCACTTGTGCGGTGCAGATGTTGCTGGTGGCTTTCTCGCGACGGATATGTTGCTCGCGGGTCTGCATGGCCAGACGCAGTGCCTGCTTGCCATGGCGATCCACCGAGACACCGACCAGACGGCCCGGCATGTCACGCTTGAACGCATCGCGGGTGGAGAAGTACGCCGCATGCGGGCCACCGAAGCCCAGCGGCACGCCGAAACGCTGGGCGCTGCCGATGGCTACGTCTGCGCCGAATTCGCCCGGTGGCGTCAGCAGGGTCAGGGCCAGCAGGTCGGCGGCCACCGCCACCAGCGCGTTGGCGCTGTGGAAGCGTTCGATCAGTTCGCGGTAATCGAACACATCGCCATTGCTGGCCGGGTATTGCAGCAGCGCACCGAAGTAGTCGCTGACATCGCCCAGTTCTGCTTCATCGGCCACCACGACGGTAATGCCCAATGGCTCGGCGCGGGTGCGCAGCACGTCCAGGGTTTGTGGATGGCAGTGGGCCGAAGCGAAGAAGTGCTGGCTGCTTTTGTTCTTGCTCAGGCGCTTGCAGAAGGTCATGGCCTCCGCAGCGGCGGTGGCTTCATCCAGCAGCGAGGCGTTGGCAATCGGCAGGCCGGTGAGGTCGCTGATCAGGGTCTGGAAGTTGAGCAGCGATTCCAGGCGGCCCTGGGAAATCTCTGGCTGATACGGCGTGTAAGCGGTGTACCAGGCCGGGTTTTCCAGTAGGTTGCGCAGGATCGGAGCCGGGGTGTGAGTGTTGTAGTAACCCTGGCCGATGTAGGTCTTGAACAACTGGTTCTTGCTGGCGATGGCCTTGATCGATGCCAGGGCATCGGCTTCGCTCTGGCCGGCGGGCAGGTTCAGGACGCTGGTGCCCTTGATGCTCTGCGGGATCACGCTTTCGCTCAGTGCCTCGATAGAGTCGAAGCCCAGGGTTTGCAGCATGGCCTGTTCGTCACTGGCGCGAGGGCCGATGTGGCGGGCAATGAATTCGTTGGCGGTATTCAGGTCAGTCATGGCTCGCTCCTCAGGCTTCGGCGTTGGCTTTGATCAGTCGGTCGTAGGCGTCCTGATCCAGCAGGCCGTTAATGGCATTGGCGTCTTGCGGGATGAAGCGAAAGAACCAGCCTGCGCCCAGCGCATCTTCGTTGACCAGTTCGGGGGTGCTGTCGAGTTCGGCGTTGACGGCGACCACCTCGCCATCCAGCGGCATATTGATGCTGCTGGCGGCTTTCACCGATTCCACGACCGAGACTTCGGCGTGTTGAGTGTAGGTCTGTAATTCCGGAAGTTGCACGTAAACCACGTCACCGAGGGATTCCTGTGCATAAGGCGTGATGCCTACCGTGACACTGCCATCGGCTTCGGCCCGCAGCCATTCGTGCTCAACGGTGAATCGCAACTCGCTCATAACAACTCCTCAAGGGTAAAAGCCAGCGGCGTGCGCTGGTGCTATGAGAAGCTGTTTTGCAAGTTTGCGGCCAATATAGAATTTGTCTTTTAAATCAATAGCTTAAATTATTTATGGAAAGAGGTTTTTTTCAGGGCTGTAGCGAAATCGATACAGTAGCGGAGGGCTGCAAAATCCTCATGGGATCAAAGCCTTGCTGGTGGGGGACTGGAAGGGTTTGGAATGAATTCGTTACGGTGTAGTGATTTTGTTACGGTTGTTCGTGAATGAATTCGCTCCCACAAGCAAATTCATTCGCGAAAAGGCCAGCCATTACTTCCCTATCCCATACTTGCGCAACCGGTGCGCAATCGCGGTATGGGAGGTGTTCAGCCGTGCCGCCAGTTGCCGGGTCGAGGGGTGATCGGCATAAAGCTTCTGCAATAGTTCGCGCTCGAAATCCTCTACGGCCTGTTCAAGGCTGCCGACTTCGCCATCGTTCTGGCGAGCGACAGCGGTACCTGCTATATCCAGATCGCCGATGTCCACCACTGTGCTTTCACTGATGGCCGCGGCGCGGAATATCACGTTCTGCAACTGACGCACATTGCCCGGCCAGCGGTTGCCCAGCAGGGCCGGATAGGTGCCGGTCGCCAGGCGGCATACCGGGCGCTGGATCTGGGTGCAGGCCTGTTCCATGAAGTAACGGGCCAGCAGCAGAATGTCCTGACCGCGCTCGCGAAGCGGCGGGACTTCCAGGTTCAGCACGTTCAGGCGATAGAACAGGTCTTCGCGAAAGGCGCCTTCGCTGACCATCTTTTCCAGGTCGCGGTGGGTGGCGCTGAGGATGCGCACGTTGACCCTGACTTCCCGATCCCCGCCAACCCGTCTGAAGCTGCCGTCGTTGAGAAAACGCAGCAGCTTGGCTTGCAGGTAAGGCGACATTTCGCCGATTTCATCCAGAAATACGGTGCCTTGGTTGGCCAGTTCCATCAGCCCTGGTTTGCCGCCACGCTGGGCGCCAGTGAACGCGCCGGGCGCATAACCGAACAATTCGCTTTCAGCCAGGTTTTCCGGGAGCGCCGCACAATTGAGCGCCAGAAAGGGCTCACCATGGCGAGCGCTGCTGGCGTGACAGGCTCGGGCGACCAGTTCCTTGCCGGTGCCGGTTTCGCCCTGAATCAGCAACGGCGCATCCAGCGCTGCGACTCGCTGGGCGCGGGTCTTGAGTATGCGAATGGCGGGAGATTCACCCAGCAGCGCATCGAAGCCTTCTGCATGGTCATGATGCAATGCCGACAGGCGCTCACCGATCCGGCTGGGCAGGTACAACGTCAGCAGGGCACCGGCTTCGGTGATGGGCGTGGCGTCCAGCAGCAAGGCTTCGCCATTGAGGGTGACTTCGCGCATGGGCAGGCGAAAACCGTTTTCCAGCAGCGTGGCCTGCAGGCTCGGGTCGGCGAACAGTTCACCGATGGGCTCGCCTTCAGGTTCGCGGCCTATCAACGCTATCAGCGCCGGGTTGGCCAACAGCACATGTCCGGCACTGTCCAGCGCCAGCACCGGGTCGGTCATGGCGGCGAGCAGGGCATCGAGTTGCAGGTGGCGGCGCTGGCCGGGGAGGATATCGACCACGGTGATCGCTTCGACGCCACGCACCCGGAACAACGCATCCTTGAGCTCTTCGAGCATCTGATGGCTCAGGGTCGGCGCATCGATGTAAACGTTGGGAGGCACCATCTCCACGGCATCGAGATTCAGATTGCGTCCACCCAGGATGGCCAGCACTTCCTGGGTGATACCGACGCGGTCGATGAAGCAGACATGGATACGCATGGGACGTTATGGCTTCTGGAGGGCGAAGAGGCGCAAGTATGCCTTGTGGGCCAAGGTTTTTCGCGAATGAATTCGCGAAGAAGGTTACTCCAGATGTTCCGGCTTGACCGGTTCACCCGGCCGGGCATTCAGCTTTTCGCGCACGTCCTTGAACATCCTGTCGTAGTCCTTGTGCAGGTCGATGGGCATTGCGGCGAGGTTGGGCAGGCCGTGTTTCATGCCGATGCGTCCCGCGTGATGGGCGAAGTTGAAGGCCAGATCCCTGGGTAACTGAAACTCTTCAGAGAAGGTCTTGCCGTTGATCTCGCCCTGCATGGTGAAGTGCATGCAGGTTCCTTCCTCGGGATCTTCACGCACTTCGTAATGGACATGAATGTCGTAGCTGAACCCTGAGCGTTGCAGGGCGGCGTGGGTGAGGTGCAGATGACCTGGCTCAAACATTGAGGTCGCTCCGTCAGAAATTGAAAGTGTACGGGTAGACCCCGGCATGTGTTCCGGGGTTCAGCACCATGAACAAGCACCTGACAGGATAGCCGGGTTGTTCTTTTGGGTTACTGATTCAGATCACGGGCAGGCTCGGGTCTGGACCACAGCCACATATTGCCCATCGCCATGCCCGCGATAGCGAGGTAGAGCCACCAGACATGGTTGAGCAGGCTCAGCATCACGATGGCGCACACCAGCATGCTGATGGTTGCGCTGATCTTGGCGCTGCGCGTGACCAGTCGGCCATTGCGCCAGTTGCGCAGGAGCGGGCCGAACACGCGATGGTTTTCCAGCCAGGCATTGAGGCGCGGCGAGCTGCGGGTCGCGGCCCAGGCGGCCAGCAGAATGAACTCGGTTGTCGGCAGGCCGGGGATGAATATGGCGGCAATGCCTATCCCCAGGCTGACGTAAGCGAGGATGCCAAACAGAAAGCGCGAAAGTCTGGAGCCGGGCGGTTTATAGGTCATGTTCACTACAGGCAGGTTCACAAAGCCCGGCCAGCTTAACAGCACCGGGCGTTTTTTCATGCCTGAACCTGTTCGCCCTGTGGCGCATGCGCGTAAGCGTGTTGCAACAGCACTGCGAAGCGCTCGAACGCCGCAATGGCGCCCCGATCCAGCTGTGCTTCTTCTTCGGCACTGAATGTCAGGCCGTCCAGAGTCCGGATAAAGGTTTTCCAGCCTTCGGCACGGCCACCGGCCGGTTCACCCAGATGCCGTGCACCAAAGCTTTCGCTGAGGTTCAGGGCGGCGGCACGCTTGATCAGGAAGGCCGCGCCCAGCTTCGAGCCTTCGGAGACGAACAGCCAGCCCAGGGCTTCGGCCTTGCCCGGATTCTGCACCGCGCCTGCGACGGATTGAGGGATGTCGGTGTTGAGGTCCGCGAGGTCGGCCCTGGCCTGTTCTGCACGGCAGCGGGCGGGCAGGTCGGCGACGATATGGATCAGCTCGGGGTCGTTGTAGAGGTTTTGCAGTTCCGCCTGGAAAAGGTACTGGGCAACGACAAAACGCTTGTAGCTGTCCAGGGTTTCAAAAGGCGCATTGGCCTTGACTGCCTTGTCGAGCCGCTCGTGGGGCGCATGGGTAATCTGGTTGAGACGCTGGGAACGCAGGGCAGGACGAGTCTGCTCGGTTGTCATCAGGTTCTTCCTTGCAAAATGAGAGGGCGTTGTTGAATAGACGAATGGCCAGCCCCCAAAGCGTAAAAAAAACACGCCGCCGATCAGGCTCGATGGCGTGTTTTTCACAAGGCTGGTGGTGGCTGGAATCAGATGTCCCAGACCAGATTGACGCTGAAGTTGCGGCCCGGCTGGGTCAGGCGATCCAGGTTGGCCGGCGCGGTAGCACCTGCTTCACCGACACCGTCGTAGCCGCGAACGTCATCCCAGAGCCAGTATTTCTTGTCGGTCAGGTTGTAGAGGCCGGCATTGACGGTGACGTCGTTCGTGACCTTGTAATAGCCGCTCAGATCCAGAATGCCGAAGCCCGGTGTGCGGAACTGTGAGGTCGAACCGTCCGGCTCATGGAATTCGCTGTCATCCACACGGTTCTTGCGTTTGACCAGTGTCCAGTTCAGCAGGCCTCCGTAGTTGCCCTGCTCGTAGCCCAGGCCGAAAACGCCGGTCAGTGGGTTGACGCTGTTGAGCGGTTCGCCCGTGTCGTTGTTGCGGCCCTGGGCGTAGGCAATCGAGCCCTGGGTGTAGAGGCCTTGCGGCGCGCCGAAGCTGTCCAGATTCAGGCGGCCCTTGATCTCGGCACCTTTGATGGTGGCGTGCTTGATGTTGTAGGACTGGAAGGTAAGTTCATCGTAACCGGCAGCCAGACCGTCTTCGTTGATGAAGTCGCGGTACTTGTTATAGAACACGGCGACATCGAACGAACCGGACTCGAAGCGGCCACGCAGTCCGGTTTCATAGCTCTTGCTCTTTTCCGGCTCCAGGTTCGGGTTGGGCTCGACCACATAACCGGTCGTGGTGTTTTCGAAGCTGCCGTACAAGGCCTTGGCCGACGGTGTGCGGAAACCTTCGGCGTACTGGCCGTACCAGGTGTATTCGTCGCTCAGGGCATAGGTCACGCCGAATTTGGGCGATACCCGGTCCCAGGTCCGGTCCTTGTTATTGCCGCCGCTTGGATCGTCCAGGCCTTCGGAATTGAGGAATTCCTCGGTCATCTTCGGCTTCAGGCGGGTGTAGTCGTAACGCAGGCCAGGCATGAAGGTCCAGTCGTTCCAGCTGATCTGGTCCTGGGCGAACAGCGCATAGCTGGTGATGGTCGGGTCCGGGAAGTCACTGGTCGGCACCGGGTTGTCGCTGGCCACGGGGCTGGTGGCTCCGGCCACGGTACAGGCACCGAGCACCCGCGCACAGATGGCACTGCCGGTCCGCAGACCGCTGACTTTCTGTTGCTTGAGCGTGGTGCCGTAAGTCAGTTCATGATGGGTATCGGCAATCGCGAAGGCCTTGTCGAACTGAGCATCGAAGATCCACTGTTTTTCCTGATAGAGCGTGTCGCGAGTGCGCAACAGGTCGCGGCTGAACGGGAAGTAGCGTTCCTCGGTGTTCTGCTCGGTCTTGGCGTTCTGGTAGTTCAGACTCCATTTGGCTTGGTCGGCCAGCAGGCTGTCGAGGGCGAAAGTGTGTTCGATGCCAAAGCGCTCGCGGGTGATGGTGTCGTTGGTGGAGCGACCGCGGTACATGCCAACCCCGACGCCGTTGCCGAACGGCCCGCCGACCGCGCTGAGCTGGTTGGTGTCGCGATCATCCTTGTACTTTTCGTAGGTCAGCGCCAGGCGCGAGTCGTTGGCGTAGTTCCAGCCTAGCTTGGCCAGCACATTCTTTGCGCGCTGGTCTTCCGGGTTGGCTTCGGTACGGGTCAGGCCGGTGCCGCTGGTACTGCCGTAGGATTCGGTTTCATGACCTTCGCGCTGGCTCAGGTGCAGCAGCGCGTCGAAATCACCCTGGCGACCGGCGACGGTGCCCGAGGTCAGCCAGCTTTCATCTGCCGAGCTGTAGCCGGTTTTCAGGCGCGCCCCGACGTCTTTGCCGGGTTTGATGATGTCTTCCGGGTCCAGGGTGTAGTAACTGACCACACCACCGATGGCGCTGCTGCCGTACAGCGCCGAGGCTGGGCCGCGCAGGATTTCGACGCGCTTGACGATTTCCGGGTCCACATAATTGCGGCGGGTCTGGGCGAAGGGACCGGTGAAGAAACTGTCCGGCACCTCGACGCCATCGACCTGGGTCAGCACCCGGTTTCCGTCGATGCCTCGAATGTTGTAGCCGGTGGTGCCGCCACGCTGGCCTGCGCCGCCCACCGAAACACCCGGTTCGTTGCGTACCAGATCGCGAATGTCATTGACGTTCTGGCGGTCCAGTTCGGCGCGGGTGTGCACGCTGACGGTGTTGGGAACCGAGGCGATGTCCTGCTCCTGACGTGTGGCGCTGACGGTGGTCTGTTCAAGAGCGATGACACCGGAGACGCGCTTTTCCAGCACGATGTTGTTGTCACCCAGATTGCGATAGCTCAGTTGACTACCCGACAGCAGGCGCTCCAGTGCCTGAGCGGGCTGCAGGTTGCCATTGGCGCCAGGGGAGACGACATTTTGCGCCAGGTCCGACGACATGCCGACCTGCCAGCCGGTGACGCGGCTGAACTCATTGAGCGCAGAAACCAGCGGTTGTCGGGTAATCGAGAACGTGTAAGTACCGGCAGCTCGTGCCTGTGGAGCGTTTTCGGTCGCGGCAATGGCGGGCATCGCCTGCATGCCGGCGCTGAAAACCGCCACGGTCAGCAGCGAAAGTGCGAATCGCTTGCGCGTGTGAGTGAACGAGGATGACATCTGTGGCGCTCCCTGACGTACTGCTGGTTATAGTGTTGTGCTTCTGATTGTTAATACGAATCAGTTGCATCGGCTATGACTAGACGAACGAGGGAGGACGAGCGCGTAAAAAAAGTTTTGTCGATCAGTTGATGAGTACAACGGCGGGCAATTCACGCACGTTGGCCGAGGTGATGTGCGCCAGTGAACGCACCACGTTCAGGGGATTATCCAGCTTGTAGTTGCCGGTCACGGTGATGCGATCCAGTGCCGGATTGGTGTTGATGATCCAGCCGGGGTAGTAGCGCCGCAGTTCTGCAAGCACTTCACCGAGCGGGCTGTTATCGAAGATCAGTCGACCCTGGACCCAGGCCAGGTCCTTGGCCGGGTCGAGCCTTTCCCGATGGCCAAAGCCCGATGGGCCGACACGCACGCTGTCGCCCGCACCGAGACTGACTCTGGAGTCGCCGCGTATGGCGCTGACGTCCACTGCGCCACGCTGGACCTGAACCCGTGCCTCGCCATCGAGGTAACGCACCGAAAACTCGGTGCTGTTGGCGCTCATGCGGATCGGGCCGGCTTCGATTTCCATCGGCACGTTCGGGTCGAGGGCCACGTTGAAATAGGCTTCTCCTCGATAAAGGTGTGCCACACGCTGGCCGTCGTCCAGGTGGCTGGAAAAGGCCGAATCGGTGTTGAGCAGGACTTTCGAGCCATCGGCCAGTTCTAGGCGCTGGCGTTCGCCAACCACGGTCAGGTGATCGGCCTGGATGCGCAGCGGCAGGTTGCTGAAGTTGAGCAGCCCCAACAGCAGAACGGCGGCCATCGCCACAGGCTTCCAGTGTGGCCGGACCCGCTGCCATGCCGAAGGCTTGCGCGGTGACTGTAAGGTCGCTGCCGCGTGTTGCACCGTTTGCGAGTTCCAGATGGCCTGTGCCTTCTCGAAGGCTTTGGCATGGGCTGGGTCGGCCAGCAGCCAGGCCTCGAAACGCTCCTGCTGCCCAGGGTCTGCGCCTTCCAGTTCGATCAGCCAGGTCAGGGCTTGATCCATTGCGCTGTCACTCAGTACATCCTGGGCAAGCGACTGCGGGCGTTCTGTTTTCACGGTGTTCCTCGGCTACTTCGGTTCGATCTGTTTGCATCAGTGCGGGGTAGCAGACTGCGGCAGCGTCCAGGCCCGGTCAAGCCAGGTCGAGTCTTGCCACGACTCCCACACAGATCGCCATGATCAGTTTCAGTTCTTTTTGTACGGTGCTTGCAGAGATGTCCAGTTGTTCGGCGATCTCCAGATAGCTGCATCCGTTAAGGCGGCTCAACGTGAATATTTTCTGTTGGCGCGGGCTGAGTTTACCCACAGTGGCACTGAGGCTTTCAAGCAGGCGCTTGGCGTGAGTAGCATCTTCGGGCGTGCTGAGTTGCGCGATGACACTTTCGACCTGCTCGGCGGGGGCATCTTCGACCAGAGTGCGGCCATGAATGCGACGCGAGCGCAAATGGTCCAGCGCCAGGTTGCGGGCGGTCTGGTAGACGAAGGGTTCCAGGTGATCTATCGGGCGTTCGGTCAGGGCGCGGGTGACCCGCAGCCAGGTTTCCTGCAGCAGGTCTTCGGCGGTGCTGTGATTGCCCACCATGCCTTGCAAGGTTCGCAACAGCACCTCGCGTTGAGCGACAAACACGTCATTGAAGTGCGATTGCGACACAGAAATACCTGACCGGGAAAATCAGTGGATGATAATGCTTATCATCCACATATTCGGTCAAGTCGGCTTTCTGTATTTTTCTTAATACTCGGCTGTTACTGCGCGTTGTGCAGCGCCAGGCAGTTGTCGAGCATGCGGTTGGAGAACGCCCACTCGTTGTCGTACCAGGCCAGTACCTTGAGCAGCTTGCCGCTGACCTTGGTGTGGTTGGCGTCGAAGATCGACGACAGCGGGTTATGGTTGAAGTCGTGAGAAACCAGCGGCAGGGTGTTGTAGCCCAGAATCCTGGAGTGCTGGCTGGCTTCCTTTAGCAGTGCGTTGACTTCGTCGGCGGTGGTTTCACGCTTGATATTGACGGTCAGGTCCACCAGGGAAACGTTGATCACCGGTACCCGCACGGCCATGCCGGTGAGCTTGCCCGCCAGTTCCGGCAGCACCAGACCCACCGCCTCGGCTGCGCCGGTCTTGCTCGGGATCATCGATTGAGTGGCCGAACGGGCGCGGTACGGATCGGTGTGATACACATCGATCAGGTTCTGGTCATTGGTGTAGGCGTGAATGGTGGTCATCAGGCCGCTTTCGATGCCCAGCTCGCGATGCAGCACCTGAGCGACCGGTGCCAGGCAGTTGGTGGTGCACGAAGCGCTGGAGATAATCTGATGCGATTGACGCAGGGTATCGTGGTTGACGCCGTATACGATGGTGGCGTCCGCGCCTTTGGCAGGAGCCGAAATAATCACTTTCCTGGCCCCGGCGGTGATGTGCGCGGCGGCTTTTTCGCGGTCGGTGAACAGACCGGTGCATTCAAAGACGACATCGATGTTCTGGGCTTTCCATGGCAACTCGGCAGGGTTGCGGATGGCGCTGACAGCGATACGGTCACCATTGACTGTCAGGCTTTCGCTGTCGCATTCGACGGTGCCGGCGAACGGGCCGTGAACTGTGTCGAAACGCAGCAGATGAGCGTTCATCTCGCTATTGCCCAGATCGTTGATAGCGACGACCTGCAGGTCTTGCCGGTAACCTTGGGTATAGAGTGCGCGTAGGACGTTACGGCCGATCCGGCCAAAACCGTTGATTGCAATGCGAATAGTCATACAGTCGTCCTTCAAGAATTGTTGTTGGAATTACAAGATTATTCTCATAAAAATAGAAAACAAGCATTTTTAGTGGCAATATTTTGTTTTATCTACAACTACAAGCCTGAAAGGCTGCTTCAGTTGATCGAGATCAGGTTTTTTGCGCCTTGGCGCAGCATCCCGATAGCTGGCATGGTCTTTACGGGTGACCATAGACGTTAGCCTGGAGTTCATCACATGCATCCCCGCATTCTTGAGGTAACCGAGCGTCTCATCGCTCGCAGTCGCGAAACCCGTCAGCGCTACCTTCAACTGATTCGCGGTGCAGCGAGCGACGGCCCGATGCGCGGCAAGCTGCAGTGCGCCAACTTTGCCCACGGTGTGGCCGGGTGCGGCACCGAGGACAAGCAGAACCTGCGCATGATGAACGCCGCCAACGTCGCAATTGTTTCTTCATATAACGACATGCTCTCGGCGCATCAACCGTACGAAGTCTTTCCTGCCCAGATCAAGCAGGCGTTGCGTGACATTGGTTCGGTCGGTCAGTTCGCGGGCGGCGTGCCAGCCATGTGCGATGGCGTGACCCAGGGCGAGCCGGGCATGGAACTGGCCATCGCCAGCCGTGAAGTGATCGCCATGTCCACAGCGGTGGCGCTGTCCCACAACATGTTCGATGCGGCATTGATGCTGGGCATCTGCGACAAGATCGTGCCGGGCCTGATGATGGGGGCGCTGCGTTTTGGCCATTTGCCGACCATCTTCGTACCCGGCGGGCCGATGGTTTCCGGTATTTCCAACAAGGAAAAGGCCGATGTGCGCCAGCGCTACGCCGAAGGCAAGGCGACCCGCGAACAACTGCTGGACTCGGAAATGAAGTCCTACCACGGCCCCGGCACCTGCACGTTCTACGGCACCGCCAATACCAACCAGTTGCTGATGGAAGTCATGGGCCTGCACCTGCCGGGCGCGTCGTTCGTCAACCCGGGCACTCCGCTGCGCGATGCGCTGACCGTCGAAGCCGCCCGGCAGGTCACCCGCCTGACCAAACAGAGTGGCGAGTTCATGCCTATCGGCGAAATCGTCGATGAGCGGGTGCTGGTCAACTCCATCGTGGCCCTGCACGCCACGGGTGGTTCCACCAACCACACCCTGCACATGCCGGCCATTGCACAGGCTGCCGGTATCCAGTTGACCTGGCAGGACATGGCCGACCTGTCGGAAGTCGTGCCGACCCTGAGCCACGTCTACCCCAACGGCAAGGCTGACATCAACCACTTCCAGGCTGCGGGCGGCATGTCGTTCCTGATTCGCGAATTGCTGGCGGCCGGTCTGCTCCATGAAGACGTCAACACCGTGGCAGGTCGTGGCCTGAGCCGCTACACCCAGGAGCCTTTCCTTGAGGATGGCAAGCTGGTCTGGCGCGAAGGTCCACTGCAGAGCCTGGACGAAAGCATTCTGCGCCCTGTGGCGCGTCCGTTTTCCCCTGAAGGCGGTCTGCGGGTCATGGAAGGCAATCTGGGACGCGGCGTGATGAAAGTCTCCGCCGTGGCGCCCGAGCATCAGATTGTCGAAGCTCCGGCCAGGGTTTTCCAGGATCAGCAGGATCTGGCCGACGCCTTCAAGGCCGGCGAACTGGAGCGGGATTTCGTGGCGGTGATGCGCTTCCAGGGGCCGCGCTCCAACGGCATGCCTGAGCTGCACAAGATGACGCCGTTCCTGGGCGTGCTTCAGGATCGCGGTTTCAAGGTTGCCCTGGTGACTGACGGTCGCATGTCCGGCGCCTCGGGCAAGATCCCGGCGGCAATTCATGTCTGCCCGGAAGCCTTTGATGGTGGCCCTTTGGCTCTTGTGCAGGATGGTGATGTGATTCGCGTCGATGGCGTAAAAGGCACGTTGCAAGTTCTGGTCGAAGCGTCAGAATTGGGAGCCAGACAACCGGCAGTCGGTCAGCTCGACAATGGTGTCGGCTGTGGCCGTGAACTGTTCGGCTTCATGCGCATGGCCTTCAGCTCGGCGGAGCAGGGTGCCAGCGCCTTTACTTCAAATCTGGAGACGCTCAAGTGAAATTGGCTCTGGTCGGTGATATTGGCGGCACCAATGCACGTTTTGCCATTTGGGAAGACGACAAGCTGCATTCGATCCGGGTATTCCCCACTGCCGATTATGCCGGGCCGGAACAAGCCATCGAGATCTATCTGCAGGACCTCGATCTGCAACGCGGTGATATCGGCTTCGTCTGTCTGGCCGTAGCCGGTCCGGTGGACGGCGATGAGTTCTATTTCACCAACAGCAACTGGCAACTGAGCCGCTCGACGTTCTGCGCCAACCTGAAGGTCGATGAGCTATTGCTGATCAACGACTTCACGGCCATGGCCCTGGGCATGACCCGCCTGCGTGACGATGAATACCTGACCATCTGCCACGGCATCGGCAAGCCGGATCGCCCGCGCGTGGTGGTCGGGCCGGGAACCGGGCTTGGAGTCGGGACTCTGATCAGCACCGGCGAAGGCCGCTGGATGGCCTTGCCCGGCGAGGGCGGTCATGTGGATCTGCCGATCGGTACGGCCCGTGAAGCCCTGTTGTGGACGCGGCTGATGGCCGAGCACGAGCATGTCAGTGCCGAGACGGTACTGAGCGGCGCAGGCCTGTTGCAGTTGTATCAGGTCAGTTGTGCGCTGGACGATATCGAGCCGGTACACAAGTCGCCTGCGGCCATTACCTCGGCGGCGCTGTCGGGTGATCCGGTGGCGGCCGGGGTTCTGGATCAGTTCTGTGTGTTTCTGGGCCGGGTGGTGGGCAATAACGTCCTCACGCTGGGTGGCCTGGGTGGGGTATATATCGTGGGTGGCGTGGTGCCACGCTTCGTCGACTTCTTCAGCAACAGCGGCTTCAAGCGCGCACTCGCTGAAAAAGGCGTGATGAGCGATTACTTCAAGGGCCTGCCGGTCTGGCTGGTCACTGCCGAATACCCGGGTTTGATGGGGGCAGGTGTCGCATTGCAACAGGCGTTTGGAAAGGATCTCTGATCCGCTTTTCCGCGCTGTATGTCACGGATGGCAACTCAATAAAAACAACGTCACTGTCAACAAGGACGATTCAATTTGAGCTCAGTCAGTAAATCGATTCTGTTGGTCGATGATGACCAGGAAATCCGTGAATTGCTGGATACCTACCTCAGCCGCGCCGGTTTTCAGGTGCGTACGGTGGGAGACGGCGCGGATTTTCGTCAGGCGTTCAACGAGGCTCCCAGCGACCTGCTGATCCTCGACGTCATGCTGCCCGATGAAGACGGCTTCAGCCTGTGCCGCTGGGTGCGTCAGCATCCGCGCCAGCCTCATGTACCTATCATCATGCTCACCGCCAGTTCCGACGAGGCCGACCGTATCATCGGTCTGGAGCTGGGGGCTGACGATTACCTGGGTAAACCTTTCAGCCCTCGTGAGTTGCAGGCCCGCATCAAGGCCTTGCTGCGTCGTGCGCAGTTCGGCCATGAGCGTTCCGGCAACGACGTGATGGTGTTCGATGAGTGGCGTCTGGATATGGTCAGCCATCGGCTGTTCCATAACGATGGCGAGGAAGTGATCCTCTCCGGTGCGGACTTCGCGTTGCTCAAGCTGTTCCTCGATAATCCCCAACAGATCCTGGACCGCGACACCATCGGCAACGCCACGCGCGGACGTGAGCTGATGCCGCTGGAGCGTATTGTCGACATGGCCGTCAGCCGTCTTCGTCAGCGTCTGCGCGATACCGGCAAGGCGCCGCGTCTGATACGCACCGTGCGCGGCAGTGGTTACCTTCTGGCGACGAATGTCAGTGTGCACGCCAGCAATGGCTACTGAAACGACCCTCTTGAAGTTGCGACGCCCAAGGCTGCCGCGTTCACTGCTGGGGCGGATGCTGTTGCTGACGTTGCTGGCGGTCTTGATGGCTCAGGCCTTGTCCAGCGTCATCTGGCTTTCCCAGTTGCGTGCCACGCAAATGGTCGGCCTGGTGACCAGCGCCCGCAGCCTGGCGTATTCCATGGCGGCCAGTGTCAGCTACTTTCGCTCGTTGCCTCTGGCCTATCGCCCGCTGGTGCTGGATCAATTGCGTAGCATGGGCGGTACGCGCTTTGTCGTATCGCTCAATGACCGTCCGCTGGACATGCAGATATTGCCGCCAACGCCTCGCAAGCAGGCGGTGTTGCAGGTCGTCGATGAAGTATTGCGCCAACACCTGGGCAACGATCCCGATATCGCCGTGTGGTTCGTGCGCCCCGATGACCTGCGGATTTTCAACAGCGGCCTGAAGCTCGATGAGCTGCCTCGTTCATGGGCGCATTACGCCCTGACCCTGGAACCGCTGGACCCACCCGTGCTGGTGACCCAGATTGAACTGGCCCCCGGCGAGTGGCTGTATATCGCCTCGCTGCTGCCTGAACCCTATACCTCGCTGGAAGAACAGGAACTGCCCTTGCAGCAGGTCTGGTTCATTGCCCTGACCAGTATTTTCCTGCTGGTCTTCATCGGTCTGCTGGTGCATTGGCAAAGCCGACCCCTCAAGCGTCTGGCGCGTGCGGCGCGGGACATGTCCCTGGGCGCTGACGTCGAGCCGGTGGTCGAAGGCGGTGGCAGCGAAGTGGTGGAAGTCAGCCGGGCCTTCAACGCCATGCGCAACCGGATCAGCCGTTACCTGACCGAGCGCGGCCAGTTGTTCAGTGCCATTTCCCATGACCTGCGTACGCCCATTACCCGCTTGCGGTTGCGGGTTGAACTGCTGGAAGACGAGAAATTGCAGACCAAGTTCAGCCGCGATCTCGATGAGCTTGAGCTGCTGGTCAAGGGCGCATTGCAATGCGTGAAGGACACCGACATTCACGAGAATATCGAGCAGGTGGATCTCAATCACTTGCTCGAGTGCCTGATCGAGCCTTACCTGCGAGACGGGCGTGTCACCCAGAAGGGCGTGGCAGAAGCGGCTTACCCCGGCAAGCCGCTGGCGCTCAAGCGGTGCATCGGCAACCTGATCGATAACGCCATCAAATACGGGTACCGGGCGCATCTGAAAGTTGAAGACAACGACCTGGCGTTCGTCCTGCACGTGGATGACGAAGGGCCGGGCGTGCCGGAAAAGCGGCTCGAACATGTCTTCGAGCCGCATTTTCGTCTGGCCGGCAGCCAGCAACAGGGCTACGGCCTCGGCCTGGGCATCGCCCGCAATATCGCCCACAGCCATGGAGGCGAAGTCAGCCTGCAGAACCTGCGTGAGGGCGGATTGCGGGTGACACTGTTTTTGCCTCGGTCAGTGGATTGAGGCAGATTTTCAACGGCATGCCTGTTTTCAACTGACGAATCGATAAATGAGATGGGATGACAAAAACGGTGTGATACTGGCGCAGTAGGCGCCGCTGTCCGGATCTTCGATTATGTAATTCAAGCTATCGACCACCTCTTCGTAATAAATCACCCCGTCTGCTCCCACTCGGGTGTCTGGCTGCCCGTCTTCGAGCAGGCGGGCCATGAAGCCTTTCATTTCGGCCACCGAGTTTATGTGCCGACCGCCCAGAACAATCCGCCCGGAACTGTCGACAATGGCCGTGAAGTTGACGGGGACGGCATTGTCGGGTTCTCTTGACTCGATCAGTACGGTTGCTCCCTGATTGAACTCGGGAATACGTTGACCATTCATGTCGATCTTGCAAATGGCCAGAACACCTCTGCCGCGAGCGATGTTTATACTGCCTCTGTTTCCGGCGCAGACAATATTGCCGTCAGCGTCCGGTATCAGCGTATTCCAGCGCGAATAAGCGTAATTGCCAAAGTCTGTAAAATATCCATCTGAGGCGAATGTGGTATCGAGGGCCCCGTTTTCATGAAACCTGGCAATAAAGGGAACACCTGGATGTTCGCCGCCGATGACAATCCTGCCATTGTCTTGCACGACTAAACGATAAGGCTTGAACCACATATAACTTTCGGGCTCCATCAAGCCATCGGTATTGAATGTCGGGTCCAGTTCTCCGTCCGGGGTGAGCCTCAGGACATAAGTGCGATGAACATATTCAACCATGTCTCTTACTGTGGTGAGGACGAGCAGTTTTCCATCGCTCAATACCTTGAGGTCACCGTATTGTTCATCGGGGAATCGCAGGGACTTTGTCTGGGGAATGCGGCTGGCAAGTGCGCGCAATGGCGCCGGCCATTGCCCTGTGTTGCCGGGGAGTGGATACAGGCGCAGCCCATTGTTGCCAAAGGCCGGATCTTTCTGGCCATCCGCTGTAAAACAGGCCAGTACCAGGCTACTGACTCGCTGGCCCTTGATCGTTATTGTGGTATCCAGCCGGGTCAGGTACCGGCCATCTGGCAATAGATCCACATTCAGCAGATAACCGTCGTTCTCGGCCAGAGGGGCGCTGCGTACATTAACAAAGGCATAGCCATTCTGACCGAAGGTTGTATCCAGGCTGTTATCAGGTTTTATTCTGACCAGGCAGGGAGGCTGGCTATAAACTTCATCCTGGCAGCCGGCAATAAAAGAACCATCGGCCAGCCTGAGCAAGGTATCGACAGAAAAATTTCTCTGGCCTTCTATCGGGTTGGGAATGAAGATGGGTTGAAAGCCCGGATCAATTTCACCGGACCTGGGCGAAACAGGGGTGTTGTTCATTGTCGTATTCCTTATAAATGAAAATACACGTCCCTTCCTGTTTTTAAGAAGAACGGAAGTGGGGCGTGCTGAAAGGCGTCCTGCCTTTTTAATTCTAGGTAATCAAAGGCGCTGCAATAGGTTCACGTTATATTCATTTGCACTATGAAGTAGAGAGTTTCACGTAATCTGAGTGAGGGTATAAAGTCAATGATGTCGTTGTGGTTGAGTTTTCGGTGATGACCGGTTTTTGAATAATGTACTAACCTGCCTTGAGTCGGGCATGACTGTCCTGCAGGGAGGGAGTAAATGTAACCATCTTGTGACTTTTGCGCGTCCCTTCGTTACCGTGCTCGAAAAACCCTTGGTTAAACTGCTTTGAGCGCAAGCACAGACTTGCTCATGCATAACAACAAGAAAGGTCAAATCGATGAATTCACTCTCACGTCTCGCTGTTGTCATTTCCCTCGCCTCGTTGTTCCCTCTGAGCGTTACTGCTGCCGATTCCAAAGGCACTATCGAAGTCGTGCACTGGTGGACGTCCGGTGGCGAAAAGGCCGCTGTCGATGTTCTGAAAGCGCAGGTTGAGAAAGACGGTTTTACCTGGAAGGACGGCGCAATTGCCGGCGGTGGTGGCGCGACAGCCATGACCGTACTCAAGAGCCGTGCAGTTGCGGGTAACCCGCCTGGCGTTGCTCAGATCAAAGGCCCGGACATCCAGGAATGGGGTGCCACCGGCCTGCTCGATAACGATGCGTTGAAGGACGTTGCCAAGGAAGAGAAGTGGGATTCTCTTCTGGACAAGAAAATCTCCGACACCGTGAAATTCGAGAACGAATACGTTGCCGTGCCGGTGAACATCCATCGCGTCAACTGGCTGTGGATCAACCCGCAAGTCTTCAAGAAAGTCGGTATCGACAAGGCACCGACCACTCTTGAAGAGTTCTACGCAGCAGGTGACAAGCTCAAGGCAGCCGGTTTCATTGCGCTGGCCCACGGTGGTCAGCCATGGCAGGACAGCACCGTATTCGAGGCTGTAGTCCTCTCGGTCATGGGCGCAGAAGGCTATCAGAAGGCCCTCGTCGATCTTGACCAGAAAGCCCTGACCGGCCCGGAAATGGCCAAGTCATTCGCCGAACTCAAGAAAGTCGCCACTTACATGGATGCCAACCGTGCCGGTCGTGACTGGAATATCGCGGCGGCTGATGTCATCAACGGCAAGGCCGGCATGCAAATCATGGGCGACTGGGCCAAGAGCGAGTGGACCGCCGCCAAGAAAATCGCAGGCAAGGATTACGAGTGCGTAGCCTTCCCTGGCACTGCCAAGGCGTTCACCTACAACATCGACTCGCTGGCCGTGTTCAAGCAGAAAGACAAGGGCACCACCGCTGCTCAACAGGATCTGGCCAAGGTCGCGCTGGGTGAAAACTTCCAGCAGGTCTTCAGTATCAACAAAGGCTCCATCCCGGTTCGTAACGACATGCTGGCCAATATGGAAAAGCACGGTTTCGACTCCTGCGCCCAGGCTGCTGCAAAAGATTTCCTGGCTGACTCGAAAACCGGCGGTCTGCAGCCAAGCATGGCCCACAACATGGCGACTACGCTGGCGGTACAAGGTGCATTCTTCGATGTCGTGACCAACTACATCAACGATAAAGATGCCGACCCTGCGGCTACTGCCAAAAAGCTGGGCGCTGCAATCATGTCCGCCCAGTAATGATCGTTACCTGAACCCCAGCCGCAGTTCGTGCTGATGAAACCGTACCCCGGTTTCACACACGCCTGCGGCCTGGATTCGATATTCCGGATTGGATATTCCCGATGAGCTCTGTCGCTGTGTTCAGCAAAGCCTCGCCTCTGGATGCGCTGCAACGCTGGTTGCCCAAGTTGGTACTGGCACCCAGCATGTTCATCGTGCTGGTTGGTTTTTACGGTTACATCCTGTGGACCTTTGTGCTCTCGTTCACCAACTCGACGTTCCTGCCGACCTACAAATGGGTCGGGCTGGCGCAATACATGCGCCTGATGGACAACGACCGCTGGTGGGTGGCAAGCAAGAACCTGCTGGTGTTCGGTGGCATGTTCATCGCTATCAGTCTGGTGGTCGGTGTGGTGCTGGCGGTGTTGCTGGACCAGCGCATTCGTCGTGAAGGGGCGATTCGCACCATTTATCTCTACCCGATGGCGCTGTCGATGATCGTCACCGGTACGGCCTGGAAATGGCTGCTCAACCCGGGCCTTGGCCTGGACAAGATGCTGCGCGACTGGGGCTGGGAAGGCTTTCGCCTGGACTGGCTGGTCGATCCGGACCGCGTTGTGTATTGCCTGGTCATCGCGGCGGTCTGGCAGTCTTCCGGGTTTGTGATGGCGCTGTTTCTGGCGGGCCTGCGGGGTGTCGATCAATCGATCATCCGCGCCGCACAGATGGATGGCGCGAGCCTGCCGCTCATCTACTGGCGCGTGATATTGCCCAGCCTGCGTCCGGTGTTCTTCAGTGCCGTGATGATTCTGGCGCACATCGCCATCAAGAGCTTCGACCTGGTGGCGGCGATGACGGCCGGCGGTCCCGGTTATTCGTCCGACCTGCCAGCGATGTTCATGTACTCCTTTACCTTCAGTCGTGGCCAGATGGGCATGGGCTCGGCCAGTGCGATTCTGATGCTCGGCGCGATCCTGGCGATTCTGGTGCCGTACCTGTATTCCGAGCTGAGGACAAAACGCCATGACTAGTCATATTGGCAAACCTTCCATCAGCTTCAGTCGGATTCTGATTCATGCCGTGCTGCTGCTGGCATGTCTTCTGTATCTGGTGCCCTTGGTGGTCATGCTCCTGACCAGCTTCAAGGCACCTGAAGATATCGGCAGCGGTAACCTGCTGAGCTGGCCAAGCGTGGTCACGGCTATCGGCTGGATCAAGGCTTGGGATATCGTCGATGGCTACTTCTGGAACTCGATCAAGATCACCATCCCGGCAGTGATCATCTCCACAGCTATTGGTGCGTTGAACGGCTATGTGCTGTCGATGTGGCGCTTTCGCGGTTCGCAACTGTTCTTCGGCCTGTTGCTGTTCGGCTGCTTCCTGCCGTTCCAGACGGTCCTGCTGCCAGCGTCCTTCACCCTCGGCAAAATGGGGCTGGCCAGCACCACTACAGGCCTGGTGTTCGTGCATGTGGTCTACGGGCTGGCATTCACCACGCTGTTCTTTCGCAACTACTACGTCAGTATTCCGGATGCGCTGGTCAGGGCGGCACGTCTTGACGGTGCGGGCTTCTTCACGATTTTCTGGCGGATCATCCTGCCGATGTCCACGCCCATCATCATGGTCTGCCTGATCTGGCAGTTTACCCAGATCTGGAATGACTTCCTGTTTGGCGTGGTGTTTTCCAGTGGCGAATCCCAGCCCGTTACCGTGGCGCTGAACAATCTGGTCAACACCAGCACCGGGGCCAAGGAATACAACGTTGACATGGCGGCGGCGATGATTGCCGGGCTGCCGACACTGCTGGTCTACGTACTGGCTGGCAAGTATTTCCTGCGCGGGCTTACGGCCGGCGCGGTCAAGGGGTAATCATGGCGACTCTCGAACTACGTAACGTAAACAAGACCTACGGCGCCAACCTGCCGGACACGCTCAAGAACATCGAGCTGAAGATCAATGATGGCGAGTTCCTGATCCTGGTAGGCCCGTCCGGCTGTGGCAAGTCGACGCTGATGAACTGCATTGCGGGCCTTGAGAGCATCAGTGGCGGCGCGATCCTGATCGACGACGAAGACGTCAGCGGCACCAGCCCGAAGGATCGTGACATCGCGATGGTGTTCCAGTCCTACGCGCTCTATCCGACCATGAACGTGCGGGAGAACATCGAGTTCGGTCTGAAAATCCGCAAGATGCCCCAGGCTGCCATCGACGAAGAGGTGAGCCGGGTTGCCAAGCTGTTGCAGATCGAACACCTGCTCAATCGCAAGCCGGGCCAGTTGTCCGGTGGTCAGCAGCAACGGGTCGCCATGGGACGTGCTCTGGCGCGGCGTCCGAAGATCTACCTGTTCGATGAACCGCTCTCCAACCTCGACGCCAAGCTGCGGGTCGAGATGCGCACCGAAATGAAACTGATGCACCAGCGTCTGAAAACCACCACTGTCTATGTCACCCACGACCAGATCGAGGCCATGACCCTGGGCGACAAGGTGGCGGTCATGAAGGACGGGATCGTGCAGCAGTTCGGTACGCCCAAGCAGATCTACAACGATCCGGCCAACCTGTTCGTCGCCAGCTTTATCGGGTCGCCGCCGATGAACTTCATTCCGTTGCGTCTGCAACGCAAGGAAGGCCGTCTGCTGGCCGTGCTCGACAGCGGTCAGGCCCGTTGCGAGCTGCCGCTGGGCTTGAGCGATGCCGGGCTGGAAGATCGCGAAGTGATCCTTGGGATTCGTCCGGAGCAGATCACGCTTGCATCGGGCGAGCCCAACGGTCTGCCGACCATTCGCGCCGAGGTGCAGGTCACCGAGCCGACTGGTCCGGATACCCTGGTTTTCGTCACGCTCAATCAGAGCAAGGTCTGCTGCCGTCTGGCGCCAGACGTCGCGCCTCAGGTGAGTGAAAGCCTGACCCTGCAATTCGACCCGGCCAAGGTCCTGCTTTTCGATGCACAGAGCGGCGAGCGCCTGGGTGTCCTGGGAAAGCAGCAAACGGCTGAGCGCGTGGGCAATGTCACGCAAATGATCCGTTAAGCGTTACCGAGCACAGCTGTCGGGTCGAGCGCTGCCATACCGCATGACCCGCCAGTGAACACGAAGCAGTAAGTAAAACGTGCACCAAAGCTAATAACAATAAAACGAGGATTGATGGGATGAAGAAGATCAAGGCTAAATCGCTTTCCCGGTTCCAATTGGTACGCAAACTGTCAGTTGTGGGTGCGATGAGTCTGGCGGGCAGCGTACATGCTGCCGATGCGTTCGACGCCAACTCACCGTGGATGACGGGCGACTGGGGTGGCACACGCACCGAGTTGCTCGACAAGGGGTATGACTTCTCTCTGGAATACGTTTCCGAGATGGCCAGTAACCTCAAGGGTGGCTTTAACGACGACACCACCGGTCGTTACAGTGACCAGTTCGCTTTCGGCTTGAAAGTCGACCTGCAGAAAGCCTTTGGCTGGCAGGATGCAGAATTCAAGCTGGCCATTACCGAGCGTAGTGGTCGCAACATCTCCAATGACCGGATCGGCGATCCTCGTGCGGGCACGCTCAGTTCCTCTCAGGAAGTCTGGGGCCGTGGCCAGACCTGGCGTCTGACGCAAATGTGGATCAAACAGAAGTATTTCGATGGCGCCCTGGACGTCAAGGCTGGCCGGTTCGGACCAGGCGAAGACTTCAACTCCTTCCCGTGCGACTTCCAGAACCTGTCGTTCTGCGGCTCGCAGGTGGGTAACTACGTCAACACCTGGTACAACTGGCCAATCAGCCAGTGGGCCTTGCGCATCAAATACAACATCACGCCTGAGGTCTATGCTCAGGTCGGTGTGTACGAGCAGAACCCGTCCAACCTCGAAACCGGCAACGGATTCAAGCTTAGCGGTAGCGGCACCAAGGGCATGATCCTGCCGGTCGAACTGGTCTGGACCCCGACCGTCAACTCGCTGCCCGGCGAATACCGTGTCGGTTTCTACAAGAGCACGCCAAGTGCCGACGACGTTTATGAAGGTGCCGACGGTCAGGCTCAGCCGATCTCTGGCGGTGCGTTCAAGTCTCACAGCAGCAAGCATGGCTGGTGGATCGTGGCTCAGCAGCAGTTGACGGCTCACAACGGCGATTCGTCTCGTGGTCTGAGCATCTTTGCCAACGCCACTGTGCATGACAAGGAAACCAACTTCGTCGACAACTACCAGCAGATCGGCCTGACCTACAAAGGTCCGTTCGATTCGCGTCCAAAGGATGACATCGGTATCGGTATCGCCCGTATCCACGTCAACGACGATGTACAGGACCGTGTCCGTCTGCAAAACCAGCTTAACGGCATCAACGACTACGACAATCCGGGCTACCTGCCGGTACAGGACACCGAGTACAACTCGGAAATCTACTACGGCTTCCATGTCACCAACTGGCTGACCGTGCGTCCTAACCTGCAATACATCAAGCATCCTGGCGGCGTTAGCCAGGTTGACGATGCCATTGTTGCGGGCCTGAAAATTCAGTCTAAGTTCTGATTTCACAAACCGCTCAAGGTCGTGTGTGCTTTACGGGCAGCCTGGCTGCCCGTTTTTTTATGGTCATGAATACCTTTATTTTCAGAGGTGCGGTTGGCGATGTCCCTCACTAACGCGCAGATGCACGAGCACCCTTTACAACGCTTTTTCACCTCCCGACGCGTCAGGCCGACCTTCGAGTGGGATCGCTACCAGTTGCGGGATGTGCTGGTGATCGATCATCCCCAGTGCCAGGCCGTGTTCAGTCGTCAGGGCGGGCAGTTATTGCATTTCCAGCCTCGGGGTCAGAAACCCTGGCTCTGGTGTGCTGCGCAATGGCCGCAGGTCGGCGCCATTCGTGGTGGCGTGCCGGTCTGCTGGCCTTGGTATGGCCGTCATCCCAGTGAAAGCGGCTGGCCTGCCCATGGCTGGGCGCGTCTTCTGAACTGGAAGCTGATCGACAGCGCTGAGAGCGAGGCAGGCGTGACCCTGCACTGGCAGTTGCAGCTCTGGGACTGGCAGGTGGATCTGCATGCCGAACTGGGGCAGGGCATGGAACTGCGCCTGAGCACCCGGCACGAAGACAGCGAGCCCTGCCATTTCAGTCATGGGCTGCATGCTTATTGGCGTATCAGCGATGTGGCGGGCGTCGCGCTGGAGGGGCTGGATGGCGCGCAGGGCTACGACAAGCTCAGTCGGCAGGTCTGCCAGCAGGAAGGCGAGCTGCGGGTTGCTGGAGGCTGCCAGCGGGTCTTCGAGCATACCGGCGCCTTGCAGCTTCAGGACAGCGCCTGGAAACGGCGTTTGCACATCGACACCAGCGACAGCCCGAGCACGGTGGTCTGGCATCCCGGCAGCAGGCCGCTATTGGGTGTCTGTGGCAGCGAAGCCAGCGGCTTTGTCCGTGTTGAAGCGACTTCATGTGAGAGTGAACACGGAAGCCTGGAGCCGGGCGAGCAGGCGCAGATCAGGTTGCAGGCCTGTCTGGCATAGGATCGAATTCGTTCCTTGCGCGCAGGAGCGGATTTATCCGCGAGACGTCATTGAAGGCGATACAGTTTCTTCGGATGCATGGGCCTCTCGCGAATAAATTCGCCCCTGCCGGTTGGGGGGCGATCAGCCCTGATCTTCCGCCGGATACCGGCTGTCATTCAGGCTTTCCTTGATCTTGCGCAGGTGTGGCTGGAAGTCCACGCCGCGGCGCAATGTCATGCCCGTGGCCAGTACGTCGAGGACGGTCAGCTGGATGATCCGGGACGTCATCGGCATGTAGATGTCGGTGTCTTCAGGCAGCGGAATATTCAGGCTCACGGTGCTGGCCTTGGCCAGGGGAGAGCCCGCAGCAGTGAGACCCAGTACCGAGGCACCGTTGGCCCGTGCAATGCGTGCCACTTCCACCAGCTCACGGGTGCGTCCGGTGTAGGAAATGATCACGAACAACTCACCGGTATGCGCCACCGAGGCGATCATGCGCTGCATCAGCACGTCCGCATGGGCGGTAACTGCCAGGTTGAAGCGGAAGAACTTGTGCTGGGCATCCAGCGCCACGGGTGCCGATGCACCCAGGCCGAAGAAGTGGATCTGGCGGGCCTGGATGAGCATGTCCACCGACTTGCTGATCAGGGTCGGGTCCAGTTGCTGGCAGGCGCTGTCCAGTGACGCGATGGCGCTGCCGAAAATCTTCTGGGTGTAGGCCTCGGGATTGTCGTCGGCTTCCACTGCCCGGCTGACATAGGCCGCACCGCTGGCCAGGCTTTGTGCCAGTTGCAGTTTCAGCTCGGGGTAACCGCTGACGTTGAACGAACGGCAAAAGCGATTGACCGTCGGCTCGCTGACTTTCGCCGCCTGGGCGAGGGCCGCGATGCTGAGCCGCGTGGCCATCTGCGGGTTGAGCAGGATCACCTCGGCGACCTTGCGTTCAGCCTTGTTCAGCTCTTCGAGCCGGACCTGGATCTGCTCCAGGAGATTTTTTGCGCGGTCCATTTCAAGTCCTTGTCGCGGCTGATTACCAACGGTTTTGTATTAGCTCTTTAGCCTGTAGCAAAGGTGGCCTATCGTACTGGTGGCCTGTGTCGATCACCACTGGAATATGGTTTTAGACAAAATGTTGTGGTTATTACTACATATGGCCTTGAGTAACGCCTTTAAAAAAGGTATTTGTAGCCTAACTTGATAAAAGAACCAACATTATGCCCTCGATTACGGTTGAACCGTGCACTTTTGCCTTGTTTGGCGCCTTGGGCGACCTGGCGGTGCGCAAGCTGTTCCCGGCTCTTTACCAACTCGACCGCGCCGGATTGCTGCATGACGACACCCGGATTCTTGCCCTGGCGCGCGAGCCTGGCACCGAGCAGTCGCATCTGGCGTACATCGAAAAATCCATGCGTCGCTTCATTCCCGAAGCTGAACTGGAAGCGGACAACGTTGAACGTTTCAAGGCACGCCTGAGCTATCTGCACGTGGACTTCCTCAAGGCAGAGGATTATGTGGCCCTTGCCGAGCGTGTCGGCGATGCCGAAACGCTGATCGCCTACTTCGCCACACCTGCGTCGGTCTATGGCGCCATCTGCGAGAACCTGGCATCGGCCGGTCTGGCCGATCGCACCCGCGCGGTGCTGGAAAAGCCCATTGGCCATGACCTGGCGTCCTCGCGACGGGTCAATGACGCCGTGGCGCAGTTCTTCCCGGAAAACCGCGTCTACCGGATCGACCACTATCTGGGCAAGGACACGGTGCAGAACCTCATTGCCCTGCGCTTCGCCAACAGCCTGTTCGAGACCCAGTGGAACCAGAATCACATTTCCCACGTGGAAATCACCGTGGCCGAGAAGGTGGGCATCGAAGGCCGCTGGGGCTATTTCGATCAGGCCGGCCAACTGCGTGACATGATTCAGAACCATTTGCTGCAACTGCTCTGCCTGATCGCCATGGACCCGCCCAGCGACCTGTCGGCCGACAGTATTCGTGACGAGAAGGTCAAGGTGCTCAAGGCACTGGCGCCTTTCACTCCCGAGCGTCTGGCGACCCAGGTGGTGCGTGGCCAGTACACCGCCGGTTACAGCGAAGGCAAGTCGGTGCCCGGCTATTTGGAGGAAGAAAACTCCAATACCCAGAGCGACACCGAAACCTTCGTGGCCCTGCGCGCCGACATCCGCAACTGGCGCTGGTCGGGCACGCCGTTCTATCTGCGTACCGGCAAGCGTATGCCGCAGAAGCTGTCGCAGATCGTGATCCACTTCAAAGAGCCGCCGCACTACATCTTCGCACCTGAACAGCGTTTGCAGATCAGCAACCGCCTGATTATCCGCTTGCAGCCCGACGAAGGCATTTCCCTGCAAGTGATGACCAAGGATCAGGGGCTGGATAAAGGCATGCAGTTGCGCAGCGGCCCGTTGCAATTGAATTTTTCCGACACCTACCGCAGCGCCCGGGTCCCGGATGCCTATGAGCGGTTGTTGCTGGAAGTGATGCGCGGCAATCAGAACCTGTTTGTTCGCAAAGATGAAATCGAGTACGCGTGGCAGTGGTGCGATCAGTTGATCGCCGGCTGGAAGAAGGCAGGCGATGCGCCCAAGCCTTACGCCGCCGGTTCCTGGGGCCCCATGAGCTCCATTGCTCTGATTACTCGTGACGGGAGGTCGTGGTATGGCGATATGTGATCTTGAGCTGCCAGCAGGGCTGGTGGCACGCGAATTCGATAACCCGCAGCAGCTGGCCGGTGCGCTGGCTGGCAATGTGGCCGAGCGCCTGAACGCTGCCATCGCCGCCAATGGCGTGGCGACCCTGGTGGTGTCTGGTGGGCGCAGCCCGGTGGCGTTTTTCCAGAGCCTGGCTGAGCAGCCTGTGGACTGGTCCCAAGTGGTCATCAGCCTGGCTGACGAGCGCTGGGTTCCTGTCGAGCATGCCGACAGCAATGCTGGCCTGTTGCAGCGCCACTTGCTGCAAGGCCCGGTGGCCGAGGCGAAGTTCATTGGCCTGTACACCCCGGCCGCGAGCCTGGAAGAAGCGGCTCTGGCAGCCGATGAGATTCTGGCGCAACTGCCTGCCATCGATGTGCTGATCCTCGGGATGGGCGACGACGGGCACACCGCGTCCCTGTTCCCCGGCAGCCCGAATCTTGCCCAGGCGCTGGACCTGAATGACGAGCGCCGCTGCCTGCCGATGCTGGCCCCCAGCGTGCCTCATCAGCGCCTGACCCTGACTCGCCGTCTGCTGGCTTCGGCGCGTCATCCGATTCTTTCCGTGTCCGGCCAGGCAAAGCTCGACACATTGCGCACGGCGCTGGCGGGCGACGATATCGCTCAACTGCCGGTCCGTGCCTTCCTCAACTCAACACTTGAGATTTACTGGTGCCCATAAGCAAAGGATCCGTCGCCATGACAACGAACGAAAATAATCAGCCGCGAAACAGCATGGCGAACAAGATTGCCCAGATCGACGAACTCTGCGCCAAGGCCAGAATCCTGCCGGTCATTACCATTGCCCGCGACGAGGATGTCCTGCCGCTGGCAGACGCCCTGGCGGCCGGTGGCCTGACGGCTCTGGAAATCACCTTGCGTTCGGCGTTCGGCCTGAGCGCGATCCGTATCCTGCGCGAGCAGCGTCCCGAATTGTGCGTGGGCGCGGGCACCGTGCTGGATCGCAAGATGCTGGCCGATGCCGAAGCGGCCGGCTCGCAATTCATCGTGACCCCCGGCAGCACTCACGATCTGCTGCAAGCGGCGGTCGATAGTCCGCTGCCGATGCTGCCCGGCATCAGCAGCGCTTCGGAAATCATGATCGGTTATGCCCTGGGGTATCGTCGCTTCAAGCTGTTCCCGGCTGAGATCAGCGGCGGCGTGGCGGCAATCAAGGCCTTGGGCGGCCCGTTCAACGAAGTGCGTTTCTGCCCGACTGGCGGTGTGAATGCCGATAACCTCAAGAGCTATATCGCGCAGCCTAACGTGATGTGCGTAGGCGGCACCTGGATGATCGACAACGCCTGGGTCAAGAATGGCGACTGGGGTCGCATTCAGGAAGCCACGGCAGAGGCGCTTGCGTTGTTTGACTGAACACTTGGCCTCGGGCATCCGGCGCGAGGCCTTCAAAGAAGTTGTTGTGGGTTTGTATGGTTTTGCGGTGCCCCCTGGTCCGGGGCGCCGCTTTTTTTTGCCTGCATTATCGGAGTCCATTCGCTACAGCGTCCGGGTAGGAAACTTCAGTCGCGAAGAGATTGGCGAGGTCTTGTGCGCAGCGGGTCCAGCAGCGCGCTCAGGCCGTTATGGTCGATTTCCTGCATCAGGGCCAGCAGCCCACCCAGCTCGCCTTGGGGGAAACCTTCGCGAGCGAACCAGTTCAGGTAATGGCCTGGCAGGTCGGCAATCAGTCGGCCCTTGTATTTGCCGAAAGGCATTTCACGAGTGACCAGCAGTTTGAGTTTTTCAGGGTTCATGTGTAAGCCATCAGTAACGTAATGCCAATGAGAACTTGCCTGCATTCTGCATGCAGGCAAAAAGACAGTTCATGCAGAAAGAGCGGGTTGTGTATTGGTCGTTTTTTCTAAGTCATTGAAAAATATCTATAAAAAATAATAAAAGAAGCTGGCATGGGCTCTGCAATCACTAAGGTCAGCAACATTACTTTCTTCACACTGCCCAGTAAGGATATTGAAATGACCGACGTCAATAAAGAATCCATTGACCTGCTCAACGATCTGATCGAAACCAGCAAAGACGGTCAGAAAGGCTTTGAAACCAGCGCCGAAGACCTGAAGAACCCTGTCCTCAAGAGCTTCTTCACCACCCGTGCCAGTGAGTGCAGCGTTGCCGTCAGCGAGTTGCAGGCTGAAGTCCGGGCGCTCGGTGGCAAGCCGGAAACCAGTTCCAGCGCTGCTGGCTCTCTGCATCGCGTGTGGGTAGACCTGAAGTCTGCGCTGACCGGCAAGAGCGATGAAGCCATTCTCAATGAAGTGGAGCGTGGCGAGGACCATGCTCTGGAAGCCTACAAGAAAGCCCTGCAAAAGGCTCAGGAGAAATCCTTGCCTACCAACGTGGTTGCCCTTGTGCGCAAGCAGCTTGATGGCACCCAGCGCAATCACGATAAGGTAAAGGCCTTGCGTGATCAGGTGCGTCGCGCTTCCTGATAGCGGTTTGCCGTAAGCTTGAAGAAAAACGCCAGCCAGTCTGGCGTTTTTTGCGTTCAGCTCCGGGCGAACAGCCTCTGCTCCACTCGATTGCGTCCATTGTTCTTGGCCTGATACAGCGCCTTGTCTGCCAGCCCGAACAGGGCTTCGAGCTTACTGTTCTGCTGGACGATCTGTGAGGCGACACCAATGCTGACCGTGATCGACTGGGTGTCGTCGGTAAACGGAGGAATGGCTTCGACCGCCAGTCGGATCGACTCAGCCAACACCATCGCGCCCTGCAGATCGGTTTCAGGCAGCACCACGACAAACTCCTCGCCACCATAGCGGGCGGCTATATCGCCAGGGCGACGGATATTGCGTGAAAGGGTGTAGGCGACCTTGCGCAGTGCCTCATCTCCGCCTTGATGGCCATGGCGTTCATTGAAGGCCTTGAAATGGTCCACGTCGATCATCAGCAGCGACAGTGGCTTGCCGGAACGCAGCGCTCGCGCCCATTCGATGTCCAGCGCATCATCGAGCTGACGCCGGTTTGCCAGCCCGGTCAGGCCATCGGTCGCGGCGAGGCTGGCCAGTTTGTCTTCAGCCATGTGGCGGCGGCGCAGCTCACGGCACAGCAGCAAGGTCAGCCAGACAATCCCGATGCACAGCACACCAGTGGCGCTGCCCACCAGCCAGGCATTGCGTCTCCAGACCGCATACACCTCTTCCTCGGCCTGACCGATCACAACAATCAGTTGCAAATCGCCGACACGGGAAAAGGTATAGAAGCGCATGGCATTGAGCTGGGATGACATGGCGGTGAAGCTGCCGGTGCCTTCCTGCACGATACGCTTGAAGTTTTCCGAGGCGCTGTAATCCTTCCCCGTCAGGTCCTGGCCTTCGATATCGGGGTAGCGGACCAGCATGGTGCCCTGTGCCGTGATCAGGCTGATGCTGCTGCCTTTTTCCAGCACCTGGCTCTTGAACAGTTGCTTGAAGTAAATCAGCCGTATGACGCCACTGGCGACGCCTTCAAATTCGCCATTGGGGCCAGACAGGCGACGGCTGAGGCTGATGCACCAATCAGGATTGCCCGAGCGTGTCTTGAACGGGCCGCTTACGTGCAGACCCAGGGACGGGTTTTTCAGGTGGTTCTGGAAATAGGCGCGATCTGAAAAGTTATCGTTGCGCGGGGTGACCGACAAAGAGTCAGCAATAATCTTTCCGGTGTTATCCAACAGCACCATGTCGCCCTTGAACGGCGCTATTGTGGAGCGATCAAACAGGACAAGTTGCCGCAGTTCTGCCGAAATACCCATCAGGTCTGGACGCTTCCACGACTTGAGAATGCCTTGCAATGAAGTGTCATACAGCTCGGCATTGCGCAGGACATCGGCATTGATCAGTTGAACGATATTAGAGGCTGTGCGGGCCGCCGACGATGTGGCATCGGCACGCTCGCGAGCCAGCAGAAACGCGACAATGATCAGAATGGCAAGCATCGACAACGAGCTGCCGCCGATCAGCACTTTCTCGGAGCGTGTCCACTTGTAGTTTGCAGATTGCAGAGGTGCAGGAGAATTCATCGCAGCCGTTGTACGTCCAAAACAGGGCGGTCAAGGCCGGGATATATATCACGCTCTTTATGAAAATATATAAATTAATTCAAGTAAGGACGGGTTTTTCGGGGGCAGTACAGTGAATAAGAATATTTCATTAGTGTGCTGTTTGTTGACGTTGTTTTTATGACGCTGGCGTTAGAGCGGTAGATGGATTCCGAACGTATTGAAACCCTGCTCGCTTCTCACAAAGACCGTACCGCCGTGCATCAGCGCAATGGCTTTGACGATTGCCAGACCCAGGCCATGATTGGCGCCGCTGTTGCTGCGTGATGCATCTACCCGATAGAACCGCTCGAACAGCCGGGGCAAATGTTCTCGCGGTATTGGTGGGCCGGGGTTGGCGACGCCGATGCTGACATGTTCGCTGGCTGACTGAATGTCCACGCGAATCACTTCGCCCGGCTCGGTATGTTGCACCGCATTGTGCAGCAGATTGATCAGCGCGCGACGCAGGTGGGCTTTCTCGATGGGAACGCTGGCATCACCTTGCACTTGGACTTTGACCTGAGCGTCTTCGAGGATGAAGTCCAGATAATCGAGAGTAGTGGCGACTTCCTGGGCGAGGGAGGCACAGGTCAGTTCGGTGGCTTTGCTGCCCTGGTCGGCGCTGGCCAGGAACAGCATGTCGTTGATGATCGAGCGCAGCCGCTCCAGCTCTTCAAGGTTCGATTGCAGCACCTCGAAGTAATGCTCTGCCGAGCGGCCACGGGTCAGTGCCACCTGGGTCTGGCCAATGAGGTTGGTCAGCGGCGATCGCAGCTCATGGGCCACATCGGCGTTGAACGATTCAAGCCGTGAATAGGCCTGTTCGACACGCTCCAGCGTCGAGTTGAAAGAGGTGACGAACTGTTCCAGCTCCGGCGGTAGCGGCGACATGCGCAGGCGACCGGACAAATGCGGCGGCGACAGTTTGCTGGCTTCCCAGGAAAGACTGGCCAGCGGTCGCAGACCAATGCGCGCCACCCAGTAACCCAGCACCGAAGCCAGCACGACGCCGACCACTGCCAGGCTGATAAGGGCAATCAGCAGCGAGTGCTGGGTATGCCAGAACGTTTCTGTGTCGATGGCGGTCATGAAGCGCAACGTAGGGCGCTGGTCCTTGGCCGGGAACTCGCTGACCAGCACTTTGAAAGGATATGGATGATCGGCCAGCCTGAAGTCGTGCATGCCCAATGGGCCTTGGGCCAGACGGTGGATCTCGGCGTTCGGGTTGCCGTATTCATAGAGCGGATCGTCGCTGACCACCCAGAAGCGGATGCGCTTGTCTTCCTCGCTCAACAGGCTGAGCTTGTTCTTGATCTTGCCCCAGTGCTCGGGGTTGCCGAAGCGACTGACCGCCGACTCCAGCACACTGTAGCGCGCATCCACCTCGGCCTTGGGCAGCAGGTCCAGGCCCTTGTCGACTTGCAGGTACAAGACCCAGCCGATCAGCAGAAATACCCCGAAGGCAACCAGCGCGAACAGGCCGCTCAGGCGCAAGGCGATGGAATCAGTCCGCACCGCGGTTCTCCAGCACATAGCCCATACCACGGATGGTGTGCAGCAGCTTCTGTTCGTGAGGACCATCCAGCTTGGCACGCAGGCGCTTGATCGCGACTTCGACGACGTTGGCGTCGCTGTCGAAATTGATATCCCAGACCATCTCGGCAATCGATGTCTTGGAGAGGATTTCCCCCTGACGCCGGGCCAGTACACTGAGCAGCGAAAACTCCTTGGCGGTCAGCTCCAGGCGCACCCCGGCGCGAGTGGCCTTGCGGCTGATCAGGTCGATCCACAGGTCGGCGATGCTGATCTGTACCGGTTCATGACCGCCGCTGCGCCGGGTCAGGGCTTGCAGGCGGGCAACCAGCTCCAGAAAGGAAAAGGGCTTGCCCAGATAGTCGTCGGCCCCTTCGCGCAGGCCGCGAATCCGGTCATCGACCTGCTCGCGTGCGGTCAGCATGATCACCGGCGTCTGCTTTTTCGCCCGCAGGGCGCGCAGCACACCAAAGCCATCGAGGCCCGGCAGCATCACGTCGAGAATGATGACGGCGTATTCGTTTTCCAGGGCCAGGTGCAGCCCTTCGATACCGTCCCGGGCCAGGTCCACGGTATAGCCTTGTTCGGTCAGGCCACGATGCAGGTAATCCGCTGTTTTCTCTTCGTCTTCGATAATCAGCACGCGCATGGGACGACTCTCACTTGTGGATGGCCAGCGCTGGCGCAGGCTCTGGCTGGCGGCGATGGAACAGCCGCTCCAGTTGCAGATAGATGACCGGTGTGGTGAACAACGTCAGCATCTGGCTGACCAGCAGGCCGCCGACCACTGCAATCCCCAGGGGCTGGCGCAGTTCGGCACCGACCCCGAAGCCGAGCATCAGCGGCAAGGCGCCGAGCAGGGCAGCGAGGGTGGTCATGATAATCGGACGAAAGCGCGTCAGGCAGGCTTCGTAGATTGCCTCTTGTGGCGTCATGCCTTGTTCGCGCTGGGCTTCGAGGGCGAAGTCCACCAGCAGGATGCCGTTTTTCTTGACGATGCCGATCAGTAGCACCACGCCGATCAGCGCCATGATCGAGAAGTCCTGGCCCATCAACCACAGCAGCAACAGCGCGCCGATGCCTGCCGAGGGCAGGGTGGAAATGATGGTCAGCGGGTGGACGAAACTCTCGTAAAGCACACCCAGAATGATGTACACCGCCACCAGCGCTGCCAGAATCAGCCAGGGCTGGTTGGCCAGAGAACTCTGGAATGCCTGGGCGGCGCCCTGGAAGTTGCCGATGATCGCTGCCGGCATGGCGATTTCTTTCTTGGCCTCATCCAGCATGCGTACTGCATCGCCCAACGCCACGCCCGAGGCCAGGTTGAATGACAGGTTGGCGGCCGGGAACATGCCGTCATGACTGATGGACAGCGGCCCCATGGTCGGAGCGCTGACCTTGGCCAGTGCCGACAGCGGCACCATCTCGTTGGTCAGCGGCGAGCGCAGATAGAAGTAGTTCAGGCTTTCGGCCTTGCCGCGCTGTTGCGCGTCCAGTTCCAGTACGACCTTGTATTGGTTGACCTCGGTCTGGAATTCGCTGATCTGCCGCTGGCCGAAGGCGTCGTAGAGCGCTTGATCGACGTCTGCGGTGGTCAGCCCGAAACGTGAGGCGGCGCTGCGGTCGATGTCGATATGGGTCACGCTGCCGCCCAGTTGCAGGTCGTTGGACAGGTCGCGGAATGCCGGGTTGCTGCGCAGTTTTTCGGTCAGGCGCTGTGTCCAGGTGTTGAGCAGGTCGCCATCGTTGCTCTTGAGCACGTACTGATACTGGCTGCGGCTGGGGCCGGAGCTGAGGTTGATGTCCTGCCCGGCGCGCAGGTAAAGCACGATGCCGGGGACCTTGGCCAGTTTCGGACGCAGGCGGTCGATGAACTCATTGACCGACACGTCGCGCTGGGCCCGTGGCTTGAGGGAAATCCAGAAGCGGCCGTTGGCGATGGTCTGGTTGCTGCCGCTGACGCCCACCGAATGCGAGAACGCCAGCACCGCCGGATCGGCGCCGACGATCTTTGCCAGCTCCAGGTGTTTTTTCACCATGTCGGGGTAGGAAATATCGGCTGCGGCTTCTGTGGTGCCGAGGGCGAACGCGGTGTCCTGAACAGGAAAGAAGCCCTTGGGGATCAACACATAACCGACAACAGCCAGTACCAGCGTCAGGCCGAATACCCCTAGCGTCAGGCGCTGGTGAGCCAAAGCCTTGCGCAAGCCGCGTTCATAAAACGCCAGCAGTCGTTCACCAAACCCGGGTTTCTTGTGTTGGTCGTGCTTGGGAGCGCGCATGAACATGGCTGCGAGGGTAGGGGCCAGGGTCAGGGATACGACGACTGAAATCAGGATGGTCGCCGTGGCTGTCAGGGCAAACTCCTTGAACAGTCGCCCGACCACGCCGCCCATGAACAGCAGCGGAATGAAGGCCGCCACCAGAGAGAAGCTGATCGATACCACCGTGAAGCCGATTTCCCCCGAACCCTTGATAGCCGCCTCGCGCATGCCCTGGCCTGCTTCAAGGTGGCGATGGATGTTCTCCACCACAACGATGGCATCGTCCACCACGAAGCCGACGGCCACCACAATCGCCACCAGGGTCAGGTTGTTCAGGCTGAAGCCCATGACGTACATCATCGCGAAGCTGGCAATCAGCGACACGCCCAGTACGCTGCTGACGATAAGGGTGGCGGACAACTGGCGCAGGAACAGAGCCATGACCGCGATCACCAACAGGACGGCGATCAGCAGGGTCAGTTCGACTTCATGCAGCGAGGCGCGGATGGTGCGGGTCCGGTCGTTGAGCACTGAAACGTCCACGGATGCAGGCAGCATTTCCCGCAATCGCGGCAGTTCGCGCTGAACGCGGTCCACGGTATCGACAATGTTGGCGCCTGGCTGGCGGAAGATCGCGATATTGACGCCCTGCTGGTCACCGGACCAGGTTTTGACGTAGGCGTTTTCGGAGCCATTGATGACCCGCGCCACATCCTTGAGATGCACGGGAGCGCCGTCCTTGTAGGAGACAATCAACTGCGCATAGTCCTGGGGCTTGAACAACTGATCGTTGGCAGACAGTGTGGAAATACTGTCCTTGCCATACAAGGCGCCCTTGGCCAGGTTCAGGCTTGTCTGCTGAACAGACTGGCGTATATCCGCCAGGGTCAGGCCCAGTGCGGCGAGTTTTTCCGGGGCTGCCTGGATGCGGATCGCCGGGCGTTGCTGCCCTGCGATTGCCACTTGGCCAACGCCTTCTATCTGGCTGATCTGCCGGGCCAGCAGGGTTTCGGTGATATCGCTCAGTTCGGTGCCGGGCATCAGGCTGGAGCTGACGCTCAGGATCAGCACCGGGCTGTCAGCCGGGTTGACCTTGCGCCAGGTTGGCAGGTTTGGCAGGTCGGCGGGCAAGCGTCCTGCGGCCGTATTGATGGCGGCCTGCACTTCCTGGGCGGCGGTATCGATGCTTTTGTTGAGGGTGAATTGCAGGGTCAGATTGGTCGAGCCCAGCGCGCTGCTGGAGGTCATCTGGGTCATGCCCGGTATGGCGCTGAACTGCACTTCAAGCGGCGTGGCCACCGAGGACGCCATGGTTTCCGGGCTGGCGCCGGGAAGTTGGGCGCTGACCTGGATGGTCGGGAATTCGGCTTCCGGCAACGGCGCGATGGGCAGGCGCGGGAAGGCGATGGCCCCCAGCAATACCAGCGCAAACGTCAGCAGCAGGGTGGCGACCGGGTGATCAATGCACCAGGCCGAGATCGAGCCCCGACCTTTCATTGCGCGCTCCCCACCTTGAGCAAGGCAGGCTGTGGCGATTCACTCACTACTTCGATCCGCGCCCCTGGCCGGAGTCGCGACTGTCCGTCGCTGACCAGTACGTCACCGGCTTGCGGGCCGCTGATCAGGGTCAGGTCGCTGTCCTGATAAAGCACCGTGACGGGCACCACTTCGACTTTCTGTTCGCTCGTGACTCGATACACATAATGCTGGTCGATGCCACGCTGCACGACCTGCGGCGGGACCTTGAGCGAGTTGCGTTCGATGCCGGTCTGGATCTTGACCGTGACCAATTGTCCAGGCCAGAGCTTTTCATCGGCGTTGTCGAACTGTGCCTTGGCGCGAATGGTGCCAGTGGTCGCCGATACCTGGTTGTCAATCAGCGCCAGTTTGCCTTCGCCCAGCAGTGTGCCGTTGGCGCCATCGCCCAGGTAAGCCTTGACTGCCGCCGAAGCGGGATTGGCGGTCAGGGTCTGCAAGGTGGGCAGCATGTGTTGCGGCAGGGAGAACTCCACCGCCACCGGGTTTATCTGAGTGACGGAAAACATGCCGGTGGCATCGCTGACACGTAGAAAGTTGCCTTCATCGACATTGCGAATCCCGACCCGGCCAGTCACCGGGGAGCGAATCTGGGTGTGGGAAAGTTGTACCTGTGCGGCATTGATGTTGGCCTGATTACCCAGCACGGTGGCAGTGAGCTGACGAACCAGAGCCTGTTGCTGGTCGAACGTCTGCCGGGAGATGCCGTTGTCGTCAGTCAGTTGGCGATAACGCTTGAGGTCCACTTGCGCCACATCCAGTTGCGCCTGGCTCTGGGCCAGTTGGGCGCGGGCCTGTTCGAGTGTGGCGCGAATCGAGCGGTCATCCAGGGTTGCCAGCAGGTCGCCGGACTTGACCGATTGCCCTTCCTTGACCAGCAGGCGGGTGAGGATGCCGTCTACCTGCGGGCGAATCACCACGCTTTGCAACGACAACACCGAACCTATTCCGGTTACGAAACGCGGTACGTCCTCGGCACTGACACTGATCACTTTGACCGGCACGGCGACCGGGGTGTTTGTCTTGGTAACAGCAGGGCGTGTCAGGTTCCAGGCGGCAATCGCGGCAAGCGTTGCTAAGGTGGCCACAGCAATGACGATTCTGGTCTGTTTACGCATGTGAAGGAGGCGCCGGTAGGGTCAAGTGAGAAACCATGAAGTCTGGTGCTCCTTATAGCGGGTAAACCCGGTCAGTAGAATGACTTTTAGCTGTCAGAATTGTCAGCAAGCGACCAGCAGGGAGTCGCAGCATCAAGAAACGCCAGTTTCAGGCGATATCTGTTTCAGGTTGCACGGGAACACGCTTGAATCACTCACAGGTTCTAGAGCACGAAGTTATTGCAGCATTACTTGCAGAAAATTCGCGCTCTACACAAGAAACATCCTACAGGCAATGTAAGATTTTTCTGGCGATTAATCCTTTTGTCGACTTAACTAAAACCTGTCGGTTGATCTAGCGGAGTAGAACCATGAAGCGCGAGGCGTCGGTGTGGAGAAAGTTTGTCGGGGCTGTATCCAGTGTCCGGAAACTGTCTGCTTTTATCAGTGTTTCTGTGGTGTTCTTATCCGCGCCCATCATGGCGCAAAGCGAAGGGCTCAGGTTTCACGGCAAACTTGTCAATACAGGCTGCACTGTCGAAAGGACTGTCACCCGCGTGACAGATAGTGACGTTCGTTATTTACAGGTTTCCGGTATCACGGTGCAAGTCCGTGCCGGGCGCGATGCATGCGGCGAGCAGGCCATTCCGTTCAGCCTGCACTATCAGCTATTGCCGGTTACTTCATTGCAGGCAGGCATACAGAATCCCGGGAATATCCAGACAGGGTTGCTCATACTGACTTATCAATAAGCGCCTTCTTCTCATGAACCGTCATGTTGGGCAGTGTGACGGTTTTTCAGGCTTTGAAAAAAAGCGAATTCTGTTTAGCTAAATGCAATCTTTGGTTGAGTGTTTTGCTCTGTCTTTCTGCGCAGTCCGCGGTCCGTATGGCGTGTAGGCTATTTTTAATTTTTCCTACAGAAACGTCCTGCAATTAAAGTTGGTCTATCTCCTGTTTCAAAGTCATTAGCCTGACAGCGGCTTAAAAGTCCGGGACCTATAGTGCTCGCCGTCCGATAGTGGGCACACACGAAATAACACAAGGAATGTCGTTGGTATGAAAAAGCTTTCTCTCACATTGGCTGTTATGGGCGTTCTGGGCTTGGGTGCTGCGGGCATGGCTAACGCCGCCAACAACGGTAAGTTGATATTCAATGGAACACTGACCAATATTTCCTGTGATGTTGCTCCAGGCACGGGTGTCAGCCCGGGTACCAATCCTGGCGAAATCAATGTCGATCTTGGAAATGTATCGTTTTCCGATATCGGTCTTTCGAGTGAAAGCAAACTCGAAACGGCCATGCCTATTCAGTTGCTGGTCAACTGCAGTGCCGGTGCCGATCAGTACAACATGGTGAAAATGCGTTTTACAGCCCGCAATGGCAGTGGCCTGGATAACAACGATCCGAAACTGTTGCGCACCACCGGTGCGGCAGACGGTGTCGGTATTGGTCTGCTCAACGCATCCAATGTACTCATGGACCTGAGTGGTAATGAAACCATCGACAACACCCTGGTGAAGGATGGTGCGGGTGGTGCGACGGCAGAAATCAACTTCGGCGCCGTCTATGTACTCAATGGCACACCGACCAATCCGGGTAATGCCGATGGTTTCATGCCTTTCGTGCTGGACTACGAGTAATGAAACGGCAGGGTGAGCATTGCTCGCCCTGCCTCATGCCGAACTCAATGCGAATGCCACCATGTTATTTACCTCTTTTCGCTCTGCCGTCGTTCTTGCGGTGGGGCTGTGGATGTCGGCCGTCGAGGCGGGCATTGTGCTCAATACCACGCGGGTCATTTATCAGGGGGGTGACAAGGAAGCCAGTTTTGCTGTGCAAAACAGCGGCGGCGGAGAGATTCTTCTGCAGTCCTGGCTGGAAGCGCCGGCCCGCGCAGATAACGTCACTGCGAACCTGCCTTTTGTCGTGGCTCCGGCACTTGCCCGCATGGCAGGCGGCAGTCGGCAATTGTTGCGCATCATCTATGCCGGATCAGGCTTGCCGGAGGATCGGGAGTCGGTGCTCTGGCTCAATGTGCAGGAAATTCCCCAGACGGCCTCGGAAAATACCCTGCAGATTGCGATACGTCAGCGCATCAAGGTGTTCTTTCGACCTCAGGGCCTGAAGGGCGATCCGACGGCGGCACCGGAAATGTTGCGCTGGCGGCTGCTCAAGGGCGATGTGCTGGAGGTCGAGAATCCGGGGCCTTACCACGTCTCGATGCTCAAGCTGGCCACCCGCCAGGGCGGCAAGGAACTGGCAAGTCTTGAAAGCCAGATGCTTTCGCCGGGCCAGAACCTGCGCCTGACACTGATGCACAAGTCTGGCAACGGGCCGGTGGCGTTGAGTTTTATCAGCATCAATGACTTCGGTGGGCAAGTTCCTTATCAAGCGACTCTCAATGGAGAGCAAGTTACTTTGGCCACTAAAACCCGATAGCGATAACTCTCCAAATATTAGCCTGGACGCTTTTATTGATTCTCAACCCTTTGAGTACTGAAGATAACAGTGACTCGGTAATCGTGCGCCTGCGTGAAAGGATTCCGCTGCACGTCAGATCTGCGAAGTAGAGTGAAAACAGCTAATGGAATGGCACCACCAGAACAACAAGAAGGCCATGACAGGTTTTGGTCTGTATGGCAGAGCGAACTGGATCAAAGGCAAGACCCGAAGATCATTGCGGCGATGTCGGCTGGCGATTGTGGGGGGAAGTCTGTGTATCACGGCGTTCACCGTGGTATCGGCAGACACGCAAGGTGCACAGCCGGTCAAGTTCAATACGGCTTTCATTCAAGGCAGTGACCAGCCTCCCGACCTGCAGGAGTTTCTGCGCGCCAACAGCGTATTACCCGGTACTTACCGGGTGGATGTGTATGTCAACCGCGCACTGAGCGGTCGCAGGGATATCACCTTCAGTCGTAACGAAAGCTCCGGCCTGATCGAGCCCTGCCTGAGCCCCGAGATGCTTGAGAACTTCGGACTGGACCCGCAGCGTTTGACGGTGACCAGCGGGCAGGAGTGTTTCGATCTGGAAAACACCATTGAATTCGCCCGCATCGATTACCGGCCCGATGCCCTGCGTCTCGATATCAGTGTTCCGCAGGCTGCCATGGCGCGCAGCCGGCGAGGGTATGTATCACCGGAACTCTGGGATCAGGGAGAAACAGCCGGTTTCATCAATTACAACTTCAATGGCTCAAGACGTGATCAGCGTGGGCAGCAGTCGGATCAGTATTATCTGGGGCTGCGCAATGGCTTTAACCTCGGTGCATGGCGGCTGCGCAACGAGTCTTCGCTGGTGTATGGCGATAACCAGCCCTATCGCTTTCGCAGCAACCGCACTTTCGCGCAGCGCGATATCACGGCACTCAAGAGCCAGCTCACTCTGGGTGAAACCTTCACCGATTCTCAGGTCTTCGACAGCGTGCGTTTTAAGGGCGCGACGATAGCATCCGATGATGGAATGCTGTCCGACAGCGAGCGCACCTATGCGCCGGTGATTCGCGGCACTGCCGAAACCAACGCTACGGTCGAGGTCCGGCAGAACGGCTTCATGCTGTACAGCGGCAACGTTTCGCCCGGGCCGTTCGAGATCACCGACATTTATCCCAGCGGTTCCAATGGCGATCTGCTGGTGACCATTATCGAGGCCGACGGTCGACGGCGCACCTTTACCCAGGCCTATGCGTCTCTGCCGATCATGGTGCCTGCCGGTTCGTTTCGCTACAGCCTCGCCGCCGGGCAAGTGGACAGCAATGACGATCACCAGGCCTCGCCGAATTTCACCAGCGCCGCTGTCATTTATGGGCTTTCCGAGCGGGTAACCGGTTTTGGTGGCCTGCAACTGGCCGAGGACTACAACGCCGCCAATATCGGAACCGGGGTCAATACAGGCCTTGGGGCCCTGTCTTTCGACATCACCCATTCGATCAGCGAGCTGAAGCAACAGACCCGCAGCGGCCAGAGTATTCGGGTGCGTTATGCCAATACCCTGGATGTCACCAACACCACATTGGCAGTGGCCGGTTATCGTTATTCCACCGAGCAGTACCGGACCCTCAACCAGCATGTCAGTGAAACGGACGAGCGGCCCGGGCTGCTTGCCAATGGCCGGGCACGAGACCGGCTGGAGCTTAATGTCACTCAGGTGCTGCCCAGCCAGTCCGGTTCTCTGAGCCTGACAGCCTCCGAGCAGCGCTACTGGAACGTGTCCGGCAAGACTCGCCAGTTGTACCTGTCCTACAACGCGGCCTGGCGCACCTTGAATTACAGTGTGTCGTTAGAGCGCAATCAGGAATTTGGCACTCAGGGAAAGGGTGAAAACGATAATCGTCTGGCTTTGAGCATGACCCTGCCGCTGGGGGACTCGCCGGGTTCTTCGCGTCTTTCGTTCAATGCCGTGCGTGATGACAACGGCGAATACAACGTACAGACCGGGCTCAACGGTCAGGTGCTGGACAGGCGCGACCTGTTCTATTCGGTACAGGCCGGCCATGACAGCAGTTCCGGCAGCTTCGGTGCCGGCAAACTCAATGTCACGACGCCTTACGGCCGTTTCGAGACGGGCTACAGCCAGGGCCGTGACTATGACGCCTTGACCCTGGCTGCATCGGGTTCGCTGGTGGCCCATGGTGGCGGGATCAACCTCGGCCAGCCGCTGGGGGAAACCTTTGCTCTGGTTCAGGTACCGGAGGTAGGTGGCGCCAGGTTGAAGTCCTACAGCAATGTGGAAACTTCGGACAATGGCTATGCGGTGCTGCCCTACGCCCAGCCTTATCGCACCAACTGGGTGTCGCTGGACACCCGGCAACTGGGCGCCGATATCGAACTGGATAACGCGATCAGCCAGATCGTGCCGCGTCGTGGCGCGATTCCTCTGGTGAGTTTCAAGGCATCCCAGGGTCGCCGTGTGCAGTTTGAACTGGTTCGTGCCGATGCCAGCCCGATCCCGTTGGGCGCCAGTGTCGAGGATGAGCAGGGCCGTAATCTGGCCGTTGTCGATCCCAACAGCCAGGCATTGGTGCTCAGCGAAAAGGACAGCGGCGTGTTGCGCGTGCAATGGTCGGGGCAAAGCTGCCGTGCTCCGTTCACGCTTCCCCCCAAAGACGCCAAGCGTGCCTATGAGCGGCTCAAGGTGGTTTGCCAATGAACCGGGCATTGCGTCGCGGTGTGTTTGCGCTGTTCTGCTGGGCGAGCAGCACTGTGCAGGCGGCAGTATCGCTGGCGGGTACCCGACTGATTTTTGATGGCGTCTTTCGCGAAGCGAGTATCCAGGCCAGTAATCTCAGTGAGCATGAAGTGTTGATTCAGGCCTGGTTGAGCGCTCCCCAGGACACTGACGAAACGCCCAGAGAGCAGCGAACAGTCCTGCCCTTTGTCGTCACGCCGCATTTCTCCCGTTTGCCTGCCGGAGGCAAGCAGGAACTGCGGGTGCTGTATCAGGGCGCGGGCCTGCCCGAGGATCGCGAGTCACTGCTGCACCTGTACGTTCTGGAGATCCCGCCGCGGCGTGAGGGCACCAATCAGCTCAATATCGCCGTGCGTCAGCGTATCAATGTGTTCTATCGACCTCCCGGCCTGCCGGGCGACCCGGCTGAAACTGTCGGGCGCCTGGGCTGGAGCCTGACGGATGACGCCGTTCGCGTCAGCAACCCCACGGCTTATCACGCCACGCTGCAAGCGGTGAAGCTCGATGAGTTTCTGCTCAGCGATTACCTGTTGCTGGAGCCGGGTGCGCGTCTTGAGTTGCCGATGCCGCGTCAGTCCCGGCCACAAGTCTTTTCATTCAAGGGCCTGACCGACTATGGCGGTCAGCGCTCCCATTGCATGCGGTTGAACGGGCGAATGCCGTTCACTGATTCCATCCCACTCCAAGAAGAATGCTGATATGACCTGTTTTCCTGCCAAGCGCTGGTTGAAACCCCTCGTTCTTGTAGCGGCACTGAGCCCGGCCACCGGCTTTGCCCTGGTGTGCAAGACCCAGGGTTCGGGTGAGTCCGCGATTCATGGCGACCTGAGCAGCACGGTTGCCATACCGGCCTCGGCTCCTAATGGTGAGGTGATCTGGCGTTCCGAACGACTGAACATTCAGGTCGAATGTGCCAGGGAAGGGCAGCAGTCGGTGCCGCAGGAAATCTTTATCTACATCAACCCGGATAACAGGCCGATCGGCCAGGGCATTCGTGCCGGTCTGACCATTGATGGTGTGGATTACCTGCAAACCGGCGGGCGCATCAGTACCCGTCAGTCCGTGCCGGTCTGCCATGAAGGGGATTCCAATATCGGCGCGTGTCCCAAGGCCAGTTTCAACCTGGCATTTTCAGTCTTCGTGCAAAAGTACGGGCCGACGCCGCCTTCGGGCATGGCCAGTGACCTGACCGATTACCGGGTCTTCCAGCTCGACGGTGCGGCCGGTCTGGACCCGGTTCCGGGACGCAACCTCAGTTATGTCATCAACAACCTCAAAGGCCTGCGCTTCATCGCCTGTGAGGCACAATTGCAGGTGATGCCTGAAACACTGGAGTTCGGTTCCATCGGCATTCAGCGGGTCGAGGTGGGAAGGGTATTTGCCAGACGTCCGTTTTCCCTGCTGACCAGCCGCAGTTGTGAATCACCGTTCAGCCTCAATGCGCGCTTCAGGCCGGTGACGGGGCGGCTTGCCGGTGACGTGCTGGTACCGGGCAACAACAGTTCGCTGGGGATTCGGATCGTGAGCGAGAGAAGCAACTTGCCGCTGCGTTATAACGAGCTGTTTCATCTGGCCGACCTGCTGGGTGATAACCAGACGGCGCGTGCAGACTTCAATGCCGAGCTGCTATGGCAGACAACAAGGCCCAAGGCCGGGCCGTTCGAGGCCGAGGTGATGGTGGATCTGTTCTACAAATGACGACGACCCATGGCCGATGTCTGGTCGGGCAAGCGTTCAACGATTGAGGTATGCTGCGCGCCCACGGGCATGTGCCCGGCCATTTCGACTTTTGGTGTCGCCATGACAACCCCCGAACAAACACCTGCTCCAGAAGCCGTCACCGACTCAGCGCCGGAGACTGACAAGAAAACCACGGTTGCGCCGTTCAGCTTTCCGTTCAAGCCTTCCGAATTCGCGCAGGCCAAAAAGGATCAGGCCTGGTATCAGAAGTCGAGCAAGTCTTCGCATCACAAGACTCCCGGTGCCGCGCCTGCCGGAACCCGTCGTTCGATGGGCAAGCGCTGATCGGCATCAGGCCGACTGCAATGGAATGAACATGTAGGACGTCGGGTCGCGGGTCGTTACCTCGGCACCTGCTCCATTCAGCGTGTTGATGACTTCCTGACCCGCCACATGAAATTCCCAGCCCGCATCGGACGAAACCGGCTCCGTGCGGGTGGTGACCTGCTCGATGGCGGCCGCAAAAGCCTGCATGTCCGGCAGGTAAGCCACAAACCCGTTGCCCTTGAGCGCGGTGGTGCGAATCCCCAATAGCTGACAGACCGACTGCTTGGTGGCGATCTCGTCCCGGTCGGCCTGACGCGATTGTTCGATCAGCGCTATCAGTTGAGTATCCACCAGTTTGTTGCCCACGATCAGGTCCGGACCCTGTTCCCAGGAGTGCGGCGGGCAGTCCTTGGCTTCTGGGCGCAGGGGAATGTGCGGATTGATTTCCATCGGATAGATACGGCACACCAGCGGGCGACGTTCGTAGATGCGGCAGAGGTTCTCTGCGTCAAGATTCCGGCAACGCCCCACGTTGTAGGCAGCGAAAGTGATTGCCACGTACGCTTGTGCGGAGCCGCTGTTCACCACCGTCGAACGTCGGGTGGCGTGGGTCAGTTGCTCTTGGGGAACACCATAACCATCACTCAGAAATGCCTCGGTCAACACGATCACCGTACCGCCGTCAGCCGCCCATTGCGTGGCTTCGAGCAGAGTCAGGGGAACATGATGATCGGTACAGCAACCGCCGCAACCTACGCAGGAAAACTGAGTGTTCATTGTTTCGATAACCCGTTCAGGATAGGTGCCAGGACCGACAGCGAGTGGCTGCCGGTCACGACCTGGACAGGTAACGAAGCAAATTGTGCGCCAGCGCTACCTCACTTGAGGGGGAGGCTGTCCCATTCGGTTACGCTGGCCTCCCGGCTTTTGCGGTTGTACAGGCACAGTTCGGTGCCCTTGCGGTTGTTCATGTGCTTCTGGGGATAGCGGCCTTGCAACAGCAGGGCACTGTAGCCAACCCGGTCATCGAACAGGGCGTTGCTGCTGACGGGTTTGCTGTCCTTGAGCTGGCTGGCCTTTAGGCAGCTGTCGAGCATGGCCTTGTCCAGAGCGTTCCAGGCTTGCGGGGTGGCAGCGTTGGCCTGGCCGACAATTGCCCAGAGGATTATCGGCAGCGCGATAAGTGATTTCATGATTGGCCTCCACACTATCGGGAGTCGATTATGCCAGATCAGGTTTCTTCGATTGCCGAACGCCGGACGTAGGACATGTCCATTTTTTCGTACAACTGCCGCGCCATCAGATTGTTTTCCATGACCAGCAGGTCGACCCTGGGTTCGCCGCGTTGACGCAAGTGGCTGAACAGCAGCGTCAGCAAGGCCATGGCGACACCCTGACGCCGGGCGCGTGGGTGAGCCACCAGATCCTTGATGAAGGCGCTGGTCCAGCAGGTAATCACGCCGACCGGTCCTTGATCGTCCACGGCAACGAAGCACAGCCCGGTATTGAACTCCGGGTCATGTTTGAAAGCGTTCACCCAGTGGGAATAGTCCGGCACGCTTCCGCTGCCGTCCTGATAACCCAGGCTGAGCAGGCGATGAATTTCGGTGGCTTGATCGAGAGAGAAGGGGATCGGGCGGATGTCGGCAGGCCAGCTGGGTTCAGGTACCGGCTGCCCGAGGTCCCGACGCATCAACCAGTAATGCCGGGCTGAGGCGTCGGTCCTTGAAGGGCCTTGGGAGCAGGGCGCTCTGCGTATCAGTTGCCCTGGGCCATGACGGTGTGTGCCGCCTCGATCAGACATTTGGTCAACTCGGGGGACGAGAACTTGGTCAGCACGGAGTTGGCGCCGGCCAGCTTGGCCTTTTCGCCGTTCATTGCGCTGTCCAGGGAGGTGTGCAGCAGGATGTACAGGTCCTGGAAGTCCGGGGTTTCACGCAAGGTACGGGTCAGGGCGTAGCCATCCATCTCGGACATTTCGATGTCGGAGACCACGATGTTGATCTGCGCCGGGGTGCCTTGCAGCTCCAGCAGGACATCGATGGCTTCCTTGGCGCTGCGGGCCGTGTGGCATTCCAGGCCAAGGTTGCGCAAGGTGATGATCGACTGCTGCAACGCGACCTGGCTGTCGTCGACGACCAGAATCCGGGCCTGGGACAGAACCATGACGTCTTCGGCAGGCAACTCGTCGGACTGGACAACGATTTGTGCTGGCGCGATGCCGTGAATCACTTTTTCGATATCCAGCACTTGTACCAGAACGCCATCGACCTGGGTGACGCCGGTGATGAACGACCGGCCGCTGGAACCGAAAGGCGGTGGACGAATGTCGGTGGTCAGGCAGTGGACGATCTTGCTCACCGCCTGCACATGCAGACCCTGCTTGGAACGGCTGACGTCAGTGACGATCAGGCAGCCGCCATCGGGATCGGCCAGCGGGCGTTCGCCAATGGCACGGCTGAGGTCGATCACGGACAGAGAGGCACCGCGCAGTGTCGCGACACCTTTGACGTGCGGGTGGGACTCGGGCAGGTGAGTCAGGGGCGGGCAGGGAATGATTTCACTGACCTTGAGCAGATTGATCGCCATCAGCTTGCCGCTGCGTAACGTGAACAGCAGCAGCGAAAGTGAATCTGCTCGGACGTTCTTGGGGGACATAAAAACCTTCTGGCTATAGGTGTTCGTCGCTGAGAGGCGCAAAACAACTTTCAGTGACAGGCTATCGACTCGCGACAGGCTGGCTTTAGGCTAACGGGCCGCAGCATTGAAGGCCTGTGTGTTCGGTCACTCTTCTTGAAAAGTGATTTTCACTTCGTGCAGGATTGTTTTCGGCCGCAAGAGCGGGGGGCGCAATACTGGCAGTTTGATTTGTTTGACGTCAAACGGTTGATTGCGTCACAGAACGAAAGAGAATTACCGATTGTGTCTTTTGTGCGCCCCTGGCTGTGTCCCGGGATTGCCCTGCGGTAAACTGTCGCACTTCTTCTTCCGGGTGCCTGGGTGCGACAAAAAGACGCATCCTTCTATATATAAGGAAGAGATCTGTTTTTTTGCGCCTTCGTGCTCCACCACCTGTCGCGGTGCCGAAGGAACCATCCGGTTGGCAAATCCATCCGTATGGCGGACAGGCGCTTGAGTTGGCAGGGACGAGAGACGAATATCGCGCACCATCCGCCAGCGGGTATTTACTCGCGATCAGTCCCGCAGGTGCCTGCGCTGGCCCGGCGCACCTGCACACCATTTCGATAAGGTAAGTGAATGAGCGACAACACGTTGTACCTGAGACGCGAAAAGCGTTTTCTGGTCTTGCTGGGAATCATCTGCCTGTCCCTGATCGGCGGCGCCCTGTACATGCAGATCGTGCTGGGCGAGGCACCTTGCCCGCTATGCATCCTGCAGCGCTATGCCTTGCTGTTCATCGCCATCTTCGCTTTCATCGGCGCTGCCATGCCGGGCCGTCGCAGTATCACGGTGATGGAAACCCTGGTCACCTTCAGCGCCCTGGGCGGTATCGCGGCTGCCGGCCACCATGTCTACACCCTGGCGTATCCGGCAGTGAGCTGCGGCATCGACACCCTGCAGCCCATTGTCGACGGTCTGCCTCTGGCGTCGCTTTTCCCGCTGGTATTTCAGGTCAGCGGTTTCTGCTCCACACCCTATCCGCCCGTCTTGGGGTTGTCATTGGCCCAGTGGGCTCTGATAGCATTCGTTCTGACGGCTGTTCTGGTCCCGATTGGCGTCATTCGCAATCGTCGTAGACCTTACTGAAAGCAAGGGCTTTGATGGAAAAATGCCTCGTTTTCACGAGGCATTTTTTCTGGTTGTAAAGATCAATGATTTGCGATTGTTGCAAGCTTTGAGATTAACTGTTACAAAATTAGGCATAGTCAATAAAAATTTACATATCTACAATCGCCAGCACTCATCGTCCAGCCAGGCTTGGCGATCAGAAATTTTGAGGCTCGGAGCGCCCTGTGCAGGCTAAACAGGCAGCGCAATGCTGGCCTCTGAGCGCGCAGGATCAGCGCGCGCAAGGCGATTGATCTGCGAAAGCAGGCCAGTTTCCGGCGGCTCAAAATAAGAATTCATAGCAAAAAACCCGGATTTGTCGTTTCGCAACAGAGCGTTTCGGCAGGTCCTTGTTCAATTTAAAAAAAGATGCCGGCACTGGCAGGGTAAAGTGTTGGCGGTCGAAACCCACTGCACCGCGCAAGCTGCTTTTAGAGGTCGTGAGATGAGTAAAACAAGGTACCCCAGGTTTTTTGGCTACTTGGCCCTGTTCAGCATGCTGTTGCTCAGCGGCTGTGACGGCGTTCCTCTGCTCGATCCGAAAGGGCAGGTGGGTATCGAACAGCGGAACCTGATCATCATCGCCACGCTGCTGATGCTGATCGTGGTCATCCCGGTCATTGTCCTGACCTTCGTCTTCGCCTGGAAGTATCGCGCGTCCAACAAGGCCGCCAAGTACACGCCCGACTGGTCGCACTCGACCAAGATTGAAGTCGCGGTCTGGGGTATCCCCATGATCCTGCTGGTCTTCCTGGGCTACTTCACCTACATCTCCACTCACTCGCTGGACCCGTACCGTCCGCTTGAGTCCGACGTCAAGCCTGTGACCATCCAGGTTGTCGCGCTGGACTGGAAATGGGTGTTCATCTATCCGGAACAAGGCATCGCCACGGTCAACAAGATCGTCTTCCCTGCCAATACCCCGATCAATTTCCAGGTTACATCCGACTCTGTAATGAACTCGTTCTTCATTCCAGGCCTGGGTGGCCAGATCTACGCAATGGCTGGCATGCACACCAAGCTGCATCTGATCGCCAACGAAAACCACGAGTTCAACGGTATCTCGGCCAACTACAGTGGCGCGGGTTTCACCGGCATGAAGTTCAAGGCTATCGCCACCAGCCAGGCTGATTTCGATGCCTGGATCAACGAAGTCAAGAGTTCACCTAAACAGCTTGGTGCTGCTGAATACGCTGAACTGGCCAAACCTAGCGAACGCAATCCCGTCGAACTTTATTCCACGGTTACTCCGAACCTGTTCCAGATCATCATCGACAAGTATGAAGGTATGAACCCAGGCAAGAAGCTGATCCCTGGTGAGAAAGAAGTCGCTGGTGCCGAAGGTGCGGAAAAGGGCAAAAATTCAGCTGCTGGGGCAGAGGAGTAAACGATGTTAGGTAAATTAAGTTGGGAATCGGTACCGTTCCACGAGCCGATAGTCATGGTGACCCTTGCCATGATCGCGCTCGGTGGTCTGGGTGTGGTCGGGGCTATCACTTACTTCAAGAAGTGGTCTTACCTGTGGACCGAGTGGTTGACGTCCGTCGATCACAAGAAAATCGGCGTGATGTATATCATCGTCGCCATGATCATGCTGCTGCGCGGTTTTGCCGACGCCATCATGATGCGTGCACAGCTGGCCATGGCCCAGAACGGCGCCGAAGGCTTCCTGCCGCCTGAACACTATGACCAGATCTTCACCGCTCACGGTGTGATCATGATCATCTTCATGGCGATGCCGTTCTTCACCGGTCTGATGAACATCGTTCTGCCGTTGCAGATCGGTGCTCGTGACGTTGCCTTCCCGTTCCTTAACTCCCTCAGCTTCTGGCTGCTGGTATCGGGCATGCTGCTGATCAACATCTCCCTGGGTGTCGGCGAGTTCGCCAAGACCGGCTGGGTTGCGTATCCGCCGTTGTCGGGTCTGCAATACAGTCCTGGAGTGGGTGTCGATTACTACATCTGGGCGCTACAGCTATCGGGGCTAGGTACGACACTTACGGGCGTCAACTTCCTGGTGACCGTGCTGAAGATGCGTACCCCTGGCATGAAACTGATGGACATGCCGATCTTCACCTGGACCTGCACCTGGGCAAACATCCTGATCGTGGCTTCGTTCCCGATCCTGACCGCTACCCTGGCGTTGCTGACCCTCGACCGTTACCTGGACTTCCACATCTTCACGAACGAAATGGGCGGTAACCCCATGATGTACGTGAACCTGTTCTGGGCATGGGGTCACCCTGAGGTTTACATCCTGATTCTGCCTGCGTTCGGTGTCTTCTCCGAAGTCATCTCGACGTTCTCGGGCAAGCGTCTGTTCGGCCACAAGTCGATGATCTTCGCTTCCGGCGCGATCTGTGTACTGGGCTTCATGGTATGGCTGCACCACTTCTTCACCATGGGTGCGGGCGCCAACGTCAACGCCTTCTTCGGTCTGGCGACGATGCTCATCGCGATACCGACGGGTGTGAAGCTATTCAACTGGCTGTTCACCATCTACCAGGGCCGTCTGCGTTTCACCGCGCCAGTACTCTGGACCCTGGGCTTCATGGTTACCTTCTCGATCGGCGGCATGACCGGCGTTCTGTTGGCAATCCCGGGTGCTGACTTCGTACTGCACAACAGCCTGTTCGTAATCGCTCACTTCCACAACGTCATCATCGGCGGTGCGGTATTCGGTTACATCGCCGGCTTCGCGTTCTGGTTCCCTAAAGCGTTCGGTTTCACCCTGAACGAGAAGTGGGGCAAGGCAGCGTTCTGGTTCTGGATCAGCGGCTTCTTCGTTGCATTCATGCCTCTGTACGCGCTGGGCTTCCTGGGTATGACCCGTCGCCTGAACGCTACCGACATGCCTGAGTGGAACATCTACCTGAACGTTGCTCTGTTCGGTGCATTCCTGATCGCAGCCGGTATCGCTTCGCAGCTGATCCAGTTGTTCGTCAGTATCCGTGACCGCAACCAGAACCGCGATCTGACCGGTGACCCATGGAATGGCCACACTCTGGAGTGGTCCACTTCTTCGCCACCACCGTTCTACAACTTTGCCGAGCTGCCTGAGGCAAAAGACATCGATGCATTCACGGACGCCAAGCGTGCCGGTACCGCCTACAAGGTTCCTGCTCACTACTCGGCTATCCACATGCCTAACAACACGGCGACCGGCCTGTACATGGGTCTGCTGTTGACCGTCTTCGGCTTCGCGTTCATCTGGCACATCTGGTGGCTGGTGGGTGCAAGTCTGCTGGCGACCATCGTTGTCTTCGTCATTCACGCTGCACGTGACGACCAGGGCTACATGGTGCCTGCTGAAGATGTAGCGCGTATTGAAGGTGAGCATCACAAGGTCCTGGCGGCCAACGGTGCATACACTCCTGTCAAGTCCTCGCTGGAACAGGTTTAAACATGTCAAATATTGCTATCAACTCCGGAGCCCACGGTCATGACGCTCATGACCATGGGCATGACGATCACCACGACAGCGGTGGAATGACGGTCTACGGCTTCTGGCTGTACCTGATGACCGACTGCGTGTTGTTCGCATCGTTCTTCGCGGTCTATGCCGTGATGGTCAACAGTGTCGCGGGCGGCCCGTCGGGCCAGGACATCTTCCTGCTGCCTTTCGTGGCTGTGGAAACCGCGTTCCTGCTGGTCAGTAGTATCACTTATGGCTTCGCCATGCTGGCGCTGTACAAAGGCAAGAAGAGTCAGGTCCTGAGCTGGTTGGCCCTGACTTTCCTGTGCGGTGCTGCGTTTATCGCCATGGAAATCTATGAGTTCCATCACCTGATCAACGAAGGCTACGGTCCTAGCCGCAGCGGCTTCCTGTCGGCGTTCTTCGCCCTGGTCGGCCTGCACGGTCTGCACGTAACCAGCGGTCTGATCTGGATGGGTATCATGATGTATCAGGTCCAGAAAAAGGGCCTGACCAACACCAACAAGACCCGCCTGAGCTGCCTGAGCCTGTTCTGGCACTTCCTGGACGTGGTCTGGATCGGTGTGTTCACTATCGTCTACCTGATGGGAGCCCTGTAAATGGCGAATTCACATCATCCAGCTGAAGACAATAGCCACGGTTCCGTGAAGTCGTACATCATCGGTTTCGTGCTGTCGATCATCCTGACTGCCATCCCGTTCGCTCTGGTCATGTCTCCGGTTCTGCCGAAAGACCTGACCATCGCGATCATCCTGGCCTTCGCGATCGTCCAGATCCTGGTGCACCTGCATTACTTCCTGCACCTGGACTTCACGAGTGCGCAACGTAACAACGTGCTGGCGTTTGCCTTCACCGCGTTGGTTATCGTGCTGCTGGTCGGCCTGTCGCTGTGGATCATTTTCAGTATCCATCGCGAAATGATGGCGCATTGAGGAATACCAGATGTCCCTGAAGCACTTTATCCAAATCACCAAGCCGGGGATCATTTTCGGTAACGTGCTTTCGGTGGCAGGTGGCTTTTTTCTGGCTTCCAAGGGTGATATCGATTTCATCGTGTTTCTTGCGGCGGTAATCGGTACCTCCCTGGTCGTAGCGTCAGGTTGCGTATTCAACAACTGCATCGATCGTGATATCGACCAGCGCATGGAGCGGACTCGCAACCGTGTGCTGGTGCAGGGCCTGGTGTCCATCAAGCTTGCACTGCTGTATGCCACGATTCTGGGCATCGCCGGTGTCAGCCTGCTGTACACCTACGCCAACCCTCTGGCTGCCTTGCTGGGTGTGATCGGCTTCGTGATCTACGTGGGCTTCTACAGCCTGTACTTCAAGCGTAAATCCGTACACGGCACCCTGATCGGCAGCCTGTCGGGGGCCATGCCTCCGGTGATTGGCTACTGCGCTGTAAGCAACAGCTTCGATTTCGCGGCATGGACGCTACTGGTGATGTTCAGCCTGTGGCAGATGCCGCACTCGTATGCGATCGCGATCTTTCGTTTCAACGACTATCGTGCAGCGAAGATTCCGGTTCTGCCGGTCAAGCGCGGCATTCTGGTCACCAAGCGTCACATCCTGCTCTACATCCTGGCGTTCCTCGTGGCGACCCTGATGTTGACGTTCGGCGGTTACGCGGGTCTGAACTACCTCGCTGTTGCAGCGGGCATGGGCATGTACTGGTTGTACATGGCCTGGAAGGGCTACAAGGCTGCAGACGATACTGTCTGGGCCCGCAAGCTGTTCGTGTTCTCCATCTTCACCATCACCGCCCTGAGCGTGATGATGTCGGTGGACTTTCAGGTAACGAAAGAGTTGCTGGTGACCTACGCCTTCTGACTTGCACTTGAACCCGAAAAACAAAACCCTGTCCCCGAAAGGCGCAGGGTTTTTTATTGGATGCTCACTTCAGCTCAAATGATCTGGCAGAATACGGCACAGGCCTGACTCATCCAGGCAGCGGCTAAACGAAAGAGGGCGTTATGAGTCAAGAAAGCATCAACTGGGAAACCCTGGGTTTCGATTACATCAAAACCGACAAGCGCTACCTCTCTCACTGGCGTGATGGCGCCTGGGATCAGGGTTCCCTGACCGAAGACAACGTTCTGCATATCAGCGAAGGTTCTACCGCGCTGCATTACGGTCAACAGTGCTTTGAAGGCCTGAAGGCTTATCGTTGTAAGGATGGCTCGATCAACCTGTTCCGTCCTGACCAGAACGCCCAGCGCATGCAGCGCAGTTGTTCCCGTCTGTTGATGCCTCACGTACCGACCGATGTATTCATCGAAGCGTGCAAGCAGGTCGTCAAGGCCAACGAACGTTTCATCCCGCCTTATGGTTCGGGCGGTGCCCTGTACCTGCGTCCGTTCGTGATCGGCGTTGGCGACAACATCGGCGTGCGTACCGCGCCCGAGTTCATCTTCTCGATCTTCTGCATTCCGGTTGGCGCCTACTTCAAGGGCGGCCTGAAGCCGAACAACTTCGTGATCTCCGGCTACGACCGTGCTGCCCCGAACGGCACCGGTGCTGCCAAGGTCGGTGGCAACTATGCTGCCAGCCTGATGCCAGGTTCCGAAGCCAAGAAACACAGCTTTGCCGACTGCATCTACCTGGACCCGCAAACCCACTCCAAGATCGAAGAAGTCGGTTCGGCCAACTTCTTTGCAATCACCGCCAACAATGAGTTCGTCACGCCCAAGTCGCCTTCCGTGCTGCCGGGTATCACCCGTCTGTCGCTGATGGAACTGGCACAAAGCCGCCTGGGCCTGACCGTTATCGAAGGTGATGTGCTGATCGACAAGATCGGTGAGTTCAAGGAAGCGGGCGCCTGCGGCACCGCGGCCGTCATCACTCCGATTGGCGGGATTTCCTACAAGGACAAACTGCACGTCTTCCACAGCGAAACCGACGTCGGCCCTGTAACCCGCAAGCTCTACGCTGAACTCACCGGCGTGCAGTCCGGCGATGTCGAAGCGCCGGCTGGCTGGATCGTGAAGGTCTGATTCCCCACGACCCGCGTAGGAGAGAATTCATTCGCGAAATGCCCCGTCTTCGCGGATGAATTCGCTCTCATCAAACAAGACGCAAGACCATGAGTCTGGAAACACCTGCTCCTGTTTGCTGCGCGACAGCGCGGCGCCGAGGCGGCGGGTGATCTCCTACGGCAGTCAGGTCGTAAATTACTTTGTACGATGCTAAATCTCTGTCGGTTTTCAGGCCTTTTTCGCCAGCAAGCTGCCTCCTACAGGTTTTTTTGCCTCACGCCTTCGCTGGCCCCAGCACAATCGCCAAATGCCGCAAGTCGTCGACTTCGACGCTGAAGCTTTTCCCCGATGGGCTTTTGACGACATTCCCCAAGGCATAGACCGTGAAGAACTTCACTTCATCGGCATGGCTCAACAGCTCGGTGATGTACCGACTGGAGCGATAGGCCTGCATCTGCGCGGGTGATACGTACAGTGTCACCAGTTTGGCTTCGAGACGGTCGAAGAACTTGAACTTGAACCCCAGACCATAACGCTCCACCAGCCCGCCGCCATACAGCACCCGGCCGTTGTCGCCTGTCTGCGCATATTTGATGTGGCGAAAGTACGAGCGCAGGGACAACTCGCCTTGTCCGGGAATCTTCAGGGTCAGCAGCTTGAAGTCATCGGGGGATAATTGCGCCTTGGCCTGACGGAAGCTGTCCACCAGCCGCTCAAGATTATTGGTGCGCGTTTCACTGTAGCGCGGTGCTGCAGGCGTCGAAGCTTCTGCCGCTGGAGAGTCGTTCGCGGGCTTCGGTGCGCGAGGTCCAGCCTTGTCGGGGCCGGCCTTTTCCTTGACCGGGTCTTTGATCACGGGATCGAAGACATCAATGTAGTCATCCAGCTTGCGCTTGACCTTGCGAATGCGGGCCTGGGGATCGGTCTCTTCGACTTCGGGTTCTTCGTTGGCTTCCCCGGCGTCCTCCTCGACCCACTCGCAGCTGGCGTGATGGTCGTAATGCGGGTTGGCGCGAAAATGAGCGGCCACGAAGGTTGGATTGTCCTGAGGCTTCACGTCATAGCGAACCCCTGTCACTTTGGCGCCCAGCGCCCGGCAGGCTTCGCTCGAGCACAGGAACTCGAATCGCGAGCGCGGTAGCTCCTGAGAGAAATACTCTCGCCGGGCGGCGGTAATGGACAGTTCCTGCTGCAACTCGACACAGAACGCACGAGTGATGGTTTTGCTGGGTTTCATGCGTCTTTCCTTGATCGTCCAAGGCAATACGCTATTTCAGGACGGACTGGCTTTCAACCGAATGTTTGGCTGGAAGACACTCTTTGCGCTGCGGGCAGCGCAAAGAGTGTGTCTTGGGTCAGGACAGGCGGAAACGTCCGACGATGCCGCTCAGGTCCACAGCCAGTCGTGACAGCTCGCGGCTGGCCGTACTGGTTTGCTGTGCGCCGGAAGAAGACTGCGCCGACAGGTCGCGGATGTTCACCAGGTTGCGGTCAACTTCCCGCGCAACATGCGCCTGCTCCTGTGCAGCGCTGGCGATCACCAGATTGAGGTCGTTGATCTCGCTGACCGCCGCGTTGATCTTGCTCAGCGCTTCATTGGCGCCTTCGGCGATGCCCAGGGTTTCGCTGGCCAGTTCGGTATTGCCGCGCATGGAGCCCACGGCGCGGTCGGTACCGTTCTGGATATTGGTGACCAGACGTTCGATTTCGCTGGTGGATTGCTGGGTACGATGAGCCAGAGCGCGCACTTCGTCGGCAACGACGGCAAAACCACGTCCGGCTTCGCCTGCGCGCGCCGCTTCGATAGCGGCGTTCAGCGCCAGCAGGTTGGTTTGTTCCGCCAGGCCCTGAATCACGTCCAGCACCTTGCCGATATCACGGGACTGATCTGCCAGCTCACCGATCAGGGTCGCAGTCTTTTGTACGTCATTGCTCATGGTATCGATGGCACTGACCGTCTTTTTGACCAGCCCGAGCCCGTCTTGCGCGGCTCCCGTCGCGTTGTTGGACGAACGGGCGGTGTGTTCGGCATTGCGGGCCACTTCTTCCACTGCGCTGGTCATTTGATTGACTGCCGTGGCGGCCTGATCGATTTCGGTGTTCTGTTTGTGCAGGCCGTGAACGCCATCTTCGGTAATGGCGGTCATTTCTTCGGCTGCCGAGGCGAGCTGGTTTGCCGAGCTGGAGATCTGCTGCAATGTCTCGCGAAGCTGTGCCTGCATGGCACCGACGGCGGCCACCACGCTGGACTTGTCATTGCTCGCAATGTTAATGGTGCTGCTCAAGTCACCCTTGGCGATGGTGCGGGTGATGCCAGCCACCATGTCGGGTTCTCCACCAATGGCGCCGAGAATGCTACGAGTCGTCAGCAGCGTTGCGATGACGCCCAGCAGAGCAATGACCAGCGTCGCGCCTATCGCCAGGCCATTGGCCTGGTTGGCGCTCTCTTCCTGCGCCTGGAAGCGTTTGCCGGCCTGTTGCTTGCCTTGCTCGCGCAGGGTTTGCAGGGTCTTGAAGACCTGCTCCGCGTAAGGCTTGACCTCGGTGCGGTTGATATTGGTGGCCCCGGCAATATCGCCGGTCTGGATCACGCTGGTCTGATGGCGCATACCGTCACGCAACTTCGCATAGTCACGCTGCAATTGCTGGGTCAGTTGAGTATCCAGAGTGCCAGCCGTTTCCTGGCTCAACTGACTCGTCAGCTTGTCCAGTTGAGTGAAAGCGTTTTCGTTCTCGGTTTTCCAGACGGCGGTTTGCTCCGGGTTGCCAATGGCGATCATGCGCAGAATATTGATGTCCACCCGAGTGAGTGTGCCATCAATATTGTTCACGGTTTCTGTCGCCAGAAAGTCGCGGTTATAGAGCGCATCGACGTTTTCGGTCGATGTCTTGAGTGTCTGGATCATGAAAACCGACAAGACGAAAAAAGCAATGATGATCGCGAAGGTCGAGAACATCAGACGCTGTTTTACGGTGAAGCCGGTTCTGGTGGCGACTTGAGTGTGTGCCATGACTTTCTCCTCGATGGAGCTTGTTGCGCAGATTGGAGATGCCGCGCTCTGGAGGCGCGTTATCTTTTATCGGCGTGAAACCCCTGAGCTAAAGCCATGGCCTGGAGTTTATTGGCCCGGTACCGCCAGCCATTCACTCAGCGCCTGCTGGTAGGCGCCTGTCGCTTTACTCAAGTGCAACCACTGGTCGACATAGCTTTTCCAGGTCACGTCATCCCGTGGCAGCAGATAGGCCTTTTCACCGTATTGCATGTAACGGGCCGGATTGACCGCACACAGGCCCGGCATGCGCTTCTGCTGATAGAGCGCTTCGGAGGCATCGGTGATCATCACGTCGGCCTTCTTGTCCAGCAACTCCTGGAAGATGGTCTTGTTGTCGTGGAAGGCAATCGGAGCCTTGGGCAGGTAGGCGCGGGCGAAAGCTTCGTTGGTGCCACCTGCGGGTTCGATCAGGCGGACGGACGGCTGGTTGATCTGCTCGATTGTCTGGTACAGCGCCTGATCTTCGCAGCGGACCAGCGGGATCTTGCCGTCGACATCCAGCGTGTTGCTGAAGAAGGCTTTCTTCTGGCGCTCCAGGGTGACGGAGATGCCGCCCATGCCGATGTCGCATTTACCGGCGACCATGTCCGGCATCAGGGTTTTCCAGGTGGTCGGGACCCACTCGACCTTGACGCCCAGGCTCTTGGCCAGCGAGCGTGCCATGGTGATATCGATGCCTTCGTACTCACCGTCCTCGCGCAGGAAGGTGTAAGGCTTATAGTCGCCAGTGGTACACACTGACAGCTCACCGGCCTGAATCACCTTGTCCAGATGCGAGGACGATTCCTGTGCCTGAGCCATGCCTGTCAGGCCCAGCAGAAGGGCGGCCGGTACGCTGTATTTCAGATTCATCATGGGGCTGGGTACTCGCAGCGGTTTGATTGGATTTATCGGACGCGGCAGAGTGCTCCATGGGTTGGAGCGACGTGAAGCCGCAGTCGCGTCATGCCCGTTCGTTGAACTTACGGGTACGCATTTCGTCATTTCACAGGACGTTGAATGGAAAGGAGATCGATCATGAGCAACACAACCATTTATGTACAGGCCGGTGGCGGTTACGAGCGCGTTATTGTCGGTGACAGTGAAGTGCTGGCACCCAAGGCCGGGGAAATCACCGTGCGCCTGCACGCCAACTCCCTCAACTACCACGACTTCGCGGTGGTCAGCGGCATGTGGGGCCCCAGCGAGTCACGCATTCCGATGGCTGATGGTGCCGGTGTGGTCACGGCGGTGGGTGAGGGCGTCAGCGAGTTCAAGGTCGGGGATTCGGTGGTCAGCACCTTCTTCCCGGACTGGATCAGCGGCGAGCCGCTGGTGGAAGGCTTCGTGACTGTCCCAGGCGATGGCATCGATGGCTATGCCCGTCAGCAAGTCACCGCCCGCGCAACCTCCTTCACCCTCGCACCGGTCGGCTACACCCACGCAGAAGCCTCGACCCTGACCACTGCGGGCCTGACCGCCTGGCGTGCGCTGATGAGCGATGGCGGCCTGAAGGCAGGTGACACCGTATTGGTCCAAGGCACCGGTGGTGTTTCGATATTCGCCCTGCAATTCGCCAAAATGGCGGGTGCCACCGTCATCGCCACATCCTCCAGCGACGAAAAACTGGAGCGCCTGAGCGCGCTGGGTGCCGATCACCTGATCAACTACCGCAAGGACAGCACCTGGGGCGAAACTGCCCGTACCCTGACCGGTGGTCGTGGTGTCGATCACATCATCGAAGTCGGTGGCCCCTCGACGCTTGAGCAGTCCATGCAGGCGGCGCGTGTGGGCGGGCATATCTCGGTGATCGGCATTCTGACCGGCGTGGCCGGGCAACTGGCAGTCGTGCCGGCCCTGCTCAAGCAACTGCGCCTGCAAGGCGTACTGGTCGGCAGCCGAACCCAGCAGCAGGACATGATCCGTGCAATCGATGCCAACGGCATGCGCCCGGTCCTGGATCGCTCGTTCCCGCTGACCGATATCGTCGAAGCATTCCGCTATCAGGAAACCAACCAGCACTTCGGCAAGATCACGCTGGATATCTGATCGGCTTGGGCGTTATGTGTAGGTTTCTTCCAGAGTTGTGAGCTGTTCTTCGATAGTCGTCATCAGGGTTTCCCAATCGGCCTGGGTTCTTTGCCAGGCCTCTCCCTCATGCACATAGAGAAAGTCCACGATGGTGTGAGTGACCTTACCTTTGCCCACGGCCCCGAACGCCTCGGCACTCAGCGCCCGCGCCAGCATCTCAAGCTCGGCGGCATGGTTCAGCCAGCGCCAGTGGCTTTTGATCACCACCTTGTCCAGCAGAATGCACTGCTTTTTGAATGCCCTCAGCGCCAGACCCAGCGGGCTGGCGCTGAGCAACGAATCGATCTGACGCACATTATTACCGGCCTTCAGCTCGGCATTGGGGCCGAAAAACCATTCGTTGAACCCGATCTCGATCTCCCGGAACGCCACACTGGCATCCCAGATAACCCCAAGTGCCTTGTGCTGACGCACGTCCTGCTTCCACGAACCATAAGCCTTGAACGCGACCCCCGCGATCCCTATGACTGCCAGGGCCTCGATCAGAGAAGAGGCCGAATAAATGACAAAGTAAGCATCTGCCGTCCGCACAGGATGGGTACCGGAAGCCGCGCTGTAATAAGTCGCCGCAACCACCACCATCAGCGCGAAACAGGCACTGTAGAACCCGAAGGCATAAGGGTCTTTCATTATTATTCTTGCCCCCATCAGTCAAGGTGGTTAGAGCATCAACCGCTTAAATGATGGGTTTGAGGGTAGTCGAGAGTGGGAGTGTTTGCCGCTGAGATATCTGGGTGAGTACGGGCGGATTTATCCGCGAGACGTCACTGAAGACAATGAATTTCATGTGATGAAAGGTTCATCCCGCAGACCCAACCCCGTGGGAGGGTCCTTGGCCGCGACAGCTTTCACACAAAATATGTCCGGAAATGGAGCTTTCCAGGCTGTCATGTCGCAATTTCCGTTTTTTAGCGACACGTTATTGGGTCATGTCGTTGGCGACGACCTATCAAAAAGCACGGCGCTGTCGCAGCATATGAATATCTGGCCACGGCAGACAGGAATGAACCCTTTTCTGACCCTCTTTTTTTCACCATAGGTTCGTCCTTTAAAAATCAAAGACTTACAAAACTTGATAAAAAAAGGGGTAAAACGGCTGCAAGCGCATATTTTTCTTTGAAAACGGAGGGTTATCGAGGAGAGTGTCTACTTCACTGCCGTATAGGCAGCTCAGAAACAGGTCGAAGCCAAACAGCAAGCAGAACGCATCTTCACTGCCGTATAGGCAGCTCAGAAACACAGCATGCCGTGGCGCTGGCCGCGCTGGTGCTTCACTGCCGTATAGGCAGCTCAGAAATGACGGAATGCCAAGGCCAGCAACTGGAACGCCTTCACTGCCGTATAGGCAGCTCAGAAAAAGGATGAAGCCATAGAGCGCTGAATGCGCAACTTCACTGCCGTATAGGCAGCTCAGAAAAAGGATGAAGCCATAGAGCGCTGAATGCGCAACTTCACTGCCGTATAGGCAGCTCAGAAAGACAAAGGTGTTCATCAAAGCCGACAAGGGTCCTTCACTGCCTATACGGCAGTGAAGAAGACACTCTGCTCGATAACTCTCCGTATTCAAAGAAAAATATGCGTTTGAGGCCGTTTTACCCCTTTTTTCATCACGCTTTGTAAGTGATTGATTTTTAAAGGATGAACCCAATGTGAAAAAAAGAGGGTCCAGAAACTTCACGGCCGCACAGGCCGCTCAGAAAATCGACTCAGGCAGGCATCGATGGAAACCGCGACCAGTCGCCAGCAAGCTGTCTCCCACGGTGCTCTGACCTTAACGCATACAGAGCCAATTCATTCGCGAAAGGTGTTTGAATACGGCTTTCCCGGATGAATCCGGTCCTGCATATGTTTGAAGGCCACCCTGCACAAACCTTCTAGACTTCCCGTCTCCCATACGCGATAACACTCAACCCGACCCCAAACCCTGTAAGCCCACCATGACTCAGAGCAACTGGATCAATCTTGCTCAGGACCGCGACACCGGTATCGAGACGTTGCATGCCCATTTCCAGGGGAATGCTCATGTCTACGATCCGCATTGGCATGACAGTTATCTGGTGGGTGTCACGGAGCAAGGGGTGCAGCAGTTTCATTGTCGGCGGCAGCGTTATGCCTGTACGCCGGGGCAGGTGTTCATGCTGGAGCCGGGGGAGATTCATGATGGGGATGCGCCAAGCGCAGACGGTTTTACGTACCGGATGCTTTACCTCGACCCGGACTGGGTGGCCCGTGAGTTGCCCTCGCTGTTTGAAGACGCGCCGGATGGCTATCAACTCGGTTTCGCCAGCACCCTGGCAAGCGACTTGCGACTGACCAACGCCACTCTTTTTGCCTTTGCCGCGCTGCATGGGCAGGAAACACGCTTGTTCCGGCAAAGCGCGCTCGATGGATTGCTGGAGCGGCTGACCGGCAATCTGCGCTGGCGGCTTCGGCAGAATCAGGACCCGCGTCTGCCGCAGGTTGCCTTGCGCGCCCGTGATTATCTGCATGCCAACTTTCGACGCGATCTTGGCCTTGATGAACTGGCTCAGGTCTGTGGTGTGGATCGTTTTCGTTTGAGTCGTGCCTTCAAGTCGGCATTTGGCTTGCCGCCCCATGCCTATCTTGTGCAACTGCGTCTGGCCCAGGCCCGAAGGATGCTGGCTGCCGGAGCGTTGCCCGTCCAGGTTGCCAGCGACCTGGGTTTTGCCGATCAGAGCCACCTGGGCCGATGGTTTCTGCGTGCCAACGGCATGACGCCATCAGCCTATCGAAACCGCTGCACGGATCTTCCAGACTAAGGCTGCATACCGGGCGAGCATGAGCACATCCCGCTTCTGGAGTTGTGCTCATGTTGTCCTTCCTGTTGTTTGCCTTTGTTTCCTCGATTACCCCAGGCCCGACCAATATTCTGGTCCTGAGCAACAGCGCCCGTTATGGCCTGCGCGCCAGCCTGCCGATCATTTTCGGTGGCTGCATGGGCGCGGCGGCATTGGTGCTGGTGGTCGGGACTGGTGTGGGACGTTCTCTGGTGCAGATACCGGGTGCCCATCAGGTGATGGCAACCATCGGTGTGCTCTGGCTGACCTGGCTGGCATGGAAGATTTTCAACAGCGCCAGCACCATCGAGCAGGACGACAAACAGCAACGGCTCGGTTTTATCGGCGCGGCAGGCCTGCAAGTGGTCAACCCCAAAACATGGATGATGGCGCTGGCAGTCGTCAGTGTCTTCAGCCAGGGCACGGTGGTCGATCTGGCGCTGGTGTTCTTTCTGGTATCGCTGCCCTGTATGAGTTGCTGGGCATTGCTGGGCCTTGGATCGGCGCGGCTGCTCAAGTCCGGGCAGGCCATGCAGCGGTTGAACCGTGGCATGGCGGTGCTATTGCTGGTGTCGGCGTGGGCCGGGTTTTTGCGTTGAAGTCAGCTTCCACACCGCGCAACCGCCTCGATTTCAATCAGATACCCATGATGCAAAACCGGCACGGGCACCACCGCGCGTGCCGGGCGATGTTGGCCCAGGTAGCGGGCATAGAGCTGATCGAATGCGGGCCAGTGTTCGATGCCGACGATATAGACGGTCACCTTCAGAAGATCATCTGCACCACTGTCAGCCTTTTCGAGAATCGCCAGCAGGTTATTCAGGACAATGGCGGCCTGGACCTCGAAAGGCTCGTCGACACTGTGGCTGCCATCGGCGCGTACCGGTAACTGGCCGGACACCCACAACAAGCCTTGATGACGCACGGCCTGTGAATAGTGCCCGCCCGGTGCCGCAGCATTCGGGGTGTGGATCAGGTCGATCGGATTACCAGCCATGCAGACGACTCCAGATGTGCGTTTCGCCATTGGCATCAAGGGCGTGGTAATGAGGAAATTGCGCACCCGTCGCACAGGCGTGGTTTGGCAGAATGCGCAGGCGGCTGCCTATGGGGAAGAGGGCGGTCAGGTCGCCGTTTGCGGGTGTTTGCAGAGTCACGATGCCGTGTTCCTGATTAGCGCTGTGCAGCAGGGTGCCGTCGATCCATTGGCCGTCTTCGCTGCACACTTGGCCATAGCCGAAATCCTGTTGTTGGCGCTGGGTGCCACGGTCGCGGCTCATGGCCATCCAGCCCGAGTCGGTAATCACCCAGCCCTTGTCCAGTTGATGGCCGATGACCGTGGTCAGCACGCTCAAGGCCAGCTCATCGGCCTGGCACACGCCGACGTTATGCATCACCAGATCAAAGAACACATACACCCCGGCGCGCACTTCGGTGACGCCTTGCAGATCGGCAGCCGACAGCGCCGTGGGCGTCGAGCCGATACTCACTTGCGGGCACGGCAGACCTGCCGCCCGAATCCGCTCGGCGGCGCTGACACATTGATAACGCTCTTGCTCGGCCAACCGTTGCAGGGCTTCGGCGGTGTTCAGTTCATAGCTGGAACCGGCATGAGTCATGACTCCGACGAGCCGCATGCCGCCGTCATGCAGCACCTTCGCCACTTCGATCAGCACACTGTCGTCATACTGGATCCCCGAGCGATGGCCATCACTGTCGATCTCGATCCAGACGTCCAGCACTTCACCTTGCGCCTGGCCAAAAGCAACGATTGCCCGGGCACCGGCAACGCTGTCAGTGATGATGCTCAGTGCGCAGCCCTGACGTTTGAGCGCCAGCGCTTGAGGTAACTTGCCGGGAGCCATGGCGACCGCATAGAGAATGTCAGTGATCCCGGCCGCAAAGCAGTGCTCGGCTTCTTTCAGGGTCGACACCGTGACACCACTGGCACCCGCCGCTATCTGCGCCTCGATCACCGGCAGGCATTTGCTGGTTTTCACATGAGGTCGCAGACGAACGCCCAGGCTGTCCATACGTTGCTGCATGCGCTGAATATTGCGCTGCATTCTGGCCACATCAATGATCGCGGCAGGTGTTTCCAGGCTGGAGAGGGCGTTGGGCATGATCGGTTCTCGAAGGGAGGCTGACGGTTCTCACTCTACTGATTGATCGTAAGTCCATGGTTAAATAAGACGTCACTTATGATTAAGTAAAATTGAATGATCACCATCGAAGACCTGCGCCTGGCCGTGACTCTGGCGCGCTCCGAATCCCTGAGCGCAGCCGCCAGAACTCTCAATGTTTCACCGCCTGCGCTGTCCATGCGCTTGCGCAAGCTGGAGGCTTTGCTGGGGGCCCGCCTGGCCAGTCGGGATGCCCGGCGCTTGAGCCTCACGGCAGAAGGTGAGCGTTTTGCCAGAGAAAGCGCGATATTGCTGGAGCGTCTGGAAGCGCTGCCCGAGTCTTTCAAGCAGCCTGACGACCAACTGACAGGCACCCTGCGGCTCGCTGCGCCCTTCGGCTACGGTCGCCAACGCATTGCGCCATTGCTGGCGCGTTTTGCGAAGCTGCATCCGGGGTTGCGTCTGCACCTGGATCTGCGCGAAACACCCTGGCCGGATCGTCATGACAGCGATGCCGTGATCCATATCGGCAGCATCAATGACAGCTCATGGGTTGCCCGCACGCTGGTGCAAAACGAGCGTTGGCTGTGTGCCAGCCCGCAGTACCTGAAAACCCATGGCGTGCCCCAGAGCCCGGCCGAACTGGCGAACCACCGCTGTATCTGCATTCGCGAGAATGAGGAAGATGTCACGCTCTGGCACCTGCGCAAACAGACGGCCCGGCATACGGTGCGTATCGAACCCGCCATGCTCTGCAACGATGGCAGTGTTGCCCGCCGCTGGGCCGAGCAGGATCAAGGACTGGTTCTGCGCTCCGAGTGGGACGTGAGCGACGCTATCCAGGCCGGCGCTCTGGTCCGGGTACTGGCCGACTGGTCCTTCGAGAGCGCACCCATTCTGTTGCTGGTGCCGTCACGCAAACACCGCAATGCGAGGATGCAGGCGCTAGTGGGGTTTCTTGAAGAGTCGTTGAAGTGAGTGATTGTTCTTAAAGATGACTGATCTCACGCCGATATCGCTGTAACTTCAGTCACCGCTCAGCCCAATCCCGCAGGATGCGCAGAGCTTCCATCATGGACGAACATCAATGAATCAAAGTGGTTACCTGTGTCTGGCCTTCATGATCATCGTGGGCTGCCTGAGCTTTTTTCTGCAACCCGAGGCCGCTGGCGTTTCATTCGCATTGATTGCGCTGTTTTCCTGCAGCTACTTTGTCTACTTCCTGATCAAGAACAACCTGCACCACGGCATCATTCGTGGCCTGCTGCTCTCGGTGCTGGTCATGGCACTGGCGGTCATCCCGGTTCTGGGCTGGATCGTGGTCATCGGTTTTGTGATCTACAACATATCCAAAGCCGTGGACGGTCTTAAAAGCCTGATCCCGGACGTGCTCACCAGTGTGGTCATTTACGGCCTGCTGCTTGCCCGACTGGCCTTCGATATTCGTGACCCGTTGGCCATTGCCGTACTTGCCTGTGCTTATCTGGTGGCTGCGATCATCTATTGCCGAGGCCTCAACGGGCTGACCACCCAGAATGCGCTGTTCAAGATGAGCATCATGTGGCTCTCGATTCCCTTTGCGGCGCTGACCGTCATTTCCATCGTTTCAGCTCTGGGCAACCTGTTCCGCACCATCAGCTCCACCATCACCCGCACGGTTCTTACGCCTCAAGTGGTTTCTGCCCACATGCGTGGCGGCATCCAGATTGAGGAATACACCCGCACGATCAGCACCTCCGTCAACGAAACCGTCACGCGAGTCGTGCCAGGTGTGGGGGGCGTGGTGACAACATCCATGGCCGGCGAAGTGGCACAGAAGGTCAAAGAGGAAAAGCCTGAGTAATTCGGGGGACGGGTCTGGTCGCAGGTTCTGCTGACGACCAGACTCCGGATATTCGTTCCAGGCTAGAGGTCTTTCTTCACTTCCTTGTCCACATGCTTGTCCGCTTTGTGGCGCTCTTCATCATCGTGCTTGAGGCCTTTTTCGGCTTCCTTGGCGTCATGCTCGACACCCTTGTCCACTTCACGATTGTCGTGCCGTACGCCTTTCTCCAGCTCGCTTTCAGCAAGGGCCGGGCTTGCGAAGCTGCCCAACAACAGAGTTGCAGCGAATGTCGCCATCACTAGCTTCTTCATAGACTTCTCCATTTTCTGAACGGCCGTCCCTTTCATGGGGCGATCAGGTTCAACGATAGACCAGCCAGGAACAGGGATGCGGGTTTTGTATCTGGATGCTGGTTACAGGCTATATGGCATCATTTGCTTGTCTGTTAAGGTTCTGCCCCACCCATGGATCAAGATGAATCAGGACGATGAACGAAAACGCTCTCAACTTCGCCAGATACTGGCGCAACTCTCTGGTCGATGCCGAAAATGGTAACGGTGGTCTCAAATCTGATGGCCTGGCCGATCATATTCGCCTTCCGTTCGAGGCCTTGCAGTCAGGATATCTGGGGAGCGAAACCGTCGAATGCCTGTTCAAGGATGAGCCTGAGCGATGCCAGAGTATTGAGGTCACTATTCGGCCCTGGGTTTTCAGAGCGCGACTTGAGCACGGCAAAGTCCGCAGCGGCATGCATGCGATAGTGACACCATTGATCGGGCATGTGCGGGTCAATCGTCACGGGCAACTTTTCCCGACCGCCAACACCGTCATACCACGTGACATTCTCGACCCCCTGGAGTCGGGCAGTTTCTCGCTGGGCGATGTCGCCGATGTGGATACCTTTCTGGCAGTCAACACATTACCGGCCTTTGAGCCGCGGGAAGATGACCAGGCGGCGGATGCCGATGAGTATGCCCGGCAATGGGCTGCCTACTTGCAGTTCTGTGAACACTTTCTAGAGGAGGTCAGCCCTGGCTGGCTGCAAGGCGACAACGGTTATGAGCGCTCGAATGAGTGGTGTCTGTTCAAGGAGGAAAAGATATCCGGGGCCAGCCAGCATATTGTTCGTCTGTACGATCACATACGTGATACGAAACCTGGCAGTGCGCTCTTTGAACGTTATGCCAGTCAAGTCACTCTTGTTCCCGAACCCTGCCTGCCTAAAAGCGCAGGCTTTACAGCGCGTCTTGGGCATGCCAGCGATCAATACGCGCTGGCCGATGAGCAACGCGATGCGCTGGCGCATTTTCTGACATCCCGCCACGGCGATATTCTGGGTGTGAACGGACCGCCCGGAACCGGCAAGACAACGCTGCTGTTATCCGTGGTTGCATCACTGTGGGCCGAGGCGGCGCTTGCCCAGGCCGAACCTCCGGTGATTGTGGCCAGCTCCACCAATAACCAGGCCGTGACCAATATTCTCGATGCCTTCGGTTCGGATTTCGCCAAGGGTGAGGGGCCTTTTGCCGGACGCTGGTTGCCGGATATCGACAGTTTCGGGGCCTATTTTGCAAGTTCATCTGCCAACCCTGAAACAGTACGCAAGTATCAGAGCCAGAGCTTCTTTACCAAGACCGAATCCTCGGCCTATCTGACGCGAGCACAAAGCGAATGGTTGAGCAACGCGGCGTTGGCCTTTGCGGGCATTGCGTCGCTCACGGTCGATGTAGCCGTCAAACAGTTGCATCAGGCACTGGAGGCTCGCGCCAACGAACTGAGGGTGATCGAGCAGTCATGGGATGCGCTTGCCAAGGCTCGTGAGGCACTTCGAGCCGAATGGGGCGACGACCCCGATGCCGGTATCGAGAGCGCGCGGACGGCGGTACAGACGCTCAAAGCCAAAAGCGCTCGATTCAAAGCCCTGGAAACCTCATTGCGCCAGTATCTGGCCGATGAGCCTCTGTGGTACGTGCTGTTTGCCTGGATCACGCCCGTACAGCAAAAACGTCGGCTGCGGGCTTGCCTGCATATCGAGCGCAGCCATCTCGATCCGCAGACTTCAGAGCCTCTGCTCAGTGAAGAGCAACTGGAGCAGTTGTCATCGCTGAACAAGGTGTCGGCAATCAGTGATGCCGTGGTGGCCTGGCGTAAGGCTGTCGCAGAGCAGGTCGCCACGCAGGAAGCCAGAATCGTCAGCGCTCAAGCCCTGCTGCTGGCACGGCAGCAATGCCTGACGAACTGGCATAGAGCATTGCAGCCTCTGAAGCTGCCTGCCGATGCGGTCACCGACGACATGACGCTCAGCGAGTGCGATGCACTGGCCGACACACGCATACGCTTCCCGATTTTTCTGTTGAGTACCCATTATTGGGAAGGGCGATGGCTGCTTGAGCTTGAGCAGACCTTGCCGGATATCCTGAAAAACCCCAAAGCCAATGGCCGCAAAACTCTGGAGAAACGCTGGCATCGCTGGATGAAGCTGACCCCCTGTGTGGTGTCGACCTTCTTCATGTTGCCCAACTATCTGAAAGGCAGCAAACATAACGGCAGTGGCTACGACGATGACTACATGTACGAGCTTATCGACCTGTTGATCGTCGACGAGGCCGGTCAGGTCCTGCCTGAAGTGGCGGGGGCCTCCTTTGCCCTGGCCAAAAAAGCGCTGGTCATTGGCGATACCCTGCAAATCGAGCCTATCTGGTCGATTCCCGACTCGGTGGATATCGGCAACCTGATGAGCGCCGGGCTGTTGCCACGGGTTGGCGTGGACCACGCCTATGAAACACTCTGCGCCACCGGCGTCAGTGCGGCCTCGGGCAGCGTGATGCGGATTGCCCAGAATGCCAGCCGCTATCATTACGACCCCGACATGGACCGCGGGATGTTCCTCTACGAACATCGTCGTTGCTACGACTCAATCGTCGATTACTGCAACGCCCTCTGCTATCAGGGCAAGCTGGTGCCCAGGCGTGGTGAAAAACCTCAAGGTGGATTACCGGCACTGGGTTATCTGCATGTGGATGGTATTTGCCAGCAGCAGAACGGCCGTAGCCGGATGAACCGTCTGGAAGCTGAAACCATCGCGCAATGGCTTGTCGCCCATCGCTCGCAGCTTGAAGAGCGCTATGGTCAGGCGTTGTGGAAGATCGTCGGGGTTATCACCCCCTTTGGCGCTCAGTCCCAGGCTATCGCCGAAGCATGCGATGCCTGCGGTATAAAGACCGGCAAGGGCGATGGCGAACTGACGGTGGGCACCGTGCATTCCTTCCAGGGCGCGGCGCGCCCCGTGGTGATTTTTTCGGCGGTGTATTCCAAGCACGCCAATGGCGGTTTCATCGACCGTCGCTCAAGCATGCTGAACGTCGCAGTATCTCGCGCCAAAGACAGTTTTCTGGTCTTCGGCGACATGGACCTGTTCGGCATGGTGCCTGAGGCCAAGCCGCGAGGCCTTCTGGCTGAATACCTGCTGCGCGACCCTGCCAGCGAACTGGTATTTCAATATCAGCCGCGCAAGGACCTGCAGACTTCCCGCTCAACCTTTAGTCATCTGATCAATGCCCCGGCCCACGATCAGTTCCTGCTCAAGACCCTGGCTACTGCAACACGCGAAGTGCACATCGTTTCACCGTGGATCATTTTGCAGCGCATCCATGACATCGGTGCCTGGCAAGCCATGACTGACGCCGTGGCGCGTGGCATCAAGGTGAAGGTCTATACGGATCGGGATTTCAATCTTCGTGCGCACTGGGAAACGAATCCGAGTGAGGCGCTCAAGCAGGCCCTGCAATCATTGCGAGGTCAGCAGATTGAATCCCATGTCGTGCGCAAGGTGCATAGCAAAATCGTCATGGCCGATGATCAGTTACTGTGCATGGGGTCATTCAACTGGTTCAGCGCAAATCGCGGCAGCGGGGCCAATTATGAAACGTCCATGGTGTATCAAGGACCTGATGTGGCGAGCGAGATAGGCACCCATCGGCAGAGTCTCGCTGCACGTATCGACCCTCTACATTGAGGCCGCGTGCTGCGGCAGTCCGGAATCCGCTTTCTGGCTGCCGCCGTCCGGTTAGTGGGCCGGGTGTCGAACGCACTGGTTATTCAGAAAACCTGAAATCTCCTGCGCCAGATCCCGCGCATATTCCGGGTTATTACGAAACCAGGCCGAAACAGCATGGTCGCATCCGGGCAGCACATGCTTTTTGAAAGCGTGAGGGCGCAGGTGTTTCTCGATGGCCTCGATCACTTCATAAGGAATCGGGCTATTGATGATGCGCTCGTGCGGTGTGCCTTGATCTATTGTCACTGTTCCGGCTGATGTGCCCGCTACTTTGTCGAAGGCCGTAGATTCAAGGCCATCAAACTCTCCGATTACCAGCATCAGCTCTCCCTTGAACTCATTCAGGAATTCAAGGGATGACGAATCGAGAAAGCTATACGGGACTGAAATGGCGCTTTTGAACGGCTCGCCAAATGGCTGTTGATAAGCGACATCCGAATACAGGGCCGGGCAGAACAGTATGATCTTCCTGACGCTGGCCTTGTGGGCTTCAGCCACTTTCAGGGCCAGTGCTCCGCCCAGACTGTGGCCGATCACTGTGTCGAAACTTGTGCCCAGGCACCTGGCAAACCGCAAGGCTTCTTGCAGGTTATTACCCAGGGAAGTGTCTGCCAGCTGGATATCGGTTGTCGTGTTATGCCCCGAAAGATTGAAACTCAGACTGGCAACGCCCGACGCCTGCAAAGGATAAAGAATGCCATTCAGTTTGCTGTAGTCCGAGCGGGCTCCATGAATGGCCAGCACCTGTGGGAGTGCATCTGGCGATGCGGCATCTGCGAGAATTCGGCCTTCAAGTTCATACCCCTCGAAGGCTTGTGAAAAATAACACGCAGGACCTGTCGGCGTTTCATCGAACTGCAACCGGGATCGAATTCGAGAGCTGTGAGATAACGCCGACAGATTGATCATAACGAAGCCAGTGTGTGCATGAAGGCAAGTCGCAACGGGTTGGTTTCCACGCTCAAGAGTTTAATGGCCAGCGCGCAGCACACCACCACCAACATGGGTTTGATCAACCGTGGCCCGACCCGCACTGCGGCCCGCGCACCCAATTGCGCGCCAGCAAAAGCCGCCAATGCCATGGCAATCGCTATCGGCCAGATAATCACGCCTTTGGTGATAAAGACCGACAAGGAACCCAGGTTGCAGGACGCATTCGCCAGTTTGGTAAAACTCATGGCCCGCATCATGCCCAGGCCGCAGAGCAACACGAAACCGACAATAAAGAACGAACCGACACCGGGGCCAAATATACCGTCGTAAAAACCCAGGGCAGGTGCCACGGTAAAGGAGAACAGCAGAATCCCGATTCGTTTACGGCGATCTTCATTGCCGATCTTTGGCGAGAACGCAAAATAAAGCGCAACCAGAATCAGCATCACCGGCACGCAGACTTCCAGATAGCGTTTGTCGATAGAACTGACCAGCAATGCACCACTGGCCCCGCCGATAAATCCACAGAGCACCAGAAAGCGACCTTCTCGCCATTCGATCATGCCTTTTCGGGCAAAAGTGATCGTTGCCGAAATGGTGGCCGAAGCGGCCTGAAACTTGTTCGTGGCAATTGCACTGATAGGGTCGACGCCCGCCAGAAACAGGGCCGGCAAAGTGATCAGCCCGCCACCTCCGGCAATCGCATCAAAAAAACCGGCGCAAAAAGCCACGAGCGCCAACATGCCAATCAAATCCCAGGCCATTACATTTCCTCATTACCCATACAGGCCAGCCATCTGCATGGCTGGCCGTTCAAGACACCCGACAAGACCGGGTGCAACGCAATCAACCACGCAACAACAGCGGATCTTCTGAAATAACCAGAGGGGCAGAGAACTTGGACATGCCAAATATCCGCACCAACACTCGTCGGTTGTCCTTGATGACATCCCGACAATGCAAGGCCCGAATGTTATTGATGACCATTGCCGATTCCTGGGTCAGTACATATTCACAAGGCGTGGCTTCTTTAATGCCCTCGCAAAGCGCGGAGTAAGCCTTTTTCACAAAGGGCGAAGCGTTTTCATTGACTGAAAAACGATACGAGTTGAAGCGGGCTGCGAAGCCGACTTTATTGTCGAACTCCAGAATCGACACACCGCGACCGTCTTCGCCTTTGCCGCTGACAAAAGAGTCGCTGCGGGTGAACTGGAAGCTGCCGGTTGTCAGCGCCAGGCAGTGAGTGACGCCGATCTTGTCCAGCACAGGCGGGAGTGGAATGACGGTGGTCGGTTCCAGGCTCGGGTTCCACAGGGCCGAAAGGATCAGCGAAGACGGCGAGGGCGAATGCCCGTCCTGGGCGTTCACGGCACACCAGTAAGGGGCTTCGGTATGAGGCCCGAGCGCCAGGCCCGAATGGGAGCTCAACTCCTTGACCTCCGGCTCGGCGGTGATTTTGGTCAGGCCACCGCCTTTGAAGTTGGCGACCAGACGAACCAGTTTTCCTTCGTTGTCCATGTCATAGGCAAAGGAGCTGTTATCCACCAGCTTCAACAGGATCTGGTTGCGGGCGGCCATGCACAGCACGTCGTGCCGATCTTCCAGGGCTGCCAGCTCCGGCAACTCATCGGGTGGGCTGTCACTGCTGATCTTTTGCAGGCCTTCGAATATCAGCAGCGAGATAAGACCATCGGAGTAGGCAAGCAGAAGTTCTGATTGCTCTTTCGACATCGAGAACTTCAACTCGGTGGCCGCGACAGAAGCCTTGGCCCTGGCACCCGCCGCCTGCGGCCCGCCAATAGCCGCCAATTCTTCGCAGAACGTATGCAGCAGGTTTGACTGCTGAACATCAAAGCGAAACGTTCTGACTTCCTGATGGGCGAGAGAGATAACGGATTCGGTACTTTGTTTTATAGCGGTGGTCATGTGTGACATCCCTGTGGTGCTTTGCACCTTTTTTATTGTTTATAGGCACTGCTTGAACAACAACGCACAAGGCCCTGCATATCAAACGATGCATTGCTTCAGGTTGATGCGAATCCATGAAGTGTTCAAAGGCACAGATAGACTGTCGGCCTTCAGACGCGAAGTGCCTGTCAATGCCTGTGTTACGCGCAATACGTAACGTGCATGGATTTTTCTAGCGTAATCGGAGTGCTCGCAGGGAACGGCAGAGCAAGGGTGACGGGAACGGAAGCGGCAGTGCGGTGCGTTCTTGAAGGCGCATATAGGAAAACCTGGCAGATTGTTTTTATTTTGATTTTCTGTAGCGAGTCTTTCAAAGTGGATCGGGAGTATTGAAACTTCCCGGGGCAGATAATGACCCACTGAAAAAACGCGCCGAGATTAACATCAAAATAATGGCCAGCAAATTATTTTGATAAAGCTGTCCCCTTGGCCGTGATAGGCGCACGTCATGGAAGGGATATTCGGTGCCTGTTGCACGTAGCCGCAACAGGCACTGTCACTCAGGCTACGCCGTTGGGACCGTCGAGCACCTGGCGTACTTTTCTGGCGAGATCGTGAGGCATGCAAGGCTTGGACACTACTTCAAACTCGGTACCGCCCAGGTCAGTCCGCTCGATAGAGCTTTCGGCGTAACCCGTGGTCAGCAGCACCTTGATTTTCGGGTAGCGCCGTTTCACTTCCCTGGCCAGCATCACCCCGTTCATCCCGCCCGGCATGATCAGGTCGGTGAAAAGCAGGTCATACGTCTCGCCGCTTTCAAAACGCTTCAGCGCTTCCCGGGCATTGAGCACCATGTCAGTGACGTAGCCGTAATCTTCCAGCACCATCTTGGCCAGCTCTGCGACGTCGGGTCGATCCTCGACGATCAGGATGCGTTCGCTGCCAGTTTTGCTGGCAACCGGTGTAGCGTGGTCATGAATGCTGATGCTGGCATCATCCACCGGGAAGTAGAGGCGCAGTGTGGTCCCGACATCTTCCTCGGAGTAGATCCGCGCCGCTCCGCCCGATTGCTTGGCAAAGCCATAGACCATCGACAGCCCAAGACCGGTGCCCTGGCCTTCTTCCTTGGTCGTGAAGAACGGGTCCATAACCCGGTCGCGAATGCTGGCAGGCATGCCGATGCCATTGTCTGTGATCGAAATACTCACGTAACTGCCCGGCAGCAGGCCGTCATAAGAGACGCTGGCCAGGTCCTTCACGATGATGTTTCGCGTTTCGATGAACACCCGACGGTCCTGCCTGCCAATCAGCGCATCCCGTGCGTTGATCAGGATGTTCAGCAGAGCAACTTCGGCCTGGCTCGGGTCGAGGCGACAGTTGAGAAGGGCGGGCTCAAGGCTGTACTCAACCGGAACTTCTGCACCGAAAGTACGCTCGATCAAGGCCTCCATGCCCGTGACCACCTGATTGAGGTTCAGCACCCGGCCTTGCAGCTTCTGCTTTCGGGCAAAGGCCAGGAGTTGCTTGGTCAGGGTGCTGGCACGGTCAACGGCCGACTTGGCGTGCTCGACGCTTCGTTTGATGCGAGGGACATCGATGCTGGACTTGTCGGTGGCTGAGTCGATCAGGCCGATGTAACCCCCCATGACCTGCAACAGGTTATTGAAGTCATGGGCAATCCCGCCGGTCAATTGGCCCAGTGCTTCCATTTTCTGGGCCTGACGCAAGGCATCCTCAGCATCCCGGCGGCGGCTGACATCCAGTTGTGAGGCGAAAAAGTAAACAAGATCGCCATTGTCATTGAAGACTGGCGACATGAACAGGGCGTTCCAGAACGACGAGCCGTCCTTCTTGTAGTTCAGGATTTCCGTCGCGATGTCTTGTTTGTCTGCAATGGCCTGGCGCAAGGCGGCGACAACTGCACGATCCGTTTCCGGCCCTTGCAGAAAGCGACAGTTACGGCCCACGATCTCATCGGCTGAATAGCCCGTCATCTCGAGAAAAGCCTGATTGGCAAAGATGATCGGATTATCCGGGCGATGAGGGTCGGTAAATATCATCGGCATCCGGGTGGTTTCGACGGCTGCAAAAAAGATATCTTTTTGTGGATGAGAGATATCACCCGTTACCCGGTTATTCACCCGGACTTTACTATCGCTCACACACCCACCCTCAACGCTCGGTCACATCAGTGAACTATAAGAGCGTTATCTTGCCTGTTCGGTTCCGAAGGGTGATGTGCGGTAGGGCAAAAGAGTTGGGGTGAGGTAGGGACTGCCTGTAGGTAATCACCCGTCGTCTCGGCGTAGTAGCCGGTAGGAGCGGATTTATCCGCGAGACGTCATTGATGTCGCAAAGTTTCTAAACTGCCTACACGGCAGTTAAGCCAACACTTTGCCAATAACCCCTCGTTTTAAAAGCAAGACCATGGCTAGAGCGCTGTTTTACCCTTTTTCGAGGCTTTTAAGTCATTGATTTTAAAAGGAGCAGGAGGGGGCTGAAAAAAGAGGATCAGAACCCGGCAGGCCTTTGCCAAAAGCCTGCCGGGCTAAAGTCAATCTCGCTTCACATCACGAATCGTTTGCCACCCAGGGCTTCCAGCAGTTTGCGCCATATTCCTCGTCTGGGTTGGGGGGCCACCTCCATGACCACATGCGGCACATCCCTGAATCGAATCCATGATTCGCTGCGCCATTGCAATACGCTCAGGGCATTGCCGAACCATTGCATCTGATTCAGGTTGGGTTGATCGCCCTTGACTGCATGTTGCTGATGCAAAACCGGCAACACCTCATGGGTCAGCCAGTGGCGCAAGGCGCGATTTTCGGGGATGTAATGATGAACCAGCATCGCAAACACACCGGACTCACTGAGCAGCATGCACTTTTCCCAACGGCCATGGGCATGCAGCCAGGCGGTGCGACGTTGATCGGGGTCGAGCTTGAGGGTGGCGCGTTCGTCCAGCATTTTGCCCATCAGACGCGCAAGGTCCGACAGGCAAAACCATGCCTGAGCGTCACACGTGACGGCACGCAAGGCGCGGTGATGGCGGTTGAAAACGAGGGCTTCAAATTGTTCTGTGCAGGGCGCAGAGGGATTGAGGGGGTACATCGGCGTAGCTCCTGGATGATTGAAGCTGCCACACAACGTCGCTAAACGAATGGGTGGCAGCTGTGCGAAGGTTAGCGAACCGGTATCCAGAGAACCGGCAGACCCGAAGGTCTCCGACGCACAGCCGCCATAACGCATACCTCAAGCATAAGCCTGAAGTATTCGGGGGACGCTGAAACGTCTGGATAATCGGGTCGCTAAACCCTGCCGCTGATTTTGCAGCGGACGGCGCGGAGACTAACGCGCACTGCAAGACGTGGCAACTGCTGGCCGTTCGATGCCTGTTTCAATCACTGCCCATTGCGAGAGGCCCGCCACCTAATCACGCCAGACCGGCATCAACCGCTCATCAATCACCCAATGAGACTGCCCAGGACGTATGCAGACACCACCGACCCAACGCTCATGAGCGGCATGCTCCAGCCAATATGCCTCACCCCTCAAAACCTGCTTGCCCAATGGCGTAATCGTCAACAGGCGACGAGGCCATTCCAGATGAGCCTCCGACTCGATCAGCAAGGGGCGCGGAGTATCGATCAGCGGTCGCATCATCGCGTGAAACATCATATCCCCCAGAAACGGCAGCGGCTCGCGTTTGGCCATCAGTTCGGCGAAAACCCTGCCGCATGCCACGGGGCCAGCCTCGTCCACATACTGCAAAGTCAGGCGCTCAGTGAGCGACAAGCCATCGCGAATACCCGGTAACTCCTGCAATTGCCGTAACAGCGCGGGCGCGAGAAAGGGCAGGGCGGCGTTCGGTTCATGAGCCAGTTTCGCCAAGGCCGCGGGAGATGAATCGCAATAAGCCAGCCACGCCTGACGCGCCAACAACAGCGCGTCCTCATCCACCCGCCTGCGCTGTGGCCAAAGCCAGGCAAGTACATCGGGCGCCAGTTGCCCGATGCCGATGAAGCGCTGAACGCCGGGCACCCGATCCACCTCGATCAGCTCAAGCTTGCGCGGCAGACGCTCAAGCCCCGCCAGCGCCCGTATCAGGAAAAGCTGATCATAAGCATCCGCTTCGCACCACAGCACACTATGGTCGGCGTCGCTCAACTGCGAGAGGTTGGAATATTCATCATCGAACCGTCGTGCGGCGTCGGCCACATCAACCCCGAAAGCCTCGTTGATGAACTGGCTGCGCAGCGCCTTGTACGCCTCGGCAGGCAGATCCTGGACCGGCCCCATGCACAGCGGGTCCGTCAGCATCCGGAACGAACCCTTGAAACCTGCCAGTTGCAGGCTGTGCGCAATGTCGTTGCCGCAACGCCAATGCACGGTACGCGCTTCGTCACTCGCCTCGAAATCCGGATGCCGCGCCGCAAACTCCACCGCATCCACATGGGCCTTGAGCTTGGGCCAACTGCTGAAACCCAGTTCCCGGGCGATCAGCCACTGGGCATCGGACAAGGTCACAGACGCGGAGGCATAAGTGCGTGAAATCATCGAAAGCTCATCAGGCGCAGCGCCATTTTTCATGCGCTGCAAAAGCGCCTTGGCCCGCTTGCGCTGCTGCTCAAGGTTGATACGACCGTCATTGGACAATGACGCAGAACGAGTAGACATACGATCTCCTTGCACAAACCTTGTCCGCTTGAAGGTCGGGAGTCGTAATGACGAATGCGGGGAAGCATGATCCTGGGCGCAGCCCTTTCCGCGGGTGGTGGCGTGGATAGCGCCGGGCTGGAATATAGGCAACGGACACGATGAATGCAATGTTCACCTGGCTAACAGGCATATCACTTTGTGGGACCGGATTTATTCAGGAAGGCGTTACCGAATAACCATCCGGATGCTGCTGGCCACAGCTCGTCGCGGCCAACGTATTCCCACCAGTGACAGGTATGCCTTAACTGATCGGCATTAGGAGGTTTGGCCCCTGATCTTGAGAAATCAGAGGCGGTGATGTTGAGCTATTTGAACAATTCAGCATGGCTGCCGAGATCGACAAAGGTCACTAGATCGGCTCGGGCCATGTCATAAATCAGAAGAAAGTCTCCGCCGATGTGACATTCCCGATACCCGGACCATTCTCCCTTCAGTGCATGATCCAGATACTCGGGAGGTAACGGCTCCCCCAAGAACAGCATCACCATAACCTTGCGGACTTCATTCATGTCGCGAAGCCCTGCGCGCTTATAACGCTCCCAGGACTTTTTAAATTCAGGTGTCTGCGTGCACTGTTTTGGCAGGTCGGCGCGCTTTTTTTTCTTTTCCGGTTTTGCCGTCAGCATCCCTTAACATGTCATCGAGAGAGTCGAACTGACGACGAATTTCACGCGCTTGTGCCATGGCCTGAGCGGTTTTTTCTGAAGGGGCGCGAACCTCGAAAGGCAGCCCTTGAGTTGCCACAACTTGGCGGAGAAAAAGACGCAAGCCGTCACTGAGGGTCAGCCCGCATGCATTCAGTACTGCGGTGGCACGATCCTTCAACTCCTCGTCGATGCGACAACGCACGTCAGTGGTTTTAAGTGTTGCAGCCATGATCTCAGCTCCCTCCGCTTGATATGTAGCTACGTTGTGGCTACGTAACGATGGTGTCATTCCATCAAGTTTTGGCAAGTGCTTTTTGTCTTGGGCAGAACTTCAGCCAGTCCGTACGTCTTGAATCATGAGGCTGACAAGTCGTCTCCCAAGGCGGTAGGCACACAACCGCCATAACGCAGTGCGCAGAAGAGTTAATCGACTGCTTCGCGATGGGGGGGAATTTATCTTTAAATCGGGTCGCGAAACCCGGTCGCTGCAGGCAGCGAATGTCGGGAGGGGTAGCTTGGGGGGGCTATGGGGAGTAGGTGGTTGTAGGGCTGGTGTGAGTGTGACGTAGGATTTGACGGTTATGAAGTGGGATAGGGCTGCTTGGGCAGTTAATGCAATAATGAGTAAATAAATTTTCTGCTGATCTTCTTAGCTGCCTATACGACAGTTAACAAGACACTCTTCTCGATTTTCGCGTGTTTGCGCTCCCCTATAGCTGCTTAACCCAGCGTGCTCGGCCTCGGGCAAGGCCATAATCGCTTGTCAGCTCAATAAGTTCAAAGCTCTCAATTTCAGTAGGGTGTAGACCTGATTTCATTGGTGTTTATAAAACACCGCGTTAGCCATTGACAGAAAATCGTAGTCTAGCGATGATGGCTTTTGGCTATGCTGGTGCGGGGAATCCCTTTGCTAGCAAAATTTTGGCAACAAATTCTCAGTTCAGCTCTTGCCAAACAGCACCACATCGATTCAAAGGAATGATATGAGTAGTATTAATAGTTTTGGTGTTGAGCAGCTTCGTAGTTTCGGTGAAAAAGAACAGCTCATACCTGTGAAGAAAATTAATGTATTTGTTGGGAAAAATAGCTGCGGGAAAAGCACGTTTTTAAGAACTTATCCATTGTTGCGTCAATCAGTGGAGTCAGATACGCGTACCCCGATACTGTGGTACGGTGCATATGTTGATTTTGGTGATTTTAATACTGCTCTTCATGATGGCGGGAATGAGATTACGTTTGATTTTGATACAACTTTAGATATTGTAGATACAGCATTGTACGATGGTTGGGAGTGGAGTCATGTTAGGGCTAGTGCTCTTTATTTGGATGAGAGCAGTGTAGAACATCCTGCAAATATAAAAATAAAGCTAAGAAGGCGGGATAGAGAAAGTTTGATCACTACTATAATATTTAGCCTGTATGGTTCTCAGGTTAAGCTTACCTACTCAGGCGAAGAAGTTCTTTCTTTAGAGGTGGAGTGCGTAGAGTTAAAGATTAAGGATTCGTACCCTGTTTCAGTTGTTTTTAACAAGGGGGCAATCATACCTCGTGTGGTTCGAGATATACGAGAGGTGACCATAAAGAATCAAGGCAAGCGCAAAGTTATTGTTGATACTATGCATGTGGAGCCTGTGAATAAAATGATTAAGTTTTTATCTAAATATCATCACAAGGCTAAACAGGAGCGTAAGATGAGGGAGCAGATTTCCACAATTCCTTTCTCTTATGGTGCCGATCTTTATGGGCACATTAAAGAGGCGTTTTCTTCGGATAAATTCTTCTTGAAGAAGTTGGATGAGAATGCGCAGTATATTACCAAGGTGTGTTTTAATTATATATTGGCTCAGCATATTCATTCATTTTGGGGGGGGGCTGATGACCTGTTTAAAAACTTCTTTGGCGGTGTTCGATATCTAGGTCCTCTTAGGGCTTCTGCAGAGCGATTTTACAGGTATCAAGATTTACAAATTGCAGAAATTGACCATACGGGTGCTAACCTGCCTATGGTAATTAACTCTCTTGATGCAAGGAAAAAGCGAGAGTTAAGCGACTGGATGTTCTCAAATTTTGGTTTTAAAATTGAGCTGGTAACTACTGGTCTTCATTATGCTATCCAAATAAAAGAGGAGCATGATGATAAGTTTCATAATGTTAGTGATATGGGGTTTGGTTATTCTCAGATTCTTCCTGTGATTGTTTCTATCTGGTTGGAGCTAGTTGATAAGGGTAAGGGGGTTAGGCTGAAGAAAAATAAATCAAGGACGATAGTTATTGAACAGCCTGAACTGCATTTGCATCCAGATTTGCAATATAAGTTTGGCCTGGCAATTGCTAAGGTTGCATCGCTCGCTGATTCAAAGAGCTTTAACTTTGTTATTGAGACTCACAGCAAGCATTTGATCGACGCATTAGGAAAAAGCGTACGTAGTAATGTTATGGATGAAAGTGATATTAATATTACCTTGTTTGAAAAGGAGAAGAATGGAAAAACTTTAGTGTCTTTTTCTGGCTTCGATGATGAAGGTTATCTTATCGACTGGCCTGCTGGCTTTCTATCGGCGTAAAAAATGATATTTATTATTGACGCAGTAATCGATTTTTCGACCAGTTTTGACTCGAAGGTTAGAGCGCTGGATAATATTTTATCGGCGCATGGAGAGGGAAAGCATGTTTTGTGGGCTCCTATTGAGGTTGTAGAAGCGTTGCAAGATGTTCCGCAGCTTAGTTCATACTCGAAGCGAGTTTTGTTTAGTTTGAAGAGTACTGTCATTGAGACTCGCAGAATAGAGAGGCAGTTTGATTTTCATGTTGTTGTTGAGTTTGATGATGGGGCGCGGATGGAGCTTGGTGAGGGGAGGTTGAATGTCGGGTTTAACTATTTTTTAGATACTCGAATGTTGCAGCCATCTATATTGATTACTGAGAACTTACTTGATGCAAGTGCGTTGGAGTGTGGTGCTGCTTTACATTTGGTAGGGAATAAGCTGCTTTCCGCATTTGGTGTTGTTTTGGATTTTAGGCCGGGGGGTGGAAGTACTACTTATGATCTTTTTAAAGACCTAGTATCGCAAGGAAGGTTTTTGTTGTGCGTAATTGATAGTGATTTAAAGCATCCTAAAGGGCCTAAGGGTAGTACTGCGAAAAGATTTCGACACGAAAAATTAGGTTTGAATCTTGCTTATCATCTGGAGATTTTAGGGTGCCATGAGATTGAAAATATATTGCCTGTAAATGTTGTCAGGGATCTAGTTCCTCGTGCACAAACACCTTGCTTGTTATATTCATCCTCCAAGTATCACCGTTATCGTCCTTATCCAGATCATAAATTTGGTTTGAGAGTTTCGACAGCTCGTCAATCGGATCTTGAGTTTAATAGTGACTATTGGTCGGAGTTTAATGGTTGTGACGATGAAGTATGGATATGTGCTCCTTTGGGGGAGTCTCTGCTACAGAATAGTGTGCAAAAAATGAAGGAAATGTCACCGCATAAACTATATGAGTCGTTAAATAAAACGGCCGATGAAGAGTGGATGCGTGTGAGTAAATTGGTCGCTTCGTGGGGCGTAGGAGTTAGGCGCGTAATTCCATAATGAGTAGTGGTAGTCGTATATGTTATAAGCATTTTTTTATTTTTCAGTCTGCGGTTTTTTGTGCTGTAGGCCTTGGTGGTTGGTCGTGGGAGTTTGGTTTTACAAAGCTTTATATTTAAATCTACTTTTTCGGAGATGGCTATGGTTCATCGCCGTCTCCGAGTCAACAATGGTTTATCGATAGGTCTTTCGGTCTGCAAAAATGGTAGCAGTTAAGGGTTGCTGACCCGATGAGATTTACCCACGACTTTCGTGTGGACAGTGTATTTCATTGGGAGGACTACTATGAGTGTCGCGGACAAGCTTTCTATAGGTTACTGCCAATCAATTAAGGTCATGAATTAATTTATGGGAGGCAGCTTGCTGGCGACTTCACGTACAGACGCAGAATATCTGTCGGTTTCAGGCCTTTTTCGCCAGCAAGCTGCCTCCTGCAAGCTTGCGTGTGCCTCAAATGATCGGCATCGGGATCTGCAATGTCGGAGGGAGAGGCCGGTACATTCAAGGAATATGTATTGTCTGGAATGCCGTCTCGCGAATGAATTCTCTCCTACTCAGGTAGCTACTTTCTTTCATTGGCACGACGATAGTTGTCGCCTGTAAGCGGGCTCCAGGCTCAGCAACCAACAAAATCCAGGCACAAAAAAACCGGCTTAGTGGCCGGTTTCTTTCAAACCCAAGCTCTGCAACCGCTTGAGTGTCTTGCTATATGGTGCCCCGAGGGAGACTCGAACTCCCACTCCTTTCGAAAACGGATTTTGAATCCGCCGCGTCTACCAATTCCGCCATCAGGGCTCAATGGCGGCGAAGTATAGGGATGCGCATATCATTGGTCAACAAGGTTTTTTGCAGGTTTTTTACTAATCCCTCCAAACCGGATAAACTCCCCGGCCCTGCTAATCGAACACCATCATGCGCGTTGCTGACTTTACCTTCGATCTTCCTGATTCCCTGATTGCTCGCCACCCGCTGGCCGAGCGGCGCAGTAGTCGTCTGTTGACCCTGGACGGGGTGAGCGGCGCGCTGGCGCATCGTCAATTCACTGATTTGCTTGAGCATTTGCGCTCTGGCGATCTGATGATCTTCAACAACACCCGTGTGATTCCCGCACGTCTGTTCGGGCAGAAGGCGTCCGGCGGCAAGCTGGAGATTCTGGTCGAGCGGGTGCTCGACAGTCATCGGGTGCTGGCGCATGTGCGGTCGAGCAAGTCGCCCAAGCCGGGTTCGTCGATCCTGATCGATGGCGGTGGCGAGGCCGAGATGGTGGCGCGCCACGACACGCTCTTCGAGCTGCGTTTCGCCGAGGAAGTGCTGCCGCTGCTGGACCGCGTCGGGCATATGCCGTTGCCTCCTTATATAGATCGCCCGGACGAAGGCGCTGACCGCGAGCGTTATCAGACGGTCTATGCCGAGCGTGCTGGTGCGGTGGCTGCGCCGACGGCAGGTCTGCATTTCGACGAGCCGCTGCTGGAGGCGATTGCCGCCAAGGGCGTCGAGACGGCCTTTGTGACCCTGCACGTGGGCGCTGGCACCTTTCAGCCGGTGCGTGTAGACCGCATCGAAGATCACCACATGCACAACGAGTGGCTGGAAGTCAGCCAGGAAGTCGTCGATGCCGTGGCCGCGTGCCGTGCGCGGGGCGGGCGGGTGATTGCGGTCGGGACCACCAGCGTGCGTTCGCTGGAAAGCGCGGCGCGTGATGGCGTGCTGAAACCCTTCAGTGGCGACACCGATATCTTCATTTATCCAGGGCGGCCGTTTCATGTGGTCGATGCGCTGGTGACCAATTTCCATTTGCCTGAATCCACGCTGTTGATGCTGGTTTCGGCGTTCGCCGGTTATCCCGAAACCATGGCGGCCTATGCGGCGGCCATCGAGCATGGGTACCGCTTCTTCAGTTACGGTGATGCGATGTTCATCACCCGCAATCCCGCGCCGACTGCTCCGCAGGAATCGGCCTCAGAGGATCAAGCATGAGTCGCACCTGTCGTATGTCTTTCGAGCTGCTGGCCACTGACGGCAAGGCTCGTCGCGGTCGCCTGACCTTCCCTCGTGGCGTGGTGGAAACCCCGGCGTTCATGCCGGTGGGCACTTATGGCACGGTCAAGGGCATGCTGCCTCGGGATATCGAGGCGACCGGCGCGCAGATCATTCTGGGTAACACTTTCCACCTGTGGCTGCGTCCGGGCACCGAGGTCATCAAGGGCCACGGCGACCTGCACGATTTCATGCAGTGGAAAGGACCGATCCTGACCGACTCCGGTGGTTTCCAGGTGTTCAGCCTGGGTGCCATGCGCAAGATCAAGGAGGAGGGTGTGACCTTCGCTTCCCCGGTCGATGGGGCCAAGGTGTTCATGGGGCCGGAAGAGTCGATGCAGGTCCAGCGTGACCTGGGCTCGGACATCGTGATGATCTTCGACGAATGCACGCCGTACCCGGCTGATGAAGACGTCGCACGGGTTTCCATGGAGCTGTCGCTGCGCTGGGCCAAGCGCTCGAAAGTCGCCCATGGCGAGAGCACGGCGGCGCTGTTCGGCATCGTGCAGGGCGGCATGCATGAAAATCTGCGCATGCGCTCGCTCGAAGAGCTGGACCAGATCGGTTTCGATGGCCTGGCCATTGGCGGTCTGTCGGTGGGCGAGCCCAAGCACGAGATGATCAAGGTGCTGGATTATCTGCCGGGCCAGATGCCAGCAGACAAACCTCGTTACCTTATGGGGGTAGGCAAGCCCGAGGATCTGGTTGAGGGTGTGCGCCGCGGAGTCGACATGTTCGACTGCGTGATGCCGACCCGCAATGCCCGCAACGGCCATCTGTTCATCGATACCGGTGTTCTGAAGATTCGTAATGCGTTCCATCGCCATGACGATTCGCCGCTGGATCCGACCTGTGACTGCTACACCTGCAAGAACTTCTCCCGCGCTTATCTGCATCACCTGGACAAGTGCGGCGAAATGTTGGGGAGCATGCTCAATACGATCCACAATTTGCGGCATTACCAGCTGCTTATGGCTGGTTTGCGCGAGGCTATTCAACAAGGTACATTGGCCGCCTTCGTCGATGCCTTCTATGCCAAACGCGGCCTTCCAACGCCGCCGCTTGGCTGAAACAGAACCGATTTTTCGTGTTTCTTATACTAATTATGCAATTGGAGCGCTAAATGAGCTTTTTCATCTCTCCCGCTTTCGCGGATGCTGCTGCACCGGCTGCCGGTCCTGCGGGCACCGGCTTTGAGTGGATCTTCCTGGTCGGCTTCCTGGTCATCTTCTATCTGATGATCTGGCGTCCACAGGCCAAGCGCGCCAAGGAGCAGAAAAACCTGCTCAGCAACCTGCAGAAGGGCGATGAAGTCGTTACTACGGGTGGTATCGCTGGCAAGATCAACAAGGTGACCGATGACTTCGTGGTGATCGAGGTTTCCGACACTGTTGAGCTGAAGATCCAGAAGGGCGCTATCGCTGCCACTCTGCCAAAGGGCACCCTGAAAGCGATCTGAGTACCATTTTTACCAATCGACGGGGCGCGCAAGGCGCCCCGCGTTCTAAGCGGGCGGCGTGATGCTGAACAAATACCCTCTGTGGAAATACGTACTGATCCTGGCGGTGCTGGTGGTCGGTTTCATTTATTCCGCACCCAATCTCTACCCTGACGACTCGGCTATCCAGATCAGTGGCGCGAGTACTGCGTTGCAGGTCAGTCAGGCGGATCTGGACCGTGCAGGCAAGGCGCTTGCCGATGCCGGTATCGCGGTCAAGGCCTCTTCTCTGGCTGAGAATGGCAAGGGCGGTTTGTTGCGTCTGAGCAAGCAGGAAGATCAGTTGCCAGCCAAGGATGTGGTGCGCAAGGCGTTGGGTGATGACTATGTCGTCGCACTCAACCTGGCCCGTACTACCCCGACATGGTTGCGTAACCTGGGCGCAAGCCCGATGAAGCTGGGTCTGGACCTTTCCGGTGGTGTGCACTTCCTGCTGGAAGTGGACATGGACAAGGCCATCGATGCTCGCCTGAAAGTCTATGAAGGCGAAGTCAAAACCCTGTTGCGTAAGGAAAAGGTGCGTTATCGCAGCCTTCCACAGGTCAACAACGTCATTCAGTTGGGTTTCACCGACGATGCCGAGCGTGAACAGGCCCGTGCCCTGGTCCGCAAGACCTTCACCGATTTCGATATCACGCCTGCCGAGTTGAACGGTATTCCCGTTCTGCGTCTGGCGCTGACAGCCGTCAAGCTGGCTGAAATTCGCGATTACTCCATCAAGCAGAACTTGACCACCGTACGTAACCGGGTCAACGAGCTGGGTGTTGCCGAACCTCTGGTTCAGCGCCAGGGCGCCAACCGTATCGTGGTTGAGTTGCCGGGCGTGCAGGACACTGCCGAAGCCAAGCGTATTCTCGGCAAGACAGCCAACCTGGAGTTCCGTCTGGGCGCAGGTCCTGATGACTCCAAAGGCACGACCGAGATGTTCGAGTTCCGCGAAGGCGGACGTCCGGCAGCAGCGGTCGAGCGTGGTCTGATCATTACCGGCGACCAGGTGACTGACGCCAAGGCGAGCTTCGACGAGCACGGCCGTCCACAGGTGAACATCAACCTCGATGGTCATGGTGGCGAGCTGATGAGCCGCGCAACCCGCAGCAACGTGGGTCGCAGCATGGCGGTGATCTTCATCGAGCAGCGTCCGGTCACGACCTATGTGAAGCAGATGGTCGATGGCGTTGAGAAAGACGTGCCGGTGCAGACTTTCAAGGAAGACAAGAAGATCATCAGCCTGGCGACCATCCAGTCGCCACTGGGCAGCCAGTTCCGGATTACCGGTCTGAACGGCCAGGGTGAGTCCTCCGAGCTGGCGTTGTTGCTGCGCGCCGGTGGTCTGGCGGCACCGATGTACTTCGCTGAAGAGCGCACCATCGGCCCGAGCCTGGGTGCCGACAACATCACCAAGGGTATCGATGCTTCCCTGTGGGGCATGCTGTTCGTTTCGCTGTTCATCATGGCGATCTACCGCTTCTTCGGTCTGATCGCGACGGTCGCTCTGGCCTTCAACATGGTCATGCTGCTGGCGCTGATGTCTCTGCTGGGTGCAACGCTGACCCTGCCGGGTATTGCCGGTATCGTTCTGACCATGGGTATGGCGGTGGATGCCAACGTGCTGATCTTCTCGCGTATTCGTGAGGAAATTGCCAATGGCATGAGCGTGCAGCGTGCAATCAACGAAGGTTTCGATCGTGCCTACACGGCGATCCTCGACGCCAACCTGACGACGCTGCTGGTCGGCGGCATTCTCTTTGCGATGGGCACCGGCCCCGTCAAAGGGTTTGCGGTGACCATGTCGCTCGGGATCTTTACCTCGATGTTCACGGCCATCATGGTGACCCGCGCAATGGTCAACCTGATCTACGGCGGTCGTGACTTCAAGAAGTTGTGGATTTAAGGGGCTGCCATGTTACGTACCATCAACTTCATGGGCGTTCGCAATGTCGCGTTCGCCGTTACCATGCTCCTTACTGCACTGGCGCTGTTCAGCTGGTTCCATAAAGGGCTTAACTTCGGTCTGGACTTCACCGGCGGTACGCTGATCGAGCTGACCTACGAGCGTCCTGCTGATTTGGGCAAGGTGCGTGAGGAGCTGGCTTCGGCCGGTTTCCACGAGGCCGTGGTGCAGAGCTTCGGCGCGACCACCGACTTGCTGGTGCGCATGCCGGGTGAAGACCCGCAACTGGGTACTCAGGTAGCCGATGCGCTGCGCAAGGCGGGTGCCGATAACCCGGCGACCGTCAAGCGTGTCGAGTTCGTCGGCCCGCAGGTCGGTGAAGAGCTGCGTGACCAGGGCGGTATCGGCATGTTGCTGGCCCTGGGTGGCGTTCTGATCTATCTGGCGTTCCGCTTCCAGTGGAAGTTTGCGGTCGGTGCGATCATTTCCCTGATTCACGACGTGGTCGTGACCATGGGCATCCTGTCGTTCTTCCAGATCACGTTCGATCTGACGGTTCTGGCGGCGGTGCTGGCGATCATCGGTTACTCGCTCAACGACACCATTGTCGTGTTCGACCGTGTACGTGAAAACTTCCGCCTGCTGCGCAAGGCTTCGCTGATCGAGAACATCAACATCTCCACCACCCAGACATTGCTGCGCACCATTGCGACTTCGGTCTCGACGCTGCTGGCAATCATTGCGTTGTGGGCGTTCGGTGGCGACAGCCTGGAAGGCTTCTCCATCGCGTTGTTCATCGGTGTTCTGGCGGGTACTTACTCGTCGATCTACATCGCCAACGTGATGCTGATCTGGCTGAACCTGACCACCGAGGATCTGATTCCTCCGGTTGTCACCGAGAAGGCGGATGATTTGCCTTGATGCCCCGCTAAAAATGAAGAAATGAAAAGGCGCGAGTTCGGAACTCGCGCCTTTTTTTATGCTCCAAGGCTTGGCAGTGCGTAGGAAAGAATCTACGCGTCCGTAGGTCAGGAGGTTCAAAGTGAACAAGTCTCTGCTTGTTGGTGCTGTGTTGGGTGCTGCTGTCGTTACCGCTGGTGGCGCTGTTGCCACCTACAGCCTGGTCAAGGGCGGCCCAGAGTATGCAGATGTGTTGGCCGTCGAGCCGATCAAGGAACAAATCAAGACCCCTCGTGAGGTCTGCAAGGATGTAGCCGTTACCCATCGTGCTCCGGTCAAGGACGAGCATCAGATCGTGGGTAGCGTGATCGGTGCTGTGGCGGGTGGCTTGCTCGGTAACCAGGTTGGCGGCGGTAACGGCAAGAAGATTGCCACGGTCGCCGGTGCGGTAGGCGGTGGTTATGCGGGTAACAAGGTTCAGGAAGGCATGCAGAACCGCGATACCTACACCACGACTGAAACGCGTTGCAATACCGTCAACGATATCAGTGACAAGGTCGTGGGCTACAACGTGAAGTACAAGTTGAACGAGAAGGTTGGGCAGGTCCGTATGGCCAATGACCCGGGTAGTCAGATCCCTGTGGACAAGAATGGTCAGCTGATTCTGAGTCAGGCTGCTCAATAAGCCGTGATGTGGGAGTAGTCGGGCTTATTCTCGAATGAATTCGCTCCTACGCTCAGCAGGCATAAAAAAACCGGCGAAAGCCGGTTTTTTTACATCTGCCATTCAGCGTTTCAGCGAAGGCGGCAGGTGTGGAGCGATGGCAGTCAGGACTGCCTTGAAGCATTTGGTGTTGCCGGCAACGATGTGGCCTTTCTCCAGGAAGTCGTGACCGCCTGTGAAGTCGCTGACCAGGCCGCCTGCTTCCTGAATCAGCAGTGCGCCCGCTGCCATGTCCCACTCGGACAGGCCTGATTCCCAGAATGCATCGAAGCGACCGGCTGCAACATAGGCCAGGTCCAGGCTGGCAGCGCCTGCGCGGCGGATGCCGGCGGTCTGGCCGACCAGGCTGCGGAACATGCCCAGGTAGTTTTCCAGGCCGTCCATTTGCTCGTCGCGGAACGGGAAGCCGGTACCCAGCAGGGCGCCTTCAAGGCTCTTGCGCTGGCTGACGCGCAGACGACGACCGTTCAGTGCTGCGCCACGGCCACGGCTGGCGGTGAATTCTTCCTGGCGAACCGGGTCGAGAACAACGGCGTGCTCAAGGCGACCGCGGTATTTGCAGGCGATGCTGACGGCGAAATGGGGGATGCCACGAACGAAGTTGGTGGTGCCGTCCAGCGGGTCGATGATCCACAGGTAATCTGCGCCTTCGCCGCTGCCTGCGTGCAGGCCGCTTTCTTCGCCGAGGATGCCGTGGGTAGGGTAAGCCTTGCGCAGGGCGGTGATGATGCTCTGCTCGGCGGCACGGTCGATTTCCGTGACGTAGTCTTTGGCTTCTTTTTCGTCAACCTTGATGGTATCCAAGCGCTCGATGGAGCGGAAAATCAATTCGCTGGCGCTGCGGGCGGCGCGCAGCGCGATATTCAGCATGGGCTGCATGGACAATTCACCTAAGGTTGTTAAAGAGAGCCGGGTATTCTATGGGTTAAGTCGAATTATTTCCAGCCCCGGCATTGTCGTCCCGATCAGGTTTTACGATTTTCCGTGGCTGCGCCTCTGTAAGGTTCATGGCGTTAATGAGGCAGGTTCTGTAAGATTTGCACCCCTTAATTTTGTCGGTGAGCGCTCGCTTTGCTGCAGAACATTCGTGTTGTCCTGGTCGGCACTACCCATCCCGGAAATATCGGTGGGGCTGCGCGTGCCATGAAAAACATGGGGCTTTCGCGCCTGGTACTGGTCGAGCCGCGTGTGTTCCCGTCTCCCGAGGCTGATGCGCGAGCGTCGGGTGCTGGCGATATTCTTGAAGGTGCGCAGGTCGTTGCGACCCTTGAAGAAGCGCTGGTGGGTTGCAGTCTGGTGCTGGGCACCAGTGCTCGTGATCGCAGTCTTCCCTGGCCAATGCTCGACCCGCGTGAGTCTGGCGTGAAGGTCGTCGAGCAGGCCGGGCAGGGCGCCGAGGTTGCGCTGGTCTTCGGTCGCGAGCATGCCGGCCTGACCAACGAAGAGCTGCAGCGTTGTCATTACCACGTCCATATCCCGTCGGACCCTGCATTCAGTTCGCTCAATCTGGCGGCTGCGGTTCAGGTACTGGCCTACGAAGTGCGCATGTCCTGGCTGGCTGCGCAGGAGTCGACGACAGCTCCAGTCGCAGCGGCGCGTAATGCCGAGCTGGCGACCATGGATGAGATGGAGGGCTTCTATGGTCATCTGGAAGCGGCGCTGGTGGACATCGCCTTTCTTGATCCCGAGAAGCCCCGTCATCTGATGGCGCGGCTGCGTCGCCTGTATGGTCGTAGCGAGGTGGAACGCTCCGAGCTGAGCATTCTGCGTGGCATCCTCACCGAGACCCAGAAAGTGGCTCGCGGTGAACCTTATAAGCGGAAGGATCAATGATGTTTGAACGTCTGCGCGAAGATATCCAAAGTGTTTTTCATCGTGATCCGGCTGCGCGTAACGCTTTTGATGTGCTGACCTGCTACCCGGGCATGCATGCCATCTGGCTGCACCGGCTGGCGCATATTCTGTGGCGCCATGGCTGGAAGTGGCTGGCGCGGATGGTGTCCAACTTCGGGCGCTGGATGACCGGTATTGAGATACACCCCGGTGCGCGCATCGGTCGTCGTTTTTTCATCGATCACGGCATGGGTATCGTGATCGGCGAAACGGCCGAGATCGGCAACGATGTCACGCTCTATCAGGGTGTGACGCTGGGTGGCACCAGCTGGAATGCAGGCAAGCGTCACCCGACTCTTGAGGATGGCGTCGTGGTCGGAGCGGGTGCCAAGGTGCTTGGGCCGTTCACGGTGGGCGCGGGTGCCAAGATCGGCTCCAACGCAGTAGTCACCAAGGCTGTACCGGCGGGTGCGACGGCGGTGGGGATTCCGGGGCGCATCATTGTTAAATCAGATGACGAAGCAGAAGCACGGCGCAAGGCGATGGCCGAGAAGTTGGGGTTCGACGCCTATGGTGTCAGTGCCGACATGCCGGACCCGGTTGCCCGGGCCATTGGCCAGTTGCTCGATCACCTGCAAGCTGTGGATGCCCGCCTGGAAGACATGGGCGGCGCTCTGGGGCGTCTTGGCAGTGATTACTGCGCCAAGGAGCTGCCCAAGCTGCATGACGAGGTTTTCGATTGCGTGAAGTACAAGAGTGAAGAGAAGGTCGGCTAAGGCTTGCTGAATATGGAGGCGTGTCAATACGACGCGCCTTTGCTATGATACCGCCCGCTATTTTGGCTAATCCCGACTATTTCACTAGGTCTAATAGTTGACTTAAATACTCGGGAATAGCATACTCGCTCCTATTCCGAACCTCCGCGGTACACGCCATGCGACTGACTACAAAAGGCCGATACGCTGTAACAGCAATGCTTGACCTGGCATTGCATGCGCAGCACGGGCCAGTGTCTCTGGCCGATATCTCTGAGCGGCAAGGCATTTCCCTGTCTTACCTTGAGCAATTGTTCGCCAAGCTGCGCCGCAGCAATCTGGTCTCGAGCGTGCGTGGTCCTGGTGGTGGTTACCAGTTGTCCCGCGACATGCAGGGCATTCAGGTTGCTCAGGTTGTCGATGCGGTCAATGAGTCGGTCGATGCCACTCGTTGCCAGGGCCTGGGTGATTGCCATGCCGGTGATACCTGCCTGACCCACCACCTGTGGTGCGACCTCAGCCAGCAGATTCATGAATTTTTAAGCGGTATCAGCTTGGCGGATCTTGTCACTCGCCGTGAGGTGCAGGAAGTCGCCCAGCGCCAGGACATGCGCCGCAGTAATAACAATGCGTCGCAGCTGGGAAAGATTGAAACGTCCGCCGTCGAATGAACGCAGATGAATGAGCGGTGCGCCTGCCTGATAGGAGAGATTCAATGAAGTTGCCGATTTACCTCGATTACTCTGCGACCACGCCGGTCGATCCGCGCGTAGCGCAGAAAATGATGGATTGCCTGCTGGTTGACGGAAACTTCGGTAACCCGGCTTCCCGCTCCCACGTATTTGGCTGGAAAGCCGAAGAGGCCGTTGAAAACGCCCGCCGTCAGGTCGCGGATCTGGTCAACGCCGATCCACGCGAAATCGTCTGGACCTCCGGTGCCACCGAGTCCGACAACCTGGCCATCAAGGGTGTAGCGCATTTCTACGCCACCAAGGGCAAGCACATCATCACCTCCAAGGTCGAGCACAAAGCCGTTCTCGACACCACGCGCCAACTGGAGCGTGAAGGTTTTGAAGTGACCTACATCGAGCCGGGCGAAGACGGCCTGATCACATCTGCAATGATCGAAGCTGCCCTGCGCGACGACACCATCCTGGTTTCGATCATGCATGTGAACAACGAGATCGGCACCATCAACGACATCGCTGCCATCGGTGAACTGACCCGTTCGCGTGGCGTGTTGTTCCATGTCGATGGCGCTCAGTCCACCGGAAAGGTTGAAATCGATCTGGCCAGCCTCAAGGTTGACCTTATGTCGTTCTCGGCCCACAAGACCTACGGTCCAAAGGGTATCGGCGCGCTGTACGTGAGCCGCAAGCCGCGTGTTCGCCTCGAAGCGACCATGCACGGTGGCGGTCACGAGCGTGGCATGCGTTCCGGCACGTTGGCGACTCATCAGATCGTCGGCATGGGTGAAGCTTTCCGTATCGCCAAGGAAGAGATGGCGAGCGAGAACGTTCGCATCAAGGCCCTGAGCGACCGCTTCTTCAAGCAGGTCGAAGATCTGGAAGAGTTGTACGTCAATGGCAGCCTGACTGCTCGCGTACCGCACAACCTGAACCTGAGCTTCAACTATGTCGAAGGCGAGTCGCTGATCATGGCGCTCAAGGATCTGGCGGTTTCGTCCGGTTCGGCCTGTACGTCGGCATCGCTTGAACCTTCGTACGTGCTACGCGCCCTTGGTCGTAATGACGAACTGGCACATAGCTCGATACGCTTCACTTTTGGTCGCTTCACGACTGAAGAAGAGATTGACTACGCCGCGCAGAAAGTCTGCGAGGCTGTTACCAAGCTGCGCGCTCTTTCGCCGCTGTGGGACATGTTCAAAGATGGCGTCGATATCTCCAAGATCGAGTGGGCGGCGCACTAATTTAAAGTCGCCGCCACACAGGCCGGGAGCAACCCCGTTGACCGGCCTGTAGAGCGACTCCCTGATGTGAGAGGAACATAATCATGGCTTACAGCGAAAAGGTCATCGACCACTACGAGAACCCGCGCAACGTTGGCAAGATGAACGCGGAAGATCCTGATGTTGGCACCGGCATGGTCGGCGCTCCTGCGTGCGGCGACGTGATGCGTCTGCAGATCAAGGTCAACGAGCAAGGTGTCATCGAAGACGCCAAGTTCAAGACTTACGGCTGCGGCTCCGCCATCGCTTCCAGCTCCCTGGCGACCGAGTGGATGAAGGGCAAGACTCTGGATGAAGCAGAGACCATCAAGAACACTCAGCTGGCTGAAGAGCTTGCTCTGCCTCCGGTAAAGATTCACTGCTCGGTACTCGCGGAAGACGCCATCAAGGCTGCCGTCCGTGACTACAAGCAGAAGAAAGGCTTGCTGTAAGAAGCGGTCTTTTCAGAGAAAGCTGGCGACAAGAAAGGAGTTCCGATGGCTATCAGCATGACAGAAGCTGCCGCTAACCACGTACGTCGTTCCCTCGACGGACGCGGCAAAGGTGATGGCATTCGTCTTGGGGTTCGCACCACAGGCTGTTCAGGGCTTGCCTATGTACTCGAGTTCGTCGACGAGGCGGGTACCGAGGACAGCGTGTTCGAGCTGCATGGCGTCAAGGTGATTATCGACCCGAAAAGCCTGGTCTACCTCGACGGCACCGAACTCGATTTCGTCCGTGAAGGTTTGAACGAAGGCTTCAAGTTCAATAACCCCAATTCGCGCGGTGAGTGCGGCTGCGGCGAAAGCTTCAACGTCTGAGGCTTTTATCCGTGGGTACTCCTTGTCACTTCGCCCTGTTCGACCTCAAGCCCGATTTTCGTCTTGATCTCGACCAGTTGGCGACGCGCTATCGTGAGCTGGCGCGCAGCGTACATCCAGACCGTTTTGCTGACGCCGACGAGCGTGAGCAGCGTCTGGCGCTTGAGCATTCCGCCCGCCTCAACGAGGCCTATCAGACCCTCAAGAGCGCCCCGAAACGAGCGCGTTACCTGTTGGTCATGAAAGGCGATGAGGTGCCGCTGGAAGTCACTGTCCACGATCCTGATTTTCTTCTGCAGCAGATGCAATGGCGCGAAGAGCTGGAGGATCTGCAGGATGAGGCTGATCTGGCGGGTGTCGCGGTCTTCAAGCGCCGCCTCAAAAGCGCTCAGGATGAACTGAACGAAAGCTTCGCCGCCTGTTGGGACGATGCTGCACAGCGCGAGCACGCCGAACGGCTGATGCGGCGTATGCAGTTCCTCGACAAGCTTTCCTACGAAGTGCGCCAGCTGGAAGAGCGCCTCGACGATTAACCCCGTGCCGCCCCGGCCGCACGCCTGTGATTATTCAGAAAAGCATGGCCTTACTGCAGATCGCTGAACCCGGGCAAAGTCCTAAACCGCACCAGCGTCGTCTGGCTGTCGGTATTGACCTGGGCACTACCAATTCGCTGGTGGCTGCATTGCGCAGCGGCCTTTCCGAGCCCCTTGCCGATGCCGACGGGCAGGTCATTCTGCCGTCTGCGGTGCGCTATCACGCCGATCGCGTCGAGGTCGGGCTGTCGGCCAAGGCGGCTGCCTCTGTCGATCCGTTCAATACCGTGCTGTCGGTCAAGCGTCTCATGGGGCGCGGCCTCAGTGACGTGAAGCAACTGGGCGAGCAATTGCCTTACCGCTTTGTCGAGGGTGAGTCGCACATGCCGTTCATTGACACCATTCAGGGGCCGAAAAGCCCGGTGGAAGTGTCGGCGGATATTCTCAAGGTGCTGCGTCAGCGTGCCGAAGCTACGTTGGGTGGCGATCTGGTGGGGGCGGTCATTACCGTGCCGGCCTATTTCGACGATGCCCAGCGCCAGGCCACCAAGGATGCCGCCAGACTGGCCGGCCTCAATGTGCTGCGCCTGCTCAACGAGCCGACGGCTGCTGCGGTTGCCTATGGTCTGGACCAGAAAGCCGAAGGCGTAGTCGCCATTTACGACCTGGGCGGCGGTACGTTCGATATTTCCATTCTGCGCCTGACCGGCGGTGTCTTTGAAGTGCTGGCCACTGGTGGCGATACTGCATTGGGTGGCGATGATTTCGACCACGCGATTGCCAGCTGGATTGTTGCTGATGCCGGCCTGTCCGCCAGCCTTGATCCTTCCGTGCAGCGCAGCCTGTTGCAGACCGCCTGTGCGGCGAAAGAAGCCCTGACCGATGCTGAATCGGTCGAAGTGGCTCACGGCGACTGGCGTGGCGTGCTGACGCGTGATGCTTTCAATGCGCTGATTGAGCCGATGGTTGCTCGCAGCCTCAAGGCTTGCCGTCGTGCGGTGCGTGATTCAAACGTCGAGATTGAAGAAGTCGAAGCCGTGGTCATGGTCGGTGGTTCGACCCGTGTGCCGCGTGTTCGCGAAGCCGTGGCCGAGCTGTTCGGTCGCCAGCCGTTGACCCAGATCGATCCTGATCAGGTGGTTGCTATTGGCGCTGCGGTCCAGGCCGATACCCTGGCTGGCAACAAGACAGATGGCGAAGCCCTGTTATTGCTGGACGTGATTCCGCTTTCCCTTGGGCTTGAAACCATGGGCGGCCTGATGGAGAAGGTGATTCCGCGCAACACCACCATTCCCGTGGCCCGCGCTCAGGATTTCACCACGTACAAGGATGGCCAGTCGGCCATGATGATTCATGTCCTGCAGGGCGAGCGTGAGCTGATCAGCGACTGCCGCTCTCTGGCTCGCTTCGAGCTGCGCGGTATTCCGCCGATGGTGGCCGGTGCTGCGAAAATTCGTGTCACCTTCCAGGTGGATGCGGATGGTCTGCTCAGCGTGTCTGCCCGTGAACTGGGCTCGGGGATCGAGTCGAGCATTCAGGTCAAGCCGTCCTATGGCCTGACGGATGGCGAGATTACCCGGATGCTCAAGGATTCGTTCGAGTACGCCGGTGACGACAAGGTCGCCCGGGTACTGCGTGAACAGCAGGTTGACGCCCGACGCCTTGTCGAGGCGGTCGAGGCCGCGCTTGAAGTCGATGGCGATCGTCTGCTCGATGCCGAAGAGCGGATGGTGATCGATCTGCAACTGACAGAATTGCGTGAATTGATGCAAGGCACCGATGGTCCGGCCATCGAGCAGCAGACCCGGCGTCTGTCGCAGGTGACCGATGCATTTGCTGCCCGACGCATGAATTCGACGGTGAAAGCCGCACTCGCGGGGCGCAACCTGAATGATATTGAGGAATAACTGATGCCGCAGGTGATTTTTCTGCCCCATGCCGAGCATTGCCCGGACGGGTTGGTTGTAGAGGTGGAGCCCGGTACGTCTATTCTTGAAATCGCTCACGATAACCATATCGAGATCGAGAGTGCGTGCGGCGGCGTCTGTGCCTGCACGACGTGTCACTGCATCATTCGCGAGGGTTTCAACTCGCTGAACGAGGCGGATGAGCTGGAAGAAGATATGCTGGACAAGGCCTGGGGGCTGGAAGTGCATTCGCGCCTGTCCTGTCAGGCAATCGTCGGAAATGAAGACCTCACCGTTGAAATTCCGAAGTATTCGCTCAACCATGCTGCCGAAGCGCCGCATTGATTCAAGGAACGCTCATGAGTCTCAAATGGGTCGATGTGCTGGAAATCGCGATTCAGTTGTCTGAAACCAGGCCTGATGTCGATCCGCGCTATGTGAATTTCGTCGATCTTCGCAACTGGGTAGCCGAGCTGCCAGGGTTCGACGACGAGCTCAATCGTGGCGGGGAAAAGGTCCTGGAAGCCATTCAGGCGGCCTGGATCGAAGAAGCTGACTGAACCTGTAACGCAAGCAGTTAGGCAATACACCAGAACCCGCGTATAATTCGCGGGTTTAATTTTTCGCTTTAATCATTGTTTCTGGAGTTTCACATGGCTGTTCAACGTACTTTCTCCATCATCAAGCCTGACGCCGTTGCTAAAAACGTAATCGGCGAGATCACCACTCGTTTCGAAAAAGCCGGTCTGCGCGTTGTTGCTTCCAAGCTGAAGCAACTGTCCAAGGCTGAAGCTGAAGGTTTCTACGCTGAGCACAGCGCTCGTGGTTTCTTCGGCGACCTGGTTGCTTTCATGATCTCCGGTCCTGTCGTTGTTCAGGTTCTGGAAGGCGAGAACGCTATCGCTCTGAACCGTGAGCTGATGGGCGCTACCAACCCTAAAGAAGCTGCTCCAGGCACCATCCGCGCTGACTTCGCTGATTCCATCGACGCCAACGCTGTTCACGGCTCGGACTCCGAAGCTGCTGCCGCTCGCGAAATCTCGTACTTTTTCGCAGCTACAGAAGTAACCGCTCGCTAAGTCCTGCCGACTGACGAGTGAAGGGTGAATTCATGATTGCAACGACTGGTAAAACCAACCTCCTGGGCCTTACTCAGCAGGAAATGGAGAAATTCTTCGACTCTATCGGGGAGAAGCGCTTCCGTGCCGGTCAGGTCATGAAGTGGATTCACCACTTTGGCGTCGATGATTTCGACGCCATGACCAACGTCAGCAAGGCATTGCGCGAAAAGCTCAAGGCCTGTTCCGAAATACGAGGTCCTGAAGTCGTCAGCGAGGACATCTCCAGCGATGGCACCCGTAAATGGGTGGTGCGCGTAGAGTCCGGCAGCTGCGTCGAAACCGTTTATATCCCCCAGGGCAAGCGCGGCACCTTGTGTGTTTCGTCCCAGGCGGGCTGTGCCCTGGATTGCAGTTTCTGCTCCACCGGCAAACAAGGCTTCAACAGCAACCTGACCGCCGCCGAAGTGATCGGCCAGGTCTGGATTGCCAACAAATCCTTTGGCAGTGTCCCGGCAACCGTCGACCGTGCCATCACCAACGTGGTGATGATGGGCATGGGTGAGCCACTGCTGAACTTCGATAATGTCATTGCCGCCATGCATCTGATGATGGATGACCTGGGGTATGGCATTTCCAAGCGCCGCGTGACGTTGTCCACGTCTGGCGTGGTACCGATGATCGACGAGCTGTCCAAGCACATCGACGTCTCGCTGGCCCTTTCGCTGCATGCGCCCAACGACGCACTGCGCAACCAGTTGGTGCCGCTGAACAAGAAGTATCCCCTGAGCGTCCTGCTCGACTCCTGCCGCCGCTACATGTCCAGTCTGGGCGAGAAGCGCGTGCTGACGATCGAGTACACCCTGCTCAAGGACGTCAACGACAAGGTCGAGCACGCCATCGAGATGATCGAGCTGCTCAAGGACACCCCTTGCAAGATCAACCTGATCCCGTTCAACCCGTTCCCGCATTCCGGTTACGAGCGTCCGAGCAACAATGCGATCCGTCGTTTCCAGGATCTGTTGCATCAGGCTGGCTATAACGTCACTGTGCGTACCACGCGTGGCGAGGACATCGATGCTGCTTGCGGCCAGTTGGTCGGGCAGGTGATGGACCGCACGCGCCGCAGTGAACGCTATATTGCAGTGCGTGAGCTCAATGCCGAGGCCGATGCGGCTCCAAACGCTGGCGCTCGAAACTGACCGAGAGGGACTCCATGTCTGTGCGTGCCTTGCTGTTGTCATGCTTTGTTATGTTGCTGGTAGGGTGCGTTTCGACAGGGCATGTCGATCCACTCAAGACACCGCAAGGGCGTGATGAAGCTCGCAAGGCATACGTGCAGCTCGGGCTGGGTTATTTCCAGCAGGGTCAGACCGAGCGCGCCAAGGTACCGCTGAAGAAGGCGCTGGAACTCGACAGTTCCGACCCTGACGCCAATGCCGCGCTGGCGCTGGTGTTCCAGGCCGAGATGGAGCCTGAACTGGCTGACCAGCACTTTCGCAAGGCATTGTCTTCAAGCAACAACGATGCTCGAATCGTCAATAACTACGGCAGTTTCCTTTACGAGCAGAAGCGCTACCAGGAAGCTTACGAACGTTTCCAGCAGGCTGCCGCAGACAACCTGTATCCTGAGCGGTCACGGGTCTTTGAAAGCCTGGGCATGACCGCCCTGAAGCTGAACAAGCGCGAGGAAGCTCGCGAGCATTTCACCAAGGCACTGCGTCTTGACCGTCAACAGCCACGTTCCTTGCTGGAAATGGCTGAGTTGTCTTACGAAGACGGGCATTATGTGCCGTCGCGTGACTACTACGACCGTTTCAGCCAACTCAGCGAGCAGAATGCGCGTAGCCTGCTGCTCGGCATTCGATTGGCCAAGGTCTATGACGACCGTAACAAGGCGGCCAGTTTTGGCCTGCAACTCAAAAGACTCTATCCCGGTACGCCGGAATATCAGCAATACCTGTCGGAGCAATGATGAAAGCGGCGCATCCCGAAGTTGTAGCAACCACTCGCTCTAACCCTGGTGAGACCTTGCGTCAGGCCCGTGAGAGCAAAAACTGGTCGCTGCCAGATGTGGCTTTGAGGCTGAACCTCACCGTGTCTTCCCTGACTCATCTCGAGAACGGGAATTTTGACAAGCTACCCGGGCATACCTTCGCCCGTGGGTATGTGCGTGCCTACGCCAAACTGCTGGAGCTGGATCAGGCCGCGCTGGTCGATCAGTTCGATCAGTACACCGGCACCGATGGCAAGGGCAGTTCTGTCCATGCGCTGGGCCGTATCGAAGAGCCTGTGCGCCTTTCCCACAATATCCTGCGCATCGTCAGCCTGTTATTGCTGATGGTTCTTGTCGGTGGCGGCTTTTTCTGGTGGCAGGATCAGACGTCCATGCGTGGCAAGGATCAGACCGGCCTGAGCATGGAGCATGTCGAGGTCGAAAGCGCTGATGGCACCACCCAGATTCATCCACTGGACGAGTCAGAGGAGCAGGCCGCTGCCGAAAGCAGCAAGGCTGGCAATGAGTCGCCACTGCCTCTGACCCCGAGCGCTCCGACCGAAGTGCCTGCCACTGCACCTGTGGCACCTGCTCCGGTTGTGACTGCGCCGGCTGCTGCACCGACCGCTCCGGCAGCGGCTCCAGCGCCTACTGCACCTGCCGTTGCCGCGACGCACACTCCGTCTGTCGCGCCGGTTGCGCCTGCCGTGCCTTCTACGCCTGCCGAGCCCGTCGAATCTGCACCGATCCCTGCAGGTTCGGGCCAGATCAAGCTGCAATTTACCGCCGATTGCTGGACTCAGGTCACCGATGGCAATGGCAAGGTTTTGATGAGCGGCCTCAAGCGCAAGGGTGATAGTCTGGACGTCACTGGCAGGCCGCCTTTGACCCTGCGTCTTGGTTACGCTCGTGGTGCGCAGGTCAGTTATAACGGTGAGCCTGTAGACGTAGCTCCCTTTACCAGCGGCGAAACTGCTCGCCTGAAACTAGGGCAATAAGTCATGCACGGCGAATCTCCAATCAAGCGTCGCGAATCCCGCAAGATATGGGTCGGCTCCGTTCCGGTCGGCGGTGATGCGCCGATCGCTGTCCAGAGCATGACCAACAGCGACACCAACGATGTCGCGGCCACTGTTGCCCAGATCAACCGTCTTGAAGCGGCTGGCGTCGATATCGTGCGGGTTTCGGTTCCCGATATGGATGCGGCCGAGGCGTTTGGCCGGATCAAGCAACTGGTCAAGGTGCCACTGGTCGCCGATATTCATTTCGACTACCGGATCGCGCTGCGCGTAGCCGAGCTGGGTGTCGACTGCCTGCGCATCAACCCCGGCAACATCGGTCGCGAAGACCGTGTGCGTGCGGTGGTCGATGCCGCCCGTGATCGTGGTATTCCGATCCGTATCGGCGTCAACGCCGGTTCCCTGGAAAAAGACCTGCAGAAGAAATATGGCGAGCCGACCCCCGAGGCGCTGGTCGAGTCGGCCCTGCGTCATGTGGAACATCTGGATCGTCTGGATTTCCATGACTTCAAGGTCAGCGTCAAGGCTTCGGACGTGTTCATGGCCGTCGCAGCCTATCGCCTGCTGGCCAAGCAGATTGTCCAGCCGTTGCACCTGGGTATCACTGAAGCGGGCGGTTTACGCTCAGGCACGGTGAAATCCGCTGTCGGCCTCGGTATGCTGCTCGCCGAAGGGATTGGCGATACTATCCGCATCTCGTTGGCCGCTGATCCGGTTGAAGAAGTGAAAGTCGGCTACGACATTCTCAAGTCCTTGCGCCTTCGTTCCCGTGGCATCAACTTCATCGCCTGCCCGAGCTGCTCGCGGCAGAACTTCGATGTGGTCAAGACCATGAACGAGCTGGAAGGGCGTCTCGAAGATTTGCTGGTGCCGCTGGACGTTGCGGTCATCGGGTGTGTGGTCAACGGTCCTGGTGAAGCCAAGGAGGCGCATATCGGCCTCACGGGCGGTACGCCGAACCTGATCTACATCGACGGCAAGCCTGCGCAGAAACTGACCAACGACAATCTTGTGAACGAGCTTGAACGCTTGATTCGCGAGAAAGCGGCCGAAAAAGCTGAAGCCGACGCATCCGTCATCGTGCGTGGCTAATCAAGATTGCTAAGGATTTTTTGTGAGTAAGTCTCTGCAAGCCATTCGTGGCATGAACGACATCCTGCCCGAGCAGACCCCGCTGTGGCGTCACTTTGAAGGCACTGTTGCGCGTTTGCTGGATAACTACGGTTATCGGCAGATTCGCATGCCAATCGTCGAGTTCACCGACCTGTTCAAGCGTTCCATCGGCGAAGTCACCGATATCGTCGAAAAAGAGATGTACACCTTTGCCGACCGCAACGGTGACTCCCTGACCCTGCGCCCGGAAGGCACTGCCGCTTGCGTGCGTGCGGTACTCGAACACGGGATTACCGGTGGCGGTCAGGTGCAGAAACTGTGGTACATCGGCCCGATGTTCCGCCACGAGCGTCCTCAGAAAGGCCGTTATCGCCAGTTTCACCAGATCGGTGTCGAAGTCTTCAACCTCGACGGTCCCGATATCGATGCCGAGCTGATTGTCCTGACCTGGCGCCTGTGGGGCCTGCTTGGCATCCGCAATGCCGTCAAGCTCGAACTCAACAGCCTGGGCACCAGCGAAGCCCGTGCGCGTTATCGTGATGCACTGGTGGAGTTCCTGTCGGCGCGTCTGGATCAACTGGACGAAGACAGCCAGCGTCGCCTCAAGACCAACCCGCTGCGGGTTCTGGACACCAAGCATCCTGACACCCAGGCCGTGCTGGTCGATGCGCCGAAGCTGGCGGATTACCTGGACGAAGAGTCGCGTGTCCACTTCGAAGGCCTCAAGGCGCGTCTGGATGCTGCTGGCATTCCGTACGTCATCAACCCCAAGCTGGTGCGTGGCCTGGATTACTACAGCAAGACCGTGTTCGAGTGGGTCACCGATCAACTGGGTGCCCAGGGAACCGTATGCGCCGGTGGCCGTTACGACGGTCTGGTCGAGCAGATGGGCGGCAAGCCTACGGCGGGCGTCGGTTTCGCCATGGGCATCGAGCGTCTGGTGCTGCTGCTGGAAACCCTTGAAAAGGTCCCGGAAGAAATCTCGCGTCAGGTGGATGTCTACCTGTGCGCCTTCGGCGAAGCGGCCGAGCTGGCTGCACTGACCCTCACCGAGCGTGTGCGTGACCAGTTGCCGAATCTGCGTTTGCAGGTCAACGCCGGTGCTGGCAGCTTCAAGAGCCAGTTCAAGAAGGCCGACAAGAGCGGTGCGCTGTATGCGCTGATCCTTGGCGATGAAGAACTTGCCCGCCAGGAGATAGGCGTCAAGCCTCTGCGCGGTCAGGGCGAACAACAAAATATTGCCTGGGATGCTCTGTCCGAGCACCTGGCCTCCTGCGTCGTGCAGGGTTGAAGCTGATTAACAGCCGATTTAGCGAATAGGAGTATTGGGGTGTCGCGTACCGAAGATGAAGAGCTGGCGGTAATGAAGGACTGGTGGCAGCGCAACGGCAAACCCCTGGTAACTGGCGGTCTGCTGGCGTTGGTTGTGGTCTTTGGCTGGTACACATGGCAGAACTACAACAGCAAGCAGTCGCAAGGCGCCTCGATGCTTTATCAGCAACTGCTGGAAACTTCGCTGACGCCAAGCGGCCAGGCCGATACCGCCCGCGTTGCGGAAATCGCTGGCAAGCTCAAGAGCGAATTTGGTGGCACTGCCTATGCCCAGTTCGGTAGCCTGTTCGTCGCCAAGGTTGCAGTCGATGCCGGCAAGCTCGACGATGCCGCGGCAGAACTGAAAACCGTAGCCGACAAGCCGGCCAGCGTGACGCTGGGTGAAATCGCTCGTCAGCGTCTTGCTCGTGTGCTGGCTGCGCAGAACAAGGCTGATGATGCACTGAAACTGCTTGCTGGCGATGCCGACAAGGCGTTCCTGGCCAGCCGTGAAGAACTCAAGGGTGACCTGCTGGTGCAACTGGGTCGTACCGACGAGGCGCATGCTGCATACCAAAAGGCCAAGTCCGCTCTGTCTGAAGACGCTGCGGTGGGTGGCCTGCAAATGAAGCTCGACGATCTGGCGAAAGGGGATGCGTGACGTGATTCGTTGGAAACATGCAGCATTGCTGGCTCTGGCCATTCTGGCCGCGGGTTGCAGCAGCAACAGTAAAAAGGAATTGCCTCCTGCCGAGCTGACCGACTTCAAAGAAGAAGTGGTCCTGCAAAAGCAGTGGAGCCGCTCGATCGGTGACGGTCAGGGCAAAACCTACAACATGCTGGTTCCGGCTATCGATGGCGACCGCATCTACGCTTCGGACGTGACCGGGGTCATCATGTCCCTGGATCGCATGAACGGTGACGTGATCTGGAAGAAAGATCTCGAACTGCCTGTTTCCGGTGCTGTCGGTGTGGCCTATGGTCTGGTCACCATCGGTACTGAAAAAGGCGAGATCGTTGCTCTTGACGCTTCTTCCGGTGAAGAGAAATGGCGTGCCCGTGTGACCAGCGAAGTGTTGGCGCCACCTGCGAACAACGGCGATGTAGTCGTGGTTCAGACTCAGGATGACCGTGTGATCGGTCTGGACGCTGTCACAGGTTCCCAGCGCTGGATCTACGAAAGCACTCCTGCGGTACTGACCCTGCGTGGTACTGGCGCACCGCTGGTCACCAACCGACTGGCTGTTGCCGGTCTGTCCACCGGCAAGGTCGTGGCGCTGGATATCAGCAACGGCGTACCGGTCTGGGAGCAGCGTGTTGCCATTCCGCAAGGCCGTTCCGAGCTGGATCGTGTTGTCGACATCGACGGTGGCCTGCTGCTGTCGGGTGGTACTCTGTACGTTGCCAGTTATCAGGGCCGGGTTGCCGGTCTGGATCTGGAAAGCGGTCGTGTGCTCTGGCAGCGTGATGCTTCCAGCTACTCGGGCGTAGCTCAGGGCTTTGGTAGCGTTTACGCGACCCTGGCCTCCGGCACCGTCGAAGGTATCGACGAGCGTTCTTCCACTGCACTGTGGAGCAACGAATCGCTGGCTCGCCGTCAACTGGGCGCGCCGGAAGTGTTTTCCAGCTATGTAGCGGTTGGCGACCTGGAAGGTTATCTGCACCTGTTGAGCCAGGTAGATGGCCGTTTCGTAGGGCGTGAGCGTATCGACAGCGATGGTCTTCGTGCGCGTCCGCTGGTGGTTGGTGACATGATTTATGTGTTTGGTAACAGCGGCAAGCTGGAAGCTCTGACCATCAAGTGATGATTGTCCATGTCCGGGGCCAAGGCCCCGGACGACCTTGCTTCGGCAAGGCTGCGGCGCCTGCGGGCGCTGCTCCGAACTCCGGCCGCTGCCCTGCAGCGGCTTTTGTATTTTCTGAAATAACGAAGTGGAGAGCCGCATGGTTCCCGTAATTGCCCTGGTGGGTCGACCGAACGTCGGCAAATCCACCATGTTCAACCGCCTGACCAGGACCCGCGACGCCATTGTCGGCGATCTGTCCGGTCTGACCCGTGATCGCCAATACGGAGAGGCGAAGTGGCAGGGGCGCTCTTATATCCTGATCGACACCGGTGGTATTTCCGGCGACGAGCATGGCATGGACGAAAAGATGGCCGAGCAGTCGCTGCTGGCTATCGAAGAAGCCGATGTCGTGTTGTTCCTGGTGGATGCCAAGGCGGGTTACACCGCGGCTGACCAGATGATCGGCGAGCACCTGCGCAAGCGCAACAAGCGTTCTTACGTGGTTGCCAACAAGATCGACAACATCGATGAAAACCTGGCGCGTGCCGAGTTCAGCCCGATGGGCCTGGGCGATGCGATCCCGGTTGCCGGTGCTCATGGTCGCGGCATTTCCCAGATGCTGGAAATCGCCCTGAAGGATTTCCCCAAGGACGAAGACGAGATCGAAGAAGGTGAGGTCGAGGACGTCGCTGAAGGTGAGGAAGCCAAGCGCATTCCTGGCCCGAGCGAAAAAGACGGCATCAAGATCGCCATCATCGGTCGTCCCAACGTCGGCAAGTCGACCCTGGTCAACCGCATGCTCGGTGAAGACCGGGTTATCGTCTATGACCAGCCGGGCACTACGCGCGACAGTATCTACATTCCGTTCGAGCGTAACGAAGAGAAGTACACGCTGATCGACACCGCGGGTGTGCGCAAGCGCGGCAAGATCCACGAGGAAGTCGAGAAGTTCTCCGTGGTCAAGACGTTGCAGGCCATCAAGGACGCCAACGTTGTGATCTTCGTGATGGATGCCCGCGAAGGTGTGGTCGATCACGACCTCAACCTGCTGGGCTTCGCACTTGAGTCTGGGCGCGCAATCGTCATCGCACTGAACAAGTGGGATGGCATGACGCCGGGCGAGCGCGACTACGTGAAGACCGAGCTGGAGCGCCGGCTGTTCTTCGTCGACTTTGCCGACATCCACTTCATCTCTGCCTTGCACGGCACGGGCGTGGGTAACCTGTATCAGTCGGTTCAGAACTCCTTCAAGTCTGCCGTCACCCGCTGGCCAACCAGCCGCCTGACCCAGATTCTTGAAGACGCCGTCAGCGAGCACGCGCCGCCAATGGTCGGCAGCCGCCGTATCAAGCTGCGTTATGCCCACCTGGGTGGTGCCAACCCGCCACTGATCGTGATCCACGGTAACCAGGTCGAGAAAGTACCGAAGTCCTATGTCCGTTACCTGGAAAACACCTATCGCCGTGTTCTGAAACTGGTTGGTACGCCGATCCGTATCGAGTTCAAGGGCGGCGAGAACCCGTACGAAGGCAACAAGAACACGCTCACCGACCGCCAGGTCAACAAGAAGCGTCGTTTGATGTCGCACCACAAGAAGGCAGACAAGAAGCGCCGCGACAAGCGCTGAGTCTTTCTCCTGAAAAGGCACCCTGCAGTCAGTCTGCACGGTGCCTTTTTTTATGCGCGCCTGATGGGCTATCCTGCCTGACCCGTGCCACCGTGATGCCGGGGGTATTGCAGGGAAGGGCCCTAATGATCGACAGCAAGTTGCCTAATGTTGGCACCACCATCTTCACCGTCATGTCCCAGCTCGCCGCCGAAACCGGCGCGATCAATCTGTCCCAGGGCTTTCCCGATTTCGACGGGCCACAGGCCCTGCGCGATGCCTTGAGCCTTCACGTCGCTCAAGGCCACAACCAGTATTCACCGATGACCGGCCTGCCAGCCCTGCGCCAGCAGGTTGCAGCCAAGATCGCCCGCAGTTACGGGCGCGAGGTCAACCCGGACAGCGAAGTCACCATCACGCCGGGCGCGACCCAGGCCATCTTCTGCGCCGTCCAGGCCGTCATTCGTCCCGGCGATGAAGTGATCGTTTTCGATCCTTGCTACGACAGCTACGAGCCTGCCGTGGAACTGGCCGGTGGCCGTTGCGTGCATGTGCAGCTCGGGCTGGGCGACTTCTCCATCGACTGGCAGAAGCTGGGCGATGCCTTGAGCCCGCGCACGCGCATGATCATCCTCAATAGCCCGCACAACCCCAGCGGTGCCTTGATCAGTCGTGCCGAACTGGACCAGTTGGCTGCTCTTATTGCCAATCGCGACATTTATCTGGTCAGCGACGAGGTGTACGAGCATCTGGTGTTCGATGGCGTCCAGCATGTCAGCGTACTGGCCCATGAAGAGCTGTATCAGCGCGCCTTTGTGGTCAGCTCGTTCGGCAAGACCTACCACGTGACCGGCTGGAAGACCGGCTATGTGGTTGCGCCACCGGCCTTGTCCGCCGAGCTGCGCAAGGTTCATCAATACGTGAGCTTCTGTGGCGTTACACCGTTGCAGTGGGCGCTGGCTGATTTCATGGCGGCGCATCCCGAGCATGTAGAAGAACTGCCGGCGTTCTATCAGGCCAAGCGTGATTTCTTCTGCGACCAGCTAGCGTCTTCGCGCTTCAGTTTCGAGCGGGTGGGTGGTACATATTTCCAGTTGGTGGATTACTCTCAGATCCGTCCGGACCTCAACGATGTCGACATGTCGTTGTGGATGACCCGTGAACACGGTGTGGCCAGCATTCCGGTATCGGTCTTCTACCAAACGCCGCCTGAAGGCCAGCGCCTGATACGCCTGTGCTTTGCCAAGCGAGAGGAGACGTTGCTTCAGGCAGCGGAAAAACTATGCGCGATTTGAGTCAGTTGCAGGACCTTAACCTGGCCTTGATCCAGACCACTCTGGTCTGGCATGACCGGCAGGCCAATCTCGATCACTTCAGCGGCTTGCTGGAACAGGTGAAAGACGTCGATCTGGTGATCCTGCCGGAAATGTTCACCACCGGGTTTTCCATGGACTCCGAAACCCTGGCGGAACCCGAAGGCGGTCCGACATCCCAGTGGCTGCTGGAGCAGGCCAAGCGTATCCAGGCAGTGATTACCGGCAGCGTGATCATTCGTGATGCCGAGGGCAATCATCGCAACCGGCTGTTGTGGGCGCGCCCCGATGGCGAGTTGTTGTATTACGACAAGCGTCACCTGTTTCGCATGGCCGGTGAGCACGAGCACTACAGCCCTGGTGAGCGTCAGGTGATGTTCGAGTTGAACGGCTGGCGCATTCGGCCATTGATTTGCTACGACCTGCGCTTCCCGGTCTGGAGCCGTGATGCTCAGGACACCGACCTGTTGCTCTATACCGCGAACTGGCCCGGCGCTCGTCGCCTGCACTGGAATCGTCTGCTACCGGCCAGAGCCATCGAAAACCTGTGTTACGTCGCGGCGGTCAACCGGGTCGGCAACGATGGCAAAGGTTTTACGTACACAGGTGATAGCCAGGTGCTGGATTTTCAGGGTGACAGCCTCGTCGATATCGGTGAGGGGGATGGCGTCTTTAAGGCAACCCTGAATGCTGCGGCGCTGCGGGACTACCGCACGCGCTTCCCGGCCAATCTGGACGCCGATACATTCGAGATACAATGATTCATTCAAGTTGTGTGTAAATGTGTCGATAGCTTTCGCATACAACCAGGAGTTCGTCATGACTACTATCAATACTTCATCGCTGAGTGCCTATTCAAGCGCGCTGTCGCTGACCGTCAAAAACAAGGACGCAGACACCGCGACCACGACCGCAACCGACAGCACGGAAAAAAGTGGTGTAAGTGTTTCGCTTGACGGTGCCAAGGCTGGTGGTAGTGCTGCGGCGGGTGGTGCAGGCGGTGCTTCCGCTAGAGCGGGTGTCGAAGAAACCATCGAAAAAATCAAAGAGCAGATCAAGCAGGCTCAAAAACAACTGGTTCAGCAGCAGGCTCAGTTGGCTGCCGCTCAGAACAGCAAAGGTTCGGAAGATGAAAAGGCTGCGCGTATTCTGGCCATTCAAGGGCAGATCGCCCAGACCTCCTCAACCATACAGACTCTGCAAGGCACATTGCTGCAACTGACAACCAGCGGTGGCGTCAAGACCACTGCCTGATTGCAAAAAAGCCTCCTTTTACGGAGGCTTTTTTTCATCGCTTCAGTCGATAAGTACGGCGTACTTACTCGTTCACATTCATGAACTTCTTGGCCCACTCAACATAGTCTTCAGGCTGTGTGTAAGTGTGGGTAAGTTCAGTCGCGTTCATGTCGCTGGTGCTGCTCAGAATCTGGCGCTGTTCTCTCAGGCAGTCATAGGTTGCCTTGATCGATGCGAAATAGGCCGCATGGCCGTGTACACAGATCCTGACGCCCATCTCTGCAAGACGCTTGTTGTCATGCAGCGCAGGATTTCCGTAAGTGACCAGCATCAGGGGAATGGTCACACCTTCCGAGATCTGTTCAAGGTGCTCGAAGTCCCGCACGCCTACGATGGTAATGCCGTCGGCGCCTGCACTCTGATACTGCTGAATCCGGCTGATTGCTTCCTGCACGGGAATGATCGCGGCATTGGTGCGGGCAAAGATCGACAGTTCCGGATCGACACGGGCTTCCAGCGCTGCGCGGATCTTGCCGACGCCTTCTGCGGTGGAAATCAGGTCGGTGGACTTGCGGCCAAACTGGGCGGGCAGCAGAGTGTCTTCGATGGTCAGCGCCGCAACGCCTGCACGCTCGAGTTCGATGACGGTGCGCATGACATTGAGCGCGTTGCCATAACCGTGGTCGGCATCGGCGATGAACGGAAGCTCTGCGACGCGGCCGATGCGAGTGGCCTGCTCGACGAATTCGCTCAGGGTGATCAGTGCGAAGTCGGGCGCTGCCAGTACTTGCAGGGATGCAACCGAGCCGCCGAGGATACCCACTTCAAAGCCCAGGTCGGCTGCGATGCGCGCAGACATTGGATCGAAGACCGAGGCTGTGTGATAGCAGGAATCTGAAGAGGTGAGTGCGCGAAAGTTGCGGCGCAGATCTTGATGGGAAGCCTTAGGCATAATCGCTCCAAATGTGATTGGATCAGCTCAGCGTTACCGAGGCCGATGGTTTTTTCAATGCACGGTTGGTCTGCCCGTGCATTCTTTTCGTCCGAAAATCAATGCAATAGTCATCGTGGCTTTTGGGAAAGGGTGCAGCTTCAAACAGGCAAGTTGAACCTGGCGCCGGTAGCTGAAAAAGGTGCTATCAGCAGGCCAAATCCATTAAAGGCAGCATGCTACCACAGCATAAATGAAAAGATTATGCCGAATATGCGCATGGTTATGCGGATTCTGAAACGAGGGTTTTAGATCGAAAAGCCCGTGTTAGAGCCTGTTGGAGGATGACGAACGGGCGTCCGTCATCCTCGCTATTCCGACTCAGGCAGCCTTGGCTTGTGCCTGGCTCAGGGAGCGGTTCAGGGCACTGAATAATGCACGGAAGCTGGCAGTGGTGATGTTCTCGTCGATACCCACGCCATGCACGGCACGGTCACCGTTCACGCGCAGTTCGATGTAGGCAGCGGCCTTGGCCGTGGTGCCGGAGCCGATGGCGTGCTCGTTGTAGTCCATGATTTCCACGTTGACCGGCAGGCCGGCAACCAGTGCTTCCAGAGCGCCTTTGCCCTTACCGCGCCAGTGCTGGGTTTCGCCGTCGACATGCACTTCTGCATCCACCGAGCTGTTGCCGTTTTCTTCCTGCAGCTTGTGGCTGATCAGGGCGTAAGGCGTGTTGGCTTGCAGGTACTCGCGGCGCAGCAGTGAGTGGATCTGCTCGGCAGTCATTTCCAGGCCCAGACGGTCGGTCTCGCCCTGAACCACCTGGCTGAACTCGATCTGCATGCGACGTGGCAGGGAGATGCCGTATTCCTGTTCCAGCAGGTAAGTGATGCCGCCTTTGCCCGATTGGCTGTTGACGCGAATCACTGCCTCGTAGCTGCGACCGATATCGGCCGGGTCGATTGGCAGGTAAGGCACTTCCCACAGAGCGTCGTCTTTCTGCTGGGCGAAGCCCTTGCGGATAGCGTCCTGGTGCGAGCCGGAGAACGCGGTGTGAACCAGGTCGCCGACATAAGGAGCGCGTGGGTGAACCGGAATCTGGTTACACTCTTCAACGACCTTGCGCACGCCGTCGATGTCCGAAAAGTCCAGGCCAGGATTGATGCCCTGGGTGTAGAGGTTCAAGGCGACGGTGACCAGGTCCACGTTGCCGGTACGCTCGCCGTTGCCGAACAGGCAGCCTTCGACACGGTCTGCACCGGCCATCAGACCCAGTTCGGTGGCGGCAACGCCAGTGCCACGGTCGTTGTGGGTGTGCAGGCTGATGAGAACGCTGTCACGGCGGGTGATGTTGCGACCGAACCACTCGATCTGGTCGGCGTAGACGTTCGGGGTCGCAACTTCCACGGTAGCCGGCAGGTTGAGGATCACCTTGTTCTCAGGCGTCGGGTTCCAGACCTCGATCACGGCATCACAGACTTCCTTGGCGAACTCCAGTTCGGTGGCGCTGAAGGTCTCTGGCGAGTACTCAAAGGTCCACTGGGTTTCCGGCTGTTGGGCGGCGTATTTGACGAACAGCTTGGCGGCGTTCACGGCAATTTCTTTCACGCCGGCCTTGTCCTGGTTGAAGACAATGCGGCGGAAGGAAGGGCTGGTGGCGTTGTACAGGTGAACAATGGCCTTTTTCGCGCCGCGCAGGGATTCAAAAGTACGGGCGATCAGATCTTCACGGGCCTGGGTCAGCACCTGAATGGTGGTGTCATCCGGGATATGGCCGTCTTCGATCAGGGTGCGCACGAAGTCGAAGTCGGTTTGCGAGGCAGCCGGGAACGACGCTTCGATTTCCTTGACGCCGACCTTGACCAGCGTTTTCCAGAAACGCAGTTTCTTGACCGAATCCATTGGCTCGATCAGCGATTGGTTACCGTCGCGCAGGTCTGAACTGCACCAGATCGGCGCCGAGGTAATGGCTTTGGAAGGCCAGGTACGATCGGGCAGGTCGATGGTCGGAAACGCACGGTACTTCTTCGATGGATCTTTGAGCATGGTCATTTGATAAGTCCTTTGTACGGAATAGGCCGAAAAGAGGCGGCCAGCCATTGACGCGCAAGACAGGGGCGAGGCACCGCAATCTAGCCTGGCAGTCGGGAACTGACCAGGCGCAGACACCGATGTTGGCGCAACAGAATGAGGGTTTGAGCAGTTTTCATGAGGCCAACCGTAACCATTGAGGTGAAAGTTGGCAAGCACCTGGAAAAAATTGAGATAAGTTCTCGAATTTCGGTTCGTGGCGAGTTTTTATCGCTGTTTAAAGGCGTTTATTGCTTGGTTATTGTGCGAGTTGAAAAACGTGTGCAAACACCTTCGTGAATGAATTCGTTTCCACGTGGTTTGTGTGGAGCGAATTCATTCACGAAAGGAGATTACGGCTGAAACGCGCCAATGAATATCGCCGGGTCTACCCGCGCATCGTTCAGGCTGACGTTCCAGTGCAGGTGTGGGCCGGTGGCGCGGCCGGTAGAACCGACTTTGCCGAGCAAGCCGCCTCGTGGCACCTGATCGCCGGTTTTCACGTCGATCTTCGACAAGTGACAGAACATGCTGATAAAGCCCTGACCGTGATCGACATACACCGTGTTGCCATTGAAGAAGAAATTACCGGTCAGGATGACCTTGCCAGCCGCCGGGGATTTGATCGGTGTGCCTGTCGGGACCGCGAAATCCAGGCCTGAGTGGGGATTGCGCTCTTCGCCATTGAAGAAGCGACGCACACCAAACTTGCTCGACAGCGGCCCGTTTACCGGTTTGTCGAGGATCAGGTTGCTTGGCGTACCAGGGCTGAATACCGCATAGCCACCCAGCAGTTTTGGCGTTTCACTGTTGATGCGTTTGGTGTCCTCGGGGTTCGGGTTGACCTGACGCTTGTTCTGCAGGGTGATGTGCTGTTCCGGGTACTTTTTGCTGCCCACCGTAAAACTCAGGTTGCGACCACCCGATGCCAGTTGTTGCGTGCCGGGCTTGATCGTCAACGGCAGGCCGACAATGGCCAGCCAGCGAGTACCTTGTTCCTTGACCACCAGTACCGGTTTGCCCTGGAAGGTGGCTTTAGGCGGCTGGTTGCTGGTGCCCAGATCAATCACTGCGACACCGCCGGGCACCGGCTTGTTGAGAGCGCGAGTGATGTAGCTGTCGGCATGGGCGGGAAGGCACAAGAGGAGGGCGAGCAGCGGTGCGATAAAACGTAGCATCGATAGGTCAGTCCAGAAGAGAGAGGGTCACGGGCGTCAGGTGGTTATCCTCGACGCGCACTTGCAATTCGCCTTCGCCCAGTCTGGCCGTAAGGCGCTGGCCGGGTCGTGTTTGCGCGGCGTTGCGGATGGCATTGCCGCGTTCGTCGAGCAGGATACTGTAGCCACGGCCCAGTGTTGCCAGCGGACTTACGACATGAAGTGTCTGAATCTGGCTTTGCAATTGTAGTTTTCGGGTCTTGATCTGCTCGCGCATGGCGCGTGGCAGGCGTTCGGCCAGAACATCCAGCCGCTGGCGCAGGAAGGCCAGGGTGCGTCCCGGATGCTGGGCGGCGAGACGGCTTTCCATGTGCGCCAGGCGCACCTTCTGCTTATGCATGCCTTGTTCGAAGGCGCGGCGCAGGCGCATGTCCAGGTCATCCAGGCGCTGGGCTTGCTGGCGCAGGCGTTCACCGGGATGGCGCAGGCGGCGGGAAATACCGTCCAGACGCAAGCGCTCACGCATGAGTCGATCCTGCATGCGGCTGATCAGACGGCGATTGAGGTTTTCTACCCGGCGATGCAGGTCGCTGGAGTCCGGTGCCAGCAATTCCGCAGCGGCAGAGGGCGTAGGCGCCCGCACATCGGCCACGAAGTCGCTGATGGAAACATCGGTTTCATGCCCGACCGCACTGACAATCGGGGTCACGCAGGCATCGATGGCTCGGGCCACGGCTTCTTCGTTGAAGCACCACAGGTCTTCCAGCGAACCGCCGCCTCGGGCGAGGATCAAGGCATCGAAGCCTCTGGAGTCGGCCAGCTTGAGTGCCCGGACAATCTGCGCAATCGCTTCGCGGCCCTGGACCGCCGTCGGAATCAGGGTCAGCTCGACTTGCGGCGCACGACGGCGGAACACGCTGATGATGTCGCGGATCACCGCGCCTGTAGGCGAGCTGATAATGCCGATACGTTGCGGGTGCAGCGGCAGCGCGACCTTGCGTTCGGCGCTGAACAGGCCTTCGTCGCTGAGCTTGGCTTTCAGGGCATCGAAAGCCAGTCGCAATGCGCCATCGCCCGCCGGTTCGACGGTATCAAGAATCAGCTGATAGTCGCCGCGGCCCTCGAACAGCGAGACTTTGCCGCGAACCTTGACCTGCAAGCCATCCTTGAGCGCCTGCCGGACACGCGCCGCGCTCTGGCGAAACAGGGCGCAACGCACCTGGGCGCCGGAGTCCTTGAGCGTGAAGTACACATGGCCGGAGGCCGGGCGCGACAGGTTGGATATCTCGCCCTCGACCCAGATGCTGCTGAACACATCTTCCAGCAACACCCGTGCACGGCCGTTAAGCTGGCTGACAGTGAGGACTTCCCGGTCCAGGCCGAGTCTTGCAAAGGGATCTTTAATCATGGCGGCATCATAAAGGGATTTGCCCGGCCACCACCACTGGCGGTTTTCGGGTGGCGCAGCTATATAAGCAGCGCGTGGTCAATTCAGGGAGAGTCGTGTGGCGGTCGAATGGTTCAACCAGTTGGGCTTTGCACCGTTGGATCTGCTGTGGATCGAACTGGCCGTGATGGCGGCCTATATAGTGTTTGGCGTCGCCGGTTTCGGTACGGCGCTGGTGGCCGGGCCTGTCCTGATTCATTTCATGCCGCTGTCGCGGATCATTCCCTTGCTGGTGATGCTGGATTTCCTGGCGGCTTTCGGCAACCTGCTGCCTTCCCGGCAATCGGTGGTCCGCTCGGAGTTGCTTCGCCTGCTACCTTGCATGGCGGTGGGCTGCACCTTGGGCGTGCTGTTTCTGCTCAATCTCAAGTCCGATGTACTGCTCCTGATGATGGGGCTGTTCGTGACGGCGTATGCGCTTTACAGCCTGGCAGTCAACGTACGACCGACCCAGCTGGCGGCGGGCTGGGCGATCCCCATGGGCACGATCGGTGGCTTGTTCGGTGCCTTGTTTGGCAGTGGCGGTTTTCTCTACGCGATCTATCTCAACAGTCGCCTGACTTCCAAGGAGCAGGCGCGGGCCACGCAAAGCGCCCTGATCAGTTGCAGCACTATCGTGCGCCTCGGGCTGTTCTTGCTGGCCGGGGTCTATGCCGAAATGCCCTTGCTGCTTCTGGCGGTCTGCCTGTTGCCTGCGATGTTGCTGGGTTCATGGATCGGTCGATCACTGGTGACGAAACTGTCCCGTGAAGCCTTTGTGCGGCTGGTAACCTGGCTGGTGCTGGTCAGCGGTCTGGCGTTGATCGGTCGTTACATTGCCGGTTGATGGGGCGGCGTTCCGGGCTGACCTGTTAAACTGCCGCCCCCGATCAGCCTTCAGCGACACATTGCCATGAACACCCAGAGCATCATCGTCCCGCAAATCTCCAGTTTTCCCGGACATGAGGCACGGGCGCGCCTGATTCTGCGCTGGCTGGTGAAGCTCAATGTGGTCGAGCCGGAACTGAGCACCTGCGGGCGAACCTACAACAAAATGGCCTATGCCATTGCGCCGGGCGCGAAAAGGGTGGTGCAGCACCCCGACGCCTTGCCGTTCGGGCAGGTCGTCAACGGGCTGGAAATCGTGACCAGGCGCTGCATCTTCACGCCGCTGAACAATTTTGCCGAAGAGGCCGGTTGCCCCGAGTGCCGCCGGGAAATCGGTGAGGCGCTGTTCGATAGCCTGGAAGACTGGATGCCCGGCCATACCGATAACTTCATCTGCCCCGAATGCCGCCATGAAGACGATATCAACGGTTTTCTGTTCCTGGACGCCTGCGGTTTCTCCAACCTGGGTTTCATCTTCAATAACTGGCTCGATGCATCCTTCACACAGAGCTTCCTCGACGACTTCGCGGAACGCCTGGATCGCCCGGTTTCCTTCGTCAAAGTCCGACTATAAGTTCGTTTGATATTAGGCTGAGGTTTGCATTGAGCCTGCGCAGGTGTGTAGGTATAATGGCGCGCTTCCAATTTTCCCGCCCGGGAGCCCCCGCGATGCTGCGTATCAGTCAAGAAGCCCTAACATTCGACGACATTCTCCTTGTGCCCGGTTATTCCGAGGTACTGCCTAACGAAGTCAGTCTGAAAACCCGTTTGACCCGTGGCATTGAACTGAATATCCCTTTGGTTTCCGCTGCAATGGATACCGTCACTGAAGCCCGTCTGGCCATCGCCATGGCTCAGGAAGGTGGTATCGGTATCATCCACAAGAACATGACTATCGAACAACAGGCTGCTGAAGTTCGCAAGGTCAAGAAGTTCGAGGCCGGTGTCGTCAAGGACCCGATCACCATCGAGGCTGACGCCACGGTACGTGACCTGTTCGAGCTGACCCGCCTGCACAACATCTCCGGTGTACCTGTCCTGCATGATGGCGACCTGGTCGGCATCGTGACTTCCCGTGACGTGCGCTTTGAAAACCGTCTGGATATCCCTGTTCGCGAAGTGATGACGCCCAAAGAGCGTCTGGTCACCGTACGCGAAGGCGCAGACAAGAACGAAGTGCGCGATCTGCTGCACAAGCACCGTCTTGAAAAGGTCCTGATCGTCGACGCCAAGTTCGCGCTCAAGGGCATGATGACCGTCAAGGACATCGAAAAGGCCAAAGCCTACCCGCTGGCGAGCAAGGACGACCAGGGTCGTCTGCGTGTCGGCGCTGCTGTCGGTACTGGCAAGGACACTGGCGATCGTGTTTCGGCGCTGGTAGCTGCCGGTGTTGACGTGGTGGTAGTCGATACCGCTCATGGTCACTCCAAAGGCGTGATCGACCGCGTTCGCTGGGTCAAGGAAAACTTCCCTGAAGTGCAGGTCATCGGCGGCAACATCGCCACTGGCGAAGCGGCCAAGGCTCTGGCTGCGGCTGGTGCTGACGCGGTCAAGGTCGGTATCGGCCCAGGTTCGATCTGCACCACCCGTATCGTTGCAGGCGTGGGCGTACCGCAAATCAGCGCCATCGCCAACGTTGCCGCTGCCCTTGAAGGCACTGGCGTTCCCCTGATCGCCGACGGCGGCATCCGTTTCTCGGGTGACCTGTCCAAGGCCATCGTTGCCGGCGCAAGCTGCGTGATGATGGGGTCGATGTTTGCCGGTACTGAAGAAGCGCCGGGCGAAATCGAACTGTTCCAGGGCCGCTCCTACAAGGCTTATCGCGGCATGGGCTCGCTGGGCGCCATGTCCCAGGCGCAAGGTTCTTCGGACCGTTACTTCCAGGATTCGTCCGCAGGTGCCGAGAAGCTGGTGCCGGAAGGTATCGAAGGCCGTGTGGCCTACAAGGGTTCGTTGTCGGCCATCATCCATCAACTGATGGGCGGCCTGCGTTCTTCCATGGGCTACACCGGTAGCGCCGATATCGAAGAAATGCGCACCAAGCCCGAGTTCGTACGCATCACCGGCGCTGGCATGGCTGAGTCCCACGTCCATGACGTGCAGATCACCAAGGAAGCACCTAACTATCGTGTCGGCTAAGGCCGACGATAGCTTCAAGCTTTAAGCTACAAGCGGTGGTTGCGGTGACGCAACTACCGCGACTCCGACAACTTGCAGCTTGCAGCTTAAAGCTCGCAACTGCTCATCAGAGCTCCTTCCATGGCCCTCGATATTCACGCCCACCGTATCCTGATCCTCGATTTCGGCTCCCAATACACCCAACTGATTGCCCGCCGTGTGCGTGAAATCGGTGTGTACTGCGAACTGCATCCGTTCGACATGGACGATGAAGCGATTCGCGAATTCGCTCCACGCGGGATCATCCTCGCTGGCGGCCCCGAGTCCGTCCACGAAGCCAACAGCCCGCGTGCTCCGCAAGCCGTGTTCGACCTGGGCGTGCCGGTCTTCGGTATCTGCTACGGCATGCAGACCATGGCCGAGCAGTTGGGTGGCCGCGTTGAAGGCTCGGACCTGCGCGAGTTCGGTTACGCCCGTGTCGACGTGGTCGGCAAGAGCCGCATACTCGACGGCATCGAAGACCATGTCGATGCCGATGGCGTCCTGGGCCTCGATGTCTGGATGAGCCACGGCGACAAGGTCACCGAAATCCCGGACGGCTTCCACGTCCTGGCCAGCACACCAAGCTGCCCTATCGCCGGCATGGCTGACGATACCCGTGGCTACTACGGCGTGCAGTTCCACCCGGAAGTGACCCACACCAAGCAGGGCGGTCGCATCCTGTCGCGTTTCATCCTCGATATCTGTGGTTGTGAAGCGCTGTGGACCCCGTCGCACATTGCTGAAGACGCGATTGCCAGCATCCGCGCCCAGGTCGGTACCGACAACGTCCTGCTGGGCCTGTCTGGCGGCGTCGATTCTTCCGTGGTCGCAGCTTTGCTGCACAAAGCCATTGGCGATCAACTGACCTGCGTCTTCGTCGACAACGGCTTGCTGCGTCTGCACGAAGGCGAGCAGGTCATGGCCATGTTCGCCGAGAACATGGGCGTCAAGGTCATCCGCGCCAACGCCGAAGAGCAGTTCCTGAACAACCTGGCTGGCGAAAGCGACCCGGAGAAAAAGCGCAAGATCATCGGCCGCACCTTTATTGACGTGTTCGATGCCGAATCCTGCAAGCTCGACAACATCAAGTACCTGGCGCAAGGCACCATCTACCCGGACGTCATCGAGTCGGCTGGCGCGAAAAGCGGCAAGGCTCACGTCATCAAGTCGCACCACAACGTGGGCGGCCTGCCGGAAGAAATGAACCTCAAACTGGTCGAACCCCTGCGCGAGCTGTTCAAAGACGAAGTCCGCCGCCTCGGCCTGGAACTCGGCCTGCCGTACGACATGGTCTACCGCCACCCATTCCCTGGCCCGGGCCTGGGCGTGCGTATCCTGGGTGAAGTGAAAAAGGAATACGCCGACCTGCTGCGTCGCGCCGACCACATCTTCATCGAAGAACTGCGCAAGGCCGACTGGTACCACAAAGTCAGCCAGGCATTCGTTGTCTTCCAGCCAGTCAAATCGGTTGGCGTCGTAGGCGATGGCCGCCGCTACGCCTGGGTCGTTGCCCTGCGCGCCGTAGAAACCATCGACTTCATGACCGCACGTTGGGCACACCTGCCTTACGAACTGCTGGAAACCGTCAGCGGGCGGATCATCAACGAGATCGAGGGGATTTCGCGGGTGACTTACGATGTTTCGAGCAAGCCGCCGGCTACGATTGAGTGGGAATGATCCTACGGTGCAGCATGAAAGAACCGGCTTTTGCCGGTTTTTTCATGCCCGAACGAATGGTTTACTCTCGCTATTGAAAGTTCCGCATTATTGGTAGCAGTTCTCTGTCAGTAGCTGGATATCGTCAAACACGGAAGATCAGAATGAAATTCCTCACAGATGATGAGATTAAAGTTGCGTACGCTCACGTCGGAGCCGTAGACGAAGGGAGTGTTGGGCCAGATAGAGCAAATTATCTTGCGTTAACGGACGCTGATTTTGAACTCCTTCTGTACAGCATCTATAGAGAGTGTACGTCTGATTTTCCGTGGTACAGCAATGCTCGTTTGATGGTCACGGGAGCAGACCAAGGGCGGGATGTTTGGCTTACGAAGGATGAGCGGCCGGTTGGGCTTATTCAGTGCAAAAAAGTTAAAGCTGGTTTTACTCGGCCGGACACGCTCCGTGAGGTAATCAAGTTCCTTCTAAATGTCGTGCTTGAGCCGGCGCTTATGCCGGACCCGACCGATTTCCGCTTTATTCTTGCCCTTGCTTCGGATCCTGCAAGTACAACAGCCGATTTTTTTGACACGTCACAGACTTGGCTAACTGCCAATGAAGCAAAGCTTTTAGGTCTGGTTACCGACGTCATTAAAAAGTATGAGGCATTCTCGACACTTAAGATCGAGGCTGTTATGCCAGGCATCAGTACGGCTCTCAAAAGTTTGAAATATGAGCTTCTTAGGCCAGTCGACCTCGATGCGTTACTGGAGCGCATTCCTGCTGTCCGTCAACGGTTTTTCAAAGTTCAACTTGTCATGTCTCTGAAGGATGCCGATGCCATGATTGAGGCTCGGTTCGCTGCAGTCGGCTTGGTTTCAAAGAGCACAACGACATTCACCAGAGATGATGTTGAAGAAGACATTACGCGCGGGTCACGCGGTCTGGCTGATTGGCCTCAAATGATTTGGGGACAGCATATAGAACGACCAGAGTTCGACGAACTGATCCAGCGGATCAGTCGGCATCCTGCAGGCTCCACGCTGGTCGTCGGAGGAGCAGGGACTGGGAAGTCAGCACTGCTCGCTGAGCTGTATTGTGCCCTCAAAGCCCGCGGCCAGATTGTGCTAGCGATAAAGGCCGACATGCTTAGCCCTGATATTGTGAATTTCGCCGACCTCGCCCGCGATCTTGGTATGTCAGGTGATATCGAACAGGAGCTTCTCTCGCTGGCGGTTGAAGCGCCGGTTGTGCTGATCATTGATCAGCTTGACGCTGTCAGTGAAGTGATGGACCAAAGTTCACAGCGCATGCAGGTTTTACTTCGCCTTGCGTCTCGGCTACAGGAGGCAGAGAGTCAAGAGGGCAATAAACTTCCCATTCACGTAATCGTTTCTTCGCGACCATTTGAGGCGAAGTTCGACGCTCGATTTAGGTTACTTGATGCGGATGAGTTACTACTTGCTCTGCCTCCGTTCGAGCGGATATCCACACTGCTTGGTGAGCTCGGTATCGACTCCACGGTCGTGCCAGATAGTCTCAAAGAGGCGCTGCGTACACCTTTTGCTCTCGCTATATACGTTGATCTTGCCAAGTCTGGCTTGAATCCTGCGGATTTTACAGCAGCAAACTTACTTGATCGATGGCTCGACAAAAAATTACCTGTAGGGACCGCGCGTGCTTCGTGTCTGGCGTTCTTGCGCCAACTCGCAACTGACATGACGCAGTATGAGAGCCTCTGGCGGCCGGCCGCTCACTATGATCCTGATTACAGCGAGATGCTGCGTTGGGCCGAGTCAATTGGCATCGTCATCCGCGAAGACGTCAGTATCGGATTCAGTCATCAGTCATGGCTAGATGATTTCCAAGCTAAGACACTCCGAACCGCACAAGAGCTGGCTGATTATGCATGGAGTCGCCAAGAAGGGTTATTTGCGCGGGGAACAGTCTTGCGTGGCCTTGAGCATATGCGAAGGGTTGATAGGGCTTCCTATGAGGTTGCTATTCGCTTGTTGCTACCAAACCCCAAGACACGCAGACATTTGCGCCATCTTGTGGCCGATTATTTGGCGAGTGTTGATGATCCGAGCGCAAGTGATATTGCTTGGGTCGATTGGATGGCGCGTAACGATCATGCACTTGCGAATCGGGCATTCAGGCAGCTAGCGACAAGATGGCCGTACTGGAGGTCAGGGGTGCTGCCGCTCCTTCCTTTTCTTCTACAGGACGAAAAGCATCGCTGGAATGCGACCATGTTGCTCGTTCGAGAAGTTGCTGAGGACTCGAGCCAAGTTATGGATCTGGTCGACCGCTATTGGTCTGATACTTCACATGACGGAGATGTGTTTAGTCTCTTTGAGCGTTCTGGTATTGCGACCGACCGTGCAATCGCCCATGTCCGTACGATCTTTAATCGAACGACGTTGGCAGATTGGGCGATATCCCATTACGCCAAGACTTTATATGAGAACGGTAATACTCACGTTGCTTTGGATCTCATTTCATTTTGGGCTGAGTTGCAGCCTGCGGATCGGCACAATGACATCAGCGTTTATGGTGTTGAAAAGATTGCGGCAGCCGCACCGCTCTATTGTGCCGAACGGCTCCTGCCTTGGTTTGTTGGGGTGGCATCGCGAGAGGTTGGTGATGGACGGCCAGGGCATCGGTATCCGCAATCGATATCTGTTCCATACGATTGGAAAAATGACTCTGGCCAAGGGCATTTGACGCAGCTTCTGCGAAGTGTGCTCGAAGAGTCAGCAGTTTCTGACCCGCTGGGTGTGCGCACCTTGCTTGTTACTGTTGTTGCTGTAGAAATTGATGAGGTCCAGTCGCTAGTGGCCGATACCCTGGCGGCGAACTCGGCTGTATTTGCTGAGTATGCGCTCGCGTTTCTCCTGGCCGATCAGCGGCGTCTTCATCTAGGTAGCGACATGTTCGACGATGAAAGAAGTGTCGGCCACATGATCTGTGGTTGGTCGTCAAGCACACTGATTGCCCAGATCACTCCCTACCTCTCTCTCGCTGATATTGAGCGGATGCGCGATTACATCGAGGCTTGGGAGCCTTGGGGGAAAGAATTACAGGAAGAGCGAGATCCTGCCCATCGAAGGCAATTGCTCCGTTGGTCTGATGAGCGGAGGTTGCGTTTACTTGCCGAACTACCTGTGCAAGTACTGACGCCCCGTCGTCGTAGGCAAGTTGAGGAGTGGCAGGTCGAACAGCCCACGCTACAAGCAAAGCGTGGCGGTCGGAGGATGGCGCAGTTCGTTGGATCACCCATGAGTCACGATCAGATGGCGAAAGCCAGTGACGATGCGATTATCAAAATGTTCGATGCAGTAAATGACCACACTGGGCGTCATGAGCACCCGAAACACTGGTTGAAGGGTGGTATTACTGAGTTGTCTCGGGCTTTTGCCGCGTTTGCGAAGTCGTTTCCAGACCGTGTTCTTCGTATCATTCCGCGTTTACAACCGGGTCTGCACGAGCAGGTTACAGGCGCCGCGATTAGGGAGTTGTCGGCGGTTGAGGCAGTTGACGCTCAGACACAAAAAGCTTTGATTTTGGATGCCCAGTCCCGTGGCTTTTCGTCGACTAGCTTTCGCCACGATGTTGCCAGCGCCATGGAGGTACTCGCTAAACGCCTGAAAGGTCTTGAGGGTCGTGACATCGAGTTGCTCAAGGGCTGGCTGCAGCGCGACCCCAATGTGTTGGCCGCAGAAACACTACGTCACGCCAAGTTAAACAAATCCAATCGTGAGAGGAATGAAAAACCAGATCAACGCCCTGAGGCCATGCTATTTGGCCGGGGCGGGGGGATGCATTTTCTCCCTCAGCGCAATTTCACGCTGCTGTCTGCGATCGCGGCGGGATATCTTTATCGTAACGGCGTGGATTTTGATGGTTGGCTCGCGGAGTTGGAACTACACGTTACTTATCCTGAAGATCCCGAGGTTTGGAGTGCGATCCTAATATTCAGGTCGTATGAACTTTGGTGGGCAGATGAATCGCCCCGGGTTTCGTAGACACCTCCATGCCTTAAAATGAGGCCAATCAGGAGGTGCCATGAGCAACCCGCGTTATCCCGAAGAATTCAAAACCCAAGCGGTCAATCAAGTGACCGAAAAGAAGCTTCCCGTCGCTGACGTAGCGGCCCGTCTTGGTGTGTCGACGCATAGCCTCTATGCGTGGATAAAGCGCTACAGCAAACCTCAAGAAGAACGGCAGCAAGACGATGACCAGCACGCTGAACTGCGTCGACTGCGAGCGGAACTCAAGCGGGTCACTGAAGAGCGAGACATCTTAAAAAAGGCCGCCGCGTACTTTGCCAAGGAGTGCGGCTGAAGTACGCCTTTATCAAGCAGCGCGCGGGCGACTATTCCATTCGACGGCTTTGCCTGACGCTGAAAGTCCATCCCAGTGGTTATTACGCCTGGTTGTCTGAGCCGCAATCTGCACGCGCTAAAGATGATCAGCGATTGCTGGGTTTGATTAAGCATTCATGGCTGGAGAGTGGCGGAGTGTATGGCTATCGCAAAATCCATGATGATCTTCGCGAGGTCGGTGAAGATTGTGGTCGGCATCGTGTGGCGAGGCTGATGCGTCTTGAGGGGCTGCGCTCTCAGACAGGGTATCGACGACGCCCTGGAAAGTACGGAGGTAAGCCAGCAGTCGCCTCACCCAATTTACTGAAGCGCCAGTTCGATGTCGTAGAACCCAACAAAGTGTGGGTCACCGACATCACCTACATTCGCACGTACGAAGGCTGGCTGTATTTGGCTGTGGTGCTGGATCTGTTTTCTCGTCAGGTCGTTGGCTGGTCAATGAAGTCGCAGATGACCAGTGATCTAGCCATTGATGCGTTATTGATGGCGGTTTGGAGGCGTAAGCCGAAACAGGAGGTGATGGTTCACTCCGACCAAGGCAGCCAGTACAGCAGCACCGATTGGCGCAGTTTTTTGAAGGCGAATAATTTGGTTGCCAGCATGAGTCGCCGAGGCAACTGTCATGACAACGCCGTAGCCGAGAGCTTTTTCCAGCTTCTAAAGCGGGAGCGTATCAAGCGGAGAATCTACACCACGCGGCAAGATGCTCGTAGCGATGTGTTCGACTACATCGAGATGTTCTACAACGCAAAACGCCGGCATGGTTTCAACAATCAGCTGTCACCGGTAGAGTTTGAAAAGCGTTACGCAATGAGCTTGCAAGGTGTCTAGAGAATCCGGGGCGATTCAATGCCTATTGATAATAGAGTGGGAGTTATCCTGCGTCCGGTGTAGGCTGGCAGTGATTGGATTGGCAAGAAACACCCAAAAGCCCGCATAACTGCGGGCTTTTCGCTTTTGGGGCTGGCAAATTCAGATAGCGGGGCTTGCTACCGTGGCACGAGCGCCAGCTGCGCCTTGCCCCATCAGCAAATTAAACCGCCTGCACCCTGGCCAGTTGCTCGCCTTCAAGCCAGGTGCTGATGTCGCTGGCGCGCATGGGTTTGGAGAACAGGTAGCCCTGGGCCCAGGCGCAGCCGAGGTTTTTCAGGGCGTCGAGTTCTGCGGCGGTTTCCACGCCCTCGACGATACATTCCAGCTTCATGTCCTGGCACAGGGCAATCAGTGACTTGACGATCTTGAAGCTGGCCGGGTTTAGGTGGATGTTGGTGACGAAGGTGCGGTCCACCTTCAGTTTGGTCAGCGACAGCGCGTGGATCTGGCTCAGGCTGGAATAGCCGGTGCCGAAGTCGTCGAGGGAAATGCCGCAGCCCAGTTCGCGAAACCGGCTGATCGCTCGCTGGGTCTGCGGCAGGTCCTGGATGACCGCGGTTTCGGTGATTTCCAGATCGAGACAGGCCGGGTCGAAACGGCTGCTTTTGATCAGCTCGACGATCTGCTGGGCGGCGTCCTCCGAACCACAGTCGTGGGCGGACAGGTTGAATGACAGGCGGATACCCTCAGGCCAGCTCGCGGCCGTGTCCAGCGCCTTGCTCAGCAACGGCACTGTGAGGCGATTGACCATGCCGACGCGCTCGGCAATCGGGATGAACTCACTGGGCGGTACGTTACCCAACTCCGGACTTTCCCAGCGTGCCAGGGCCTCGAACGCGACGGTTTGCTGGCTGTGAACATCCACGATGGGCTGGAACACCACGTGAAACTCATCATCCAGATCGGCCCTGCGCAGGGCTTGTTCGGTCAGCCCTTCGCGATTGAGCTGCTGGCGATGGGCTGCGCTGAACAGGCAGACCGTGCCGGGGCGGTGGCGCTTGCTCTGATACAGGGCATAGTCGGCGTATTCATACACTTGCGTGGCGTCGGATGCCTGATCCGGGAAGGTCGCGATGCCCAGTGACGCACTGATCTGGATAGGGATATCCACCAGCAGGAACGGCTCGCGCATGCTGGCGCAGATTTTCTCGCCAAACGTCCGCAACTGGTCGTCGCTCATGGCCTGAGTGATGATCAGGCCAAACTCGTCGCCTCCCAGCCGGGCCAAGTGTACATCTTCGTCGAGCAGCCCGGTCAGGCGCTGGCCAACCTGACAGAGCAGTTTGTCACCAATGCTATGGCCATAAAGATCGTTGACCGGCTTGAAGCCATCCAGGTCGATCAGTCCCACGGCCAGGCGAATCTCCTGCTCGCGGGCGCGGGACAGCAGCGTATCGAGGCGGGAAAAGAACTGCCGCCGATTGGCCAGTCCGGTCAGGCTGTCCTGATTGGCCAGATGAAGGTTTTCCTCGCTGAGTTTTGCCGTCTGCGCCTGCATGTTCACCAGCCGGGTGAAGTCGGCGTACTGCGCCTTGAGAATGATCAGCATGGCGATGGACACCAGCAGGACGTCAATCGCAGTGGCAATAAAAGTAATGATATTGGTGGACGCGAAGAACACCACGAACGCGGTGTTGACCACTGCTGTGGTGGCCAGGGCTGCTGGCAGCAGGTGCATCATGCAAAAAATGCAGCCAATGACGGTGATCGCCATATAAAAGGCGACATGCGCCTGGGCATAGCTGTCGCCATAGGGAAACAGCGCCAGCGACCAGGCGGTGAACGCTACGGCGACAAACGGCGCGAGCATATTGGTACGCTTCAGCGCCGCCAGCATCTGCTCCGGGGTGCGTGTCCGCCCGCGCGTGCGCATCCATTCCGCGGCACGAATCACTCCGAACAACGTCATGATCAACGGGCAATACACCACCAGCCAGCGCGGCGCGACCGCAAAGTGGGTGCCCGCCAGCATCAGGGTGTTGATCAGCAGGATGAAATACATCATGGGCAATTGGCGAGACAGCGCGATGTATTGCGCCTTGACCAGCCCAGGATTGTCCTTGGGCACAGACATCAACGCTCGCACGCCGAGCAGTGTTTTCTTCATCAGACGACGCTCTGAAAATACAACCAGATAAATAACCGAACGGATTATCCTTTCCAGACCGGATCGAGCAGGGCTAGAAACTGCTCTCATGGGATCGTGTCGGCCAATCCTCTGGTTTCTACAATTTTTACGACTAGTGGCACTTTGATTTCGTTCCGTCGAGCGGTCGTAATAGTTGTAAGCGAGGCAGGCACCGTCGAACGGCATCGACAATTAATGGCCAATGGGCTGTCATCCGCGACGATTGGCGCTTTTCCGGAGGTGAGACGGTTTTTTAACTTTTGGCTTAAGACGGTGTTTATAGGTCAAAAACTTCAATCTCAACAATACATGGGCCCCCCCTAAATCTCCCTCCCAGCCGCACTATCAAACTGTAACCTGGCCTCTTCAACCTCCGGCAATTTCACCAGTGTCCATTTGTGCAGCTCACGAAATGGCTGTTGCAGGCTTTGGCCCAGCGGGGTGATTTCGTATTGCACTGCCACGGGCGACAGCGAAATGACGTGCCGAGAGACCAGTCCATTGCGTTCCAGTCGTCTCAGGCATTGTGTCAGTGCCTTTTGTGTTACGCCTTCCAGTCGGCGTTTGATGGCATTGAAGCGGTGTGGCTCTTCATCCAGAACAGCCAGAACCATCATGGACCACTTGTCTGCGATCTGATCAAACAGTGCGCGGCTGGGGCAGTCCGACGAAAAACATTGTGGCTGTATTTCGAGCATCAGGTTTCCTCAGGTATACCTAGGCGATTCAAGGTGCCTAATTGACATTTAGTTTACAAAATATACTTATATGCCTTCCGAAATCAATGGATTCAACTTCGATGTCAAACCTTGATACCAGCGTTTTATTCCGTCCTTTTTCCATCGGCTCTCTGGAATTGAAAAACAGGATTGTCATGGCCCCGATGACGCGCCTCTTCGCTCCGGAGGGCATACCGGGTGAGGCGAGTGCTGCCTATTATCGCCGTCGGGTGGAGGGGGGCGTTGGGTTGGTTCTGTCGGAAGGCACGGTCATTGATCGCCCGGCGTCACGTAATGAGGCCAGCATTCCTTTTTTCCATGGTGACGCGGCGTTGGCCGGATGGAAGAACGTGATCGATTCGGTTCAAGGTGCTGGTGGTCGCATGGGGCCGCAACTCTGGCACACCGGTGCAGTACGTAGCGACAGGGGCTGGGAGCCGGATGCGCCCGTTGAAAGCCCGTCTGGCCTCAATACGCCAAGTGATCCGCGCGGTATAGCGATGAGCGAAGAGGATATTGCCGATACGGTGGCTGCGTATGCCAAGGCCGCTGCAAATGCCAAACGCCTGGGCTTCGACACCGTCGAGATTCATGGGGCTCATGGTTACCTGATCGATCAGTTCTTCTGGGCGGGCACCAATCAGCGCACCGACCGTTATGGCGGCCCGACTATCAAAGAGCGCTCACGCTTTGCCAGCGAGATCGTTGCTGCCGTTCGTGATGCGGTCGGCCCCGAATTCCCGATCATCATGCGCGTCAGCCAGTGGAAACAGCAGGATTTTGGCGTGCGTGTCGCCGAGACACCAGCGTTGATGGAAGACTGGCTGCTTCCGCTGGTCGAGGCCGGTGTCGACGTTCTGCACTGTTCGCAACGCCGTTTCTGGGAGCCTGAGTTCCCCGAGATCGATGGCGAAAACGGATTGAACTGCGCGGGCTGGGCCAAGAAGGTGACCGGGGCCGCGAGCATCAGTGTGGGTTCGGTTGGTCTGGACAACGATGTAACCAATGCCTTTGCCGGCAAGGGTTCGGCCCCTGCGCTTGCGAGTCTGGACCGGCTTGTCGAGCGCATGGAGCGCGACGAATTTGACCTGATCGCAGTAGGTCGCGTGCTGCTGAGTGACCCGGACTGGGCGTCGAAGGTAGAAAGTGGAGAACTCGCAACGTTGGGCGGATTCAACCCCGCTTCTTTAGCCGAGTTGGTTTAAGCGTCTTGTGATGCAGCTCCCGTGTTACGGGAGTTGCTCTGCAATCGTTCGATACTCGTGAATAGGAAATGTCGGCATGCTCAAGCTCGCTTGAATACGGGCTTTTTTTCACCCCGAATTATCTGGAAAGTCCCTGTGCTGGCACGTTAATCTCAGCCACCACCCTCACACAGTAATCCCCTGAAAGGAATCACCATGTCTGAACGCCTCCAGTTCGGTTGTGCATGTTGTACTCCCCATATGTTGCCGACTTATCAGCACGATCATGAAAAATGGCAAGCCTTGCTCGCGCAGCAGCAGGGGAGCAGAGAGTTGCCGCAGGCCGTAATTTTTCATGGTGGGCACATCTATCCGGACCCCCAAAATCCCGAGCGGTTAGTGGAGGCCATCGGCATTGCCCAAGGCAAGGTGATTGCAATTGGCAGTTATGCTTTTGTGTCCGCCGAAATGGCTCAGTACAGTCCTCTCGAACGGCTGCTCACGGCCGACGAGACCCTGCTGCCCGGTCTGATCGATCCGCATGCGCACCTTGTGTCGAGTGCGCTCATGACCACCTGGGCGGATTTATCGCCGTTTACCGGGCAGAACCTGAACACGGATTACGACAAGCAGTACATAGAGACTCAGCTTCGGGCTGCCATTGATAAGGTTCCGGCGGATGGATGGGTGACGGGGTACGGCGTCGATCCGTCGTTGATGACGGTCTGGGAGGATATTGGAGCCAGTTTCCTCGACCCTATCAGTACCAAGGTCAAGATTTTCCTGCTCAACGCATCCGGGCATATCAGTTATGCCAACACGCCTGCACTGAAAGCGGCCGGGCTCGACAAGGAATTCTCGGCAGGGGTTCTGACCGAGCAGCAATCCCAGCTTATGATCAAGGCCATGCCGAGATTCAACCAGGAGCAGATCCTTACCGGTCTGGCGAAAGTGTTCCGGCAAGCGAACGAGCGTGGTATCACGACCGTGTTTGATGCGAGCGTCGGGCTGATTGCGGGGACTATTGAAGTCGACATCATGAGAGGGCTGGCGCAGACCTCGGCTATGACTGTCCGAGTGGGTGGAGCCCTGTACGGCAACAGCAACGACCTGATGACCTGGATCAACTGTTACAAGCCCGAGTTGTCGAGCGATGGGGACAGCCTGTTCACCTTGCGTGCAATCAAGCTGATCGCCGATGGCTCAAACCAGGGTCTGACCGGGCTGCAGAGTCAGCCATACGAGTGTTGCGAAACGCATTCGGTGCCCGGTGTCGGCGCTTACGGTCTGTTCAACTACGATCCGGTACGAAAACTGGCGGAGGTAATGGCTACGGTGAGCAGCGCAGGCTGGCCGATTTTGACCCATGCCAACGGCGACGAAGGCATCGCCAACGTGCTGGCTGCCTATCAGATGGCTCTCAGCAAGGTGCCGCCTCCGCCAGTACCCAAGCGGCCTTTCCCGACTGAGCCGGCCTGGGCCGGGCAGCGCCACCGGATCGAACACGCTTCATTGCTTCACGATGATGCCATCGGCCTGATGAAGCGGATGGCGATCTCGCCAAGTTTTCTGATCGGTCACGTCGGCTACTGGGGCAAGGCGTTCAGGGACACGATTCTCGGTGCCGAGCGTGCGCTGCTGCTGGACCGCTGTGCCTCTGCGTTGAAAGCGGGTCTGCGGATCAGCCTGCATAGCGACCATTTTGTCACGCCACTTGGTCCTCTGCGCTGCATGGAGCAGGCTATCGGGCGCGTGATGGAGGCTTTGACGGATGAGCGGGACGAGGACAAAAGGGTTCTGAACAAGGATGAACGCCTTGACGTGAATCAGGCTCTACGCGCTGTGACTATCGACGCGGCCTGGCAATGCCATCTCGATCATCAGATCGGCTCGCTGCTAACGGGTAAGCAGGCCGACCTAGTGATCCTGGAGAAGAACCCATTGCAGTTGCCGGAATCTTACAGCGCCGGCATGCGCGACATTGAGGTGCGTGAAACCTGGGTGAACGGAATCAAGGTGTTTGCCGCCGGCCAGTAATGCCGTGGCGCCAATTACCGAGCGACCAAAAGAAAGCCCCTGAACTCAGGGGCTTTCCTGCATCTGGCAGATCAATACTTCCACGTCACCGAAGCCGTCAAATTCCGTGGTGCGCCATAGTTGGTAGACCCTGCCGACTGATACAGCGACAGCAAGTATTTACGGTCGGTGATGTTGTTCATGTTGAGCGATGTGTTCCAGTGTTCGTCGATGTCGTAGCTGGCCATCAGGTCCACCAGGGCGTAGGCCTCCTGGCTGACATTACTGTTGGTGTCCAGCTCGGTTGAGCTTTGCCATTGAAGGCGGGTGCCGACTTTGGCTTTGGGCAGGCCGGGCAGGCGATAAGTCAGGCTGCCGCGTAAGGTATGAGTGGGGATGTACTTGCGAGCTTCCTCGCCATCGTCGTCTTCGATCCGCACAAAGTTATAGCCGCCAGCCAGTTCGAGGCCGGTCAGCACTTCGCCGGAGGCTCCCAGTTCGATGCCCCTGCTTTTTACGTTGGTGCCGCGATAAACGTATTGGCCTCCCACGATTTCCCCGGTGAGTTCGGCGACGTTTTGCTGGTCTGTCTTGAATACTGCAGCGGTCACGGTCAGCCGTTCATCAAGCAGACGACCTTTCACACCGGCTTCCATACTTTTGCCTTCAAGTGGCAGGATCACTCCACCGCTGGTGCTACGCACGTATTGGGGTTTGAAGATTTCTGTCCAACTGGTGTAAAGGCTCCACTGTGGCGTGAGGTCATACACCAGGCCGGTGTAGGGCGTGACCTTGCCGTGTACTCGTGTGTTGTGCGGCGATCCGTAGCCCGCACCTTCACCGTCGGCGCTGAGCATGCGTGCCCCGGCGATCCAGTGCAGGTCGTCTGCAAGGCTGAAACGCGCCCCGGCGAACAGGCTTTTCTGGCGGTCGGTGAACCGTTGGGTGTTGAGGTCGTCGGTGTAGTTCAGTGCCGGTTGCACCACGTTACCGGCCAGTGCATCCGAGAGGCTGACAAGCTGGTTGCCCGATGCGTCTCTGTAGTGCCCGCGCTCGTCATGATGAGTGCGCCCGTAATTGGCACCCACGGTCAATTCGTGTTCTCGACCAAAGAGTTTGAAAGGGCCAGACAGTCGAGCTTCCCCTGTCACTTGATGTTCAGTGCTGGTGGTGCGGTTGATATAGGCATAAGCATCGGTAGCCGTTGCCGGGATGGCGTACAGCATTTTGGTATCGGAATCCTGGTTCATCCCGGCCAGGGTGACAGTGCTTGCCCAGCCATTGTCGAAAGCGTGTGTCAGTTCGACGAACGCACGTTGGGTGTGGACGTCCCAGTAGGTCCACGGCTGGCCGACGCTGGAACTGCGGCTGCTGTAGTGAATACGGTTGCCCGCGTAATCGGCGATAGGCAAGGCTCCCCAGGTACTGCCATTGGAGTAGCTGTTCTGTTGGGTAAAGCCCACGGTCAGGGTGTCGGCATCGGACAGGTCAAATGCCAGCAAACCCGCTGCCACGTTGACTTCGTGGCTGTACTGATCGAGGTAGGAGTTGCCTTTGTCATGGGAGGTGATGAAGCGTCCACGAACCTTGCCGCTGTCGGTCAGAGGGCCAGACAGATCCACACCCAGTCGGCGGTTGTCCCATGAGCCGATGCTGCTGTCGACTCTGGCCTGAAACGTGTCGGTAGGCCGTTTGCGCACGAGGTTGACGGTGGCCGACGGATCACCGGTACCGCTCATGAGCCCGTTTGCGCCATGCAGCACGTCAACCTGCTCGAACTCGGTCATGTCCTGATCGCCCACCAGCACACCGCCCGAGAAGGGCAGGCTCATGCCATCGTATTCGAAGTTTTCGATCTTGAAGCCACGGGAGGTAAAGGCCGTGCGATCGGTTTCAAACTGTTCGACGGTGACTGACGGCGCATTGCGCAGCGCCTCTTTCACGCTGTTGAGTTTGAAGTCGTCCATTTGCTCGCGGGTGACCACGGTGATCGCCTGTGGCGTGTCCTTGTCGCTCAGGCCCAGGCGTGTTGTGCTGGAAACCGGCCTGCCTTGGTAGCCTTGGCTCAGGCCACCGTCTTGCATGGCCTGATACTGAATCCGGGTCGGGCCAAGGATGACTTCGTTGCCAGCGCTGTTGCGGTCTGTCGGGACAAGGTAAACCGTGACCGCGTCAGTGCGAGAGAAGCTGTACCCACTGCCTTGCAGTAGTTTCACCAAGGCTTCTTCGGCTGAGTAACTGCCGATGACTGCACTGCTGCGCAGGCTGGCATCCAGGTCGCCATCGAGCAGCACGTTCTGCCCGGATTGTCGGCTGAAGCTCAGCAGGGCCTGACGCAGTTGTTGCGCAGGGATATTGAGCGACAGTTTTTCTACCGTGCTTGCAGCGGCCTGACCTGGAGCTCCATGAGCCTGAACGGTTCCGACGAGTAAGGTGCAGGCGAGCGCTGCACTCAGGGCATTACGCTGCCAGCGGGTATCGTTTTTCAGGCACGGGGTGGATTTTTTGGCCATTCAGGTCGCTTCCTGTGAAGTATGCGCGGATATGCGAGTAGCAATCAGTCCCGTTAAGACGGATGAGCAATTGCGATTCCTGACGGTGTCTTGAATTATTTATGCGCAAGTTTCAGGCGGGGTAGATCAGCGTGACCAGATCGGTATAGCGAGCCGTGCGCACCGACAGAGCCCTGGAAAGGACATCCAGCATCTGATCGGGTCGGTTCAGGTTGAGGATCAGGCTGACCCTGCGTGCAGCGAGGCGCTTGTCCATAATGAAGATTTTCCCTTCTCGCCATCGCTGCAACTCATCGACAACGGTGAACAGCGGGGTGTCGAAGAATGCCAGGCGACCATTGCGCCAGGCGAGAATCTGCTCCAGTTCCGCGTGCTGAATGGCACCGGTCTGGTTGGCACTGAAGCGCAGGGAAAGGCCTTCTTCAAGGTCCGTCTGCTGAGTGGCGGTGACGACGCGCACGGTTTTGCGACTGACAGCCACACGTGCGGTTGCCTGATCGCATGTCAGGCAGAATTCGCTGTCATTGGCGATCACCACGCCTTCTTCAGTGCTGACCCGGAACTCGCCGGCAGCGGCGGGCACCACGTTGAAAAACGCTTCGCCTTGAAGCAGCGTCACTGAGCGTCGGGTCGCGGAGAAGTCCAGGTTCAGGGCAGTGTTGCCAGCAAGGTCGACTGTCGATCCATCCGGCAGGCTCACCTTGCGCCGCTCGCCCACGGCAGTGCGCTCGTCGGCAAACGGTGATCCTGACCCCTTGAGCCAGAAGGACGTTGCGCCCGCCGTGACCGCCACGGCGCTGGCGGCGATCCCGAGCCCGACAAAACGGCGTCGCGATAGTTGAGGGCGAGCGGCGGGGCGCGCAGGTTGCAGCAGGAGTGCCGAGGCGTCCCACAGACTTTCCAGTTCGGCATAGGCCTGTGCATGCCGAGGGTCAGCCGCGATCCACCTGGCCAGATCCTCGCGCTCAGCCTCTGTCGGTGATCCTCCCTGTACCAAGGCAAACCAGGCGCTGGCCTGATGACTGATGTCATCATCCTGATGTACAGGCGAGTCGTGGATCGGCGGTTCGGGATTCATGGGGTAATCGATTCGGCTGGAATGAGTACTGGCGGGCGATTGTACATTCACCGGGACATGCCGAGCTTCAATAAATCCAGAGCCTTGACCATGCGGCTGTAGGCGGTCTTCGGGGAGATTCCGAGGCGTTCGCCAATCTCGGCATAGGTCATGCCTTCGACCCGCACCATCAGGAACACTTCGCGGCAAGGTTCAGGCATGCCTTGAATCACGTCGTTCAGGGTTGCCAGTTGCTGGTTGGCAATGGCCGCCTGTTCGAGCGTCGGGGTTCTTTGCCCCAGGCTGACCATCTCCTGCTGTTCCAGAGGCTCGCCTTTGCGGTGTTCCTGGCGACGGGTGTGATCGATAAACAGGTTGCGGGCGCTGGAAAACAGGTACGCACGGAAGTTTTCTATGCGCGTACGGCCCATCTGTTCTGAGAGGCGAATGAAGGTGTCTTGAGTCAGGTCCGCAGCGGTCTCTTTGCAACGCAAGCGGCGATCCAGGTATTCCTGGATTTCTGCGCGATGGGCGAGATAGAGCGCCTTGAGATCTGAACCGGACATAAAGCCACCTTGGCTGGCATGCAAGCGAGCGCGGGAAAATATCACAAACGAGAATCGTTTGTGTTGGGGCTTGGTGTCAAAGTGCACTTCTGGCCGATAGAGATGATGAGTGGCGATCAGGATTGAGTCATGGCAACTCCAAAAGAGCGGATGTAACCCTCAGCGTTCTATCCGCCCTTTGTGCATTTACCTCAGGGGCTTTCAGGTCACATCCTTCATCCCCATCAATTTCAGCGCATCGATCAGTTGCCCCTGGTTGTCAAAGCGGCGCCCACTGATTGCCTGCCATCTGGGGCGTTCGATAAAGAATTTGCCGCGGCTGGTCTTGATGGCCGTTCGCACGATAGCGCCATCGGAGGCGCGGTGAATCAATAGCGGGCTGCCTGTATTTCTATTGATGACAAACATTCCCGGAATGATCAGGCGACTTTCTATCGTTGGTTGTGGATACACCTTGTTGATTGCCATCTGCATTCTGAAATCGCTTTTGACGAAAGTGGGCAGTCTGCCGATCTCGCCATTCATGACCCGGCCCGGGTCAATCGAAAAGCCTTCAGGCTGACCCAGGCTGACGTCCTCGGCTCTTATGCCTATGACCCCTTCCAGTTCGCTGATGCCGGGCACCCCTTCATAGGTATTGGCGTGAGCATTGCCGACCAGCGCCAGCCATTTGCCTTTAGGGCCAAGGTTCGGTGCATCGGCCTGGAGGGTGGTGTGGGCGAAGTAGTTCATCATTTTGATACGCAGCAGCCCATCGGGATCATTCATGCCGACAAGTCGATAACTGGCCATGCAGTCGAGGGGCTGAATCCGTATGTGGTTTTCATTGGCGGCATTCACCAGTTCGAGAAAGGTGTACTGCCCCATGGGGTCTGTGTGATGACCTGTGTCCAGGTTTCGCAGGTAGGTTTTCAGATTGCCCGGCATGTTCCCCGATTCGGCAAACGTTTTCAGGTCCTGCAAATGGAAGTCGTTGAGCAGATGCTCCATATACAGCGTTCTGACATTAAGTTTTCTCAACAGGCGCATGTTATCGATCAGGAATTTCTTGCTGCCTAATTCGGCGTGGCTTTCCCCGATAACCAGGCCAGGGGCATTGGCCAGGATTTTCTGCAGTGTGGATTTGCAGGTGTCGGTGGCTTCAAGCCGTGGCATCTCAGGTCTTTGCGGCAATTTTGTCTGCTTGAAGAACTGGAATGCATCCGTACGCAATTGCTCTCTCAAGGCCCTGAAATCAATGTAAGGGTCTGTCCATGAATGAGGCCTGGCCCAATCCCCCTGCAAGACCTTGCGGTCTCCACCATTGGCTGCAACGACGAGCTCCTGCTTCATGCTTTCGGGGACGTCGTAGGCGCTGGCCCTGATTGGGTAATTGACTCGCGATGACTTCAGGCTTGATGCCATGGGGCCTCCGCCTCTAAGGCCATGGGGCTTGAGCGTTTCCCACTGGCCGGCCGCATTGATGCGTATCGGGACATTGCGGTAAAACGAGAAAGGAGTGTTCGGGTCGATAATGGCCCAGCCGTTCATCTCGTTAATGAAGCGAACGCGGTAAACCTCGCCCTTGATCGAAACGTAGGTGCTGCCGTCAATCAATTGATAAATACCCTGCATCCGGCCACTTTGTGCCACGGGAGAACCGACGAGTTTTACGGTGGTCTTGAAGTGCTCGGGCAGTTGCGAAGCCTCTTGCGGTATGACTTCTGAAGCCTCAGTGATCGCAGGACCAATGCCGGGCTCGACGTCAGACGTAACAGGCAGCGTTGTTTCGTGATCGATAACCGGAGGTTCTGTTTCTGGAAAGCCGCTGATCAGGAAGAGGCTATTGAACAGCACGTCCACGGCGCTGGTGATTGCCCCGATGACACCTGCTTTGCGCTCGGCAGTGGTGTGGCCGTTGACCGCCTGATCGATATTCAGCCCCATGTCCGCCAGCCCTGCACCGACCACAGCCAGCGCAACAGGCCAGTCAATAGCCGCCAGTGGGCCGATGACATGGGAGAACGCATTGAGATAGCCGATCCACATCTGCTTGCGCAGGTCCGCATTGGAGCGCATGGACAGATTGGCATCGGCATTCATGCGTTTTCGTGCGCTGTCCCGAAGCCAGGTGAAGGCATCCATGCCCAGATCACGGTCATTCTGGTTGATCAATGAGGCGTTGGCGGCGGGCAGCAGGTCCATCAGGTGATTGAGGCCCACGTCGTTGCTGATTTCATGGCGCATTGAAAGCGAGAAGTGCGAAAGGAATCGCGCCCGGTCGGCGACTTTCGCTGTTTCGCTGACGAGCCAGGCTTTCACCTGCTCCTGCGTATCGAAAGCACGAATCGGGGTGATTTCCCCGGGGATGTAGATGATTTGCCGGCCCTGGGGTGTCACGATGCGCAGGATATCGCTGGCTTCATGGCCGCCTATATCAAAGGCCGTGACGCGCATTCCGGCGGGTGCGCTGGTTGTCGCGGTCAGCATCGACAACTGAATCGGCGCATGAACATTGCTCGCAACCGCCTGAATGAGCGACTGAAAGTCCTGGGCGGACAAATGACCGCTGTGTCGATCCTCCAGTGCCTTGGACAGAAAGTTGGCTTTGCTGAGGGTGCGAAAATCCTCTGCGCACTGCTGCCAGAAGCTGGCAAGTCTTGTCTTGTACTGCGCGCTGAAATCTAAGGCCCACAAGTCGTTCATGACATCTGAAACGAGCATTTTCACTTCAGTGTGTTCATCGTAGGTACCGGCCTGCAGCCCGGCTGTGTAAAAGCCGCTCATTGTCTGCAGTTCATCTGCATAGTCCTGATCCTCGGCGTTGAATCGGTGAAGGATCAGTTGCGGCAGGGTCATTGACTCGATTGGCGAGCCATAATGCTGCCACCCATTGAAGGTGGTGTTGCTGCTCACCGCTGTGGGGAAGCGGTACCAGTAGACAGTGTCCGGAGAGAGCGTCAGGCCGGTGTGTTTGCGCAGGATATCCCTTGCTTTTTCCAGTGCCTGTTGCCGCATGTCGGGACAGCTTTCAGTCACACGCCGAGCGATGATTTTCAGTGTCATCTGGTCTTGGGAAAAGGGCGGCGCGGTTGTTGTGTGGTTCTGGCTCACAGGATTTACCTCGTGTGTGGAATCCCCCAAGCGTGTCGTTAATCCTCAGAGCGCAAGCACTAAATAGTTAGTGCGATCTTGCCGCCCTTATCTTTCCCCAAATGCAGGTGTATCGTATTCGCCCCTCGCATCTGCTCTCAGGTGCATCCCGCAGTCGTTCTTGAGGTGTTTGCCCTTATGTCCTTTACCCGTCGACAAATTCTCGGAGGTCTGGCCGGTCTTGCCGTAGTGGGTCTGGGCGCAGGTGGTGCATCGCGTTACTGGCTGGGGCGCAGCGGGCCGGGCGAAGGGCATGACTTCGAACTGATTGCTGCGCCGCTGGATGTCGAACTGGTGCCTGGTTACAAGACGCCGGCCTGGGCGTTCGGCGGCTCTGCGCCGGGCACCGAATTGCGGGTGCGTCAGGGCGAGTGGCTGCGGTTGCGCTTTATCAATCAGTTGCCGGTGGAAACCACCATTCACTGGCATGGCATCCGTTTGCCGCTGGAAATGGACGGCGTGCCTTACGTTTCGCAACTGCCGGTCAAGCCGGGCGAGTATTTCGACTACAAGTTTCGGGTCACCGACGCGGGCAGTTTCTGGTATCACCCCCATGTAAGCAGCAGTGAAGAACTGGGGCGCGGGCTGGTGGGGCCGCTGATTGTCGAAGAGCGTGAGCCGACGGGGTTTCTGCATGAACGTACGGTCAGCCTGAAAAGCTGGCATGTGGACGAGCAGGGCGCATTCACTGACTTCAGCGTGACCCGCGAGGCGGCCCGTGAAGGGACTGCCGGGCGGTTGCAGACCATCAATGGCGTTCCCCTGGGCGTGATCGATTTGCCTGCCGGGCAGATCACGCGGGTACGTTTGCTCAATCTGGACAACACCTGGACGTACCGCCTCAACCTGCCCGATGCCGAGGCGATGATCTATGCCCTGGATGGCAACCCGATAGAGCCGCGTCCGATGGGCGAGGATTACTGGCTCGGGCCGGGAATGCGGATCTGTCTGGCGATCAAGGCACCGCCTGCCGGTGAGGAAATCTCGCTGCGCAATGGGCCGGTGCGCCTGGGCACTTTCCGCTCGGTGGCGAATAACGACGCGCCGGGCCAATGGCCAGCCGCCTTGCCGCCCAACCCGATCCCCGAACCGGATCTGGAGAATGCCGAAAAGATCAATTTCAACTTCGAGTGGGTCGGCTCCATGTCGGTCAACACCGATAATGGCAAGCCGCCAAGCCTCTGGCAGATCAATGGCGAGGCCTGGGACATCACCGACAAGACCTGTGCAGACCGGCCCATCGCCAAATTGCAGTTGGGTAAGAGTTACATCTTCGAGCTGAAGAACATGACTCAGTACCAGCACCCGATCCATTTGCATGGCATGAGTTTCAAGGTGATCGGCTCCAATCGGCGCAAGATCATTCCGTATTTCACCGATACCTTTCTGCTGGGCCGAAATGAGCGGGCGCGGGTGGCGTTGGTCGCGGATAATCCCGGCGTGTGGATGTTCCACTGCCATGTGATCGATCACATGGAAACCGGGCTCATGGCAGCAATAGAGGTTTCTTGATGCGGCAGCCGCAAATCATCGATCGCAGTCGCGATCAGGACTTCATGCGCGAAGCGCTGGCACTGGCCGCACAGGGCGCGCTACTGGGCGAAGTGCCGGTGGGCGCTGTGCTGGTACAGGATGGCCAGATCATCGGTCGCGGTTACAACTGCCCGATCAGCGGCAGCGATCCGAGTGCCCATGCCGAAATGGTCGCCATTCGCGATGCGGCCAAAGCGGTGAGCAACTACCGTCTGCCGGGCAGTACGCTGTACGTGACGCTGGAGCCCTGCAGCATGTGTGCGGGCCTGATCGTGCATTCTCGTGTGGCTCGCGTGGTTTATGGCGCGCTGGAGCCCAAGGCCGGGATTGTGCAGAGCCAGGGGCAGTTTTTCACTCAGGGGTTTCTCAACCATCGCGTGCTGTTCGAGGGGGGGGTGCTGGGGGAGGAGTGCGGGACGATGTTGAGCGAATTCTTCAGGATGCGTCGGGCTGCCAGCAAGGCTTAAGCCTGTTCAGAGCGCCGGGTTCTCCTGGGGGGCATCCGGTTGTGGCGTTGAGGCGGGTTTGGTCTTGTCTACGGCAGGGACGTGCAGATTGCCTTCAGCCACCTGATTGCCTTCCAGCTGTGGCTGCGTCACCCACGTCAGAATGTCGTAGTAACGACGAATGTTGGCGACGAAGTGCACCGGCTCGCCGCCTCGGGCATAGCCATAGCGGGTCTTGCTGTACCACTTCTTCTGGGAGAGGCGGGGCAGCATCTTTTTCACGTCCAGCCACTTGTTGGGGTCCAGCCCCTCGTTTTCGGCCAGTTTGCGTGCATCTTCCAGGTGCCCGCTGCCGACGTTATAGGACGCCAGCGCCAGCCAGGTCCGATCCGGCTCTTGTATCTTCTCGTCCAGTTGATCCTTTACGTAGGCAAAGTACTTGGCTCCGCCCTGAATGCTTTGCTTGGCGTCGAGCCGGTTGGTAACGCCCATGGCTTGTGCGGTGTTCTGGGTCAGCATCATCAGGCCGCGAACCCCGGTCTTGGAGGTGACGGTGGGTTGCCACAGTGATTCCTGATAACCGATGGCGGCCAGCAGCCTCCAGTCGACCTGTTCCTTCTTGGCCGAGGCCTGGAAGTGTTTTTCGTATTTGGGCAGGCGTTCCTGCAGGTGCTGGGCAAAGGTGTAGGCACCCACATAGCCCAATACATCGACGTGGCCGTAGTAGCGGTCCTTGAGTCGTTGCAGGGTGCCGTTCTTTTCAACCTTGTCCAGGTAGGCGTTGATTTCGTTCAACAGGCTGTTGTCTTCACCCGGCGCCACGGCCCAGCGCTGTTCCCGGGCTTCACCCAGATCGAAGGCTACGCGTACGTTGGGGAAGTAGACCTGGTTCATGGCCAGTTCGTTGGAGTCCACCAGCGTCAGGTCGATCTGGCCTTCATCGACCATGCGAAGCAGGTCGACCACTTCCACCGCGTCCGATTCTTCATATTCGAGGCCGGGGTTCTGGGCCTTGAGGGCGGCCAGTTGTTCGGCATGGCTGCTGCCCTTGAGCACCATGATGCGCTTGCCCGTCAGATCGCCTGCGTCGGTCGGTCGTGACTGGCCGTTGCGGTAGACCACCTGGGGTGTGACTTCAAGGTACGGATGAGAGAAACGCGCCTGCTGCTTGCGCTCCTGGGTGTCGATCAGGCCGGCAGCCGCCAGAACCGGGCCCCCTGGCTTGTTGATCTGCTCGAACAGATCGTCGAGGTTATCGGCCGTTTCGATCTTGAGTTCTACCCCCAGATCCTCGGCAAAACGCTTGACCAGCTCGTACTCGAAGCCGGTTTCACCGTTGCGATCCTGGAAATAAGTGGCGGGGCTGTTACGGGTTACAACGCGCAGGACGCCATCCTCCTTGACTCGCTCCAGTGTGCTGGGTTTATCCACACAGGCGCTGAGCATCAGGAAGAGTCCGGTTGCGACGAGCCATTTGGCGCAACGAGGGCGGAAATCTGCTAGGGAGAACATCGGTGCAGTATACGCAAAGCACCGGTGCCGCCATATCTCGACAGCAAGGCTCGCGTCTGATAGGCGATGGCTTTTTGGCAAAAAAGAAGGTGTTTTCTGCAAAGAAACGACATTCGGGCGTATTCCTTGTCGCCGTTTTGGGTGCTCAAAGGGTCGGTTTAGGCTAGAATGCGTGGCCTCAAAGCACACCCCCTTCCCGAGGCTGTCCCGAAGATGTTGATCCTGCGCGGTGCTCCTGCCCTTTCTGCCTTCCGCCACAGCAAATTACTAGAACAACTGAAACAAAAGGTTTCAGCTGTCAGTGGCTTGTACGCTGAATTCGCTCACTTCGCTGAAATCACTGGCGCTCTGTCCAGTGAAGAGCAGCAGGTTCTCGACCGCCTTCTGAAATACGGCCCGAGTGTGCCGGTTCAAGAGCCGAACGGTCGTCTGTTCCTGGTGCTGCCACGTTTCGGCACGATTTCGCCGTGGTCGAGCAAGGCCAGCGATATTGCCCGTAACTGTGGCCTGGCAAAGATCCAGCGTCTGGAACGCGGTATTGCCTTCTATGTAGAAGGCCAGTTCAGCGATGTCGAGGCTCAGGCCATTGCCGACAGCCTGCATGACCGCATGACCCAACTGGTTCTGGACAACCACGAGCAGGCCGCCGGTCTGTTCAGCCATGCCGAACCCAAGCCGCTGACTGCCGTGGATATCCTCGGTGGCGGTCGCGCAGCACTGGAAATAGCCAACGTCGACCTGGGCCTGGCCCTGGCTGAAGACGAAATCGATTATCTGGTCACCAGCTTCAACGGTCTGGGGCGCAACCCTCACGACATCGAACTGATGATGTTCGCCCAGGCCAACTCCGAGCACTGCCGTCACAAGATCTTCAACGCCAGTTGGGATATCGACGGCGAAAGCCAGGAAAAAAGCCTGTTCGGCATGATCAAGAACACCTACCAGATGCACAGCGAAGGCGTTCTGTCCGCTTACAAGGACAATGCTTCGGTGATCGTCGGTAATGTTGCCGGTCGTTTCTTCCCGGATCCTGAAACCCGTCAGTACGGTGCGGTGCAGGAGCCTGTTCACATTCTGATGAAGGTCGAGACTCACAACCACCCGACTGCGATTGCTCCGTTCCCTGGCGCATCGACCGGTTCCGGCGGCGAGATTCGCGACGAAGGTGCAACTGGCCGTGGTGCCAAGCCAAAGGCCGGCCTGACCGGTTTCACCGTATCGAACCTGCAGATCCCCGGTTTCGTGCAGCCATGGGAAGTGCCTTACGGCAAGCCCGAGCGCATCGTGACTGCGCTGGACATCATGATTGAAGGCCCGCTGGGTGGCGCGGCGTTCAACAACGAATTCGGTCGTCCGGCCCTGACCGGTTACTTCCGTACCTTCGAGCAGTCGATCACGACTCCCCACGGTGACGAAGTTCGCGGTTACCACAAGCCGATCATGCTGGCTGGCGGTATGGGCAACATCCGCGAAGATCACGTCCAGAAGGGCGAAATCACGGTCGGCGCCAAGCTGATCGTGCTGGGTGGCCCGGCCATGCTGATCGGCCTGGGTGGCGGCGCAGCTTCCTCCATGGCCACCGGCACCAGCTCCGCCGATCTGGATTTTGCTTCCGTTCAGCGTGAAAACCCTGAAATGGAGCGTCGTTGCCAGGAAGTCATCGACCGTTGCTGGCAACTGGGTGACAAGAACCCGATCAGCTTCATCCACGACGTGGGTGCCGGTGGTCTGTCCAACGCTTTCCCCGAGCTGGTCAACGATGGCGGTCGTGGCGGTCGTTTCGAACTGCGTAACGTGCCTAACGACGAGCCGGGCATGGCCCCGCTGGAAATCTGGAGCAACGAGTCTCAGGAACGTTACGTCCTGGCCGTTTCTGCCGAAGATTTCGAGCGTTTCAAGGCGATCTGTGAGCGCGAGCGTTGCCCGTTCGCGGTCGTGGGTGAAGCCACTGCCGAGCCTCAACTGACCGTTACCGACAGCCACTTCGGCAACAATCCTGTGGACATGCCGCTGGAAGTACTGTTGGGCAAGGCGCCGCGCATGCACCGTTCGGTCGAGCGCGAAGCTGAGCTGGGCGACGACTTCGATCCGAGCACGCTGAACATTGACGAAAGCGTGGAGCGTGTTCTGCGTCACCCGGCAGTAGCCAGCAAGAACTTCCTGATCACCATCGGTGACCGCAGCATCACCGGCCTGGTGGCTCGCGATCAGATGGTCGGCCCATGGCAAGTGCCAGTGGCTGACTGCGCCGTGACGGCAACCAGCTTCGACGTCAACACTGGCGAAGCCATGGCAATGGGCGAGCGCACTCCGCTGGCTCTGCTGGACGCTCCGGCTTCCGGTCGCATGGCCATTGGTGAAACCCTCACCAACATCGCCGCTTCGCGTATTGAAAAGCTGTCCGACATCAAACTGTCGGCCAACTGGATGTCGGCTGCTGGCCATCCGGGTGAAGACGCGCGTCTGTACGACACCGTCAAGGCGGTGGGCATGGAACTGTGTCCTGAGCTGGGCCTGACCATTCCGGTGGGCAAGGACTCCATGTCCATGAAAACCCGCTGGAGCGATGACGGCACCGAGAAGAGCGTGACCTCGCCGCTGTCGCTGATCGTGACCGGCTTCGCGCCTGTCAGCGATATCCGCAAGACCCTCACTCCAGAGCTGCGCATGGACAAGGGCGAAACCGACCTGATCCTGATCGACCTGGGTCGTGGCCAGAACCGTATGGGCGCTTCGATTCTTGCCCAGGTTTACGGCAAGCTCGGCAGCTCCGCGCCGGACGTCGATGACGCTGAAGACCTCAAGGCCTTCTTTGCCGTTATCCAGGGTCTGAATGCTGATGGCCACCTGTTGGCTTACCACGACCGTTCCGATGGTGGCCTGCTGACCACCGTGTTGGAAATGGCGTTCGCCGGTCATTGCGGTCTGAACCTGTACCTCGACAGCCTGGCTGAAACCTCGGCCGAACTGGCTTCGATCTTGTTCAACGAAGAGCTGGGTGCGGTCATCCAGGTTCGTCAGGATGCAACCCCGCTGGTGCTGGCCCAGTTCAGCGCTGCCGGCCTTGAAGACTGCGTTTCGGTCATCGGCAAGCCGGTGAACAACGATGAAGTGGTCATCAGCTTCGCGGGCGAGTCGGTATTCACTGGCCAGCGCCGTCTGCTGCAGCGTCAGTGGGCTGAAACCAGCTACCAGATCCAGCGTCTGCGTGATAACGCCGAATGCGCCGATCAGGAATTCGATGCACTGCTGGAAGAAGACAACCCTGGCCTGACCGTCAAGCTGGGCTTCGACGTCAACGATGACATCGCAGCGCCTTACATCAAGAAAGGTGTCCGTCCTCAGGTTGCGGTTCTGCGCGAGCAGGGCGTCAACGGTCAGGTCGAGATGGCGGCTGCGTTCGATCGCGCCGGTTTCAATGCCATCGACGTGCACATGAGCGACATCCTGGCCGGTCGTGTCGACCTGAACGACTTCAAGGGCATGGTTGCGTGCGGCGGCTTCTCCTACGGCGACGTACTGGGTGCCGGTGAAGGCTGGGCCAAGTCGGCGCTGTTCAACAGCCGTGCCCGCGATGCGTTCCAAGGCTTCTTCGAGCGTACCGACAGCTTCACCCTGGGTGTGTGCAACGGTTGCCAGATGTTGTCCAACCTGCACGAGCTGATTCCGGGCAGCGAGTTCTGGCCGCACTTCGTGCGTAACCGTTCCGAGCAGTTCGAAGCGCGTGTCGCGATGGTCCAGATCCAGGAGTCGCCATCGATCTTCCTGCAAGGCATGGCCGGTTCGCGTATGCCGATCGCCATCGCTCACGGTGAAGGGCATGCCGAGTTCGCCCACGACGACGCCCTGCTCGAAGCCGATATCTCCGGCACCGTAGCGCTGCGTTATGTGGACAACCATGGCAAGGTGACAGAAACCTATCCGGCCAACCCGAACGGCTCGCCGCGCGGTATTGGCGGCATGACCACCCGCGACGGTCGCGTCACCATCATGATGCCGCACCCTGAGCGTGTATTCCGTGCCGTGCAGAACTCCTGGCGTCCGGAAGAGTGGAACGAAGACGGCGCCTGGATGCGCATGTTCCGCAACGCTCGCGTCTGGGTTAACTAAACCCCGATGTACAAGCTTGCCTTCTTCGTGCCCGCAAGCCATGTGGAGCAGGTCAAGAACGCCGTATTCGCCGCTGGTGCAGGGCGAATCGGTGCTTACGATCACTGCTCATGGCAAGTGCTCGGCCAGGGCCAGTTCCGCCCGCTGGATGGCAGTCAGCCATTTATCGGGCACGGTGGCGTGGTCGAGACGGTCGAGGAATGGAAAGTCGAGATGGTCGTGGCCGATGAGTTCATTCATCAGGCAGTGATGGCTCTCAAGCAGAGCCATCCGTACGAAACGCCAGCTTATGAAGTCTGGCGGCTGGAAGCGTTTTAAAATGCTGTCGCGGGCAAGCCTCTTCCCACGGGATTGAGTGTTTCAGGAAGTCGGACGTTAATCCAATTCTTGAGGCCGTCCATAACCAAGTGGGAGGGGGCTTGCCCGCGACGCGTTTACGGCCGGATCTCGATCATCGTGCCGTCCTTCACCAGATCCCAGACCTCGCGCATATCGTTGTTCTTCAGCGCGATGCAGCCATTGGTCCAGTCCAGGGTATGGAAATACCACTCCGGATATTCTTCGTCCACGGGCGTGCCATGCAGCATGATCATGCTGCCGGGCTTGACGCCTTCACGGCGTGCGCGTGCCGCATCTGAAATGTTCGGGTAGGAAATGTGCATCGACAGGTTGTAATTGTTGCTGGGCTTGCGCCAGTCGATCCAGTAGAAACCTTCCGGTGTGCGCTGGTCGCCTTCCTGCAGCTTGGTGCCCTTGGGGTTTCTGCCCAGGGAAATGCGATAGGTCTTGAGCGCTTCGCCGCCGCTGATCAATTGCAACTGACGTGCGGATTTGAGCACCAGCACCTTGTCGATTTTCTTGTCGGCAAGGCTCTGGGTATTGATGACCTTGTGATCGATGATTTTCTGTTCGCTGCCCTTGGGCACGATGGTCTGGGTAAAGGCCGCTTGCGACAGCGGAACGAACGACATGCAGAAGAAAGCGAACAGCCAACGCATTGCGGTATCCCTGAAGGCACCTGAGTGCCGGATTGTTTATGTGTCCTGGATCGGGCGCGAAGCTGGCAGGGCGCTGGTGTGTACCGGGTAAACCTGCTGGCGTCTGTCCGCGAAGAAGTATTCTAGGGTACGCCTGACTGTCATGAAAGCCAGGTCCTGCCATGGAATGTCGGCTTCGTCGAATAATTGCACCTCAAGGCTTTCGACCCCGGCGGCGAATTCTGGAGTCGCCAGTTCGGCGCGGTAGAACACATGCACCTGATTGATGTGCGGCACGTCGATCAGTGCATACAGATGCAGATCGGTCAGCGTGGCGCAGGCCTCCTCGATGGTTTCACGTCGCGCTGCCTGCTCGATGGTTTCGCCGTTCTCCATGAAGCCGGCCGGCAAGGTCCAGAAACCCAGGCGCGGTTCGATGGCGCGGCGGCACAGCAGGACCTTTTCACCTTGTGTCACAAGGCAGCCGGCCACGATATTCGGGTTCTGATAATGGATGGTGTGGCAATGCTCGCAGACATGACGCAGGCGGCTATCGCCTTCGGGAATGCGCAAGATGACCGGGTTACCGCACTGGCTGCAGAATTTCATGGGTTCGTTCGATCCGTTAAAGCAGACGCTATCCTGGCTTGCGGCAGGGCGGATCTGCAAGTCTCGCGATTGTATGACCGTCCTGCAAGGGGTTGGGCAGTTCGTCGCTTTGGTGCATGATGCCAAGAGTGCAACAGATCGAGATTTCCCATGCTGGATGAGCTACTTCTGCGTGTCAGCAGTCATACGCCAGATATTCTTGAGTCGGATCGACGTTTCCCCGAGGCGGCGGTGTTGGTGCCGGTCACGCGCAGTGACGAGCCCGAGTTGATCCTGACCTTGCGTGCCAGCGGGCTTTCCACCCACAGCGGGGAGGTGGCGTTTCCGGGCGGGCGACGCGATCCGGAAGATCCCGATCTGGTATTCACGGCCCTGCGCGAGGCGGAGGAAGAAATCGGCCTGCCGCCCGGTCTTGTCGAGATTGTCGGCCCTCTGAGCCCGCTGATCTCCAAACATGGCATCAAGGTCACGCCTTATGTCGGCGTGATTCCCGATTTTGTCGAATACCGTCCCAATGATGCCGAAATCGCTGCGGTGTTCAGCGTGCCTCTGGAGTTCTTCCGCCAGGACACCCGTGAGCACACGCACCGGATCGATTATGACGGTCGCAGTTGGTACGTACCCAGCTATCGTTATGGCGGATACAAGATCTGGGGGCTGACGGCGATCATGATCGTCGAGCTGGTGAATGTGTTGTATGACGCGAAAATCAGCCTGCACCATCCGCCCGAGCGATCCACCACCTGAGCCGTCATTCATAACGAACTGCACCCGTGAGTGCGGTCATCAGCCTGAGGAAACACCATGAAATATCGCCTGGGAGACTCCTGTGTCCAGACCGATCCACACAGCTGGATCGCGCCCAATGCGGTCCTGATCGGCAAGGTCAAGCTGGAGGCCGGCTCGAGCGTCTGGTTCAACGCGGTGCTGCGGGGCGATAACGAACTGATTCATATCGGCGAGAACAGCAACGTGCAGGATGGCACGGTGATGCACACCGATATGGGGTCGCCGCTGAACATCGGCAAAGGTGTCACCATTGGTCATAACGTCATGCTGCACGGTTGCAGCGTTGACGATTACAGCCTGATCGGCATCAACTCGGTGATTCTCAACGGCGCAAAGATCGGCAAATACTGCATCATCGGCGCCAACTCGCTGATCGGCGAAGGCAAGGTCATCCCCGATGGCTCTCTGGTGATGGGGTCGCCGGGCAAGGTGGTACGCGAGCTCACCGACGTGCAGAAGAAAATGCTTGAAGCCAGCGCCGCGCATTATGTCCACAATGCCCAGCGTTACGCCCGCGACCTGGCCGTGCAGGAAGATTGATGAGCACTGAATCCATTCCGGAAAAACCCGTCCGCTCGCCCTGCGTCAGCATCTGTGCGCTGGACGAAGATGATATCTGCACTGGCTGTCAGCGAACGGTCGCCGAGATCACTGGCTGGAGCCGCATGAGCAATGACGAGCGGCGGGCGGTGCTGGGCTTGTGCCATGAGCGGGCCAAGGCGAGCGGGGTGGTGTGGGCTGTTTTTCGCGAATGAATTCGCTTTTGTCAGCCCTGTCGCCGGCAAGCCGCCTCCCGCATGCGTAGCGAATTCCTCATTCTGCTACCATTGCAACCCCGTTTTTCCCAAGACACCTTTCCCATGCTGTTTCTGATCGCCTACATCAGCAGTGTCGTGCTGATCAACTTCGCCTTTTCCACGGCGCCACATCTGGACATCATCTGGTCAGCGTGGGGCGGGCTGGTGTTTGTGCTGCGCGATATGGTGCAGACCCGTTTCGGCCACGGCGCGATTCTGGCCATGCTGGTGGCATTGCTGCTGTCTTATGTCACCAGCGAGCCGGCCATCGCGCTGGCCAGCGCCACGGCGTTCGCGGTTTCCGAGTGCATCGACTGGCTGGTGTTCAGCATCACCAGGCGCCCGTTGCATGACCGGCTGTGGATCAGTTCGGCCCTGAGTATTCCGCTGGACACCTTTATCTTTTTCGGCCTGATCGATGCCTTGACGGCGCCGGTCATCCTGACAGCCCTGGGCTCCAAGTTCGCGGGCGTGACGGCTGTCTGGCTGATCATGGCCTGGCGTATCCGCAAGAACGCTTGTCCGGGTTGAGCCCCTATTTGCAGGGCTTCGTGGTAAATTGCGCGCCTTTCTTCAAAGCGGTCGCTCGCATACGGCGGGTTACCATCGATATCTGCTTCACGAGGACCTGAGATGACTCAAATCGGAACTCCACTGTCGCCTACCGCGACTCGCGTATTGTTCTGCGGCAGTGGCGAGCTGGGCAAGGAAGTAGTGATCGAGCTGCAACGCCTGGGCGTCGAAGTGATCGCTGTTGACCGTTATGCCGATGCGCCTGCCATGCAGGTCGCCCATCGCAGCCATGTGATCAACATGCTGGACGGTGCTGCGCTGCGTGCGGTGGTTGAGGCCGAGAAGCCGCACTTCATCGTTCCGGAAATCGAAGCCATCGCGACCGCTACCCTGGTCGAGCTTGAGTCCGAAGGTTTCACCGTCATCCCGACGGCCCGTGCTGCGCAACTGACCATGAACCGTGAAGGCATTCGTCGTCTGGCTGCCGAAGAACTCAAGCTGCCGACGTCGCCGTACCACTTTGCCGATACCTTCGAGGACTACAGCAACGCGGTCCTGGACCTGGGCTTCCCTTGCGTGGTCAAGCCGGTCATGAGTTCGTCGGGCAAGGGTCAGAGCCTGCTCAAGACCGCCGATGATATCCAGAAGGCCTGGGACTACGCGCAGGAAGGCGGTCGTGCCGGCAAGGGCCGCGTGATCGTGGAAGGTTTTATCGATTTCGATTACGAAATCACACTACTGACCGTACGCCATGTGGGCGGCACCACGTTCTGTGCGCCGGTTGGTCATCGCCAGGAGAAGGGCGACTATCAGGAGTCCTGGCAGCCACAGGCCATGAGCCCGGTTGCACTGGCCGAGTCCGAGCGCGTTGCCAAGGCGGTGACCGAGGCGTTGGGCGGTCGCGGTATCTTTGGTGTCGAGTTGTTCATCAAGGGTGATCAGGTATGGTTCAGCGAAGTGTCGCCGCGCCCGCATGACACTGGTCTGGTAACCCTGATTTCCCAGGACCTGTCTCAGTTCGCACTGCATGCCCGCGCTATTCTGGGCCTGCCTGTACCGTTGATCCGTCAGTTCGGGCCATCGGCTTCGTCGGTGATTCTGGTTGAAGGTCAGTCCACACAAACCGCTTTCGCCAACCTGGGTGCTGCACTGGCCGAGCCGGATACGGCTTTGCGTCTGTTTGGCAAGCCTGAAGTCAACGGCCAGCGACGCATGGGCGTAGCCCTGGCCCGTGATGAGTCCATCGAAGCCGCCCGCGCCAAGGCGACCCGTGCTTCGGCGGCGGTAAACGTCATCCTGTAACTGCTCTGTGTGGGAGCGAATTCATTCGCGAAGACTTCGCGAATAAATTCGCTCCTACTGCTTTCTTCAGAGTTCTCTGTCTCTCGTCTCTTTCAGGCACAGCACAGCCAGCAGGCTGATCAGTGCTGCTGCCGACACATACCCGCCAACCCAGCTCAAGCCGCCCATCGCCACCAGTTTCTGTGCAAAGAACGGGGCGACGGATGCGCCGACGATTCCGCCCAGGTTATAGGCTGCCGATGCGCCGGTGTAACGTACCTGGGTCGGGAACAGTTCCGGCAACAGTGCGCCCATGGGGGCGAAGGTCACGCCCATCAGGAACAGCTCGATACACAGGAACAGCGCAACACCCCAGGTCGTGCCGTGGGTGAGCAGCGGTTCCATGAGAAAGCCCGAGAGAATCGCCAGTACACCGCCGACAATCAGCACCGGCTTGCGCCCGAAGCGATCGCTTGCCCAGGCCGAAAGAGGCGTGGCCGCCGCCATGAACAGCACCGCAAAGCACAGCAGGCCCAGAAAGGTTTCCCGGCTATAGCCCAGGGTCGACACCCCATAACTCAGGGAGAAGACCGTCGAGATATAGAACAGCGCGTAGCACACGACCATTGAGGCGGCACCCAGCAGCATCGGTTTCCAGTGCTGGCTGAAGGTTTCCACGATCGGCATCTTGACCCGTTCATGGCGTGCGACGGCTTTGGCGAAGACCGGTGTTTCTTCCAGTTTCAGGCGTACATACAGGCCGACCATGACCAGCGCGGCGCTGAGCAGGAAGGGAATCCGCCAGCCCCACGAGCGGAATTGCTCGTCGCTGAGTGTCAGCGCCAGTGCCAGAAACAGGCCGTTGGCTGCCAGAAAACCAATGGATGGCCCCAGTTGCGGGAACATGCCGAACCAGGCTCGTTTGCCTTTGGGCGCATTTTCAGTCGCCAGCAGCGCGGCGCCACCCCATTCGCCGCCAAGCCCCAGGCCCTGGCCGAAGCGTAGCAGGCAGAGAATGATCGGTGCCCAGGCTCCGATGGTCGCGTAGCCGGGCAGCACGCCAATCAAGGTGGTGCAGACACCCATCAGCAGTAATGAGGCGACCAGCGTCGACTTGCGTCCGATACGGTCGCCGAAATGGCCGAACAGTGCCGACCCCAGCGGACGAGCGAGGAAGGCGATGCCGAAGGTCAGAAATGACGACAGCATCTGGGCGGTGCCGGAGGTCTGCGGAAAAAACACCGGGCCGATCACCAGTGCCGCAGCCGTGGCGTAGACGTAAAAGTCGTAGAACTCGATGGCGGTGCCAATGAAACTGGCGGTTGCAACGCGGGTTGGCGAGTTGGTGGGGGGTGTTTGGGTGTCGTCGTTTTCGCTGAGAGTAGCGGTGCTGGTCATGCGGATATCCCTGACAGTCATCTTGCCTGCGGTGCGTGGCGCGCAGCGGCAAATGTTCATTCTTGTGATTGTGGGCGCAGCGCTGATCAGATTGGCCCGGTTGGGCTGGAGGGCAATGGCAGCGCTCGTGGATGGGAGCGTGTCATGAAAGGTGCGAGTCGTTCAGGCTGAATGACTGGCCGTCTGCGCTGGGTGCGGGTAGCACGCGCTACGGCTGGCTGGGTAAGCGAAGCAATTATAGGAAGGGCTTCGCTTGCGAAACAAGTGGCAACATCTTGCGGGCTGTTTACTTGAAAACCAGGCTTGGAGCGTTTTGCCACATCAAGACCCGCTTCACGCGATTGTCCTCGGTTTCCAGGATTTCCAGCCGGTAAGGGCCGATTTTCAGGCAGACCGGACCTTCGGGGATGGTTTCCAGGGCTTCGGTGACCAGACCGTTCAGGGTCTTGGGGCCGTCGGAAGGCAGATGCCAGCCCAGGCTCTTGTTCAGTTCGCGAATCGACGCAGCGCCTTCCACTTCAAGGCGACCGTCCGCCTGACGGGTGACGTGGGGATTGTTGAGGCTTTGTTCGTTCTCGAATTCGCCGACGATCTCTTCGAGGATGTCTTCCAGGCTGACGATGCCGAGTACTTCGCCATACTCGTCCACCACCACACCGAGCCGACGCTGCTGCTTGTGGAAGTTCAGCAGTTGCAACTGCAGTGGCGTGCTTTCGGGCACGAAGTAAGGTTCGTAGCAGACAGCCAGTAATTGTTCCTTGGTCAGCTCTGCCTTGGGCAGCAGGTGGCTGATCTGGCGGGTGTTGAGGACGCCCTGCACCTGATTGATGTCGTTGTGATAGACCGGCAGGCGAGTGTGTCGGGAAATGATCAGGCGTTCGATGATCTGTTCGATGGGGTCGTCGAGGTTGACGCCGTCCACTTCGTTGCGTGGTATCAGAATGTCATTGACCGTGATGCTGTCCAGGGCGTGGATGCCCGACAGCACATTGGCCCGTGGATGATGTTCCTGTACGCCGTCATGACCGGATTTCTGGGAGGTATCATCCAGATCATGATCCAGGCCTGTCACCTTGCGAACGCCGAAAAGGCGCAACAGGTATTTGGCAATCGTGCTGAAAACGCAGGCCAGCGGCCAGACGATCTTCATTGGAATGCGCAGTGTCCCGTTGCCCAGCAATAGCGTGGCGACAGGGTAGCGGGCAGCAAGACGACGCGGGATAAGTTCGGCAAAGACCAGCATGGCTGCGGCGGTGATGAGCCACGCGATAGTCGGGCCGTTATATAGCCAGCTATTGACGGCGACCAGTGTGGCGATGACGGTGATCAGGGTTTTGATCAGCGTATTGCTCAGGATCAGGCTGTTGAGCTCGAAAGCCAGTTCGGGAAAGGCCGCGGCTTCGTTGGGGCGCTTGCCGACGCGCAAGGTCTTGAGCAGATGATGAGCGGTCTCGACTGCGGTCAGCAGACCGGACCAGAGCATCAGCAGGGTCAGCACACCCAGAAGTGGGCCGAGGGGCAGATTATCCATGATCGACGCCCGTCAGATATGCAGAATGAATTCACGTACCAGCTTGCTGCCGAAATAGGCCAGCATCAGCAGGCAGAAGCCGCCCAGAGTCCAGCGAATGGCTTTGTGCCCGCGCCAGCCGAGACGGTTGCGCCCCCACAGCAGAACGCTGAACACCACCCAGGCCAGGCAGGCGAGCAGGGTCTTGTGTACCAGATGCTGGGCAAACAGGTTCTCAACGAACACCCAGCCGGAAATCAGCGACAGCGACAGCAGGGTCCAGCCGGCCCAGAGGAAGCCGAACAGCAGGCTTTCCATGGTTTGCAGTGGCGGGAAGTTCTTGATCAGCCCGGAAGGATGCTTGTTCTTGAGCTGGTGATCCTGCAGCAGCAACAGCAGCGCCTGGAAGACCGCGATGGTGAACATGCCGTACGCCAGGATGGAAAGCAGGATGTGGCTGAGAATGCCCGGCTCTTCAATGATCGGCTGTACGGTGCCGCTCGGGGCGTATTGGGCCAGCAGGGCGGTGATCATGCCCAGCGGGAACAGCAGCACCAGCAGGTTTTCCACGGGAATTCGCGTGGTGGCGATCAGGGTCAGGGCGATGACTGACACGGCGATCAGACTGGCTGAGTTGAAGAAGTCCAGCCCCAGGCCTGCCGGGCGCATCAGTTGGGAATAAAGGCCGATGGCATGGGCAATGACGGCCAGGGTGCCGAGCAGTACAAGCAGCCGCTTGTCGGGTTTGGCGGTCTGGTTCAGGCGTACGCCCTGATAGACGGTCGCAGCGGCATAGAGGCTGGCGGCGGCGAGGCTTGAAAGAAGACTGGGTGTTAGAGGGAACATAGATCCTGAAGGACGAGCCCGAAAGACGCTGAGTTTGGCATAGAACCGACATTTCACGAAAGACTACATAAGCAGTCAGCGTGGTGTCAGTTCCGCAGAGTCTTCGCTATAATCCGCGACCTGCTCAAGCCGAAGGCTCGCCGAGCGCCATTTTATTGCGGGCCGGGCCGCATCAACCGGGGTTCGACCAGAGCCTGAAAGGATCGCGCATGTTTGAAAACCTTACCGACCGCCTCTCGCAGACGCTGCGCCACGTAACTGGCAAGGCCAAGCTGACCGAGGACAACATCAAAGATACCCTGCGCGAAGTGCGCATGGCTTTGCTCGAAGCCGATGTCGCCCTGCCGGTGGTCAAGGACTTCGTCAATAGCGTCAAGGAGCGTGCCGTCGGCACCGAGGTGTCGCGCAGCCTGACACCGGGTCAGGCGTTCGTGAAGATCGTTCAGGCCGAACTCGAAAGCCTGATGGGTGCGGCCAACGAAGACCTGGTGCTTAACGTCACGCCTCCGGCGGTCGTGTTGATGGCCGGTTTGCAGGGGGCGGGTAAAACCACCACTGCTGGCAAACTTGCTCGCTTCCTTAAAGAGCGCAAGAAGAAAACCGTGATGGTCGTGTCGGTGGACGTCTATCGTCCTGCGGCCATCAAGCAGCTTGAAACCCTGGCCAATGATATCGGCGTGACTTTCTTCGCTTCCGATATCAGCCAGAAGCCTGTGGATATAGCTCAGGCTGCCATCCGCGAAGCCAGACTCAAGTTCATCGATGTCGTGATCGTCGACACCGCCGGTCGCCTGCACGTCGATGCCGAGATGATGACCGAGATCCAGGCGTTGCATGCCGAGGTGAAGCCGGCTGAAACCCTGTTCGTGGTCGATGCCATGACCGGTCAGGATGCGGCCAACACCGCCAAGGCGTTCGGCGATGCGCTGCCGCTGACCGGTGTGGTTCTTACCAAGGTCGATGGCGATGCTCGCGGCGGTGCTGCATTGTCGGTGCGTGCGATTACCGGCAAGCCGATCAAGTTCATCGGTATGGGGGAGAAGAGCGAAGCTCTGGAGCCGTTCCACCCGGATCGTATCGCGTCGCGAATTCTCGGCATGGGCGACGTCCTCAGCCTTATCGAGCAGGCCGAGCAGACTCTGGATAAAGAGAAAGCCGACAAACTGGCCAAGAAGCTCAAGAAGGGCAAGGGCTTCGACCTCGAAGATTTCCGCGATCAGTTGCAACAGATGAAGAGTATGGGCGGCCTTGGCGGCCTCATGGACAAACTGCCCAGTATCGGTGGCATGAACATTTCTCAGATGGGCAATGCCCAGGGCGTGGCCGAGAAGCAGTTCAAGCAGATGGAAGCCATCATCAACTCGATGACGCCGGCCGAGCGTCGTGACCCGGATCTGATCAGCGGTTCGCGCAAACGCCGTATCGCCATCGGTTCGGGTACTCAGGTTCAGGACATCGGGCGTCTGATCAAGCAGCACAAGCAGATGCAGAAGATGATGAAGAAATTCTCCGCCAAGGGCGGTATGGCAAAAATGATGCGCGGCATGGGTGGAATGTTCCCTGGCGGCGGCATGCCAAAAATGTGATTGCGTCGCGCGCAAGAGGCTTTGCGCGCATTCAATTCTGGAGGCCTGGCCTCCAGCAATCCCGCGTCATGCGGGACTCAACCTGCTGTCTCACGACAGTTTCATTGCAAATCTGGATGGCACGCCGGCCTGCGCCGGAAAAAGTCATTTGCAAAAGTCGGGATATTCCTTAGAATATGCGGCCTTTCGGGCACCCATGCCCGCTGTGCATCTTAGATTTGCAGCACCGACTACAGGAACGATGTTCAATGCTAACCATCCGTCTTGCCCTTGGCGGCTCCAAAAAGCGCCCGTTTTACCACCTGACCGTAACCGACAGCCGCAACGCTCGTGACGGTTCTCACAAAGAACAAATCGGTTTCTTCAACCCGATTGCTCGTGGTCAGGAAGTTCGTCTGTCCGTCAACGAAGAACGCCTGAACTACTGGCTGGGCGTTGGCGCTCAGACTTCCGAGCGCGTTGCCCAGTTGATCAAAGAGCACAACAAGGCTAAGGCCGCGGCCTGAAACCTATGAATGCGACGCCTGCATCTGCCGACGATCTGATCGTCATAGGCAAGATTTTCTCGGTTCATGGCGTTCGCGGCGAAGTGAAGGTTTATTCCTTTACGGATCCGATTGATAACCTGCTGGACTACACGACCTGGACGCTGCGGCGCGAAGGGCGGGTGGAAAAACAGGTCGAGCTGGTCAGCGGACGCTTGCAAGGCAAGTTCCTGGTCGCAAAGCTCAAGGGGCTCGATGATCGCGACGAAGCTCGTCTTCTGTCCGGTTGCGAAATCTGCGTGCAGCGTAGCCTGTTCCCTGATCTGGACGATGGCGAGTACTACTGGTACCAGCTTGAAGGCCTGAAGGTCATCGACACGCTCGGGCAATTGCTCGGCAAGATCGATCACCTGCTTGAAACCGGCTCGAACGATGTAATGGTGGTCAAGCCCTGCGCGGGCAGTCTGGATGATCGCGAGCGTCTGTTGCCCTATACGGAGCAATGCGTGCTGGCAATCGACCTTGACGCCGGCGAGATGAAGGTGGATTGGGATGCGGACTTCTGAATGCCATGGCTAGCCTACGCATAGAAGTCATCAGTTTGTTCCCGGAGATGTTTTCCGCCATCAGCGAATACGGCATTACCAGCCGTGCGGTGAAACAGGGGCTCTTGCAGCTCACTTGTTGGAATCCGCGGGACTACACCACTGATCGTCATCACACTGTGGATGATCGCCCATTTGGCGGTGGTCCGGGCATGGTGATGAAGATCAAGCCTCTTGAGGATGCTCTGGTTCAGGCCAGGCAGGCTGCAGGAGATGCGGCGAAGGTAATTTACCTGTCGCCACAAGGCCGCAAGCTGAATCAGTCTGCGGTGCGCGAACTGGCGCAGGAGGAAGCGATTATCCTCATCGCCGGTCGTTATGAAGGCATTGACGAGCGTTTTATTGATGCTCATGTCGATGAAGAGTGGTCGATTGGCGACTATGTATTGTCCGGTGGCGAGCTACCGGCAATGGTGCTGATCGACGCGGTTACGCGACTGCTGCCTGGAGCTTTAGGGCATGTGGACTCCGCGGAGGAAGATTCCTTCACGGACGGTCTGCTGGATTGCCCGCACTACACCCGACCTGAGGTGTATGCGGATCAGCGTGTTCCCGACGTGTTGCTAAGTGGCAATCACGCGCACATCCGGCGTTGGCGTTTACAGCAGTCCCTTGGGCGGACCTATGAACGACGCGCCGATCTTCTGGAAAGCCGCTCGCTTTCTGGAGAAGAGAAGAAGCTGCTGGCGGAATACATCCGCGAGCGGGACGATAGTTAACGTATCGATGGTCGATCCAGACGGATTACCTTAGGAGCACCAGCATGACTAACAAAATCATTCTTGCCCTCGAAGCAGAGCAGATGACCAAAGAAATCCCTACCTTTGCCCCAGGCGATACCATCGTCGTTCAGGTGAAAGTAAAGGAAGGCGATCGCGCGCGTCTGCAAGCGTTTGAAGGCGTTGTAATCGCCAAGCGTAACCGTGGCGTGAACAGTGCTTTCACTGTTCGTAAAATCTCCAACGGTGTTGGCGTTGAGCGTACTTTCCAGACCTACAGCCCGCAAATCGACAGCCTGGCTGTGAAACGTCGCGGCGACGTTCGCAAGGCCAAACTGTACTACCTGCGTGACCTGTCCGGTAAAGCAGCTCGCATCAAAGAAAAACTGTCCTGATACAGTCTTTCGATGCATAAAAAAGCAGCCTTCGGGCTGCTTTTTTGTTGTGTGTCGTTTAATCATGCAACTCATCTGTCGCCACACGGCTTACGAGTGAAAATGTCTGCTATCGACCACCCACTGATCGACCGTTTTCTGGATGCGCTCTGGCTGGAAAAAGGTTTGTCCGATAACACCCGTGACTCTTATCGCAGTGATCTGGCCCTGTTCAATGGCTGGCTGCAGGAGCGCAACGTTGATCTGATCGAAGCCGGGCGTGATGTGATTCTCGATCACCTGTCCTGGCGAATGGATCAGGGTTACAAGCCCCGTTCGACGGCCCGCTTTCTGTCCGGAGCCCGTGGTTTCTATCGCTACCTGCTGCGTGAGCGGCTGATCGCTGTCGATCCGACCTTGCTGATCGATATGCCGCAACTGGGCAAGCCACTGCCCAAATCCCTGTCCGAAGCCGATGTGGAAGCCCTGCTGGCGGCGCCTGATCTGAGCGAGCCGATCGGTGAGCGTGACCGGGCGATGCTGGAGGTGCTTTATGCCTGTGGCCTGCGGGTCACTGAGCTCATCAGCCTGACTCTGGAGCAGGTCAATCTGCGTCAGGGTGTCCTGAGAATCATGGGCAAGGGCAGTAAGGAAAGGTTGGTGCCCATGGGAGAAGAGGCTATTGTCTGGGTCGAACGGTACATGCGCGGTGCTCGTGACGAGCTGCTGGGCGGACGTCCCAGTGATGTTCTGTTTCCCAGCCTGCGTGGTGAGCAAATGACGCGGCAGACCTTCTGGCATCGCATCAAGCATCAGGCAGCGGTCGCGGGTATCAGCAAGTCACTGTCGCCCCATACCTTGCGTCATGCCTTTGCCACTCATTTGCTCAATCATGGTGCCGACTTGCGGGTCGTCCAGATGTTGCTGGGTCACAGTGATCTGTCCACGACACAGATTTATACCCATGTTGCCCGGGCTCGCTTGCAAGAGATGCATGCCAGGCACCATCCACGGGGCTGATCCTGATTTAAGTTGTGTTTGTCCGGGTCGGTGTTACAGGCCTTATGTGATAGGCTTTGGCGGTTTCACAGACTGAAGTCGGCGTCAGTGTTTTTCAGCGCCGCCGGTCTGTCCGCCGTTATAGGAGTTTTCATGCGCTTGCCTCATATTTTTGCTGCCGCCATTGTTGCCCTGGCCGGCTCTTTCAGTGCCTTTGCCGTGGCCGATGCAGTACCCGATCAAGCCATTCGCAAGACGCTGGAATCGCTTCAACTGGAGTTGCCTGTAGAAAGCATTGCAGCCAGCCCGCTCAATGGCCTCTATGAAGTCAAGCTCAAGGGCGGCCGCGTTCTTTATGCCAGTGCCGACGGCCAGTTCGTGGTGCAGGGTTACCTGTTCCAGATCCAAGACGGCAAGCCGGTCAACCTGACCGAGAAGACCGAGCGTCAGGCGATCTCGAAGACCATCAATGGCGTTCCAGTCGCCGAGATGGTGGTTTATCCGGCCATTGGCGAAACCAAGTCGCACATCACCGTTTTCACCGACACCACCTGCCCTTATTGCCACAAGCTGCATGAGGAAGTAGGGCAGTTGAACAAGATGGGGATCGAGGTTCGCTACCTGGCTTTCCCGCGTCAGGGTCTGGGCTCGCCGGGCGACCAGCAACTGCAGGCGGTCTGGTGCTCCAAGGATCGCAAGGAAGCCATGGACCGCATGGTCGATGGCAAGGACATCAAGGCGCCGAAGTGCGAGAACCCGGTGACCAAACAATTTGCAATGGGCCAGTCGATTGGCGTGAACGGTACGCCGGCCATTGTTCTGGCTGATGGCCAGCTGATTCCTGGTTATCAGCCGGCTGCCCAGATTGCCAAGCTGGCGCTGGGTGCCAAATAATCCTGCATCGTCACAGTCTGGTCAGGAAAGCCTCATGGGCATGGGGTGACGCCTTGGCGTCACCCCGCTAAAAAATTGGAGTCGCATGGTGACATGCGGCTGTTTTCCACGGCCGACTTCGGTGCGGCCGTTTTTCGGGGAGTTCATCAGTGAAACCGGTCAAAGTAGGCATCTGTGGGCTGGGTACTGTCGGTGGCGGTACCTTTAACGTACTTCAGCGTAACGCCGAGGAGATTGCCCGCCGTGCCGGGCGTGGAATCGAAGTTGCGCAAATTGCGGTTCGTACACCAAACCCCAACTGCCAGATTACCGGTACACCCACCACCAGCGACGTATTCGCCGTGGCGGAAAATCCTGAAATCGATATCGTCGTCGAGCTGATCGGTGGCTACACCGTCGCCCGTGAGCTGGTGCTCAAGGCCATCGAAAACGGCAAGCACGTGGTGACCGCCAACAAGGCGCTGATCGCGGTACATGGCAATGAAATCTTCGCCAAGGCCCGTGAAAAGGGCGTGATCGTGGCCTTCGAAGCCGCTGTTGCGGGCGGTATCCCGGTCATCAAGGCCATCCGTGAAGGCCTGTCGGCAAACCGTATCAACTGGGTTGCCGGGATCATCAACGGCACCGGTAACTTCATCCTCACCGAAATGCGCGAGAAAGGCCGTACTTTCCCGGACGTCCTGGCTGAAGCCCAGGCCCTGGGTTACGCCGAAGCCGATCCGACCTTCGACGTGGAAGGCATCGACGCAGCCCACAAGCTGACGATTCTGGCTTCCATTGCATTCGGTATCCCGTTGCAGTTCGACAAGGCCTACACCGAAGGCATCACCAAGCTGACCACTGCCGACGTGAACTACGCCGAAGCCCTGGGCTATCGCATCAAGCACCTGGGCGTTGCCCGCAGCACGGAGCAGGGTATCGAGCTGCGGGTTCACCCGACGCTGATCCCGGCCGATCGCCTGATTGCCAACGTCAATGGCGTGATGAACGCTGTCATGGTCAATGGCGATGCTTCGGGTTCGACCCTGTTCTACGGTGCTGGTGCCGGCATGGAGCCAACGGCTTCTTCCGTGGTGGCGGATCTGGTGGACGTCGTGCGTGCCATGACTTCCGACCCTGAAAATCGCGTACCTCACCTGGCGTTCCAGCCCGATTCTCTGTCCGCTCACCCGATCCTGCCGATCGAGGCGTGCGAAAGTGCCTATTATCTGCGCATCCAGGCCAAGGACCATCCGGGCGTGCTGGCGCAGGTTGCAAGCATCCTGTCCGAACGCGGCATCAATATTGAATCGATCATGCAGAAGGAAGTCGAAGAACAGGACGGCCTGGTTCCGATGATTCTGCTGACGCACCGCGTACGCGAGCAGCGCATGAACGATGCGATCACGGCGCTTGAAGCCTTGCAGGATGTGGTAGGCCCCGTTGTGCGGATTCGTGTCGAACATCTGAATTAATTGATAGCGGCAAGCGACAAGCTGCAAGCTGCAAGTCAGAAGCCCGTGTGCTCTTGCTTGAAGCGTGTAGCTTGAAACTTGCAGCTCAAACCAAAGGTTTGAAAAAAATGCGCTACATCAGTACCCGCGGCCAGGCGCCAGCGTTGAATTTTGAAGATGTGTTGCTTGCAGGTCTCGCCAGCGATGGCGGCCTGTACGTGCCGGAAAACCTGCCACGTTTCACTCAGGAAGAAATCGCTTCCTGGGCTGGCCTGCCGTATCACGAGCTGGCTTTCCGGGTCATGCGTCCTTTCGTGGATGGCTGCATCCCGGATGCCGACTTCAAGAAGATCCTCGAAGAAACCTACGGCGTATTCGCCCACAGTTCGGTTGCGCCGCTGCGCCAGCTGGGCGGCAACGAGTGGGTACTTGAGCTGTTCCACGGCCCGACCCTGGCGTTCAAGGACTTCGCCCTGCAATTGCTCGGCCGTCTGCTGGATTACGTGCTGGCCAAGCGTGGCGAGCGAGTGGTCATCATCGGTGCCACTTCCGGTGATACCGGCTCTGCGGCGATTGAAGGCTGCCGTCGTTGCGACAACGTCGATATCTTCATCCTGCACCCCAACAAGCGTGTTTCGGACGTTCAGCGCCGCCAGATGACCACCATCTTCGGCGACAACATCCACAACATCGCCATCGAAGGCAACTTCGACGACTGCCAGGAAATGGTCAAGGCCAGCTTCGCTGACCAGGGCTTCCTCAAGGGCACCCGTCTGGTAGCGGTCAACTCGATCAACTGGGCGCGGATCATGGCCCAGATCGTCTACTACTTCCACGCGGCCCTGCAGTTGGGCGGCCCGGCACGTTCGGTATCGTTCTCGGTGCCTACCGGCAACTTCGGCGACATCTTCGCCGGTTACCTGGCACGCAACATGGGGCTGCCGGTCAATCAACTGATCGTCGCGACCAACCGCAACGACATCCTGCACCGCTTCATGAGCGGCAATCAGTACGTCAAGGAAACCCTGCACGCCACGCTGTCGCCTTCGATGGACATCATGGTGTCGTCGAACTTCGAGCGTCTGCTGTTCGATATGCATGGTCGCAGTGGTGCAGCCATTGCCGGTCTGATGGACACCTTCAAGCAGGGTGGCGGTTTCAGTGTCGATGAAGATCGCTGGACCGAAACACGCAAGCTGTTCGACTCGCTGGCGGTCAGCGACGAACAGACCTGCGAAACCATCGCCGAAGTGTTTGCACGTACCGGTGAAGTGCTGGATCCGCACACCGCAATCGGCGTCAAGGCCGCACGCGATTGCCGTCGTAGCCTCGACACGCCAATGGTGATCCTGGGCACTGCCCATCCGGTCAAATTCCCTGAGGCAGTGGAGAAGGCAGGCGTAGGAAAAGCGCTTGAGCTGCCTGCACATTTGTCTGATTTGTTCGAGCGCGACGAGCGCTGCACTGTTTTGCCAAATGACCTCAAAGCCATGCAGGCCTTTGTCAGCCAGCACGGTAACCGCGGAAAACCGTTATAACCGAATCGTTGTGTAACAACTTAGGGCCCGCCACTTGGCGGGCCTTCTCGTTTTCCCGTGCCAAACTTTGGAGGTTTTCAAGTCTCTACGGATGAGTCAGTTGTTGTGAAACAGGCAAGTATGCAAAGTCGGGTCAGGGTGACCGGCAACCTGATCATTGAACGTGCAGGGCGCACGATTTTATTCCTGCTGTTGCTGTGTCTCGGCCAGATGGCGGGTGCAGCACAGAGTCTGCCTTTTGCACTGAGCGCGCCTTTTGTGGTGCTGGAGGATCTGCATCTGGAGGATGCGGATCGCCAGTGGCTGGAGCAGCGCAAGGTTTTGCGGGTCGGTATTGCGATTGCCGACTACGAGCCGGTCGATATCACCAGCGACCGTAATCGCTATCAGGGCATCAGCGCCGATTACCTCAGCCTGATTGGCGACAAGCTGAACATGCCGATCCAGGTGACCGGTTTTGCCGAGCGCGATCATGCCATTGCCGCACTGCGCAGAGGCGCCATTGATATTGTTACCAGCGCCAACGGTTTCGAGCGCGGGGTGAAGGGCCTGGAGTTTTCCAGCGTCTACATGCCCGATCATTCGGTAGTGGTCACACGAGGCAGTGATCCGGTCCCGTCGCGCAGGCTGGAAGGTAAAAAAGTCGTATTGCTCGACGGATATGCCGACTCGAAAACCGTTCATGCCACCTATCCCGACAGCGAAATCATTATCGCTCCCAACCTCTACAGCGCCCTTGAGGCCTTGAGCCAGGGTGAGGTCGACGCCTTTATCGGCAATGAAGTGATCGTGCGTTCCTACAATGCCTTGCGGCCTTACCTGGGCTTGCAGGTCAAGTTTGAAAGCGCATTGCCGTCAGTGGGGTTTGCGTTTGCCGTACGCCAGGACGAACAGCGGCTATTGAGTCTGATAAACCGGGTATTGAGCAGTCTCGACCCCTCCGTGGGGCGTGAAGTGCTGGGGCGCTGGACCCAGGGGCTGGGAGCTGATGTGGTCGGGCAACGTATCACGCTCTCTGGAGCGGAAAGACGCTGGGTTGCCAAGCACCCCAGCGTAACGGTCTCGACCACCCAGCATCCGCCCTATATCTACAAGGACAACAACGGCAATTGGGTCGGCCTCAATGTCGATGTGCTGGCGCGGATCTCGCGCATGACCGGCCTGCAGTTCGTTCACAAGGAAGTGTCCTCAACCCAGGACAGCATCGAGGTGTTGAAGGCCGCAGAGGCTGAGATGAATACAACCCTGGCCGAAAATGCCGAGCGCAGGCAGTTTCTGGATTTCACCTATTCGTTCGGTGGCAATAGCTGGGTCTTTGTCGTGCGCTCCGACAGCTCTTCGCAAGTGTCCCTCAGCAGCCTTTCCGGACGAGTACTGGCATTGCCGGCCAGGCATGCGCTGGAGGAGGAGATCCAGCGCAACTTCCCGAACATCCAGCTTCGACTGGTCCCCACTTATGCCGAGGCACGCAAGCTGGTGGAAACCGGGCAGGCCGATGCCACGATCCAGAACGAAGCGGGCGCCTATCTCTTTCCGCCCGGCAGTTTGAAAGTGGCGCGCGGTGTCGACGGCAAATGGTCTCCCGATCAGTTTTCGGTGATCAAGTCGCAACCCGAACTGCTCAGCATCCTGAACAAGGCTCTGGAGGCGTTTCCGGTGGCCGAGATGCGCTCCATCCGCATGAAGTGGCTGGGCTCTGTCCTGCCTCAGCCGTCGATCTGGAGCCGGATTCCGCAATGGGTGTTCTGGTGGGTGATGCTTGCCTTGTTGCTCGGTGTGGTTTCTCTGGCGTGGAGCAGCCGTCTCAAGGTACAGATTCGTCAGAGGCTCAAGGCCGAGCGGCAGCTCAACGACCAGTTGGCCTTCAAGCATGCGCTGTTCGATGGCATCCCCAATCCCATTTATGTCCGCGACCTCAAGGGGCGGCTTATCTCCTGCAACCGCAGCTATGAAGAAAGCTTCGGGATCAGCTTCGAGCAAATGAACGGTCGCCGTCTGATCGATATCGACCTGATTCCGCGCTCGGTGTCCGAGCAGATGCATGCCGACTATCTCAGGCTTCTGGAAACCAGGTGCCCGATATTCGCCGACAGGACCATGGAGCTGTCTGGCAGACATGTCGATGCATGGCACTGGACCGTTCCTTTCTTTGGTGCCGATGGCCAGTTGCAGGGACTGCTGGGTGGCTGGGTCGATATCACCGAACGCAAACGGCTGGAGGCGAGGCTGGAGGAAGCGCTGCGCCACGCTGATCAGGCCAGTGAAGCCAAGAGTGCTTTTCTGGCCAGCATGAGTCACGAGATCCGTACACCCATGGGTGCCATCATCGGTCTGCTGGAGCTTGAGTGCGAACAGGCATTGCGCCGGAATGAAACGCCTTCGCAAGGGGTGCAGGTGGCGTGTCGGTCGGCCAGAGAGCTTGTCGCCCTGATTGGCGACAGCCTTGATCTGGCGAGGATCGAGGCGGGCGGGATGCAACTGTCGCAGTCCGTGACCGGGCTTTACTCTTTTTTTGAAGGCATTGTTCAACTGTTCTCGGCCCAGGCCGCGCAGAAAGGAATAGCGCTGAAACTGGAGTTTACAGAGCAGGCCCATGGCGACTACTGGCTCGACCCTTTACGTCTGCGCCAGGTGATGCATAACGTGCTCGGCAATGCCCTGAAGTTCACACAGCAGGGTTCGGTGGTGATTACCGTCGGTGTGCTTGAAGAACACGGCGAGTCGTCGCGAGTACACATCAGCGTCCAGGACAGCGGGACAGGTATCGATCCCCATCGCCAGGAGCAGATCTTCCAGCCATTCATTCAGGCCAGTGACGATATTGCAGCCCGCTACGGCGGCACCGGGCTGGGTTTGAGCATCTGCCGACGGCTTGTTGAACTGATGAATGGCGACATCAGCCTGTACAGTGAGCCGGGGCAAGGCACCCGGGTGACCGTCAATGTGCCACTTGCCAGAGTGAAATGCCTGACGAGCGTGCAGAGTGAACCCCGCCAGCAAGGCCGCAGTGTGGGTGAGCGGAGTCTGCATCTGCTGGTGGTAGATGATATGTCAGCCAATCGTCTGGTGCTGACCCAGCAACTGGAGTTTCTCGGCCATCAGGTCGTACCCGCCGAAGGCGGTGCCCAAGCCCTGACTCTGTGGCGCGAGGGCGCATTCGATGCGGTCATCACGGACTGCAACATGCCGGGTATTACCGGCTACGCACTGACTGAGGCTATCCGCACTATCGAAGTGCAGGAAAAGCGTGCACGTTGTCCGGTCATTGGCTGTACGGCCAATGCGATGACGGACGAAGGTGAGCGCTGCAAGCGCATTGGCATGGATGGGTTGCTGGTCAAGCCGCTGTCTCTGGAGCGATTGTCGATGAAGCTGGCAGAGGTTGTCCGCGAGCAGACATTCGATATCCATACCTTGCGGCGCATGACCCAGGCCAATGATGAGCAGATACAGCGCCTGTTGGGAGAGTTATGGAAAAACCTGAGGCATGAGCGTGAGGTCATGCAGCCTGCGGTCGGTGCCCATGACTGGAAGACCCTGAGTGCTTCCCTGCACCGCCTGAAGGGAGCCGCCTGCCTTGTGGATGCCGTACCACTGGCCAAGGCTTGCGCCTCGCTCGACGTCAGTGTGAAGAGTGAGTCCGGTTCGACCTTGAGCGAACACTGGCCGGTGCTGGATGCTTCCATCGAAAACCTGCGAGCGGATATTGAATTGCAGTTGGTGCAGGTGCCCTGATTTTTTAGGACTTGTCTTATGGGGCATGCCCGATCGGCCCTCTAGAGTAAGGTCACTTTCACCTCGATGTGATCTGGAAAATGACCATGCGCGCTCTCAAAGTTCTGATCCTTGAAGACAACCCTTTCCAATTGATGGCCCTGCACCAGATGCTCAACGCCAATCAGGTGTTCCAGGTGTTGGCCGCAGACAGCGTCGAAGTCGCCCGGCAATCGTTGCTCAATCGGGGAGGGGTCGATATCGCCATCTGTGATCTGCAGATGGATGGCGCGGATGGCCTGGATTTGATCGCTCATCTGGCTCGAAGTGGCCAGGCTCGGGCGCTGATCATTCTCAGCAGTGCTTCGAAGTCGGTGCTCGATGGCGTGGTTCAATTGGCCCGCAGTCAGGGGCTCGAGGTATTGGGGGGCTTGCAGAAGCCGGCTTCGGCAGCCCGGTTGTACGATTTGCTCCAGGCATATGGGCACTTGCCCCACGCTCCGGCTCAAAGCGTATCGAAGTCTCAACATGTTTTCTGTGCCGGGCAACTGCTTGGTCCACAGGCCGGTGAGATCAGCCTGGATATGCTGTCACTGGCCGAGCAATGGATCGCCCACTTTCAACCCAAGGTCAGTGTCGATGGTGAGGTACTGGGCGTCGAGGCGCTGGTCCGCTGGCAGCATCCCGTACATGGCCTGTTGGCACCCGGCAGTTTCATGTCGATGATTGAAAACGAAGGGTTGATCGTGCCGTTGACCTGGCGAGTGCTTGAGCTGGCTCTGCAATTGTCTGCCGACGTCAGGTTCCGGCAGGGCGAGGCGTTGCCTGTGGCCGTGAATATTGCACCGCAGGTGCTTGAGCAGACGGATTTTGCTACGCGAATCACGGGGCTTCTGGTCCTGTATGAACTACCGGCAAGCATCCTGACTCTGGAAGTGCTCGAGCATGACGCCCTGGAGCCTCAGTCCTGGCAACTTGAGGCGCTGCTGCGTTTGCGCATGCTGGGCTGCAAGTTGTCCATCGATGACTTCGGGATGGGAGCATCGAACATCCAGCGGCTGTTACAGCTACCGTTCTGCGAACTGAAAATCCCGACCGAGTTCGTGCGAGGCATGGCGGACGACGCTCGCAAGTCGGCGGTCGTCGCCGGGGCGATGTTCATGGCTCGCCGCCTGTCGATGGACGTGGTGGTGGAAGGTGTGGAAACCATCGATGACTTTCACAGCCTGATGGTGCTGGAGGCCCCTGCCATTCAGGGCTATTTCATTTCTCGGCCATTGAGTGCGGCAGACCTGCTGGTCTGGCTTGCCGAGCGCAAGAGGAACAAACCGCAGGCGGTATCCCGCAAGACGGCGGGTCAGGACAGCCCATGTTCCTGCAGGTAAATGAACAGTGCTGCTTCGTTGCCCAGGCCGAGCTTGCGCATGGCGCTGACTTTCTGGGCGCTGACGGTTTGCTTGCTGCGGTTCAGTTGTGTGGCGATTTCACCGACGGTGTTTCCGGCTGCGAGCAGGCGAACGACTTCCAGCTCCCTGGGTGACAACTGTTCAAGCGGCTTCGGTCTGTCAGTTCCATGATCCCCTGCCTTCAGCAGAACCCGGTGTACCGAGTCGGCCATGAACACTTCCTGTCGGCGGATGCTCCTGATGGCGGCAGGCAACTCGCTCGCCACGCTGGCCTTGCTCAGTAACCCTTTGACATTGAGCGCCAGCATCGCCTGGAACAGTCCCGGGTTGCTCAATGTTGTCACCACGATAACCGGCAGTTGCGGGAAGTCGCGATGAATGCGCTGCAGCAGGCGTAAACCATCGTTCTGCCGTTCGGCTGGCATCATGAAGTCCGTGACCAGCACATCGCACTCATGGTTCTTGAGCATCAGCAGCAGTTCGTTCGGGGTACAGGCCTGTGCCACGACATGGGCGGTGTTTTCCTGCTCGATCACCACGCGCAGACCGATCAGAAAAATCGGATGGTCATCGGCCAGGATGATGCGCAAGGGATGATCAGCGGAAGCGCTCAAGGTATTGCTCCATCGGATGGCGGCCAGAGTCATTGCATACGATGTTGCTGTTCGAGTATCGCCTTGATCTACAGGCGTTCCGTAGGATTATTGACGTAAGTTATGGTGAATTTTCCTATAGTTGTTGAGCCGATCTGAACTCTGGTTTTTTCCCTGTCATATTCCACAGGCATGCTCGGTCATCTGAGCCATCCAATGAACCTCGCAGGCGAAAGAACTTTCCGCGCTTGCCGATGGTCAGTGATAAGCACCTTTGCATTCAAACTGTTGAGTGGTGATCCAGATGGAAAATATCAGCTTACTGCTAAGCGAAGCGCTGGCTCCTTACCAGGTCAGCCTCAGCCCGGAGGGTCTGGTAACACTGAGGGATGCGGCAGGTGCCATTGTGATCGAGCGTCGTTTCAGCGCCGATCAACTGGGCGATAAACGCCAGCTCACAGATGTCGTGGATGGTCTGCACCGGGATTTGATGGTTGCCGAAGGCCGTATCGAACCTTGCATGATCGCCGCGACGCGTCACGCCGAACTGAGCCGTGGGTTCACCGCGCCGGCTTTTGCCTGAACGAGCCAGGAACCTTCCTCCTTGCGAGCGTTCACATAAATTGTGGCAGGTTCGATCATTGTGCTCCGGTGATCGAAAACCTCCCAGGTGTTTGCCCCGGGCAGTTCTCCCCTCTGCCCGGGGTTTCTTTTGTGTGAAATATATCTGCGTATCGGTTTACTGCGCTGAATACATTTCGTACAGCACCTAATTCGTCTCGAAGAATGCCTTGGCATCCTTTATGTACTGCTCACGCAGTTCTGGATCCAGCCAGTTTGCATAGAAATTCAACAGGCTGGTTTCGCGCAGCGTGCGCATTTCCCGGTTGATGATTTCCATGGCTTGCCTGCCTTGCGGGGTGTCGGAGCAGCCAATGTGGGTGAATTGGTATTTGGGCGTGTCCTTGACCGGCAGGAAGGCCAGTTCTTCAGGTCTTATCCCCTGGACCATGGCCAGGGCGCGGGCTTCGGGCCAATAGCTGATCAGAGCCTGCAGACGTCCCAGTCGCTCCATTTGCAGCAGGCTGCCGACGGCATCGTTGCCATAGTGCTCGTTCAATTCCTGTCTTGGGGTATGGCTGAGAACTTCGTCGATCACGCTCCCGTAACTGCGCTCGGCAACGACACCCAGCTTGATGCTCTTGCTGTCCAGCAGCGCCCGCAGGTCGACATGTCCGTCGGCGATGAACGGCGAGAACAGGTGCATATCATCTTTGCGTACCACCAGTCCGTTGCTGAACACGATATAAGTCGGAATCGAAAACACGATGGTCCTGGCCCGTTCCTCGGTCCACAGCAAGGTGGGATCGCAGGTCAGCTTCGGGTCGTTGAGCATCTGTGTGCCCCGTGCCCGGTTGACCCGCATCAGCACATGTTCATACTCGGGCATGCGGGCTGTGAGGACCGGCATGAACAGATCGATAGCGCCCTGGCCCTGATAAGGGCCGGAAAACATCGTCACGGGGGGCATGTCCCGCAGCAGCCAGATCAATGTCTCTTTGGCCTGACTGATGGAGGGCAATCCGGATACCACCAGGATCAGCAGCAGCCTGGTCAGGCGCGATCCTGCAGATGGCGAGGCGAGAAAAGACATTCTCTGGTTTCATCCCGAAAAATAAAATTCAAGTGAACGGACCGTGATTGGATCGCTATCGTCACGCTTACGTCACAAGTGCTTTGAATCCTGACATCAATGCCAACAGGGTCGCTTTTGCCGCGGGCTTAAGTTGCATCAATGCACGTCATCAGGCCAGTGTATTTTGCGTGCCGGGGCAATGAGGTCGTTCCACGGGCCGGTATCGGTTAGACTTGCGCCTTTTCCCCGACTCTAGAAGCCCGTTCATGGCCCAGCCGTCCACGACCTACAAATTCGAACTGAACCTCACCGATCTTGATCGTGGGGTCTATGAAAGCGTCAAGCAGACAATCGCCCGTCATCCGTCCGAGACTGAAGAACGCATGACCGTGCGTCTGCTTGCCTATGCCTTCTGGTACAACGAGCAATTATCTTTCGGTCGTGGCCTGTCTGAAGTAGACGAACCGGCGCTCTGGGAAAAAAGTCTCGATGACCGCGTCCTGCACTGGATCGAGGTCGGCCAGCCTGACGCCGATCGCCTGACCTGGTGTTCGCGTCGTACCGAGCGCACCAGCCTGCTGGCCTATGGCAGCCTGCGTGTCTGGGAAGGCAAGGTGGTTCCGGCGGTCAAGAACCTGAAGAACGTCAACATCGCGGCAGTGCCGCAGGAAGTCCTTGAGCAACTGGCCAAGGACATGCCACGGGTCATCAAGTGGGATGTGATGATCAGCGAAGGCACTGTGTTCGTGACCGATGATCGCGGTCAGCACGAAGTGCAGTTGCAGTGGCTGGCAGGTGAGCGCGGCTGACAGCCCGGCCTTGAACGACACGCCCCGATTGTTGAATACACAGAGAATCAGCTGAACCGCATGCGCATCGAACCCCGTCTGTTGCCCGATACACTGCCTTTTCTTGGCGACCTGCCGCCCTTGCTCACCCGGCTGTACGCCGCACGGGGCGTGACGTCCGAGGCTGAACTGGACAAAGGGCTGGCGCGGTTGATCCCGTATCAGCAGCTCAAGGGGATCGATGCGGCGGTAGAGTTGCTGGTGACGGCGCTGCAGGAGCGCCAGCGTATTCTGATCGTTGGGGACTTCGATGCCGACGGTGCGACGGCCAGTACCGTCGGGGTGCTGGGGCTGCGCCTGTTTGGTGCTGCGCATGTGGATTATCTGGTTCCCAATCGCTTCGAGTACGGCTACGGCCTGACCCCGGAAATCGTCGAAGTGGCCTTGCAGCGCGATCCTCAATTGCTGGTCACTGTGGATAACGGCATTTCCAGCGTCGAAGGCGTGGCGGCGGCCAAGGCGGCAGGGCTGAGCGTGCTGGTGACCGACCACCACTTGCCGGGCCATGAACTGCCGCAAGCTGACGCCATCGTCAACCCGAACCAGCCCGGCTGTACGTTCCCGAGCAAGTCACTGGCAGGCGTCGGGGTGATCTTCTACGTGCTGATGGCCCTGCGCGCCCGTCTGCGGGCCATCGACTGGTTCAACAGCCAGCAACGTGCCGAGCCCAACCTGGGCGATCTGCTTGATCTTGTGGCTTTGGGCAGCGTGGCCGATGTGGTGCCGCTGGACGCCAATAACCGCATTCTGGTGCATCAGGGGCTGATGCGGATTCGCGCTGGTCGTGCCCGGCCCGGGTTGCGGGCCATCCTTGAAGTGGCGCGGCGCGAGCCTTCGCGCATCACCTCCACCGACCTGGGCTTCATCCTTGGCCCACGGCTGAATGCGGCGGGTCGTCTGGACGACATGAGCCTGGGGATCGAATGCCTGCTCTGCGATGACCCGGTCCTGGCGCGGGAAATGGCGGTGCAACTGGATGAGCTGAATCAGGATCGCAAATCCATCGAGCAAGGCATGCAGCGCGAGGCACTGGCCCAGCTCAAGGACTTGCCGGTGGAGTCCATGCCGTTCGGGTTATGCCTGTTCGAGCCCGATTGGCACCAGGGCGTCATCGGTATCCTCGCCTCGCGCCTGAAAGAGCGTTACCACCGCCCGACCATTGCCTTCGCCAGTGCTGGGGAGGGCGTGTTGAAAGGCTCGGCTCGCTCGGTACAAGGTTTTCACATCCGCGATGCCCTGGACGCCGTTGCCGCTCGTCACCCGCAACTGATCAGCAAGTTCGGTGGGCACGCCATGGCCGCAGGCCTGTCCCTGCCGGAAGAGAACTTTCCGATGTTTGCCGAAGCCTTCGACCTGGAGGTGCGGCGTCAACTCAGCGAAGAAGACCTTACCGGGCGGTTGCTCTCGGACGGTACGCTGGCAGTCCAGGAGTTTCATCTGGAGCTGGCGCGTGCGCTGCGCAATGCCGGGCCATGGGGTCAGCATTTCCCCGAGCCGCTGTTTCATGGCGTTTTCCAACTGGTCGAGCAGCGTGTGGTCGGTGAGCGGCACTTGAAAATGGTGCTCAGGACCGAGTGCGGCTCGGTAAAGCTGGATGGCATCGCTTTCGGCGTTGATCGCGACATCTGGCCCAATCCCAACATCCGTTGGGTCGAACTGGCTTACAAACTGGACCTCAACGAGTTTCGCGGCAATGAAACGGTGCAGTTGATGGTGACCCATATAGCGCCCCGCTAATCAGCCGGAACCCGGCCACCTTTCACGTTGTCGACTAGTCTCTGTAGACACAAAACAGTCCAGCGCCTGATTTTCAACCTGAGAGGTCGCCATGAGCCTGCTGCTTGAACCCTACACCCTTCGCCAGCTCAAACTGCCCAACCGCATCGCTGTTTCCCCCATGTGCCAGTATTCCAGTGTCGATGGCCTGGCCAACGACTGGCATCTGGTTCACCTGGGCAGTCGTGCCGTGGGCGGTGCGGGGCTGGTGTTCAGTGAAGCCGTTGCTGTGACCGAAGATGGCCGCATCACGGCCCAGGATCTTGGCCTGTGGAACGATGAGCAGATCGAGCCCCTGCAACGCATTACCCGTTTCATCGAGTCCCAGGGCTCGGTGGCAGGTATTCAACTGGCCCACGCCGGACGCAAGGCCAGCACCTGGCGTCCCTGGCTGGGCAAGCATGGCAGCGTGCCCGAGAGTGAAGGTGGGTGGAAACCCTGGGGGCCATCGGCCATTGCCTTCGATCCGCAACACACGGCCCCGGTGCAACTGAGCGAAAGCCAGATCCAGGGTCTGATCCAGTCTTTTGTCGACGCCGCCCGTCGCTCCCTGGTCGCGGGCTTCAAGGTGGTCGAGATTCACGCCGCCCACGGCTATCTGCTGCATCAGTTCCTGTCGCCATTGAGCAATCAGCGCACTGACCAGTACGGCGGTTCGTTTGAAAACCGTATTCGCCTGACGCTGCAAGTGACTGAAGCCGTGAGGGATGTCTGGCCCCAAGAGTTGCCGCTGTTTGTCCGCGTATCGGCCACCGACTGGGTGGAAGACGGCTGGAACCCTGACGAAACGGTGGAGCTGGCGCGTCGCCTGAAAGCTCTGGGTGTCGACCTGATCGACGTTTCATCGGGAGGCACTTCGGCCAATGCTGAAATTCCGGTCGGCCCCGGTTACCAGACGCGCTTTGCCGAGCGCGTGCGCAAGGAGTCGGAGATTGCCACCGGTACGGTGGGCCTGATTACCGAACCTGCACAGGCCGAACATATCCTGCGCACCGGACAGGCCGACATCATCCTGCTGGCGCGTGAATTGTTGCGCGACCCGTACTGGCCGTTGCATGCCGATGACGATCTGGGCGGACGCAAGGCGGTCTGGCCTGCGCAGTATCAGCGTGCGACCCACCGTGACCAGCCGATTCATGAGTCCGACCTACGGGACTGATCACTCAGGCACAGGGGCCCAGTCAGGTTCCTGTGCAGTTCCATCCAGCAGTTCAGTGATACGGTTGCTCAGTGTGGTGATTGCAAACGGCTTGGTCAGCACATGCATTCCCGGTTCAAGAGTGTCCTGCTCCAGGGCGGCGTTCTCGGCGTAACCGGTCACGAACAGCACTTTCAGATCCGGACGCACCGTTCTGGCCGCATCGGCCACCTGGCGGCCATTCATACCGCCGGGCAAGCCGACATCAGTGATCAGCAAATCAATGGTTACCCTGGATTGCAGAATCACCAGGGCCGCAGCTCCATGCTCGGCTTCCAGAACGTTGTAGCCCTGTTCTTCGAGTACTTCGCTCATCAGCGCACGCACGGCCGGTTCGTCGTCCACCACCAGGATGGTTTCGCCGCCTGCGCTCTGTATGAGTGGAATATCGAGGCTGCTGTCATGTTCGACCGGCTCGCTGTCGCCAATGAGCTGCGGCAGAAGAATGCAGATCTTCGAGCCTTTCCCGGGCCGGGAATCGATTCTGACGCCACCGCCGGATTGCCGGGCAAAACCATAGATCATCGACAGGCCAAGACCTGTGCCCATGCCGATGGGCTTGGTTGTAAAGAACGGATCGAATGCCCTGGCGACCACTTCTTCAGTCATCCCGGTACCGTTATCGCTGACACAGAGTGCCACGTAATGCCCTGCGACCATCTCGTACCTGGCTGCTGTCGCATCATCCAGATAGCGATTGGCAGTTTCGATCTTCAGCGTGCCGCCGTCCGGCATGGCATCCCTGGCATTGATGCACAGGTTGAGCAGCGAGTTTTCCAGTTGATGGGGGTCGACCATGGTCGACCACAGGTCGTGGGTGCGCAGGACTTGCATGTCGATGGCCGGCCCGACGGTGCGGTTGATCAGTTCTTCCATGCCCGCGACCAGTTGATCGACATGGGTGGCTTTCGGCGCCAGGGTCTGGCGGCGGGAGAAGGCCAGCAGCCGATGGGTGAGGGCTGCGGCACGTCTCGAACCTTCAAGGGCGCTGGAGATATAGCGGCCCAGGTCTGTGCGGCCCTGATTCACCCGTGACTGGAGCAGTTCGATATTACCGGTGATTCCCATCAACAGGTTATTGAAGTCATGGGCCAGGCCACCGGTAAGTTGCCCGACAGCCTCCATTTTCTGTGACTGGCGCAGGGCCTCTTCGGCAATGCGCAGGGCTTCGGAGTGCAGTTTTTCATGGGTAATGTGCTTGCCCAAGGCGAAAACCAGGCCGTCGCCCGGCGCAGAGGTCCAGCCGATCCAGCGATAACTGCCGTCCTTGTGCATGTAGCGGTTTTCAAACAATGGCAGCACGTTGTCGATGGCGTGCCGCAGGGCGTCCTGGGTTCTGGATATATCGTCAGGATGAACCAGATCCAGAATCGAGTTCCCGATCAACTCCCGAGGCTCTCGTCCCAGCACTGCGCACCACGCCGGGTTTACCCGCAGGAAATGCCCATTGAAGTCGACCATCGCCAGCAGATCCGGGGAAATATCCCAAAAGGTATTCAGCTCGGCAGTCCGTTGTTCCAGCTTGGCGGTCTGCTGCTTTTCCAGTTCGATCAGGTCGTCGATCAGTTGCTGTCGTTTCTGCTCGCTGGATTCCAGTGCCTGTTTGTCCAGGACATAGCGGGTGGTTTCCTTGGTGATGCAGAACATGCCGACGATCACGCCCTGCTCATCGATCAGCGGAGAAAAGGAAAACGACCACCAGGTCTGTTCGGTCTCGCCATAGCGAGCCATGGTCAGTGGCATGTCCTTGCATTGATAGCTCTTGCCGGCAAGAGCGTCTTGCACCATGGGCGCCACCTGATCCCATACATCGGCCCACAGTTTCGTGGCGTGCTCGCCGATGGCATTGCCCTTGCGCGGCCCAAGAATCGGCGTGTAGGTGTCGTTATGGAAAAAGATCAGCTCCGGTCCCCAGAGCAGATACATCGACTCCGGTGAGTTCAGAATCAGATTCAGCGCGGTTTTCAGTGAGGCAGGCCACTGTTCTACCGGCCCCAGAGACGTCTGGCTCCAGTCCTTGTTTCTTATCGTCCGGGCCGTTTCGCTCATGCCCGCTGGAAAACCAATGCTTGTCGTCACTTCAGGCAAGCTCCGGTAAAGCAGCACGGATGGGATGGCGTATTCATGAGGTGTCTGGAATCTATTATCGATGCACCCGGATGGGCACGTGATGTCTCTGAGGGAATTGACCTTTGAAACGTGTCAGGGTTGCACAAGTTGCGGTTTAACTTTTTCAGGTATGAAGTGATTGACCGGGACGCATCATCTGCAACATTCAGATGCACACCTTAAATCACCCTTGTGAGACTTCCCATTAACCTGCGTGTCAATGAATCATCTGACTAGACCTGTGGAGGTTTCTCATGAATACGCGTGGTTTGCTTGACCAGTTGCTCAAGTCTGGACAAAACATGTTGCAAGACAAGGTAAGCGGCAAATCCGGCAAGCGTTCATCCGGCAGCGACGCGCTGGTAAACGGCCTGGGTAGCCTGCTTTCGGGTTCGAAATCCGGCGGCAAGAGCGGTGGGCTGGGGAGTTTGCTGTCCGGTGCGGGCGGCGGTGCGCTGGCGGCCGGGGCCATGAGCCTGCTCAAGGGCAAACGCTCCGGGATGGGCGGCAAAGTGTTGACCTATGGCGGTCTGGCTGCGTTGGGCGTGCTGGCCTACAAGGCTTACAACAACTGGCAGGCCAGTCAGGGCGTGACTGCCCAGCGTGAGCCCCAGACCATTGATCGCTTGCCCGAGTCTCAGGCCGAAGAACACAGCCAGGCCATCCTGCGGGCTCTGGTGGCGGCAGCCAAGGCTGACGGCCATGTCGACGAGCGTGAGCGCGAACTGATCGAAGGCGAGTTCAGCAAGCTGAGCAACGACCACGAATTGCGACACTGGCTGCACGCCGAACTGCACAAGCCGCTTGATCCTTCGGAAGTGGCACGTGCGGCGAAAACCCCGGAAATGGCGGCCGAGATGTATATCGCCAGCGTGATTCTGGTGGACCAGGAGCACTTCATGGAAAGGGCCTACCTTGACGAACTGGCACGTCAGTTGAAGCTGGCTCCGGGTCTCAAGTCCGAGCTGGAAGAGCAGGTGCGTCAGGCCCAATAAATGGCTGAACAGAGGCGAGGGCTATGTCACTGTCGATAGCCCTCCGGATGACAACGCTTACTTGATACCCGTAATAAACGCACATCTCCCGTCCGCCAGGTTTTCTGAACTAACCCGCCAATATCGCCACTTTCAATTTCCTTTCCTTGCAACACGCTAATACACAAAAGCCTGGGCTATACTCAGGCCGCTTGGACCGTCTGTCGGTCCGCTTCTTGAACACGGCCAGATGCCGTTGTTGAACTCTTGAGGACTGACTGTGAAGAACTGGACTCTGCGCCAAAGGATTTTGGCGAGTTTTGCCGTCATCATCGCGATCATGCTGTTGATGGTGGTTGTGTCTTACTCGCGCTTGTTGTCGATTGAGTCCAGCGAGGAACAGGTCCGCCTCGATGCGCTTCCAGGCGTCTATTACAGCACTCTGGTGCGCAGCTCCTGGGGCGAAAGTTACATTCGCACCCTGGAGCTGATCGGCGAAGGCCGGGCGCGACCACTGACCAAGCAGGAGCAGGATCAGTTCGAAGGGTTCGACGATTATCTCCAGACCCAGATAGATGGTTACAAGAAGTCCATTTTCGACGAGGCTGAAAGAGCCAACTTTGCCTTGTTCGAGAAACGGCGCGAAAGCTATAGCCGCTTACTCAAGGAAGTCCATGCTTCCTATGGCGCGGGCGATTATGCCAAGGCGCGTGCCGAATTCTATGAACAGGTGAATCCGGTCTGGAGTGAGGGCCGCAAACAGCTCAACGATATCATCGTCGCCAACAAACTACTGGCCGACAAGGCGACCGAGAGCATTGTGACTGCCGTTTTGGGCGCCAAGATCAGCATGGTCTTTTCCCTGTTGATCGCGCTCATGGCCGCTGGTACTTGCGGTCTGCTGCTGATGCGCTCTATCACTGCACCCATGCAGCTCATCGTGAAAATCCTCGACGTCATGCGTACCGGCGATCTGAGTTCGCGCCTGAATCTGGCACGCAAGGATGAGTTCAACGCCGTGGAAACCGGCTTCAACGACATGATGACCGAGTTGACCGCACTGGTTGCCCAGGCTCAGCGTTCCTCGGTCCAGGTCACCACCTCCGTCACCGAAATTGCGGCCACTTCGCGTCAGCAGCAGGCCACCGCCACTGAAACTGCCGCCACGACCACTGAAATCGGTGCGACCTCACGTGAAATCGCTGCCACTTCCCGTGATCTGGTCCGCACCATGACTGAAGTGACCTCGGCTGCCGATCAGGCTTCGGTCCTGGCCGGTTCCGGTCAGCAAGGGCTGGCGCGGATGGAAGACACCATGCATCAGGTGATGGGCGCGGCCAATCTGGTCAACTCCAAGCTGGCGATCCTCAACGAGAAGGCCGGTAATATCAATCAGGTGGTGGTGACTATCGTCAAGGTCGCGGACCAGACCAACCTGTTGTCGCTCAATGCCGCCATCGAGGCCGAAAAAGCCGGTGAATACGGGCGCGGTTTTGCGGTGGTTGCCACGGAAGTGCGCCGTCTGGCCGACCAGACCGCCGTTGCCACTTATGACATCGAGCAGATGGTGCGCGAAATCCAGTCAGCGGTGTCCGCTGGCGTGATGGGTATGGACAAATTCTCCGAAGAAGTGCGACGTGGCATGTTCGAGGTCACCCAGGTGGGCGAGCAGCTTTCGCAGATCATTCATCAGGTCCAGGCTCTGGCACCGCGGGTGCTGATGGTCAACGAGGGGATGCAGGCCCAGGCCACGGGCGCCGAGCAGATCAATCAGGCATTGGTCCAGTTGGCCGATGCCAGCAGCCAGACTGTCGACTCATTGCGTCAAGCCAGTTTCGCCATCGACGAGTTGAGTCAGGTCGCGGTAGGGCTGCGCAGTGGCGTCTCGCGATTCAAAGTCTGAGTCCGGGCCATGATGGATCTCTCACCCAAACGTCAGGGCCCTGTGCCTGTCGCGAACAAGCTGTTTCTATTGTTCCGTATCGGCGAGGAGCGTTACGCGCTGGAGGCCATCGAGATCTCCGAAATCCTGCCGCGTGTGAAACTCAAGGCCATCGCTCACGTGCCCCATTGGGTGGCGGGCATCTTCTCCCACCGTGGCGAAATCGTGCCGGTCATCGACATCAGCGCCTTGAGTTCCGGGCAGGCGGCAGCTGCACGCACCAGTACCCGCATGGTGCTGGTGCATTATCGTCATGATGCGGCGCACCCGGCACAGTTGCTCGGGCTTATTCTGGAGCAGGCGACCGAGACCTTGCGTTGTCCGGCTTCGGAATTCAAGGAGTACGGCCTGGAAAACCGCCTGGCGCCTTATCTGGGGCCGGTTCGGGAGTGCGAGCAGGGGCTGTTGCAATGGATTCACGTTCAGGAGCTGTTGACCGAACCCGTGCGTGAGCTGCTGTATCCCATTCCTCCGCTTGATCTGGAGCTTCTTGAGGATGCGCCATGAGTGATGACTCGCGCTTTTTCAGTTTTCTCAAGGATCGCATTGGCCTGGATGTCACCTCCGTGGGCGAGGCCATCATTGTGCGTGCGTTGCGCCAGCGCTCTCAGAACACCACTTCAGCAGACGATGAAGCCTATTGGCAGTTACTGCTGAGTTCGCCTGACGAGCAGCAGGCCCTGATCGAAGCGGTGATCGTTCCGGAAACCTGGTTTTTCCGTTACCCCGAGTCCTTCCTGACCCTGGGCAAGCTGTCATCTGAACGCCTGATGACGCTCAAGAATTCAAGGCCACTGCGTATTCTCAGTTTGCCGTGTTCGACTGGTGAAGAGCCCTATTCCATTGCCATGGCGCTGTTCGATGCCAACATCGGTGCGCAGTACTTCAAGATCGACGCCATCGATATCAGCCCTCTGTCGATTCAAAAGGCTGTTCGTGGCATTTATGGCAAGAACTCGTTCCGGGGCTCTGATCTGGGCTTTCGCGACCGGCATTTCAAGCCGGTGGGGGATGGCTACCAGGTTGAAGACAGGGTGCGGGCACGGGTCAACTTCCAGGCCGGCAATCTGCTGGACCCGGCTCTGGCAACTCAGGAACCCTACGATTTTGTGTTCTGCCGCAATCTGGTGATCTATTTCGATCAGGCCACGCAACGCCACGTATTCAAGGTACTCAAGCGCCTGACCCGTGAAGACGGGGTGTTATTCATCGGTCCGGCCGAGGGTAATCTGCTGAGTCGGGTCGGCATGCGCTCTGCCGGTATCGCGCAATCGTTCGCCTTCAGGCATGCGCCCGGCCAGGACGCCAGTGCGCCTGTACTGGCCGAGCCTGTACCGATTGCCCGCAGCGTTGCGCCACCGGTTCGCGAGCCTGCCCGGCCCGCGCCACGGCCTTTCGCGCCTGCGCCTGCATCGGTCAGTGCGCCTGTTCCTTCCCGGCCCGCGTCCGCTGCCACAGGCGGCGATGATAGCGCGACCCAACTGGCGACCATCGCCAGTCTGGCCAACGAGGGCAAAAGCGTGGAAGCGCGTGCGGCTTGTGAACGTTATCTGCAGCGGCACGAGCCGGTGGCGCAGGTGTTCTACTGGCTGGGGCTGCTCAGCGAAGTGGAGGGTAATGTGGCGCAGGCTCAGGGTTTCTATCGCAAGGCGCTGTACTTGCAGCCGCAGCATCCTGAATCCCTGGCGCAACTGGCTGCCTTGCTGGCCTCGCAAGGGGACAGTGCCGGTGCCCGTCGCCTCCAGGATCGCGCTACCCGTGGCGCCAATAAACAAGGAAGCAATCGATGACGGGGCTGTCCACTCTTGCGAGTCTGACTCACGACGACGCCCAGGACATTGATGATTGCTGGAACCGCATCGGCATTCACGGTGACCGTTCCTGCCCGGTATTGCCGGAGCACATCCATTGCCGCAACTGTGCGGTGTACTCCGCTGCAGCCACTCGCCTGCTCGATCGCTATTCCCTGCTTCAGGAGCATCGCGACCCGTTTCAGGGCAGTCAGTTGCAGCGTGATGTCCAGACCCGCTCGATCCTGGTCTTCCGCCTGGGTGATGAGTGGCTCGGGCTGGCGACCCGCAGCCTGTCGGAGGTCGCGCCCGATCAGGCCATCCATTCGTTGCCCCATCAGCGTTCCCGTGCGCTGCTCGGTGTGGCCAATGTGCGTGGTGCCCTGGTGGCATGCATTTCTCTGGTCGAACTGCTGGGGCTCGACAGCGGATCGGTGCTGGCCACCAGTGGGCGTGTGGTGCCGCGCATGTTGATCATCGCCGCACAAGGCGGGCCGGTGGTGGTGCCGGTGGATGAAGTCGATGGTATTCACGCCATGGAAGAGCGCCATCTGAATGCGGCGTCGGCCTCCGGCACGCATGCCAATGCACGATTTACTCGTGGTGTCCTGCAATGGAAGGGTCGCAGTCTGCGTTTGCTCGATGAAGATGAGTTGTTGGCGGCGATCAACCGGAGCCTGACATGACCCCCGATCAAATGCGCGACGCCTCACTGTTCGAGCTGTTCACCCTGGAAGCCGAAGCCCAGACCCAGGTGCTGAGTGCCGGCCTGCTGGAACTGGAACGCAATCCGACCCTGGCCGACCAACTGGAAGCCTGCATGCGCGCCGCCCACTCCCTCAAGGGCGCGGCGCGGATTGTCGGGGTCAATTACGGCGTCAGCGTGGCCCATGTCATGGAGGATTGTCTGGTCAGCGCTCAGGAAGGGCGATTGCTGCTCCAGGCCGAACACATCGACGCCTTGCTCTTGGGCACCGACCTGTTGATGCGCATTGCCACGCCGACTGACAGCAGCATCGGGCAGAGCGATATCGACAGCTATGTCGAGCGCGTGAATTCATTGCTGACTTCGGGAGTCGGAGCCGCGCGATCGGTCAGTGTTCCATTGCCTGACTCATTGCCAGAGCCGTTACCCGACCTGCTGACAGCCAGCGATATACCGCTGGTCGAGCCGCTGTTGGTGCCAGCGCCGGGCAGCAATCAGGCCTCCCTCGATGCGCTGGCTGCCGCTTTGCGTCTTGAGCCGCCGACGCCCCCCGAGCCTCTGGTGGCCGAACCGGAACCTGCGCCTGCCGCGACACGCGAGCGCCGGGTGTCCGATGGTGGCGAACGAGTCTTGCGGGTGACCGCCGAACGTCTCAATGGCTTGCTGGATCTGTCGAGCAAGGCGCTGGTGGAAACCCAGCGCATGAAACCCTTGCAGGCCGGCATGCAGCGCCTCAAGCGTCTGCAGGTCAGCAGCGACAGGGCCCTGGAAGTGCTTGGGGCATGTTTTGGCGATGCGGGTCTGGAACCTGACGCACAGAAAGCTCTGGATGATGCCCGCGATTTTCTGTCCCAGGCATCAACAGATGCTTATCCAGCAGGCTGCCGAACTGGATGAGTTCGGCTGGCAGTCGGGGCAGCGAGCGCAGTTGCTGTATGACACCGCACTGGCCTGCCGTATGCGCCCGTTTGCCGACGTGCTCACTGGTCAGGCGCGCATGGTTCGCGATCTGGGGCGTGAGCTTGGCAAGCAGGTTCGTCTGAAAATCGAGGGTGACAAGACTCAGGTCGACCGCGATGTGCTTGAAAAGCTGGAAGCGCCTCTGACCCATCTGCTGCGTAATGCCGTGGACCACGGCATCGAATCTCCCGAGCGACGCAAGGAGCTGGGCAAGGACCCGGAAGGGCAGATTCTTCTGCGCGCCTCTCATGAGGCTGGCCTGCTGGTGGTGCAGCTCAGCGACGATGGCAATGGCGTGGATCTCGAACGTCTGCGCAGCAACATCATCGAGCGCAAACTGTCGCCTGCCGAAACCGCTGCGCAGTTGAGCGAAGAGGAGCTTCTGAGTTTTCTGTTCCTGCCGGGTTTCAGCATGCGGGACAAGGTCACGCAAATCTCCGGTCGCGGCGTAGGCCTGGACGCCGTGCAGCATATGGTTCGTCAGATGCATGGCAGTGTCGAATTGCAGCAGTGGGCCGGTGAAGGCAGTTGCTTCCGCATCGAAATGCCGCTGACGCTTTCGGTCGTGCGCAGTCTGGTGGTGGAGGTGGGGGGCGAAGCCTATGCTTTCCCGCCGCCGGTGATCAGGAGACGCATCATGCATGACGTGCAGCCCGACGAATTGAAGACTGCCGATGAAAACTCGGCGATGGTGCTGCTGGTGGACGATCAGGCGATGATCGGTGAAGCCGTGCGTCGTGGTCTGGCCAATGAAGAGTCCATCGACTTCCACTTCTGCGCCGACCCCCATCAGGCCATTGCCCAGGCTATGCAGATCAAACCGACGGTCATCCTGCAGGATCTGGTCATGCCGGGTCTGGACGGGCTGACACTGGTGCGCGAATACCGCAACAACCCCATGACCCGGGACATTCCGATCATCGTGCTTTCCACCAAGGAAGACCCGCTGATCAAGAGTGCGGCGTTTGCGGCGGGGGCCAATGACTATCTGGTCAAGCTGCCCGACACCATCGAACTGGTGGCGCGCATCCGTTACCACTCCCGCTCCTACATGACCCTGTTGCAGCGCGATGAAGCCTACCGCGCCTTGCGGGTCAGCCAGCAGCAACTGCTCGACACCAATCTGGTGCTGCAACGCCTGATGAACTCCGATGGCTTGACCGGCCTGTCCAATCGCCGTCATTTCGATGAATACCTGGAGCTGGAATGGCGCCGGGCGACCCGTGAGCAGAGTCAGTTGTCGCTGATGATGATCGATGTGGACTACTTCAAGGCCTACAACGACAACTTCGGTCACCTCGAAGGCGACGAAGCCTTGCGTCAGGTGGCCAAGGCGATTCGCGCCAGTTGCAGCCGTCCGTCCGATTTGCCGGCCCGTTATGGCGGCGAAGAGTTCGCCATGGTCCTGCCCAATACCACCCCCGGTGGCGTCCGGTTGCTGGCTGAAAAACTGCGCCAGAGCGTGGCGGGCATGAACATCCCGCACATGGCACCGGCGCCGGGCTCGACGCTGACCGTGAGCATCGGCGTGGCGACCGTGATTCCGCAGAACGGCCTCAACAGCCGACAACTGATCCTCGATGCCGACAAGGGCCTGTATCTGGCCAAGCACAGTGGTCGTAATCAGGTAGCGGTAGGCGGCTGATCTTCCTGTAAGCAGTCCGATGCCATAACTCCTGTACAACGGGCTGCTTTCATTACTCTCCCTGGGGTATACTCGTCGGCTTTGAAAATTTCGCCTGCGAGTGCTGCCCACCATGGAAATCAACCCGATCCTAAACAGCATCAAGGACCTGTCCGAGCGCTCCGAAACCATTCGGGGGTATCTTTGACTACGATCACAAGCATGATCGTCTGACCGAAGTAAACCGCGAGCTCGAAGATCCCGCTGTCTGGAACAACCCCGAGTACGCACAGAACCTGGGCCGCGAGCGCGCTTCGCTGGCGCAGATCGTCGAAACGCTGGATGACATGACCTCGGGTCTGGCCGACGCCAAGGACCTGTTGCTGATGTCCGCCGAGGAAGAAGACCAGGCTGCCGTCGACGATGTGGCCGCTGAAGTCGAGCGCCTGCGCGAACTGCTGGAAAAGCTGGAATTCCGTCGCATGTTCAGCGGCGACATGGACCCGAACAACGCCTACCTGGACATCCAGGCCGGTTCCGGTGGCACCGAAGCCCAGGACTGGGCCAACATCCTGCTGCGCATGTACCTGCGCTGGGCTGACAAGCGTGGCTTCGATGCAACCATCATGGAGCTGTCCGCCGGTGAAGTCGCCGGTATCAAGGGCGCGACCGTGCATATCAAGGGTGAATACGCCTTTGGCTGGCTGCGTACCGAAATCGGCGTTCATCGTCTGGTGCGCAAGAGCCCGTTCGACTCCGGCAACCGTCGCCACACCTCGTTCTCGGCTGTCTTCGTCTCGCCGGAAATCGATGACAACATCGAAATTGACATCAACCCGGCAGACCTGCGGATCGACACCTACCGCTCCTCCGGTGCCGGTGGTCAGCACGTAAACACCACTGACTCGGCGGTACGTATCACCCACGTTCCGACCAACACCGTGGTCAGTTGCCAGAACGAACGTTCCCAGCATGCGAACAAGGACACCGCCATGAAAATGCTGCGGGCCCGTTTGTATGAGCAGGAAGTGCAGAAGCGCAACGCTGCGTCCCAGGCGCTTGAAGACACCAAGTCCGACATCGGCTGGGGTCATCAGATTCGCTCCTACGTTCTGGATGCCTCGCGCATCAAGGACCTGCGGACCAACATCGAGCGTAGCGACTGTGACAAGGTGCTCGACGGCGACCTCGACGAGTACCTGATCGCAAGCCTCAAGCAAGGCCTGTAATAACGCGCAGCCACCTCGATCCGTGAGCGTGGCTTGCCCGCGATCCCCTGCCGAGGGCGGGGGACAACGAACCTGTGATGGAAAATCTAAGACATGAGCGACCAACAACTCGACCCGCAAGCCCTGCAACAGGAAGAAAACACCCTGATCGCCCTGCGCAAGGAAAAGCTTGCTGCCGAGCGCGCCAAGGGTCAGGCCTTCCCCAACGACTTCCGCCGCGACAGCTACTGCAACGATCTGCAGAAAAAGTATGCTGACAAGACCAAGGAAGAGCTGGCCGATGCAGCGATTCCGGTCAAGGTTGCCGGTCGCATCATGCTTAACCGTGGCTCGTTCATGGTGATCCAGGACATGACCGGTCGCATCCAGGTCTACGTCAACCGCAAGACCCTGCCGGAAGAAACCCTGGCTGCGGTCAAGACCTGGGACCTGGGTGATATCATCGCCACCGAAGGTACGCTGGCCCGTTCCGGCAAGGGCGACCTGTACGTCGAAATGACCAGCGTGCGCCTGCTGACCAAGTCCCTGCGTCCGCTGCCGGACAAGCACCATGGCCTGACCGACACCGAGCAGCGCTATCGTCAGCGTTACGTTGACCTGATCGTCAACGAAGAAGTACGCGATACCTTCCGTGTCCGCTCGCAAGTCATTGCCCACATCCGCAGCTTCCTGATGAAGCGCGACTTCCTTGAAGTCGAAACGCCGATGCTGCAGACCATTCCCGGTGGTGCTGCTGCCAAACCGTTCGAGACGCACCACAATGCCCTCGATATGGAAATGTTCCTGCGCATCGCGCCTGAGCTGTACCTCAAGCGCCTGGTGGTCGGCGGCTTCGAGAAAGTGTTCGAGATCAACCGCAACTTCCGTAACGAAGGCGTTTCTACTCGTCACAACCCTGAATTCACCATGTTGGAGTTCTACCAGGCTTACGCCGACTACGAAGACAACATGGACCTGACCGAAGAACTGTTCCGCGAACTGGCGCAACTGGTTCTGGGCACCACTGACGTGCCTTATGGCGACAAGGTGTTCCACTTCGGCGAGCCGTTCGTTCGTCTGTCCGTGTTCGACTCGATCCTCAAGTACAACCCAGAGCTGACCGCTGATGACCTGAACGACATCGACAAAGCCCGCGCCATCGCCAAGAAAGCCGGCGCCAAGGTGCTGGGCTTCGAAGGTCTGGGCAAACTTCAGGTGATGATTTTTGAAGAACTGGTCGAGCACAAGCTGGAGCAGCCGCACTTCATTACCCAGTACCCGTTTGAAGTCTCGCCGCTGGCACGCCGCAACAATGACAACCCTAGCGTCACCGACCGTTTCGAGCTGTTCATCGGTGGCCGTGAAATCGCCAACGCCTACTCCGAGCTGAACGACGCTGAAGACCAGGCCGAGCGCTTCCAGGCCCAGGTGGCCGACAAGGATGCCGGTGACGACGAAGCCATGCATTACGACGCCGACTTCGTACGTGCGCTGGAATACGGCATGCCGCCAACGGCCGGTGAAGGTATCGGCATCGACCGCCTGGTGATGCTGCTCACCAACTCCCCGTCGATCCGCGACGTGATCCTGTTCCCGCACATGCGGCCACAAGCGTAATCAGCTACAAGACAAGCCGCCCGACAGGGCGGCTTTTTTATATCCATGTTTCGCGAATGAATCCCCGTAGCGAATTCATTCGCGAAGAGACCAATCAGAAAGGAATCCCCCGTCGTGACAATCGCTCAAGAAGGCGCCGCCGACGTTGCCAGCGCCGTGGCCAGGAGTGTCAGGTATCAGGGCCGCAAGGCCAGTCGGGAGGGGAGTGAGCAGCGTCGGCAGAAGATTCTCGATGCGGCCATGCGCATCGTGGTCCGCGATGGTGTGCGGGCGGTGCGGCACCGGGCCGTTGCTACTGAAGCGCAGGTGCCGCTGTCGGCCACCACCTATTACTTCAAGGACATCGATGACCTGCTGACCGATGCCTTCGCTCAGTATGTCGAACGCAGCGCAGCCTATCAGGCCAAATTGTGGCAGAACACCGAAGTCGTGCTGCGGGAAATGCTGACCCGCGGTACCGCCAATCCGGCTGACCGTTTGCGTCTGGCCGATGATATTGCGCGCATGACCATGGAATACATCCGTCACCAGTTGCAGACTCGCCGTGAGTATCTGATTGCCGAGCACGCCTTTCACCATGAGGCATTGATCAATCCTCGGCTGGCGCCGCTGGTGGTTGCCCATCAGGAGATCCTGCTGCAAGGCACCTATCAGTTTCTGCAGGTTATCGGCTCATCGCAGCCTGTTCAGGATGCTCAGGTGTTGACGGGGATTATCCGCCGGATGGAATATCAGGGTCTGCTTCATGGCCCGCACTATCAGGCGGACGAAGAAATACTCGGTATTCTCACTCGCCAGACGCGTCTGGTCCTTGGGATCGACTCATCGGTCTGCCCATGAGATACCCCTTTTTCAGGAGAGCACCATGAAAGCCTGGCGCGCATTGATTGCGCTGTCGTTCCTGCTCTTGAGCGGTTGTCTGGTGACTTTCGAGGACACCCTTCCCGCAGGCAGCGCCGCCCCGGCCCATTTGCTTGGGCCCTGGACCAGCAAGAATGCCTGGGGCGAGCCCCTCGAACTCGAGCTTTCCCGGATCAGCGGCAACCTTTACAAGGCAGTCAGCTATCGTAAAGGTGATCGCAAGCATCGCGATGAGTACCGCTTCACGGTGACCGAGCATGGCAGCCGCTGGTATCTGTCGGCGCAACTGCCTGAAAAATATGGCTCTCACTATGTAATGGCCGGATTCGAGGTGACCGATGCCCATGAACTGGTTGTCTATAACCTGGATCTGGATCGATTCAGGCAATGGGTGGATCAGCAGAACCTCACTGGCCAGCCAGTGGAGAGTGGGATCGGGCAGGGCATTCTGATCACCAGTCCTCTGGACCAGGTGTTCGATTATCTGGACGATCCGGCCAATTCCGATGTTTTCCTGGAGGTCGCACGCTATCAGCGTGTACCCAAGTAGTAGGGCAGCAGCCCGCCAGCCAAGGAGTACCGGGTGGACGAGTACCAGCAAACCATTCGTGCGTTATCGGATCGAATAGTCTTAGCCCAGACGCCGATTCGTGTACTGGATGCGGTGAAGTGGGATGAAAAAGTACGCAAGGATTTTCTCGCCGCCAAAGGCAAGGCATTGCCTGCCGTTGACCGTGCCTATTACGAGAATCGTCCTCTGGGGTTCGACTCCGGGGCTTTGAAGCTCGAGTTCCAGAACATCGAGCGTGATATCACCCGCCAGTTGGGCCAGTTCAACCCGGTCGGGCAGATCATGCGTCGCATGTGCAAGGAATACCGCATGGTGATCCGCATGCTCGAAGCCCGTGGCACACCGGATTTCGGGCTGATCTCCCAGGAACTGTACGGCGCGGCCTCCGATGCATTTCATGCCGGTGACCCGACCCTGGCGGACCTGGGGCTGATGCTTTCGGATTACCTGAACAATATTGCCGGTCGGGGCGACCTTAAGGACGAACCCAAGATACTCACCGCCAAGGATGCCGTTTCCCTGCTGCAGAGCCGCTTGAACAGGGTATTTGGCGAAGCCGAGGAAACCATCCGGGTGTTTGAGTCAGACGGTATCGTTGCCGATGCGGCGGCGGGGGCCGATTACATCAAGATCCGCTCCGACGCGATGTTCAACGAGCGCGATGTGCGAGCGCTTGAAGTCCATGAAGGGCTGGTGCATGTCGGCACCACGCTCAATGGTCAGAACCAGCCGATCTGCACCTTTCTGTCCAAGGGGCCGCCCTCATCGACCGTGACTCAGGAAGGGCTTGCCATCCTGATGGAAGTCATCGCGTTCGCGTCCTATCCCAGCCGCCTGCGCAAGCTGACCAACCGCACTCGTGCGATTCATATGGCGGAGGAGGGCGCTGACTTCCTGCAGGTTTTCGAGTTCTATCGCGAGCAGGGTTTTGGCATGCCGGAGAGCTATGGCAATGCCAGCCGGGTCTTCCGTGGATCGACGCCAAACGGGCTGCCATTCACCAAAGACTTGTCCTACCTCAAGGGTTTCATCATGGTTTACAACTATATTCAGTTGGCCGTGCGCAAGGGCAAGCTTGAACAGGTACCGTTGTTGTTCTGTGGCAAGACCACCCTTGAAGACATGCGTACCCTGCGTCAATTGGTGGATGAGGGGTTGGTGGTCGCGCCCAAATACCTGCCCGACCAGTTCCGCGACATGAACGCCCTGTCGGCCTGGATGTGTTTCTCCAACTTCCTCAACCACTTGAGCCTGGATCGTATCGAGGCCGATTATTCGAATATTTTGTAGCCTCCTTCGTGAATGAATGCTCCCACACAGACACAAACCTTGTGGGCGAATTCATTCGCGAAAAAAACCACCCGAAAAAGGACCCTTAACGTGAAGCTGATCGGCATTCTCGTGTTGATCTTCAGCCTCACAGGCTGCAGTTCGATGCTGTTCTACCCGGAACCCGGTTTGCCGTTCACGCCTGAAAAGGCCCACCTTCAATACCGAGACGTCACGCTGACAGCGGCCGATGGCACTCGTCTGCATGCCTGGTGGCTGCCCGCCAAGGAAGGCGTCCCGGTCAAGGGCACGGTGCTGCATCTGCATGGCAACGGCGGCAACCTGGCCTGGCATCTGGGGGGAAGCGGGTGGTTGCCCGAGCAGGGTTATCAGGTCCTGCTGCTGGACTATCGCGGTTACGGGCTGTCTGAAGGGGCGCCGAGCATACCGGCCATCTATCAGGACATTCAGGCCGCATTCGACTGGCTGGATGCCGAACCTCAGGTACAAGGCAAGCCACGGATCGTGCTGGGGCAGAGTATTGGCGGTGCGTTGGGTGTGCATTATCTGTCGCAACATCCTGAACAGCGCAGCAAGCTGAAGGCGCTGATTCTTGACGGCGTGCCGGCCAGCTATCGCGATGTCGCCCGCTACACCCTTGGCACGTCCTGGCTGACCTGGCCGCTGAAGACCCCGCTGTCATGGCTGATCCCGGATGCCGACAGCGCCATCAACGGATTGCCGCAACTCAAGGGCACACCGATGATGATCTTCCAGAGCATGGACGACACCCTGGTGCCACTTTCCAATGGCATCCGTCTCTATAAGGCCGCGCCTCTGCCGCGGGTGTTGCAAGTGACCCGTGGCGGCCACGTGCAGACCTTCTCTGACCCGCTCTGGCGTCAGGTGATGCTGCGTTATCTGGAAGACCCGGAGCGTTTCAACGGCCTGCGCCGTCTGGCCGAAGTCCCCAACTACCCGCAACCGGCTATTCAAACCGAACCGGCAGAGAGCCCTCATGAGTGAAGAGCGTAACCTTATCCCACTGATCCTCACCGGCATCGGCACCATCATCGGTACGGTCGGGTGCCTGTGGTTCTATGGCTATCTGCACTTCGCCAGGCCCGAAGATGCCTTGCTGCTCAGTGACTTCACTCTGCTCAAGACCGTACCGGGGGAAGACTACATGATCGCCGCGACGCCAGCCGCAGAGGTTGCGCAATGCATCGATGGCGTACTGGTGCTGTTCGACACCTCCCAGAAAGGCCTGTCGGGCGTGTTGGTCAACAACAAGAAACAGGCCGTGCGCTGCATGGGGCAGGAGACGCCACAGCAATTGAAGCCATAAAAAAGCCCCGCCTGCACGAAGCAGGCGGGGCTTGGGTCAGCTGACTCTCGCGATCAACGCAGCGAAGAGCGCGGTGCCACTGGCTGGTTGTCGTTGGAAATGGTCACTTCCACACGACGGTTCATGGCGCGGCCCGAGTTGCTGGTGTTATCAGCGACCGGGTATTCCTTGCCATAGCCGGTTGCCACAATGCGGGCCGGGTCTACACCCACGCGGACCAGAGCAGCACGCACCGAGTTGGCACGGCTTTCGGACAGCGACTGGTTGTAGGAAGCGGAGCCGGTGCTATCGGTATAGCCTTCGACGATCACTTTGCGATCAGGGTTTTCCTGCAGGAACTGCGCAAGTTTGGCGATGTTGCCCTGTGCGCCCGGCTTCAGGTCGGCACGGTTCAGGTCGAACAGCACGTCACCGAAGGTCACCAAGGTGCCGCGTTCGGTCTGTTTGGCGTTCAGGCTGTTCTTGAGCTGGGCGATTTGTGCGTCGCGAGCGTCCAGTCGGGCCTTGGCGCGTTCTGCCGAGGCGTTTTGCAGGGCCGCTTCGGAAGTGCGCAGGTTGATGGTCTCTTTGGCCAGTTCAACGCGCTGGTTGGTCAGGTAAGCCAACTGGTCGACTCTTTTCTCGTCTTCCTTGTCGCGGAAGGCCTTGTCAGCCTTGTCCAGCCAGTCGCTGGCGTCCTTGGTTTCAAGGGCGGCAACTTTGGTAGCCTGCGGGTTGCTTTGCAGGGCGGAGAAGTTGGTCCGCGCCTGTTCCAGATTCGGGTTCGGTTTAGTGGCACAGGCCGCCAGGGCTACGCTCATGGCCAGCAGGGCAGGGATCATCAATTGTTTGCGCATAATAGGATCGTCCTTTAATCAATTACCAATGCATGAAAAACGCAGGGTGCGATCTGTGCTTATTGCACCTGACGCAGGCCTTCTTCACGTAGTTCTTCGACGCCCTGACGAGCATCCTGCACGGCTTTCTCGGCCTTGGCGGCCTGCGATTTACGCTCTGCTACACGAGCATCCCATTCGGCTTGTTCGGCCAGACGGCGGGCTTCGTCGTATTTGTGTTCCTGCATCGCCAGGTCGGCTTGCTTGAGTTTGTCCTGAGCGGCCTTGGTTTCTACCGCGGCGTACTCGGTCCCGCCAGCGCTGACGGCACTGTTGACGGCTGACTGAGTCACTGCGTACTGCTCGGTTGGTGGATTTCCCGCGCAACCAGCCAGAATGAAGGTGCTACCCAGGGCCAGCGCAGCCAGTTTCAACACGCGCAGGCTTTTGAACTTGGATTTGGCAGTAAGGGTGTTCATGGTGATCAACTCCATTGTCAGACTCCGAACGTGGTTATCCATGACAGTCAGTTTTCCTGGCCGGAAGGCTTCAGGGTATGTTCCCGCTGCCTTGTGGCTTTCTGTAATGGTCAAAGGCTCCGACCTGTGGGTTTTTTGAATAGTTCAGTGAAATTTCTTCAGCATGGTCAGGATTTTTCACCGGACGCTTTGCGTAATGGCATTGGGTGATGTCAGGAAAATATAGTCAGCCTGCGGGAAATATCAGGCTCGCACGGGCTTGCGGGACGATTGGAGAGTGCTCGCCAAAAGACAGATCGACTGTTGCCGGGATGCAAGAATTTGTCGCGGCACAGGTTTTTGGTGCACTGTTGGACACAGTTCATTGAAAGCTACCCGTACACGTCACCCATACAAGTCACCCATACAAGTCAGTCATACAAGAACAGGGGAGAGAGAACGATGGCCGATATCGATGCGCGTTTGCGCGAAGACGTTCACTTGCTGGGCGAGCTTTTGGGAAACACGATTCGCGATCAGCGCGGGGCCGCCTTTCTCGACAAGATCGAGCGTATTCGCAAAGGGGCGAAGGCCGGCAGGCGAGGCTCTGCGGCGGGTGCCGAGCAGTTGAGCTCCAGTGTCGACAGCCTGGACGATGACGAGCTGTTACCCGTGGCGCGAGCGTTCAACCAGTTCCTGAACCTGGCCAATATCGCCGAGCAGTATCAATTGATGCGCCGTCGCGATGACACCCAGCCTCAGCCTTTCGAGGCCCGGGTTCTGCCTGAACTGCTTGATCGGCTCAAGGCTGAAGGCCACTCTCCCGATGCGCTGGCCCGCCAGTTGGGCAAGCTTGAAATCGAACTGGTACTTACTGCGCATCCCACCGAAGTGGCGCGCCGCACGCTGATCCAGAAATACGACGCCATTGCAGCGCAACTGGCGGCGCTGGACCATCGGGATCTCAATAGCATCGAGCGCGAGCAGATCACTTCCAGACTGCAACGACTGATCGCCGAAGCCTGGCACACCGAAGAAATCCGCCGTATTCGCCCTACGCCTGTCGATGAGGCCAAGTGGGGGTTTGCGGTCATCGAACATTCGCTCTGGCACGCGATTCCAAGCTATCTGCGCAAGGCCGATCAGGCGCTGCAAGCGGCTACCGGCCTGCATTTGCCACTGGAAGCGGCGCCGATCCGCTTTGCTTCGTGGATGGGCGGCGACCGGGATGGCAACCCCAATGTCACGGCCAGCGTTACCCGTGAAGTCCTGCTGCTGGCCCGCTGGATGGCGGCCGATCTGTTCCTGCGGGATGTGGATCAACTGGCTGCCGACCTTTCCATGCAGCAGGCCAGCGATGCCTTGCGCGCCAGCGTCGGTGAGAGCGCTGAACCCTATCGTGCTGAACTCAAGCGTTTGCGCGAACGTCTCAGGGCCACCCGAAACTGGGCCAATGCTTCGCTGACCGCGCCACAGCCTGCGCCGGATGCCGTGTTGCACGATAACCGTGAACTGCTTGAACCTCTCATGTTGTGCTTCCAGTCGCTGCATGACTGTGGAATGGGAGTGATCGCCGATGGCCCGTTGCTCGATTGCCTGCGTCGTGCGGTGACTTTCGGGCTTTTTCTGGTGCGTCTGGACGTGCGCCAGGATTCCAGCCGTCACTGCGCGGCCATGACCGAAATCACCGACTATCTGGGCCTGGGTCGTTACGAGGACTGGGATGAGCCGACGCGCATCGATTTCCTGCTGCGTGAATTGAATAACCGTCGTCCCTTGCTTCCCGCTCATTTCAAACCGGCTGCCGACACCGCCGAAGTTCTGGCAACGTGCCGCGTCGTGGCGGCTGCACCGGCGGCTTCGCTGGGTTCTTACGTGATCTCCATGGCCGGTGCCGCATCGGACGTGCTCGCGGTACAACTGCTGCTCAAGGAAGCTGGCCTGCAACGGTCTATGCGCGTGGTGCCGCTGTTCGAGACCCTGGCTGACCTGGATAATGCGGGGCCTGTGATCGAGCGGCTTCTTGGGCTGCCGGGTTATCGCTCGCGGCTGCACGGCCCGCAGGAAGTGATGATCGGCTATTCGGATTCCGCCAAGGATGCCGGCACCACTGCCGCGGCCTGGGCGCAGTACCGGGCGCAGGAAAAACTGGTGGAAATCTGCCGCGAGCAGCAAGTCGAACTGCTGTTGTTCCATGGCCGTGGAGGCACCGTCGGGCGCGGTGGTGGTCCGGCTCATGCGGCGATTCTGTCGCAACCGCCGGGTTCGGTTGCGGGGCGTTTCCGCACGACCGAACAGGGTGAGATGATTCGTTTCAAATTCGGCCTGCCTGACATTGCCGAGCAGAACCTCAACCTTTATCTGGCTGCCGTTCTGGAAGCGACCCTGCTGCCACCTCCTTTGCCTGAGCCGTCCTGGCGGAAAATGATGGATCAGATGGCCACCGACGGGGTGAATGCCTACCGGGCCGTTGTGCGGGAAAACCCCGAGTTCGTCGAGTACTTCAGTCAGGCCACGCCCGAGCAGGAACTGGGTCGCCTGCCGCTGGGCAGTCGCCCGGCCAAGCGTCGTGCGGGTGGTGTCGAAAGCCTGCGGGCCATCCCGTGGATCTTCGCCTGGACCCAGACGCGCCTGATGCTGCCTGCCTGGCTCGGTTGGGAAGCCGCCCTGAGCAAGGCTCTGGAACGCGGCGAGGGTGACGTGCTGGCGCAGATGCGCGAGCAGTGGCCATTCTTCCGCACCCGCATCGATATGCTGGAAATGGTGCTGGCCAAGGCCGACTCGGACATCGCCCAGCTCTACGATGACCGTCTGGTGAGCGCTGAACTGCAGCATTTGGGTGCGCATTTGCGCGGCCTATTGTCGCAGGCGTGCAAGGTTGTCCTAGGCCTCACCGGGCAGCAGCAACTGCTGGCCCATAGTCCGGAGACCCTGGAATTCATCAGTCTGCGCAACACGTATCTGGACCCGCTGCATCTGTTGCAGGCCGAGCTTCTGGCGCGCTCCCGGTATCGTGAGTCCAGCCTGGACAGTCCTCTGGAACTGGCTTTACTGGTGTCTGTTGCAGGTATTGCAGCCGGATTGCGCAATACCGGCTGACAGTCCTTATTCCGGTTGCTTGCAGGCCATTGCCGGGACAGATGTGTATTGCGTGAAAGCGGGTTGAGCAGGTGCGGGTTTGCACAGGTGGGCGCAACTGCCGTCATGCCTTGGGTTGCTGCGACTTTTGGCGTCTTGTGCGGCCTGTGTCTGCTGTGTATCTTGGTCAGCCTTTTGGCCTTTGGCCGACGTTTATTTTTCAGATTGGCCCAAGAGGCGAATCCGACGATTGACTATAAAAATTTGAGGAGCATGACGATGCGCGTGATTCTGCTGGGAGCTCCTGGAGCCGGTAAAGGTACTCAGGCAAAATTCATCACTGAAAAATTCGGCATCCCGCAGGTTTCGACTGGCGATATGCTGCGCGCAGCGGTCAAGGCCGGCACTGAACTGGGCCTGAAGGCCAAAAGTGTCATGGACTCGGGTGGCCTGGTTTCCGATGACCTGATCATCGGCCTGATCAAGGATCGCCTGGAACAGCCTGACTGCAAGAACGGCGTATTGTTCGATGGTTTCCCGCGCACCATTCCTCAGGCTGAAGCCCTGTTGAAGGCAGGTCTGGACATCGACCATGTGCTGGAAATCGCCGTTGATGACGAGGAGATTGTCCAGCGCATGTCGGGCCGTCGCGTCCATGAAGGTTCCGGCCGTATCTACCATGTGCAGCACAATCCGCCGAAGGTTGAAGGTGTTGACGACGTCACTGGCGAGCCTCTGGTTCAGCGCAAGGACGATGTCGAAGAAACCGTGCGCCATCGCTTGTCGGTCTATCACGCACAGACCAAGCCGCTGGTTGCGTTCTACAGCGAACTGAGCAAGAAGAATGGCAAGCCCAAGTGCAGCCATATCGAAGGTGTCGGTTCCGTGGATGCGATCACCGCCAAGGTGCTTGCTGCATTGACCTGAGCCCGAAAGGTCTGAGTTCAACAATGGCCCGCTTGCGGGCCATTTGTCATTTATACTGCGTCACTTTTTCCAACGAAGACGGATACACCGATGACCACCTTGCTGGCCCTGGACACCGCCACTGAAGCCTGCTCGGTCGCTTTGCTGCATGACGGCAAGGTACTGAGCCACTATGAGGTGATCCCGCGTCTGCATGCCCAGCGCCTGCTGCCCATGATCAAGGATCTGCTGGCCGAGGCGGGCATTGCAATGTCGGCGCTGGATGCCATCGCCTTCGGGCGGGGGCCGGGCGCTTTCACCGGCGTGCGTATCGCCATCGGCGTGGTTCAGGGGCTGGCCTTCGCGCTGGAGCGTCCGGTGCTGCCGGTCTCGAACCTGGCGGTGCTGGCGCAGCGTGCCTGCCGCGAGTACGGCGCCCAGCAGGTCGCTTCGGCCATTGATGCCCGGATGGATGAAGTCTATTGGGGTTGCTATCGCGAAACTGCCGGTGAGATGCGTCTGGTCGGCAACGAAGCGGTCTTGCCGCCCGAACAGGTTGCCTTGCCTGTCGATGCCGACGGTCAATGGTTCGGTGCCGGTACCGGCTGGGGGTATGCCGAGCGTATTCCGGTTTCGCTGGTCGGTCAGGACGCGAGCATGTTGCCCCATGCCCAGGATCTGCTGACCCTGGCGACGTTTGCCTGGAACCGTGGCGAGTCGATTCCGGCAGATGATGCCCAGCCGGTCTATCTGCGCGACAAGGTGGCTACGCCCAAGGGGCCTCAAGTCAAGTAAGGGCGTAACACCCACGAAAGACGGGAAAAAGCTACGAAAATATCAATTAGCCATCTACCACTTGTCGACTAATCCGTTCGTTATGCCCGACGGCGCAAACAATCTGCAATATGTGTGGTCTAGTTATCGTTCACGTATTTGCCAAGTTCCGGCCTGTGACGTTAAATTGCCACTACAAGACGCCGAGTAGATATCGATGCGCATAGACGGACCCTCATCACGTTCATACCCTATCAAGCGAAAGCCGAAGAAGGCTCCTTCGACCGTTGAAGGCACCTTTGAAGAAATCGATGGCGATGTAGACGTCGAATTGCCTGCGCGGCCTGCTCAGGCCTCGCGCCGCGAGTCTTCCGGTGACGCTCAGATTGGCTCCACTGCCAACGTCCCTGCTCGCCCGCAGGACATCATCTTCCCTCGCTCCATGAGCACTCGTGTCGCCAACGCTTTGGCCAGCTATCTGACCACTGCCAGTTTTGTGGATTGGGATCTGGAAGTGTCGGGGCTCGATCTCCACGTCTGACCGTGCCCAGCCTGCCTTACTACCTGGGATGTCCGTCATGGAGCGAAAGCGCATGGCGTGAGTCGTTTTACCCCGAAGATGCCCGTCCCACCGACTTTCTGCGTCTCTACGCCCAGGTCTTCAATGTCGTTGAAGGCAATACCACGTTCTATGCACGTCCCGCACCCGCCACTGTCCAGCGCTGGGCTGAAGTCCTGCCACAGGATTTTCGTTTCACGGCCAAGTTTCCCCGGGACATCAGCCATGACGGCGACCTGCGCCTGCAACTGGATGCCGCTGAAGCCTTTGTAAAACTGCTGGCCCCTCTTGGCGAGCGTGTTTCACCGTTCTGGCTGCAACTGCCAGCCAGTTTCTCGCCTCATCGTCTGGCGGAGCTGGCGGGTTTTCTCGATGAGCTCAAGGTGCCTCTGGCGGTTGAGGTGCGGCACATGGCCTTTTTCGAGAAGGGCGACGAAGAGCGCATGCTCAACCGAATGCTGCTGGACCGAGGCGTGGAGCGGATCTGCCTGGATTCCCGGGCACTGTTCAGTTGTGTCTCCACGGATCCGGCAGTGCTGCATGCCCAGTCCAAGAAGCCCAAGGTGCCCACGCGCCCGGCGGCCTTGACCCATTCGCCGCAGGTTCGCTTCATTGGCCGCCCGGTGCTGGAGGACAATGACCCGTTCCTGACTCAATGGGTCGAGAAGGTCGCCGTCTGGATCGAGGAAGGGCGCACTCCCTACGTGTTTCTGCACACCCCGGACAACCTTAAGGCGCCTGACCTGGCTCAGCGTTTTCATGGCTTCCTGATGGCGCGCCTGCCGGGGCTGCCGCCATTGCCCGAGCTGGATCGTGGCCCGCAAGTGGAGCAACTGGGCTTGCTCTGAGGTCGATAGTTGTGGGTTCAATAGGCCCCCACCTCACGATGACCTGGAAAAGCTCATGGACTCTCGACAACTGCACCGGGCACACACCTTCAAGGCCTTGCATGAGCGCGACAGCGCCTTTGTAATTCCCAACCCATGGGATGCAGGTTCGGCAAAGTTGCTGGCCTCGCTGGGCTTCGAGGCTTTGGCGACCACCAGTGCCGGTTTTGCCTTCAGCCTTGGGCGAGCCGATGCCGAAGGTGCAATCAGTCGCGATGAAACCCTGGAAAATGTCGCTGACATCGTCGCTGCAACGGACCTGCCCGTGGCGGCTGATCTGGAAAACTGCTTCGCCGACAGTCCCGAAGATTGTGCCGAAACCTTGTTGAAGGCTGCCGCGACCGGGATTGTCGGTGGCTCCATCGAGGATGCCAGTGGCGATGCGGGACAACCCATCTACGATTTCGAGCTGTCTGTCGAGCGGGTGAGGGCGGCGGCTGCGGCGGTGAAGGGGCTGCCATTTCCGTTCCTGCTGACGGCGCGTGCCGAGAACCTGCTGCACGGCCGACTGGATTTTGCCGACACCCTGCGTCGCCTTGAAGCCTACGCCGAAGCCGGTGCTGACGTACTGTATGCGCCGGGGTTGCGGACCCGTGAGGAAGTCATCGCCGTGGTTCGTGCTGTCGCACCCCGGCCAGTGAATGTGCTGATGGGGCTTGGCGGCGTAACCTTGTCGGTCGCTGAGCTGAGCGAGTGTGGCGTCAAGCGCATCAGCGTGGGTTCTTCCATGGCGCGAGCGGCCTGGGGCGCGCTTTATCGGGCGGCCGAAGAGGTTCGCACCCAAGGCACCTTCAGCTACGCCGATCAGGCATTGCCGTTCCATCGGCTCAATACTCTGTTCAAAAGCTGAGGATGCGGATTTTTCTGCTGGTCCTGTTGCTGTGTGCGGCAGCTGTGATGGCGGTCTGGCGAGGCTGGGTCGATGTTCCGCCGCAGTGGAACCCATGGGCGCCTCTGGATGTTCAAGTTGAGCCCAACCTGCTGACGCCCTTCAAGCTGGCGCGGTTGAAGGATGATCCGGCGCTGTGCGATCTGGCGCTGGGCTCATCGAGCCTGCGTTACAGCCGTCAGGCCGACAGCGACCCGTCTGCCCGATGTCCCTTGCAGAACACCTTGCGCATACAGGGCGGCGACATTGCCTTGAGCAGCAGCTTCCTGGCCAGTTGCCCGCTGGCCGTTGCCTACGCCCTGTTCGACATCCACACCTTGCAGCCTACGGCCCAGACGGTTTTTGGCCAGCGCGTCGCACGGATCGATCACCTGGGCAGTTTCGCCTGTCGCAATATCTATAACCGCGCCAATAGCCGCCTCAGCCAGCACGCCACCGCCAATGCTCTGGACATCGCCAGTTTTCGTCTGGCTGACGGGCAGAGAATCAATCTGCTCAAGGACTGGAGCGACGAAGGCGACAAGGGGCGTTTTCTGAGGCTGGTGCGCGACGGCGCCTGCAAGAATTTCAGCACGGTGCTGGGGCCGGAATACAACGCGGCGCATCGCGATCATTTTCATCTGGATATGGGGTTGTGGCAGGTGTGTCGTTAGGCTCTATATGAAATGTATCTGCGCTCGGTGATGCTGCGTTAAAACAGGCTCACCTTCGCTCGAAAGCATTTCAAACAGAGCCTAGGCAGCCATGCGCAGGTTTTGCAGGATCAGCGGACGAGCCCAGCCATTTTCATAGTCGAACTGGCGCTGTTGAGCCTGGATGGTTTCTTCGTCAAGTGGCAGAGCAGGCTTGTCGGCCAGTTCCCACTCGAGTTCGGCAATCGGCAGGTGCAGAGGACGCGGTTGTGGACCTGGCCCTGGGTTGCCGTTGTAGTTGTAAGGGTTGACCACGGTCGGACGGACCCAGTTGCTGTCGAATTCCAGGTGGCGTTGCTGTTCGATGATTTCGCTGATGCTGAACGGCTCGGCAGCCGGTGGCAGCAGGTCGAGTTCAAATTCGGCAATCGGCAGGAACAGCGGTTCTGGTGGCTTGACCTGAGTGTCGGTGACCGGGCAGGCGCGCTGCTCGACGATCTTGCTCAGGGTGCGTGCGCCAGTGACCGGTTCGCCGGTTTCAACATCGACTTCGATCTTGATTGGCGCTTGCTCAGGCTTGCTGCCATCACCGATCTGTTCTGCCATCGCGCGTGCAAATGCATCCGACCACAACTGCGTCACACCGGTCAGGGTGCGGCTGTTGCTGAGGCTGTAGTCGCCTGCGTGCGACAAGTAGCCGATGGATGATTGAACAATCTCTGACATGGCGATCAGTTCTGGCCTTGGGTCTGGCAAAATGCCCGATACTTGGTTATCGGCAGATTTTGCCGATCATTAACATTTTTTGAGTGTGTGCAGCGAATGAGTGAGCAGCAAGCGGGCAGCCGTATACGGGTCGAAGCCCTGACGGTGAGCGGACAGGATCAGGCATCGCAGTGGGCGCAGCGTCTGAACCTGCCTTTGCAGGATGAGCAGGCCGACTTTGCCCTGCAAGTGAGCGACGATGGCCTGCAATTGCAGCAACTGGGCGATGATGTTCCAGGCCCTGTGCGAGTGGACTTTGTCGAGGGCGCTGTGGCCCATCGCCGTCTGTTCGGCGGTGGCAGCGGGCAGATGATTGCCAAGGCCGTCGGTATTCAACCGGGTGTGCGGCCAAGGGTGCTTGATGCCACGGCAGGCTTGGGCAAGGATGCGTTCGTGCTGGCCAGCCTGGGCTGTGAAATGAGCCTGATCGAGCGTCAGCCGATCATTGCTGCCCTGCTGGAAGATGGTTTGCTGCGCGGTCGTCATGATGCCGATGTGGGTGGCATTATCGCGCAGATGCGTCTGCTGACCGGCAACTCCATCGAGCTGATCCGTGCCTGGGAAGGCGAGCCTCCGCAGGTGATCTACCTCGACCCCATGTTCCCCCATCGCGAAAAGACCGCGCTGGTGAAAAAGGAAATGCGCCTGTTCCGTCCCCTGGTGGGCGATGACATGGACGCACCGGCCTTGCTGGAGGCCGCCCTGGCTCTGGCGACCCACCGCGTAGTGGTCAAGCGTCCGCGCAAGGCTCCCTGCATCGCAGGCCCGAAACCGGGGTATGCGCTGGATGGCAAATCCAGCCGTTATGACATCTACCCGAAGAAAGCGCTCAAGAGCTGAATTCCCGCGTGTCTAGGAGCGAATTCATTCGCGAGAGGCAGTAAATCCAGCGCAACGTGACCTTCGCGACTGAAGTCGCTCCTTCAAAGTCTGTACAGTTTTGCAGTGCTAAACCCCATAAGCCCGCATAAACAATGCCACCACTTCCCGGACATGCTGCTCGGCCTTTTCTGCGTCGGGCATCCCTGCGCAGCCCACCAGAAGACGGAAGTGGAAGAGTCCTTTGACCATGGTCAGGAAGTGCTCGGCGGCGGTTTTCGGGGATTCGATACGCAGCTCGCCTGCCTTGTCGATCTGGATCAGCAGGCGTTCCATCTCGTTGAGAATGCGTTGCGGGCCGGCCTCGAAAAAGATCATCGACAGTTTCGGGTCCTGGGTGCCCAGGTTGACCATCAACCGGTTCAGCTCCAGGGATTCGGGGCTGTTGATCAGCGTGTGGAAGGCGCGAGCGACATTCAACAGCACTGTCTCAACCGGCAGATCACTGCCCAGATGCACGAACAGGGCAGGCATCTGCTCTTCGCAACGGGCGACTACCGCGGCAGAGAACAGCGTTTCCTTGTCGGTGAAGTGGCTGTAGACCGTGAGTTTGGAGACGCCTGCTTCGGCGGCGATGCTGTCCATGCTGGTGTTGCCATAACCGTGACGCACGAAAAGGTCTTTCGCGGCTTCGAGAATGGCTTTGCGCTTTTCCGGATCCTTTGGGCGACCCGGACCTGAGGTCAACGAAGTGTTTGGCATATGTTGAAATAATGAACTGGAGAGTTTGAAAAAATTTAATATACTCGCCAGTACAATTATTCCAAGCCCTATTCGTGCAAAGGTCCACATCATGTTCCGCGATGCTTTGTCTCTCGTCGTGCCGGTTTGTCTGCTGTCATTGCTCACAGCCTGCAGTCAGGAAGTGGCTGCGCCTGTAGTGGTGCGCCCGGCCATGGTGGCCCAGCCACTGCTTTCCTCCCAATCGGTGGACAGTTATCCCGGCGAAGTGCGGGCTCGTTTTGAACCTGAGCTGGCATTCCGCATCGGCGGCAAGGTCAGCAAGCGTCTGGTGGAAGTGGGGCAAAGGGTTAAGGCCGATCAGCCGCTGGCTGAGCTGGATGCCGAGGACGTGCGCCTGCAACTGGAAGCGACCCGCGCCCAGGTCGCTGCCGCAGAAGCCAACCTGAATCTGGTGCGCTCCGAGCGTGATCGCTACAAGACCCTGCTGGATCGCCAGATGGTCAGCCGCTCGCAATATGACAACGCGGAAAACCTCTATCGCTCCGGCGAAGCCCGGCTCAAGCAGATCAAGGCCGAGTTGACCGTCGCCGACAACCAGACCCGCTACACCGTTTTGCGTGCTTCCCAGGATGGCGTCATCGCCGGGCGTTCGGTGGAAGTCGGGCAAGTGGTTGCGGCCGGCCAGACGGTTTTTACCCTGGCGGCAGATGGCGAGCGTGAAGTGTTGATCAGCCTGCCGGAACAGAATTTTGCCCGCTTCAAGGTGGGTCAGCCGGTGTCCGTCGAGCTGTGGACCGTGCGCGATCAGCGTTTTGCCGGTCGTATCCGTGAGCTGTCACCGGCTGCCGATCCGCGTTCTCGTACCTTCGCTGCGCGCATTGCCTTTGCCACCGGGCAGGTTCCGGTCGAACTGGGGCAGAGCGCCCGGGTGTTTATCGCGGCAGAGCATGCGGTTCCGCTGTCCGTCCCACTCTCGGCGGTCAGCTCGGAAAATGGCGCCAGCTACGTCTGGCGGGTCAGCCCTGACGGCATTCTCAAGCGTGCTCCCGTGCAGCTTGGGGCATACGGGCAGGAATCGGTGCCGGTACTCGAAGGCCTGAAAGAAACCGACTGGATCGTCGCCGCTGGCGTGCATGTGTTGCGCGAAGGCGAACGGATCCGCCCGGTGGACCGCAGCAATCGTGCGGTAAAAATGGCGGCCGGGGAGTAGACGCAGATGCATTTCAATCTTTCCGAATGGGCGCTGCGTCATCGCCAGGTCGTCCTGTACCTGATGATCGTGCTGGCGGTTGTTGGAGCGCTTTCCTACACCAAGCTTGGGCAAAGCGAAGATCCTCCTTTCACCTTCAAGGCCATGGTCATCCGTACCTTGTGGCCGGGCGCCAGTGCCGAGGAAGTGGCGCGGCAGGTGACTGATAAAATCGAAAAGAAACTGATGGAAACCGGTGAGTACGAGCGGATTTCCTCGTTCTCGCGTCCCGGTGAGTCGACCGTGACGTTCATTGCCCGCGACTCGATCTTTTCGGCGGCGGTGCCCGAGCTCTGGTATCAGTTGCGCAAGAAGATCGGCGATATCCGCCAGACCTTGCCACAAGGCGTGCAGGGGCCGTTTTTCAACGATGAGTTCGGCACCACGTTCGGCAATATCTATGCACTGAGCGGCGAAGGGTTTGATTACGCCGTGCTCAAGGACTATGCCGAGCGCATTCAGATACGTTTGCAGCGGGTCAAGGATGTCGGCAAGGTCGAACTGATCGGCCTGCAGGACGAGAAGGTCTGGATCGAACTGTCGAACGTCAAGCTGGCCACCCTCGGCTTGCCCATGGAGGCCGTGCAGCAGGCCCTTGAGGCGCAGAACGCGGTGTCGTCTGCCAGTTTCTTTGAAACCCCGGCCGAGCGTATCCAGTTGCGGGTCAGCGGGCGCTTTCAGTCGGTGGACGAAATTCGCAACTTCCCGATCCGGGTCGGTGATCGCACATTGCGCATCAGCGATCTGGCCGACGTGCATCGCGGCTTCAACGATCCACCGGCACCGCGCATGCGCTTCATGGATGAGGATGCCATCGGTCTGGCGGTGGCCATGAAGGACGGTGGCGACATTCTGGTGCTGGGCCGTGCCCTGGAAGGCGAGTTTGCCCGCCTGCAGAACAACCTGCCCGCCGGCATGCAACTGCGCAAGGTTTCCGATCAGCCAGCAGCGGTGAAAACCGGTGTGGGCGAGTTCGTTCAGGTACTGGCCGAGGCGCTGATCATTGTCTTGCTGGTGAGTTTTTTCTCTCTGGGGATGCGTACCGGCATGGTGGTTGCCCTGGCGATTCCGCTGGTCCTGGCCATGACCTTCGCCACCATGTATTACCTGGGGATCGGCCTGCACAAGATTTCCCTTGGCGCTCTGGTGCTGGCGTTGGGCTTGTTGGTGGATGACGCGATCATTGCAGTGGAAATGATGGCGATAAAAATGGAGCAGGGCTACGACCGGCTCAAGGCGGCCAGCTTCGCCTGGACCAGCACGGCCTTCCCGATGCTGACCGGCACCTTGATTACCGCAGCCGGGTTTCTGCCGATTGCCACTGCGCTGTCGAGTACCGGCGAATACACCCGCTCGATCTTTCAGGTCGTGACCATTGCGCTGATCGCTTCCTGGATTGTGGCGGTGATGTTTGTGCCTTATCTGGGCGACCGCCTGTTGCCGGATCTGGCGAAGATTCATGCGGCCAAACATGGCTCTGACGCTCCCGATCCTTACGCGACCCCCATGTACAAGCGTGTGCGTGCGCTGGTGGGCTGGTGCGTAGAGCGGCGCAAGACCGTGATTGTCGCCACCGTCGCGCTTTTTGTGTTGTCGGTGGTGATGTTCCGTTTCGTTCCGCAGCAGTTCTTCCCGGCATCGGGACGACTGGAACTGATGGTCGATCTGAAGCTGGCGGAAGGCGCGTCCCTGCAAAACACCACCGAGCAGGTCACCCGGCTGGAGCAGATGCTCAAGGATCATCCGGGTATCGATAACCACGTGGCTTATGTGGGCACCGGTTCGCCGCGTTTCTATCTACCGCTGGATCAGCAACTGCCCGCGCCAAGCTTTGCCCAGATCGTGGTACTGACCAAGACCATCGAAGATCGTGAAGCCCTGCGCAGTTGGCTGATCACCAGTCTCAACGAGCAATTCCCTACTTTGCGTTCACGGGTGACACGCCTGGAAAACGGCCCGCCCGTGGGGTATCCGGTGCAGTTCCGGGTGACGGGCGAGCATATCGAAGTGGTTCGGGAGCTGGCTCGTCAGGTCCGGGAGAAAGTGAGGGAGAACCCGCACGTCTCCAATGTCCATCTGGACTGGGAAGAGCCCAGCAAGGTCGTGCATTTGAATATCGATCAGGACCGGGCGCGGGCGCTGGGCGTCACCACGGCGGATCTTTCGGCCTTCCTGCGAAACTCCCTTACCGGTTCCAGCGTGAGCCAGTTCCGTGAGGACGATGAACTGATCGAAATCCTGCTGCGCGGCACCCGCAACGAACGTGAGCAACTGGGTAATCTGTCGAGTCTGGCGGTGCCCACGCAAAGTGGAGCCAGCATTGCGCTGTCGCAGGTTGCGACCCTGGAGTATGGTTTTGAAGAGGGTGTCATCTGGCATCGCAATCGTCTGCCCAGCGTGACGGTGCGTGCCGATATCTACGGCAAGGAACAGCCGGCGACACTGGTCCAGCAGATCCTGCCGACCCTTGAGCCGGTACGTGCTGAACTGCCGGATGGCTATCTGCTGGAAGTGGGCGGTACGGTGGAGGATTCGGCTCGCGGGCAGAACTCGGTGAATGCCGGTGTGCCGTTGTTCATCGTGGTCGTGCTGACCTTGCTGATGATCCAGTTGCGCAGTTTTTCACGCATGTTCATGGTGTTCGTGACTGCGCCGTTGGGTTTGATCGGCGTGACGCTGTTCCTGCTGATCTTCAACCAGCCGTTCGGCTTCGTTGCCATGCTGGGGACCATCGCCCTGTCCGGGATGATCATGCGCAATTCGGTGATTCTGGTGGACCAGATCGAGCAGGATATCGCCAGCGGCCAGGATCAATGGCACGCCATCATCGAAGCCACGGTGCGCCGTTTCCGCCCGATCGTGCTGACGGCACTGGCTGCCGTCCTGGCCATGATTCCGCTGTCGCGCAGCCTGTTCTTCGGCCCGATGGCAGTGGCGATCATGGGCGGACTGATTGTCGCCACGGCGCTGACCTTGCTGTTCCTGCCAGCGCTTTATGCAGCGTGGTTCAGGGTAAAGCGGTCGTAGGAGCCAATGTATTCGCGAAAAACCATTCGCGGATGAATCCGCTCTCATCAAACAAGACGCAAGACCATGAATTAGAAAGTATTTTATGTAGGGTAAAAACGTTATCCGGCGTACATATCCATTATCGGCATGTGTTGGTCCTACTGGTTCCGCCTTTACGGCGGCCCCCTTTTGTTTCGGCAAAAGGGGGGAAAACCATCCGCTCCGGTTCGGCCCCGCCTTGGGGCGGGGTTCCCTCGCTCCGGCATTGCTCCGTGGGTACGCGCCGACGGGCCTTCCATGGCCCTGCGGCGCTTGCTCGGCGTCCTGCCTCGCACCCCACTGCGCAATACCTCCACTCGGCCGTCACCCACGTCGCAATCGGCGGTGTCTGGAAGATTTTTGCTCATCCCTGTAGGAGCGAATGAAGCTCCTACACAACAATCGTGAGAGCGCCGCAGAACGCGCCGTAAAGGCGCAAGGCGGCCTCAAGCCGAACCATGAATCTGGAAACACCTGCTCCTGTTTGCTGCGCGACAGCGCGGCGCCGGGTGATCTCCTACTCGGTTAAAGTGCTCCAAACACCTTCTTCGCCAATCCGGTCGCTGCTGCAGCCGGGTTGGCGCGGATGCTTTCTTCCTGTTTGGCGATCATCTCGAACAGGCCGTTGAGCGCCTGCTCGGTCACATAGCCTTCAATATTTGAGCTTTTCGCGTCCAGAACGCCCAAGGTGGCGGCCTGACCGGCAAAGGCGTTGTATTTCTGGGCCAGGCCTACCTTGTCGGTGGCCTGCTTGACGATAGGCAGGAATTTGGCGCGGATCTGCTCACGGCTGCTGCTATTCAGGTACTGAGTGGCGGAGTCCTTGCCGCCACTGAGGATCGACTTGGCATCGGCCACGCTCATTTTCTTGACCGCATCCACCAGCAAGGCCTGAGCCTGGGGAACGGCAGCCTCGGCGGCCTGGTTCATGCTGGCTTCCAGTTGATCGACCTGAGCGCCCATGCCGAACTGTTTCATCTTTTTCGCGACCTTGCCCAGATTCCCCGGCAATTCGATACGCACTTCCTGGTTATTGCTGAAACCTCCGGGCACGCCCAGTTGCTTGACCGCTACCTGAGCGCCCTGGGTCAGTGCATCCTTGAGCCCGCCAGTGGCGTCCGATTGCGACAGGTCACCCAGAGACAGGGCAAACACGTTGGCCGACAGCAGCAGGCCTGCGCACAGGCCGGCAAAGCTAAACGATGGGCGAAGCATGGCAGCATCCTTATTTTGTGGAGTCTTGAAAGTCGCGCTGACATGAACATCAGCGCGACCCTGCATTGAGGTTATCAGGGAACCTGAAAAGCGTGGATCAATCTGCGGCAGGCGTTTCTTCGATCTCGTTATGCAGCGTCACCTGCCGGATCGACAGGCGGATATCGCCCGGCAGCACACGCTTGGCTGCGCCTTCCGCCAGTTCTCCGAGCAACGGATGATGGCTCAGCTTGCCAGCGCCGTCCTTGCGCAGCACACCGAGGTCGAGCAAGGTCTGGATGAAATGCCGGAACAGGCTCTTGTCGAAGAACTCCGGGGCATTTAGGCCATGCAGGATCGATAGCCGCTGGGCCATGACCGTACACAGGTCTTCCAGCTCCTCTGCGCTCAGCGTGTTCTGGCCGCTGTTGAGCAGCAACGAGATGGCCATGTAGAAACGCTGCAAGGTCTGGGCGATGGCCTTGGACAACAGCGTCAGTTGCACATACTCCCTGGAACTCGGTTCCGGACGGACATAGGCATCGTTCTTGAAGCGCAGCAGGCCTTGCTCGACCAGTGCGGCCAGCCATTGGTCGACGACTTCATCCAGCTCTTCCAGGGGCCAGCGAATGAACAGCTCCGATTGCAGGTACGGATACAACGCACGGGTGTAGCGCAGGATCTGCTCGCGGTTCATGCGCGACGAGCTCTGGAAGAAGCTTGCCAGCAGCGAAGGCATCGCGAAGATATGCAGCACGTTGTTGCGGTAGTAGGTCATCAGGACTGCATTCTGTTCGTTCAGATACAGAATCTTGCCCAATGCATCCTTTTGCTCGGCCAGCAGATCCATGCCTTTGACATGCTCGATCAGTGCCCGGCCATTGCCTTCGGGCAATGTCGTGTGTGGTGAATACGGTACTTTGCGCAGCAGTGCCAGATACAGATCCAGCACCCGCTCCATGGCCTGATCGTCCAGCGCCAGCCGTTGGGTGGAAAGCAGTGCTACGGCCACCAGATTCATCGGGTTCACGGCTGCGGCTTCGTTCAGATGCCGGGCTACTCGCTCGCCCAGGCGGTTGGTGGTCTCATTGAGCCACGCCGGACGGAATTGCGGCCCCAGTTCCTGTTCGCGCCAGTCGGGCTGTTCGCTGTCGAGGAACTGCGCCAGCTTGATCGGCTCGCCAAAGTTCACCGACACTTGCCCGAAGCGCTGCTTGAGGGCGCCGATGACCTTGAAGATATCGAAGATCGATTCTTTCTTCTTGCTGGCCCCGCGCAGTTCGCCCAGGTAAGTACGGCCTTCGAGTACCCGCTCATAGCCGATATACACCGGCACGAACACGATGGGCATACGCGAATTGCGCAGGAAGCTGCGCAGGGTAATGGCGAGCATGCCGGTCTTGGGTTGCAGCATGCGTCCGGTACGCGAACGGCCACCTTCGACGAAGTATTCGACCGGAAAGCCCTTGGTGAACAGGGTGTGCAGGTATTCGTTGAACACGGCGGTGTACAGCGGATTGCCCTTGAAGGTCCGACGCATGAAAAACGCGCCACCCCGACGCAGCAGGCCACCGATCACCGGCATGTTCAGGTTGATGCCTGCTGCAATGTGCGGTGGCGTCAGGCCGTTGCGAAACAGCAGATAGGACAGCAGCAGGTAATCGATGTGGCTGCGATGGCAGGGCACATAAATCACTTCATGGCCGGGCGCGACGTCCTGCACGCCTTCTATGTGGCTGACCTTGATCCCGTCGTAGATCTTGTTCCAGAACCAGCTCAGCACCACTTCCAGAAAACGGATGGCCGAATAGGTGTAGTCCGACGCAATTTCGTTGCCGTAGCGCAGGGCCTGTTCCCGGGCCTTCTCGTGAGTGATTTTCTCGCGCTCGGCTTCTTCGACAATCGCCTGCTGGACCATGGGCTCGTCCAGCAGGCCTTTGACCAGATTGCGACGGTGGGAAACGTCGGGACCGATGACCGCTGTTTTCAGGTTGCGAAAGCGCACCCGCAACAGGCGCTGGCTCATGCGCAGCGTCAGTTCCGGGCTTTTGTTTTCGTTGACCAGATCGCGCAGATGGATAGGGTTCGAGAACTGCACGCGGGTCTTGCGGCCCAGAATCAGAATGGTGACCAGGCGACGCAGGCGTCCGGTTACCGCCCAGCTGTCGGCGAACAGCAGTTTCCAGGCGCTGGATTCGCGGTCCGGCGATTGTCCCCAGAACACGCTGACCGGAATGACTTGCGCATCTTCAGTCGGGTTCTGGTTGACCGTCTCAAGCAGCCGTTCAAGCGTCGGCGGCGCACCGCGTTTGTCGTGACGGCCCAGCCAGTCAGGCTCGGGGGTCAGGTAAAAGAACGCGGCAGGTTCCATCAGGTTACCCACCGACACCGGCAGGATCGGTCGCGGCAGGCCGGCCTTGCGGCACTCGGTATCGATGACTGCCAGATCGCTCAGGGATGGCGATTGCAGCACATAGAACACCGGACGACTGCGGTCCAGATTGAGCGTGAAAGACGACTGGTTGATGGTTTCCGAGCGAACCCAGAGGTACAGCAACCGGCGCAGAGTGCCGAATACAAGACGACGGAACGGGGAACGGGTCATACGGCTTCTGCTGAGTGGGATGTAGGGGCGAGCGCCCGATGGGCATCAGTGTGCCGTATCTGTCCGGGATGGGCAAAGTGGCCGATCCCGGAGGCAAACGAGCGGGGGGTGTCTTGGTCGCGACAGTATGTTCAGGTACTGAAAATGTGTGCCTGGATGCTTTCGAGAATGAATTCGCGAAAGGGTTACGAAGTGCGCCAGGTAATCTCTTCTTCGCCATCGGCGCTGATGCGAATCCAGCGATCGGCAGCATCATCGCTTTCTTCTTCGACCCAGGTTCCCGGCGCACAGCGCACTTCGACATCAAGGGCGGCGAAAGCGGCACGGGCGCAGGCGATGTCGTCTTCCCATGGTGTCTTGTCGCTTTCCAGGTAAAGGCTGTTCCATTTGCCCACGGCCTTTGGCAGCCAGGTCACAGGAACATTGCCGGCCTTGCACTTCCAGGTCTGGCCTTTCTGGGTCCAGTCGCTGCAAGGGCCGAGCGCGGTGCCGAGCCATTGGGCAATGGCCTTATGATCGACGTCTTCGTCTTTGAGGTAAATCTCGATATCGGGTTGGCGCATGGGGGCCTCACTTGAATGCTACAGCAGCACGAAATAATCGTAGCGCATGGAAACGGTGACCTTGAACGGTCCGGGGTGCTCGATGACAGCCGTGCGGCGCTCGGCGCTGGCACGCCATCCATGGGGCGTCATGGCCAGCAGGTCGGCGCGGGACTGCCCGTCGATCAGCTTCAGGGTGTAGCGCAGGGTTTCGCTGTGTTGTAACTGCATGCCTTCCGGCACCAGAGCCAGGTGCTTGTCGTCGGCATAATCGCGAACCTCATCATAGAGCCGCTGGCGCAGCTCCATCAGATGGTCGTTGGTGGGGCCGACGCGCATCAGTCCGCCGCCGGGAGTCAGCAAACGCTTGGCTTCTTTCCAGTCCAGAGGGCTGAAAACGCTGGCCAGAAACTGGCAGCTGGCGTCTGGCATTGGCACACGGGCCATGCTGGCGACCATCCAGGTCAGCTTCGGGTTACGGCGGCAGGCGCGCTTGACCGCTTCGCGGGAAATATCCAGCGCATAGCCATCGGCATCAGGCAGGGCCTCGGCGATCTGCGCCGTGTAGTAACCCTCGCCACAGCCGATATCCAGCCAGCGAGCCGGGGCACGTTCTGCAGCCAGCTCGGCCAGACGCTGAGCCACCGGCGCGTAATGCCCGGCATTCAGGAAGTCGCGTCGGGCCTCGACCATGGCCTGATTGTCGCCAGGGTCACGGCTGTTCTTGTGCTGCACCGGCAACAGGTTCAGATAGCCCTGACGTGCACGGTCGAAGCGATGATTGGCGGGGCAGACCACGCCATTGTCGGCGGCGCCCAGAGGCGCCGAACAGATTGGGCAGGTCAGCATCAGGCGAGCAACTTGACCATGGTCTGGTAGTAGATCTCGGTCAGGACATCGAGGTCGCTGGCCAGGATGCGCTCGTTGACCTGGTGGATGGTCGCGTTGACCGGCCCCAGTTCAACCACCTGAGTCCCCAGGGTTGCGATGAAACGGCCATCCGAAGTGCCGCCACTGGTGGACGCCTTGGTTTCACGGCCGGTGACTTTCCTGATGCTGTCTGAAACCGCATCCAGCAAAGCGCCGGGTTCGGTCAGGAACGGCAGGCCCGACAACGCCCAGTCCACATGCCAGTCCAGGCCGTGTCTGTCGAGGATGGTGGCGACACGCTGTTGCAGACCTTCGACGGTGGATTCGGTCGAGAAGCGGAAGTTGAATACTGCCACCAGATCACCGGGGATCACGTTGGTCGCGCCAGTGCCCGAATTGAGGTTGGATATCTGGAAGCTGGTCGGCGGGAAAAAGGCATTGCCATCGTCCCAGTGCTCGGCGGCCAGTTCGGCCAGCGCCGGAGCGGCCAGATGAATCGGGTTTTTCGCCAGATGCGGGTAGGCCACATGGCCCTGAATGCCGCGCACGGTGAGCTTGGCGCCCAGCGAGCCGCGACGTCCGTTTTTCACCACATCGCCCACCAGCGTGGTGCTCGACGGTTCGCCGACGATGCACCAGTCCAGGCGCTCTTTACGGGCTGCCAGACGTTCAACCACGGCCTTGGTGCCATGGTGTGCCGGACCTTCTTCGTCGCTGGTGATCAGGAATGCCACCGAACCCTTGTGGTCAGGGTAATCGCTGACGAAACGCTCGCACGCCACCACCATCGCCGCCAGACTGCCTTTCATGTCCGCTGCGCCACGACCGCAGAGCATGCCGTGCTCATCGATCAGTGCATCGAACGGATCGGTCTGCCAGGCCTGGACCGGGCCGGTGGGAACCACATCGGTGTGACCGGCGAAGCACAGCACCGGACCTTCGCTGGTGCCATGGGTGGCCCAGAAGTTGTCGACGTCTTCGATGCGCATGGGCTCCAGCTTGAAGCCCGCATCGCCCAGACGTTGCATCATCACCGTCTGGCAATCGGCATCGACCGGAGTGACCGAAGGACGGCGAATCAGGTCGCAGGCGAGTTGAAGCGTGGGCGAAAGGTCGGCTGGGGCTGTCATGAACAGAACTCCGGGAACAAGGCTGTGGGCGCGAAAAGGCGGATATCTTAAAGCAAAACGAAGTTAAACGGCGTTCATGACCGCCGTTCAATACCCGGACCTTCAATCTCGCTGTCATTTGCGCATGAATATTGCCCCGGTCAGTGATGCCACAAGCGCCAGCAGACCACCGAGCAGGAACGCCGCGCCATAGCCGCCGCTCAAGGCTTCAAGTGCGGTGTGGCCTGCTTCTGTGAGTCGTTCGCTGTAATGCGAAGCCAGGCTGCTGATAATCGCCAGACCCAGCGCGCCTCCCATCATGAAAGAGGTATTGACGATGCCCGAAGCGATACCTTCTTCGCCGGTCTTTGCATCACTCATGGCGGCCACCAGTATCGGGTTGAAACCCATGCCTGCACCCACGCCGATCAGCAGCATCCCCGGCAGGATATCCAGCAGGAAATTGCCATCGACGGGTGCCCTGGCCAACAGGAAAAGACCTGCGGCAGCGAGCCCCAGCCCAAGAACCAGCGGCAGTTTGACGCCGTAGCGAATGATGAGTCTCGAAGACAGGAGCAATGAACACAGTGCCATCACCAGATTGGCCGGAAGAAACGCCAGGCCGACTTCAAGAGGTGAGTAGTCCAGTACTTGTTGAAGATACAGGGCACAAAGAAAAAACCAGGCGAACATGGAAGTTGCCCAAAGCATTCCGATGAAGTTTGCCGTTGTCAGATTTCTTGAGTGGAAAAGTCGTACAGGAATCAGAGGAACTTTCGTACAAAGTTCTATCCGGATAAATACAATGAACATTAGGGTTGCCAAGGTCAGTTGGCTTACTGTTGTTTTAGAAGTCCAGCCAATATGATTGCCATTCATGATTGCATAAACGGCCACTATCAACGCTGCAATTATGGTAATGGCACCTGCTATGTCCAGGGCGCCTTTTTCTGTTATTTCGACAGGTGGCAGCAAGCGCCGACTCAGTGCGAGAACAAGAACGCCTATCGGCAGGTTGATCAGGAAAATCGTATACCACTCATAAAGGTCGGTCAGGACGCCACCGAGCAGTACACCGATGCTGCCGCCACCGGTACATACGAAGCTGTAGGCACCAATGGCTTTTGCACGTTCGGACGGGTCCGTGAACAGGCGAATGATGAGCGACAGCGCCGTCGAGGTCAGCAGTGCACCGCCAAAGCCTTGAAGTGCGCGGGCTGCGATAAGCGTCTCTTGAGTCGTTGCGATACCGCAGGCCAGTGATGCCAGGGTAAACAGGCTGGTGCCCCAGACGAAAATCACCCGCTGTCCGTACAGGTCACCAAGGCGGCCACCCAGCAACAGGAACCCGCCAAAGGTCAGCAGATAGACATTGATGACCCATGCCAGCGAGACATCATCAAAGCCCAGATCAAGTTTGATAGAGGGAAGTGCAACATTCACGATCGTCGTATCCAGCACGATCATCAGGGTTGCCAGACAGATAACGGCTAACGCTTGCCAGCGCTTTTCCTGAAAGGCAGTTTGCTCCATGGGGGAGGGAAGTGGGTCGGTGCGGGTAGAACTCATGAACATACATCCGTTTTGTAGTTTTTCTGATTGCACAGATCTGAAACTTTCTGGAAGGGCAGGATATAGAACTCATGTCGTCAGTGTGTTGCGGTACTGATTCTGATTTATAAACAAAATAATTCAGTGAAAAGGTTTTCTATGTAGGGCGGTGGTAAGTTGTTCCCGCTTGTAAAGGGAGTCTATGCATATTTGGCCGGTACTCTGCAGGCGCTGATTGCAAACCGGGCGATGATAAGGGTGCCGCGCCTCTGCCAAACCTCTTATAATGCGCGCCGGTTTTTCGGGGTAATTGACATGAGCACAGAAGATCCACGGTTCGCAGGCATCGCCCGTTTGTACGGCATCGAGGGGCTGGAGCGCTTGCGTGCAGCTCATGTGGCCGTGGTCGGTATCGGCGGCGTGGGTTCATGGGCGGCCGAGGCCATGGCGCGCTGCGGTGTGGGCGAGATTTCCCTGTTCGATATGGATGACGTCTGCGTCAGCAACAGCAATCGTCAGTTGCATGCGCTGGACAGCACGGTAGGGCGGCCCAAGGTCGAGGTCATGGCCGAGCGCATAAAGACCATCAACCCTGCGTGTACGGTTCATGCGGTCAGCGATTTCGTGACCCGGGACACCATGGCGGATTACATCACCCCGGATCTGGACTTCGTGATCGACTGCATCGACAGCGTCAATGCCAAGGCCGCGCTGATTTCATGGTGCAAGCGACGCAAGATCCAGATCGTGACCACGGGAGGGGCTGGCGGGCAGATTGACCCCACCCAGATTCAGATCGGTGACCTGAACCGCACCTTCAACGATCCGCTGGCCTCCAAGGTACGCTCGACTCTGCGTCGCGAATACGGTTTCTCCCGTACGCCGAATCGTCACTACAGCGTGCCCTGTGTGTTTTCCAGCGAGCAACTGCGCTATCCCAAGCCCGATGGCAGCATCTGCCTGCAGAAGCGTTTCGTAGGTGATGGCGTCAAACTCGACTGCGCGGGAGGTTTCGGCGCGGTGATGATGGTGACGGCGACCTTCGGCATGGTCGCGGCCACCCGGGCTATCGACAAGCTGGTGGCCGGAACACGACGCCCGTCCGAGCGTGCAAAACCGGTTTCGGTCCCGCCGCCTCAGGCGTGAGCCAGTTGCCGCATCTTTTGCAGCACGGCGTTGAGGCCGTTGCTGCGCGAAGGTGACAGCTGGCGACTCAGGCCCAATTGGTTGAACCAGTCGGGCAGGTCAACTTCCAGCAGCTCCTGCTCCGACAGGCCATTGACCCGCTCCAGCAGCAGCGCCACCAGACCGCGAATCAACCGGGCGTCGCTGGCAGCCCGAAACTGCCAGCGTCCATCGCTGACAGCGCCCAGTAACCAGACCTTGCTTTCACAGCCCTGCACCAGATGCTCTTCGGACTTTTCGTCGTCACTCAGGGCGGGCAGCCGGTCGCCCCATTGCATCAGCAGACGAGCGCGTTGTTCCCAGCCTTGAAGCTGGCTGAAGGTGTCCAGCGCGGTTTGTGCACCTGTGGTCAGGGTCATCGCAGCAACTCCAGCGCCTGATCCAGAGCACTGAAAAAGCGCAGCAAGTCATCCGAATCGTTGTACAGGCCAAGTGATACACGGATTGCGCCCGGCAGCCCGAGACTCTTGAGCAGCGGCATCGCGCAATGATGGCCAGCGCGCACGGCAATGCCCTGTTCAGTCAGCAGGTGAGCCAGATCGGCGTTATGCACGCCATCGACCACGAAGCTGACCAGTGCCAGTTCCGGCGAACCCAGCACGCGAATGCCTTCGCGCTGTTGCAAGCCCTCCAGAAGACGCTGATGCAGCCGGGTTTCATGCTCGGCCACGGCCTGCTGATCCAGACTGTCCAGATAATCCAGTGTCGCTCCCAGGCCGATCACGCTGGCAATCGGCGGCGTACCGGCCTCGAAGCCCAGGGGCGCGGGGCGGAAACTGGCCTGCTGATAATCGGCGTCGAGCACCATTTCGCCGCCGTATTGCCAGTGCTTCAGGCGTGGCAGGGCGGTGTTGCTGGCATACAGCACGCCGAGCCCGTCCGGGCCGTAGAGCTTGTGGCTGGAAAATACATAGAAGTCGCAACCCAGTGCCTGCACATCATGCCGACCATGGACCACGCCCTGCGCACCATCCACCACCGTCAATGCGCCTTGCGCCCTGGCCAGTTCCATCAGGCGCGGCAAGGGCTGCCAGGCACCGAGGACGTTGGAGAGCTGACTGACCGCCAGCAGGCGAGTGCGCGGACCGATCAGTGCAGTGGCCGCATTCAGATCGATCAGGCCATGGCTGTCGAGAGGCAGGATCACCAGTTTCAGGTCGCGACGCTGAGCCAGTTGTTGCCAGGGCAACAGGTTGGCGTGGTGTTCCAGAGCGCTGATGACGATCTCGTCGCCAGGGGCGAATTCCTGCTCCAGACCATAGGCCAGCAGGTTGAGGGCCGAGGTCGCGCCATGGGTGAAAATGATCTGGCCGGATTCATGGGCGTTCAGCCAGTGAGCGACCTTGTTGCGGCTGTTCTCGAACGCCTGGGTGGCATGGGCACCAGGTAAATGCTGCGCACGATGCACATTGGCGGCACCGTTTGCGTAGTAATGGGTCAGGGCATTGATCAATGCCTGGGGTTTTTGCGTGGTTGCGGCGCTGTCCAGATAGGTCTGGCCCTGGCGCTGAAGGGCGTCGATGGCAGGAAAGTCAGCGCGCCATGGAGAAATGAGGGGCATTGTTCATCCTGCTTCGATGGAGCGGGTACAGGGTGCGAAGCCCTGTACCCGACACGGCATCAGTTATGAGCGTGCAGTGCTTCGTTCAGCTCGATGGCCGACTTGTGGGTTTTGCATTCCACTGCGCCGGTCTGCGAGTTGCGACGGAACAGCAAGTCAGTCTGGCCTGCGAGATCGCGGGCCTTGACGACTTTGACCAGCTCGTTGTTTTCATCGAGCAGAGCGACTTTGGTGCCAGCGGTGATGTACAGGCCGGCTTCGACGGTGTTGCGGTCGCCCAACGGAATGCCGATACCGGCGTTGGCACCGATCAGGCAGCCTTCGCCAACCTTGATGACGATGTTGCCGCCACCGGACAGGGTGCCCATGGTCGAGCAGCCGCCGCCCAGGTCGGAACCCTTACCGACGAAGACGCCTGCCGAAACACGGCCTTCGATCATGCCTGGCCCTTCGGTGCCGCCGTTGAAGTTGACGAAACCTTCGTGCATCACGGTGGTGCCTTCGCCCACGTAGGCGCCCAGGCGAACACGTGCGCTGTCAGCGATACGCACGCCACTCGGCACTACGTAGTCGGTCATTTTCGGGAACTTGTCCACCGAGAAGACTTCCAGCAGCTCGCCCTTCAGGCGTGCTTCGAGTTGACGCTCGGCCAGCTCGGCCAGATCCACGGCACCCTGGCTGGTCCATGCAACGTTTGGCAACAGCGGGAAGATACCGGCCAGATTCAGGCCGTGTGGCTTGGCCAGACGATGGGACAGCAGGTGCAGCTTGAGGTAGGCCTCAGGCGTAGAAGTCAGCGGCGCATCTTCTGCCAGCAGAGTGGCGACCAGCGGCTTGTGGCTTTCTGCCAGGCGAGTCAGCAGAGCCGCTTGGGTGGCATCGATGGACTTGACCGCATCGGCCAGTTTCGAGGCTTGATCGGTGTTGAACGCAATGGCCTGGTTGCCAGCGGTGTAGCCCAGAACCGGCGCGATAGCGGCAATCAGCTCAGCCGACGGGTTGATCAACGGCTGGGCGTAAAAGACTTCCAGCCACGCGCCTTGACGGTTTTGGGTGCCGACACCGAAGGCCAGGCTGAACAGGGTAGTAGACATGCAAATTCCTCTTGCCAATTAAAGGGCCATCTCAATCAGGCGATGGCCGTTGCATACAGGTCGGGTTTGAAACCAATCAGGGTTTTATCGCCAAGATCCAGCACCGGGCGCTTGATCATCGACGGTTGCGCGAGCATCAGTTCGATTGCCTTTGCCTGATCGAGATCGGCCTTCTGTCCGTCATCGAGCTTGCGAAAGGTCGTCCCCGCGCGGTTCAACACCACTTGCCAGCCGTGTTCATCGCACCACTGCGTCAGGTGCTCACGGTCAATGCCAAGGGTCTTGTAATCATGAAACTCGTAGCTCACAGCATGTTCATCGAGCCAGGTACGCGCTTTTTTCATCGTGTCGCAGGCTTTGATGCCGTATAGACAAATGCCTTTGCTGCCATCGGCGGAATTTCCCATTGCCCAAATGCCTCATGCATCCCGAAAAAACAGCCAGCGATTATGCCACGCCCAAACGCACTGTGCCCGGGCTGTCGCGATATCTGTCGGACAATCCGGGCGCAATGAGAGCGTAGCGCAGCGTCTATACCTTGGTGGCGATGACAAACTGACTGTCAGGAGGTTGCGCCTGATGCCGGTGCCGGGCTCGAAGATGCGACAGGTGCCTGGGCGCTCGCCGTACTGGCTCCAGGCAGAGGCTTCTCTTCTTCCTCTTCTCTGGTTTGTCCTGAATTCATTTCGGCGATCATTTCAAACAGGGTCTGAGAGGGCTTGGTTTTATCTTCTTTCTTGAGCGCGGCAATGCCTTCTTCGAGGTTCATGTGTTGCAGCAGCCACTCTGCCGAGCCTTTCTCTTCCGGGCTGACGTTGTTGAGGAAGGTCAGGCCTGCTTCGTAGTGTTTGGCAGGGTTGGCGGTGAAGGCGTTGGCGGCATTGCTGTCGTACAGGCCCATTGCAATGCCTTGCTGGCGACTCATGGCGCTGGTGGCGGCCTGTTGTTCTTCTTTGGTAAAGAGCCCGTCTTTATTGCTGCTGACGGCATAAAGCGAGCGCCGGTCGAGATCGCCCAGCAGGGAGTTGGTGTCGCGCCCTTCATAGCTATTACGGTCGTAAGGTGTGCCGCTGGCTTCCATTTGCGCGTATTTGTCATTCATGCGTGCGCGGGCGTCAGTGGCGACATCGGCAAAGGTCAGCCCTTTGGAACTGGTGGCCAGCCCCGGATTGGCGGGTGCCATGATCAGGGCGGAGGTGCTCATGCCGGGACGAGCCGGAAATAGTGAGCTGGCAGAAGAGGTCGTCTGGCTGAGTTGCAGGGCAACGTTGGAGAAGGTCGCTTGATCCGTCCCCTTAGGCTGTTGGGTTGTTTCTGGGGGTGTTGTGACTGAAGTTGTAAGTGCAGCGGTTTTGCTGGCAGCAGTGTTTGCAGTTTCAAGGCTGCTGTAGGTGGAAATGGCCGTGTTCGACAGCGTCGATACGAGGTTCATATGCTCTTCCATGAAGTGAGTATGCGAACTGTATCGACTTTGTAACCTGTTTCTGTAGCACACAGACTGTGTCGGAACAGGTTTATTCCATGGCACATTGCGTGCCATGGAATCGCAACACTCAGCGTGTGATAAAGGCGCGAATCCGCTCGGCGGCTTCGATGCATTCGGCCAGCGGTGCAACCAGCGCCAGGCGTACGCGGCCAGCGCCAGGGTTGACGCCATTGGCTTCGCGGGACAGGTAGGAGCCCGGCACAACCGTTACATGCTGGTCGGCGAACAGGTCGCGGCAGAATTCGGCGTCGTCCTTGCCCACGTTTGGCCACAAGTAGAAACCACCATCCGGGCGTTGGACATCCAGCACGGGGGCGAGGATTTCCAGGACTGCGTCGAACTTCTCGCGATACAGGTCGCGGTTGGCGCGTACGTGTTCTTCGTCATTCCAGGCTGCGATGCTGGCCAGTTGGGTTTGAACCGGCATGGCGCAGCCGTGGTAGGTGCGGTACAGCAGGAAAGCCTTGAGGATGTCGGCGTCACCGGCCACGAAGCCTGAACGCAGGCCTGGCAGGTTGGAGCGCTTGGACAGGCTGTGGAAGACCACGCAACGCTTGAAGTCCTGGCGGCCCAGTTCGGCGCAGGCGGTGAGCAGGCCGGGCGGCGGTGTCTGCTCGTCGAAGTACAACTCGCTGTAGCACTCGTCCGCGGCGATCACGAAATCGTATTCGTCGGCCAGGGCAATCAGCTTTTTCAGGGTCGGCAGCGGGATCAGCGCGCCGGTCGGGTTGCCGGGCGAGCACAGGAACAGGATCTGGCAGCGCTTCCAGATATCAGGTGTGACAGCGTCGAAATCGGGATTGAAACCGTTTTCGCTCAGGCAAGGCAGGTAGTGCGGCTGAGCGCCGGCCAGGAATGCTGCGCCTTCGTAGATCTGATAGAACGGGTTGGGGCTGACCACCAGGCCATCGTCGCTGCGGTTGACCACGGTCTGGGTGAAGGCAAACAGCGCTTCGCGGGTGCCGTTGACCGGCAGTACGTTGCGTGCCGGATCGATCCAGCCTTCGGGCACATTGAAACGACGGTTGCACCAGCCGGCAATGGCTTCGCGCAGGGCCGGGATACCCAGCGTCGTTGGATAGACCGCCATTTGATCGAGGTTGTCGGCCAGGGCCTTGGCGACGAACTCGGGTGAACGATGCTTCGGCTCGCCGATAGACAAGGCCACGGGGCGCTTGTCCGGGTTGGGCGTCACGCTGCCGAGCAGGGCGCGAAGCTTCTCGAACGGGTAAGGCTGAAGCTGTTGCATGGCGTTGTTCATGATGCTGGGTCCTCAATGGCTGAGCGCCGAGTCGATTCGTTAGATACTGATCCGCAAACTGCTGTCCGGCTCGGAATTGACACTCAATTGCTTGGCGATGGCTTCCTGCAGGCGGCTGCATAACTGAGGATCAGACAGTGGTTGATTGTTGGCGTCGGTGATGAAAAACACGTCTTCCACTCGCTCTCCCAGGGTCGCGATCTTGGCGTTTTGCAGGGACAGGTCGAACTCCAGAAAAATCTTGCCGATGCGTGCCAGCAGTCCTGGGCGGTCGGGGGCCAGCAGTTCCAGCACGGTCACCGGGCGTTGAGCATCGTTGTGGATGGTCACCTGGGGCGCGAAGGCAAAATGCTTGAGCTGGCGCGGTACGCGACGCTTGATGATGGTCGGGTAGTTGTCCGGGGTGCGCAGCGCTTCGGTCAGGCCGTCACGGATTTGCCGGGTTCGCTCGGGATTGTCGCCGATTGAACCGCCATCGTTGTCCAGCACGATATAGGTATCGAGGGTGAACTGGCTGCTGGACGTAATGATGCGGGCGTCATGGATGTTCAGGTTCAACTGGTCCATCGCGGCCACGGTCACAGCGAAGAAGTCATGCTGGTCCGGTGCGTAGATGAAAATCTGGGTGCCGCCCTCGAACTCGCGCTGGGTGGTTTCCTTGATCAGCACCAACGGGCCGCCATCGGCAGGCTGCTGCAGGATGGCATCGCTGTGCCAGGCCACATCGCCAGCGGTATGGCGCAGGAAGTAATCGTCACCCAGGGCTGACCAGAGCTGTTCCACATCGTCCGGGTCGATGCCGTTGCGCACCAGGATGTCCAGGGCGGCAATCTGCGTACGACGAATCTGTTCTTCGCGGTCGACCGGGTTTTCCAGTCCGCGGCGCAAGGCCCGCTTGGTTTCGGTATACAACTGGCGCAGCAGGCTGGCGCGCCAGGAGTTCCAGAGCGTCGGGTTGGTTGCGTTGATGTCGGCGACGGTCAGTACATAGAGGTAATCCAGATGCACCTCGTCGCCGACGAACTGCGCGAAGTCGTGGATGACCTGAGGGTCGGAAAGGTCTTTGCGTTGCGCGGTGGTGGACATCACCAGATGGTTGCTGACCAGCCAGGCGATCAGGCGTGTGTCCCATGCTGGCAGATGGTGGCGTATGCCGAAGGCCTCGGCATCCACGGCACCCAGTTCGGAGTGGTCGCCGCCGCGTCCCTTGCCGATGTCGTGATACAGACCGGCCAGATAGGCGAGCTCCGGCTTGGGCAGGCGCGCCATGAGCTTGCTGGCCAGAGGGAATTTCTCGGCCACATCGGCGTATTGCAGCCTGCGCATGTGCTTGATCAGGTTCAGCGTGTGCGCATCCACCGTATAGATGTGGAACAGGTCATGCTGCATCTGGCCCACGATATGGCCGAATTCGGGCAGGTACAGGCCCAGGATTCCATAGCGGTTCATCCGGCGCAGGTTGCGGTGGATGCCTTGCTCGCACTTGAATAGCTCGATGAACAGGCTGGTATTGCGGATATCGTTGCGGAAATCGTCGTTGATCAGGTGCCGGTGTTCGCGCAGCAGGCGAATCGTGTCGGCTCGCACGCCCTTGATCTCCGGGCGTTGAGCCATCAGCACGAAGATTTCGATCATGGCGAACGGCGTGCGCTTGAAGACGTTCGGCTTCGTGGCTTCGATATAACCGTCATGCAACTGGAAGCGTGAATTGATCGGCTGCGTGCTGCTGCCGTCATCCTCCACCAGAATGACTTCTTCAAAGTGCTGGATGATCAGGTCGCTCAGTTCGGCGATGCTCATGACCACGCGGTAGTACTTCTGCATGAAGCGTTCGATGGCCAGCTTCGCATCGCTGTCCTGATAACCCAGCAGGCCAGCGATGCTGCTCTGGTAATCGAACAGCAGCCGGTCTTCGGATCGCCCGGCCAGCATGTGCAGGGCGTAGCGCACTTTCCAGAGGAACTCCTGGGAAGAGGCGAGCAGGTTGTTCTCGCTTTCCAGCAGGAAACCTTCACCCGCCAGTGCGTGCAGGTTCAGGGTGCCGTATTGGCGCCGGGCGACCCAGAGGATGGTCTGGATGTCCCGCAGGCCACCGGGGGAACCTTTGACGTTGGGCTCCAGGTTGTATTCGGTGTCGTTGTATTTGTGGTGCCGTTTCTTCTGTTCGGCGCGTTTGGCCAGGAAGAAGTCCTTGCTCGGCCACATATGCTGCGTGCTGGTGACTTCCAGCATCCGCTGGCGCAGGTGCTCGGGGCCAGCGATGGTGCGGCTTTCCATCAGATTGGTGATGACGGTCAGGTCCGCCATGCCTTCCTGGGCGCACTCATCCACAGAACGCACGCTTTGCCCGACTTCAAGGCCAATATCCCACAGCAGGGTCAGGAAGCGCTCGATGGAGTCGCGAAAGACTTCGTGATCGGCGCTGTCCAGCAGGATCAGCAGGTCGATATCCGAATAAGGGTGCAGTTCGCCACGACCGTAGCCGCCGACCGCCAGCAGGGCGATGTCGGCGTCTTCGCTCCAGTCGAACTGATCCCAGGCCTGTTGCAGGATGTTATCCACGAACCAGGCCCGATCCTCGATCAGGCGGCGAATATTCCGGCCTTCACGAAAGCGCTCGTCGAGCACGTCACGCGCTTTGCGGATGGCTTTCTTGAAAGCGGCGATGGGGCTTGCCTTCAAGGCCAGTTCGGCCTGGAACTGGCCGCGGTCGAACAAATCGGGATCCACCTGCGGCATGGAGCGGCTTTCCTTTATATCTATATCTGGCTGTGCGGGCTGGGTGTCGGGCGAACAGGTCGTGTCAGGCTGATGTCCGCGCGATGGTGTCGTCGCTGCGCAGGGTGAAAATCTCATAGCCGTCAGCGGTCACCAGAATCGTGTGCTCCCATTGTGCCGAGAGTTTGCGATCCTTGGTGATAGCGGTCCAGCCGTCGCCGAGAATCTTGGTGTCGGCGCGACCCTGGTTGATCATCGGCTCGATGGTGAAGGTCATGCCTTCAAGCAGCTCGATGCCGGTGCCAGCCTCGCCATAATGCAGTACCTGCGGTTCTTCGTGAAAGACCTTGCCGATGCCGTGGCCGCAGAATTCACGAACGACGGAGAAGCCGTTCTTTTCGGCGTGCTTCTGGATCACCGAACCGATATCCCCCAGGCGCGTGCCCGGACGGACGATCTCGATGGCCTTGTACAGGCATTCCTGAGTGATCTTCGACAGGCGCTCGGCCCACTCAGGCACCTTGCCTACGTGAAACATCTTGCTGGTGTCACCGTGATAACCGTCCTTGATGACGGTGATGTCGATATTCAGGGTGTCGCCATTCTTGAGCTGCTTCTCGCCGGGAATGCCATGGCAGACCACATGGTTGATCGAGGTGCAGATCGACTTGGGGAAGCCTTTGTAGTTGAGCGGCGCCGGAATCGCCTGTTGTTCGTTGACGATGTAGTCGTGGCAGATGCGGTCGAGTTCTTCGGTGGTGACACCGGGCTTGACGTGGGGGGTGATCATTTCCAGTACTTCGGCGGCCAGACGACCGGCGATGCGCATCTTTTCGATGTCTTCTGGAGTCTTGAGGGTCACGGTCATTCGAATTTCTCTCTGCGTGGTTGCACGCGGTCAATGCGAAAAGTGACGATTCTATCAGACCCGGGCTCATGACTAGCGCTTCCTTCTATAAAGGAAACACAGGGGAATCTGTCTGTTTTCAAAAGGATGGAGAAACAAGCGTGTGATTCGGGTTTCGCTGGCTTTCCTTTTGTGATATAAAATGCGCCGCTTTCCAAGGTCCGTCCTGGAAGCTTAAACCCACACACGTGTCGACACGATGACCTGGGTGCCTTTGGCGGCTCGCCACTGGTTGGTCATTGGGATACGTGGAGGCCTAACCCGACTTATCAAGGAACTATCATGTCCCAAGTCAATATGCGCGATATGCTGAAGGCTGGTGTGCACTTCGGTCACCAAACCCGTTACTGGAATCCGAAAATGGGTAAGTACATTTTCGGCGCGCGTAACAAGATTCACATCATCAACCTTGAAAAAAGCCTGCCAATGTTCAACGAAGCTCTGACTTTCGTTGAGCGCCTGGCTCAGGGCAAAAACAAGATTCTGTTCGTCGGCACCAAGCGTTCCGCTGGCAAGATCGTTGCTGAAGAAGCAGCACGTTGCGGTTCGCCGTACGTCGATCACCGCTGGTTGGGCGGCATGCTGACCAACTTCAAGACCATCCGTCAGTCGATCAAACGTCTGCGCGAGCTGGAAGTACAGGCTGAAGACGGTACTTTCGCCAAGCTGACCAAGAAAGAAGCCCTGATGCGCACCCGTGATCTGGAAAAACTGGATCGCAGCTTGGGTGGTATCAAGGACATGGGCGGTCTGCCTGATGCACTGTTCGTTATCGACGTTGATCACGAGCGCATTGCTATCACCGAAGCCAACAAACTGGGCATCCCGGTTATCGGCGTAGTCGATACCAACAGCAGCCCGGAAGGCGTTGACTACATCATCCCAGGCAACGATGACGCAATCCGCGCTATCCAGCTGTACATGGGTTCGATGGCTGACGCTGTTATCCGTGGTCGCAACAATGTCGCTGGCGGCACCGACGTATACGTCGAAGAAGCTCCAGCTGCAGCAGCTGTAGAAGGCTGAGTAACAAACGCTTAGCGTTTACTCAGTACGCGAAAAGGGGGCTTGGCCCCCTTTTTGCCCCCTCGAAAATGATTTGTTGGCGTGACCGTGGGCTGCTTGTCATGTGTTGCTGTCACCCTGATTTTTCAAGAATTTGAACGCCCGTTTACCCGGGTGGAATGGTTGAAAACCTATCCAAGAGGATTTTGAAATGGCAGAGATTACTGCAGCGTTGGTCAAAGAACTGCGCGAGCGTACCGGCGAAGGCATGATGGATTGCAAAAAGGCCTTGACCAAGGCTGGCGGCGACATCGAAAAAGCCATCGACGACATGCGTGCTTCCGGCGCCATCAAGGCTGCCAAGAAAGCAGGCAACGTTGCTGCTGAAGGCGCTATCGGCGTTAAAGTCGGTGCAGACGGCAAAGCTGCTGTCATCATCGAAGTCAACTCCCAGACCGACTTCCTGGCTCTGCAGGACGACTTCAAGAACTTCGTGAACAGCAGCATCGAAAAAGCTTTCGCTGACAAGCTGACTGACGCAGCTCCGCTGATCGAAGCTCAGGAAGCCGAGCGTACCGCCCTGGTTGCCAAGGTTGGCGAAAACGTCAACATCCGTCGCCTGGCTCGCATCGAAGGTGACGTGGTCAATGCTTACCTGCACGGCAACAAGATCGGTGTAGTCGTGGCTCTGAAAGGCGGTGACGCCGAGCTGGCCAAAGACATCGCCATGCACGCTGCTGCAAGCAACCCTGAGTTCCTGCTGCCTTCGGAAGTTTCGGCTGAAGCGATCGAGCGCGAGAAGGGCGTCTTCCTGCAACTGAACGAAGACAAGATCAAAGGCAAGCCTGCTGAAATCGTCGAGAAAATGGTGAGCGGTCGTATCACCAAGTTCCTGGCCGAAGCCAGCCTGGTTGAGCAAGCATTCGTCAAGAACCCGGAAATCACCGTTGGTGCTCTGGCGAAGAAAGCTGGCGCTGAAATCGTTTCTTTCACCTACTTCAAAGTGGGCGAAGGCATCGAGAAGCCAGTCGACAACTTCGCTGAAGAAGTTGCTGCTCAAGTAGCTGCAAGCCAGAAGTAAGACGGTTTTACAACTGTCGCCCCAAAGAGGCTGCCCGCTCACGCGCGCGGCCTCTTTGTCAAAAAAGAAAGGGAATTTCCCTTTGAGAATTGGCCGGTAAGGCTGCATTCTCCAGACGCTCTTGCAGCGTCAAGCTAGAGTAAGCGCAGGCCTGAAACGGCCCGCACAGATTTTTTTCAGAAAACGCCGCAGGAGAGATTCGCAATGGCTCAGCAGGGCAGTGGTTATCAGGCTCGCTATAAACGCATTCTACTCAAGCTTAGCGGCGAGGCCCTGATGGGGTCGGAAGATTTCGGTATCGACCCCAAGGTACTGGATCGCATGGCGCTGGAAGTCGGCCAGCTGGTGGGTATCGGCGTTCAGGTCGGGCTGGTTATCGGCGGTGGCAACCTGTTTCGTGGCGCAGCCCTGAGTGCCGCCGGCATGGATCGGGTAACGGGCGATCACATGGGCATGCTGGCCACTGTGATGAATGCTCTGGCAATGCGTGACGCGCTGGAGCGGGCCAACATCTCGGCTATCGTGATGTCCGCCATCTCCATGATGGGCGTGACCGATCACTACGATCGTCGCAAGGCCATGCGCCATCTCAATTCCAAGGAAGTCGTCATCTTTGCTGCCGGAACCGGCAATCCGTTTTTCACTACGGATTCGGCTGCCTGCCTGCGAGCGATCGAAATCGATGCCGATGTCGTCCTCAAGGCGACCAAGGTCGATGGCGTCTACACCGCAGACCCGTTCAAGGACCCGAATGCCGAGAAGTTCGATCATCTGTCTTACGATGAAGTGCTGGATCGCAAGCTGGGTGTAATGGATCTGACGGCTATCTGCCTGTGTCGCGATCACAAGATGCCGTTGCGCGTCTTCAATATGAACAAACCCGGCGCCCTGCTGAATATCGTACATGGTGGCGCTGAAGGAACCCTGATCGAGGAAGTTCAACAATGATCAACGAAATCAAGAAAGACGCTCAGACTCGTATGCAGAAGAGCCTCGAGTCGCTGGCGCACGCATTCAGCCGCATTCGTACTGGCAAGGCGCACCCGGATATCCTCGAAGGTGTCATGGTGCCTTACTACGGCTCCGATACCCCGATCAAGCAAGTGGCCAACATCACCGTCAAGGACTCCCGTACCCTTCAGGTCGTGGCGTTCGAGCGCAACATGCTGGGCGCGGTCGACAAGGCAATCCAGAGCTCCGGTCTGGGCTTCAACCCTACCAACCTGGGCGAACTGCTGCTGATCAGCATGCCGGCCCTGACCGAAGAAACCCGCAAGGGCTTCACCAAGCAGGCTCGTGACGCTGCCGAAGATGCACGTGTTGCCGTACGAAACATCCGTCGTGACGCGCTGAGCCAGTACAAGGATCTGGTCAAGGAAAAGGAAATCAGCGAAGACGAAGAGCGTCGTGCTGCTGATGACATCCAGAAACTGACCGACAAGTTCGTTGCGGACATCGAAGTGGCGGTGAAGCAGAAAGAAGCAGACCTGATGGCCGTATAAGGTTCGGGGCGCTTTCATGGAAAAGACAAAACCGGCCGCATCGTCTTCGGTGCCGCGTCATGTCGCGATTATCATGGATGGTAATAATCGCTGGGCCAAGAAGCGTCTGCTGCCAGGTGTTGCGGGTCACAAGGCAGGCGTTGATGCCGTGCGTGCGGTCATTGAGGTGTGTGCCGAGGCCAAGGTCGAGGTGCTGACGTTGTTCGCGTTCTCCAGCGAAAACTGGCAGCGTCCGGCCGAGGAGGTCGGGGCCTTGATGGAGTTGTTCTTCACAGCCCTGCGGCGCGAAACCCGTCGTCTGAACGAGAATGGCATCAGCCTGCGCATCATTGGTGATCGCTCGCGCTTCCATCCCGAGCTTCAGGCGGCCATGCGTGAGGCGGAGCAGCAGACGGCTGGCAACAACAGTTTCGTCCTGCAGGTCGCGGCCAATTATGGTGGGCAGTGGGATATCGCCCAGGCTGCCCAGCGTCTGTCCCGCGAGGTTCAGGCCGGGCATCTGCAGCCTGAAGACATCACCCCCGAACTGTTGCAGACCTGTCTGGCAACCGGCGATCTGCCGTTGCCGGACCTGTGTATCCGTACGGGTGGCGAGCACCGCATCAGTAACTTCCTGCTCTGGCAGTTGGCTTATGCCGAGCTGTATTTTTCCGACCTGTTCTGGCCGGACTTCAAACACGATGCCATGCGCGCTGCGCTGGCCGATTTCGCTTCGCGCCAACGTCGCTTCGGTAAAACCAGCGAACAGGTCGAAGCTGGAGCCCGGGTTTAATGCTGAAACAACGGATCATCACTGCGCTCATCCTGCTGCCGGTCGCTCTTTGCGGGTTCTTCCTGCTCAAGGGCGCCGACTTCGCCCTGTTCATCGGTCTGGTCGTGGTGCTGGGTGCCTGGGAATGGGCAAGGCTTGCAGGGCTTGTTTCCCAAGGCATGCGAGTGGCTTATGCCGCTGCAGTCGCCTTGTTGCTGTTTCTCATGTATCTGGTGCCGGGCCTTGCGCCCTGGATTCTCGTCGCGGCGGTTATCTGGTGGTGTGCGGCGACCTTTCTGGTTCTGACATTCCCCGACTCCAGTGATTACTGGGCGAGCGCTGCCTGCAAACTGGTCATTGGTCTGTTGATCCTGCTGCCTGCCTGGCAAGGACTTATCCTTATCAAGCAATGGCCTCTGGGCAATGGATTGATTCTGGCGGTCATGGTGCTGGTATGGGCGGCGGACATTGGCGCCTATTTCTCCGGCAAGGCATTTGGCAAGCGCAAGCTGGCACCCAAGGTCAGTCCGGGTAAAAGCTGGGAAGGTGTTTATGGTGGTCTGGTGGTCAGTCTGCTTATTACTGCTGGCGTAGGTCTTTCCCGCGGCTGGTCGGTTTCGCAGTTGATCGTCGCTCTTCTGGGCGCGGCTGCCATCGTCCTGATTTCCGTGGTCGGCGACCTGACCGAAAGCATGTTCAAGCGTCAGGCCGGCGTCAAGGACAGCAGCAACCTGCTGCCCGGTCATGGCGGCGTGCTGGATCGTATCGACAGCCTGACGGCTGCCATTCCGGTTTTTGCCGTGCTGCTCTGGGCTGCTGACTGGGGTGTGCTGTGAAGCCGCAACAGATTACCGTCCTGGGTGCTACCGGTTCGATTGGTCTCAGCACGCTGGATGTCATCGCTCGTCATCCGGGCCGGTATCAGGTTTTCGCACTGACCGGCTTCACCCGCCTGAAGGAATTGCTGGCGTTGTGCATCACGCACACGCCGCGTTTTGCCGTGGTGCCTACCCAGGATGTCGCCCGCAAGTTGCAGGATGATCTTGCTGCTGCCGGGCTCGATACCCGTGTGCTGGTGGGGGAGGGCGGATTGTGTGAAGTGTCCGCACATCCTCAGGTCGATGCTGTCATGGCGGCCATTGTCGGTGCAGCCGGTCTGCGGCCGACACTGGCGGCCGTCGAGGCAGGCAAGAAGGTTCTGTTGGCAAACAAGGAAGCGCTGGTCATGTCCGGCGCCCTGTTCATACAGGCCGTCCGGCAAAGCGGTGCGGTGCTGTTGCCTATCGACAGTGAGCACAATGCGATCTTTCAATGCCTGCCGGGAGATTTTTCCCGTGGCCTGAGTGTCGTGGGTGTCAGGCGCATTCTCCTGACCGCGTCGGGCGGGCCGTTTCGCAAGACGCCTTTGGCGCAACTGCATGACGTTACTCCCGAGCAGGCCTGCGCGCATCCTGTCTGGTCCATGGGGCGCAAGATCTCCGTGGATTCGGCGACCATGATGAACAAGGGGCTTGAACTGATCGAAGCCTGCTGGCTGTTCGATGCTCGCCCGGATCAGGTTGAAGTCGTCATTCATCCCCAGAGCGTGATCCACTCGATGGTGGATTATGTGGATGGTTCGGTATTGGCGCAGCTTGGCAATCCGGACATGCGTACCCCGATTGCCAATGCGCTGGCCTGGCCGCAGCGGATGGATTCTGGCGTTTCGCCGCTGGACCTGTTCCGTATCGGTCAACTGGATTTCGAGGAGCCTGACGAGGAGCGTTTTCCGTGCCTGCGACTGGCCCGGCAGGCGGCTCAGGCAGGAGGAAGTGCTCCGGCCATGCTCAATGCTGCGAATGAAGTGGCTGTCGCTGCATTTCTCGACAGGCGTATTGGTTATCTGGAAATCGCGGGTATGATCGAGGAAGTTCTGAATCTCGAGCCTGCCGTTGCGGTCGAAGAGCTCGATGCGGTGTTTGCGGCCGATGCAAAGGCGCGTGTTCTGGCAGGGCTTTGGCTGGAACGAAACGGACGATAACTGAACATGGATGACAGGGTCGATGTGATGCATCGGGAGCAGGCTTTTGCGGCTGCGATGATAAACACAGTTGCCGGCATCCCGGCACCCGGAGAAGGTTGATGAGCGCGCTATATATGATCATTGGCACCCTGATTGCTCTGGGTGTGCTGGTTACCTTTCACGAATTCGGTCACTTCTGGGTGGCCCGGCGTTGTGGCGTCAAGGTTCTCCGCTTTTCGGTGGGGTTCGGTACGCCGCTGGTTCGCTGGCATGACCGCCACGGGACCGAGTTCGTCGTGGCAGCGATTCCTCTGGGCGGCTACGTCAAGATGCTCGATGAGCGCGAAGGCGATGTGCCTGAGCATCTGGCTGATCAGTCGTTCAATCGCAAGACTGTGTATCAGCGCATTGCTATCGTCATTGCCGGCCCTGCCGCCAACTTTCTGCTGGCCATCGTGTTTTTCTGGGCGCTGGCCATGCTGGGCAGCCAGCAGGTTCGCCCGGTCATCGGTGCAGTGGAGGCGGGCAGTATCGCTCAGCAGGCCGGTCTGAACCCAGGCCAGGAAATCGTTTCGGTAGACGGCAAGGCAACTTCGGGCTGGTCTGCCGTCAATCTTCAACTGGTCCGTCGCCTTGGCGAGAGCGGCACCATTGCGGTCAAGGTTCGCGATGAGGGCTCGACGGTGGATACCGCGCACACCCTGACGCTGGATAACTGGCTCAAGGGGGCCGAAGAGCCTGATCCGATCCGCTCCCTGGGTATTCGCCCATGGCGTCCGGCCCTGGCGCCGGTATTGGCTGAACTCGATCCCAAAGGCCCTGCCCAGGCGGCAGGTCTGAAAACCGGCGATCTGCTGCTGGCAGTCGATGGCAAGCCGCTCAACGAATGGCAACAGGTCGTCGACTGGGTCCGCGAGCGCCCGGATGCAAGAATTTCTCTGCGAATCGAACGTGACGGTGCGCAACTCGACGTTCCGCTGACCCTGGCGGCGCGTGGCGAGGGCAAAGCTGCAACGGGTTACCTGGGGGCCGGTGTCAAAGGTGTCGACTGGCCGCCCGAGATGTTGCGCGAGGTCAGCTACGGTCCTCTGGCCGCTGTGGCCGAGGGTGCCAGCCGTACCTGGAACATGAGCGTGCTGACACTGGATTCGCTCAGGAAAATGTTGTTCGGCGAGCTCTCGGTAAAAAACTTGAGTGGACCGATAACCATTGCTAAAGTGGCGGGCGCTTCAGCCCAGTCGGGCATTGGCGATTTCCTGAACTTCCTCGCTTATCTGAGCATAAGCCTGGGTGTTCTGAATCTATTGCCGATCCCCGTGCTTGATGGGGGGCATTTGCTGTTTTATCTGATCGAGTGGGCACGTGGTCGCCCCCTTTCGGAAAAGGTACAAGGTTGGGGAGTTCAGATCGGTATCAGTCTGGTGGTGGGCGTTATGTTGCTCGCGCTGGTCAACGATCTGGGACGACTGTAAGTCCTTGCTGTATTGCGAAATCTGCCGCATTTTGCGGCAGTTTGTTTATTGCCAGTTGGAATAAGAAAGGACTTCATGAAACGTCTGCTGCTAACTGCGGTTCTTGCCGTACTGATGATCGCCGAAGTTCACGCCGAGTCCTTCACCATCTCCGATATCCGTGTCAACGGCCTGCAGCGGGTGTCCGCCGGTAGCGTCTTTGGTGCCTTGCCGCTCAACGTGGGTGAGCAGGCGGATGATGGTCGTCTGGTTGACGCTACTCGTGCGTTGTTCAAAACCGGTTTCTTTCAAGATATCCAGCTGGGACGTGATGGCAATGTTCTTGTCATTACTGTCGTCGAGCGCCCTTCCGTTGCGAGCATCGAAATCGAAGGCAACAAGGCGATTTCCACCGAAGACCTGATGAAAGGGCTGAAACAGTCCGGTCTGGCCGAAGGTGAGATCTTCCAGCGTGCGACCCTCGAAGGCGTGCGTAACGAGCTGCAACGTCAATACGTTGCCCAGGGCCGTTACTCTGCCGAAGTTGCTGCCGAGGTCGTTCCTCAGCCGCGCAACCGTGTCGGCCTGAAGATCAACATCAATGAAGGCACCGTTGCTGCCATTCAGCACATCAACGTGGTGGGCAACTCGGTTTTCCCCGATGAAGACCTGATCGACCTGTTTGAACTCAAGACCACCAACTGGCTTTCCTTCTTCAAGAACGACGACAAGTACGCCCGTGAAAAACTTTCCGGCGACCTCGAGCGTCTGCGTTCCTACTACCTGGACCGCGGCTATATCAACATGGATATCGCCTCGACCCAGGTTTCGATCACGCCTGACAAGAAGAACGTGTACATCACGGTCAACGTCAACGAAGGCGAAAAATACAGCGTCAAGTCGGTCAAGCTCAGCGGCGACCTGAAAGTACCTGAAGATCAGGTCAAGTCCCTGTTGCTGGTTCAGCCGGGTCAGGTGTTCTCACGCAAGGTCATGACCACTACTTCCGAGCTGATCACCCGTCGTCTGGGTAACGAAGGCTACACCTTCGCCAACGTCAACGGCGTACCGACTCCGAACAACGAAGACCATACCGTCGACATCACTTTCGTGGTCGATCCGGGCAAGCGTGCCTACGTGAACCGTATCAACTTCCGTGGTAACACCAAGTCTGCGGACGAAGTGCTGCGTCGCGAAATGCGTCAGATGGAAGGCGGCTGGGCTTCGACCTACCTGATCGACCAGTCGAAAACCCGTCTGGACCGTCTGGGCTTCTTCAAGGAAGTGAACGTCGAAACGCCTGCCGTGCCGGGCACCGATGATCAGGTGGACGTCAACTACGCAGTTGAAGAGCAGGCTTCCGGTTCTATCACCGCCAGCGTCGGTTTTGCACAGAGCGCCGGTCTGATCCTCGGTGGCTCCATCAGCCAGAACAACTTTCTGGGTACAGGTAACCGTGTCAGCATCGGCCTGACCCGTAGCGAATACCAGAGCCGTTACAACTTCAGCTATGTCGATCCGTACTGGACTGCCGATGGTGTGAGCCTGGGCTACAGCGCCTTCTATCGTACGACCAACTACGACGAACTCGACGTCGACGTGGCGAGCTATGCGGTAGACAGCCTGGGCGCCGGTATCAACCTGGGCTACCCGATCAGCGAGACGTCGCGTCTGACCTACGGCCTGAACGTTCAGCAGGACAAGATCAAGACCGGTACCTACACCGTTGACGAGATCTTCGATTTCATCAACAGGGAAGGCGACAGCTTCCTGAACTTCAAGGGTTCCGTCGGCTGGTCCGAGTCCACCCTGAACAAAGGTGTGCTGGCAACCCGTGGTCACTCCCAGAGCCTCGTGTTCGAAACCACTCTGCCGGGCAGCGACCTGTCGTTCTACAAACTGGATTACCGCGCACAGTATTTCCACCCGATCACCGACAACTACACCCTGCGTCTGCACACCGAGCTGGGTTATGGCGACGGCTACGGTTCGACCTCGGGTCTGCCGTTCTATGAAAACTACTATGCCGGTGGCTTCAACTCGGTTCGTGGCTTCAAGGACAGCACCCTGGGCCCTCGCAGCACGCCAAGTTCCGGTCGCAACGCCGGTACGCTCGCTGACCCGGATCAGGACCCGCTGCCATTCGGTGGTAACGTACTGGTTCAGGGTGGTGTAGAGGTCATGTTCCCTCTGCCGTTCATCAAGGATCAGCGTTCCCTGCGTACTTCCGTGTTCTGGGACGTGGGTAACGTATTTGACTCAAATTGCGATTCCAACAGGACGCTCAATGGTCAAAGGGTCGAGTGCAACAACATTGACCTTTCCGGCATGGCAAGTTCTGTCGGTGTTGGTGTCACCTGGATCACCGCTCTCGGTCCTCTGAGCTTCGCACTGGCAATGCCGGTCAAGAAGCCGGACAACGAAGCCGAAACTCAGGTTTTCCAATTCTCCCTGGGCCAGACCTTCTAAGCGTCTGATTCCTGATAACGAAACGAATTCTGTAGGAGTGTATTGTGCGTAAGTTGACTCAATTGGTAATGCTGGCAACCGTTCTCGTCGCAGGTCCTGCGTTTGCGGACATGAAAATCGCTGTCCTGAACTATCAGATGGCCCTGCTGGAATCCGATGCTGCCAAGAAATATGCCGTGGATGCCGAGAAGAAATTCGGCCCCCAACTGACCAAGCTCAAGACTCTGGAAAGCAGCGCCAAGGGCATCCAGGATCGTCTGGTAAGCGGTGGCGACAAGATGGCTCAGCCTGAGCGCGAGCGCCTGGAGCTTGAATTCAAGCAAAAGGCTCGCGACTTCCAGTTCCAGTCCAAGGAGCTGAACGAAGCCAAGGCCGTTGCTGACCGCGAAATGCTCAAGCAACTGAAGCCGAAGCTGGATCAGGCAGTGGAAGAAGTCATCAAGAAAGGTGGTTTCGACCTCGTGTTCGAGCGCGGTGCAGTGATTGATGTCAAACCTCAGTATGACGTCACTCGCCAGGTCATCGAGCGCATGAATCAGCTGAAATAATCCATGAGCACAATCATCAAACTCGGCCAATTGGCCGAGTACCTTGGCGCCACGTTACGTGGCGACCAGGACAAGAACATTACGGGGCTGGCCACTTTACAAGAGGCCGGCCCTGATCAGCTCAGCTTCCTGGCAAATCCACAGTACCGCAAGTTTCTCGCGGATGCCCGGGCTGCTGCGGTGCTGTTGAAGCCGGCAGACGCTGAAGGCTACGCGGGCGATGCGCTGCTGGTGCCGGATCCGTATCTGGCCTATGCACGCATCTCCCACCTGTTCGATCCCAAGCCCAAGGCTGCTGCCGGTGTACACGCCACGGCCCTCATCGCTGAGGACGCCCAGGTAGACCCTGCTGCCAGTATCGGTGCCTATGCGGTGATCGAAAGCGGTGCGCGGATCGGCGCGAACGTGACTATCGGCGCTCATTGCTTCATCGGTGCTCGCTGCGAGATCGGCGAGGGCGGCTGGCTCGCTCCTCGCGTGACGCTTTATCACGATGTTCGCATTGGCAAGCGTGTGGTCATCCAGTCGGGCGCAGTGCTGGGCGGCGAAGGCTTCGGCTTTGCCAACGAGAAGGGCGTCTGGCAGAAGATTGCCCAGATTGGCGGTGTCAGCATCGGTGATGACGTGGAAATCGGCGTCAACACGGCGATCGATCGTGGCGCGCTGGCCGACACCCGGATCGGCAACGGCGTGAAGCTCGACAACCAGATCCAGATTGCCCACAACGTCCAGATCGGTGATCACACCGCAATGGCCGCCTGTGTCGGTATTTCGGGAAGCACGAAAATCGGCAAACACTGCATGCTGGCTGGCGGTGTAGGTCTTGTGGGGCATATCGATATCTGTGATGGCGTATTCATCACCGGTATGACCATGGTTACCCACTCGATTACCGAGCCTGGCTCCTATTCTTCCGGTACTGCGATGCAGCCAGCCGGCGAGTGGCGCAAGAGTGCAGCGCGCATTCGCAAGCTCGACGACATGGCGCGTCGGCTGCAGAAACTGGAAAAGATCGTCGAGACAGTGACCTGTAACGGTAATGTTTCATCTGATGGCTGATACCTTTTTCATATCAAGTGTGTACAGGCGATAAACTGCCATCCTTGATGCAGAGGAGTGTTGCGTAGTAGCGACGCACTCCCAATCTTTACTACAGGCTTCCCCTCGAAATGATGGACATTAAAGAAATTCGCGAATACCTGCCTCATCGTTACCCGTTTCTGTTGGTAGATCGCGTGACAGAGCTGGATATCGAGAACAAAAGCATTCGCGCCTACAAGAATGTCAGCGTCAACGAGCCCTTTTTCAACGGCCACTTCCCTGATCATCCCATCATGCCAGGGGTCCTGATCATTGAAGCGATGGCTCAGGCTGCCGGTATTCTTGCCTTCAAACTGCTCGACTCCAAACCTGCCGACGGCACGATTTACTATTTCGTGGGTTCGGACAAGTTGCGCTTCCGCCAGCCGGTGCTTCCGGGCGACAAGCTGGTTCTGGAAGCGAAGTTTCTGAGCAGCAAGCGCCAGATCTGGAAGTTTGAATGCCAGGCCACGGTCGACGGTAAGCCTGTATGCTCCGCAGAAATCATCTGTGCGGAACGCAAGCTATGAGTTTGATTGACCCTCGCGCAATCATCGATCCGACGGCTGTACTGGCCGACAATGTTGAGGTCGGCCCGTGGTCGATCATCGGAGCCGGTGTGGAAATTGGCGAGGGTACGGTCGTTGGTCCGCATGTCATCCTCAAGGGGCCGACGCGGATCGGCAAGCATAACCGCATCTACCAGTTCTCTTCGGTAGGTGAGGACACTCCCGATCTCAAGTACAAGGGCGAAGACACTCGCCTGGTGATCGGCGATCACAACGTGATTCGCGAAGGGGTGACGATTCACCGCGGTACCATTCAGGACCGCGCTGAAACCACTCTGGGTGACCATAACCTGATCATGGCCTACGCCCATATCGGGCATGACAGCGTCATCGGCAATCACTGTATTCTGGTCAACAACACGGCGTTGGCCGGCCACGTGCATGTGGACGACTGGGCGATCCTGTCCGGATTCACCCTGGTCCATCAGTTCTGCCATATCGGTGCTCACAGCTTTTCAGGCATGGGCACGGCGATCGGCAAGGATGTGCCTGCCTTTGTCACGGTGTTTGGCAACCCGGCCGAAGCTCGCAGCATGAACTTCGAGGGCATGCGCCGTCGTGGTTTCTCCGAAGAAGCCATTCATGCACTGCGCAAGGCCTACAAGACTGTCTATCGTCAGGGGCTGACCGTGGATCAGGCGATTGCCGAGCTGGCTGAGCCTGCTTCGTTGTTTCCCGAAGTCGCGATCTTCCTCCAGTCAATCCAGACGTCGACCCGCGGTATCACCCGCTGATCATGGCCGGTTCATTGCGCATCGCTCTGGTAGCTGGAGAGGCATCCGGCGATATTCTCGGTTCGGGACTGATGCGTGCCATCAAGGCACGTCATCCCGATGTAGAGTTCATGGGTGTCGGTGGCCCGTTGATGGAAGCCGAGGGCATGGTTTCCAGCTTTCCCATGGAGCGCCTGTCGGTCATGGGGCTGGTGGAAGTGCTGGGCCGTCTGCGAGAGTTGCTGGCACGACGCAAGTTGCTGGTCCAGACGCTCATCGACGAGAAGCCCGATGTGTTCATCGGTATCGATGCACCTGACTTCACCCTCAATATCGAACTTCAACTGCGGCGTGCCGGGATCAAGACCGTGCATTACGTCAGCCCTTCGGTATGGGCCTGGCGTCAGAAGCGTGTCCTGAAGATTCGCGAAGGCTGCGATCTGATGTTGACCCTGCTGCCGTTCGAGGCCCGTTTCTACGAAGAGAAGGGCGTGCCGGTGCGTTTTGTCGGGCATCCGCTGGCCGATACTATTCCTCTTGAGTCCGATCGTCCTGCTGCACGCGCCGAGCTTGGCCTGGCTGATGGCCCGGTGATTGCGCTGATGCCCGGCAGCCGTGGCGGTGAAGTCGGTCGCCTGGGGAGCCTGTTCTTCGAGACTGCCGAACGCCTCCTGGCTCAGCGTCCGGATTTACGTTTCGTCCTGCCTTGCGCGAGCCCTCAGCGTCAGGCGCAGGTCGAGCAATTGCTGCAAGGTCGTGATTTACCGGTCACGCTGCTCGATGGCGGTTCCCATACCGCATTGGCGGCTTGCGATGCGGTCCTTATCGCTTCCGGTACCGCGACCCTGGAAGCCTTGTTGTACAAGCGGCCGATGGTGGTTGCCTACCGTCTGGCGCCGCTGACTTTCTGGATACTCAAGCGGCTGGTCAAAAGTCCTTACGTTTCCCTGCCGAACCTGCTGGCCCAGCGCCTGCTGGTGCCTGAACTGCTGCAGGATGATGCAACCCCCGAGGCGCTGGCCCGGACTTTGCTGCCGCTGCTCGATGACGGGCAGGCGCAGACGGCAGGTTTCGACGAGATTCATCGCACCCTGCGCCGTGACGCCTCCAATCAGGCTGCCGATGCGGTGCTGAGCCTGCTTGGCCATTCGCCTTCACTGTGAGTTCCCGAGCAATGCAAATAGGTTTGGATTTCAATCTGGTCGAGGATCTGGTCGCGGGCGTCGATGAAGTGGGCCGTGGTCCGCTCTGTGGCGACGTGGTGACCGCGGCGGTGATTCTGGATCCTGCGAGGCCGATACTGGGCCTCAATGACTCCAAGAAACTCACCGAAGCCCGTCGCGAGAAACTGTACGACGAGATTTGCGAGAAGGCCCTGTGCTGGTTCGTTGCCCGCGCCGAAGTCCATGAAATCGACGAATTGAACATTCTGCATGCCACCATGCTGGCCATGAAGCGTGCCGTGGAAGGCCTGAGCATCACGCCAAAACTGGCATTGATCGATGGCAATCGTTGCCCGCAACTGTCGATTCCCTGTGCGCCGGTGGTGCAGGGTGATGCCAAGGTGCCGGCTATTGCCGCCGCATCGATTCTGGCCAAGGTCACCCGGGACCGGGAAATGGCCGCTTTCGAGCTGATGTACCCCGGTTACGGCATGGGCGGGCACAAGGGCTATCCGACCGCCGTGCATCTGGAAGCCCTGTCCCGCCTTGGGCCGACGCCTATTCATCGTCGTTCCTTCGGGCCGGTACGGGCGGCCTGGGAAGCGCGTGAGTCCATCTCGATTGCTTCGTCCTTCAGCTCGAATGGGTTGTTGCAGGACTGACGTATCGGCCAAGGCTCGCTACAATCCTGACCTTCGTTTTTTGTGTTTTCGCGCTATAGGATCACCATGCCGGCTTCTTTCGTTCATCTACGCCTGCACACCGAATACTCACTGGTCGATGGTCTGGTCCGGGTCAAACCACTGATCAAGGCCCTGGCCGGTATGAACATGCCTGCCGTGGCGGTGACCGATCAGAACAACATGTGTTCGCTGGTCAAGTTCTACAAGGCGGCCCAGGGCGCAGGCATCAAGCCGATCTGCGGTGCCGACCTGTGGCTGGCAGGCAAGGACGAAGACGCCCAGCTCAGCCGTATCAGCCTGCTGGTGATGAATCCCCAGGGCTATCGCAATCTGACCGAACTGATTTCCCGAGGCTTTATCGAAGGCCAGCGCAACGGCTTGATCATCGTCGAGCGTGAGTGGATCGCCGAAGCCAATGAAGGGCTGATTGCCCTGTCTGCGGCCAAGGAGGGCGAAATCGGCATGGCCCTGCTCGGCGGCAATCCGGGTGAGGCCGATGAGCTGTTGCGCGAGTGGATGGCGATTTTCCCTGATCGTTTCTACATCGAATTGCAGCGCACCAACCGGACCAACGACGAAGAGCATCTGCATGCTGCCGTTGCCCTGGCCGATCGTCATGGCGCACCGCTGGTTGCGACCAACGATGTGCGTTTCATCAAACAGACTGATTTCGAAGCACATGAAACCCGTGTATGCATCGGTGAGGGCAGGGCGCTGGATGACCCGCGCCGCTCCCACAACTACAGCGATCAGCAGTACCTGAAAAGCCCCGAGGAAATGGCCGAGCTGTTCAGCGATCTGCCCGAGGCGCTGGAAAATACCGTCGAAATCGCCAAGCGCTGCAATATCGACGTCAAGCTGGGCACGCACTTCCTGCCTAACTTCCCGATCCCCGATGGCATGACCATCGATGAATATTTCCGCAAGGTGTCGTTCGAGGGGCTGGAGGAGCGTCTGTCGGTTCTGCTGCCCAAGGACACGACCGAAGATTATGAGGCCAAGCGCCAGGTCTATGTCGACCGGCTGAATTTCGAGCTGGATATCATTATCCAGATGGGGTTCCCCGGTTACTTCCTGATCGTTATGGACTTTATCCAGTGGGCCAAGAACAACGGCGTGCCGGTAGGGCCGGGTCGTGGGTCGGGCGCCGGGTCGCTGGTGGCCTATGTGCAGAAGATCACGGACCTGGACCCGCTGGAATACGACTTGCTGTTCGAGCGCTTCCTCAACCCGGAACGGGTATCGATGCCCGACTTCGACGTCGACTTCTGCATGGATGGTCGCGACCGGGTGATCGATTATGTGGCCGAGAAATACGGCCGCAATGCGGTAAGCCAGATCATCACGTTCGGTTCCATGGCCGCCAAGGCTGTGGTGCGTGACGTGGCGCGGGTGCAGGGCAAGTCCTACGGGCTGGCTGATCGTCTGTCGAAAATGATTCCGTTTGAAGTGGGCATGACCCTGGAAAAAGCCTACGAGCAGGAAGAGATCCTGCGCGACTTCCTCAAGGTCGACGAGGAAGCGGCTGAAATCTGGGAAATGGCCCTCAAGCTTGAAGGGGTTGTGCGTAACGTCGGCAAGCACGCCGGGGGCGTGGTTATTGCACCGACCAAGCTGACGGACTTCTCGCCGATCTATTGCGATGAGGCGGGCGACGGTCTGGTGACCCAGTTCGACAAGGACGATGTCGAGGCGGCGGGGCTGGTGAAGTTCGACTTCCTTGGGCTGCGGACGCTAACCATCATTGACTGGGCGCTCAAGACCATCAACCGCGACCGCGCCAAGGTCAACGAAGAGCCTCTGGACATCGCTTTCATCCCGCTCGACGACATGCCGACCTACCAGTTGTTGCAGCGGGCAGAAACCACCGCGGTATTCCAGCTTGAATCCCGCGGCATGAAAGAGCTGATCAAGAAGCTCAAGCCCGACTGCCTGGAAGACCTCATCGCACTGGTGGCCCTGTTCCGTCCGGGGCCTTTGCAGTCCGGGATGGTGGACGACTTCATCAACCGTAAACACGGTCGTGCAGAGCTGTCCTATCCCCACGTCGATTACCAGTACGAAGGCCTCAAGCCGGTACTGGCACCGACCTACGGCATCATTCTGTATCAGGAACAGGTGATGCAGATCGCTCAGGTCATGGCGGGTTATACCCTCGGCGGCGCCGACATGCTGCGCCGTGCGATGGGTAAGAAAAAACCCGAGGAAATGGCCAAGCAGCGCGGCGGTTTCATCGAAGGCTGCAAGACCAACAATATCGACCCGGACCTGGCGGGTAACATTTTCGACCTGGTGGAGAAATTCGCCGGTTACGGCTTCAACAAGTCCCACTCCGCCGCCTACGGTCTGGTGTCCTACCAGACCGCATGGCTCAAGACCCATTACCCGGCGCCGTTCATGGCGGCCGTGTTGTCTGCGGATATGCACAACACCGACAAGGTCGTGACCTTGATCGAAGAAGTGCGGACCATGAAGCTGCGCCTCGATGCGCCGGACGTGAACATTTCCGAGTTCAAGTTCACGGTGAGCGACGATGGCCGGATTCTTTACGGGTTGGGCGCGATCAAAGGTGTGGGTGAGGGGCCGGTGGAGGCCATTACCGAAGCCCGTGCGGCCGGTCCGTTTAAGGACCTGTTCGATTTCTGTGCCCGCGTCGATCTCAAACGGGTCAACAAGCGGACGCTGGACGGCCTGATTCGCAGTGGCGCCCTTGATCGTCTCGGTCCTTACTTCGAGCAAGAGCCAAAAGCCTATCAGGCCAATATCGACCGCAACCGTTCAGTGCTGCTGGCGGCGCTCGAAGAGGCGATCCAGGCTGCCGAGCAGACTGCCCGTAGCCGTGACAGCGGGCACTCGGACCTGTTTGGTGGCCTGTTCGTCGAAGAGGATGCCGACGTCTATGCCAACCATCGCAAGACCCGCGAGCTGAGCCTCAAGGATCGGTTGCGTGGCGAGAAGGAAACCCTGGGGCTCTACCTGACCGGGCACCCGATCGATGAGTACGAAGGTGAGATCCGACGTTTCGCCCGCCAACGGATCATCGACCTCAAGCCCGCACGCGATACCCAGACCATCGCGGGGCTGATCATTGCCCTGCGGGTCATGAAGAACAAGAAGGGCGACAAGATGGGGTTCATTACCCTGGACGACCGCTCGGCACGAATTGAAGCTTCACTGTTCGCCGAAGCGTTCCATTCGGCGCAATCGCTTTTGCAGACCGATGCTATGGTGGTAGTCGAAGGCGAAATCAGCAACGACGATTTTTCCGGTGGCCTGCGCCTGCGCGCCAAGCGTGTCATGAGTATCGAGGATGCACGTACCAACCTGGCAGAAAGCCTGCGCCTGACCGTGCATTGCGATGCGCTCAAGGGCGACCGGCTACGCTGGCTGGGCGATCTGTGCAAGCGTCACCGGGGTGCGTGCCCTATCACGCTGGATTACACGGGACCTGATGCCAAGGCATTATTGCAGTTTGGCGAGGAGTGGCGAATTGATCCGGCAGACAGCTTGATTCAAGCTCTGCGTGACCAGTTCGGACGTGAGAACGTCTTTCTCCAGTATCGCTGAACGACTAGGCTCAGCCTGAACTTTTAATCTCGACCGGAACGCGCTCTTTCCATGGGACAGGGCGCTGACGGATCAACCGGCCGGCCTCTTGGCCGTCGACCCAAGACGGATGCCTATGAACCCGAATTTTCTTGATTTCGAACAGCCTATCGCTGACTTGCAAGCCAAGATCGAAGAACTGCGTTTGGTCGGTAATGACAACTCGCTGAACATCAGCGATGAAATTGCCCGGCTGCAAGACAAGAGCAATACGCTCACCGAAAGCATCTTCGGCAATCTGACCAGCTGGCAGATCGCGCGCATGGCGCGTCACCCACGTCGTCCTTACACCCTGGACTACATCGAACACATCTTCACCGAGTTCGATGAGCTGCACGGCGACCGTCATTTCTCTGATGACGCGGCCATTGTTGGCGGTATTGCTCGTCTGGAAGACCAGCCTGTCATGGTGATCGGTCACCAGAAAGGCCGTGAAGTCCGTGAAAAGGTGCGTCGCAACTTCGGTATGCCGCGTCCTGAAGGCTATCGCAAGGCCTGCCGTCTGATGGAAATGGCCGAGCGTTTCAAGATGCCGATCCTGACCTTCATCGATACGCCGGGCGCCTATCCGGGCATCGACGCCGAAGAGCGCAACCAGAGCGAAGCCATTGCCTGGAACCTGCGGGTCATGGCGCGTCTGAAGACGCCGATCATCGCTACCGTTATCGGTGAAGGCGGTTCCGGTGGTGCGCTGGCCATTGGCGTGTGCGACCAGTTGAACATGCTGCAGTATTCGACCTATGCGGTCATTTCCCCGGAAGGCTGTGCGTCGATTCTGTGGAAAACTGCCGAGAAGGCTCCGGATGCTGCCGAGGCCATGGGTATCACTGCCGAGCGCCTGAAGGGCCTGGGTATCGTTGATAAAGTGATCAGCGAGCCTCTGGGCGGCGCGCACCGTGACCCGGCTGCGGCGTCTGCCACCATTCGTGCAGAGCTGAGCAGCCAGTTGGCGATGCTCAAGAAGTTGGATAATGATGCCCTGCTGGCACGTCGCTATGAGCGCCTGATGAGCTACGGCCTCTGATATAGCGTTGCTTTATTCGCGGATGAATCCGCTCCTGCCAATTCCTGTAGGAGCGAATTCATTCGCGAAAAGCATTGTATCCGGCGATATGAATGGCGCTTTCGCGGATGAATCCGCTCCTATAGGGCTGCGACCTTTCTGTGTACAAGCATGACGGTCACTATCTTCCCGTCAGACTACTTCAAGTCCTGGCTCCCTGGCGTCACGCGCCTGTCTGGCATGTCGGTTTCTCCGGTGGCCTGGATTCCACTGTATTGCTGCACCTCCTGGCTGAGCTTGCTACGCGCGAGCGCTTGCCGCCTCTGAATGCCATCCATGTTCACCACGGCCTGCAGGCCGCTGCCGATGCCTGGCCGGAACATTGTCGACAGGTCTGCCTGAAACTGGGCGTTTCCTTTCAGAGCGTGGCGGTGCAGGTGAAGCCTGGCGCAAGCATCGAGCAGGCGGCCCGTGAGGCGCGTTATGCGGCTTTCACTGAATTACTGGGTGAGGGCGATCTGCTGCTGACGGCGCAGCATCGTGACGATCAGGCCGAGACATTGATGTTTCGTCTGTTGCGAGGTGCCGGTGTTCGGGGGCTTACCTGCATGCCGCAGCTGCGGGCCATAGGCAAGGCGCAGATGTTACGGCCGCTGTTATCGGTTTCCCGTGGGGAGCTTGAAGACTATGCCCGGCAGCATGGCTTGAGCTGGGTCGAAGATCCCAGCAATCAGGATCAACAACTCTCCCGCAATTTTCTGCGCAGCCAGGTCATGCCTTTGCTGGCATCGCGCTGGCCGCAGGTGTCCGCCAGCATGGCGCGTACTGCCGAGCACATGGGCGAGGCCGAGCAGTTGCTGGGTGAACTGGCGGAGCAGGATCTTGCCAATGCCCGACCCGAAACGGCCTTTGTCTGGTTAGGTAGGCCGGTGCTGGCCCTGGAGCCGCTGGTCAGTCTGTCCGCCGCCCGGCAACGCAATGCGCTGCGCCACTGGCTGGCACCGCTGACCCGTCTGCCGGATACCGATCACTGGGCTGGCTGGGAAACCTTGCGCAATGCAGCCGACGACGCACGTCCCCTGTGGCGGCTGGCCGACGGTGAATTGCATCGGGCTGACGGGCATGTCTGGTGGTTATCGGGCAACTGGTTACAGTCTCCTGGCGAAATGTCGCTCTGGCCTGATGCATCCAGTCCATTGAATCTGCCCGGTAACGGTCATGTGTGGATCGAAGGTGACGGGCCTGCCGGTCCCTTGCAGATCCGCTACCGTCAGGGCGGCGAAGTCATGCAGTTAGAAGGTCGTGGCCATCGCGATCTCAAGCGGCTGCTCAATGAACGTAGCGTGCCGCTGTTCGTGCGCGGCAGATTGCCGCTGCTCTATCGTGACGATGAACTGTTGGCCATCGCTAACCTGCCGGGGCTGGACGGCGCATCCCATGGAAACTGGCGCTTGCACTGGATTGCACCGACGAGCGACCAAAGTTTGAGCTGAAAGGCCCTTTCAGGTAGACTACGCTCCCTTCTTGATACAGCTTCTGTTGGCTCTTTTGAACCAACGCAAGTTGCCGGTTACCAACCAGTGTTTACTGGGCGATTCTTAAAATGTGGCGCCAATGGACAAGCTTCTGGCATGTCGGTTCAAACGCAGCAGTTTCGGGAGTGCACCGTGAATTTTGTCGGTAATCGGGGGCTTCGGCCTTCCTTCGCTTTCCCCGGCGGCTCTGACCGCTTTAACGCAGACTTCTAGGGTTTTTCATGACGCGCTACATCTTCGTCACGGGCGGTGTTGTTTCTTCATTGGGGAAAGGCATTGCCTCGGCTTCATTGGCGGCCATCCTGGAGGCGAGGGGACTTAAGGTCACCATGCTCAAGCTGGACCCCTACATCAACGTGGATCCGGGGACCATGAGTCCTTTCCAGCACGGTGAAGTGTTCGTCACCCACGACGGCGCAGAAACCGACCTGGACCTTGGCCACTATGAGCGGTTCATCCGCACGACCATGACCCAGAACAACAACTTCACCACTGGCCGTGTGTACGAACACGTCCTGCGCAAAGAGCGCCGTGGTGATTATCTGGGCGCGACCATCCAGGTCATCCCGCACATCACCGACGAAATCAAGCGCCGTATCATCAAGGGCGCCGGTGATGCCGACGTCGCGCTGGTCGAGATCGGCGGCACCGTGGGTGACATCGAGTCGCAACCGTTTCTGGAAGCCATCCGCCAGTTGCGCGTCGAAATCGGTGCCAAGCGCGCCATGCTGATGCACCTGACGCTGGTTCCGTATATCGCCACCGCTGGCGAAACCAAGACCAAGCCTACCCAGCACTCGGTCAAGGAACTGCGCTCCATCGGCCTGCAGCCTGACGTGCTGATCTGCCGCTCCGACCACCACGTCGATGTGTCCTCGCGCCGCAAGATCGCGCTGTTCACCAACGTTGAAGAGCGTGCGGTCATTTCCCTGGAAGACGCCGACACCATCTACAAGATCCCGGGCATGCTGCACGCCCAGGGCCTGGACGATTTCGTCGTCGAGCGTTTCGGCCTGCAATGCAACGGTGCCGACCTGTCCGAATGGGACAAAGTGGTCGATGCCAAGCTCAACCCGGAGCACGAAGTCACCATCGCGATGGTCGGCAAGTACATGGAACTGCTCGACGCCTACAAGTCGTTGATCGAAGCCATGAGCCACGCCGGTATCACCAACCGCACCAAGGTCAACCTGCGCTACATCGACTCCGAAGACATCGAGAACCAGGGCACCAGCCTGCTCGAAGGTGTGGATGCGATCCTGGTTCCTGGCGGTTTCGGCCTGCGTGGTGTCGAAGGCAAGATCACTGCCGTGCAGTTCGCTCGCGAGAACAAGGTGCCTTACCTGGGTATCTGCCTGGGCATGCAAGTGGCCGTTATCGAGTTCGCCCGTAACGTGCTGGGCTGGAAGGATGCCAACTCCACCGAGTTCGACCGTACCAGCGCTCACGCTGTCGTCGGCCTGATCACCGAGTGGGAAGACGCTACCGGTGCTGTGGAAACCCGTACCGAAGCTTCCGATCTGGGCGGCACCATGCGTCTGGGCGCGCAGGAATGCCAGCTCGAAGCCGGCTCCCTGGTTCACGATTGCTATGCCAGCGACGTTATTGTCGAGCGCCATCGCCATCGTTATGAAGTGAACAACAACCTGCTGCCGCAACTGATCGAAGCCGGCCTGAAGATTTCCGGTCGTTCCGGTGACGGCGCGCTGGTCGAAGTGGTTGAAGCTCCGGATCATCCATGGTTCGTCGCGTGCCAGTTCCACCCCGAGTTCACTTCGACGCCTCGCGACGGCCATCCGCTGTTCAGTGGTTTCGTCAAGGCTGCACTGGCTCAACATCAGAAGAACGCCTGACAGGGATATCAGAACATGGCTCAGAAAATCATCCGTGTAGGCTCCATCGAGATTGCCAACGACAAGCCAATGGTCCTGTTTGGCGGCATGAACGTGCTGGAGTCCCGGGACATGGCCATGCAGGTCTGTGAAGAATATGTGCGGGTTACCGAAAAACTCGGTATCCCTTACGTGTTCAAGGCCAGCTTCGACAAGGCCAACCGTTCTTCGGTCACGTCCTACCGTGGGCCGGGCCTGGAAGCGGGCATGCGCATCTTTGAAGAGATCAAGAAGACCTTCAATGTTCCGCTGATCACCGACGTGCATGAGCCTGAGCAGGCGGCCGTGGTTGCCGAAGTCTGCGACATCATCCAGTTGCCGGCCTTCCTGTCGCGCCAGACCGATCTGGTTGTGGCGATGGCCAGGACCGGCGCCGTGATCAATATCAAGAAAGCCCAGTTCCTCGCGCCTCAGGAAATGAAACACATCCTGACCAAGTGCGAAGAGGCCGGTAACGATCAATTGATCCTGTGCGAGCGTGGTTCCAGCTTCGGTTACAACAACCTGGTCGTGGACATGCTCGGCTTCGGCATCATGAAGCAGTTCGACTATCCGGTGTTCTTCGACGTGACCCATTCCCTGCAAATGCCGGGTGGTCGCGCCGATTCGGCCGGTGGCCGTCGCGCCCAGGTTCTGGAGCTGGCCAAGGCCGGCATCAGCCAGAATCTGGCCGGCCTGTTCCTTGAAGCGCATCCAGATCCTGACAATGCCAAATGCGACGGCCCTTGTGCTTTGCGTCTGGACAAGCTGGAGCCGTTCCTGGCTCAGCTCAAGGCTCTGGATGAACTGGTCAAAAGTTTTCCTGCAGTCGAGACCGCTTGAGTCCGGTTCTCCGGTAAAGTGCCGTTCCCCCGTCCTTGTGTCGGGGGTTGTCTCATTCAGGCCTGCCTCGTTTCTTGCCTGACAGCGGTAATCGTTTTTTCCCAGCTGCGTCGTTTTCGTCAATCTTGGAGTGTTTACAACAATGGCAAAAATCGTCGACATCAAAGGTCGTGAAGTTCTCGACTCCCGTGGCAATCCCACCGTGGAAGCAGATGTGCTCCTCGATAACGGCATCATCGGTACCGCATGCGCGCCGTCGGGTGCTTCAACCGGCTCGCGTGAAGCGCTCGAGCTGCGTGATGGCGACAAGAGCCGTTACCTGGGCAAAGGTGTTCTCAAGGCTGTAGCCAACATCAATGGTCCGATCCGCGACCTGCTGCTGGGCAAGGACCCGGTTGACCAGAAGGCGCTGGATCACGCGATGATCAAGCTGGACGGTACCGAGAACAAGGCAAGCCTGGGCGCCAACGCCATCCTCGCTGTCTCCCTGGCTGCCGCCAAGGCCGCTGCGCAGGATCAGGATCTGCCGCTCTACGCTCACATCGCCAACCTCAACGGTACACCGGGCGTCTACTCGATGCCGGTTCCGATGATGAACATCATCAACGGTGGCGAGCACGCCGATAACAACATCGACATCCAGGAGTTCATGGTTCAACCGGTTGGCGCCAAGACCTTCTCCGATGCGCTGCGCATGGGCACCGAGATTTTTCACCACCTCAAGGCTGTTCTGAAGGCTCGTGGCCTGAACACCGCAGTGGGTGACGAAGGTGGTTTCGCACCTAACCTGGCTTCCAACGAAGACGCCCTGGGCGCTATCTCCGAAGCGGTGGCCAATGCCGGTTACAAACTGGGCACCGACGTGACCCTGGCGCTGGACTGTGCAGCGAGCGAGTTCTACGAAGACGGCAAATACAACCTGTCGGGCGAAGGTCACTCCTTCGACGCAGCCGGTTTTGCCGACTACCTGGCTGGCCTGGCCAACCGTTACCCGATCATCTCCATCGAAGACGGTCTGGACGAGTCCGACTGGGCTGGCTGGAAAGTCCTGACCGACAAGATCGGTGACAAGGTTCAACTGGTCGGTGACGATCTGTTCGTGACCAACACCAAGATCCTGAAAGAAGGCATCGACAAGAAGATCGCCAACTCGATCCTGATCAAGTTCAACCAGATCGGCACCCTGACCGAAACCCTGGAAGCCATCCAGATGGCCAAGGCTGCCGGCTACACGGCCGTGATCTCGCACCGTTCCGGTGAAACCGAAGATTCGACCATTGCCGATCTGGCAGTCGGTACTTCGGCGGGTCAGATCAAGACCGGTTCGCTGTGCCGCTCCGACCGCGTTTCCAAGTACAACCAATTGCTGCGTATCGAAGAGCAACTGGGTAGCAAAGCCGTGTACCGTGGTCGCGCAGAGTTTCGCGGCTGAGTCGTAGATGGTAAAAGACAGGTGCTGCAGAAAAAGCCGGTCATGCCGACATATTTGCAGCCCTGATGCGGACGCTCCGCTGTAATCAGGAGTGATTGAGCCTGGCTTATGTCAGGCTCAATGCCCTCAGTCGATTGTTCATATTGCTGGCTCTGCAGTCTTTTTTACTGGGTACCTGATATTTCATGCGCAGTCCTAACTGGTTGTTCCTCATCCTGATCCTGCTGCTAGGTGGTCTTCAGTATCGCCTGTGGGTAGGTAACGGAAGTCTGGCGCAAGTGGCCAGCCTGACCGAGCAAATTGCAGAACAGCATGCCGAAAACGAAGTCCTGCTCGAACGAAATCGCGTTCTGGATGCTGAGGTCATGGAACTGAAAAAGGGCCTTGAAACCGTTGAAGAACGTGCCCGTCATGAGTTGGGTATGGTCAAGGACGGCGAAACTCTCTATCAGTTGGCGCAATGAAAAACTCTCTTCCTGCCTTCTGGGCAGTGATTCCTGCAGCGGGCGTTGGTGCTCGCATGGCAGCAGACCGTCCCAAGCAGTACCTGCAACTGGGCGGCCTCACTATTCTTGAACACAGCCTGCTTTGCTTTCTCGATCACCCGCGCCTCAAGGGCATGGTGATCAGTCTGGCTGTGGATGATCCTTACTGGCCAACCCTGCCGTGTGCGCTGGATTCGCGTATCCAGCGTGTGGATGGCGGCAAGGAGCGTTCGGACTCGGTGCTCAATGCCTTGCTGCACCTGCATGCCCAGGGCGCCAGCGATGACGACTGGGTGCTGGTTCACGATGCGGCACGTCCCAACCTTGCCCGTAGCGATCTGGACAACCTGCTGGGCGAACTGGCGGACGATCCGGTAGGCGGCCTGCTGGCGGTACCGGCTCGCGATACCCTCAAGCGCGCCGACGAACATGGCCGTGTGGCGCAGACCGTCGATCGTAGTCTGATCTGGCAAGCCTACACGCCGCAGATGTTCCGTCTCGGCGCCTTGCATCGGGCGCTGGCGGACAGCCAGGTGTCGAATGTCAGCATCACCGATGAAGCTTCAGCCATCGAGTGGGCAGGGCAGTCGCCTCGTCTGATCGAAGGGCGCTCCGACAATATCAAGGTGACCCGTCCCGAAGACCTTGAGTGGCTGCGTCAGCGCAGGTCCATGGGCAACTAGATTCTGTACTCTTCCCGCACAGCCAGACCTTCCTTGAGGTAATCGACCAGCTTGCGCACCTTGGGCGACAAGTGGCGCTGCTGCGGGTAAAGCGCCCAGACGGCGGTGTTAGGTGGCTGGTGCGCTTCGAGCAGGGAAATCAGGTTGCCGTTCTTCAGGTGTTCCTGCACGTAGTAGTCCGGAAGCTGGCACAGACCAACACCCTGCAATGCGGCATCCAGTACCGCCTGGCCGCTGTTGCAGCGCCAGTTGCCCTGGACCCGTTGTGAAAACTCCCTGCCGTTCTGCTGAAGCAGCCAGGTGTCACTGCCACCGATCAGGCAGTTATGACGACTCAACTCGGAAAGACTGTGCGGCCGACCGTAGCGCTCCAGATAGGAAGGCGATGCGCACAGGTACATGCGTCGCGGCGCCAGCCTTGCGGCGACAAGACGCGAATCCTGTAGCCGACCCAGGCGAATCGCCAGATCCATCCCTTCGTGAACCAGGTCCAGCGTGTCGTTGCTCAGCTCGATATCGACTCGCAGTTGCGGATACAGATCCATGAAGCGCGTGACCAGTGGCGTGATGAAGCGCTCGCCGTAGGCCACGGCGCAGGTCATGCGCAGCAGGCCTTTCGGTTCGCTGGTCAGATCGCCCACGGCGCGCAGTGCTTCCTCGCGTCCATCCTGCAAACGCTGGCAATGATGCAGAAATGTCTGACCGGCCTCGGTCAAGGCTACACGTCGTGTGCTGCGGTACAGCAAACGGGTTTGCAGGCGTTCTTCAAGGCGCACGATCTGGCGACTGATATGGGAGGAAGATACACCCAGGCGCTGGGCGGCCGCAGTGAATTGCCCGCATTCGGCCACCGCAACGAACTCGTCCAGACCTTCCCAGCGATTCGCGTACATCGATTATCCCTGTATGGCAATAATGTTTTGCTTTTGTCTGGATTATTAACTGAAAGGCACTGTACTACACTCCAGACCTTGTTTTTATCCTGCTGGAGAAGATCGATGATCAAGTCGCGTGCTGCTGTTGCCTTTGAAGCCAAGAAGCCATTGGAAATCGTTGAAATCGATGTCGCCATGCCCAAGGCGGGAGAAGTGCTGCTGCGGGTCGTGGCTTCGGGCGTTTGCCATACCGATGCCTACACGCTCTCCGGTGCTGACCCGGAAGGTATCTTCCCGGCGATTCTGGGCCACGAAGGTGGCGCGATTGTCGAAGCCATCGGCGAGGGCGTGACCTCGGTTGCAGTGGGCGATCATGTGATTCCGCTGTACACCCCGGAATGCCGCCAGTGCAAATTCTGTCTGTCGGGTAAAACCAACCTCTGCCAGTCGATCCGTGCGACCCAAGGCAAAGGCCTGATGCCGGATGGTACTGCGCGCTTTTCCTACAAGGGTCAGCCGATTTTCCACTACATGGGTACGTCGACCTTTTCCGAATACACAGTCCTGCCGGAAATCTCGGTCGCCAAAATCCAGAAAGACGCCCCGCTGGAGAAGGTCTGCCTGCTGGGTTGCGGCGTCACCACCGGTATCGGTGCGGTGCTCAATACCGCCAAGGTAAAACCAGGTGACACCGTGGCCATCTTCGGTCTGGGCGGCATCGGCCTGTCGGCGGTCATCGGTGCGGTCAAGGCCAAGGCGGCGCGCATCATTGCCATCGACATCAACCCGGCCAAGTTCGAAATCGCCAAGCAACTGGGTGCAACCGATTGCGTCAATCCGAAAGACTTTGATCGTCCGATCCAGGAAGTGATCGTGGACATGACCGATGGCGGCGTGGACTTCTCCTTCGAGTGCATCGGCAATGTGCAACTGATGCGTGCTGCTCTGGAATGCTGCCACAAAGGCTGGGGTGAGTCGGTCATTATTGGCGTGGCCGGTGCCGGCCAGGAAATCGCCACCCGTCCATTCCAGCTGGTGACCGGCCGCGTCTGGCGCGGTTCGGCATTTGGTGGCGTACGTGGTCGTACCGAGTTGCCAAGCTACGTCGACATGTCGCAAACCGGCGAAATCCCGCTGGATACCTTCATCACCCACACCATGGGGCTGGAAGACATCAACAAGGCATTCGACCTGATGCACGAAGGCAAAAGCATTCGTTCTGTCATTCATTTTTGAGGGGCAGCTTCAAGCGGCAAGTGACAAGCTGCAAGCGGGCGTACGGCTCTCTTCTTGCAGCTTGAGGCTTGAAACTTGAAGCTCAGGAGCTTCGTCCATGACACTGGAAAATATTTCCTGCCAGAAAAGCTTCGGCGGCTGGCTCAAGCGTTACAAGCATCATTCTGCCGTGCTGGGTTGTGACATGGTGTTTGCGGTCTACCTGCCGCCACAAGCAGAGCAGGGCGGCAAGTTGCCGGGGCTGTACTGGTTGTCCGGCCTGACCTGCAATGATGAAAACTTCATGCAGAAAGCCGCTGCCCAGAGGGTGGCTGCGGAACTGGGGTTGATCCTGGTTGCACCCGACACCAGCCCCCGTGGCGCGGATGTGCCGGATGATCCGGATGGTGCGTGGGACTTCGGGCTCGGGGCCGGATTTTACCTGAATGCCACGGCGCAACCCTGGGCCAAGCACTACCGGATGCACGACTACGTGGTCGATGAGCTGCCGGCTCTGGTCGAGGAGCATTTCCCGGCTTCCACGGCGCGTAGCATCAGCGGTCATTCCATGGGGGGACACGGTGCTCTGGTCTGTGCCTTGCGCAACCCGGGTCGCTATCAGTCGGTTTCGGCGTTTTCGCCGATCACCAACCCCATGGATTGCCCTTGGGGGCAGAAGGCGTTCTCCCGTTATCTGGGCGAAGATCGTTCACGCTGGCGCGAGTGGGATGCCACGGTACTGATTGCCGAAGCCAGTGAAAAACTGCCGATCCTGGTGGATCAGGGTGACCGGGATGACTTTCTGGTCAATCAGCTCAAGCCCGAAGCACTGGTCCAGGCGGCAAAGGCCGCTCAGCACCCGCTGACCCTGCGAATGCAGCCCGGCTATGATCACAGCTACTTTTTCATTGCCAGTTTCATCGAGGACCATCTGCGTCATCATGCCCAGGCTCTGAGCGGATGACTGTCAGCGACAGGCCCTAACTTGCGCCAAAGCAGGTAGAATCACGCCCTGACTTTTTTCAGGGCGTTTTTCTATGCGTATTGGCCATGGCTATGATGTGCACCGTTTCGCTGAGGGCGATTTCATTACCTTGGGCGGCGTGCGGATTGCACACGGTTTCGGCCTCCTGGCTCATTCCGACGGCGACGTTCTGCTGCATGCGCTGAGCGACGCCTTGCTGGGAGCTGCTGCGCTGGGCGATATCGGCAAGCACTTTCCGGACACTGATCCGCAATTCAAGGGCGCGGACAGCCGTGTACTGCTTCGCCATGTGCTCAAGCAGGTACAGGGCAAAGGCTGGAAAGTCGGCAATGTCGACGCCACCATCGTGGCCCAGGCACCCAAGATGGCTCCGCATATCGATGCGATGCGCGCTTTGATAGCCGCAGATCTCCAGGTTGAGTTGGATCAAGTGAACGTAAAAGCCACGACTACGGAAAAACTCGGCTTCGTCGGCCGTGAAGAAGGCATCGCGGTGCATGCCGTCGCGCTGTTGCTGCGCGCATGACCGAACTGGAGCTGCTGGGCCAGCGGGCCTATGGTGAAGCGCTGGGCAGCGCTGTTCTCAAGGCGACGGCCGAAGACTTTCAGGTCGATGAAGTGCTCGATATCCCCTTGTCCGGGGATGGCGAACACCTCTGGCTGTGGGTCGAGAAGCGTGGCCTCAACACCGAGGACGCGGCCCGGCGTCTGGCCCGTGCCGCTGGCGTGCCGTTGCGCACCGTCAGCTATGCAGGCCTGAAAGACCGTCAGGCTCTCACTCGTCAGTGGTTCAGCCTGCAATTGCCGGGCAAGGCCGATCCGGACCTTTTAGCGGCCCAGGACGAAACCCTGCTGATCCTCAAGAGCAGCCGCCACAAGCGCAAGCTGCAGCGCGGTGCTCATGCGGCCAATGGCTTCACCTTGCGCCTGACACAATTGAATGCCGAACATGACGCGCTGAATCAGCGTCTTGAGTCCATTGCCCGCAAGGGCATCCCCAATTATTTCGGGGCCCAGCGCTTTGGCTATCAGGGCGGTAATCTGGGCGAAGCCCGGCATTACGCCGAGCGCAAGGCCTTGCCGGAGCAGCGCAATGTCCGTTCCCGGTTGCTGTCCACGGCCCGCAGCTATCTGTTCAACCGCGTGCTGGACGCCCGGGTAGCCGATGGCACCTGGGAGCGTGCCCAGCCCGGCGACCTGCTGGCGTTTACCGACAGCCGGAGCTTTTTCCCGGCTGGTGTTGCCGAGTGCAGCGATCCCCGGCTCGACATTCTGGACCTGCATCCCACTGGTCCGCAGTGGGGTGAAGGGCCTTCCCCGGCCAGCGGCGCAACCGCCGAACTGGAAAACCGCATTGCCGCTGAGCAGGCGGCTCTGTGCGAATGGCTGATAAAGGCTGGAATGGAGCACGAACGTCGCATACTGCGGCTGCCCATTGGCCGTTTGACGTGGCATTATCCCGAGCCTGACATTTTGCAACTGGAATTCGTCCTTCCGCCCGGATGCTTTGCCACTGTATTGGTGCGCGAACTCGTCGATCTGGTGCCGGTTGGGCAGACGGACAGCCCATGCGTATTCTGATTTCAAACGATGATGGGGTAACTGCACCCGGTCTCGCGGCGCTGTATGCGGCGCTGGCGGATTATGCCGACTGTGTGGTTATCGCTCCCGATCAAGACAAAAGCGGCGCCAGCAGCTCGTTGACACTCGACCGGCCTTTGCACCCGCATACGCTGCCCAATGGGTTCATCGGCCTCAATGGCACGCCGACCGACTGCGTGCATCTGGGGCTCAATGGGCTGCTGGAGCACGAGCCGGACATGGTGGTCTCGGGCATCAACCTGGGCGCCAATCTCGGGGATGATGTCCTGTATTCCGGTACGGTTGCCGCAGCCCTCGAAGGACGTTTTCTGGAACGCCCTTCGTTTGCCTTTTCGTTTCTGTCGCGCCAGCCGGACAACCTCGCGACTGCAGCGCATTATGCGCGCCTGCTGGTTGAGGCCCATGAGCAGTTGGACCTGCCGCCGCGTACGGTACTGAACGTCAATATCCCGAATCTGCCCCTCGACCATATCCGGGGGATTCAACTGACCCGCCTTGGCCATCGTGCCCGCGCTGCCGCTCCGGTGAAAGTCGTCGACCCTCGTGGTCGTGCCGGCTACTGGATCGCTGCTGCCGGCGATGCTGAAGACGGCGGGGCAGGCACCGATTTTCATGCGGTCATGCAGGGTTATGTCTCGATTACCCCGCTGCAACTGGATCGAACCTATCAGAACGGCTTCAGCAGCCTGAATACATGGCTGGAGGGACTGATCTGATGTCACGCGAGCAAGATGATCTGTTACGTCGCGGGATCGGCATGACCTCGCAGCGTACTCGCGAGCGACTGATCCAGCGCTTGTATGAAGAAGGCTTGTCCAATACCCGTGTGCTGGATGTCATCCGCAAGACGCCGCGGCATCTGTTCGTCGATGAAGCCCTGGCCCACCGTGCGTACGAAGACACGGCTTTGCCGATCGGCCACAACCAGACCATTTCCCAGCCTTATATGGTCGCACGCATGAGCGAGCTGCTGCTGGCAGCCGGTCCGCTGGACAAGGTGCTGGAAATTGGCACCGGCTCGGGCTATCAGACCGCTGTGCTGGCGCAACTTGTCGAGCGGGTCTTCTCGGTCGAGCGCATCAAGGTGCTGCAGGACCGGGCCAAGGAGCGCCTGGTGGAGTTGAACCTGCGCAACGTGGTCTTTCGCTGGGGCGATGGCTGGGAGGGCTGGCCTGCGCTGGCGCCTTACAATGGCATCATCGTGACGGCCGTGGCGACCGACGTGCCTCAAGCCTTGCTTGATCAACTGGCACCGGGAGGCAGGCTGGTGATTCCAGTCGGTTCCGGTGAGGTCCAGCAACTGATGCTGATCGTGCGTGAGGAAAACGGTTTTTCCCGGCATGTACTGGGGGCTGTGCGATTCGTGCCATTGCTCAACGGGCCTCTGGCCTGAAACGTTAATGGAACTTCAAGTGAATTCTGAGCACACTCATCGGTCTACTTACCCGGTATGGCAGCATGGCATCACTTCACCAAAATGATTCATGCATGACAAGGGCTTGGCATTGTTAATTACTGGCTGCCCGCCGTTGTTGCGGCACAATAGGCATCTTTCGAATTCAGTCACCAGTAAAGGGAGTGGCGGGTGAGTCACAGAGTCATTCGGCAGCTAAATTGTTCAACAAGTTATCAGCGTCTGGTGATTGGCATTGTGCTCAGTGTCCTCTTGGTCGGCTGCGCCAGTTCTCCGTCGGGCGGTGTTCGTGTCGTTGATCGCAACGGCAACGTAACGTCACAGCGTCCTGCCGTCACGACCGGACAATATGTCGTGCGACGTGGCGACACGCTCTTTTCCATTGCATTTCGTTACGGCTGGGACTGGAAAGCACTCGCTGCGCGCAACCAGATCCCCGAGCCCTACACGATTAAACCCGGTCAGACGATTCGCTTTGACGGGCGTTCAAATTCAACATCCGAGGCTGTGGCTTCCGCTCCTGTCGTAGCACAACCGGGTCCGGTGACCTCGTCTACATCCACCCGTACCAGCAGCTCCGGCTCGGTGAAAACGACGGTCCTCTCCAAACCGGTCGCGGTTACACCTGTGGTTATACCTCCCGCTGGTGATACTCCCGTGGGCGTTGCGGGTAAGTCCCCGACAGGTTGGGCATGGCCAGCAAGTGGTATTTTGATAGGAAAATTTTCCTCAAACGGCAGTTTGAATAAAGGAATTGATATCGCAGGTGATTTGGGACAGCCTGTTTTAGCCGCGTCTGATGGATCAGTTGTATACGCCGGAAGTGGATTACGGGGCTACGGCGAATTGATAATCATCAAACACAGCGATACCTACGTCAGTGCCTACGGTCACAACCGCAGGCTTTTGGTACGGGAGGGGCAACAGGTCAAGGCGGGACAGACAATTGCCGAGATGGGGTCCACAGGAACTGACCGGGTGAAGCTGCATTTCGAGATTCGCCGCCAAGGAAAGCCTGTAGATCCATTGCAGTTTTTGCCACGTCGTTGATAGTTGTCAGCCTGTTCCTGACGCAGAGGGAATGGGCTCAAGCGTTGCCACGGATATAGGCGGCGCTGAGCTTGAGGTCGAACTCACCAAAGGACTATAACAATGGCTCTTAGCAGCGAAGCGCCGGAGTTTGACATCGATGATGAAGTGCTCCTCATGGAAACCGGCATTGTCCTGGAGGACAACTCGAACGAGAAGCAGCCGTCTACTGCCGCATCGGATCGAACGAAAGCCAAGCACAATTCATCGCTCAAACAACATAAATATATTGATTACACTCGGGCGCTCGATGCTACCCAGTTGTATCTCAATGAAATAGGGTTCTCACCCCTGCTGTCCCCGGAAGAGGAGGTCCACTTTGCGAGATTGTCGCAACGTGGGGATCCGGCTGGACGCAAACGCATGATTGAAAGCAATCTGCGGCTGGTGGTCAAAATTGCCAGGCGCTATGTCAATCGTGGGTTGTCATTGCTTGATTTGATCGAAGAAGGCAACCTGGGCTTGATCCGGGCTGTTGAAAAATTCGATCCGGAGCGCGGTTTCCGCTTCTCGACTTACGCAACATGGTGGATTCGTCAGACCATCGAGCGTGCAATCATGAATCAGACCCGGACCATCCGGCTGCCGATTCATGTGGTCAAGGAGCTGAATGTCTATCTGCGTGCCGCTCGTGAACTCACACAGAAGCTCGATCACGAACCCTCTCCCGAGGAGATCGCCAACCTGCTGGAAAAACCCGTCGGCGAGGTCAAGCGCATGCTTGGGCTCAACGAGCGTGTTTCCTCGGTGGATGTTTCTCTGGGGCCGGATTCGGACAAGACGCTGCTCGACACACTGACTGATGATCGCCCTACGGACCCCTGTGAGCTTCTGCAGGACGATGATCTCTCCCAGAGTATTGACCAATGGCTGTCCGAGCTGACCGACAAGCAGCGTGAGGTGGTGATACGCCGCTTTGGTTTACGCGGGCATGAAAGCAGTACGCTCGAGGATGTAGGTCTCGAGATTGGTCTTACCCGTGAGCGTGTGCGTCAGATTCAGGTCGAAGGTCTGAAGCGTCTCCGTGAAATCCTCGAAAAGAATGGTCTTTCGAGCGAGTCCCTCTTCCAATAATCCTCTCCCTCTGCGTGCGAAAGGCCGATGTAAACATCAAATGTTTGCATCGGCCTTTTACATGATTACCATCCTATAAAGTTGTCTGATCTCTTTGCTATTTCTTCAGGGGAAGAGTCATGGGAGGCTCTACAGGTCTTTGCCAGAGATATGCGCAAGATGCGTAAGCCTTTGCTTACCCGTGTCGTAAGTTATCAAGGGTTTATTGGGGCGGATAAAAGATTTTTCTGTACAGGAGTTCTGCTACTTCAATGAATTTAAAAGAGTTTTATTTTTTATACGGCGCCGTAAGAAATGTTTTTGCGATTTTTTGGGTGTTGCCCACGGCCTGAAAATCACTAATATCAGAACTGTGCCAACGGACAGGCACAGGCAGTCAAGGAAGACAGTCAAGGACATCGCAAGAAGCGATTCATCAGGATGATGAAAAGGATTACAGGGATTAGGGAAGAAATGTGGGCGGGTCATACCGCCCCTTTTTTTTTGCCCATGAAAAAGGCCCCGAAGGGCCTTTCTGGCAATGCCGGAACTCAGCGTTCCAGATCTGCGATCTTGCCTGTCTTCCCGTCCCATTCTTCTGCGTCGGGCAGTGCATCTTTTCTTTCGGTGATGTTTGGCCATACTTCAGCGAGTTCGGCGTTGAGCTCGATGAAGTTTTCCATGCCGGCAGGAATCTCATCTTCCGAGAAGATGGCTTGCGCAGGGCATTCAGGCTCACAAAGCGCGCAATCGATGCACTCATCCGGGTGAATCACCAGGAAGTTCGGGCCTTCGTAAAAGCAGTCCACCGGACAGACTTCTACGCAGTCGGTGTACTTGCACTTGATGCAGTTGTCGGTGACGACGAAGGTCATTTCTAATTTTCTCCTCAGGCGGCTGCGGCATCGCCCTTCCAGATAGGGGCTGCCAGGTTCGGGGCGTTTCCCGGCCTTGTGAAAAACACGTGCTTGGAGTGAGCGGCATGACTGTATTGTCTTCCGCTCGATCCTTGGTTCGCTGCGTTTTCACGCGGCTCGATTAGCTGCCCAACCAGGCTAAAAGCTGAGAGCATCCCAAACCGCGCGGGATTCTAACAGCTTGTATCACTTCGCGTCAGATCCGAGTTTGCAATGAATACAGCAACTCTAGTGCCTGACGAGGTGTCAGGTCGTCGACTTTCACCTTCGACAGTTCTTCCAGTACCGGGTGAGGCAGGCTGGCAAACAGGTCACTTTGCATCGGCGCCGCCGGTTTTCCGGGTTTTGGCCGTGGTTGTTCGTGGGGCAGGCTGGTGGTTTCCAGCCGTTGCAAATGCTCCTTGGCGCGAGTGATGACCTTGCCTGGAACCCCCGCCAGTTGTGCCACAGCCAAGCCGTAGCTCTGGCTTGCCGGCCCCGGAAGAACCCGGTGCAGGAACACGATCCGCTCGTTGTGCTCGGTGGCATTCAGATGCACGTTGGTGACCAGTGGTTCACTCTCGGGCAATACCGTCAGCTCGAAATAGTGCGTGGCGAACAGGGTGTAGGCGCGCAATTGGGCGAGACATTCTGCCGCAGCCCAGGCCAGGGAAAGACCGTCGAAGGTACTGGTGCCGCGGCCGACCTCGTCCATCAGCACCAGACTGCGATCAGTCGCGTTATGCAGGATATTGGCGGTTTCGCTCATTTCCACCATGAAGGTCGAACGTCCACCCGCCAGATCATCGCTGGAGCCGATACGGGTGAAGATCCTGTCCACCAGAGACAGCTCGCAACTGGCAGCCGGTACAAAGCTGCCAATGTGGGCCAGCAATACGATCAAGGCGGTCTGACGCATGTAGGTCGATTTACCGCCCATGTTCGGGCCGGTGATCACCAGCATGCGGGTGCTGTCATCCAGAGACAGGTCGTTGGCCACGAAAGGCGTGGACAGCACTTGCTCGACGACCGGATGACGACCCTGGTCGATGCGCATGCACGGCTCGCTGACAAAACGCGGACAGTTGAGGTCCAGATTCAGTGCCCGCTCGGCCAGGTTGCTCAGGACGTCCAGCTCGGCCAAGGCCGCGGCGGTGTCCTGCAGCGGTGCCAGATGGCCGATCAGGTCTTCCAGCAAGGCCTCGTAAAGCATTTTTTCCCGGGCCAGGGCGCGGCTCTTGGCCGACAGTGCCTTGTCCTCGAACTCTTTGAGCTCGGGCGTAATGAAGCGCTCGGCACCTTTGAGGGTCTGGCGACGGATGTAGTCGGCGGGCGCCTGTTCGGCCTGTTTGCTGGGCAGCTCGATGAAGTATCCGTGTACGCGGTTGTAGCCGACTTTCAGGTTGGCCAGGCCGGTACGGGCCTTTTCACGGGCCTCCAGGTCGATCAGGAACTGGCCGGCGTTCTCGCTCAGCGATTGCAGATCGTCCAGCTCGGCATCGTAGCCGGTCTTCAGCACGCCGCCGTCGCGGATCACCGCAGGCGGGTTATCGATGATCGCCCGTTGCAGCAGGTCTGCCAGTTCCGGGTAGGTGCTGGTGGTTCTGGCCAGTTGTTGCAGGTGCGGCGCTTCCAGGCTGGTCATCGCTTCTTGCAGTGCCGGCAGGGCGCCCAGTGCGTCGCGCAGGCGAGCCAGATCGCGAGGACGGGCGTTGCGCAGGCCGATACGCGCCAGAATGCGTTCGATATCGCCGATTTCCTTGAGCTGCGGTTGCAGGCTCTCGAAGCGGTAGCTTTCCAGGAAGCAGCCGATGGAAGTCTGGCGCGCCTGGAGAACGGTCAGGTCACGCAGCGGACGATTGAGCCAGCGAGTCAGCAGGCGCGTGCCCATGGCAGTCTGGCAGCGGTCCATGACCGATTGCAGGGTGTTGTCGCGACCTCCGGCCAGATTGGTGTCCAGCTCGAGGTTGCGGCGGCTGGCGGCATCCAGCACCACGGTATCGTCCAGACGCTCGTGACGCAGGCTGCGCAAGTGCGGCAATGCGGTGCGCTGGGTTTCCTTGGCATAGCTCAGCAGGCAGCCTGCGGCACCGATGGCCAGTGTCAGGTTTTCACAGCCAAAGCCTTTGAGGTCCTGAGTCGAAAACTGCTGACACAGGCTTTTATGTGCCGAATCACGCTCGAAATCCCAGGGCGCGCGACGGCGAGAGCCACGACGTTTTTCTGCCGGAAGGCCTTGAGGCCAGTCATCGGGGATCAGCAGTTCGACAGGGTTGATACGCTCAAGCTCGGCCAGCAGGTTTTCCCAGCCCTTGATTTCAAGCACGCTGAAGTTGCCGCTGGTGATGTCCAGCACCGCCAGACCAAACAGACGTTCGTCACCCAGCACGGCGGCGAGCAGGTTGTCCCGGCGCTCGTCCAGGAACGCTTCGTCACTGATGGTGCCCGGCGTGATGATACGCACGACCTGACGTTCCACCGGCCCCTTGCTGGTTGCCGGATCGCCGACCTGCTCGCAGATCACCACCGATTCGCCCAGCTTTACCAGCTTGGCCAGATAGCCTTCGGCGGCATGGTAGGGAATGCCGCACATGGGGATGCTCTGGCCTGCTGACTGACCGCGTGCAGTCAGGGTGATATCCAGCAGCTTGGCGGCTTTTTTTGCGTCTTCGTAGAAAATTTCATAGAAGTCGCCCATGCGATAGAACATCAGTTGATCGGGATGCTGGTTCTTCAGCTTCCAGTACTGCTGCATCATCGGGGTGTGCGAAGAGAGATCGGAAATTGCTTTATTCATCAGTAGGTTAGGCAAGTTCGTTAGAAGGGTGGGGCAAATTTCAGGGGGCGACATGGGCTCCCTCTCGTGCCGAGGGTTGTCTGCCGTGTCTTTGCGATGGGCGCAAGGTTACCACGCACACCTCCACAACGCAGGCGCGGCTGACACTTCCTGTATCGTCACCGAAGGTTTCAGGGCGCCCAAGGGTGCGGATGGCCTGTATAGACTTCCAGCGTCGCCGCTCGATAACGGGCGGCATCTTATAAAAAGGGACTTTTATATGAAGAACAAACGAGCAAGGGATTCCGGTAACGGGCGCTTCATTACGGTGGATGAAGCCAGGCGCAGGCCCAAAGAAACAACCGTTGAGACGATCCGCAAACCCTCTCCCAGGAAAAAAGAGTCATAGTTGGCTTATCTGGCTGGCGGTTGCCCAGGTAACCGCTTTGCCCGCTTCGTTCGGTTGGTACAGGAAAAGATCGTGGATGAAATAACCCGGCTTGCTGCCTCTCTCGGCAAGCATCTGCAAGCCATCAAGGCTCAGGTGACGACCGCCGAGTCCTGCACGGGCGGCGGGATTGCCGAAGCCATTACCCGTATCGGCGGTAGCTCTGCCTGGTTTGAGGCAGGCTATGTAACCTATTCCAATACTCAGAAAACCCGCCAGCTCGATGTGCCTGCCGAGCTGTTTGTGACGCATGGTGCAGTCAGCCAGCCCGTCGTGGAAGCCATGGTGCGTGGTGCGCAGGAGAAAAGTGGTGCTCGTTTCGCCGTTGCCGTCAGTGGCGTGGCAGGGCCTGGCGGTGGTTCGGCTGAAAAGCCGGTCGGCACTGTATGGCTGTCCTGGGGCATGGGAGAGACGCTTGTCGCTCAGCGTCGACAGTTCGACGGCGATCGCGATGAAGTGCGCCGACAAACGGTGAAGGCCGCGCTAGAGGGGCTGATACAGCTTGCTGTTGGAGAAATGCCAAAACAGGGGTAGGCGAGCGCTCATCGCTGTGGAATAATACTGTCTACTTATACAGGTGTTCTGATCGCTCAGGCCCTAAATTGAATTTGATTACGTGAGGACTTCAATGGACGACAACAAGAAGAAAGCCTTGGCTGCGGCCCTGGGTCAGATCGAGCGTCAATTCGGTAAAGGTGCCGTAATGCGCATGGGTGACCATGACCGTCAGGCTATTCCTTCTATTTCCACCGGTTCGCTGGGTCTGGATATCGCGCTGGGTATCGGCGGCTTGCCTAAAGGCCGGATCGTTGAAATCTACGGTCCAGAGTCTTCGGGTAAAACCACGCTGACCCTTTCGGTCATCGCTCAAGCCCAGAAAGCAGGTGCAACCTGTGCGTTCGTCGATGCCGAGCACGCACTGGACCCTGAATACGCCGGCAAGCTGGGCGTCAATGTCGACGACCTGCTGGTTTCGCAGCCGGACACCGGTGAGCAGGCGCTGGAAATCACCGACATGCTGGTGCGCTCCAATGCCGTTGACGTCATCGTCGTCGACTCCGTGGCTGCACTGGTACCCAAGGCCGAAATCGAAGGCGAAATGGGTGACATGCACGTGGGTCTGCAGGCTCGCCTGATGTCCCAGGCGTTGCGCAAGATCACCGGTAACATCAAGAACGCCAACTGCCTCGTCATCTTCATCAACCAGATCCGTATGAAGATCGGCGTGATGTTCGGCAGCCCGGAAACCACCACCGGTGGTAACGCCCTGAAGTTCTACGCCTCGGTACGTCTGGATATTCGCCGTACCGGCGCCGTGAAAGAAGGCGATGAAGTGGTGGGTAGCGAAACCCGTGTCAAGATCGTGAAGAACAAGGTGGCTCCGCCGTTCCGTCAGGCAGAGTTCCAGATTCTTTACGGCAAGGGCATCTACCTCAACGGTGAGATCATCGACCTGGCTGTGTTGCATGGCTTTGTCGAGAAGTCCGGCGCGTGGTACAGCTACCAAGGCAGCAAGATCGGTCAGGGTAAAGCCAACTCGGCCAAGTTCCTGGCGGATAACCCGGAAATCGGTTCGGCACTTGAGAAGCAGATTCGCGACAAGCTGCTGACTCCAGGCGTCGACACCAAGGCTGTAGGCTCCCGTGAATCAGCCGATGCCGATGACATGGCTGAAATCGACGCCGATATCTGATCAGCCTCATGCCAGTTGTGCTCGATACCACTGTCGCTGTACGACGAACCGCAATGGACCTGCTCGCTAGGCGCGAGCACGGTCGAGTCGAGCTGACGCGCAAATTGCGTCAGCGCGGCGCTTCTCCAGAGCATATCGAGTCCGCCCTTGATCGTCTGGTCGAGGAAGGTCTGCTCTCTGAATCCCGCTACCTTGAAAGCTTCGTTTCCTCCAAAGCGCGTTCTGGCTATGGGCCTTTGCGTATCCGTGAGGAACTGGGGCAGCGTGGCTTGCAGCGTGGGGATATTGAAGAAGCGCTCAGAGAGTGCGGTGTCGACTGGCAAGCCCGCTTGTACGAAACCTGGCAGCGCAAGTTCGCTGGCAGGTTGCCTGCTGATGCGCGAGAGCGTGCCCAGCAAGGCCGCTTCCTGAGTTATCGCGGGTATCCGCTGGATATGATCGGCCGCTTGTTGAGCGGCCTAGGTGAGGATGATTAGCCAGGTATCCAGTACGGATATCAGGCTTTTCGGGCAAGGCTCTCCGGCAGGTTGATGTAGTCGATCAACTCGCGAAGCCGGCCCTGATTACGCCCTGTGAATGCGAAGGCGAGGCGTGTCAGGTTACTGAATTGCGCTTCGTCGTGCTCTTCCCCCTGATAACTGTGCTGATGGAAGTCCTCGCTGCTGCAGATATCGGCAAAGGCTTTCTGGATGTGCGCCATTGCCTGCTCGCTGAGCGGGTGATGCATGCGAATCACGAACGTGTTCTTCAGCCAGCGACTGGAGTGGAAGTTGCTGTAGAACCGGTTGATTTCTTCGACTGCTTCATCGGTGCTGTAAACCAGCCGCATCAGTTTCATGTCGGCTGGCAGAATGTAGTGGTTGTCCTCCAACTGATTCTTGATGAAGTCCAGTGCGCTCTGCCAGAAGTTTCCGCCCGGTGTATCCAGCAAAACCACAGGCACCAGCGGGCTTTTGCCGGTCTGGATCAGTGTCAGCACTTCAAGTGCTTCGTCCAGAGTGCCGAAGCCGCCCGGGCATAGCACCAGCGCATCGGCTTCCTTGACGAAGAACAGCTTGCGGGTAAAGAAGAAGTGGAACGGCAGGAGGTTTTCAGTGCCTTCCACCGTCGCGTTGGCATGCTGCTCGAAGGGCAGGGTGATATTGAAGCCCAAGCTGCTGTTACGTCCGGCACCTTCATGTGCGGCAGCCATGATGCCGCCACCGGCACCGGTGATGACCATCATGTCGGAACGCGCCAGCTTTTCCCCCAGGTTTCTGGCCTGTGCATACAGAGGATGTTCCACCGGCGTGCGTGCCGAGCCGAACACCGTCACCTTGCGGCGCCCCTTGAAACGTTCCAGCACCCGGAAGGCTCTGTCCAGTTCGCGCAGGGTTTGCAGCGTTATCTTGGCGTCCCAGCGATTTCGGCCATCTTCGGCCATGCGTAGTACGGTGAGGATCATGTCCCGATAAAGGGGCAGGTTGGGACTGTCGGGAGCGACCTGCTTGATGTGCTCTTCGATCTTGCTGGTGATATCCAGACCATTGCTCTGAAAGTGTTGCGATAGAACATCGTTAGGTACATACGGCATTCAAGATTTCTCCTCCTGCAGAATGATTTGATCCTGACAAGACTCGTCCCAGGATCGCAAAGCATCGTACGTTGCCGATGATTGAAGCTCTCTTCAGGTTATATGATGGCTCGATAATGTCCCGCTTTCCTCTAAAAGGCTATCGATTATCGGTTGGTGGCAAGGGGCTGGAAGGGGGCTTTGCGAAGGAGCGCGCCGCCTTCAGGGCTGCGCGCAATGAAGCGAGGGAGTTGCTTACTTGCCGGATTTCTTGACCGCGCAGTCCGAAGCCTGGAATGTCTGGCTGATGACCGGACGATTGGTCTTGTATTCAGTGAATTGATATTTCAGCACGGCACCTTTGGTCATCAACTGACGATAACCGTTGTTGTGGCAAACGCTGTTGCCCAGCTGGCTGCGGACGGCGTCCGGATTGGCACGCATCTGCTGCGCCTGGCCTGCACGCACGCTCAGGTGGTTGATCAACTCCTTGCCGTTGACGGTGTAACCCTGGTCCAGGATGTCTTCGTTGATTGCCCGTGGCGTGCCGACGCTGCTTTCCTTCGCGACTTTTTCCAGCATGGTGCTGAGTTCGAATTCCTGCTTTGACGCTGCCTGCGCGGCCAGAGGGGCGACGAGCAAAAGCGTAAGGGTTGGGGCGATGAGGCGCAGCATCAAACTCTCCTGATTCAGTGGCTGGCGGTTTTGACCAGCGACTTCAACGTGTGTTCCGGATAACCTGCCCACGGCGCGGCTCCAATGGCGCGCCAGTATAGGATAGGAGCAGTCGGCTCGAAAGCAGGTTGAACCGCCGGGGCTCTGGTAAACTGCGCGGACTTTTTACCCCTGTCGAGTTCTTGCTGTGTCGATGCCTTTCTTCAGCGGGCGTGTCTTTCCATGAGCCATGCTGTTTCCCGCCTGCGCGATCAGCGTCTGGCCCGTAGCACCAAGCCCTTCATTGCCCGTGGTTCCCGGGCACCACGCTGTCCGGATTGCCGGGTGATTTCCAGCTATTGTCTGTGTGGGTGGCGGCCTAAAGTCGCGGCAACCTCGGGCATGTGCCTGCTGATGTATGACACCGAGCCGTTGAAGCCGACCAACACCGGCTGGCTGATCGCTGATGTCATCGAGGACACCCACGCCTTTGGCTGGTCGCGCATCGAAGTCGACGAGCAATTGTTGGCCTTGCTGGATGACCCGCAGTGGCAGCCCTATATTGTCTTTCCGGGTGAGTTCGTCGCCAAAGAGCGGGTCGTGACCCGTGTGGCTCTTGAAGAGGGCAAGCGTCCGCTGTTCATTCTGCTGGATGCGACCTGGACCGAAGCGCGCAAGATGTTCCGCAAGAGCCCTTACCTTGAGCGGTTTCCGGTACTGAGCCTGGAGCCGGAGCAGATTTCGCGTTACCGGTTGCGTCGTTCCCGTCGCGATGACCATTTCTGTACGGCCGAGGTCGCCGCGCTTTGTCTGGAGCTGGCTGAAGACACCAGTGCCAGCAGTGTGCTGGATGCTTATCTGGACGTATTCAGCGCCCATTATCTGGGTGCCAAGTTCCAGAGACCGATCGATCCGGACGATGCCGCTCACCGTTATCTGAAGGCTTTTCTTTGAGGAGCCGAGTGCCTGTCGTGCGGATAGAGGCCGATTGCCATTTCGGATTGGGCTCAAGGCAGTATCAAGCTTGACCACCATTGCCGGGCTGGGCATGCTTGGCGCCGCCTGAGCGCTGAACTTGCTGGTCTGGCGTGAATGTGCCCCGGGCGCTCACTATAAAAACAGGATCAAAAAATGACCTACGACATCCTGATCGCCGATGATCATCCGCTGTTTCGTAGCGCGTTGCATCAGGCGTTGAGCATCGGCCTGGGGCCTGATGTGCGGCTGGTCGAGGCAGAGAGCATTGCCCAGATCGAATCTCACCTGGCGCAGAAGACTGACTGGGATCTTGTCCTGCTGGATCTGAACATGCCGGGTGCCTATGGTTTTTCCGGGCTGGTCTTGCTGCGGGGTCAGTATCCGCAGATTCCGGTGGTCATGATTTCGGCCCAGGAAGAGGCTTCAATCGTGGTGCGCTCCCGTGAGTTCGGCGCCAGCGGCTTCATTCCCAAGTCCAGTCCCCTGGAAACCATCCAGCAGGCGGTACGCACCGTGCTTGAGGGGGATGTCTGGTGGCCGCCGCAAGTCAATGAAGTGGTCAGTGTGTCGGATGAAGCCAAGGCGGCCAGTGCCGGCCTTGCCAGCCTGACGCCGCAGCAGTTCCGCGTATTGACCATGGTCTGTGAAGGCTTGTTGAACAAGCAGATCGCCTATGAGCTCAGCGTTTCCGAAGCAACCATCAAGGCTCATGTCACGGCGATTTTCCGCAAGCTCGGCGTTCGCACGCGCACTCAGGCTGCGTTGTTGCTGCAACAGCTGGAATCGGTTTCGGCCAATTGAGCATCGGTTCTTCACGCTTTTTTGACCCGTGTTGCCTTAGATTTCCTCACCTTTCGACACAGTAGTCTATCCATGCCTTCACCCTTCAAGGGCCAGACCGGCCTGAAACGTATCCTCAATGCTGCAGGTTATTCCTTTGACGGTCTGTCGGCCGCCTTCAAGGGGGAAGCGGCCTTTCGTCAACTGGTGCTGCTCAATGTCGTGCTGATTCCGTTGTCCTTCGTGATCAACGTCAGCCGTGGCGAGCATGCCCTGTTGATTGCCGTATGCCTGCTGGCCCTGATCGTCGAGCTGCTCAACTCGGCAGTCGAAGCGGCCATTGACCGCATTTCTCTGGATCTGCACCCGTTGTCCAAGAACGCCAAGGACATGGGCAGTGCCGCCCAACTGGTCGCGCTGAGCATGATCGCCGTGGTCTGGGGAGTGATCCTGCTCGGCTGACCTTCTCAGTACAGGCTGGGTATCACGATTTCGTCGCTGCGCTGGACCCCGGCGGTAAAGGCGCGGCACAACTCGAGAAACTCTCGCATGGCAGAGGTCTGGTACTTCTGCTTGTGCCAGATGAAGTAGAACTGCCGCGACAGATCCAGCTCCGGCGTATCCAGAGCCACGAGGCTGCCACGTCGAAACGCATCGCGCAGGGCCAGCCGGGAAATACAGCCGATGCCCAGCCCCGATTCCACCGCTCGCTTGATGGCTTCGGTGTGTTCCAGCTCAAGACGCACATTCAACCCGTTACGGTGATGACGCATGGCCTGATCAAAGGTCAGCCGTGTGCCCGAGCCCTGTTCACGCAGAATCCAGGCTTCACGTGTCAGTTCCGCCAGGCTGGCATGGCCGCGTTTGGCCAGTGGATGCTGGGGAGCGCAGAACACCACCAGCTCATCTTCGACCCAGGACTGCACTTCGATATCGGGGTGGCTGCAATCGCCTTCGATCAGACCCAGATCAATTTCGTAATGCGCCACCTGCTGCACGATATGCGCAGTGTTCTGGACATGCAGCTTGACCTGGCTTTCCGGGTGACGCTGCATGAACCCGCCGATCAGCAGGGTCGCCAGGTAATTGCCGATGGTCAGTGTGGCGCCGACTGCCAGTGAGCCGAAGCCGGACTTGCCGTTCAGCAGGTCTTCGATTTCCTTGGCCTGATCCAGCAGAGCCACCGCCTGGGGCAGTAACTGGCGTCCGGTCGCGTTGAGGCTCAATCGCTTGCCGGCGCGATCGAACAACTGGCAGCTGGACTGGCGCTCCAGCTCGGTGATGGATGTGCTGGCCGCCGATTGCGAGAGAGAGAGCATGACCGCTGCCCGGGACACGCTTTCCTGCTGGGCAACGGCGACGAAGACTTGAAGCTGACGAAGAGTAAATCGCATATCTATATAACCGATAACCCATATCTTGATAATTAATTTAACAGATATTGTGTCTGCCACTAGAATGTCGCGCAATAGCGCTTATGCCCAGCGCAGAAGAATTTTTCAGGAGTTCCCACGTACATGAGCAACATGAACCACGAGCGTGTCCTCAGCGTCCATCACTGGAACGACACTCTCTTCAGTTTCAAGTGCACCCGCGATCCGGGTCTGCGTTTCGAGAACGGTCAGTTCGTGATGATCGGTCTTCAGCAGCCTAACGGTCGTCCGCTCATGCGCGCCTATTCGATTGCCAGCCCGAACTGGGAAGAGCATCTGGAATTCTTCAGCATCAAGGTGCCTGATGGTCCGCTGACCTCGCAGTTGCAGCACCTCAAGGAAGGCGACGAGATCATCATCAGCAAGAAGCCTACGGGCACTCTGGTTCTGGATGACCTCAAGCCTGGCAAGCATCTGTACCTGCTGAGCACCGGTACTGGTCTTGCGCCGTTCATGAGCGTCATTCAGGACCCGGAAACCTACGAGCGTTTCGAGAAGGTCATCCTGTGCCACGGCGTACGTTACGTGAACGAAGTCGCTTACCGCGAATTCATCACCGAGCACCTGCCGCAGAACGAGTTCTTCGGTGAAGCGCTGCGCGACAAGCTGATCTACTACCCGACCGTTACCCGTGAGCCTTTCGAGAACGAAGGCCGCCTGACCGATCTGATGCGCAGCGGCAAGCTGTTCAGCGACATCGGTCTGCCACCGATCAATCCTCAGGACGATCGCGCCATGCTGTGCGGTAGCCCGAGCATGCTTGATGAAACCAGCGAAGTGCTGAACAGCTTCGGCCTGACAGTCTCCCCACGCATGCGTGAGCCGGGCGACTACCTGATCGAGCGTGCATTCGTCGAGAAGTAAGTTGTTTTGATAAAAGCCGCCTCCCTCTTCCTGAGCGAGGCGGTTTTTTATTGGGCGGGATTTTTAGCTGGCACAACCTCAAGCACCCGGATCATCCCCGGCTGCGGATAATGCCAGCGCACGTCCATATCCCAGAACTGCGCGCCGTAGCGACGTTCCGGCGCAGGCACCTGATAGGCCGGACGCGGGTCCTGAGCCAGGCATTGCTCGATCAGTTCCACCAGTGGCTCGTCAAGGCGTTGTGCGTGCTCACGGGCTTGCAGCAGCGCGCTGTCCTCCCAGTGAACAGGGATCAGTTCCGGTGCCGCACTAGCAATGCGGTTGCTTGCATGGGGCAGGGCATCGGCATAAGGCACATAGGGCTTGATATCCAGCACCGGCGTGCCGTCAAGCAGGTCGATACCGGAAATCCAGAGCCGCCCCGCCTCGACCTTGTCCAGCCTGACCACGGATTGCCCGATGCCATTGGGCCGGTGCGTTGCACGGGTGGCGAACACGCCCATGGACTGGTTGCCACCCAGGCGTGGCGGACGCACCTTGAGGCGTGGCTTGTCTTCCAGAGCCTGATGGAACAGAAACAGCAGCCACACATGGCTGACCTGTTCCAGGCCTTGTACGGCTTCACCCTGATCAAAGGGCGCAACCAGCTCCAGGCAGCCACGGGCGGCGGGAGCCAGTTGTGGCTGGCGCGGAATCGCGAATTTCTCCTTGAAGCAGGAACGCACGAAACCGACAGGAGAGACGTTGTAGGTCACGAATCAGCCGCGTACGCGCAAGGTCAGGCCCTTGAGGAAGTTGCGCAGCAACTGGTCGCCGCATTCGCGGTAGTTGTTGTGGCCGACCTTGCGGAACAGGGCACTGAGCTCCGGTTTGGACACCGGGAAGTTCACGGACTTGAGGATGTCGTGCATGTCGTCTTCCTTGAGTTCAAAGGCGACACGCAGTTTCTTGAGCACGATGTTGTTGGTGATCGGCAGTTCGATGGGCTGTGGTGGACGGCTGTCGTCCTTGCCGCGCTTGAAGATCACCAGTCCATCGAGAAAATGGGCCATGATTTCATCGCTGCAATCGAGGTAGCCTTCTTCCTCTTCCTTCTTGGTGAAAGCGATCACGTCGTTTTTGGTGATTTCAAAGCCGGTGAGCCTGGTGATCTCGACAATCTTGTTGTCGCTGATATCCAGCATATAGCGCACGCTGCGCAGTACATCGTTGTTCATCATGAGGCGTGAGTCCTGGTAAGTCGTTGTAACGGCGCACGAGTTGTCGTGCGCTGCAAAAAATGAAGGTTAGAATTTTTCCTTGGCCGTCATGTAGCGCCACTGGCCCTCAGGCAGTTTGCCCATGGAGACGCCACCGATGCGGATGCGCCGGACTGCGACGATCTTGAGGCCCACGGCCTCGCACAGTTGGGCAATAATGCCGGGCTGCGGGTTCTTCATGGCAAAGCGCAGGCGGTTCTCGTTCTGCCAGCTGGCTTTGACGGCAGGCAGTTCCTTGCCTTTGTAGCTAAGGCCATGGTTCAGACGGTTGAGGCCATGGGCAACCATCTCGCCCGAGACTTCCACGACATATTCCTGCTCTATCTTGCTGCGGTCGTCGGTGAGCTTGCGCAGGATTTTCCAGTCCTGGCTGAACACCATCAGGCCGCTGGCATTGGCTTGCAGGGTCGAAATCGCTTCAAGGCGCAGGAAGTGCCCCTTGAGCGGGCGCTTGCCGAAGCTGTGTTCCTGGGAAAGGGTACCCGGGGTAATCATTTGCAGCGCGCTTTCGACACTGGCCGAGGCCGGTTTGTGCAGAATGATCGTGACGGCTTCCGGGGTTTCGGCCCTGGCGTCGGGGCTGAGTTCGACCTTCTGGTTTTCGACCTTGAACTGCGGCTCTTCGACCACCTCGCCATCCACGGTCACCCAGCCGCCCTCGATATACAGTTCAGCCTCGCGACGGGAGCAGCCGACCAGTTCGATAAGGCGTTTGGAAAGGCGAATGGGGTCTGTCATGAAAAAGAAGCCGTTACTGATGGGAAAGACGCCATTGTACCTGCGCACGCCTGATAATCGGTGCGAATAATTAATGGATGCCTTGTCGCGGCCAGGGCTTTTCCCGCGTTTGGTGGATCAACTCAAGCAGGGTAGCGCTTCTAGCGCCGCATTCTCAGGATCGGATAAGGTTGCCCAAGCCCGTCCAGTTCGCTGCGGTGGATCACCTCGAAACCTTGCCTGCGATAAAACCCCAGGGCTTGCGGGTTTTGTTCGTTGACGTCCAGCTCGTTGATGTTGAAATACTCGATGGCATGGTCAAGCAGGTGCTTGCCCAGGCCCTGACCGCGATGTTCGGGATCGACAAACAGCATTTCCAGCTTGTACAGGCTGATGCCTGCAAAGCCTGTGATCTTCAAGTGTGCGTCGCGGGTGCAGAACAGGGTGACCGAACCCAGGTACTGCGTGAGCAGCAGCTCTTTGAGCATGGCGATGTAGCTATCGGGCAGGAAGTCGTGGGTCGCACGTACCGAGCGTTCCCAGAGGTTGGCCAGTTCCTGAAAGTCGTTTTGCTCGGGCGTGTACAGGTCCATTTCGATGGGCTCTTGTGGTGGGCTGCATGAGTAGACAACCCGGACCGATAAAAAAGCCCCGCCGTTTTCAAGGGCGGGGCTGATTCGGTTTCAACTTCAGTCGATGATTTCGGCCCACAGATCGTATTCGTCGGCGTCTGTCACGCGGCACATGATCTTGTCACCGGGTTTGACCGGACTGTCGTCTTCAAGACCGATATAGACGTTGCCGTCGATTTCCGGCGCATCGAAGAAGCAGCGGCCTACTGCACCGCGCTCGTCCACTTCATCGATCAGGACTTCGATGTCCTTGCCGATCTTCATCTGCAGACGGGCAGCGCTGATTGCCTGTTGATGCGCCATGAAGCGATCCCAGCGATCCTGCTTCACGTCGTCCGGTACGATTTCTGCGTCCAGCAGATTGGCAGGCGCGCCTTCAACCGGCGAGTACTGGAAGCAGCCGACGCGGTCGAGTTGTGCTTCGGTCAACCAGTCCAGCAGGTACTGGAAGTCTTCTTCGGTTTCGCCGGGGAAGCCGACGATGAAGGTGGAGCGGATGATCAGGTCCGGGCACTGTTCGCGCCAGTTCTTGATGCGCGCCAGGGTCTTGTCTTCAAAGGCCGGGCGCTTCATGTTCTTGAGCACTTTCGGGCTGGCGTGCTGGAACGGGATGTCCAGGTACGGCAGGATTTTCCCGGCGGCCATCAGCGGGATCAGCTCATCGACGTGCGGGTACGGATAAACGTAGTGCAGACGAACCCAGACGCCCAGGGAGCTGAGAGCCTGGCACAGTTCGGTCATGCGGGTCTTGACCGGCTGGCCGTTCCAGAAACCGGTGCGGTATTTGATGTCGACGCCGTAGGCGCTGGTGTCCTGGGAAATCACCAGCAGCTCTTTCACGCCGGATTTGACCAGACGCTGGGCTTCATCGAGCACATCGCCTACCGGACGGCTGACCAGTTTGCCGCGCATCGACGGGATGATGCAGAAGCTGCAACTGTGGTTGCAGCCTTCGGAAATCTTCAGGTAGGCGTAGTGACGTGGCGTCAGCTTGATGCCTTGTGGCGGTACCAGATCGATCAGCGGGTTGTGGTCCAGCTTCGGTGGCACGACCTGATGCACGGCATTGACCACCTGCTCGTATTGCTGAGGGCCGGTGACCGACAGCACGCTCGGGTGCACGTTGCGAATGACGCTTTCGTCCACGCCCATGCAACCGGTCACGATCACCTTGCCGTTTTCGGCAATGGCCTCGCCAATCACTTCCAGGGATTCCGCCTTGGCGGTATCGATGAAGCCGCAGGTGTTGACCACAACCACGTCAGCATCTTCATAGGTCGGAACGACTTCGTAACCTTCCATGCGCAGTTGGGTCAGGATGCGCTCGGAGTCGACCAGAGCTTTCGGGCAACCCAGGGAAACGAAGCCTACCTTGGGGGCGGACGGCGTGGTGACGGTGGACATGGCAAACCTCGGCGTGAAGGGTGCCTGGCTCAATACGCGGGCACCGATTGGGCGCTTGGTGCGCCTCTGATCAAAAAGTGCGCAATTCTAGCGATGAGTGCGTGCGATGACCAGTGTTAAACAGAGAATTACGACGAGTGCTGCGCTATGCTTCGCGGCATTGCGCCAACGCATGTCAATAATTGGCGCGATCGGAATTGTTACGTGGTGTGAAGTTCATAGTGCTTTGGGCCTCAAGTCTTGTTTCAGGAGTATTGGATGAGTCAGGCAAGCAGTCATGCTGAGACTGGAAGCACTGCAAAACCCTTGGGGCTGCTGATTGCGGCTGTGGGCGTGGTGTATGGGGATATCGGTACGAGCCCGCTGTATACGCTCAAGGAGGTCTTTCAGGGGGGATATGGGGTTGATGTCACCCATGACGCGATACTGGGCATCCTGTCGCTGATTTTCTGGTCGTTGATCTGGGTGGTGTCCTTCAAGTACATGGCCTTCATTCTGCGCGCCGATAACCAGGGCGAAGGCGGGATCATGGCCCTCACGGCTCTGGCGCGACGCGCAACGGCTCACTACCCCAGGCTGCAAATGCTGATGGTGGTATTCGGTCTGTTCGGCGCGGCTCTGTTCTACGGCGACAGCATGATTACCCCGGCGGTGTCGGTGCTGTCGGCGATGGAAGGGCTGGAACTGGCCTTCGACGGGCTTGAGCACTGGATCGTGCCCATGGCGCTGGTGGTGCTGGTTGGCCTGTTCCTGATCCAGAAGCACGGGACGGCACGCATCGGCGTATTGTTCGGGCCGGTGATGGTGACCTGGTTTCTGGTGCTGGGTGCGCTCGGGATCTACGGCATCATGCATTCGCCTGAAGTGCTCAATGCCGTGAATCCGATGTGGGCGATCCGGTTCTTCATTCTGCATCCGGGTATCGGAGTCGCCATTCTCGGTGCCGTCGTGCTGGCACTGACCGGTGCCGAGGCGCTGTACGCCGACATGGGGCACTTCGGGCGCAAGCCTATCTCAAGGGCCTGGTTCATCCTGGTGCTGCCTGCGCTGCTGCTCAACTACTTCGGGCAGGGCGCGCTGGTGCTGGAAAACCCCGAGGCGGTGCGCAACCCGTTCTATCTGCTGGCACCGGGCTGGGCGTTACTGCCGCTGATCGGGCTGTCGACACTGGCAACGGTCATTGCTTCCCAGGCGGTGATCTCCGGTGCGTTCTCCATGACCTTGCAGGCCATTCAGCTCGGTTACATCCCGCGCATGTACATTCAGCACACTTCCAGCGATGCACAGGGCCAGATCTATATCGGTGCCGTGAACTGGGCGTTGATGGTGGGTGTGGTGTTGCTGGTGATCGGCTTCGAGTCTTCCGGCGCGCTGGCTTCGGCTTATGGCGTTGCCGTGACCGGCACCATGCTCTGCACCACGATTCTGGTGTCTTCGGTGATGCTGCTGTTGTGGAAGTGGCCAGCAGTGCTGGCGGTTCCCTTGCTGCTGGGCCTGTTGCTGGTGGACGGCCTGTTCTTTGCTGCCAACGTGCCGAAAGTCGTGCAGGGCGGTGCCTTCCCTGTGCTGGCGGGTGCGGTGCTGTTCATCCTGATGACCACCTGGAAGCGTGGCAAGCAGTTGCTGGCCGATCGTATCGACGAGGGCGGCCTGCCGCTGCCGATCTTCATTGGCAGCATTCGTGTGCAGCCGCCGCACCGGGTTCAGGGCACTGCCGTGTTCCTGACGGCGCGCAGCGACGCGGTGCCCCATGCGCTGTTGCATAACATGCTGCACAATCAGGTGCTTCACGAGCAGGTGGTATTGCTGACCGTGGTCTATGAAGACCGGCCAAGGGTCCCGGCCCATGAGCGTTTTGAAGTGGAGTCCTACGGCGAAGGTTTTTACCGGGTGATCCTGCACTTCGGCTTTATCGACGAGCCGGACGTACCGGCTGCGCTGGCGCTGTGTCATCTGGACGATCTGGATTTCAGCCCGATGCGCACCACTTACTTCCTGAGCCGCGAAACCGTCATTCCGTCCAAGATGATGGGTATGGCGCGCTGGCGTGAAGCCCTGTTCGCTTTCATGCTCAAGAACGCCAACGGTAACCTGCGCTTCTTCAAGCTGCCGTACAACCGGGTGATCGAACTGGGTACCCAGGTCGAGATGTAGCGTTTCTCCTGGTGTACAAAAAATCCCGGTCACCTCGCGGTGCCGGGATTTTTCATGTCTGCCTATCAGGACTTATTGAGCGGCAGGCTTGCCTTGCCATTTGTTGATCGCATTGATCAGACGCTTGGCCAGTGCCGGGTAGTTCTCATCGAAGTGATGGCCACCCGGTAGCTCGATCACTTCACCGACTGCGGTGGTATCGGTGCAGCCGCTGGTTTTCTTCTCTTCCAGGCCATAGACGCACAGCACTTTGGAAGCTGGCAGCTTGGCCATTTCCTGGCCTGTAGTCGCTTCCTTGCCTGCATTGCCGAGCCAGCCGTCTACGTGAATCTCGAAGCTGCCGGAGCGTGCGAAGGCCAGCAGAATGATCCCGTCGATACGGTTCTGGTCTTCCGGTGCGAGGCGGTTATAGACCGCAGGCATGACATCCGCACCGAAGGAGTAGCCAGCCAGGATGAAGCGCTTGGTGCCCCATTTCTGACGGTAGTGATTCATCAGGTCGGTGAGGTCGATAGCGGTCTGTTCCGGCGTCTTGTGCTCCCAGTAATAGCGCAGCACATCGATGCCGACCACCGGATAACCCATCTTCGCCATATCGCCAGCCACGACCTTGTCCAGATCGCGCCAGCCGCCGTCACCTGACATGAACAGGGTTACGGTGTCGGCGCTCTGGTTGGCTGCCACAGGCACTTCAACCGTCGGGATGCCCAGGCCGCCTGCGTCATTTTCACCCAGCAGCAGGTGACGAAGCTCGGTGTTGAGCACTTGCGGCAGAGAGATGTCGTAGTCGCTGATGCTGGTTTCGGCGTTCGTCTGATCGCGTACGAAAGCAGCGCTCGGATCGTCCGGTGCGTCGTTCCAGGCGGCCAGCCAGTGGCCGTGTGGTGCCTTTTGCGGCAGCGGTACGTCGCAGATCTGCGGCGGGGTTTCATCCTCTTCCACCACCGGAGGAGGGTTGGAAACATGCTCCAGGGCAAAACCGACCGAGATGGCCTGGGCCTTGTCGTCCTTCTGTTCGGCCAGCCAGCGCCATGCCAGCGTAGCGCCCGGGCCAATGCCGCCAACAACCAGAGGCGCACCCTCAAGCTTTTGCAGGGCGTTCTGGAACGTCTTCTGTTGCAGGACGCAGTCATCCTTGGGCAAGACCACTTGAATGATGCGCGCCGAGGCGTCCTTGCTGATGGCCAGCAGTTGCTTGTCAGTCAGCATTTCTTCAGCGGTCACGGCCAGGGCAATCCGGGTCTTGACCTTGGTTGCCGGTGTGACGCTGGTCAGTGGCGTGCCATCGTCAAGGCTCAGGCGTTCAAGGCTGGCAGGTGGAGCAGGGCGGGTCCATAGCCAGAAGCCGAGTGCCGCCAGCAGAACAACACCCAGAGCAGCAAGCAAATAGCGCGAAAAGCGTCGAATCATCAGCGTTTCACCAATCCAGTCAGGCCGCCCGCAATCAGGGCGGCGGTGTCAGCCAGTGCCACAAGCGGATCGAGTCCGGCAGGCACGGCCATATAGCGAGGTTCCCAGTCCGGTTGGAACTTGTCCTTGAAGCGGCGCAGACCCTGGAAGTTGTAGAGCTGTTCGCCACGGCGGAACACCATCGAGCCCAGGCGCTGGGTCAAGGGGGCGCCGCGTCTTGGCTGCAGGCCTGACAACGGCACCATGCCCAGGCTGAAGCGTGCATAGCCCTGCTGTTTGTAATGCAGGATCAGGCCGACCATCATGAACTCCATGGTCAGCTTGGGGGCGTCCGGGTGTGAGCGCATCAGGTCCAGGCTGGCGAGTTCGAGGCTGGAGGTTTCCAGCAGGTTGGCAAACGCCACCGGCTTGCCTTCAAAGTGGATAATCGCGATGCGGAAATACTTCAGGTACTCAGGGCTGAAACGGCCCAGGGAGAAGCCTTTTTCGCGCACATTCTTGCCGGTCAGCCAAGCATCGGAAATAGCTTTCAGCTCATCCAGCGGCGCCTGACCGGCTTCGTAGATCTCCAGCGACAGACCGTCGCGGCCACCCCGGTTCCAGGTGTAGCGCAGGTCTTTCATTTCCTTGCCCTTGGCGTCGATGTCGAAGCGCCGCAGGTCTACCCGTGCTTCCTCGCCCAGCTTGATCGCTGTCAGCCCGATGTCCATGTAGTACGGCAGGTTCTCTGCACGGACCTGATAGAACACGGGGCGGGCATGGTGAACGTCGCACAGGTCACGGAATTGCCAGATCAGTTCGGCGCGCTGCTGAGTCGGGCCGATCGGGTCATACAGGGCCACGAGGCTGCGTCCGCGATGGGAGTACATCAGGAAAGCGTTTTCGTTGGGGTGGAACAGAATCGCCTTGTCACCGGTCAGCACCAGTCCGCCATCGGGCTGGCTGGAGGCCTTGAGGATTTCGGCAGCCTTGTCCAGCTCGGCGGCGTTCGGTAGCTTGATGACCGGGCGAGCGGTGCGCAGCAGCCAGGTCAGGGACACGACCACCAGCAGCACCGCACTGCCCAGAGCGGAGCGCAGGCCCCGTGGAGCATCGGCGTCGAGGGTGAACTGCCACCAGAGCTGATGGCTGTAAGGCACGTCCTGATAGGCAAACAGCAGCAGCCAGATCGAGGCGCCTACCACGCAGGCACTGGCGATCAGGTAAAGCGGCGAGAAGGGCAGCTCAAGCAGGCGGCTCGGACGGTAGAAAGAGCGGCGGAAAGTAGCCAGCAGAGCGGCTGTCAGCAGCAACAGGCTGGCTTCTTCCCAGTCGAAGCCCTTGAGCATCGACAGGACTGCGCCCACCAGCAGCAGAATGACCGTCAGCATCCACGCCGCCGACAGGCGACGCCGCAAGCCTTGAGCCAGCAACAGGCACAGCACACCTACCAGACTGGCGCCAAAGTGCGAGGCGTTGATCAGGCGATGGGGAATCATGAAGCCGACGTTTTCCAGGCGGGTGTCGATTTCCGGTGTGGCGCCGGAGAACAACAGCACAACACCTGACAGAAATACCAGCAGCGCCAGGATCGGCGCGGCGAGCCCGGAGGCTACGCGCATGGCCTGGCGGGTGGGCAGCAGGCGCTGGGCTTCGGTAAAGAGCAGCGTCAGGCATGCCAGCAACAGTGGCAACACCACGTAGATCAGGCGATACAGCAGCAAGGCAGCCGCCAACGGCGCGGCGCCCAGTTCGTTGGCGAAGGCTGCCAGCAGAATCGCCTCGAAAACCCCTACGCCGCCCGGTACATGACTCAGTACGCCTGCGGCCAGGGCCAGCAGGTAGATGAGGATGAAAGCACCCAGCGGCGGTGCTGACGGCAGCAGCAGGTAAAGCACCATGGCTGCGGCGACCACGTCCAGAGCGGTGATGACCAGCTGTATCAGCGTCAGGCGCAGGTCGGGAAGACGCAAGGTGCGTCGGCCGGCCCTGACCAGAATATTGTGGGGAATGGTCTGTTCCGGCAGACGACGGCGATAGACCGCAACCGCCAGCAGAACGCTGGCGACCAGCACCGCGGTAGCGATAACGGCCAGTACATCCACCGGCAGTTTCAGTGCCAGTGACGCGCCGGACAGGTTACTCAGGGTTGCTACTGCTGCCAGTGGTGGCAAGGCGCAGCCCAGCGACAGGCTGGCGAACAGGGTCATGCGGGCGATTTCCATCGCCCCGATGCCATGACGCGAATACAGTCGGTAACGCACCGATCCGCCGGAGAGCATGGAAAGGCCCACGGCATTGCCAATCGCAAAAGAGGTAAAGCCCCCAAGCAGCAAGGTGCGGGTCGGCAGGTTGACGTTGGCGTAACGGCTGGCGGACAGCTCGTAGCCCATCAAGATGACGAAGCCGATGATCGCAGCCAGCAGAGCGCCACCCAGCGATGGAAGGGGCACGGCGAACAGCGAGTCGCGCAGCGCAAAGAAGTCCATCTCGATCAGCATGTGTCGACAGGCGATCAAGGCCATGCCGAAAAGCAGCAGCATGACGGCCAAACCGATGGGTTGCCGGTACTTGCTGAGCAGTTCCAGCCAGCGGAAGCGGACAGGTTTTATCGAACTATTTGCAGCAACTGCTTCGTTGGTATCTGACGGGTTGTCGCGCATCAATCACTCCTTGGATCGTGCGCGACAGGATGGAGGTATGCAGCCAAGTTACCAATCCCTACGCAAAAAATATTTCGAGATGTTATCGCGTCAACGTCTCATGGGCGAACTGCTAATGGCTTGAGCGGGTACCGTTCAGCTTTGATTCAGCTTAGGCGTATGTAACAAAAATGACTACGTTGTGTCATGCCGTATTGAAGAGTGACTGGGGCGCCGGGCATGACGATCGCGTGCCGATCTTTCCTACTACGTCTCGTAATGATTCTATCGGCAGCCCATCGAAAAACTGTCGGACACAGAAATATTACGTTACGTACGTGATGATAGGGTTTCAGGGGGGAGGGGAAATAGTCTTTTTTTGTCAGACAGTTAGCATGGCTGGTCCCATGCTTTTTCAGCAGGCACAAAAAAGGCCAATCTTTCGATTAGCCTTCTTTGATGTTGGTTGCGGGAGCCGGATTTGAACCGACGACCTTCGGGTTATGAGCCCGACGAGCTACCAGGCTGCTCCATCCCGCGTCTGTGTGGCGGCATTCTACAGCCGAATCCAGAAGTGTCAACCTTTAATGCAGAAAACATGAAAATTAATACTGTTTGCTGCTGGTTGACGGATGTTGGCATCAGAATGCAAAAGGCCCGCTTTGTGGGCGGGCCTTCTACTTTACTGCATTTGGTTGCGGGAGCCGGATTTGAACCGACGACCTTCGGGTTATGAGCCCGACGAGCTACCAGGCTGCTCCATCCCGCGTCTGATAGGGCGGCATTCTACAGGGGAAGCTGATCCTGTCAATCATTAGTTTCAAAAAATGCTTTTTTCTTCAAATGGTTAGCGCTGTAAGGCCAGTGCTACAGGAGATATGACGGTTTGTCTGACAATCCGAAAGGGCAGTGGTGTAGGGAGCGCACGCTTTTCTGATGCATTCATTTGGCGTCATGAGTGTCACTTCCTGATACCAGTGCGATACTGCACGACCATTGATTGCAAATCGCCGTTCATGACTCAGCGCAAAATCATCCACATCGATTGTGACTGCTTCTATGCAGCCATCGAAATGCGAGACGACCCGAGCCTAGCCACCAAGCCGCTGGCTGTCGGCGGGTCGCCGGACAAGAGAGGGGTGATTGCGACCTGTAATTATGAAGCACGAGCCTATGGGGTGCGTTCGGCGATGTCCTCGCGTCACGCCTTGAAGCTGTGCCCGGAGCTGACCATCGTCAAGCCGCGCATGGATGCCTATAAGGAAGCGTCCCGGGAAATTCAGGGCATCTTTCGTGATTACACCGACCTGATCGAGCCGCTGTCGCTGGACGAGGCGTTTCTGGATGTCTCCGATGCCAGTCATTTTTCCGGCAGTGCGACCCGTATCGCCCAGGATATCCGGCGTCGGGTTTCAAATCAGTTGCACATCACGGTCTCGGCTGGCGTTGCGCCCAACAAGTTTCTTGCCAAGATTGCCAGTGACTGGAAGAAGCCCAACGGTTTGTTCGTGATTACTCCGGATCAGGTCGAGGATTTTGTCGAATCCCTGCCGGTCAGCAAGTTGCATGGTGTCGGCAAGGTGACGGCTGACAAGCTGGGGCGGCTGGGCATCATCACCTGCATGGACTTGCGTCGCTGGAGCAAGTTGTCGCTGGTGCGCGAGTTCGGCAGTTTTGGTGAGCGGCTCTGGAGTCTGGCGTTCGGGATCGATGAGCGTCCCGTGCAGACGGACAGCAGGCGTCAGTCCGTGAGCGTCGAAAATACCTACGATACGGATTTACCCGATCTGGCCAGTTGCCTGGAAAAACTGCCGGCATTGCTGGAAACCCTGGCTGTGCGCATGGAGCGAATGGCCGGGCAATATCGTCCCGGCAAGCCATTCGTGAAAGTGAAATTCCATGATTTTACCCAGACCACGCTGGAGCAGTCGGGGGCAGGGCGGGATCTGGCCAGTTACGAGCAATTGCTGACCCAGGCTTTTGCCCGTGGCGCCAAGCCGGTGCGATTACTGGGCATCGGCGTGCGCCTGCATGATTTGCGTGGCGCTCATGAGCAATTGGAGCTGTTTACCCAATAGTTGCAGGCTCCTTGCAAGGAGCCTGGTTGTCATTCGCTATCAGGTTCTGTGGCGGGTGCCACAAGGCGGCCAGCATCCTTGGCCAGAGACTTCAGAAACTCGTTCTGCAGTTGTGGGTCGTTGCGTGTCAGCTCGATCAGGCTCTGCTCCAGTTCGCTGGCTTCTTCTTCAAGACCCAGTTCTGAAAGACGCTTGACGCGATGCACCCACTGTTTGACTTCATCGTCTTCCAGGTCGTCGTAGATCAGCTCGTGAGCTTCGAGCAGCTTGCCCCGCAGCGACTGGCTGATCGGCAGGCTGGCATTGGCGTGAGCATTGTCCTGATCGTCCTCGATGTTGAGGTACAGGCGCGTGACCCGGCTCAGGTCCTGTTCGGCAAACGGGCTGTCGAGCAGGTTGAGGCGCAGAATCCCGTTGCGATCGGTATTCAGCTCATGGGTTTCGTTACCCGCTTTCACCATGACCGGACGCTCGTTCCAGGGCAGGGTGGAGTTCTCGATTCTCTTGTCCTTCTGGACTTCATCGATACTGGCCAGGTTCTGCTGCGCACGGCCATGGGACGGTGCGTTCATGAACGGGTTGAGGCCTGCCACGCCGTAATTGATCCAGTCCTTGGTCACGCTGTCCGGCAGGCTGCCGAGAGTGAAGACGTTGACCACGTTGGCGCCGATGCCGGCGACCACTGCGACTGCTCCCAGCGGAATCTCATAGATTTCCCGCCAGGGTTGATAGGGGGTGTAACGGTCGTAATGACGGGTTACTTCAAAGTCGGTGACCTCGAAGGATTTATGCTCGTGAATCCGCACCCGGCGCTGTGGCAGTTCAAGGGTCTTGGGCTCGCCGATATCGATCTGCAGGGTGTGTTCCAGCAGTTTGCGCTCTATGCGTTCTTCGTGCTCGCTGCGCTGTGACAGCTGATTGGCACAGCCGCTGACGAGGAAGGTGCCGCACAGAACGGCGCTGCCGAGGCTTAGGGTGCTTCGTCTGAACATGGGATCTCTTGATGCGGATTGGGGCGTGTGATGAGTGGCGCGTCCGCAGTACGGACGCGCCTTTGACTCAGCGTTTCACGCGACCCTGGATGAACGACAGCACGTCGGCGACCGCAATGGCTTGTGGTTGCGACTCGGTTCGGCTCTTGTATTCCAGATTGCCTTCGGCCAGGCCGCGATCACTGACCACGATGCGATGCGGAATACCGATCAGCTCCATGTCGGCGAACTTGATGCCCGGGCTGGTTTTCTTGTCGCGGTCATCGAGCAGAACCTCAAAGCCTGCGGCCTTCAGCTCGGCATACAGCTTGTCGGTTGCTTCGCGAACAGCGTCCGTTTCATAGCGCAGTGGAACCAGGGCGATATGGAAAGGTGCCAGGGTATCGTTCCAGATGATCCCGTTTTCATCGCTGTTCTGCTCGATGGCAGCGGCCACGACGCGGGAGACGCCAATACCGTAGCAACCCATGGACAGGTTGACGGGTTTGCCGTTTTCGCCCAGTACCTGGCACTTCATTGCTTCGCTGTACTTGGTGCCCAGCTGGAAGATGTGGCCGACTTCGATGCCGCGCTTGATTTCAAGCGTGCCTTTGCCGTCCGGGCTCGGGTCGCCGGCGACGACGTTGCGCAGGTCGGCAACGGTCGGTACAGGCAGGTCGCGTTCCCAGTTGACGCCGAAGTAGTGCTTGTCGTCGATGTTGGCACCGACCGCGAAGTCGCTCATCAGCTCGACCGAACGGTCGATGATGCACGGCAGTGGCAGGTTCAGCGGGCCCAGGGAGCCTGCGCCTGCACCGATGGCGTCACGCAGTTCGGCTTCGGAAGCCATCACCAGCGGATTGGCGACCTGCTCCAGCTTGGTGGCCTTGATTTCGTTGAGTTCGTGGTCGCCACGAATGATCAGCGCGATCAGCTTGCCTTCTTCGGCAGCGTGGACAACCAGCGTCTTGACGGTCTTCTCGATAGGCAGGTTGAAGCCTTCGACCAGTTGCGCGATGGTCTTGGTGTCAGGTGTATCCACCAGACGCAGCTCTTCGGTTGCAGCGCCGCGAGCCTTCTCGCGAGGTACGGCTTCGGCCTTCTCGATGTTGGCGGCGTAGTCGGAACCATCGCTGAACACGATGTCGTCTTCACCGGAGTCTGCCAGCACGTGGAATTCATGGGAGCCAGCACCGCCGATGGAGCCGTTGTCGGCTTCTACAGGACGGAATTTCAGGCCCAGACGGGTGAACACGTTGCTGTAGGCCTGATGCATGCGGTCGTAGGTTTCCTGCAACGAAGCATGATCGGCGTGGAAGGAGTAGGCGTCCTTCATGACGAACTCGCGGCCGCGCATCAGGCCAAAGCGTGGGCGGATCTCGTCACGGAATTTGGTCTGGATCTGGTACATGTTGATCGGCAACTGCTTGTAGCTGTTGAGCTCGTTGCGGGCCAGATCGGTAATGACTTCCTCGTGGGTCGGACCCAGGCAGAAATCACGGTTGTGGCGATCTACCAGGCGCATCAGCTCGGGGCCGTATTGCTCCCAGCGACCGGATTCCTGCCACAGTTCTGCGGGCTGGATACCCGGCATCAGGATTTCGAGTGCGCCGGCAGCGTCCATTTCTTCACGAACGATGGCTTCTACCTTGCGCAATACGCGCAGGCCCATGGGCAGCCAGGTGTAAAGGCCGGAAGCCAGTTTGCGGATCATGCCAGCACGCAGCAGCAGCTGATGGCTGACCACGACTGCATCGGAAGGGGTTTCTTTCTGTGTGGCGAGCAAAAATTGACTGGTGCGCATGGTTGGCCGTTGTCTGTTGCTGGGACTGGAAATGACCCGGCATTGTACGGTGGTGTGCCGGTCGCGTACAGGGCGCGGCTGGCGCTGAGTCTCAGGGTAGTACTTTTGTGGCGATATGAAAAAACCCGGCAATCGAGCCGGGCTTTTTCAAGTAGCAGAGACCGGCCTGTGATTACAGGACCGAAATCGGGTAGTCGACGATCAGGCGGAACTCGTTGACGTCGCCGTCTGCCTGAGCATCGTTGCCACGGTGCCATGCTTGACGGATACGGAAGGACAAGTCCTTGGCCGGGCCGGCTTGTACGACGTATTTGGCTTCAAGGTTGGTTTCGTGGTGCTTGCCGTTGTCGCCATAAATCGGAGTGCCATCGTTGTTGCGATAGCGCGAGTTGGCTGCCAGGCCGGTTCCGTCAATGTTGTCACCATTGAGGTAGCGGGTCATGAAACTCAGGCCTGGAACACCATAAGGTGCCATGTTCAGGTCATAACGAACCTGCCAGGATCTTTCGCCCGGACCGTTGAAGTCGGAGTACTGAACGGAGTTGTTCAGGAAGATCGAGTCGCCCGGGCGGTTGTTGTCGCCAATACCGATGTAGTCGAACGGCGTGTCGCCGTTGACTTTCTGGAAGGCGATGGTAACGGTGTGTGCTGCCAGGAACGAGTAGGCTGCGGAAGCGGAATAAGTCGTGTTGCTGATCGAGCCTGCATTGGCGCTGCCTTCGTCGACAGTGCGGTAGATATTGGCGTCGAAAGCCAGGGACTGGTCACCGCTCAGAGGCAGTGCGTAGTTCACGTTACCGTAGTACTGGTTCCAGATGTCCTCGAGTTTCGCAGCATAGAACGCTACGCCCAGGCTATCGGTCAGTGCGTACTTGCCGCCTACATAGTCGGCAGATTTTGCTTCTACGCCTGAATACGCAGAGAAAATGCCGCCGCTGTGGCTTGTATCGTCCTGGCTGGTGCCGGAGTAGAAGTGACCCGCTTCGACATCAAGGCCTTTGAGCTCGCTGCTTTGCAGGCTGATACCGCTGGCGGTCTGAGGCAGGAGGCGGGAACCGCCGACGCCAAATACCGGGTTGGCAGGTTGCATGTCGCCGACTTTCAGTTCGGTTTTCGAGACGCGGAATTTGACTGCGCCGCCGCCTTTACCAAAACTGTCTTCGTTGGTGCCGTCGGAGCTGGTTACCAGGTTGCCGGAACCGGAGTATTTTCTCTGGCCGTCCAGTTTCAGGCCGAAGTAGCCGAATGCTTCTACGCCGACGCCAACGGTGCCTTGGGTGTAGCCGGAGCTATAGTTGACCCACAGACCTTGAGTCCAGTCTTTGTCGTCGCGACGGTTAGGGCCAGTGGTGTTTTTCTTGTCACGGTCGTAATAGTAGTTGCGCAACTTCAGGTCAAGAGTGCTGCCATCTACAAAGCCCTTGGCTTCAGACTGGTCACTGACGAACGGTGCTGCTGTTGCCATTTGGGCGCTGGCTGCAGTAATTGCCAGTGCGATTGCGCTCCACTTCATCACTCTCATCGTGATTGCTCCTTTGGTTTTAATAGGATTCAGGCCGTCCCACCTGTTTTTTTATCTGGGCGGCTCTTTCTTTTTTTGTCGGCGAAAATCTATATCACGCTGACCGTCGTTACGATAGTTGCAAACCTGTCTTTCCGAAATCTTTACGGCGATGTCGCTGAAAGTTTCGCGCAGGTCGTAAACGCATCACTTCCTTATCATGTATCCAGCTTTGCTAGCTTCGGGCTCTTGTATCCGGATCGACAGGATTCGGTTACAGATCGCCTTTCAGGGTAGGTGCTCAAAGCTGTGAACTGCCATTCCCTTGATCCTGATGTCCCCGTTTTCCGACAGGGTCATCGTGATCGTGTGAGTGTTAAAGCAACAAGCGTGCACAAAGTTCAAAAAAAGTTAAAAAAAATGTGAAATTTTAGGTTTTACGTGGCTTTAGTCCCGTAACTGAATGTTTTTAATCGTTTTATTTCTATGCCTGAAGGTGGGCTTTGCAGGCTTGCCGAGGGTGGATCGGCAGGGCAGGAAGCCGGAAAACGTTACTGGCGGCACCGCTATTTGGGTAAAACGCAGATCCGCGCTCTTTCTGGTATACCAAAGTGTTTCGTTTTGGTGCGTCGGGTTACACGGCTGCCATAACTTGGATCTCGGCTTTCATAGGCCCATAGGGTTGGCACGACGTTGTTTCATTTTTATGTCCATGTGCCGGTTTTGGCTGATTTTTCGTGCTTGAGGGCGCGGGTACAGTCTGGCCAATAAATGGCACCCTGGGATCAAATTGGTGCAATTGTCGTGTGCCGGCGCGCAGGTTGGTGCGCAGGCTTTTCGATGGGCGGTTCGCCGGCTTTTGATGAAATGCATTCTGCAGGGTGAAGCGCCGCCCGATCCTGCGTATCCTGCGGACCAGACATTCAACCTGGGAGTTTTATCGTGTTCGTTCTGGATTCACGTCTCAAGCAGGACACTTTGCCTGTCGGCGATTTCCCGTTGTGTCGGCTGCTGCTGTCCAATGATTCCCGTTACCCATGGTTCATCCTGGTGCCACGTCGCCCGGATATCAGTGAAGTCTTTGAGCTTGAGGCGCAGGATCAGTTACAGTTGTGGCAGGAAACCACCGTTCTGTCTCAAATCCTGAAGGATGCGTTCGACGCTGATAAACTCAATGTCGCGGCGCTGGGTAATGTTGTCAGTCAGCTTCACATGCACGTCATCGTTCGCAAGCGTGACGATGCTGCCTGGCCGGCGCCTGTATGGGGCAAACATCCGGCTCTTCCTTATACGGACGAGCAGTTCGCAGCGGTTCTCGAACGCTTGAGGCCGGTGTTGACGCAAGACTTTCGATTTGAGGGTGAATGACCATGAATCTTGAAGAGCGAGTCATGGAGCTGGAAAGCCGCCTGACCTTTCAGGAAGATACGCTTCAGGCGTTGAATGATGTGCTGGTGGTGCAGCGGCGTGAGCTGGATCGTCTGCAATTGCAAATGACTGCGATGCTCAAGCGTCAGGAAGAAATGGGCAGTCAGTTCGATACGTTCGTCGAGGACGCTCCGCCGCCTCACTACTGAAGGTTGCTGCATAAAAAAACCGCGCTTTCCCGGAGGAAAGCGCGGTTTTTTATTGGGCGGCAGAAATCAGCGGCGCGGTAATGCGGCGATGACGTCTTCGGCCTGCAGGCCTTTGTCGCGGTTCATTACGGAGAACTCGACACGCTGGCCTTCGACGAGTACGCGATGACCTTCGCCGCGAATGGCGCGAAAGTGTACGAAGATATCGTCGCCCGAGTCACGGGAGATGAAGCCGAAGCCCTTGGACGTGTTGAACCACTTCACGGTGCCAGTATCGCGATTGCCCAGATCCTGGCTTTGAGGTGCTGGAGAAGGAGAGGATCTGTAGAAACTCACTCCCAGGTGCAGGGCAACGGCAGCAACAGCGACAATCAGACTGATCATGACGGCTGGTAGACCGGCGATTCTATCGAGCGGAACGAGCAGGGTGAGTATTTGGATGATGACGGCAAGAACAAGCAGAGCACTGACCAGATTTTGCAGGTTGTGGCGTGGTCCCCGGTTCCAATAGGGGATCACAGGAGCGAGTACAAGATTGAGCAGCCCGAAGAAAGCGAGATAAAGCGCATCGGGTTGGAGCATTTCACTACGCAGGCTGGGTATGAGGGACAACAGCAGGGCTGCTGCTCCTGTTACCAGGTGGACGATTTTCAACATTTTTAAAAAGCTCACATTAAGAAGGATCACAAGGAAATAGCTGGTAGCGCCCGGTACGCTTCTGAAAAAGTGGAGGCGTGATGCACGAGCGATGGTCCAGCCTATGCGCTACAGCCGGATGGCAGGATCGGTAGCGACACGTCGTGTATTTAACAGCAAAGCCGAACTCTACTCAAATCAAGTACCTGTGAGGCCTCGCCGGTTTTGTTGACGCCAGTAAAGCGTCTGCTTCAATGGCCGCTGACGGCCTTGAGCCAGAGCCCCTGGCTGGCCTTTGACGAATTCATGGAACTCGTTTTGTCGGGGCGGGGTCAGACAGGCTTGACGATTCAGGCGCTACTTTCCTGTATGGATGTGCCTATTTGAGCGAGTGCACCAATAGAAGGCTGCGCCCGTTGGCGTCTCTTGATAAAGTAGCTCTGTTACTGCTTTCCAATCCTCATTAAAAGGGCATGAAACATGGCAATCGATATCGGTATCAGTGAAGAGGATCGCAAATCGATCGTAGACGGTCTTTCGCATCTGCTTGCGGATACTTATGTACTTTACCTCAAGACTCACAACTTTCACTGGAACGTCAGTGGGCCGATGTTTCGCACACTGCACCTGATGTTTGAAGAGCAATACAACGAACTGGCACTGGCTGTCGATTCCATTGCCGAGCGTATTCGTGCTCTTGGCTTCCCGGCGCCAGGTACATATTCGACTTATGCTCGTCTGTCTTCGATCAAGGAAGAAGAAGGCGTGCCGAGTGCTGAAGATATGATCAGAAGTCTGGTTCAGGGCCAAGAGGCTGTTGTCCGAACGGCTCGTAGTCTTTTTCCTCTGCTGGATAAAGCAAGTGATGAGCCGACTGCAGATCTGTTGACCCAGCGCATGCAGGTTCACGAGAAGACTGCATGGATGTTGCGCTCGATGCTCGAATCCCGCTGACAGCAGGGCTGTTGCCCTTCTGCCCGGAGTGCGTTGCCGTCACCCCTGGCAACGCGCTGCAGTCGAGCCTTCCTGCGCTCGACCTGATGCTGCACATGCAGCCTGTTTTAAAATGTAAAAGTATAAATATTAAACGCATTGGCGAACTTTTCTTAAGTTATAGCGTTTTTGGTGTTTCCTTATTCTGTATTCTTTTGTAGTCATCTCCTACAGAAACAAGGTAATGGTTCCGCTGGATATAAGATCTTTAATCGGGCCTTATAGGAGTCGCATTTATTTATTTTTAAATGTTTCTTATCGGGATTCGAATTGATTTTGTAGAGGTGGAATAGCCATGGTCAGAGGTGTTGAGCGTGAGGTCAAAGATTTAAGCAGGCATTCGTCCATACGCAATGATCCTTTTGTCGAGGATTTCAATATGAATCTGGCACAGCCGCACTCCAAGTCGGTGCGCCTTAATGGTCTGGCGACGTGTCTGCGTCTGGAGAAGGTCTACTGGAACATATTGTCGGCGATTGCCCGATCCAATAACTGCTCCGTGAATGCAGTGCTTTCTTATATCGACAGGGAGGTTCATCTGCGTTACGGCGGTGTGAAGAACTTCAGCGGGCTGATCCGCGTCGTGTGTGTTGCACACCTTTTGAAGGCTGATCGCCTTGAGCAGGTTCAAGCCTGATATTTCTCCGGACTCGCTGCTGGCGGGTCCTTTCGAGCAGTGTCGCAAGCCTGTTGCCCGGCACTAATACGAACTTATCCAGACAGGATGAGTTCGTTCGGCTGCACGGCCTCGATTAACTCTATATAATCCTTCGCCTTGCTGACGGGCATGGCTCCGCGTGGCAGGGACTGGCTTGAGCTGGATGCCGGTGCCTTGCACTATTGAGCGGCCAGGAGCGAAAGCCCCCACCGAATTTCGAATTACGAGAAGTGAACACACCATCATGATGCGCAGCCATTATTGCGGCCAACTGAACGAAAGTCTGGAAGGTCAGGAAATTACCCTTTGCGGATGGGTCCACCGTCGTCGTGACCACGGAGGCGTGATCTTCCTCGATATCCGCGACCGTGAAGGCATGGCTCAGGTGGTGTTCGATCCCGATCGTGCCGATACCTTTGCCGCTGCCGACCGTGTGCGCAGCGAATATGTCGTCAAGGTCGTCGGCAAGGTGCGTGCCCGTCCGGCCGGTGCCGTCAATGCCAACATGGCTTCCGGCGCCATCGAAGTGCTGGGCTACGAGCTGGAAGTCCTGAACGAATCCGAGACTCCGCCGTTCCCGCTGAACGAATACTCCGACGTCGGCGAAGAAACCCGCCTGCGCTATCGCTTCATCGATCTGCGTCGTCCGGAAATGGCCGAGAAGCTGCGTCTGCGCTCGCGCATCACCACCAGCATCCGTCGCTACCTGGATGACAACGGCTTCCTGGATGTCGAGACTCCGATCCTGACTCGCGCCACGCCTGAAGGCGCTCGCGACTATCTGGTACCAAGCCGCACACACCCTGGCAGCTTCTTTGCCTTGCCTCAGTCGCCTCAGCTGTTCAAGCAGTTGCTGATGGTTGCCGGCTTCGACCGCTACTACCAGATCGCCAAATGCTTCCGTGACGAAGACCTGCGTGCCGACCGTCAGCCTGAGTTCACTCAGATCGATATCGAGACCAGCTTCCTCAATGAAGAAGACATCATCGGTCTGACCGAGAAGATGGTTCGTCAGTTGTTCAAGGAAGTCCTGGACCTGGAATTCGGTGAATTCCCGCACATGACCTTCGAAGAAGCCATGCGCCGCTATGGTTCCGACAAGCCTGACCTGCGCAACCCTCTGGAACTGGTCGATGTTGCCGATCAGCTCAAGGACGTCGAGTTCAAGGTCTTCAGCGGTCCTGCCAACGATCCGAAGTGCCGGATTGCCGCATTGCGCGTTCCTGGCGGGGCAAGTATTCCGCGCAAACAGATCGACGATTACACCAAGTTCGTCAGCATCTACGGTGCCAAGGGCCTGGCGTACATCAAGGTCAACGAGCGCGCCAACGGCGTTGATGGCCTGCAATCGCCAATCGTCAAGAACATCCCGGAAGCCAACCTCAATGTGATCCTCGATCGCGTTGGCGCGGTTGATGGCGATATCGTGTTCTTCGGCGCGGACAAGGCCAAGATCGTCAGCGAGGCCTTGGGCGCGCTTCGTATCAAGGTGGGTAACGACTTCAAGCTGCACACCTGCGAGTGGGCACCGATGTGGGTTGTGGACTTCCCGATGTTCGAAGAGAACGACGACGGCAGCTTCAGCGCGTTGCACCACCCCTTCACGGCGCCAAAGTGCACCCCTGAAGAGCTGGAAGCCAACCCTGGCAAGGCGCTGTCCCGCGCTTACGACATGGTGCTCAACGGTACCGAGCTTGGCGGCGGTTCGATCCGTATCCACCGCAAGGAAATGCAGCAGGCTGTATTCCGCCTGCTGGGTATCGCCGAAGACGAGCAGCAAGAGAAGTTCGGCTTCCTGCTCGACGCACTGAAATACGGCGCACCACCCCATGGTGGCCTGGCTTTCGGTCTGGACCGTCTGGTGATGCTGATGACTGGTGCCCAGTCGATTCGTGAAGTGATTGCCTTCCCGAAAACCCAGAGCGCTGCCGATGTCATGACCCAGGCTCCTGGCGTCGTTGATGCCAAGGCTCTGCGTGAACTGCACATTCGCCTGCGCGAGCAGCAGAAGGCCGAGTGATGCGGGGCAGGGCGCATTTTTGATGCGCTCTGCAGTGCGCCTGTCGAGTAAAAAGCCTTTTGCCCGTTTACGCGGGTAAAAGGTGACGGTGTTTCAAAAAGAATCTGGAGCGAGAAATGGCAGGTCATTCTAAGTGGGCGAACATCAAGCACCGCAAAGAGCGTCAGGATGCCAAGAAAGGCAAGATTTTCACCAAGTGGATTCGTGAGCTGACTGTCGCTGCCCGTCAGGGTGGTGGTGATCCAGGTTCCAACCCGCGTCTGCGTCTGGCGCTGGACAAGGCGCTTGGCGCCAACATGACCCGCGACACCATCGACCGTGCTGTTGCACGTGGCGTCGGTGCCGACGATGGCAACGATGTCGAGGAGCTGGGTTACGAGGGCTACGGCCCCGGTGGCGTTGCCATCATGGTTGAAGCCATGACCGATAACCGCAACCGTACCGCCGCTGCCGTTCGTCATGCGTTCACCAAGTGTGGCGGCAACCTGGGTACTGACGGTTCCGTGGCTTATCTGTTCGATCGCAAGGGGCAGATCTCCTTTGCGGCCGGTGTCGATGAAGACGCACTGATTGAAGCGGCTATGGAGGCTGATGCCGACGATGTCGTGAGCAACGAAGATGGCTCCATCGACGTGTTCACCTCGTTCGCCGGTTTCTATGCCGTGCGTAACGCACTGGAGGCGGCGGGCTTCAAGGCTTCTGACGCGGAAATCGTCATGTTGCCCACTACCAGTGCCGTGCTCGATCTGGAAACCGCTGAAAAGGTGCTCAAGCTGATCGATATGCTTGAAGACCTGGATGACGTGCAGAACGTCTACTCCAACGCGGAAATTCCGGATGACGTTCTGGAGCAGCTTGGCTGATTGCAGGCTGCTTCGCTGTACATTGGAGGCCGGAGGCAGGAAGCGGTGATGATCACGCCGCTATCGGCCTCCGGCTTCTGCCTTTATGCTGCATCAATTGTTTTGCGTTACTTTTCAAGTTGCGGGCGTTATGACTCTTATTCTTGGCATCGACCCCGGTTCGCGAATCACCGGTTATGGCGTTGTGCGTGATACCGGGCGCGGCTGTGTCTATGTGGCTTCGGGTTGCATTCGCACGGGAGCCGGTGAGCTGCAAGAGCGGCTGCAGATTGTGTTTCGCGGTGTGCGTGAAGTCATCCAGACTCATGGTCCTGTCACCATGGGGATCGAAAAGGTCTTCATGGCGCGCAATGCCGATTCTGCGCTGAAACTGGGCCAGGCCCGGGGCGCGGCCATTGTGGCGGGTGCCGAGGAAGGGCTGGAGATTGCCGAATACACGGCCACTCAGGTCAAGCAGGCAGTTGCCGGCACGGGTGGTGCCAACAAGGAGCAAGTGATGATGATGGTCATGCATTTGCTCAAGTTGACCCAGAAACCCCAGATCGACGCCTCCGATGCACTGGCCATCGCGCTGTGTCATGCGCACACGCGCTCAAGTCTTATTCCCCATGGTCTGGGGACTGCACGCAGTCGCGGTGGTCGGCTGCGTCTCTGACTGCATCATCCGCACGCATATTTTTGCTTGCAGGTCTGGCTACTCCTGTGATGATGGTGTTCATATTTTTGCACTGGCGACGCCAGCGATGGGCAACACGAAAGGATCTGATACGTGATTGGACGTTTACGTGGCTTTCTCGCCGAGAAGCAGCCACCGCATCTGGTACTGGACGTCAATGGCGTCGGCTATGAGCTGGAAGTACCCATGACAACGCTTTATCGTTTGCCGCATGTGGGTGAGCCGGTGACTTTGCATACCCATCTGGTGGTTCGCGAAGATGCGCATCTGCTCTATGGTTTTTACGAGAAGCGCGAGCGTGAGCTGTTTCGTGAGCTGATTCGCCTCAATGGCGTCGGCCCGAAACTGGCGCTGGCGTTGATGTCGGGTCTTGAGGTCGATGAACTGGTACGTTGCGTCCAGGCGCAGGATACTTCGGCCCTGACCCGGATTCCGGGGGTCGGCAAGAAGACCGCCGAGCGTCTGCTGGTCGAACTCAAGGATCGCTTCAAGGCCTGGGACGCGCTGCCGGGCACGTTTGCTCTGGTTTCCGATGGCCCGAATCAGGCCGAACCTGTGGTATCTGCCGAGTCCGATGCGGTCAGTGCGCTGATTTCTCTGGGCTACAAACCTCAAGAGGCGAGCAAGGCCGTCTCTGCGATCAAGGAAAAAGGCTTGAGCAGTGCAGATCTGATCCGACGTGCTTTGAAGGGGATGGCGTAAGTGATTGAAGCGGATCGCCTGATTACCGCCAGCAGTGGCCGTGATCGTGAGGAACAACTGGACCGTGCCATTCGTCCTCTGAGCCTGGCTGACTACATCGGTCAGCCGACCGTGCGCGAGCAGATGGAGTTGTTCATCCAGGCTGCGCGTGGGCGCAACGAATCCCTGGACCACACCTTGATCTTCGGCCCGCCGGGGCTGGGCAAGACCACACTGGCCAATATCATTGCCCAGGAAATGTCGGTGTCGATCAAGAGCACGTCCGGCCCTGTGCTGGAGCGTCCGGGTGACCTGGCGGCGATTCTGACCAATCTCGAACCTCACGACGTGCTGTTCATCGATGAAATCCATCGCCTGTCGCCTATCGTCGAAGAAGTGCTGTATCCGGCCATGGAAGACTTCCAACTGGACATCATGATTGGCGAAGGTCCTGCCGCACGCTCCATCAAGCTCGATCTGCCTCCTTTCACCCTGGTGGGGGCGACGACTCGCGCAGGCATGCTGACCAACCCGCTACGTGACCGTTTCGGGATCGTTCAGCGTCTGGAGTTCTATAACATCGCCGACCTGTCGACCATCGTGTCACGCTCCGCCGGTATTCTGGGGCTGGCCATCGAGCCGGAAGGGGCTTTTGAAATTGCTCGTCGCGCTCGTGGCACTCCCCGTATCGCCAACCGCTTGTTGCGACGCGTGAGGGATTTCGCCCAGGTTCGCAGTAATGGCCACATCACCCGGCAAACGGCCGACAAGGCACTGAACCTGCTGGATGTCGACGAGCACGGTTTCGATCATCAGGACCGGCGTCTGCTGCTGACCATGATCGAGAAGTTCGACGGCGGTCCTGTTGGCGTAGACAGCCTGGCGGCTGCCATCAGCGAGGAACGGCACACCATCGAAGACGTGCTGGAGCCCTATTTGATCCAGCAAGGCTATATCATGCGCACACCGCGTGGACGGGTCGTTACCCGGCATGCCTACCTGCATTTCGGGTTGAACATTCCTTCGCGAATGGGCGAAATGCCAGCACCGGAGGACTTTGCTGATGGCTCGACGTATTAATAGTGGCCATCAGCGACTTATTTGCACTTTTGGTGGTCAGACTGCCAGCGTGATGGCAGAAGCCATCAATAAGTGGCCAAACCATGAAAAACAGTTGCCTGACCCGATTGGCAACCCGAGGAGTAAGCACTAGAGTATGCGCGCGCAAAACGGGGCTCCGTCGTTCGCACATCGCTGTCGCGTTTATTACGAGGACACCGATGCAGGCGGCATCGTCTACTACGTCAACTATTTGAAATTCATGGAGCGGGCTCGTACCGAGCAACTGCGAGAGCTGGGTTTTGCCCAGTCCGAGCTTGCGAAGGAGGACCTGCTGTTCGTCGTGCATTCCAGTGAGGCTCGTTATCACAAGCCTGCGCGTCTGGACGATGAGCTGCTGGTAAGCGCTGAAGTAATCGAATTGAACCGTGTCAGCCTGCGCTTCAAGCAGCAGGTCAGGCTGGCTGCGGATGCAACGCTGCTCTGTGAGGGGCAGTTTTTGGTGGCGTGTGTACGCGCCGATAGTTTGAAACCCCGGGCCATTCCCGAAGCTTTGCGAGCGGCCTTTGCCGACCAGAGCGGCGCGGGCATACATTCAGAGCAGGAGATAAAGCGTGGAAGCTAACGTAGTCGACCATTCCTCCATGTGGAGTTTGGTCAGCAATGCCAGCATTGTTGTTCAGTTGGTGATGCTGATGCTTGTGGCTGCTTCAGTCACTTCGTGGATCGTGATTTTTCAGCGCGGCAACATGCTGCGTGCCGGTCGACGCGCACTGGACAGCTTCGAGGAGCGTTTCTGGTCGGGCATCGATCTGTCCAAGCTGTATCGCCAGGCGGGCAGCAACCCTGATCCGGATTCCGGCGTAGAGCAGATCTTCCGTGCCGGCTTCAAGGAATTCTCCCGTCTGCGTCAGCAGGCTGGCGTCGATCCAGATGCCGTGATGGAAGGCGTGGCTCGTGCCATGCGCGTTGCGATCTCCCGTGAAGAAGAAAAGCTGGAAGCCGGCCTGCCGTTCCTGGCTACCGTAGGTTCCACCAGCCCTTATATCGGTCTGTTCGGTACGGTCTGGGGCATCATGAACTCTTTCCGCGGTCTGGCGACTGCGCAGCAGGCAACCCTGGCTACTGTGGCTCCCGGCATTGCCGAGGCATTGATCGCAACGGCCATCGGCCTGTTCGCGGCAATCCCTGCTGTTATCGCTTACAACCGTTTTGCCGCTCGCAGCGAGACTCTGATCAGTCGTTACTACACGTTCGCCGACGAATTCCAGGCGATCCTGCACCGTAAAGTGCATACCAGCGAAGAGTGAGCAGGTAATTCCCCATGGCTTTAATCGCTCGAGATCGTCGCAGAAAACGCAAGCCGGTCGCCGAAATGAACGTAGTGCCATACATCGACGTGATGCTGGTGCTGCTCGTCATCTTCATGGTGACCGCTCCCATGATCAATCAGGGCGTGAAAGTCGACTTGCCCAAGGTCTCCAGCGAGGCTTTGCCGCAAGACAACAACAATCAGGTCCTGACCATTTCGATCAAGGCTGACAAGACCTACTACTGGAACCTTGGCAGCGAAGTCGATACCGACAAACAGATGGACAAGGCAATGACCCTGCCGCAATTGACCGCTGCCGTGACCAAGATAGTCGCTGCCGGTCGTGATGCCGGCAAGCAGACGCAGGTGTTCATTCGTGGTGACAAGACCGTTGATTACGGTTCTGTCATGGGCACGATGGGCGGGCTGCAGAAAGCTGGTGTAGGGAATGTTGGCTTGATTACTGAGGCCCCCTGATGCAGCCGATTCGAGAGCCGTCTGCCTCGGAAAGCTACTTCTGGCCCTCTGTCTGGGCCGTTGGCCTGCATATCCTGATTTTTGGCATGCTTTTCGTGAGCTTTGCCATGACTCCCGAGTTGCCGGAGGCCAAACCTGTGGTTCAGGCTACTCTGTATCAACTCAAGTCCAAGAGTCAGGCGACGACCCAGACCAACCAGAAGATTGCCGGCGAGGCAAAGAAAGCCGCTGCACGACAGACTGAAGTCGAGCAGCTGGAGCAGAAGAAGATCGAGCAGCAGAAACAGGAAGCTGTAAAGGCTGCGGAACAAAAGAAAGAAGAGGCTGCTCAAAAAGCCGAAGAACAGAAGGCTGCTGACGAGGCCAAGAAAGCCGAACAGAAAGCCGAGGAAGCCAAAAAGGCCGATGACGCCAAGAAAGCTGCCGATGCGAAAAAGGCCGAAGAGAAACAATTGGCTGATGTAGCCAAGAAGAAAGCCGAAGAAGAAGCGAAGAAAAAAGCCGAGGAAGACGCCAAGAAGGCCGCCGCCGAGGAAGCCAAGAAACAGGCTGCCGATGAAGCGAAGAAAAAAGCGGCTGAAGACGCGAAGAAAAAGGCTGCCGAGGACGCCAAGAAGAAAGCTGCTGCCGACTCAGCCAAAAAGGCTCAGGAAGCTGCGCGCAAGGCTGCCGAGGACAAGAAGGCACAGGCTCTGGCTGACCTGCTTTCCGACAAGCCTCAGCGTCAACAGGCTCTGGCCGATGAAGTGGGCGATGAGGTAGCGGGTAACTTCGATGACCTGATTCGTCTGCGTGCATCCGAAGGCTGGGCTCGCCCACCATCGGCGCGCAAAGGCATGGCAGTGGTATTGCAGATCGGCATGTTGCCGGACGGCACAGTGACTTCGGTGACTATTGCCAGGTCCAGTGGTGACGGTCCGTTCGACAGTTCGGCAGTGGCAGCGGTCAAGAATATTGGTCGTTTGACAGAAATGCAGGGTTTGAAGCCAGCGGACTTCGCTCCCTATCGTTCATTCAAGATGACATTCACACCTGAGGATCTAGCCTTGTGATTAACCTTCTTCGAGGACTGCTTTTGGTTCTTTGCTGTGCGGCGGGCTTAGCCGTTGCGGAAGAAAAGAACATCATGGTCACCAGCGGAAGTGACCGCGCCACTCCGATTGCCGTGGTGCCTTTTGGCTGGCAGGGCGGCAATGTGCTGCCTGAAGACATGGCCGATATCGTGAGTAACGACCTGCGCAACTCGGGTTACTACTCGCCGATTCCAAAACAGAACATGATCAGCTTGCCGACCCAGGCAAGCGAAATCATCTTCCGTGACTGGAAGGCCCTGAATGCGCAGTACGTCATGGTCGGTAACATCGTCCCGGCGGGCGGTCGTCTGCAGATCCAGTACGCTCTGTTCAACGTTGCCACCGAGCAGCAGGTCCTGACCGGCAGCGTGTCGGGCACCAATGACCAGTTGCGGGACATGGCGCACTACATTGCCGACCAGTCGTTTGAAAAACTGACCGGCATCAAGGGCGCGTTCTCCACCCGCATGCTGTACGTGACTGCCGAACGTTTCTCTGAAAGCAACACCCGTTACACCCTGCAACGTTCGGACTACGACGGTGCGCGTGCTGTAACGCTGCTGCAGTCCCGCGAGCCGATCCTGTCGCCACGCTTTGCGCCGGATGGCAAGCGTATCGCCTACGTATCGTTCGAGCAGAAGCGTCCACGTATTTTCGTGCAGCACATCGATACCGGTCGTCGTGAGCAGATCACCAACTTCGAAGGCCTCAACGGCGCGCCTGCATGGTCGCCCGATGGCGGCAAGCTGGCGTTCGTACTGTCCAAGGATGGCAACCCCGAGGTTTACGTGATCAACCTGGCTTCCCGTCAGCTGACTCGCGTGACCAACGATTCGTCCATCGATACCGAACCGTTTTTCGGCAAGGACGGCTCTACGCTGTACTTCACGTCGGACCGTGGCGGCAAGCCACAGATCTACAAGACCAACATCAATGGCGGTGGTGCCGAGCGTGTAACGTTCGTGGGTAACTACAATGCCAACCCGAAATTGTCAGCCGATGAAAAGACGCTGGTAATGATTCACCGGCAGGACGGCTTCACTAATTTCAAGGTAGCTGTACAGGATTTGGCTCGCGGAAGTGTAAAAATCCTCACAGATAGCAACCTTGATGAGTCGCCTACTGTTGCGCCCAACGGCACCATGGTAATCTACGCCACCCGCCAGCAGGGCCGGGGAGTCTTGATGCTCGTGTCCATTAACGGACGCGTAAGGCTCCCGCTTCCTACCGCTCAAGGCGAAGTCAGAGAACCTTCCTGGTCCCCTTACCTGAACTGACGCGGCGCTACACGATTTGCTTAACACACTGGGGTTCATTAGGAGTTTCAAGATGGAAATGTTGAAGTTTGGTAAGTTTGCTGCGCTGGCTCTGGCCATGGCTGTAGCTGTTGGTTGCTCGTCCAAAGGCGGCGATAACGCTGGCGCTGGCGCTGTTGACCCTAACGCTGGTTACGGTGCCAACACTGGCGCTGTAGATGGCAGCCTGAGCGAAGAAGCTGCTCTGCGTGCAATCACCACCTTCTACTTCGAATACGACAGTTCGGATCTGAAGCCAGAAGCACTGCGTGCTCTGGACGTGCATGCCAAGGACCTGAAAGCAAACGGCGCTCGCGTCGTTCTGGAAGGCAACACCGACGAGCGTGGTACTCGTGAGTACAACATGGCTCTGGGCGAGCGTCGTGCGAAAGCCGTTCAACGCTACCTGGTTCTGCAAGGTGTTTCCCCAGCTCAGCTGGAACTGGTTTCCTACGGCGAAGAGCGTCCAGTTGCTACCGGCAACGACGAGCAGTCCTGGGCTCAAAACCGTCGCGTCGAACTGCGTAAGTAATTTGACATGCGAACGTGCCGACGTGCTCTAACCGTTTTGGCCCTCACCCTCCCGCTTTCAGCGTGGGGTGCGGTTCCTGTGGTCGATGACAATTCTGGCTCTGGCAGCAGCAGTTATCCGCCAGCTGGTTATGGCACGTCCGGCGCCTATGCCGGGGGAGGGGTTTCGGCCCCGACCTCGGCAAATGGTCAGCTGTTCATGCAATTGCAGCAAATGCAGGAAGAAATCGCGCGCTTGCGTGGTCTCGTTGAAGTCCAGCAGAACGATATTCAGCGCATGAAGCAGGAAGCGCTGGAGCGTTATCAGGATCTCGACTCGCGTATCTCCAGTGGCGCAGCCGCTGCAGCTACCAATAATTCCCAACCTTCTGGCGGCAGTATCGACGCCAGCGGGACGCCTTCAGCCCCAGCGGCTCAGGCTCCGGCAGCAGGCACAGAGCCTCCTGACCCGGCGAAGGAAAAGCTCTATTACGAAGCTGCCTTCGATTTGATCAAGGCCAAGGATTTCGATAAAGCCAGTCAGGCTTTTACCGCTTTCCTGCGCAAGTACCCAAACAGCTCGTATGCGGGCAACGCCCAATACTGGCTGGGTGAAGTGAATCTGGCCAAAGGCGATCTTCAAGGCGCTGGTCAGGCATTTGCCAAGGTCAGTCAGTTGTACCCAAAGCACGCCAAGGTACCTGATTCGCTTTACAAGCTGGCCGATGTCGAGCGTCGCCTCGGCCACACCGACAAGGTCAAAGGCATCCTGCAGCAAGTCGTGGCCCAGTATCCGGGCACTTCGGCTGCACAATTGGCACAGCGGGATCTTCAGCGTCTCTGATGCCTGAGCCCGCCATTCAAGAAAGCCGCGCTTGTCGCGGCTTTTTTCGTTAGAATTTCGCACCCGAAATTCCGGTAATCATTACGCTTCACTGGATTCTGCGAGTGCAGGGTGCCTTGAAGTGCCTGACGGAGGCGGACGGCCTGTTTAGCTGTTACGCCCGTGGCCCATATGCAAGACACATTACGTATCACCGAAATCTTTTACTCGTTGCAGGGTGAAACTCGTACGGCTGGGCTACCCACCGTATTCGTGCGCCTCACGGGTTGTCCGCTGCGCTGCCAGTATTGCGACAGTGCCTATGCATTCAGCGGCGGAAAGATCCTGTCGCTGGAAGACATCCTTGAGCAGGTCGCTGCCTATCGTCCGCGTTATGTCTGTGTAACCGGTGGTGAACCGCTTGCCCAGCCCAATGCCATTCCCTTGCTCGAGCGCCTGTGTGATGCCGGTTACGAGGTTTCGCTGGAAACCAGTGGTGCCCTGGATATCTCGGCTGTAGACAGTCGTGTCAGTCGCGTCGTCGACCTGAAGACCCCAGGCTCCAAGGAAGTTGCTCGCAATCGCTACGAAAACATGGAATTGCTGACGCCCAACGATCAGGTCAAGTTTGTGATCTGTTCCAGGGACGACTATGACTGGGCTGTGTCCAAGCTGATTCAGTACGGGCTGGACAAGCGCGCTGGTGAAGTGCTGTTTTCTGCCAGCCACCATGAGCTGAAAGGCCGTGATCTGGCCGACTGGATCGTGGCAGACAACCTGCCGGTCCGCTTGCAGATGCAGTTGCATAAAATTCTTTGGGACGACGAGCCGGGGCGCTGAAAATGAGTGAATTGACCATGACCGAGAAACGAGCCGTAATCCTGCTGTCCGGCGGGCTTGATTCAGCCACTGTCGTTGCCATGGCTCGTGCCGAGGGCTACGCCTGTTACACCATGAGCTTCGACTATGGCCAGCGCCACCGCGCAGAGCTGAACGCTGCTGCACGTGTCGCACGGGACTTGGGCGTCATCGAGCACAAGGTCATCGGCCTTAACCTCAATGGCATCGGTGGATCGGCATTGACCGACAGCTCCATTGCCGTTCCGGAGGCACCGACTGAAGGCATCCCGGTCACCTATGTGCCCGCGCGCAATACCGTCTTCCTGTCCTTGGCCCTCGGCTGGGCAGAAGTGCTGGAAGCACGCGACATCTTTATCGGCGTCAATGCCGTGGACTATTCGGGTTACCCGGATTGCCGCCCCGAGTTCGTCGAGTCGTTCGAGCGCATGGCCAATCTGGCGACCAAAGCCGGTGTGGAAGGGCAGGGCTTCACCATTCGTGCGCCGCTGCAAAACCTCAGCAAGTCCGACATCGTCAAGGCGGGTGTTGCTCTGGGCGTCGATTACGGACTGACCGTTTCCTGCTACCAGGCCGATGACGAAGGTCGTGCCTGTGGCAAATGCGACAGCTGTCGTCTGCGCGCAGAAGGCTTCGCCGCCGCCGGTATTGCAGACCCGACACGTTATTTTTAATCTTTTTACAAAAAGGTGTTGAATTACTGATAAAAATCAGTAATATACGCGCCACACAACAGAGGGTCGTTAGCTCAGTTGGTAGAGCAGTTGGCTTTTAACCAATTGGTCGTAGGTTCGAATCCTACACGACCCACCATTTTTCTGGCCTTGAGCGACATGCTCAAGGCCTGTCAAAAAGATACAGATCACTCGATCTGATACGAAACAAAATCCTTCTAGCACTCTTCAATGAAAGCAAAATCTCTGCTTTAGATGCTATAGGTTTGCCTGCAATACCTCCAACCCCGATCTTTTTGCAGCTTGCAGCTTCGCCAGACTCACAAGCCTGGCGAAGCGTTAGCTTCAATTGCCGGCGTTGCCGCCATGAGCTTTTGCCAGCTCTTTCGCATGAACGAGATGCTCCTTCAGCTTGGGCAGCGTATCTGCAGCGAAAGCCTTGAGTTCGGCATCCTCACCGTTTGCCGCTTCCTCCTCGAAGAGAGCGATGGCTTCCTCATGGGCCTTTACCTGGTTGTTGGCGTAGGCCTGGTCGAAAGACTTGGCGCTGCGTAGCTCCAGCACCATCGACTTCGCTTTGTCCATCATTTGCGCGTCGCTGGAAACCTCCAGATTCTTGCTTTCGGCCAGAGCCTTGAGCTTATTGTTGGCTGCCGTGTGATCTTTGATCATCTTGTCTGCGAAGCTTTTCACATCGGCAGAGCTGCCTTTTTCCTGCGCAAGCTTGCCGGCTTCCACTTCGGCAATACCTTTGGCAGAAGCATCCTCCACGAAATCGTCGCTATCCTGAGCGGCGAGGGCCGTCTGGCCAGCCAGGGAAATCAACAGTGCGAGTGCGGATGTTTTGATTAGGTGAGCCATTTGATCCTTCCTTTTATCAGTCTTATGGGGCGTGTATTTACGGCTTGTATGAGTTCGGACTGAGGGCTTTCCCGATTCGTTCAGCCTTTTTCCCGAAGTGCATGTGCCTGACCGGCCCGGTTTCATGCCTGCTGTTCCCTGTCTGGCAGAAAGTCGAAACCTGTCGGTGTGCGAGGGTTCTCAACCTTGTTGCCGTCACCGGTACGACCTCGAACGGTCAGGGAGGGGAAGATGAAGGGTTTCAATTGGCGTATAGCGCTGGAGTGTTCAACCGTTTCGCTGTGTCTGGGGATGTTGCTGGCATGTGGCGAGAGCAATACAGAATCTGCAGTGGTGGCGCCGGGGGAAGCCAAGGCGCCGCTGACCCAGGCTCTTGATGTCGGGGCGGATGCGTTGCAGAGCCGTCCGCCCATCAATGAGCTGAATGCCTACCTCAACGGCTTCCATTTTTACAATGGCCGCATGCAAGACCAGATGGAAGCCCATCATTACTGCTCGATCCTCAATGAAGAGGTCATTCAGTGCGCGATTTTCGACGGCAACATGAAAGATGCCAAGTTGATGGGCGTGGAGTACATCATCAGCGAGCAACTGTTCACCACGCTTCCCGAGCAGGAAAAGGCGCTCTGGCATAGCCATGCGCACGAGGTCAAATCAGGACAGTTGTTCGCGCCGGGTATCCCGCAGCCGGCAGAGCATGCTTTGATGGAAAAGCTTGTGGGGACCTACGGCAAGACTTGGCATACCTGGCATACCGATATGGATAAGCAACTGCCGCTGGGCGTTCCTCAATTGATGATGGGCTTTACCGCTGATGGCCAGGCAGATGAGAGGAGGGTGTCAGAGCGTGATGAGCGGTTTGGCATCAGGAGTGCTGAACGAAAGGCTGCCAGGGACGATATCGTCGCGCCCGCGGTGTTGCCGGGCGCTGATGCGTGGCGCGAAGGGCGGGTGATACAGATTCAGGACCCGACGGTTAACCAGTCTCACAAACCAGGCTCGCCTGGGCCGAAAAAGTAAGAGATGTGCCCGACCAGCGCTTCGACGGGCCGAGTAGTGCTGGCCGGTTTCATGAAAATTCAGGTTTTCCTATAGCACATGTGCACTATGGAGTGATCTTTTTGCTGCTGATAGCCTTGCCCGCTTGCGTCGAATTCCTGAATCTCCTCACGAACTCTTCTCTGATTGCCATGAATGGACTCACTCTCGGCAAGACGCCGACCCATGGCGGCAATATGGACATCTGACGATGTTTCGCCGCTGACGAATGACGAGTTCCATAAATCGAAATGACCATGCTCAAGACTTCCCTTGGCCTCACCGTTGCACTTGTATCGACTCAACTGCTTGCGGGAGGCTTTGCCCGAACCGAACAAAGTATCAGTGGCATGGGGATCGGTCAGGCCGGGCGTGCGTCGGCGGCTGAAGAGGCCAGTACGGTCTATGGCAACCCCGCCGGCATGGCTCGTCTTGAAGGCCTGCAAATCACGGCGGGTGCGGTTTTCATCGATGCGTCCACTGACATCAGCCATGTCAGCGGCCGCTCCAGTGGCAGCAATGACGGCGACATGGTGCCGTTCAGCAGCGTTCCGTTCGGTTTCTATACCCGGCAACTCGATGAGCACTGGGCGTTCGGCTTCGGGGTCTACGCGCCGTTTGGACTGTCGACCGATTATGAAAACGGTTTTCAGGGCCGCATGTTTGCCAGCAAGAGTGACCTCAAGGTCGTGACCTTGCAGCCCACTATCAGCTACGCCTTCAATGACAGGTTGTCGATTGGCTTTGGGCCGACCTTGAACCGGATTGCGGGTACCCTGGAGTCTGACATCACCCTCAGCCCGACGATTGCCGACACCAATGTGAAGGTCAAGGGCGACGATACGGCCCTGGGCTTCAATGCCGGCGTATTGTTCAATGCGACCGATACCACTCGGGTCGGACTGACCTACCACTCCAAAGTGGACTACAAGCTGGATTGCCACACCCAGGTGGCTACGGGTGCCGGAACCCCACCGCTGTTACTGGCCAGCAATCGTTACGACTGTACCCTGAAAGTGACCACGCCCGAGTCCTACGATTTTTCGGTCACTCAGGAGCTGAGCGATGCCTGGACGCTTTATGCCAGCGCAACCTGGACAGGCTGGAGTCGCCTACAGGACCTGAGTCTGCGTAATCAGCCGATTTCCGCTGCGCAAGGTGGCTCGCTGGCCTCGGCCTTGACCGGTTCGATCCAGGAAGGCCTGAACTGGCACGACACCTGGGCCTATGCCATCGGCACCGCTTACCAGTTGAGCCCGCAATGGGTGTTGCGCACCGGCTTGATGTTCGATCAGTCGCCGACCAGCAATACCAACCGTTCGCCGCGTACACCGACTGGGGATCGGCGCATATTCAGCCTGGGCGTCGGCTACAACGTGACGCCGCAACTGACGATTGATCTGGCTTACTCTTACCTCAGGGAAGAAAGTGTCGATGTGAGTCGTGCCAATGCGCTGGGCAGTTACAGTGCCACTTATCAAAGCGATGCCAGTCTGTTTGGCGTGGGGGCAACATACCGCTTCTGATCCGGGCATTTATTCAAGCTGTGAACGACAGCGTTCTGCAAAATCCCGGTGCAGCGCTTCATGCCGAGGCGCGCAACAGCCTCATCCTGAAACTCAACAGCAGCGAACGCAGTTCTGCCGGGCGCAGAGGTTTGGAGAGGACCGGGATCTGTGGATCGTTCAGCGATTGTTGAACGTGCTGGATTTCGTGGCCGGTGATCACGATGGCGGGTATCTGTCGACCGTGCAACTGGCTCAGGTAAGCAATGCAGTCTGCGCCGGTGGCGCTGCGATCAAGGTCGAAGTCGGTGACCACAAGGTCGCAATCGACACGGGTCTTGGGGGTGGCCGAGGCAGTCTGCACTTCGCATCCCCATTTGCGCAGCAGCATGGCGGTCGCTTGCAGCACGTTGATGTTGTCCTCGATCAGCAAGACGCGCAAACCGTTCAGCAGGCGCTTGTTCCAGTCGATATCAAGGGTTGGTGCGGCAGGGCTTGCGGCTACTGTTTGCAGGCCGCTGATGACCACTGCCGTGCCGCGCTCGGGGCGCGATCCGATATTGACCTTCAGTTCCAGCAGTCGGGCAATACGGTTGACGATGCTCAGGCCCAGCCCGACGCCTTCAATGTCCTGATCCCGCTCTTCGCGCACCCGGTAAAACTCGTTGCACAGATGAGGCAGGTGTTCCGCCGGGATGCCGCGGCCCAGGTCATAGACACCGATGCTCAGTCTGCCCTTGTGGTGTCGGCAGCCGATCAGCATCGGTTTGCCGGGAGCATATTTGAAGGCATTGGAGATCAGGTTCTGCAACAGGGTGCGCAACAGCGCCGGGTCGCTGTGGACATGCTGCTGACAGGGGCGTACGCGGATTTCCACGCCGGCCCAGTTGGCGGCTTCGCTGTTCTGGCTGACCAGATCGTTCAACAGTGCATCGACATCCACGGTTTCCGGGCGTGGCGTCACTTCGCCCTGATTGAGTGTGTGGCTGTCCAGCAATGAACGGAAAAGCTGCTCGACCGCGCTGAGCGCCCGGTCGATATTGTCCACCAGACGGCGCTCGTCCGTACCCAGTTTCGCGTCTCGCAGGCAGGCGGTGAACAGGCTGATGGAGTGGATGGGCTGACGCAGGTCATGACTGGCTTGAGCCAGAAAGCGCGATTTGGCCTCATTGGCCGCCTGGGTTTCTTCCAGAGCGATATGCAGGCGTGAGAGCAGGAAGTACACGAACAGTGGCAGCACCAGCATGGTCAGGATCATCAGTACCGCGACGGCGGGATGTTCCTGCAGAAAGGGCGTGAGCTGGATGATGATTGCCAGCGAAGCCAGGGCAAAGCCGGTGGCCAGCAACAGGTAGTTGCGCCCGTAACGCATGCCGTAACCGACGGTCATGCTGAGCATCACCGAATACACCGGCAACATCGGTTCGCCGCCCACGGTAATGGTGACAATCCCGGCCATATTGTCGAGAACCAGTGCGAATACCCGGCGTCTTGTGGATGCGCCCGGTCGCTGGGCGATGCGCACGATCAGGCCCGTGCCGACGATACCGAAGCCCAGGCAATAGACCAGAATCACCCACATCCGGGTTTCGGACATATCATCCAGGGCAAACATGATCAGCGCGTAGAGTGCGGAGGTGGCGATGACCGCCATGCGCAGCAGGGCCTGGATCATTTCCAGGTCTTTGCATTTGGAGAGTATCGACATCGCGGTTCCTGGCTGGCAGTGAGGCGAAGAGTTACTTGATGGCGAGGCTGGAGAACTGCGCCGCGGCGGCAGAGCGTGTGGATACGCCAAGCACCTTGAGCAGGCTGGACACATGGATGCGCACCGTGAAAGGCGAGATACCCAGTTCCTTGGCAATTTCCTTGTTGGTCTTTCCGGCGGCGACCAGGCCCAGCACCTGTTTCTGACGGAAAGTGAGCGCACTGATAGCGCTGATCGTCGAATCGCTCAGAATCGAGCCTTCGGACTTGTACTTGACCACAACTTCGCCCTGACGAATGGCGATAATGGACTCGGTTATTTCCAGCGGGTCTATGTTCTTGCCGATAAAACCATCTGCACCATGAGCCATGACTTGGGAAATGGTTTCCATATCATCGATCATTGAAACAACTATGATCGACGTGCGCCGGAATTCGTCCCTTAGTTCGGCAATATTCTGCATCGAATCCAGGCCGGGAAAGCGCAGGTCGAGAATCAGCGTATCGACTTCATCACCCGAGCGTGCAAGGGTCAGGACTTCATTGAGATTACCGGCTTGCTCGATGATCGCTTCAGGCAGCAGCCGCTCGATGGTGCGTAGCATGCCTTCACGAAATAAGGGGTGGTCGTCGGCCACGATGATTCTGCACGACATGCCTCTGCTTCCGAATTTAAGTGCGCTTATCATACTCGATAGAGACAATATGTATCATAAGTGATACGCCTTTAACTTGATTCTTTATCGTTTAGCGGCATTGTCGAACCGTTTCTTTTTAAGTGATATTAGGACGCCAGTATTTGTTTTGAGTTCAGGAAAGGTTGTTCAACTTTTCCGGCCTGAAATCAGGAGTAAACATGCAGGAGCGGAAAAACGCCGAACTGGATCAGGCGACGCTGAGACTGATCGTTGCCACGGTTGCCATCGTCTATGTGGGGTCGATCGGTTTCCTGCCGAATTTCGACGTCGCTCAGTATGAGCCGATCCTTGCCTACTACTCGGTCTTCCTGGTGGTTTCCTTGCTCCTGCGTCATCACATCGTCCGCTATCCGGGCGTGTATCCGGTGCGCCGCGTGCTGGGAATGCTGCATGACTACACCGGTATTTCCGTCGGGCTGATCGTCGGCGGGGAGGCGACCTTGCCGATCTTCAGTGTGATGGTCTGGGTCACGCTCGGTAACGGCATGCGCTTCGGCTCGCGCTACCTGGCGATTGCCGCGGGGCTGGCGATGCTCTCGATCCTGATCACTTACCAATTGACGCCGTATTGGCAGTCACAGCCGTTCATGGTCCTGATGCTGATTTCGGTGACCATTCTGGTGCCGGGCTATGCCCATATCCTGCTGGTCAGAGCCCGGGAAGCTTCGGAACAGGCAACCGTGGCCAACCAGGAGAAAGAGCGCTTTCTGGCTCAGGCCAGTCATGACCTGCGCCAGCCCATTCACTCCATCGGCATGTTTACCGCGTGCCTGCGTTCAAGTTCGCTGGGCGACTATGAGCGGAAACTGGTCGACAGCATTGATCGTTCCCTGCACAACGTTTCGCAACTGTTTCGCTCCATTCTGGATATCTACACCCTGGACAGCGGCAAGGTCTCGGCCAGCTCGGATCAGGTGAATCTGGACGAGATGCTGGCCGAGATCGTCCAGCAAAACAGTGCGGCGGCACGTTGGGCGGGTGTCGAGCTTCGGGTCCGGGCCTGTCGGCTCTGGGTAAGGACCGACGGCACGTTACTCAGCACTATGGTCCAGAATATTCTCTCCAACGCACTCAAATATGCTCCCGGGCAGCCAGTGCTGATCGGTGTCCGCAAACGCAGGGATGGCTTGTCGATCAGCATTCATGATCAGGGCCGTGGCATGGCCGCCGAGCATCTGCCCAAGGTCTGCGACGAGTTCTACCGGATCCGCCACGAGCGTGACAAGGACGTTGAAGGCGTGGGACTTGGATTGTCTATCGTCAAGCGGCTCAGTCAGATTCTCGGCGTGCAGGTGAGTATCGATTCGCGGGTGGATCGTGGCACGACGGTGACGATTCACGGGCTTGAAGAGGTGGCCGCGCCTGCGCAGCCTGCACGCAGGAAGACGCTGGGCGACAGCCTGCTCAATGGCGTGAAAATCTGCCTGGTGGAAGATGACAGCAACGTCTTGATGGCCACTGCTGCGCTACTGGAAAAGTGGGGCTGCGAGGTGCAGATGGCCAATTCTGCGGAAGGCCTGACCACCGATTGCGACATCATCGTCGCCGATTACGATCTGGGGACCACCGCCAATGGTCTGGACTGCATCGACAGAATACGGGCTGATCGTGGCTGGGATGTTCCGGCCCTGATCGTCACCGGGCGCGAGGTGGAAATGGTCCAGGCAGCCTTGCAGGGCCGTAAAGTCTCTGTGCTGTCCAAACCGCTGCGACCTTCGGAGTTGCGCCTGAGCCTGCTGGAGATGCGCGAGAAGTCTTGAACCGGCCAGTTTTGATGATTCTGGCTCATGACTCCATTCGCTCTGGTCGGCTGTCTTGTATCAGGCAGTTCGGTTAAATAGGACGTGATCATCCCTTTTTCAGGAGCCATTCATGTCAGTCCGGATTGCTGTTCTGGTGGTCTCTCTGCTCGCGACTGCCGGTATCGTTGGCGCGATGGCTCAGGAGCAGGCAACCGGTACTCGCCAGGAGAACCCAGTGCGCATCAATATTGAAATGAATGGCAAGACCCTCACTGCCACGCTGGAAGACAGTGAAGCGGCCAGGGATTTCGCCTCGCTGTTACCTCTGACGCTGACTCTCAAGGATTACGCGGCGACCGAGAAGGTCAGCGATCTGCCCAGACCTTTGTCCACTGCCGGAGCGCCTGAAGGCGTGACGCCTCGCACTGGCGACCTTGCTTTCTATGCGCCCTGGGGCAATCTGGCGATTTACTACAAGGATTTCAGTTATTCCAAGGGGCTGGTGAAACTGGGGCATCTCGATTCGGGGATTGAAGCGATGCGTCAACCCGGGCCTTTCAAGGCCACAATCAGCAGGGCTTTGCCGTAAGCGCATGCAGTGATAAGGCTACTGTTCGTAGCGCAGCTCATCGATAAGCGTCTGCATCGCCCGTGATTTTTCCCGTTTGCTTGAGTAATAGAGGTGCAGACCCGGAAAGCGCGGCCACCAGCTTTCCAGGACCGGGATCAGTGTGCCGTCATCGAAATGCGGCTGGGCCATGTCTTCGGGCACAAAAGCCAGCCCAAAGCCCGATACGGCGGCATTGAGGATCTGCTTGATGCCGTTGAAAATCAGTTTGCCTTTGACCCTCACGTTGATCTCGTGATCGCCATTCTTCAATTCCCAGGCATACAGCCCACCGCGAGTCGGCAGGCGCATGTTGATGCATTCATGATCCGTCAGGTCCTGAGGCCGGGCGGGCATTGTGCGCGACTCAAGGTAGGACGGTGCGCCGACGATCACCAGGCGCATGTCGGGTGCGATGCGCACGGCCTCGGTCTCCTTGGTCAGCCCGTCTCCCAGGCGAACACCGAAATCGAAGTTTTCCGCCACGATATCAGTCAGGCCATAGTCGATGACCATTTCCACACTGATTTGCGGATACTTGGGCAGAATCTGCGCGAGCTTGGGCCAGAGCAGGGTATCGATGGCATGGTCAGTGGCCGTGATACGGATATTGCCGGCGGGTGTGTTGCCGAATTCGACCACGGCGATCAGTTCGGACTCGATGGCCTTGAGGCGCGGTTCGACTGTCTGTAACAGACGCTCCCCGGCCTCGGTTACCGAGACACTGCGCGTGGTGCGAGTCAGAAGGCGCACGCCCAGCCGTGCCTCCAGCCCCTGGATGGTATGGCTGAGCATGGATTGAGAAATCCCCAACTGAGAGGCCGCTCGCGTGAAGCTGCGTTCGCGCGCAACTGCAATCAGGGCGAGCAGGTCGCTGTAGTTTTCCTTGGGCATTAATCAATTCTCTGCATGGTAGGCGAGCCACTGTATCAAGACAGACACAGCACCGCAGCACTCATGACTGCAGTATTTCTGCTTCAATCCATGAGGACGATATTGATTGATATGGCTCATGACTCTATTCGGTTTCAGGGGCTTTCCTCAGAGGCATCACGGCCTTTTAATGAGTCATGACCCGCAAAGGGCAGGGCGCTGATTGCAGTCCTGTCCGCTTTTCTTATTTCTCGCTATGAGCACACACATGGACCAGGCTTTTCGCCGCATATTGAATAGACAGGACGTTGATCATGGCGAGCATTGATGTCTTGGTATTGCGTACGGCCTGTGACTGGCTTGCCAGCGGTCACAGGGTTCTGCTGGCCACCGTGGTACGTACTTGGGGCTCATCGCCCCGGCCTGTCGGTTCGATGATGGTGCTTCGTGATGATGGCCGTGCCGTTGGCAGTGTGTCCGGTGGTTGCATCGAGGACGACCTGATCCACCGTTACACTACGGCTTACAGTGCGGGCAGTCTTCCCCTGACGCCCCCTGAAGTGGTGCGTTATGGCGTCAGTGCCGACGAAGCTCACCGGTTCGGGCTGCCTTGTGGCGGTACGCTGGAACTGGTCTTGGAATTCAGTCCTCTGCTGCAAACTCTGGAGCAACTGGTTACCCAGCTTGAACAGGGTTCTCTGGTGCGGCGCAACGTGAACCTGGCCGATGGCAGCGTGAGCCTGGAAACGACGCCGATCCCTGAGGAGCTCAAGTTCGACGGTGAGCGTCTGGTCAACACCCTTGGCCCAGGCTATCGCATGCTGCTGATCGGTGCCGGTGCCCTGGCTGAATATGTATCGATCATGGCGCTGTTCAACGGGTTCAAGGTAACCGTGTGCGACCCGCGCATCGAATACATGGATACCTGGGCTGTGCCGGGCGTGGAGAAGAGCAGCGGCATGCCTGACGATGTGGTGGCCGCGTTTCGCCCTGACCTGCGGACCTGCATTATCGCTCTGAGCCACGACCCCAAGCTGGATGACCTTGCGCTGCTGGAGGCGCTGAAAAGTCAGGCGTTCTACATTGGCGCAATCGGCTCGCGGCGCAACAACCAGAGTCGCAGAGAGCGGCTGATGACCCACTTTGGCGAAACCGAGGCGTCATTACAGCGCCTGCGCGGCCCCATCGGCGTCTATATCGGCAGCAAAACCCCGGCGGAAATCGCTGTCAGCGTCATGGCCGAAATTCTCGCGGCCAAGAACAACGTTCCACTGCCCCGAGAGTCCTCGGTCGCCATAGCCAAGCAGCGTGAGGAAACGTTGGTTCAAATGTAGGAGATCACCCGCCGCCTCGGCGCCGCGCTGTCGCGCAGCAAACAGGAGCAGGTGTTTCCAGATTCATGGTTCGGCTTGAGGCCGCCTTGCGCCTTTACGGCGCGTTCTGCGGCGCTCTCACGATTGTTGTGTAGGAGCTTCATTCGCTCCTACCGGGATGAGCAAAAATCTTCCAGACACCGCCGATTGCGACGTGGGTGACGGCCGAGTGGAGGTATTGCGTAGTGGGGTGCGAGGCAGGACGCCGAGCAAGCGCCGCAGGGCCATGGAAGGCCCGTCGGCGCGTACCCACGGAGCAATGCCGGAGCGAGGGAACCCCGCCCCAAGGCGGGGCCGAACCGGAGCGGATGGTTTTCCCCCCTTTTGCCGAAACAAAAGGGGGCCGCCGTAAAGGCGGAACCAGTAGGACCAACACATGCCGATAATGGATATGTACGCCGGATAACGTTTTTACCCTACATAAAATACTTTCTAATTCATGGTCTTGCGTCTTGTTTGATGAGGGCGAATTTATTCGCGACCTTTCGCGAATGAATTCGCTCCTGCGGGTTCTTCATACCTTAACGCGGCGATCAGCAGGGACATTGCTCCTGAAGGCTGTCTGCGGCTCGGGTAGTACAGGTGAAACCCCGACCACAGCGGGCACCATTCTTCCAGGCACTGGATGAAATGCCCGGAGCGGATATAGGGGCTGGCCATGTCTTCGGCGATATAGGCCAGGCCCAGGCCGGCAATCGCAGCGTCCAGGACTTCATACATGCTGTTGTAGACAAGCTGGCCTTCGACACGCACGTTGAGTATGTTGCCATCGCGTTCGAGTTCCCAGGGCCACAGACCGCCATGGGTGGCGAGCCTGAGGTTGATGCAGTTCTGGGAAATCAGATCGTCGGGAGTCTTGGGGATCGGGTACCGCTCGAAGTACGCCTTGGTGCCCACCACTGCAAAGCGGATATCGGGACTGATACGGACTGCAATCATGTCCTGATCAAGAAACTCGCCGAGCCGCACACCTGCGTCATAGCGTTGTGCCGCGATGTCCACTATCTGGTTTTCTGAGCAAAGCTCGACCTTGATGGCAGGATATCGGGGCAGAAATTTCTTTAGTTTTGCAGACAGCACGCTGCGGATGGCATGGTCGGAGGCCGTGATGCGGATCGTGCCGGTCGGGGTATCCTGCAGTTCCTGAAGCGCGGCCAGTTCCGCGTCGATCTCCTCGAACTGCGGGGCAACACTTCGCAGCAGCCGCTCACCGGCCTCGGTGGGGATCACGGTGCGGGTATTGCGCGCCAGCAGGCGTACGCCAAGAGAGGTTTCCAGCCCTCGCACTGCATGACTGACTGCGGATTGCGAGAGGCCCAGTTGTGCGGCGCCACGAGTGAAACTGCGCTCGCGGGCCACGGCAATGAATGCCAGCAGGCCGCTGAAATAGTCGCGCAGTGCGAAATCCCTGATCATCGATGGCTCTCTTGTGTGGTTCCGGGCTCCTCCCGGCTCGGCAGCATACCCCGATTGCTCATGAGCCTGAAAAGCCTGCGCGATTGCATAAGGTCATGAATCAGATTGATCAATGGAAAGGGTTAAGTGATTTTTTGAACGCGAGTAAGATGCTCCCTGCAATTGCCATGAGAACCCGATGCTAATCATCTCCAACAATGTTCACCTGCCGGACGCCGAGATCGAGTGGACAGCCATTCGTGCGCAAGGCGCGGGTGGGCAGAACGTCAATAAGGTGTCGAGTGCGGTGCATTTGCGTTTCGACATCAACGCTTCGTCGCTGCCGCCGTTCTACAAGGAGCGCTTGCTGGCCCTGCGCGACAGCCGCATCACCGGTGACGGTGTGATCGTGATCAAGGCGCAGCAGTACCGCACCCAGGAGCAGAACCGGGCTGATGCGTTGCTGCGTTTGAGCGAGTTGATCGTCAGCGCCACCAAGGTTGAAAAGAAGCGCCGCCCGACCAAGCCGACGCTGGGTTCCAAGACCCGGCGCCTGGATTCCAAGAGCAAGCGAGGCTCCATCAAGGCCGGGCGCGGCAAGGTGGATTTTTAAGAGACGTTGAGGTTTTTCTGTTCGCGCAGCATCTGCGCCTGTTTATACAGATAGATGCTCAGGACCAGTCCACTCAGGGATGCCAGCGCAGCAAACAGGAAGATCGAGACAAAGCCGAATCCGGCTGCAATGGCGCCGGCCAGCGGGCCGGTAATCCCCAGGGACAGGTCAACGAACAGCGAATAGGCGCCGACTGCCGCGCCACGACTGGATGCCGGAACCAGATTCACGGCTTCGACCCCCAGCGCCGGAAATACCAGTGAGAACCCGAAACCGCTCAAGGCGGCGCCCGCCAGCGCAAGGCTTGGGGTGGGCGCGATCCAGAGCAGCAACAGGCCCAGGCTTTCCACCGACAGGCAGGCAATGGCGACGCGAAAGCCGCCCAGGCGATTGATGAGGTTGCCGAACAGCAGGCGCGCGATGATGAAGCAGGCGCCGAACAGGCTCAGGCACAGGACCGCATCGGGCCAGTTATTGCTGGCGTAATACAGCGTGATGAAGGTCGCGATGGTGCCGAAACCGATAGCGCCCAGCGCCAGGCCCATTCCGTGAGGGAAAACCAGCTTCAGTACGTGGGTAAACGCCAGGCGTTCGCCCTGCACGATAGGCGCTGCCTGTTTTTTCAGGGTCAGCAACAGCCCGAACGAAGACAGGGCAATGATGCTGACGCCCATGGTCCAAAGGCCCAGGGATTTGACCAGCCATACACCCAGCGGGGCGCCAATCGCCAAGGCGCCATAGCTGGCGATACCGTTCCAGGAAATGACCTTGGCGGTGTTGTGTGCGCCAACCCGGCCGATGCCCCAGCCAATGGAGCCTGAGCCCACAAGGCTTTCCGCGCTGCCCAGCAGAATACGGCCGACAAACAGGCTGATCAGGCTCGCAACAGGCCAGTTGGGCATGGCTATGGGCAGCAGCATGAAGACGCCACTGAGTCCGCATCCTGCCAGACCGTATTGCACGGCTTTCTTGCAGCCCAGGTTATCGATGATGCGCCCCGCCCAGGGCCTGCTGACCAGTGTCGCCAGATACTGCACGCTGATCACCAGCCCAGCGGTTATCGCGCCGAAGCCCAGATCGGTGTGGACATAGCCCGGCAGCACCGCGAGAGGGATGCCGATATTCAGATAACCAATGAAGGTGAACAGTACGATGGAGACGACCTGCAGCGTCACCATCAGGCGTGGTGTGTCTTGTATCTGGGACATGGGAGTAGCGGACCCTTCTGGCGGCGGGTTGGCGAAAGGCGCAGGTAAAACCCTTAGCAAGCTTTCGAAGTTGCCATGATAACGATCCAGCGGGCGATGCAGGGGATAAAAGCGAAATTTAAAGTGCAGGCGTAGACGTTCAGCCTTTGCTGGAGCCTACAAGCTGGGTGGTGATCAAGGCCGCCAGTGCGTTTTCCTGGGTACCGAAACGTGCGAGCAGGGCGCTCTGTTTCTCCGGGCTGAGGCGTTCCCAGATATCGATCATCTTTTCGGCAGCGCCAATGAGGGCCTTGGCCTGGTGTTCGGTGAAGTCGGTCATGAATCCGCTTTCTTGTGTTGGTTTTTCAGGCGTATCGAAACCTGATCAGACCGGTTTCCATACGCCTGAAAACAGTTGCCTTCAGTCTTTGCGTCGGGCTTTTTGGCTGGTTTGAGCCAGCGATGCTGCTTTCATTGCGGCAGTTTGACCAAGCTCCTGTTGAGCCAGGGGAGACTGCTTTGGTTCCTGTTGACTTGGGAAGGGGAAGTTTGGAATTTCATGCATCGTCGTCGCCTCACAAGGGTTTGCAGATTGAACCGTGCTTTAAAAAGCTTCTGCAGGATACAACACTGAAAATGACAAACCGGATATTTTTTTCACTCCGTTCGTCCATTGGTGAAACAAAAAACGATTTTCAGTGTCTTGCCCAAGGTGCCTCAATGCTGGCAAAACCCCCTACTTGCGGCCTTCGGCGTCCTGCGCCACCTGATCAGTGCGGGCTGCCATGATGAAGTCGTTGCGATGCAGTCCCTTGATCGAATGGCTCCACCAGGTCACGGTCACTTTGCCCCATTCGGTCAGTAGTCCCGGATGATGACCTTCTGCTTCGGCAATGGCGCCCACCGCATTGGTGAAGGCCAGAGCGAATCTGAAATTCTTGAAGAGATAGACCTTCTCCAGTTGCATCACGCTGTCGCGTACTTCTATGTTCCAGTCGGGGATCTGTTTGATCAGCTCGGCCAGTTCGGCTTCGCTGACCTGCGGAGCATCAGCGCGGCAGGCTTCGCAATGGGCTTGGTTAAGAGATGACATGCCAGGACTCCTGTTCAGGCCGCATGGTTTCTGGGCCGTGGTTCGAATTTGGGTGAATGCAGGCCCAACTGCGTGGCCTGATGAACCAGTCCCATGATGTCTTCATGGGCAAGTTCAAACAGGTGTTTGAGCTCGGGCAGGACGAAATACACGGGTTGCAGGATATCGATGCGATAAGGCGTACGCATCGCTTCCAGTGGATCGAAAACCTGGTGTTCCGGCGTTGTGGATAAACTGTAAACCGCCTCTTTGGGCGAAGAGAGAATGCCACCGCCATAGATCCTGCGACCCTGAGCGGTATCCACCAGACCGAACTCGATGGTCATCCAGTACAGTCGCGCCAGATAGACGCGCTGTTCCTTGCTCGCGCTCAGGCCCAGCTTGCCGTAGGTGTGGGTGAATTCGGCAAACCAGGGATTGGTCAGCAGCGGGCAGTGGCCGAATATCTCGTGGAAGATATCGGGTTCCTGAAGGTAGTCGAGTTCTTCCGGGGTGCGGATGAAGGTTGCCACCGGAAAGCGTTTGCTGGCCAGCAGCTCGAAGAAGGTCTGGAAGGGAATCAATGCCGGAACCCGCTCGACCTGCCAGCCGGTGGTGGCGCCCAGTACCTTGTTGATCTCGCCCAGTTGCGGAATGCGATCGTGGGGCAGGTTCAGCTGTGCGATACCGTCCAGATATTCCTGGCAGGCACGGTTCTCGATCACCTTCATCTGACGGGTGATCAGGGTGTTCCAGACTGCGTGTTCGGCAGGTGGATAATCGATGAAGCCTTTGTCGTCGGGTTCACGGGCCACGTATTGCGTCTGGCTCATGCTGACCTCCCAAGGGAGTTATTGTTTTTTACAGGGTAGCCTGATTGCCTTGGCGGCGACACAGGGTTATCAGCCTTTTCTTTGGCGTGTCCCCCTTGCGTATGGGAGTGTGAAAGAGTAGGGCGGTAAGACCATCGTCGAATGGCCCCACAGGATATGGCGGGATACAACAGAGTCATAAAACAACAACTATTCCACCGAGGTATCCAAGATGAGTGCAGCTTCTCTGTACCCCGTGCGCCCAGAAGTCGCAGCGAGCACGCTGACCGACGAGGCGACCTACAAGGCCATGTACCAGCAGTCCGTGGTCAACCCGGATGGTTTCTGGCGCGAGCAGGCCGAGCGCCTCGATTGGATCAAACCCTTCACCCACGTCAAGCAGACCTCCTTCGACGATCACCGTGTCGATATCAAATGGTTTGCCGACGGCACACTGAACGTCGCTTACAACTGCCTGGATCGCCATCTCGAAGAACGTGGCGACAGCATCGCAATCATCTGGGAAGGCGATGATCCTTCCGAACACCGCAACATCACCTACCGCGAACTGCATGAGGAAGTCTGCAAGTTCGCCAACGCCTTGCGCGGCCAGGATGTGCATCGTGGTGATGTCGTCACCATTTATATGCCCATGATCCCCGAAGCTGTGGTCGCCATGCTGGCCTGTGCCCGTATCGGTGCGATTCACTCGGTGGTGTTCGGCGGCTTCTCGCCAGAGGCGTTGGCCGGCCGGATCATCGACTGCCATTCCAAGGTCGTCATCACCGCCGACGAAGGTCTGCGTGGCGGCAAGAAGACCCCGCTCAAGGCCAACGTCGACCGTGCGCTGACCAACCCTGAAACCAGCAGTGTGCAGAAGGTCATCGTCTGCAAACGCACTGGTGGCGAGATCGAGTGGAACCGTCACCGTGACATCTGGTACCACGCGCTGCTGGAAGTGGCATCGAGCACCTGCGCGCCGAAAGAGATGGGCGCCGAAGAGTCGCTGTTCATCCTTTATACCTCCGGCTCCACCGGCAAACCCAAGGGCGTGTTGCACACCACCGCCGGATACCTGCTGTATGCCGCGCTGACCCACGAGCGTGTGTTCGACTACAAACCGGGCGAAATCTACTGGTGCACGGCGGACGTGGGCTGGGTCACTGGCCACAGCTATATCGTCTACGGCCCGCTGGCCAATGGTGCGACCACTCTGCTGTTCGAGGGCGTGCCGAACTATCCGGACATCACTCGCTTGTCGAAGATCGTCGACAAGCACAAGGTCAATATTCTCTACACCGCTCCGACCGCGATTCGCGCCATGATGGCCGAAGGCACCAAATCCATGGAGGGGGCGGACGGTTCCAGTCTGCGTCTGCTGGGTTCGGTGGGCGAGCCGATCAACCCCGAGGCCTGGGGCTGGTACTACGACACCGTGGGCAAGAAAAACTGCCCGATTGTCGATACCTGGTGGCAGACCGAAACCGGCGGCATCCTGATCAGCCCGTTGCCGGGTGCAACGGCGCTGAAACCCGGCTCGGCAACACGTCCGTTCTTCGGTGTGATCCCGGCGCTGGTGGACAACCTGGGCAACCTGATCGAAGGTGCGGCTGAAGGGAATCTGGTGATTCTGGATTCCTGGCCAGGTCAGTCACGTTCGCTGTATGGCGATCATGACCGCTTCGTCGATACCTACTTCAAAACCTTCCGTGGCATGTATTTCACGGGTGACGGTGCCCGTCGCGATGAAGACGGCTACTACTGGATCACCGGGCGCGTGGACGATGTGCTCAACGTTTCCGGTCACCGCATGGGGACCGCCGAAATCGAGAGCGCGATGGTTGCGCACCCGAAAGTCGCCGAAGCCGCTGTGGTGGGCGTGCCTCATGATCTGAAAGGGCAGGGCATCTACGTCTACGTCACCCTCAATGCCGGTGAGGTGCCGGACGAAGCGTTGCGTATCGAACTGCGCAACTGGGTGCGCAAGGAAATCGGTCCGATTGCCTCGCCTGACTTCATCCAGTGGGCACCTGGGCTTCCGAAAACCCGCTCGGGCAAGATCATGCGCCGAATCCTGCGTAAGATCGCCACCGGTGAGTACGATGCGCTGGGCGATATCTCGACCCTGGCCGACCCTGGCGTGGTTCAGCATCTGGTCGATACTCACAAGACCATGAGCGCGGCATGATCCCTTGAGTCACCGAAGCGCCCCGTCCGGTACGGGGCGTTTTCATGTCTGCTTTCTGAAAATGATCGGGGCACTCGGCTGATACTGCTGCTCACTCATTTCAAAAAGGGATATATATCGATGTGTTACCTGTTCACCCAGACTGTGCTTGGGTGTGCTTCTTTGTAGGACGAGTTGCTAGGTATTTGTAGGATTACGGTGCATTTCCCAGCGCTTTGTCAGTCGTATGCAATGCTGGACTTGCCGTATTAGAAGGCTTTGCCAATAATGGGCGCGCTTTTTGCTGCATCAACTGCTTTTCTTGAATTTCTAAGATCACGAAGTTTTTGCCAAGTCAATGGGGTGGGGTGGTTTTCTCGATGCATCTGTAACTAGTTGTCGCATTGAAGAAATATCGACTTCGTACCTGCCGCTAAAATGCCCCTCACTTAGTCAGGGGGTCTCTGACCGGAATTTCGGTATCAGTTGCCTGGCGTCGCTCTCTCCGGATTGTTCTTTTGCATCTTGGGCTATCGCTCACTTTGCCATTTGTCGTGTTTCATCGATGGAGTCCTGTAAATGAAAAAGCTCATGCTTCTTGGCGCGCTGGCGTTGTCTGTGCTTGCCCAGCCGGTTTTCGCCGATGAAAAACCGCTCAAGATCGGTATCGAAGCCGCTTACCCTCCGTTCGCCTCCAAGGCGCCGGATGGCAGCATCGTGGGTTTCGACTACGACATCGGTAATGCACTTTGTGAAGAAATGAAGGTCAAGTGCACCTGGGTCGAGCAGGAATTCGACGGCCTGATCCCGGCGCTCAAGGTACGCAAGATCGACGCGATTCTGTCTTCGATGTCCATCACGGATGATCGCAAGAAGTCCGTGGACTTCACTGGCAAGTACTACAATTCTCCGGCTCGTCTGGTGATGAAGGACGGCACGAAAGTCAGCGACAGCCTCGCTGAACTCAAGGGCAAGAAGGTCGGTGTGCAGCGTGGTTCGATCCACGAGCGCTTCGCTCGCGAAGTCCTGGCTCCGCTGGGTGCAGAAGTCACTCCTTACGGTTCCCAGAACGAAATCTATCTGGATATCACCGCAGGTCGCCTGGATGGCACCGTGGCTGACGCGACCCTGCTGCAGGACGGCTTCCTGAAAACCGACGCTGGCAAGGGCTATGCTTTCACCGGTCCTTCGTTTACCGACCCGAAATACTTCGGTGAAGGCATCGGTATCGCTGTTCGCAAGGGCGACAAGGCCAATCTGGACCGTATCAACGCCGCCATCGCCGCGATTCGTGCCAACGGCAAGTACAAGGCAATCCAGGACAAGTACTTCGATTTCGATATCTACGGCAAGTAACGTCAGGTTCCTGATCTGGATGGCGCAAACAGGGCAGCCTGGATTGCGCCATTTTTTATACCCACGCTTGAGGACCGCACAAACATGTTGAAAGGCTACGGGGCTGTAATCCTCGAAGGTGCCGGGCTGACCTTGCAGTTGGCTCTGTCATCGATGGCCCTGGCAATCATTCTCGGTCTGATTGGTGTGGCGTTGCGTCTGTCGCCGCTGCGCTGGCTGGCGTGGTTGGGCGATCTGTACTGCACGGTGATTCGCGGTATTCCCGATCTGGTGCTGATTCTCCTGATCTTCTACGGCGGGCAGGATCTGATCAACCGTGTCGCGCCCTTGCTGGGCTTCGACGACTACATCGACCTTAACCCGTTGCTGGCCGGTATCGGCACCCTGGGGTTCATTTTCGGTGCCTACCTTTCCGAAACCTTTCGCGGTGCCTTCATGGCGATTCCGAAGGGGCAGGCCGAGGCTGGCATGGCCTATGGCATGAGCCGCCTGAAGGTGTTTTTCCGGATACTGGTACCGCAGATGATCCGCCTTGCGATCCCCGGTTTTACCAATAACTGGCTGGTACTCACCAAGGCGACCGCGCTGATTTCCGTGGTCGGTCTGCAAGACATGATGTTCAAGGCCAAGCAGGCGGCAGATGCCACCCGCGAGCCTTTCACTTTCTTCCTGGCGGTTGCTGCGATGTATCTGGTGATTACCAGTGTCTCGCTGCTCGCCTTGCGTTATCTGGAAAAACGCTACTCCGTAGGCGTAAAGGCGGCTGACCTATGATCTTCGACTACAACGTCGTCTGGGAAAGCCTGCCGCTGTACGTTGGCGGCTTGCTGGTGACCCTGAAACTGCTCGGTATTTCCCTGGCATTCGGTCTGCTGGCGGCATTGCCGCTGGGTCTGATGCGGGTCTCGAAACGCCGTTGGGTCAACTTCCCTGCCTGGCTGTACACCTACGTGATTCGCGGCACGCCGATGCTGGTGCAACTGTTCCTGATCTACTACGGGCTGGCCCAGTTTGAAGCGGTGCGCGAGAGCTTTCTGTGGCCGATGCTGTCCAGTGCCAGCTTCTGCGCCTGCCTGGCCTTTGCCATCAATACCAGTGCCTACACGGCCGAGATCATTGCCGGCAGCCTCAAGGCAACACCAGCTGGCGAAATCGAAGCGGCCAGGGCCATGGGCATGTCGCCGCTCAAGATGTATCGCCGCATTCTGCTGCCTTCCGCGCTGCGCCGTGCGCTGCCGCAATACAGCAATGAAGTCATCATGATGCTGCAGACCACAAGTCTGGCGTCCATCGTGACCCTTATCGACATTACCGGTGCGGCCCGCACGGTCAATGCCCAGTACTACCTGCCTTTCGAGGCTTATATAACTGCAGGCGTTTTCTATTTGTGCCTGACATTCATTCTGGTGCGGTTGTTCAAGCTGGCGGAGCGTCGCTGGCTGGGCTACCTGGCTCCGCGGAAGGTCTGACATGCAAAGAATCGATCATGTATTGCCGTGGGGAAGCCTCGGCACCGAGCGTCAACTGAGTGTTTTTCGTTTCGGCAGCGGCGAGCGCAAGGCCTATATCCAGGCCAGCCTGCATGCTGACGAGTTGCCAGGCATGCGTACGGCCTGGGAGTTGAAAAAACGCCTGGGTCAGCTTGAAGAACAAGGCGCACTCAAAGGGGTTATCGAGCTGGTGCCGGTGGCCAATCCCCTGGGCCTGGGCCAATTGCTGCAAGGCGCTCACCAGGGGCGTTTCGAGTTTGGCAGCGGCAAGAACTTCAACCGCGATTTCACCGAATTGAGCGAACCTGTCGCCGAGTTGCTGGAAGGGCAGCTGGGTGACGATCCACGCGCCAATATTCAACTGATTCGGCAGGCCATGGCGGCTGCGCTCGATCGCTTGCCTGCTCCGCAAGGCGAACTGCAAGCCATGCAGCGCCTGCTGCTCAGTCATGCCTGCGTCGCAGATGTCGTGCTTGATCTGCATTGCGATGCCGATGCCGCTCTTCACATGTATGCCTTGCCGCAACACTGGCCGCAGTGGCGTTCGCTGTCTGCGCATCTGGATATCAAGGTCGCGCTGCTGGCCGAGGATTCCGGTGGCAGTTCCTTTGACGAGGCTTGTTCGCTGCCCTGGCTGCGTCTGTCGCGGATTTTCCCCGAAGCGCAGATTCCCCTGGCCTGTCTGGCCACGACCATCGAGCTGGGCGGTCAGGCCGATACCGGCAAGTCTGAAGCCGAGGCGCATGCCGAAGGCATCCTGGCGTTCCTGGCCGAGCAGGGCTTTATCAGTGGCGACTGGCCAAAGCCTGGGCGGGAGGCCTGCGAGGGCATGCCGTTCGAGGGCACCGAGTTGCTGTATGCGCCTCATCCCGGCGTGGTGACGTTCCTGCGCGCTGCCGGTAGCTGGGTCGAAGTCGGTGATCCGCTGTTCGAAGTCATCGATCCGTTGTCCGATCGGGTCAGCACCATCTGTGCGAATACTGCCGGTGTGTTATTCGCCATCGAGCGGCTTCGCTATGCTCAACCGGGTTTCTGGCTGGCCAAAGTGGCGGGGCGCACCGCGCTGCGTCACGGGCGTCTGCTCAGTGACTGACTGTCTTGTGAGAATCGAAAGCATGAACAAACTGGAAGTCCAGGACCTGCACAAGCGTTATGGCAGTCATGAAGTGATCAAGGGCGTTTCCCTGACAGCCAAGGCAGGCGATGTCATCAGTATCATCGGCTCCAGCGGCTCGGGTAAAAGCACATTTCTGCGTTGCATCAATCTGCTTGAACAGCCCCATGCCGGCAAGATCCTGCTCAACAATGAAGAACTCAAACTGGTGCCGAACAAGGAAGGCGGCCTGAAGGCTGCCGACCCCAAGCAGTTGCAGCGCATGCGCTCGCGTCTGTCCATGGTGTTTCAGCATTTCAACCTGTGGTCGCACATGACGGCCTTGCAGAACATCATCGAAGCGCCGGTGCATGTCCTGGGTGTTCCGAAAAAAGAGGCGCTTGAAAAGGCCGAGTATTACCTGGCCAAGGTCGGCGTGGCTCATCGCAAGGAAGCCTATCCGGGTCATATGTCCGGTGGCGAGCAACAGCGTGTGGCGATAGCCCGCGCCCTGGCCATGGAGCCGGAAGTCATGTTGTTCGATGAACCGACGTCCGCGCTGGACCCGGAACTGGTTGGCGATGTGCTCAAGGTCATGCAGGGCCTGGCCCAGGAAGGCCGGACCATGGTGGTGGTCACTCACGAAATGGGTTTTGCCCGTGAGGTGTCGAACCAGTTGGTCTTTCTGCACCAGGGTGTGGTACTGGAGCGTGGCGATCCCCGCGAGGTCCTGGCCAATCCTCAGTCCGAGCGGTTGCAGCAGTTCCTCTCGGGCAGCCTCAAGTAATCAGCGGCATCGCCTCGGCGATGTCTTTTACAACAGAACAGGGCATGCTGCGCACCACGCAACATGCTCTGGCTACTCCAGTGCTAGCCTGTTGAGGTTCGGCCCTTGAGGCGATACGTATCGGATGTCCCAATGACTGCCCATCGAATAGGTTTCCTTGTCTGGCCCGGCACCAAAGCCTTGACCCTGGCGTTGGCCGAGGAAGCCTTGCGCGTTGCCCAGAGCGTTCACCCTGAAGTGGTCTATGAGTTGTCATTCCTCCAGGCCGAGGTTGCCGATGAGCCTGCTGTAGCGGGTGCATGGCAATTGCCGGGAGAGCCGTGGACCGGTCGCATCGACGGTTTTCAGAAGCTGTTCCTGCTGGCGGACGAGCCGCCTGCTCCCATGTCGGCGGCCTTGGCCAGTGCTCTAAAGCAAGTGGTGCGCGCCGGATGTGCGATTGGCGGGTTGTCCGCTGGCGTGTATCCGTTGGCCCAGCTTGGCTTGCTCGACGGTTATCGGGCTGCCGTGCACTGGCGCTGGCAGGATGATTTCAGCGAGCGCTTCCCCAAAGTCATTGCCACCAGTCACCTGTTCGACTGGGATCGTGACCGGCTGACCGCCTGTGGTGGCATGTCGGTGCTGGACCTGCTGTTGGCGGTTCTGTCCCGTGATCATGGTGCCGAACTGGCCGGTGCTGTTTCCGAAGAGCTGGTGGTCGAGCGTATTCGTGAAGGTGGCGAGCGTCAGCGCATTCCGCTGCAGAATCGCCTGGGCTCCAGCCATCCGAAGCTGACCCAGGCGGTCCTGCTGATGGAGGCGAATATCGAAGAGCCGCTGACCACCGATGAAATCGCCCAGCATGTCTGCGTGTCGCGTCGGCAGTTGGAGCGGATCTTCAAGCAGTACCTCAATCGGGTGCCGAGCCAGTATTACCTGGAGCTGCGCCTCAACAAGGCGCGGCAGATGCTGATGCAGACCAGCAAGTCGATCATCCAGATCGGCCTGTCCTGCGGCTTCTCCTCGGGCCCGCATTTCTCCAGCGCCTACCGCAACTTCTTTGGCGCCACGCCTCGCGAAGACCGCAACCAGCGTCGCAGCAACAGCCCCTTCGAGCTGTCTTCCGTTCCTGCCGAGCGTGGTTGAGCAGCTTCGCGAGCGGAGCGTCGTCCGATCGCTCCCCACGTTGGAGCGAATTCATTCGCGAAAGCAGATAAACTGCGCCTTTGTGACGCAATATGTCGCATTGCCGAAAACTCTGAAAAGAAACCGGTGTTGCGCTGTAACAAGATGTCGCCTGGCGACAAGGCCGAACAGAAATCAGTCCTTACAATCTTCCCATCGCTTGCCGGTTTCAGGCAGGCGTTCCTCTTCAGGAGACTCCGATGTCCGTTGAGCATGCTGCGGTGCAACGCGCCGATTTCGACCAGGTGATGGTCCCCAATTACGCACCGGCCGGGTTCATTCCCGTGCGTGGCGCGGGCTCCCGTGTATGGGATCAGGCGGGACGCGAACTGGTGGATTTCTCCGGCGGTATTGCCGTCAACGTGCTGGGCCATTGCCATCCGGCGCTGGTGGGTACCTTGACTGCGCAGGCCAACAATCTGTGGCATGTCTCCAACGTCTTCACCAATGAGCCGACCTTGCGTCTGGCCAAAAAACTGGTGGACTCGACCTTTGCCGAGCGCGTGTTCTTCTGCAACTCCGGCGCCGAGGCCAACGAAGCGGCCTTCAAGCTGGCGCGTCGCGTTGCCCACGATCTGCATGGTCCCGAGAAGTACGAAATCATTGCGGCCCTGAACAGCTTTCACGGTCGTACCCTGTTCACGGTGAGCGTCGGTGGTCAGCCCAAGTACTCCGATGGTTTCGGGCCGAAGATCACCGGCATCAGCCATGTGCCGTACAACGATCTGGAAGCACTGAAAGCTGCCGTGACCGACAAGACCTGCGCCGTGGTTCTGGAGCCGATCCAGGGCGAGGGCGGTGTTCTGCCGGCCGAGCTTGAGTACCTGCAAGGTGCCCGCAAACTGTGTGACGAGCACAACGCATTGCTGATCTTCGATGAAGTGCAGAGCGGCATGGGCCGTAGCGGCCATCTGTTTGCCTACATGCACTACGGCGTGACGCCGGACATCCTGTCCAGCGCCAAGAGCATTGGTGGCGGTTTCCCTCTGGCGGCGATGCTGACCACCGAGAAACTGGCCAAGCACTTTGCGGTCGGCGTACACGGCACCACTTACGGCGGAAACCCACTGGCCTGTGCAGTGGGCGAGGCGGTGATCGATGTCGTCAACACCCCGGAAGTCTTGAAGGGTGTTCAAGACAAGCATCAGAAATTCAAGACTCGTCTGGAAGCGATCGGCGAGCAATACGGCGTATTCACTGAAGTGCGCGGCCTTGGGCTGCTGATCGGCTGCGTGCTGTCCGATGCCTGGAAAGGCAAGGCCAAGGACATCTTCAACGCTGCTGAAGCTCAGGACCTGATGATCCTGCAAGCCGGCCCGGATGTGATTCGTTTCGCGCCAAGCCTGGTGATTGAAGACGCTGATATCGACGAAGGCCTGAACCGCTTCGAGCGCGCCATTGCCAAGCTGACAGCCTGATACATTGCTGGACTTTCCGGTGTTCGCTTCTTGGCGGGCGCCGGACATTTTTCCTGTGCCGGGCGGCTTCCAGGCTGCGCGGTGCTCTTTTTAGTGCCGGTGTTTCCGGCCTGTGATCTGGTAAGGAGTGGCACCATGCTGGTGATGCGCCCCGCGCAAATGGCTGATCTGGCAGAAGTCCAGCGCCTCGCCGCCGACAGTCCGATTGGTGTGACGTCCTTGCCTGACGATGCTGGTCGCCTGGGCGACAAGATCGGCGCTTCGGAGGCATCGTTCGCCGCCGAGGTCAGTTTCAATGGCGAAGAAACCTACTTCTTCGTGCTTGAAGACAGCGAGAACGGTCGTCTGGTGGGCTGTTCCGGCATCGTCGCTTCCGCAGGCTACTCCGAGCCGTTCTACAGCTTTCGTAACGAAACCTTCGTGCACGCCTCACGCGAGCTGAAGATCCACAACAAGATCCACGTCCTGTCCCAATGCCATGACCTGACAGGCAACAGCCTGCTGACCAGCTTCTACGTGATCCCTGAACTGGTGGGCACCGCCTGGTCGGAGCTCAATTCTCGCGGCCGCCTGCTGTTTGTCGCCAGCCACCCCGAGCGTTTCGCCGATTCGGTGGTGACCGAGATCGTGGGCTACAGCGACGAGAACGGCGACTCACCGTTCTGGGATGCCATCGGGCGCAACTTCTTCGACCTGAACTATGCCGAAGCCGAACGCTTGTGTGGCCTGAAAAGCCGCACATTCCTGGCCGAGCTGATGCCACATTATCCGATCTATGTCCCGCTCCTGACCGACGCCGCTCAGGAAGCCATGGGACAAGTGCATCCCCGTGCCCAGATCACCTTCGACATCCTGATGCGCGAAGGTTTCGAGACCGATCATTACATCGACATTTTCGACGGTGGCCCGACGCTGCACGCCCGGGTTTCCGGGATTCGCTCGATTGCCCAGAGCCGTCTGGTGCCGGTCAAGATCGACACCAGCGCAACGGACGATGCCGGCAAGGGCGCGCGCCTGTATCTGGTGACCAACGGGCTGCTGCAGGACTACCGCGCAACCCTGCTGGAACTGGACTGGGCGCCCGGCCGGCCGGTGGTGCTGAGCCTGCAGGCCGCCGAGGCCCTGGGTGTCGGTGAAGGTGCCAGTGTGCGCCTGGTCGCCGTCTGAGCCTGATCGTCCGAACATAGCGGATTAGCCAGTTTTCCGGGCTCCAGAGGAGTCCGGTCGAGGAGATAACATGATCGTTCGTCCCGTACGCAGCAGTGACCTGCCCGCGCTGATCGAGTTGGCGCGCAGCACCGGCGCAGGCCTGACGACATTGCCCGCCAATGAGCAGCGCCTGGCGCATCGGGTGGGCTGGGCGGAGAAGTCCTTTCGTGGCGAAGCCGAGCGTGCGGATGCCGATTACCTGTTCGTGCTCGAAGACGATGACGGACGTGTGATCGGTATTTCTGCCATCGCGGGTGCCGTTGGCTTGCGTGAGCCTTGGTACAACTATCGCGTCGGGCTGACGGTCAGCGCCTCTCAGGAACTCAATATCTACCGTGAGATTCCGACCCTGTTCCTGGCCAACGACCTGACCGGCAACTCCGAACTGTGCTCGCTGTTCCTTCACAGCGATTCGCGTACCGGCCTCAATGGTCGCCTGCTGTCCAAGGCGCGGATGCTGTTCATTGCCGAGTTTCCGAAGCTGTTCGGCAACAAGATCATCGCCGAGATGCGTGGCATGTCGGACGACAAGGGGCGTTCGCCATTCTGGGAAAGCCTGGGTCGCCACTTCTTCAAGATGGAGTTCAGCCAGGCCGACTACCTGACCGGCGTGGGCAACAAGGCATTCATCGCCGAACTGATGCCCAAGTTTCCGCTGTATACCTGCTTTCTTTCGGAAGATGCGCGCAGCGTCATTGGCCGGGTTCACGCCGATACCGAGCCTGCTCTGACGATGCTCAAGAGTGAGGGTTTCAACTATCAGGGTTACGTCGACATCTTCGATGCCGGCCCGGCCATCGAGTGTGAAACCACTAAAATCCGCGCTGTGCGTGACAGCCAGACGCTGGTGCTGGCTATCGGCACGCCGGGTGATGATGCGCCGAAATTCCTGATCTACAACCGAAAGCGTGAAGAAGGCCGGATTACCATCGGGCAGGCTCGCATGGCGGCCGGCGCGCTGGTGGTTGATCCGCTGACGGCCCGACGCCTGCGCATGAGTCCTGGCGACAATGTGCGTGCTGTGCCTTTGTCGGCGGTGCGGGAGGGCGCTTGATGAGCACGCTGTATATCGCAGGTGTCTGGCAGGACGGGCAAGGTGACGCATTCGACTCCTTGAACCCGGTGACCCAGCAGGTTCTGTGGTCAGGCCGGGGCGCAAGTGCCTCTCAGGTCGAAACCGCCGTGCAGGCGGCGCGTCAGGCTTTTGCGGGCTGGGCTTCGCGCTCGCTGGAAGATCGTATTTCGGTGCTGGAAGCGTTTGCCGCCAGCCTCAAGAATCATGCGGACGAACTGTCGCATTGCATGGGTGAGGAAACCGGCAAGCCACTCTGGGAGTCGGCCACTGAAGTGACCAGCATGGTCAACAAGATTGCCATCTCGGTGCAGAGTTACCGTGAGCGAACCGGCGAAAAGAGTGGTCCGCTGGGCGATGCCACAGCGGTGTTGCGCCACAAGCCCCATGGCGTTGTAGCGGTCTTCGGCCCTTACAATTTCCCCGGCCATTTGCCCAATGGGCATATCGTGCCGGCACTGCTGGCGGGCAATGCGGTGCTGTTCAAGCCCAGTGAGCTGACGCCAAAGGTTGCCGAGTTGACGGTCAAGTGCTGGATCGAAGCCGGCTTGCCCGCTGGTGTATTGAACCTGCTGCAAGGCGGGCGCGAAACCGGTATCGCCCTGGCGGCCAATCCGGGTATCGATGGCGTGTTCTTTACCGGTTCCAGCCGTACCGGCAATGCCTTGCATCAACAGTTCGCCGGGCGTCCGGACAAGATTCTGGCCCTGGAAATGGGGGGTAATAACCCGCTGGTGGTCGATGAGGTCCAGGATGTCGACGCAGCGGTGTACACCGTGATTCAGTCAGCCTTCATTTCGGCTGGCCAGCGCTGTACCTGTGCCCGGCGTTTGCTGGTGCCGCAAGGTGCCTGGGGCGATGCATTCCTGTCCCGGCTGGTGGCAGTGACAGCCACCCTTGAAGTCGGCGCTTTCGACCGCCAGCCTGCGCCTTTCATGGGCTCGGTGATTTCTCTGCAGGCCGCTGCCGCTTTGCTGGCTGCCCAGCGTGATCTGCTGGGCAAGGGCGCCAATGCGTTGCTGGAAATGACTCAGCCGCAGGAACAGGCCGCCTTGCTTACGCCGGGCATTATTGATGTGAGCGCTGTCAGCGAGCGTCCTGACGAGGAGCTGTTCGGCCCGTTGTTGCAGGTGATCCGCTACGCCGGTTTCGATGCGGCCATCGCAGAGGCCAACGACACGCAATATGGTCTGGCGGCGGGGCTGTTGTCGGATTCCGAAGCGCGTTACAAACAGTTCTGGCTGCAAAGCCGTGCCGGGATTGTCAACTGGAACAAGCAACTGACCGGGGCGGCGAGCAGCGCACCTTTCGGTGGCGTCGGTGCTTCGGGTAACCATCGGGCCAGCGCCTATTACGCCGCCGATTACTGCGCTTACCCGGTTGCGTCCCTGGAGGCCGCAGCATTGACCTTGCCTGCGACACTGACGCCGGGTATCAGGCTCGATTGATAGCAATGCGATGCACCTATAAAAACAGATCTACGGAGCCTTGCCGATGAAATCCTGTGAAGTCAATTTTGACGGTCTGGTTGGGCCTACTCACAACTACGGCGGTCTTTCGTACGGCAATGTGGCTTCCCAGCGCAACAGCCATCAGTGTTCTAACCCTCGCGAAGCGGCATTGCAGGGGCTGGCGAAGATGAAGGCGCTGATGGACATGGGGTTTACCCAGGGTGTACTGGCTCCTCAGGAGCGCCCTGATGTTGCCGGGTTGCGTCAACTGGGTTTCAGCGGCAGCGATACTGAGGTGATCGAGCAGGCGGCAAGACATGACATGCCGCTGCTGGTCGCCAGTTGCTCGGCGTCGAGCATGTGGGTCGCCAATGCCGCGACTGTCAGCCCGAGTGCCGATACGGCCGATGGTCGCGTGCACTTCACGGCGGCCAACCTGAACTGCAAATATCACCGCAGCATCGAGCATCCGACTACCAGTCGTGTGCTGAAAGCGATGTTCGCCAATGAGCAGCATTTTGCCCATCACGCAGCACTGCCAGCGGTTGCGCAGTTCGGCGACGAAGGGGCGGCCAACCACACGCGCTTCTGCCACGACTATGGTCAGGCGGGGGTGGAGTTTTTCGTGTTCGGGCGCAGTGCTTTCGACACCCGCTACCCGGCACCGCAGAAATACCCGGCCAGGCAGACCCTTGAAGCTTCCAGGGCTGTGGCGCGTCTGCATGGCCTGAGCGACAGCGGCGTGGTCTATGGTCAGCAGAACCCGAGCGTGATTGATCAGGGCGTGTTTCACAACGACGTCATTGCGGTAGGCAATGGCGAAGTGCTTTTCTATCACGAGGATGCGTTTCTCAATACCGAGTCGATGCTGGGCGAGTTGCACGAAAAGCTCGGCCGTGCAGGCGGCCTGTTCCAGGCGATCTGTGTGCCGCGCGACGAGGTTTCGGTCGAAGATGCCGTGCGTTCCTATCTGTTCAACAGCCAGCTTTTGTCTCGCGCCGATGGTTCGATGCTGCTGATCGTGCCGCAGGAGTGCCAGGCCAATCTTCGTGTCTGGAATTACCTGCAGCGCCTGCTGGCCGATGGCGGTCCGATTCGCGAAGTGAAGGTCTTCGACCTCAAGCAAAGCATGCAGAACGGCGGCGGTCCGGCGTGCCTGCGCTTGCGCGTGGCCCTCAATGAAACCGAGCTGGCAGCGGTCAATCCCGGCGTCGTCATGACCCCGTCGTTATACGAAACCCTGACTCAATGGGTCGACAGGCACTATCGTGATCGTATGAGCGAAAGCGATCTGGCCGACCCGCAATTGTTGACCGAATGCCGTACGGCATTGGATGAGCTCACGCAAATCCTTAAACTGGGCAGCGTTTATCCCTTTCAACTGGTTTGAAAGTTCTGACGCGCAGGCCTTTATGTCCTGCGCGTGATTTCCATCTTTATAGAGAATCCGAACATGAGCGACGCCCTGCAATTAATCCTCGAAGACACTGATGGCACCCAGCTGGAAACTTCCTGCACCCGCGTAGCCGTCCTCTGGCAGGGTAAAGAGCTGTGGATCCAGCAAGATGGCCGTGGCCAGTTGCTGATCGGTGTCGACGTCGAAGAAGGCGATGCCGAATACGCCAACCTCCTGTTGCGCCCACTGGCCACCAACCTGGTCAGCCTGCAACTGGAAATGGAGCCGGCTGATCCTGGTGAAGAAGATGGTCACGTACACGGACCGGACTGCAATCACTGATCAGGAGCCGCCTATGCTCGCCCTCGGTAAACTGCTTGAACTGACTCTGGCCGGGCGCGAGCCCACGGAAAAGACTCAACTGACCGTCGGCGGCGTACGCATGCGCTGGCTGGGGGAGGGCGCACTCGAAGTACGTGCGCCTCAGGATCGGGACAATGGCACCGATTTGCTGTTGTCTGCCGGTATCCATGGTAACGAAACAGCCCCCATCGAGCTGCTGGACGAATTGATCCGCAGCATCGCACGCGGCGATCTCAAGCCGCGTGCCCGTATTCTGTTCCTGTTCGGCAACCCCGAGGCCATGCGCCGCGGCACACGTTATGTCGAGCAGGACGTCAACCGGCTGTTCAGTGGTCGTCACGAACAGGCGGGCGGTTCAGAGGCCTTGCGCGCCTGCGAGCTGGAGCGTCTGGCCGCCAGCTTCTTCAGCGTGCCGGACCGCTATCGCCTGCATTACGACCTGCACACCGCCATTCGAGGCTCGACCATTGAGCAGTTTGCGCTGTATCCCTGGAAAGAAGGCCGACAGCATTCCCGTCGTGAACTGGCGCGTCTGCGCACTGCCGGCATGAGCGCGGTGCTGCTGCAGAACAAGCCTTCCATCGTATTCAGTGCCTATACCTACGATCAGCTCGGTGCTGAGTCTTTCACGCTGGAACTGGGCAAGGCCCGGCCATTTGGCCATAACCAGCAGGTTAACCTCACGGCACTGCGCAAGGTTCTGGAGCAGATGATCGAAGGTGTCGAGCCTGAGTCGAGCGAGGACCTGGAGGGCTTGCAGCTATTCAGCGTGGCTCGGGAAATCATCAAGCGCAGCGATGCATTCATCCTGAACTTGCCTGACGATGTGCAAAATTTTGCGCCGCTGGAAAAAGGCTACGTGCTGGCCGAAGACGCGGGTGGTTCGCGCTGGGTGGTGGAAGAGGAAGGGGCGCGGATCATTTTCCCCAATCCAAAAGTGGGGAATGGTTTACGGGCCGGGATTTTGATTGTTCCGGCGGTCTGACTTCATCGGCCTCTTCGCGAATGAATTCGCTCCTGCAGAGTCGGCGTAGGAGCGAATTTATTCGCGAAAATCAGCTAGCGGCTTTCTGCAGCGTCTCAAGACGGCGCAGGGCGCGGACCTTGTTCAGGGTGTCGGCACAGGTCTTGGCGGCTTCCTCGCCCTTGTGGACGAAATGCTCGAAGAAGAATTTGTGATGCTCTTCGCCTGCATGGAAATGATGCGGGGTCAGGACCACTGAGAAAACTGGCACTTCGGTTTCCAGCTGGACCTGCATGAGCGCGCTGACCACCGATTGCGCCACGAACTCGTGACGGTAAATGCCGCCATCCACCACCAGGCCGGCAGCGATGATGCCCGAGTAGCGACCGGTATTGGCCAGCAGTTTTGCATGCAGAGGGATTTCAAAGGCACCGCCGACTTCAAAGAAATCGATATCGCTCTCGGTGTAACCATGGTTGGCCATTTCGGCGACGAAGCCTTTTCGGCTCTGATCTACTATATCCTTGTGCCAGCAGGCCTGGATGAACGCGATACGTTCGTTCGAGTGATTTTTGCTCTTGCTGTCGATTGCAGTGGGTTGCACGTGTTCTGACTCCTGTTTATGAAAAAAACAGGGCATTGGATCGAAAGGGATTCAGGTTGCGTATGAAAGCCCCATGAACTCATGTAGTCCATGCAGAGGTTTGCACACGGTCCTGATGGTACATCCCGTTCTCTCTTCATCCGGACTATGACCGTCGGCCCCGGAATCACACCGGGTCTGCTGACCTTGAAGCGCTTCAGTTCAAGCCTGAAACTCCCCAAGCGCTCGCGGGCTAGACGCATTGCGCGCCATTACCGCCGGTGGGGAATTACACCCCGCCCTGAGAACGTTGCCGACATTGTTCATGTCGGGGCGGGATTTTTATCACAGTTTTTTCCATCCTGCATGGACACTTTCGTACGGTGTCCCTACCTTTTGCTTATAAGAGGATCGGAGTGCCCCAGGCCCTGGACCTTGATTATCATGGCAAACCTCAGTAATGCCTTGTTGCAACCTTGAGGTTGCCTGCATTATCGGTCTTCGAGTTTTCAGGGAGCGTATTCGTGACTGTTATCGATCTGCGTAGTGACACGGTGACCCAGCCAACCGCGGGCATGCTTGAGGCCATGGCCCATGCGCCTGTCGGGGATGATGTTTATGGTGAGGACCCGACAGTCAATCTTCTTGAAGCCACACTGGCCAGGCGTCTGGGTTTTGCAGAGGCTCTGTTCGTCCCATCGGGCACTATGAGCAATCTGCTGGCCTTGATGGCGCATTGCGAGCGCGGTGACGAGTACATCGTCGGTCAACAGGCTCACACCTATAAATACGAAGGTGGCGGGGCGGCTGTGCTGGGTTCGATCCAGCCTCAACCGCTGGAAGTCCAGGCCGATGGTTCGCTGGATCTCGGCCAGGTGCTGGCCAGCATCAAGCCCGATGACTTTCATTTTGCCCGCACCCGTTTGCTGGCCCTGGAAAACACCATGCAGGGCAAGGTATTGCCCATGAGTTATCTGGCGGCAGCGCGCAAGTTCACCGAAGAGCACGGCTTGTCTCTGCATCTGGACGGTGCGCGTTTATACAACGCGGCGGTCAGGCTGGGCGTCGATGCCCGGGAAATCACTCGCCATTTCGATTCGGTGTCTGTGTGCCTGTCCAAAGGGCTCGGCGCGCCAGTGGGTTCTGTGCTGTGCGGCTCCCCGGAGCTGATCGCCAAGGCCCGTCGCCTGCGCAAGATGGTCGGTGGGGGCATGCGTCAGGCCGGGATTCTGGCAGCGGCCGGGCTGTATGCGCTGGATCATCAGGTCGAGCGACTGGCCGACGACCACGCCAATGCGGCATTCCTGGCAGCAGGGCTTAGCGAGCTTGGGTACGAAGTCGAGCCTGTGCAGACCAACATGGTGTATGTGCAAATGGGCGAGCGTGCCGATTCGCTCAAGGTATTCTGTGCCGAACGCGACATCAAGCTCAGCGCCGCGCCACGTCTGCGCATGGTCACGCATCTGAATGTGTCCCGTGACCAGCTTGAGCGTGTCATCGCAGTATTCGCTGAGTTTTCACGCATATAAGATGCCGATAGTCCAGTTACTGGTTTCTATCGTACAAACACGCTGTACCGAGGACGCAACGCCTATATAATGCGGCCCTTTGCCGTCGCTACGTCATTTTGACGTTATGCACTGCCTCTGGCCGCAGTCTCCGTGGAAGAACCTATGAAAAGCGCAGAAATCCGTGAAGCCTTCCTTGGCTTCTTCGAAGAGCAAGGCCACACACGTGTCGCCTCCAGCTCCTTGATTCCGGGCAATGACCCAACCCTGCTGTTCACCAACGCAGGCATGAACCAGTTCAAGGATTGCTTCCTGGGCCAGGAAAAGCGTGCCTACACCCGCGCTGTCACCAGTCAGAAGTGCGTGCGTGCCGGTGGCAAGCACAACGACCTGGAGAACGTCGGCTACACCGCCCGTCACCACACATTCTTCGAAATGCTGGGCAACTTCAGCTTCGGTGACTATTTCAAGCGCGACGCGATCACTTACGCCTGGACCTTCCTCACCTCTGAAAAGTGGCTGAACCTGCCCAAGGAAAAACTCTGGGTCACGGTCTACGCCACCGATGACGAAGCCTACGATATCTGGACCAAAGACATCGGCGTTCCGGCCGAGCGCATGGTTCGTATCGGCGACAACAAAGGCGCGCCTTACGCGTCCGACAACTTCTGGACCATGGGCGATACCGGCCCGTGCGGTCCTTGCTCCGAGATTTTCTTCGATCATGGCCCTGAAATCTGGGGTGGCCCACCGGGCTCGCCTGAAGAAGACGGCGACCGTTACATCGAAATCTGGAACAACGTTTTCATGCAGTTCAACCGTACTGCCGATGGTGTACTGCACCCGCTGCCAGCGCCGTCGGTGGATACCGGCATGGGCCTGGAGCGTGTCAGCGCTGTCTTGCAGCACGTGCACTCCAACTACGAAATCGACCTGTTCCAGAGCCTGCTGGCCGCTTCGGCCAAGGCCATCGGTTGCAGCAACGACAATCAGGCATCGCTCAAGGTCGTGGCGGATCACATTCGCTCCTGCGGCTTCCTGATTGCCGATGGCGTACTGCCGTCCAACGAAGGCCGTGGTTATGTATTGCGCCGCATCATTCGTCGGGCCTGCCGCCACGGCAACAAGCTGGGCGCCAAGGGCAGCTTCTTCCATCAGATCGTGGCCGCTCTGGTTGCCGAGATGGGCACAGCATTCCCGGAACTGACTCAGCAGCAGGCGCACATCGAGCGTGTGCTCAAGGCTGAAGAAGAGCAGTTCGCCAAGACCCTGGAGCAGGGCCTGAAAATCCTCGAGCAGGATCTGGCCGAGCTCAAAGGCTCTGTGGTACCGGGCGAAGTCGTGTTCAAGCTGTACGACACCTACGGTTTCCCGATGGACCTGACAGGGGATATCGCCCGTGAACGCAACCTGACCCTCGACGAGGCAGGTTTCGAGCGCGAGATGGACGCCCAGCGTGAGCGTGCCCGTTCCGCCAGTTCGTTCGGCATGGACTACAACAGTCTGGTCAAGGTTGATGTCGCTACACAGTTCACTGGCTATACCGCCACCAGCGGTGCTGCACAGGTCGTTGCTCTTTATAAGGACGGTCAGTCGGTCGAGCAGTTGAGCGAAGGCGAAGAGGGCGTCGTGATTCTCGACACCACGCCGTTCTATGCCGAATCGGGTGGCCAAATCGGTGACAGCGGTTACCTGCAGGCTGGCGCCGTACGTTTCGACGTGCGCGATACCACCAAGACCGGCGGCGCATTCCTGCACCACGGCGTTGTGGCGTCTGGCAGCCTGAAAGTCGGTGAAAAGCTTGAAACCCAGGTAGCTGCCGAAGTGCGTCAGGCGACTTCCCTGAACCACTCGGCCACTCACCTGCTGCACGCGGCATTGCGTCAGGTGCTGGGCGAGCACGTTCAGCAGAAGGGCTCGCTGGTGGACAGTCAGCGTCTGCGCTTCGACTTCAGCCACTTCGAGGCCATCAAGCCCGAGCAACTGCGTGCCCTGGAAGATATCGTCAACGCCGAAGTGCGCAAGAACACTGCGGTGGTCACCGAAGAAACCGACATCGAAACCGCCAGGAAGAAGGGCGCCATGGCGCTGTTCGGCGAGAAGTACGGCGACAGCGTGCGCGTACTGAGCATGGGCGGTGAGTTCTCCGTTGAACTGTGTGGCGGTATTCACGCCAACCGTACCGGCGATATCGCGCTGTTCAAGATCGTCAGCGAAGGCGGCGTGGCTGCAGGCGTGCGTCGTATCGAAGCCGTGACCGGTGCAGCCGCACTGGCCTGGCTGAACTCGGCTGAAGATCAACTCAAGGAAGCCGCTACCCTGGTCAAAGGGAATCGCGACAACCTGCTGGACAAACTGTCGGCTGTGCTGGAGCGCAACCGTCAATTGGAAAAACAACTGGAACAACTGCAGGCCAAGGCCGCCAGTGCGGCGGGCGACGATCTGTCTGCCGCTGCCCTGGATGTCAAAGGGGTCAAGGTCCTGGCCACTCGCCTGGATGGTCAGGATGGCAAGGCGCTGTTGGCGCTGGTCGACCAGTTGAAGAACAAGCTCGGCCGCGCAGTGATCCTGCTCGGCAGTGTTCATGAAGACAAGGTTGTCTTGGTTGCAGGCGTGACCAAGGACCTGACTGGCCAACTCAAAGCCGGTGATTTGATGAAGCAAGCGGCCGCTGCCGTGGGTGGTAAAGGTGGCGGGCGTCCTGACATGGCTCAAGGTGGTGGTGTGGATGCCGCGGCGCTGGATACAGCGTTGGCTCTGGCCGCTCCTTTTGTAGAGCAGGGTATTTGAGTCGAACCTCCAGGCTTGTCAGTGCATGACAGGCCCGGCACTTGGATTTGAATGTTAATGGGTGCCCTTAACGGGTTCTGAGGCGGCTTTGAGATGGCTTTGATCGTACAGAAATTTGGAGGCACCTCGGTTGGCTCTGTAGAGCGTATCGAGCAGGTGGCCGACAAGGTTAAGAAGTTCCGCGAAGCGGGCGATGATCTGGTGGTCGTATTGTCGGCCATGAGCGGCGAAACCAATCGCCTGATTGAGCTGGCCAGACAGATCAGCGATCAGCCGGTTCCTCGTGAGCTGGATGTGATCGTGTCCACCGGCGAACAGGTGACCATTGCCTTGCTGGCAATGGCATTGATGAAGCGCGGCGTGCCGGCGGTGTCCTACACCGGCAATCAGGTGCGTATCCTGACCGACAGCGCACACAACAAGGCCCGTATCCTGCAGATCGACGATCAGAAGATCCGTTCCGACCTGAAGGCCGGCCGTGTCGTGGTGGTCGCCGGTTTCCAGGGTGTCGACGAAAACGGCAATATCACGACCCTGGGTCGTGGCGGTTCCGATACGACGGGCGTGGCGCTGGCAGCAGCCTTGAAGGCTGATGAATGCCAGATCTACACCGACGTGGATGGCGTGTACACCACCGATCCGCGTGTGGTTTCGCAAGCTCAGCGTCTGGACAAGATCACTTTTGAAGAGATGCTGGAAATGGCCAGCCTCGGTTCCAAGGTGCTGCAGATCCGTGCCGTAGAGTTCGCAGGCAAATACAACGTCCCGCTGCGCGTTCTGCACAGCTTCAAGGAGGGGCCGGGCACCCTCATTACCATTGATGAAGAGGAATCCATGGAACAGCCGATCATTTCCGGCATCGCCTTCAACCGCGATGAAGCCAAGCTGACTATCCGTGGTGTGCCAGACACGCCGGGTGTTGCCTTCAAGATTCTCGGCCCGATCAGTGCCGCCAATATCGAAGTCGACATGATCGTGCAGAATGTCGCCCACGATAACACCACCGATTTCACCTTCACGATCCATCGCAACGACTACCAGTCGGCATTGCAGGTTCTGGAAACCACCGCCCGCGAAATCGGCGCTCGTGAAGTTTCCGGCGATACCAAGATTGCCAAGGTTTCCATCGTCGGCGTCGGCATGCGTTCCCACGCAGGTGTCGCCAGCCGCATGTTCGAAGCCCTGGCAAAGGAAGGCATCAACATCCAGATGATCTCCACATCGGAAATCAAGGTTTCTGTGGTGATTGAAGAGAAGTACCTGGAACTGGCTGTGCGCGCATTGCACACGGCTTTCGAGCTGGATGCTCCTCGGCAGGGTGAGTGATCTGCCAGGAGGGCGCGGTCTGACCGCGCCTTTCGTTTTCCTGTGCTGCGCGCAAAGACTGTTCTTTTCTTCGCGCTAGTCAATACTCAGGCTTGGCCGTGGCTTATTCGTCGCAGGCTGATGCCTACTGGTTTTGCAGACTGTTGTTCCTGAAATGCATAAGGAGAAAGGTATGCTGATTCTGACTCGTCGGTGCGCAGAAAGCCTGATCATTGGTGATGGTGAAATCACTGTGACTGTGCTCGGCGTCAAAGGTAATCAAGTGCGAATTGGTGTCAATGCGCCCAAGGAAGTCGCTGTGCATCGTGAAGAAATTTACCTGCGCATAAAGAAAGAGAAGGACGAAGAACCAAGCCATTAATTTTTATTGAATTTTTGGTTTGCAAACGGGGAAAAGGGTGGTTATTATACGCCCCGTGTTGCGGAGAGCTGGCCGAGTGGCCGAAGGCGCTCCCCTGCTAAGGGAGTACACCTCACAAGGGTGTCGGGGGTTCGAATCCCCCGTTCTCCGCCATTATTTCTGTAGTGCGTTGGATCTGGCTTCTTCTGTAAGTTGTTGAAATTACTAGAAAAAGTGCTTTACAAAATGATTTAACGACCTATAATGCGCGGCACCAACACATGCACTCGTAGCTCAGCTGGATAGAGTACTCGGCTACGAACCGAGCGGTCACAGGTTCGAATCCTGTCGAGTGCACCATTTAAGGTTAACTGGTCTGATGTAGTCAAATACAGACTTCCAGATAATCGGCTTCAACCAGAGGTGATCTGGTATAAAAATACCAATGCACTCGTAGCTCAGCTGGATAGAGTACTCGGCTACGAACCGAGCGGTCACAGGTTCGAATCCTGTCGAGTGCACCATACACCAGAAAGCCCACATCGAAAGATGTGGGCTTTTTGCTTTCTAGCGTTTTCCTTTCACGCATCCGTTTTCATCGAATGTCACATTGTTGCTGCGACCCTTTTTCAGGTTGTAGGTGTAGCGCAGCTCTCCGTTGCGGTTTGTGATCTTGTCCGGGCGGCCCAGCAGGCTTTCCACATCTCGTTTGGTCATGCCGGGCGGCGTGCGCTGGTTGATGATGGCCTGCCGACGCTGTTCCGGGCTCAGGCGATTGCCACAGCCATCTTCCTGCTGGCCGACCACCACTATTTCCTTGCTGGCCTGAGTGCTTCGCCTGTCTGCGCTCGGAAGAAGGGGCGTTATGCTTCCGGGAGGTGCATTGAAGGCTTCCTGCAACTGGCTGGTGTGGCCGACCGGACAACCCAGGGTGGTGAACGTGATCTTGCCGGTCGGGTCTTCGCAGCGCTGAACCGTATTGGCTTGTGTGTAAAACGGCAGGCAGAGCAGGTTGCTCCATAACAAAAGGCGAGGCGTGATACGCATTGCCGAGTCCTCCATGACGTGGTTCGTCATCCTAGTCAGGGGCTTGCTCCCCGGCGAGCGTGTTTTCTTCGCTGAATGTGACGTCGTAACTTCGTTGCCTCGCAAAATCTTCAGGTTTGCCTCGCAAGCGCCTGTTCTTGCCTGAATTTTCTCGCGTGCGATCCGCTCAAAGCGGTGTATCATTGCGCCCGTCAGCCCCGCCGGGGCTTGTGGAATACCTCCATGGACTTACCCAGTAGTTACTCAATAGCTCGTTTCACCAATCAAGAATCAACTGATTGATCCTCCCGGCGTGCTCCGCTGCTGGGAGTGGAGTTCGCCTATGACTGAAATAGAAGTAAAAAAAACGCAGGAAAGCTTGCAGGATCGCCTTGCTCAAGTGGTCGATCTGCTGCAGCGCCAGCGTGTGGTCGAAGACCTGATCCATCGCCAGGAAGGTCAGAATCAGGATCGCGTAGAAAACCTCGTTCATCGTCAGAACCTGGTCGAGCTGCAACGCAAGCTCGATGACCTGCACTCTGCTGACGTCGCCTACATCCTCGAGGCATTGCCTCTTGAGGAGCGCCTGACTGTCTGGCAATTGGTCAAGGCTGAGCGTGACGGCGATATCCTCCTTGAAGTGTCCGACTCCGTCCGGGAAACCCTGATCGCCGACATGGACGATCACGAGTTGCTGGCGGCGGCCAGGGAGATGGACGCCGACGAACTCGCTGACCTGGCGCCTGAGCTGCCTCGCGATGTCGTTCATGAGCTGATGGAAGCGCTGGACGTCCAGCAGCGCGAGCGTGTCCGCTCCGCGCTTTCCTACGACGAGGAGCAGGTCGGTGCGCTCATGGACTTCGAGATGGTGACCATCCGTGAGGATGTCAGCCTGGAAGTCGTATTGCGTTACCTGCGGCGTTTGAAGGAGCTGCCGAGCCACACCGACAAACTCTTCGTGGTTGATCATGACGGCGTTCTCAAGGGCGTGCTGCCGATCAAGCGTCTGTTGGTCAATGACCCCGACAAGCAGGTCGGTGAAGTCATGGCTGACGACCCTGTCAGTTTTCACCCGGAAGACGATGCCTACGACGCTGCCCAGGCATTCGAGCGTTATGACCTGATTTCCACGCCGGTGGTCGACAAGAGCGGCAAGCTGATCGGCCGTCTGACCATCGACGAAATGGTCGACCTGATTCGTGAGGAGAGCGAGAGCGAAGTCCTCAGCATGGCGGGTCTGCGTGAAGAAGAAGACATCTTCGCTTCCGTATGGCGCTCGCTGCGTAACCGCTGGGCCTGGCTGGCGGTCAATCTGATCACGGCGTTTCTGGCTTCGCGTGTGATCGGCCTGTTTGAAGGTTCGATCGAGAAGCTGGTGGCTCTGGCGGCATTGATGCCGATTGTGGCCGGCATCGGCGGCAACTCGGGGAACCAGACCATTACCATGATCGTGCGCGCCATGGCGCTGGACCAGGTCAGCACCGGCAATACCTCGCGCCTGTTACGCAAGGAGCTGGCGGTTGCGTTGCTCAATGGCCTGATATGGGGCGGGGTCATTGGTGTGGTGGCTTATGTGCTCTACGACAGTTGGTCACTGGGCGTGGTCATGACGGCTGCCATGACGCTCAACTTGCTGCTGGCCGCTTTCATGGGTGTCCTGATTCCCATGACGCTCGCACGCCTTGGGCGCGATCCGGCCATGGGGGCGAGTGTCATGATCACTGCGATGACTGACAGTGGCGGGTTCTTCATTTTCCTGGGGTTGGCGACCATCTTTCTGCTTTGATAACCGTCACCATAAAAAAACCGCCTGTTCAGGCGGTTTTTTGTTTTCGGGGGTCACAACTGATCATTGCCCGGCTTTGACTTCTTTCCATGTGCGCAGCCTCAGCGCTTCACTGTCGGCAGGTATCGCTTTTTGGGCGAACAGGGTGCCGAAGGTTTCTTCGTCGGGGTAGATTCTGGGGTCGCTGTGCACTGCTACGTCCAGCAGTGCTTCTGACTTCTCGTTGCCATTCGCATAGTGCAGATAGTTGGAGATGCCGGCGATCACCTTGGGTGCCAACAGGTAGTTCATGAAGGCGTACGCGGCTTTTTCATTGGGGGCATCGACAGGCATGGCGACCATATCGAACCACATCGGCGCGCCTTCCTTGGGGATCACATAGTTGATGTCGATGCCGCTGCCTGTTTCCTTCGCTTTGCGCTCTGCCAGCATGACATCTCCTGAATACCCGACCGCCACACAGATCTTGCCGCTGGCCAGGTCTGCTATGTAGTTGGTTGAATGGAAGTAGCTCACGTAAGGCTGTATCGCCATCAAGGCCGCTTTGGCCTTGGTGTAATCCCCGGCGACTTCGCTTTGTGGAGGCAACTGCAGGTAGTTGAGTGCGATGGGCAAGACACTGGGCGCGCTGTCGATAAAGGCAACACCGCATTGAGCCAGCTTTTTCATGTTCTCGGGCTTGAAGACCAGGTCCCACGAGTCGAGCGGCGCATCGTTGCCCAGAGCAGCCTTGACCTTGGTCACGTTGTAGCCAATGCCGGTGGTCCCCCACAGATAGGGAAAAGCATGCTCGTTGCCCGGATCGATGCCTCTGAGCACCTTGAGCAGAACCGGGTTGAGGTTTTTCCAGTTGGGTAGCTGGCTTTTGTCCAGCTTCTTCAGGTCGCCGCGCTGAATCTGGACACCCATGAAATGACTCGACGGCACCACGATGTCGTAACCGGAATGCCTGGCCCTGAGCTTTTCGTCCAGAGTCTCGTTGCCGTCGTAGGTGTCATAGGTGGCTTCAATGCCGGTGTCTTTCTGAAAGTTTTTCAGTGTGTCCGGAGCAAAGTAATCCTCCCAGTTGAACACCTTGACGGTCTGGGCGGCCTCGCTCATCGAGGTGACCAGCATCAGGGGTACGAAGGCTTTGGCAAGCATTTCGTGGCTCCTTGGAGGATTTGATGATCGCGATGCACGAACAATCATCGCCTCGGGAGCAGTGATCATGAGATGCATACCTATAGGAAATAATCTTATAGGCATTTGGAGAGGGGACCACAATAAAAAAGCCAGCTTTCGCTGGCTTGAATGCTTTTTTTCTCTGATTTCTTACGACTCTTCTGAAGCAAGTTCCGTGTCGTGAGCGATCAGGGACACCAGTGCATTCTGCTGGCGGTGTGAGAGTTGACGAAAACGCTGCAGCAGCTCGCGTTCGTGCAGGGACAGCTCAGGACTATCAAGACGCAGATTTGGCTCATCGCCAAGTGCACCTTCCTGAATCAGGCTCTGCTCGAGTCGAGCGATGATTTCCGAGTTCATGCTGCGGTGATGGTTTTTGGCTACCTCTTGCACACGATTACGCATGCCATCTGGTAGGCGAACGACGAACTTGTCAGCCGTGCGGCTGGAATAAGTAGCCTGTTTCATAGGGCTCATATATTTAACCGGTTAGTTCAGGGGGAAGCGGTTCTCGCAAGTGGCCGCCAGATTGCCATTATGGGACAGTCGTTTTGGCCAAATGTTCCAACCGAGTTATCCAAAGGGTGAGGCATCATGCCCTATTACGTCGAATCCTTGGCGTCAATTCTGTGACAAATATTGACTCAGATAAAGGCGTTTAGCCAGCACCAATTGTCAGAATTGCGAGAGGTTTTGCAAAGCTTGCCAATTCCTGCTCATTCAGGTGACACGACGAACGCCTGACTACTTTTTGCCATGATGGCTATCTGTCTTCAGCTTAGATGCTTATCCGCAACAAGACGAAGAATGCCGACGGGCGTGCTATGGCGGGGGAGGGGAACAGTACTTCAAGAAGCCGATGACCCAGTCAGCAATGGCGTGCAGCCCTACCGACCAGTACAACCATCAGCGTGTATCAGTCAGCGCAGAACCGGATCGAACTTGAAGCGACGCCCAATGACCATGGCCGCTACAAAAAGACTGCCAAACATCCCGGCGGCGATTTTCGAGGCGATATTCAATACATACGCCTGCTCAGGGAGAAGAAGATCAACGGCAACAGCCATCAGTGCCAGGATCATGAATGACAATGCGGATTTTGACATGGCTACTCTCTCGTGAAGGTGGGCTATGTGACGATCTCAGAAGACCCAACGCTCTTCAGCACGATTTGGCAGCGGGGCTTCCTTGACCTCATGACCCAGCGTAGCTGCATTGAAGCGCCTGTCACCCATGACCGCCAGTTGCGGTGCCTGACGGATCACCTCATGGGGCTGAGCATGCTTGGTTATCTGGTCGTCCTGAATGCGCGTGTCCTGAAAATGAAATGCCACCAGAGCTACCAGAGCGGCTGCATTCAACACTGAGAGAGTCATGTTCATTTTCAGGTACCTTGCGTGGAGTGTCGTCACATGCACTGATAATGCAGCCTGCATGCCAATTTTATTTCAATAAAAAATCCTTATAAAACAATGGCTTGTGTTTGTTTTTAGGCGGCTGGATATTGCGTTTTGCAATGATGGCTTTTTGGGGTAATGCAAAATGCACGACCATGCCTGCAAACGCTCTACGCCGGGATGTGGACTACGATTACCGGAGGTAATGACGACATGACAAAATCCCTCCATGCCGTTAACATGCACGCCGTCCTCGCTGGCACCAGTCGGTGTGCTGGCAACTCAGTGTCTCAGTAGCTCAATTGGATAGAGCATCCCCCTCCTAAGGGGAAGGTTGGCAGTTCGAACCTGCCCTGGGACACCATATTTTGCAGGGTTTTTTATTGGTTTCTTGTACGGCACGGCAAATCAGTCACTACTTCGGTCACTACTTCTTTTTTGTCTCTTTTGCATTCTGCAAGCGTTCGATTCCGCCCCCCCCCTCCAATGATGTAGCTTGGCCGTCATTCACAAAAGGTTTTGTCCACAGGGCTTGGCTAATTCATAGCGTGTCTATCAAAAAGACGTAAGCTCTGAGGTCTGTAAGCTTCGCTCCGAGTCTTGCGATAGCCCTGCGTCGATTCTGTCCGTCTCAACCGCAAAAGCCATGGGAAATCCATTGGTCAACAGTGCGCCGATCATTCTATGCGAATGGTAGGTAACTGACCCTGGATGCTGTCTCCCGATTCATATGACCGCGTTAGATTGATGAAAATGTCTGCCGCTCCGAGAACCACTCCAGAGCCTTCGCTTTGAATGCTTCTGCCGCTGGGGTTAGAGGGTAACGCTGGTCATAGGCCAGGACGATTCGCTGAGGCGGAAGTGCTTGCTTGATGGGGCGACAGACCAGAGGCAAGCCATCGTAGCTTCGGTCACCGAAGGGCCTGGTATAGGTCAGAGCTACACCAAACCCATTGGCTACCAGACTGCGCTGAAATTCGAAGCTATGAGCCCGGGTGACGTTCTCGGGGACAAGGCCGAAGATATTGAACAGATCCAGCACGTGCTGCCAGCTATGAGTCTGATCCGTTACCACCAGATTGCATGCGCTGAGTGCTTCGATACTGACTTGTGACTCGTTGGCTAATGGGTGATCAGCGGCCAGCAACGCGTGAGCAGTCAACTGGCAGAGTTCCAAACGTTCAGTATTGGTGGGCAGGCCCAGATCGTAAGTCAGTGCCAGTTCCAGTGTACCTTCGCCGAGCCGCTTTCCAAGGTATTCAAAACCACCTTCGCGCATGTCGACCAAGACGCGAGGACACTCGAGTTGGAGACGCTTGAGGATCTGCGGAAGGCAGTAAGGTGCCAGGTCTGCGTAGCAACCGATTACCAATTCTCCAGCGAGATCGCTGCCTTCACTTCCGATGTCTGCAAAGCCTTGTGCTTCTGCCAGAACACGCTTTGCCTGAGTCATCACAGTACGGCCAAAGGGCGTCAGAGATACACCCAACCCGCGCTGGCGAACAAACAAAGGTTGGCCAAAGAGGCCTTCAAGCTCTGTTATCGCCGTGGATATTGATGGCTGAGAAACATGCAGTTCCTCGGCTGCAAGCGTGAGATTGCTGTGTTTGGCCGCAGCGATTGCATAGCGCAATTGTCGGAGTGTGAAGTTCATAAGGTTTTCTTGGGTGATAAATCAATACATATTATTTTATCTTAACTGATACTCATGGAATATTTGTCCTGTGCCCACCTTTTTTCCAGGGAGTCTCAGGTCATGACGCACAGTGAATACACCGTTGATCAACAGGACATCGAAGCTTTTCAGCGCGATGGCGCGGTGTGCTTAAGGGGCATTTTCAGTGGCTGGATAGACCGGATCGCAGCGGGCATCGAGCAGAATCTCGCCGAGCCTGGTGTTTATGCGAGCCGGTATGTCGAGCAGGGCGACGCATCAGGTGGTTTTTTCGACGACTACTGCAACTGGGAGCGCATCGAGGGCTTTCGTGCGATGGTTGAGGAGTCGCCCGCTGCTTCGATTGCCGCCCAGGTGATGCGATCCTCCAGCGCACAGTTCTTCCACGACCATGTCCTGGTCAAGGAGCCTGGCGCGCAGAAAGCGACGCCCTGGCATCAGGATATTCCGTATTACTTTCTTGACGGCAGCCAGTCGGTAAGCTTCTGGATTCCTGTCGATCCGGTACGTGAATCGACGTTGAGGCTGCTGCCCGGTTCGCATCGCTGTGAGAAAGGGATCAGGCCGGTGCACTGGGCTGATCAAAGTGATTTCTACAAAGGTGCCGAAGGTTACCGGGACGCCCCTGACCCTGACGCTGAAGAAGGAATGCCGGTGCTGGAGTGGGAAATGCAGCCGGGCGACGCCGTGCTTTTCGACTTTCGTACCGTGCACGGCGCAAGGGGTAACGGGGCAGCGCAGCGGCGACGGGTGTTGTCGTTGCGTTGGGTAGGTGATGATATTCGTTACCTGGAGCGGCCGGGGCGTACATCGCCGCCGTATCCGGGGCATGAGATGCAGACCGGCCAACGGCTGCGCGAAGACTGGTTTCCAACAATATATAAATCTTCCTGACCTTTTTCGCTCGCAGCCGCTGCACTGCTGATTGAGCCTGTTTTGCTGACATCTGCCCACACCTGGTTTGAGTAGTTCAGTGCATAGGAGCGCCGATGATGACGATGAAAAACAGCGTGAAGGCTTGTCTGCTGTCTATGGGGTTGGTAATGGGTAGCGCCTCCACCTACGCTGCTGGATGGTGTGATTCAGGCAAGCCTGTGAAATTTGCCGGACTCAATTGGGAGAGTGGCATGCTCCTGACCGATGTATTACAGACGATTCTCAAGGAAGGGTACGGCTGCCAGGTCGACACCATTCCGGGGAACTCCATCACCATGGAAAGTGCGTTGAGCAGCAACGACATCCAGGTTCTGGCCGAAGAGTGGGTGGGGCGAAGTGAGGTCTGGAACAAGGCGGCCCAAAGCGGAAAAGTTGTTGGCGTTGGCGCGCCGATCATTGGTGCGACTGAGGGCTGGTATGTCCCCCGATACCTGATTGAGGGGGATGCCAAACGCAATATCAAAGCCAAGGCGCCTGACCTCAAAAAAATTGCCGACCTGACCCGCTATACCGAGCTGTTCAAGGATCAGGAGGAACCGGGCAAAGGACGCTTTTATAACTGCCCGGCCGGCTGGACCTGTGAGCTTGAAAATACCGAGATGCTGAAAAGCTATGGGCTCGAAGGGAGTTACACCAACTTCCGACCCGGCACCGGTCCGGCTCTGGATGCGGCCGTGCTGTCGAGTTATAAGCGCGCGGAGCCAATCCTTTTCTACTACTGGACGCCAACGCCGTTAATGGGGCAAGTGGACCTAGTGAAGCTGGAAGAAAAGCCTGGTGTCGACAAGAAAATCAGTATCCAGGTCGGTTTGTCGAAAGCCTTTCACGAGCAGGCACCAGAGCTTGTTGCGGTTTTAGAGAAGGTTAATCTGCCCATCGACCTGCTCAACCAGAACCTGGCGCGAATGACCAAGGAACATATCGACTCACCGAAGCTGGCCAAGATTTTCTTCAAGGAGCATCCGGAAATCTGGCATGGCTGGGTAAGCGAAGCAGCTGCAAAGAAAATCGCAGCGACACTGTAATCTTATCGAAATTGCAGATGCGACGCCTGACGTCGCATCTGCTTTTCTTCCCGGCATTTACCGACGACATTAAGCTAGCCTGCCAGCAAAGCTGGGAGGGGGGCGATTACACCAAGCTTAGGCGTTATTGGCACACCCCAAAAGAAAATTGCCATTACCGCTCGCACCTACTGAAGGTATCTCCGTCTCATCCTTCAGATCCACGCCTGACAGCTGACGTCGACACGCCTCAGTCATCAGGTACATGAGACGAAAAGCAGCATTCCCATACGCCATCCCTTCTAAACGTACATTCGATATGCAATTGCGGCTTGCATCTGTAAGGCCGACCTTTGGCCCATAGGTGAAATAGAGCCCCAGGCTGTCCGGTGAACTCAGTCCTGGGCGTTCCCCTACCAGAATGAGGCTCATCTTCGCACCCAACAGCTCACCGACTTCATCAGCGACAGCGACTCGCCCCTGCTGGACGATACAGACTGGCGCGACTTTCCAGCCTTCTGAAACGTCACCATAAAGACGTTTCAGGAACGGCAGCGTGTGACGCTGGATGGCCAATGCAGAAAGCCCGTCAGCTACAACAATCGCCAAATCATAGTGGTCTTCCTTAGAAGATCTGTACTCCCGCAACAGATCAGCTGAATGCTCCGATAATCTTCGGCCTAGATCTGGCCGTTGCAGGTAGGTGTCTCGATCTTTAGCCGCACTGTGAAGCTGAAGGCACTCAAAGCCGAGTCCTGCCAGAGAATCAGCTAGTGCATCGCAGTTCAAGGGCGTGTGCACCGCATCACGCGCCATGGCGTGAGCGAACTGAAAATCCAATTGCGGTTCGGTAGGCAAGCTGGTGCCCACTCGCCCGAGCGCGATCCTTGCTGACGTTAGCTGACGCAGCTGCTGCCACGCATTTTCGGTAATAGGAGACTTGGGCATCACCAGCTCGCTTTGTAATGGACAGAGATCACAACTGCGCCAATGCATGGCGGAAAGCGGGCGGTAAATCAGTCCCCATGGTCAAAGATTGTCCGTTCTGGTGAAGAATCCCCGTTCTGCTCAGCCACTGCTCGAACTCTGGTGCAGGCCTCAAGCCCAAAAGCTTCCGGGCGTAGAGTGCATCGTGAAAAGAGGTCGTCTGATAATTGAGCATGACGTCATCCGAGCCTGGAATTCCCATGATGAAATTGATTCCAGCCGAGCCCAGCAAGGTCAACAATGTGTCCATGTCATCCTGGTCCGCCTCAGCGTGGTTTGTGTAACAAATGTCACACCCCATCGGCACTCCCAGTAATTTGGCGCAAAAGTGGTCCTCAAGACCGGCGCGAATGATTTGCTTGCCGTTGTAAAGATATTCAGGACCGATGAAGCCAACCACTGTATTCACCAAAAACGGCTTGTAGTGGCGAGCAACTGCATAGGCCCTTGCCTCACACGTCTGCTGATCGCAACCATGGTGAGCGTTTGCTGACAAAGCACTACCCTGGCCAGTCTCGAAATACATTACGTTGTCGCCGACAGACCCCCGCTTCAGGCTCAGCCCTGCCTGGTATCCTTCTTCGAGGATCTTGAGACTGATACCAAAACTGGTATTTGCCGCCTCAGTGCCCGCGATAGACTGGAAAACCAGATCCAGAGGCGCTCCGCGCTCGATTGCCGCAATGGAGCTGGTGACATGCGTCAGAACACAAGACTGAGTGGGAATGTCATAGCGTTGAATCACTGCGTCGAGCATTTCCACCAGCGCGATGATTGAACTCATGCTGTCGGTAGCGGGGTTGATGCCGATCATCGCATCACCGTTCCCGTACAGGAGCCCATCCAGAACACTGGCTGCAATGCCAGCGGGATCATCCGTTGGATGGTTGGGTTGCAACCTTGTGGACATGCGTCCACGCAACCCCATCGTGTTCCGAAAGCGAGTGATGACGCGAATCTTGCTGGCTACCAGTACGAGGTCTTGAACACGCATGATTTTGGAAACGGCAGCAGCCATCTCCGGGGTCAGACCTGGCGCTAAAAGCCGCAGTGCAGACTCATCTGCATCGTCGCTTAACAACCAATTCCGTAGTCCACCCACCGTCATATGACTGACGACCGAAAACGCACCCACATCATGGGTATCAACTATCAGCCGCGTGACCTCATCCTTTTCGTATGGGATCACCGACTCGTTGAGGAAGTACTTTAGCGGCACATCTGCCAATGCCATTTGAGCTGCCACGCGCTCGGCAGCACTGTCTGCGGCAACTCCCGCGAGATAATCGCCAGAGCGTGCAGGGGAGGCTTTAGCCAGCAGCTCACGCAAACTGTCGAATCGCCAGACCTGACCACCTACTGTGTGGGCAAATTGAGCCATATCTCAAAATCCTCTTACTTCATGCCAGCCACGCAAACAGAGGTCCGGTGATAGCCTGACCCCTTTGAAAAGGCGTGCTTTGAAATCCGCCCCGCCTTTGGCTGAGCGAATTTACCGGGAGTAGTTGCTGTTAGCGCTTGCCCTTGCGCTCAAGGAATCGAACGCCGAGAGAAAGCGGGAAACACAGGGCGAAATACATCGCGCCCACCAGGATGTAGGTTTCCAATGGCATGAAGTACACCGCGCTGAGATCCTGTGCCCTCAGCATTAGATCTGGAGCCGCGATCAGCGACGCGACGGAGGTGTCCTTCAAGAGCGAAATAGCGACGTTGCCAATCGGTGCAAGCACGATCCTGATGGCTTGAGGAAGTACTACCCACCTCATCACCTGCGCCCGCGGCATCCCGATGGCCTTGGCTGCTTCAACCTGCCCCTTCGGCACCGCTTCCAGACCTGCACGGTAGATCTCGGCGAGGTATGCAGCCGCGTTCAACCCCAAGCCAATGATCGCGGCGATGAATGAGCTGAATTCGATCCCCACAGCCGTGAGGCTGAAGTAAATGATGAACAGCTGTACCAGCGCGGGCGTTCCTCTGAAGACCTCGATATAGATCGAGGCAGCACGCCTGAGTGGAGCGCTTGATGAGCGTCTGGCCAAGGCAAGGACCAACCCCACAATCAACCCGATTACCAGCGCACCGATTGCCATTTGCAAGGTGGCGAGTGCGGCAGCCAGAAGTTCTACGTGGGTTGCATTCCACAGTTCGCCGTATCCCATCTCAGTTCTCCTTGACGACGTTCAAGCGGCGCTCGGTACGAGAGGCCCAATAGGCAATAAACAGGCTCAACGCGAGGTAGATGATCGCCAGCAGAAAGTAGATAAGGTTGGTTTGATAGGTTTCACTCACCAGCATTTTTGCCTTGAAGGTCATCTCTGGAACCGCCGCAGCGGATGCCAATGAGGTGTCTTTGAGCAAACCGATGGCAAAATTCGCCATCCCGGGAATGGAAATCTTGAAAGCCTGGGGCAGCACGATGATGCGCATTGCCATGCTGCGAGTCATTCCGATGGAATACGCCGCTTCGGCCTGTCCTTTGTCGATAGTCTTGATGCTGGACCTGAAAACCTCGGACAGGATCGCGGCACCGTTCAGTCCGAACCCGATGATGGCGGCTCCGACGGCAGGTAATGTGATGCCTATGTAGGTAAGGCCGAAATACAGGATAAACAGCTGCGTCAGGATCGGGATATTGCGAAATATCTCCAGGTAGCAGCTTGCGAGAACACCCAGCGTACGGTGGCGTGAAAGCCGCATCAACGCCAGACAAAAACCTAGCACTGCGGCGACTACGAAAGCAGCCAAGGTCAACCCGACTGTGGTCAGCGCGCCTACGCCGAGCACGTTCAGAAAATACGGCAACATCTCGAAGGCTTTGCCGAAGGCACTGCTATCAACCATGATCAGTGCTCCTGAACGGCTCGAATGAACGAGCGAGTCCGTTCGAGTTCGCTGTCATGGAAAATCTGCCGAGGAAGCCCCTGCTCGATGATGTTCCCATCGGCCATGAACACCACATGATCAGAAACGCTTTCAGCAAAACGCATTTCATGAGTGACGATAATCATCGTCATCCCTTCATCCGCAAGACTTCGCATCACGTTCAGCACTTCACCGACCAACTCCGGGTCGAGCGCAGAAGTCGCCTCATCAAACAGCATCAGCTTGGGTCGCATTGCCAACGAGCGCGCTATTGCGATCCGTTGCTGCTGCCCACCAGAAAGCTGCTCAGGGTAGGCATCACGCTTTGCTAGCATGCCGACTTTCTTCAAAAGCTCTTCAGCATGAGCGACTGCCTCTCTCCTCTCGCGTTTCTGTACCTTCATGGGGCCGAGGATGATGTTCTCCAGGACGGTAAGGTGCGGGAACAGATTGAAGCGCTGGAAGACCATGCCCATTTCGGCACGCATCCGGGCCAGATCCTTGTCACCCATGGGCACCTTGCGGTTACCCACGAGCCGCTGGCCGATCAGCTCGTTATCCAGGTAGATACTGCCCTGAGTGGGCTCCTCCAGATAATTGATGCAGCGAAGTAACGTGGTCTTGCCAGACCCACTGGGTCCAATGAGCGAAATCTTCTGGCCCTGTTGCACGGTAAGGTCGATGCCTTTGAGTACGTTCAAACTGCCGAAGGATTTGTGTAAACCCTCGACGCGCACCAGTGGGTTCATTACAGCCATGAGCGTTATCCGTCAGTGATGAGGCAGGTGTTAAAAGCAGCGCTGTTTCAGGCGAAGGCTTGGCTAAAGTCGCGAGGTTCGTGCTTGAAAGGTCCGATAACATTGCCTTTCTCATCTCGGTCTACGCCGAGTCGACCATCCTTGGCCATCGGCACAAGATAGTCGTCATTTTTGATGCCGTATTTGGCGAGGATAGGCTTGATCTGATGAGTAGACTTCATCCAGCGAAGACCTTGGTTGACGGCATCGAACAGGTCTTGGTTTTGCGGATGAATGCCCCAGATCGCCTCGAACTTGCCGGTCAAGGCTGGGTATTTTTCATCGAAAACGATAGGTACTTGCTTCAGCTTCAGGCTCGGGTCCTGAAGGATCATGTAGTCGATGGTTGGGGCGTCGAGCACAGCAAAGTCTAGGCGCCCGGCCCGGACATCACGAAGGCAGGCATCAGTACCGTCATACAGCTTGACCTCTTTCACACCCGGCACTTTTTTCATGTCAGGTATCGAGAAGTAGCCGGTATAGCTACCGATGGTGCGACCCTTTAGATCATCCACCGTCATTGACGCAGTAAAAGGCTCTTCATCACGCATCAGCAGGTAGGCGCTGGTGTAGAAAACCGAGTCAGTCAGCAGCAAAATTTTCGACCGCATGGGGTTCCAGGCAAAGTTACCGCCGAACCAATCTGCACGACCTGAACGAACGGCCTCAACAACCGCTGGGAAGCCCATGGTCTGAACATCCAGCTTCAGCTCTAGTCGGTCGGCAATAACTTTAAGCAACTCAAGGTCAGTGCCAACAGGAATTCCATCACGCACAGCGCCCAAGGGCATTTCCCCAAGGCACGCAGCGGTCAGATAACCGGGGCGGATGGTTTTGATTGGCTCACCCGCTGCGAAAACTTTGGACATTGGACCCAGGGCTCCCAATGCGATAGCAGCCATTGAGCCGTAGCCTGTCGCTTTGAGAAAGCCGCGTCTGGAGAAGCCCTGCGTAACAAATTTTGAGTCAGACATAGATCACCTACGAAAAATGATGAGCTTGGCAGTGTGGGTTTGGTTGTTACGTGGGTCTCGATCCAGGCTGGACGTGGCAGCTGGTCTTTTTTGCAACCATGACAAGCATTACAATATCCACCTTAATGACAGTTTTTTTGCTTGTCAACGGTCGTTTTATCGGATAAAAACCAATACAACATTGTTAATTGTCTCGCTTGATGCGTTACAAGCATGACAAAAAGGAAAGGCACGCCGTGAATGCATCTGACCAATTACTAGACGACCTGAAAGCCAGCGCCGCTTTGCAGCGAGGCAATAGTGAGACGCTTTATGCGCAGCTTGCAGACGCTTTAACGGACGCTATCGAGAGTGGCAAAGTGCAGCCGGGTGACCGCTTACCACCGCATAGAGACTTTGCAAGTGTGCTCGGGTTAAACATCACCACCGTGACCCGAGCCATGGCGGTCCTTCAGCAGAAAGGACTGGTACAGAGTCGGCCTGGTCGCGGAACCCAGGTAGCACTTCCTCGCCATCCCGCAGCTCAATTCCAATCCGCGCCGAGCAATGATCCAGACACCGTCGATCTGAGCGTCAACCGACCCGCGACAACAGGATTCAATCGAGTTTTGGCAGCGCTGCTACCTCGACTCCACACAGATCCGCGCTTCATCGACATGAAGGACTACCATCCTTCAGAAGGACCTCTTTGGGCGCGCGAAGCAGCTGCCCAGTGGTTATGCCATACAGGCGTACCCGCAGAAGCATCACGAATGTTGATTGTCGAAGGCGCCCAGCATGGGATTGCGAGCACTCTTAGAAGCCTGACGAATGCAGGCGACATTGTGCTGGCCGATAGTGTGACCTATCAGGGTATTAACGCCCTATGTCGGTCACTTGGTTTGGTACTGATTGGCGTCGACGCTGATGCTAGAGGAATGTCACCAGAGGCCCTAAAAAACGCCTGCGACGAATATGATCCGCGCCTTGTTTTTTTGGTCCCTTCTATTCAGAACCCAACAGCCATTACGTTGGACCAGGAGCGCAGGGAAGAACTCGCAGCGGTGATTCGGGAGACCAACCTGCTGGTGATCGAAGACGACGTATATCGCCCTTTGCTGGATAGCTCTCCGCCTCCATTTGTGAGCCTGCTGCCTGACAGGACGATCTACATTTCCGCTCTTTCAAAATGCATTGCGCCGGGACTGCGGATGGGGTTTGTTCTTGCTCCACCGCAGTTGGTCCAGGACATATCGACGATGCAACGAATCGATTGCTGGAGCACATCTCCGCTGACATCGCTCATTGCGGCGAGATTGATCGAAGAAGGTCACGCGGAACAACTGGTCACTGAGCAAAAAGAAGAGCTACGTGCACGGCAGTCATTGCTCGCCGAACATCTGAATGGCCTTGAATTTCAAAACAGCCCGACAGGCACCCATGCGTGGCTCATTTTGCCTGAGCCATGGATTGGCTCACGCTTTGCGCTCCTGTGCCAGGAACGAGGCGTGATCTTGCTTGCTGGAGGAGCATTCACCCTAAGGTCAGAGCTTTCACCTCAAGCGGTGCGGATCAATATCTCGGCAGCCCTTTCCCGAGAGCACCTCGTTAAAGCGTTGAAGGTGATAAGCCAGCTCGCCCGGCAGGGTCACCTCCATATGCACAACCGGATCTGAGCAGATGACACAGACTATCAAAGGTGATGTGGCCGTCATTGGTGCCGGAGTTGTTGGCGTTTCAACCGCCTTGTGGCTTCGACGCCAAGGCTACAAGGTCTTACTGATAGAGCGCGACTCCATTGCTTCGGGTGCCTCGTTTGGCAACGCGGGAACGTTAGCGCCTTACGGCGTGATGCCTATCGCTCAACCCTCGATACTGACGTCGCTACCGTCACTACTGTTTTCGTCTGAATCACCTTTCGTCATTAACTGGGCTCGGTTACCTCAGTTGATGCCCTGGTTGCTCAGGTTTCTTAACGAATGCAGAACCTCACGGTTCGAGGCGAACTCAAGAGCCCTGCATCAGATTCTCCAAAACGTTTACACCGGTTATGCGCCACTTTTGGATCAATGCCCGGAAGCGAATCGGCGTCTGAGCCACAACGGATGCCTTTATAGCTACGGCACGGATGCGGGGTTTGCAGGAGCCCGGCAAGCCATTGAATGGCGCCGTTCCTTGGGAATTTCTCAGCAAGTACTCACGGCTTCCGAAGTTGATCAACTGGAGCCTGCACTGGCGGGCAAGTCTGTTGCAGGCCTGATGTTTCCAGACTCATCTCACATGAACGATCCTAAAGGGTTCATCGAGGCACTCGCAGCGCCTCTGATCACCGATGGCTCATTCATCAACGCCACAGTCACGGGAATAAAGTCGGGGGCTGACGGTGTGACGCTGTCCGGCACCAGCGGTGAAACCTTCAAGGCAGACCGAATAGTTGTATGCAGTGGCGCGTGGTCAGCGTTGCTGGCAGCCCAGCTGGGTGATCGCGTCCCACTGGATACAGAGCGTGGATACCACATCGAGTTTGATATGGATCAGCCTTTGGTCAGTAGACCCTGCTGCCCTGTTGAGAGCGCATTTTATATGACACCGATGGAGGGCCGCCTGAGAGTGGCGGGCACTGTCGAGTTGGGCTCAATCAAAGACCCTGCGAACCCTAAAAGATTTGACTATTTGGAGCGCCACGTACGTCGTGTTCTGGGCATCACTGCGCCGGTAGTACGCCAATGGATGGGTTTCCGCCCATCCCTTCCGGATTCCCTGCCAGTGATTGGGCCTTCGCCAAATGATCCCCGAGTAATTTATGCCTTTGGTCATCAGCACCTTGGGTTAACTCTGGCAGGTGCAACTGGCGAGCTAGTAGCCCAATGCATTGCAGGAAAGGCCCCTGACTGGCTAGAGCATTTCTCGGTCAGCAGATTTTAAGCGATAGATTCCATAGGAGAGTTTTGATGAGCACCATCACGCGCAAACATACCAGCACACGAATGAGCCAAATCGTGATTCATGGCGAGACAGTGTATTTGGCAGGCCAGGTCGGAGACGAGCATGAATCAGTTGCAGATCAGACTCGTACTGCATTATCGCGAGTGGATGAGTTGCTAAAGGAAGCCGGCTCCTCGCGTGAGCACCTGCTGCAAGTGACTATTTGGTTGGCTGACATGGCTGACTTTGACGCGATGAACGAAGTCTGGGACGCTTGGATACCAGAAGGGCATGCACCAGCACGAGCGTGTGGTGAGGCAAAGCTGGCTGATTCGCGATTGCTGGTAGAATTGCTTGTCAGCGCCGCTAAAGCCTAAAGCTACGCAAAAGAAGATAATCATAGTGAGCGAATTACGGTAAGCGGCCAGCGAACACAACTTGCACAGATCAGCGAGATACCCACTGATGCGGCAGCAGTTGCTCGATTTCACTGGCTCGCTGCGTCGGCAACCGTGTGAGGACATCCTTTAGATAAGCATACGGGTCATGCCCATTGATGCGCGCCGACTGGATCAAACTCATAATCGCCGCCGCCCGCTTGCCGCTGTGCAGCGATCCCGCAAACAACCAGTTAGACCGCCCAAGCGCCCACGGCCGGATCAGGTCTCGATCTGGTTGTTGTCGATGGGCACAGCATCATCTTGCAGGTAGCGCGTCAGAGCTACCCAGCGTTTGAGGCAGTAATCCAAGGCTTTGGCGATGGCCGATTCCTAAGGCGCTAGCTGTCTTTGGGCGATCATCAAGCATGAAATGCGTCGGCGATTGGTGCTGCTTTTTCCTGCTGTAAGGTCTAAAGCCACCGGCTATAGATGAGTTGGGCAGACGGGTACCTTTGATGTCCGATTCTGGCCGGGTAATGTCATTAGTGGACCAATTGACCACCCGTTTGCATTGCCACTGACCAATCATTTGCATTCGACGTGACCAGGCCTTTACACGAGACTTGACCGGAGCATCGCATGCCCTCGACCGGCTGGAGTCGACCCAAAGCAGCCCCTCCGTATCCCCTAAAGTCGGCCAGAAAGTGAAGCTCGACTGTTGAGCACCTGTAGGTTATCCGAAGTACATTATTCTCTGGCTCGGGCGGAGCCCAGCTTCAACCAAAATATACTGCTCATGCGCTTTATACTCAGGCACTGTGACCGTTTCGAAAATTGAGAACTGATTCCCTTGAAAACGAAGATATAAACCTGGCCCCCACTGAGCCACCTGCAAAACATGGATTGCGGCCATTGCCATAATCAACGAGCCAAGAGTAGCTTGGTTAAATTCTCTTTCCCTGTCATGCTTGACTGCATTGTAGGAGTTATACCAAGCCAAGCTTCGTGTGGTCATCCCTTCCGAGTCATTCCAATTTTCAAATGGCTTGAGTTCAGGGTAGTCGGGATGGTTCTTCAGACATACAACCCACTCATCGAGCCGCAACAGTGGCATCAACTTAATATAGTCCCTTGTTCCATCGGGCTTTTTCGAGCTAGATGTGTTCGACTGATAGACACCTCTCCAGTTGGCTTCTACCTCGGTGCATGCCAAAATAAGCAGCTCGCGTATCTTGTGTCCGAAAGTGGCGTCATTGGCCGAACTAGGTTCGACACTTCTGAACAAGGTGTTCATTTCCTCAAATAGACTAGCGGCGGATAGAGCATTTTTCGTTTTAGTTTTTTGCTCGTCATCGTTGAGTGCTAGCCCGTTGTAACCACTATCTAACATGTGCCTAGGGGGGATCCCTCGCCATACTCTGGGATAGTAGTGTCCTCGGGGAATAGCCAGCGGCCGCACTGTTTCCTTCCGCATGTAGCAGTTCGCTTGTGCTGTGACAAGCGCAGCAGCGTTAAATTCTAAAGGATATTTTACCTTATCCCCGGGTGTGCCTTCATATTCCCCATGTCTTTTCCAATGAGCTATCGAACCTTCCATTATTTGTGGGCTTTTGTGTGGTAAAAAAACGGTAATTTTCTCCTCCGAATCATACCAAAATGCTCCAAACCTTCCGTCGTGATCTAAAAAACCGAAATCTGGCATAGCTGCTCTCCTTACTAGAGTCCTCAGGATGCGTGACTGATCGTGCGCGCGCGTACCCTTTCTGCCTCGGTCTGAAGCGAAATAATAGTGCCAAAATTTTTCGTCATCCGCCCATATTTTGGATCAGCACTTGAAAAAATGCTTGTAGCTCCTGTGCAAGGAGTCTTTTCTTCGTTCCGCTCGATGGGCTGAAGCAATGAGCAGCAATCGACCCTCAGCCACCCTTGGCTGAGGGTAGCTAACAGCCAAGAGCAGACTTTCCAAAATTAGCGTTGCAGACCGCCCGTTAGTCCTGAGGGTATCGGCGAAACCAAGGGTTATTCATTCTTTCAGTTTTTACAAAATATCAGAAATTGTACTTGTCTACATAGTACTTTAAAAGCTCGCCTTCGCTGTTGCAGTCGCGGCATTCATAATGTTTTGTTTTGCTCTTACCTTTGCAGGAAGGGCATCTTACCATTTTGTAAAGAGCTGTATCTAGTTGGTCTGCTTGTCCAGCAGGCATATAGCCTTCACCATTACAGGCGATGCAGTCATCACCATATAACAGCCTCTTTCCTTTGCAGGCAGGACACTTCACGTTGCTAAACTGTGATACATCTACGCTATCGGCATACTTGCGTAGCATCTGACGCTCTCCATTGCAAGATAAGCAAGTGTCTCCGTTATGCCGACCAGAGCCTTCACATAATGGGCAGTCAACGTAGTCGTATTCAGATGTGTCGATATTGTCAGCGTATTTGCGCATGATCGCTCTGTCGCCATCGCAAACTCGACAGCATTCTCCGTCGAAGCGACCAGATCCTTTACATAGTGGGCAGTCGACCAGATCAAACTGGCTGTAGTCGAAGTCCCGCTCGAATCTACGCTCCATTTCGCCTTCGCCGCCACAAGCTTTGCAGTAGTCGCAGTGGTAGTGACCGCTGCCTTTGCACAATTTGCATTGGACTAAATCAAACTCTGTGACGTCAATCTCTAGATTCTTATCAATGGAGCCGTCGCCATGGCAGACTGGGCAGTCATAGCTGTGACTTACGCCTCTAATTTTACATAGTGGGCAATGAGCTAGATCACTACTTTCCAGGAAAGCATCCTCTAGCAGCGCGATGTTTTTGATCTTGTGTTTATCTATTGAGGTTGAAGAGCATTGATGCCTCTTAATCTCGGTTACCAACTTTTCTAAAGTTGGCTTTAGACTTTCCACATGAGATCGCTTTGCCAACTCTGGGATTATTACGAATACTTGCTTTGCAATATTCTCAAGCTGAGGATGTGACGGTTCATTTTGTGCGTCTAGCAGCCGATTCAAGTCGCTGCATATGCTGAGAGCTGAAGCTATCTGTTGAAGAACGCTGGCTTGCCCACTCCATGAGACTCTTCTGAAGTATTGAAGTCCTTTTTTAATGGCGATAACTTCTTCGTTTTTTGCGCCTATAGGTCCAAATAGTCCGTTGTCAAATTTGGTGTGGTGATTTGCACAAAGCCATATTAGGTTGTGTGGATGATTGCACTTTCCAGTTTTGACTGGTTCAATATGGGCAGCTTCACCCGCTTCGCCGGACTTTAGGCAAAGCGCACATTCTAAGTTGGCTTCAAGTCGGATTTCTTGTTTTATCGCGTCAGGAAGATGCGGGCGGCTCGATTGGGGCGAGTTGGGCCAGCTTGCTCTCAACCATGAGTCGTAGTCTTTTAACTCATCTTCTTCAAATTTATAAAGCTCGCCATCTTTTTTGAAATTTAATTTCCGAGAATCATTTGATTTGACGGTTTTCCTAGTGAAGTACTGAAGGAGTTCGGGGGAAATGCTGAGGAAAGCTGCTGCTTGATAAATGTCGAGGTACTTGGTTTCCATGCCAAAAATCACCGAAAATTGAGTTGAGCTGTAGGTCGATCTGCGCAGTGAATCGTCCCTTGTTTCGTAAAAGCGCTCAAGCTCCAAAATCGAGCCCTAGTGAACGCCGCTGCTGGCCGATTGCAGCTGCTCGCCAACGGCTGGTGCCGGCGGGACGTCCGGCGCCCTTAACCTTGCTCTGCCAACCACCGCTCGAACCTGTGGGTCATGCCTGCCAGGTCTATGGGCCGGCGGGAATCAGGTATTCGATCCATTAGCTAAGCCACGATGATGTCCAGGTGCATGCCGAAGTTGATGAAGGTGGACAGGAAGGTCTGTTTTGCCCCAGAGGACTGCGCACGCGGGTCAGTACTACTGGCGCCAGCCCTGCGGTGGTCGGCAGACACTATCCGTTGATACAATCTACGCCATCAAATAAGATGGTCTTACGGGCTCATCTTTCTGGTGTGCGAGCCGATTCTTCTAAATATTTTGGCAATCTAAATTGAATTATAAAGACAGGCTATTAGAAGCCATCACGTATACTGAGAGCTTAAGGCTACCTATCGATAATTCAGCATTGTCATTAGATGTTGAATTAGTGGATAGCAGTAAGCAGAAACTTTTCCAACTCTGTGGAGACGCTTTATATCAAGCCGGTTTGCAAAGCTCCTCTCACCTGGCTGGCAAATGCGCTCCTATTCATCTAATGCTCAAGGAGCGTCTGAAAACTGAGCTTGGTTTAGAAAGCCTGATCACGATTGGTGACAGATTTTGGGATGATTATGTCTATTGCGAGATGACTAAAGAGTCCGTCGAGAACGAACTAAACAGCACTAACATCTTTGAGCCCATCAAGGCCCACGTTTGGTTGACTCTTTCCGACGGGACAATCCTAGACTGCACTGCCGAGGCTCATGCGGATATAATTTTTGGCCGGGGTGAGCACCCAGCCCACCAATGCATAATGATTGTTTCGCCCAACAAAGCAGAAGATGCTAAAACCGGTTACCACCGCCCGGTACTGGTTGGCTCCGGATTCTTAGAGAAAACCGGGATGGTTCAAATAGTGCTCGATTAGATCAACGCGTTGGTCTAGATCGGCCTTGGTAGCTTAGAAATCTGATGAGCGCTTTTGGCCGATAAGGACGTGCGGACCAAATCGTGAGCAGTCTGCTAGGCGTACTGTAACCCTTGGAAATTGGTTCTAGTCGTCAGGCTCCAGCACCCGCTCTATACACGTAGCTAACTGATACACCGCACCAGCAGCATACGGTTTGGCTCCGTCTGAAGATTGCTCATCCAGCAACTCATCGGCTGCCAAACGGCCTAGCAAATCGACGTCGATACCCATGGATGCCGCTTTGCTGAGTACTGCGAGCAGCGCTTCTCTCATTTCGCTTATTTGAATGTCAGTCATGACACGACCCCTCCGCTTTTTTAACCATAGCGGTGCGTTATTTAGGCCGAATGACCGATTTGATATTGGCTGAGCTGGGGTAATTGCAGAAAGGAATTTGGCTGGCCACAGCACCTAGACTGGCAGCAATCGGCCAGAAGCGGACATTACAAAACAACAGCGATCCTGGCTGTTTCAGTAATGCAGGAGACATTGCTGCCGTCCTGAAGCGTGCAGCCGCAACGTTTAGGACTCGCGTCAATATCAAGGAGAGGTCGACCACACGGCTAGCTCATAGCCGTCGGGGTCGATGAAATGGAAACGGCGACCACCCGGAAACGAAAAAACTTCACGACTAATGGTCGCACCCGCTGATTTGATCCTTAGCTGGGTTTGCTCAAGATCATCCGCGTATAGGATGATCAAAGGTCCACCCGTACGCACTGACTCTCCAGTAGTGAATCCACCACTCATGCGTCCGTCGCTGAACTCGGTATAAGTCGGGCCGTAGTCAACGAAACTCCAGCCGAATATGTTTCCGTAGAAGGTCTTGCTTCGATCGATGTCAACGACATTGAACTCAATGTTGTCGATCTGACGGTCTTTTCCTTGCATGCCCATTGCCGCGTCCTTGGTTGATTTGGAGGAAGCGAGTTTAGGACATTTGGCCATCCAAGCGTTGAAGCAGATGTCTATTACCGTCGCTACATCATGAGTGACCACCATGGGTCGAAAGCGACGGGGTGACTGCCCCGTCGCGGTTGCCCGGTCATACTTCAGTCTGCTCGGCCATCTCAAGCGCGTCATCCACTTCGATGCCAAGATATCTGACAGTGCTTTCTAGCTTGGTGTGACCAAGAAGTATCTGTACTGCTCTGATGTTTTTCGTTCTGCGATAGATCAACGATGCCTTGGTCCGACGCATCGTATGAGTACCATATGGCACTGGGTCGAGGCCGATTGAGCTTACCCAGGCTTTCACTATGCGTGCGTATTGACGCGTGGACAGGTGCTCGGAAGTTCTTAGCCTACTTGGAAACAGGAAGTCTCCATTTCTGAGTCCAGCCTGTAGTGAATCGCCCCGGGTTTCGTAGACACCTCTTTGCCTTAAACTGAGGTCAATCAGGAGGTGCCATGAGCAACCCGCGTTATCCCGAAGAATTCAAAACCCAAGCGGTCAATCAAGTGACCGAAAAGAAGCTTCCCGTCGCTGACGTAGCGGCCCGTCTTGGTGTGTCGACGCATAGCCTCTATGCGTGGATAAAGCGCTACAGCAAACCTCAAGAAGAACGGCAGCAAGACGATGACCAGCACGCTGAACTGCGTCGACTGCGAGCGGAACTCAAGCGGGTCACTGAAGAGCGAGACATCTTAAAAAAGGCCGCCGCGTACTTTGCCAAGGAGTGCGGCTGAAGTACGCCTTTATCAAGCAGCGCGCGGGCGACTATTCCATTCGACGGCTTTGCCTGACGCTGAAAGTCCATCCCAGTGGTTATTACGCCTGGTTGTCTGAGCCGCAATCTGCACGCGCTAAAGATGATCAGCGATTGCTGGGTTTGATTAAGCATTCATGGCTGGAGAGTGGCGGAGTGTATGGCTATCGCAAAATCCATGATGATCTTCGCGAGGTCGGTGAAGATTGTGGTCGGCATCGTGTGGCGAGGCTGATGCGTCTTGAGGGGCTGCGCTCTCAGACAGGGTATCGACGACGCCCTGGAAAGTACGGAGGTAAGCCAGCAGTCGCCTCACCCAATTTACTGAAGCGCCAGTTCGATGTCGTAGAACCCAACAAAGTGTGGGTCACCGACATCACCTACATTCGCACGTACGAAGGCTGGCTGTATTTGGCTGTGGTGCTGGATCTGTTTTCTCGTCAGGTCGTTGGCTGGTCAATGAAGTCGCAGATGACCAGTGATCTAGCCATTGATGCGTTATTGATGGCGGTTTGGAGGCGTAAGCCGAAACAGGAGGTGATGGTTCACTCCGACCAAGGCAGCCAGTACAGCAGCACCGATTGGCGCAGTTTTTTGAAGGCGAATAATTTGGTTGCCAGCATGAGTCGCCGAGGCAACTGTCATGACAACGCCGTAGCCGAGAGCTTTTTCCAGCTTCTAAAGCGGGAGCGTATCAAGCGGAGAATCTACACCACGCGGCAAGATGCTCGTAGCGATGTGTTCGACTACATCGAGATGTTCTACAACGCAAAACGCCGGCATGGTTTCAACAATCAGCTGTCACCGGTAGAGTTTGAAAAGCGTTACGCAATGAGCTTGCAAGGTGTCTAGAGAATCCGGGGCGATTCAGTATTTGTAATAGGCCTGGATTTTTTCACTCGGCTCGCGCCTGAAAAATATGCCCCCCTTGCCCCGAATGCTGAAGCTTTCACTCAGCGTCGCGCCTACCTGCATGGCGTTAAGCTTAGGAACTGATACCTTCTTATCTGCCGTATTTCCAGCCATCGTGCGCTCTCTTCACATCATTTTTAGTCACTACTTTAGTCACTACTTATGATGCAATGGAGAGCTGCTCGGTGCAATGGTGTGCAAAGATAGCTTTTGTTTGGGATACTCATATTGTTGATTTTAAAGGGTATTTATAAGTTTATTTTTCATAATGCTCCCTTGTGCAAAATATAATTATCCCCCTCCTAAGGGGAAGGTTGGCAGTTCGAACCTGCCCTGGGACACCATATGATCGCTGTGTGTTATCGAGTCATTTTCCTGAAGGTAACCACTCACTACTCCTTTTCATCTTCTTTGAGAGCAGTGAGTGAGCTAGCTGTGAGCAAACGTCATTCAGGTGCTATGCGATATACGCGCAATGGGCGCTCTACCTTGGACGATCCGTTGTTGAACAAACCCACCCGATCCACTTGAGCAGCAGGAAGATATAACCGGCCCTGGGCGTCAAAAGCAGGAGCATCTACCCAGTGAAGTCGGCTGTCTTTAGCGATTTGCTCAATTTCACCGCTCACAGTAATACGCTTCACACTGTCGTCAGCTAGATCGCTGAAGTAGAAGTTACCTTGCTTGTCGATAACAGTGCCGCCCACCGGTGGGAGGTCGCGCCAGAATTCGACTTTTTTCACAAGCTCGGCTTCTGAAATGCTTGGATCGTTCAGCCAGCGTGTCTCAATTTTGTGCCACGGCCCTTCCAGCGGAGCGAAATACAGCCATTTTCCATCCGGGGTTACTTCAAGAGGGTCTGAGTGTACCCGCAAGGCTTTCCCGTCAGGTGCTTTGACAACCTTGCCGCTTAAAACAATATCCCGATCATCGGGGGCTCGGACTGCAGGGCTGGTTTCCAAAACTCTGCGGGCTTTATCGGTTTCAAAGTCCACGACGATGATCCCCGGATTCCCGGCATCAGTAAGGTAGGCATGTTTGCCATTCAGCCTGATGTCGTCAATGTAACTGCCATTTTTAGCAACGCTGTTATCAAACGAGATAACCTTTACGACTTCCGCAGTTTGCAGGTCTACGACAACAACCTTCGCTCCTCCAGGTACTACATTTCCACCGAAGGAATTCACGCCCGCATCCACGATCCACAGCCGACCGTTGTCATCTACTCGCATGGCATTAACGCTGATAAAACGTTGATTGGCCGGGACATCAGGGTCGGTGCTGTTCCAGCTGTCATCAGGAAAAGCCTGAGGCTGACCTGCCTGGTCGATTTTCGACACGGAGGGGCCTTCAGATCCTGTCCATTTGGGGCCTGAAACGAAAATGCTGCCAGTGGCGTCGACTGCGACAGCATTCCAGACAGCGCTACTCGATTGAGCGACGACCTCCAAACCTGGCGGCGTCTGCGCATGAGCAATTGTCGCAACGGCGGCCATGATGGCGGATAACAAAAACTGCTTGGGAAGGTTCATTGTCCTGCTCCTGATTTAAGATTGGGCAATTATCAGTTTTCCCAGTACGCTGAAAAACCTCGCTCCCACGTAAAGAATTTCATCAAAATGAAGAAAGTAGTCCGTATTGATGACCTTCAGGTATTCGTAACAACAGCAGCGGAAGGCAGTTTTTCAGCGGCGGCTCGACACCTGGACATCTCACCTGCGTTGGCAAGCGGAGCCGTGCAGCGACTTGAGGGCTGTTTAGGAGCCAGGCTTTTCGTCAGGTCAACGCGCAGGTTGAGATTGTCGGAGCATGGGGAACGGTATCTCTCGCACGCACGCCAGGCACTGGACGCGCTCGGAAATGGCGAGTTTGCGCTGGATGAGGGGCGTGACGAAATTGCCGGGACTATCCGATTGTCTATGCCATCGGATATCGGACGGAACGTGTTACTGCCCTGGCTTGATGAGTTCCAGTTGCTGCATCCCAAAGTGTCCCTGCATCTTCGGGTAAGTGATCAGGTCGCAGACCTGTTTGGTGAACATCTGGATGCCAGCATCCGTTATGGCCAACTGGCAGATTCAAGTCTGGTGTCCCTGGCGCTGGCACCATTGAACAGGCGAACAGTGTGTGCGTCTCCTGAGTATCTCGCACGACGTGGTGTACCCAAGTCCCCCGAAGATCTTAACGGGCATAATTGCCTGCGTTACGTAATGGGAGAGCAAACGTATGAGCGGTGGAGTTTTCATACGCGAGAGGGGGTCAAAGCCATCCAGGTAGCGGGAGATCGGATCAGCGATGATGCGGATATCGTTCGCCGATGGGCTGTTGCCGGCGTAGGGATAGTTTACAAGTCCAAAATTGACGTGATGGATGATCTTCGCTGTGGGCGTCTGGTAGAGATTTTCCCAGCGGATTACGGTCAGCCAGCGCCGCTTCAGCTAGTTTGCGCGCATAGAGCTTCTTTGACGCCTGCCGTACAAACCTTGCGATCCTTCCTGTGCGAGCGGTTTGAAAAGCTTGTCTTGTGATGCGGAAAAAAACGGGGCACTTGGCCCCGTAGATTTCAATCTCCAACCAATGTCGATTGACGCTCGAACCCGCGATCAACTGTTTCCAGCGCCGAAAGCCTTTTGTGCCTGATCATAAAATCAGGTTCGCTGATAAATGAATTCTGGCAGGAAGCCAGGCAGACACCAGCATGTACGATACCCACTAATGCGTTTGTGCCGGCTTGGCATTGATCTTCACTCGCATCAGGCTGTAAGGCTTGACGCGTTTATCCTGCCCGTCATTGAACCCGGGAGAGCGATGCAGTTGGTTTGCAGTGAAGTACAGATATCCATCCGGCCCAATCGACAGGGTATCCGGCCAAAGCACTTGGGAATCCTGAACGATGGTCTGCCAATGGCCATCAGGAAGACGCTTGCGTATCGCGTTGTGTTCGTAATCACCAGCATACACCGCACCAACGGCGTCGGCTTCGAGGCCGTCAGACGCACCCTTTTCACCCAGATCAACGACGGCTTTTTCAAGTTCGGCATCGGTTACGCTCGGGTCACTTAGCAGCGCGGTTGGCACCGAATAGAGATGCCTGCTCGAGAGCGGGCAGAAGTACAGCGTCTGGCCGTCACTGGACAATGCGATACCGTCGGATGCGACCTTCAGCAGGCCGGCTTCGCCGTTTGCGTTCTTGGTGACGAGTGCAGGTTTGCCCTCGATCACAGGGATAAAGGTCTGGTCAACGGAAGTGGAAGCTGCGCCGCTCAGACGGCGCTTGGCAGTACCGCTCGCCAGATCCAGGACGATGATTCCGCCTGGGCCACTGACCGAAGAGTCTGTTACGTATGCAGTGCCTTCCTTGCCCACCCGAAAATCAAACCGCACGTCGTTCACGTAGGTCGTTGGCAGAATAACGTCATGGGGAAAGACTACAGTCTTCACGATTTTATTGGTGGCTAGATCGATCGCCACCAGCTTTGCCCCACCTGCGCGAGGTTCGGAGAACTTCGGTGCTGCGGTATCGAGCACCCAGACCTTACCCTGTCCGTCCGCAACGACACTTTGAACACTGATGAAGCCCGAAGCCGGATCCTGTGGATCTGCTGCGTTGGTTTTCAGGTCAGGATACGGAACAACCTGCCCCTGAACGACTTCAGCGACTGTGTAGGGCACGTCATCTCCCCAGCGGGGAAAGTTAACAAAAATCCTGCCTTTCTCGGTGACCGTCACTCCCGTCGGCATCGCACCATTGAATGCGTGAACGCGTTCGATTTTGGAGAGTTTGTCGGTAACTGAGCCCGTAGAGCTCTGAGTAGCAGCGAATGCAGAGTTGGCCAGAAATACCGCTACCGCCACGCCAGCCGCTTTGAAAAGTAAGTTCATATACATATCCTTTAGTCAGTCAGCGGCGTTCAAAAGCCTTCCAGAACAATCTTGCCCTTGGCTTTTCCACTTTCCAAAAGCTCATGAGCGCGTTTGAGGTTAACGGCGTTGATCGTGCCGAAATGTTCCGCAACAGTCGTTTTGATCACGCCGCTATCGACCAGACGTGAAATATCTTCCAGCAGATGGTGCTGCTTGATCATGTCGTCGGTGTGGTACAGCGAGCGAGTGAACATGAGTTCCCAGTTCAACGACAGCGACTTGCGTTTCAGCGGCATCACATCCAGTTGCTGAGGATCATCAATCAATGCGAGCTTGCCTTGAGGGCGAAGTACCTCAACGATCTGCGGCAAATAGGTATCGGTGTGCGTCAGGCTGATGACGTAGTCAACGGCGTCCAGCTTGAAGGCCGCCAACTGAGGAGCAAATAGAGTCGAGTGATCAATGACATGATGGGCACCCAGTTCGCGTACCCAGTTTTGGGTTTCCGGGCGCGAGGCCGTACCAATTACGGTGAGGTTGGTAAGCTGGCTCGCCAGTTGAACCAGAATTGAGCCCACACCACCGCCAGCGCCGATAACCAGCAGGTTTTGGCCTTTTCCGCCGTCCTTTTCTATACCCAGCCGGTCAAACAGCAGTTCCCACGCGGTGATGGAGGTCAGCGGCAAGGCGGCAGCACTGGCATTATCCAGCGAACGCGGCTTGTGCCCGACAATGCGCTCATCTACCAGATGGAATTCGCTGTAAGTGCCGGGGCGATCAATAGCGCCGGCGTAGAACACTTCATCACCTGGTTGAAACAGCGAAACCTCGTCGCCCACTTGGCGAACGATACCGACTGCGTCCCAGCCCAGCACCTGTGGCTGATCACTGGTGCTTCGAGCGCGTACTTTGGTATCGACCGGATTTACCGCAATAGCCCGAACCTCGATCAGAAGATCGCGACCACCGGGTGTTGGTTTGGGCAAGTCCATGTCGAACAGTGATTGAGGGTCTTGAATTGGCAAACCTGGCGTTTTGAAAACAATGGCTTTCATTTGGCATTACCTTGTGGGAGCTGGGAGTAGATTCAGGTTATCCGCGTTGGCCTTTCTCAAAAACAAGCTAATCGGAGGAAGACTTTCCGCAAATCGCTGAAAGTGGCTGCCAGCCAAGGGCTACAAAGCCATCTCTACCCCGGTATCTTCCCTTTCCCTTGAGTGAAATTTCCTAGAAAATCCTGACCGCTTGCGTGTGTCAGTTGCGGCATTTAATGTGCCGCTTCGCTGCAAAATCAGCGGCCGGATTTAGCAATCCGAACCTTACACTCGCAACACGCCTTATGCCTTTCCGGTACGAAGTCGTGTCATGGCGGCTGTGCGTCGGAGACCTTCGGGTCTGCCGGTGTGTGCGAGTAAAAGGCCGGTAGCTGCCACCCTTCATTCGTTTAGCGACGTCAGTGATTGGCCTGTGAGCGTTTACAGGCGGATCTCCCTGATCCGCCTACATCATCCCCCGTCAAACCCTCTCCAAAGCCCCAACTCCCTCCAACTCCCTCACCAACGGCAACACCCGCTCCCCAAAATACTCAACCTCTTCCTGAAAATGCAGGAACGCCGACAGCACCAGATCTACGCCTATCGCTTTCAGCGCTACGATTCGTTCGGCAATCTGTTGGGGTGTACCAATAAGGTTGGTCTTGAAGCCATCGTTATACTGCACTAGGTCGGCGAACGATGATTTGGCCCAGTTGCCTTCTCCCTCGGGGCTGGCCTTGCCTGCCTGTTTTGCTGCATCGCCGAAAGCATTTACGGCTTCGGGGTCGGCCTTGTCGATGATTTCTTGCAAGACCGCTTGCGCTTCTTGCTCGGTGTCGCGGGCGATGATGAAGGCGTTGACGCCGATCTTCACTGAATGCCCGTTGGCTGCGGCCTTTGCCCGGATATCGTCGACCTGCGCCTTGATGCCTTCCAGGGTATTGCCGTTGGTGAAGTACCAGTCCGATACACGGGCAGCCATGTCCCGTGCTGCACGGGAACTGCCGCCCTGAAAGATCTCGGGATGCGGGCGTTGAATGGGTTTGGGGCGCAAGGTGTAGTCATGAAAGCGATAGAAGTCGCCCTTGAAGGTGAAGCTGTCCGTAGTCCAGATTCCCTTGAGCGCCTGAATGAATTCTTCCGAACGGCGGTAACGTTCGTCATGTTCCAGCCACGGTTCACCGATGGCCTGAAACTCACCCTTGAACCAGCCACTGACAATATTAACGGCGACTCTGCCTGCCGTGAGCTGGTCGATGGTCGCCAACTGCTTTGCGGCCACTGATGGTGTCCATGGCCCAGGGAGGATGGCTGCGATGACTTTCAGTTTTTCGGTGGAGGCCAGCAGGGCGTGACTGAATGCCACCGACTCGTGCTGATTATCCGCACCGTAACCGGCAGTAAAGCGAATCTGTGTCAGGGCGTATTCAAAGCCTGATTGCTCAGCGATTTGCGCGAGTTTGCGGTTGTAGTCGATACCCCAATGGGTGCGCTGCTCGATCTTGCTGACAACGAGTCCGCCGCTGACGTTAGGAACCCAGTAGGCGAACTTGATAGGTAAGTGGCTCATGAGATATCTCCGAAAACGACGAAGTGGATGGCCGTTTCGACAGTGCAGCATGCATGCCACTGGATATTTTCATGAATTACAGAGGCTTACGATTTATTGAGAATCGAGGCGCTGTCTTGGTTCACCTATAAATGCTGATGAGATGTTGCCGGGCAGACAGTTTTTACTCCCCACCCGGATCAGGCGTCAGCCTTTCCAGTTGCGGACACGCCCATTCCACAAAAGCCCGCACCCGCGGTGACAATTGCAGGGAGTGCGGATAGACCAACTGGATCGGTAGATCCATAGGCTCAAAATCCCGAAGAATCCTGACCAGTCGACCATCAGCCAGTTCATCCGCCACTTGGTAATGCATCAACCGGGTAATTCCCACGCCCTGCACACAAGCCTGACTGGCAGCGCGAACCTGATTGCAGACCAGTCTCGGTACGATGTCTTCAACCAGTTCTTTTTCCTTGTGACGGAAGTACCAGTGTTTTCCCTGGAAGGCCAGCGTGATGCAGGCATGTTCCCGCAGCGATTGTGGGCTGTCGATGTCGGGAGAGGCGCGAAGGTAGTCCGGGCTGGCGCAGGTGACGAGTCGGGTACTGCCGACCTTGCGCGCCACCATGGCCGAGTCCGGGAGATGGCCAATGCGCAGGGCAAGATCGAGGCGTTCATCAAGCAAGGGGATGACCTGATCATTCAGGCTCAGCTCGGCCGCCATCTCCTCATGATCCTTGAGAAATGCATTGACCAGCGGCGCCAGGTAGCGTTGTCCGAACTCGACCGGAGCGGTCAGGCGAAGCAGGCCGCGGGCAATGCCGTCGCGGGATTCCAGCCGCTGTTCCATGTCATCGAAGTCCGCCAGCATGCGGCGGCTCCAGGCCAGATATTCCTCGCCCTCATCGGTCAGGGCCATGCGCCGGGTGCTGCGGTTCAGCAAGCGAACCCCGAGGTAACGCTCCAGGGCTGCCAGCGAGCGCACCAGTGAGGCGACCGATTGTCCCGTCACATCCGCCGCCGAACTCAGGCTGCCGCTGTCGACGATCCGAACGAAATTGGCCATTGTCTTGAGCCTGTCCATTGCCACCTTTCGATTTGTGCGATTACTGCATAGGTCTTGTCAGGTCCGCGGCATAGGTGAAACGCGCAGTCCGGTGGAAACTTCAGAGACTGTTTTCAGCCGGAGTTTCACTCATGAGCCAACGACCCAACCCCGCACGGATTCTCGCATACGATCACATCGGAATTCGTGTCAGCGACCAGAATCGGTCGATGTCTTTTTATCAGGCACTCGGTTTCAAGGAGACCGCACGTTTTCCGCTGTACGAGGCCAACGAAATGCTCAGCCCGGACGGCGTTCGTATCAACCTCATCTTCAACGGTACGCGTGTGCCCGATGCTCACAACGTCCTGCTGGATGCCCCGATAAAGTTGCCTGGCATGACGCACCCTGCCTTTATCGTTGATGACCTTGAGGTCTTTCAGACCTGGCTGGACGAGCAGGGGATTGTGATCACCCAGGGGCCGCATCACATCGGGCCGAGAAGAGTCGCACTTTTTATCCGCGATCCCGATGGCAATGTTCTTGAATTCAATCAACTCGTCGATGGAGAAACCCAATGAAGCTTTACGATCTGGATGTGTCAGGCAACTGCTACAAAGTGCGGCTATTTGCTGCGCTGGCCAATATCGGGCTTGAAGTGGTTGCAGTCGATTTTCTGGCGGGAGAGCACAAGAAGCCGCCTCTTTCAGACATGAATCCACTGGGGCAGCTACCGGTTCTGGAGGACGGTTCGTACGTCATCCGCGATTCGCAGGCCATTCTGGTTTATCTCGCTGGCCAATACGGTGGTCTGGCCTGGTGGCCGGCTCATCCGCAAGGTCAGGCCGATATTGTCCAATGGCTCTCGTTTGCCTCCAACGAGGTACAGCACAGCCTTTGCGCTGCGCGACTGGTGCAGAAGTTTGGTGCGGAGCTGGACAAAGCGGATGCTCTGGCGAGATCGACCGTTGCCCTCTCGATACTCGACAAACACCTGGAAAACCACGACTGGCTGGCAATCGGTCGTCCCTCGATTGCCGATTGCGCGGTGTATCCCTATGTCGTACTCGCCCCCGAAGGCGGCGTGGATCTTGCGCCCTATGCAAACATTGCGCGCTGGATGGAGCGGATAGAAGCCTTGCCGGGTTATCTGCCCAAGCCTTGAGCAGGTGGGGTTTGCAGTGCCTTTTCGAGAAACTCGATAAACGCCCGCACCTTCGCATTCAATGCAGACCGCTCGGCAACGCATGCATAAATATCCATCGGCTCTGACTCGGCGCAGGCTGTGTTGCGATTGTCTGGCTCGAACAGCGGCAGCAAGCGGCCGCTGTCGAGGTGTGGCTGGGCGATGAAGCTGGCGAGGCGGGCGATGCCGCCGCCATTCACGGCGATCTGCGCGAGCATGTCGATGTCGTCGCAGACAAAGCCGGGATTGACCTTCGCTTCGACACGTTTGCCATTGACCATGAAGTTCCAGGGCAGAAAACGCCCGTCCGTGGGATAGCGAAAGACCAGGCAGGCATGTTGTTTCAGGTCGTCGATGGATGTGGGCATGCCGGCGCGGTCGAGATAGTCGGGCGATGCGCAGAATAAGAACGGCCTTGAAGCGATGCGTCGGGCAACCAGCCCGTCGCTCAGTTGCGGTTCGATGCGGATACTGACATCGACGCCTTCCAGTCGATGATCGACGCGACGGTCAGTGCTTATCAGTTCGATATCGATACGCGGATAGGCGGCTTTGAAAGCAGGGATCAGCGGTGCCAGAACATGGCGGCCAAACGCTGCAGTCGTGGCGATACACAGCGGCCCCTGAGGTTCGGTAGCGACGGTTGCGGCATGGGAAGCCAGCTCAATGTCATGCGGGATGTGCCTGACTTTCTCGAAATAACGCATGCCGCTTTCGGTAAGCGCCATCCTGCGGGTAGTGCGCGAAAGCAGACGCACCCCCAGATGTGTCTCCAGTCTGCTGATGCTCTGGCTCACAGCGGCTGCACTCATCCCCTGGGCGCGCGCGGCTGCCGCGATGCTGCCGGTTTCTACCACGCGGATGAAGCTATTGATCAAACCCAGAATGTCCATCGGATGCTTGTCATTCCATTCGTTGGTTTTACTTGATAATGATTCAAGCATTACACCTCTACTGGCGGGTGTAGCCGCTTGTTAGCTTAGCCGCTCTTCCACCACGCAAGGTCGACGAGGGTTATCGATGACTACTGGAACCAAGCGCAATACTGCCCGATTTCGTTTCCCGAGCCGGGCGACGCCTTATGTCTTTGCTTTCTACATGGCGACCATCATGGCGTTTCTCATGTGCCTCGTGATCACCCTGGCTGAATCCGGTCTTGACGAACATTACATGGAAAATGTGATGAATGCGTATCGCGTGGCCATGCCCGCCGCATTCTTCTGTGTGATTGTCGTGCGCCCGATGGTTGCCCGGTTGGTCGCGTGGACCGTGCATGGTCATTGAGTAAAAGGTCGCGAAGCAACTTCCGCTCAGCGCAAGGCTTGGGTATCCTCGGCGCAGGCCGATGCTGCCCGCCGCTCGCTCCCGAAGGGAAGGTGAAAGCATTGCTTCATGATTGCGAACCCTTTCGTCTCTTTCGACGGTCGAGTTTTGGCAACGCGAGCACCAGAATGCCTCGACCTCAGGAGGAACGATGTTTTCAATCGAGCAAGTCAAGCAGATGGCCAGGAAGCTGCGCACTTCGTTGGCGGAGGTCAATCAAGAGCTGTCTCATTCGGCTGCACTTGAACTGGTCGCGCAGCAACTGGGTTACAAGGACTGGAACACGGCTTCAGCGCTACTTGCGCAGAGCAGCCCTCAACCTGCCATCACCTTCGACAAGCCGATTCCGATATTGCGGATGTTCGACGAAGCCAAGGCCCGCGAGTTCTATCTGGATTTCCTGGGTTTCAGCGTCGAATTCGAGCACCGCTTTGAAGCAGACCTGCCGCTCTATCTGGGTATAAGCCGGGACGGGCTGCAGCTTCATCTGTCTGAGCATCATGGCGATGCAAGCCCCGGCGCAACGATTTTTGTCCCCATGCACAATATCGAGCTGCTTCGCGATGAATTACTCGCCAAGCGCTACGGATACGGTCGTCCGGATATTGTTGAGCAGGGCTGGGGAAAGGTCCTGGAAATACACGATCCGTTCGGTAACCGGATTCGTTTTTGCCAGAGTTGATAGCGCCGGCTCACTCCGGCTGGCCCGCAAGCCGTTCGGATAGAAAGTCGATCAATGTCCTCAGCGCATTGGGCATGCGCTGGCGGGACAAATACACGGCATGGATGCCAAGCGGTTCGACCCGGGACTCGGGGAAGAGCCGGGTCAGGCGTTTCTCTCGAATGGCTTGTTCGGCCGCGAAGTGCGGCAGCATCGCGATGCCGGTTCCACTCAAGGCAGCACGCACAATGATGGAGGCTTCGTTGGTGCTGAAATTTCCGGTGACCGGCACCGTGATGTTTTCGCCATTCACGTTGAATTGCCAGAGGTTGCGACCGTAATGCGCATAGGTCAGGCAGTTATGAGCCGGTAGGTCTCGCACCTCGCCCGGAACACCGTATTTCTCCAGATAAGCCGGGCTGGCGCAGATGAATGAGCGCACCTGGCCCAGCTTTTTCGCGATCACGTTCGGGTCGAGGTGATTGGTCACCCGAATGGCCAGATCGACCCCGTCCTCAGCCAGGTTAGTCGTGCGATCCACGATCTGCAGATCAATGGTTACAGCCGGATAACGCTGAAGAAACTCCATCAGTGCGTCGGTCAGGCAGTATTCCGCGAAGATTGAAGACGCCGTGACACGCAGTAACCCCTTGGGGGCGTTTTCCGTTTGTGTTCCCAGTGTGTTTACGTCCTGCGACAAGGCCACCAGGTTTTTGCAGGTGGGCAGCAGTTGTTCTCCTGCGGCGGTCAGGCTGAGTTTGCGTGTGGTTCTGTGCAGTAAACGAGCTTCTGCCCATTCCTCCATCACGCCGATATAGCGAGTCGCCATGGCGCGGGACATGCCCAGGTGCGTAGCCGCCGCCGAGATGCTGCCGCGTGCCACCGTTTCCAGAAATACCTTCGCTGCGGTTAGTCGATCCATATGCTCAATCTGTGCAACAAAGCGTCAACTATAAGCCTGTATATCTCCGTTTTGTAACTCAATAAAGTACAGCGACTCTTCTTGGTGCCAAGCCATTGGCACCCTCCTGCGACACTGCTGATCCCCTCATTCAAGGAAACCCCCATGTCTGCGCCCACCGACAAGAGCTTGCGATTGCTATTCCCGCAATGGCAGGGTGGTAACAACCCTCCTTACCATTTCGGTTCCCGGCTTCTGGCCTGGCTGGCCCCGGAGCATAACGGCCCGATCGAGGAAGTGCCTGTGGCGGAGCCGGATGAGTCAACGCTGCCGCTCGAAGACGGGATTGTTGCTCGTCATGCACTGCTGACTCAGTTGCATGCTGCGCGAGCCTTGATCGACAAGCATCAGCCGGATCGCCTTGTCGTGCTGGGCGGTGATTGTCTTGTGGATCTCGCGCCTTTTGCCTATCTCAATGAACGTTACGCTGGCGACCTGGCGGTGCTTTGGGTCGATGCCCACCCGGATATCATGACGCCGCAACAGTTCCCCCATGCCCACGCGATGGTGCTCGGTAATTTGCTGGGCAACGGGGACCCCGACTTCGTCAAAGCGGTAGCCCGCCCCGTCAAGCCCGGTCATGTCATGTACGTTGGCCTGCACGACCCTAATGAGTGGGAATCCGCCGAGATGTTGCGACTGGGGTTGCAAAACGTCGGCCCCGAACAACTGGCTCGAAAAGGCAGCCAGCCTGTAGTCGAGTGGTTCAAATCCACCGGCGCGAAGCACCTGGCAATTCACTTTGATCTGGATGCTCTGGACCCTGCCTTTTTTCGGGCTCTGCTGTTCGCCAGACCCGACATTGCAGCAGGAACCTTCGAGGGCGTTGCGCAGGGCGAACTGACCATCGAGCAGGTCGTTCAGTTGCTGGGAGACATGGCTGAGGTAGCCGATGTGGTGGGACTGGGGATTACCGAGCACCTTCCATGGGATGCGCTGGCCATGAAAAACATGCTTGCCAGATTGCCGTTGATCGGCAAGTCAGCCTGAGTCCATAAAAAAACGGGGAGCCACGCCTTATCAGCCTGACTCCCCCGTTTTTCTGCAAAGGCTTACGCCAGTTGTTTCAGCAACGCCTTGGCGACGGCTTCCGAGCTGGCCGGGTTCTGGCCAGTCACCAGCTTGCCGTCTTCAACCAGGTAGGGCTGCCAGTCGGGACCTTTCTCATAGAGGCCGCCCAGGGCGATGAACTCGTCTTCGATGAGGAAGGGGACGACATCGGTCAGTTCTACCGCTTCTTCCTCGCCATTGGTAAAGCCGGTGACGCGACGGCCTTTGATCAACGGCTCGCCATTGGCAGCCTTGACGTGACGCAATACGCCTGGCGCATGGCAGACGAAACCGATTGGCTTGTTGGCGCGCTCAAAGGACTCGATCAGTTCGATGGAACGCTTCGACTCTGCCAGGTCCCAGAGCGGGCCGTGGCCGCCTGGATAGAAAACCGTGTCGAAATCCTGCTGGCTGACGCTGTCCAGCTTCACGGTGGTCGCCAGTACTTGTTGAGCTGCCGGGTCAGCCTTGAAGCGATGGGTCAGTTCGGTCTGGAAATCCGGCAGGTCGCTTTTCGGGTCCAGAGGAGGCTGGCCGCCAGCAGGCGAAGCCACCACCACTTCGGCACCGGCGTCGATGAAGGTGTAGTAAGGCGCTGCGAATTCTTCGAGCCAGAAACCGGTTTTCTTGCCGGTGTTGCCCAGTTGATCGTGAGAGGTCAGTACCATCAGGATTTTCATTGCAGTTTCCTCGTAATGTCCATGAGTCAGGTGAGGCGCAGGCTGTCAGGTTGATGGCCTGCGCATTGTCTTCATTGCAAGTGACGGTCAGCCTTTCAGGAAGGCTTCCAGCGGTGCCGATTTGTCGCCATAAGGTGCGCGCATTCGCAGGTTTGCAGCGCCGTCTTCACTCTGGATGACGACAGGTTTGGCATGGGTAAAGCGTCTGAAACCGTGGACGCCATGGTAAGCGCCGATACCCGATGCTCCTACTCCACCAAACGGCAGGGTGTCGATGGACACATGGCTCATCACATCGTTGACCACCAGCGCGCCTGAAGTGGTTTGGAGTGCAAAGGCGTGCTGTCGTTCGCTGTCATTGCCGAAGTAATAGGCCGCCAGCGGGCGCGGGTTGGCATTGATGTAGGCCACCGGCTCGGCGCGGTCGGTGTAGGTCTTGACCGGTAGCAGCGGGCCGAAAATCTCTTCCTGCATGACCTGCATGTCATCGTTCACATCCAGCAGCAGGTGAGGCGCGATCTTGCGTGTCTTGGCATCGAAGCCCGGTTCACCTTCCGGCGCCAGATTGACGATGGTTGCACCTTTGCTGCGCGCATCATCGATCAGGCCCACGAGGCGTTCATAGTGACGCTGGCTGATGATGGACGTGTATTCCTGATTGCTCTGGATGCTCGGGAAACTGTTGGTAACGAAGCTTTTGCCAGCGGCGGTCAGTGCCTCGACCTGCGACTTCGGAATCATCATGTAGTCCGGTGACAGGCAGATCTGGCCAGCATTGAACGTTTTGATCGTCAGGGTGCGTTCTATTGCCGTGCGGATATCGAAGTCCTCATCCACCACAACAGGCGACTTGCCGCCCAGTTCAAGGGTAACCGGGACGAGATTTTCAGCCGCAGCCCGCATCACATGACGTCCCACCGTGGTGCTGCCGGTAAAGACCAGGTGATCGAAAGGCAGTCCGCTGAACGAGGCGCCCAGATCGGCATCACCCAATACCACTGCCAGTTCCAGTGGGTCGAAGTAGCCTGCGATCAGTTCTGCCAGCAGCTCGGAGGTTCTGGGCGTCAGCTCGGATGGTTTGAGCATGGCGGTATTGCCGGCTGCAAACACACCGGCCAGTGGGCCGAATGACAGGTTGATCGGGAAATTCCAGGGGCTGATGACGCCCACAACGCCTAGAGGCTGTTGCTGAATCCAGGCCTGCATGCCTGGCCCGGGAGCAGCAACCTGTTCAGGTTTCATCCACTCGGCCACATGCTCGGCAGAGTGCTGGAGCATTTTTACCGTCATGACGGTATCAGCCATCAGTGACTGGTAAAGGCTGCGATTACCGAAGTCGGCATTGATGGCTTTGCCAATGGCTTCATGGTTGTCGCTGAGCAGTTTGGCGCCACGTATCAAGCGGTCCTGACGCAGCTTCGCATCAGCAGGACCTGCCGCTGTGTGGGCACGTTTCATGTTCAGCAACAGGGCTTTCAATTCTTTGGTGTCTGGCTGGAAAGGCATGGTTTCTGCTCCTTGGCTACGGACGTGGTGTGGATGACGCTGAGCTGAACATGCAGATCGACCAACATGGGTCTATTTGATCTGGTATAAAAAAATGTTCGGTACAGGTCAGTCATTTCGTCGTTCATGAGCGCTTTTCTCAAACGATGTGGCTATCTTATGGGCACCCAGGCCTGATGTATAACAACGGCTTTTTTGCACCGTCATAAAATAATTTATGGGATATGTATGTCTCTTGTTCGTTTGAGGACCTTTATCGAGGTTTACCGGCAGCGCTCGATCAGTGGCGCGGCGCGGACCTTGAGCCTGACTCAGCCTGCGGTGTCGCAGCATATTTCCGGGCTCGAGGCGGCGATCGGCAGGAGCCTGTTCGAGCGTCAGTCGCGGGGTGTCGAGCCTACGTCCGCAGCGGATGAACTGGCGGCGGATATCGGTGACAAGCTGGATGCAGCGGAAGCTGCGCTGTCATCGGCCAGGGCGCGTTCGGTAGAGTTGGCTGGTGCGTTGCAGATCATTGGGCATGCCGATGTTCTGGCTGAAGTGGTTGCCAGGCAATTGCTGCCTTTGCTTGAGGTCGGCATTCGTATCAGGATGCAGAGCGGCAATCAGGAATCGATCACGCATATGCTGATCGAAGGCCACTGCGATCTCGGGATTTCCGCCGCGCCGCCCAATAATAAGCGCCTGCGCAGTGAACTGATGTTTGTCGATGACGTGTTGGCGGTGGCTGCGCCTTCGGTGGTTCAGCGTCTTGCAAGTGCGCCGGACTTCAAACAGGCATTGCTGGAAGAGCCGGTGCTTGCCTACAACCTGGACCTGCCGCTTATCGATGGCTGGCTGGAGGTGAACCGGATAGACGCGCCGAAACTGATGCCGGCCATGGTGGGGCAGGATTTGCGCAGCCTGTGCAATCTGCTCAAGGAAGGGTTTGGCTGGAGCGCGTTACCGGCTTATTTATGCGGGCCTTACATTGCGCGGGGTGAGTTGCAGGAAATACCGGCCCCGATTGGCCCGTCCAGTCGCGAATATTATTTGCTATGGATCCCCAGCGCCTTGCGTCAACCGCGTGTAGCCCATGCCAGACAATCCCTGTTGTGGCGGTTGCGGGCTGATCGGCAAAAAACCGGGGAAGAATGAGCTGGCCGCTTGTTGAGTATGTGTCCGGCGGCCAGCGTTTCAAGGTCGAGCTTACATCCGGAACTGCAACACCAGTTGATTAAGGCCGACAGCCAGTTGCGACAGCTCTGCGCTGGCAGCTGAAGTCTGATTGGCGCCTGTGGCGTTTTGAGTCGAGAGGTCGCGGATGCTGGTCAGGTTGCGATCCACTTCACGAGCCACTTGCGCCTGTTGCTCGGTGGCCGAAGCGATGCTCGTGTTGCGCTCGTTGATCTGCACGATGGCTGCCGTGATTTCCGCCAGCGCATGACCTGCCGCCTGGGCAACTTCGAGACTGGCGCGAGCCTGCTCGCTGCTGTGTCCCATGGCGCTTACGGCCTTGCTGGCGCCGCCCTGAATGGACGAAATCATTTTTTCGATCTCGGCAGTCGACTGCTGGGTGCGATGAGCCAGTGCCCGGACTTCATCGGCAACCACCGCAAAACCACGACCGGCTTCACCCGCCCGTGCTGCTTCGATGGCGGCGTTCAGCGCCAGCAGGTTGGTCTGGTCGGCGATGCCGCGAATCACATCCAGAACCCCGCTGATGCTTTGCACTTCGACGGCCAGGCCATCGATTTCAACGGCGGTGGTGCCAACCGACTCATGCAGTTCGTTGATCGCACTGACGGTTTCGTTCACGCGCCTGCGGCCATTTTCTGCTGACTTGCTGGAGTCCTGTGCGGCAGTCGAGGCCAGTACCGCGTTGTGAGCGACCTCTTCGACCGCTGCACTCATCTGATTGATTGCAGTGGCTGCCTGGTTGATTTCATCGTTCTGACGCTGAACACCGCGCAGGGAGTCCTCCGTCACGGCCGACAACTCTTCGGAAGTGGAGGCCAGTTGGTTGGAGGAATTACCCAGTTCACTCAGCGTACGACGCAGGTTTTGCTGCATGATCGAGAGAGCGGCCAGCAGGCGGCCCGGTTCGTCCTGGCCGTCAACGGCAATGGGTTTGCTGAGGTCATTGGCCGAAATCTGCTCGGCCACCGCCAGTGCCTTGGCAATCGGAGCGGTCAGGCTGCGGGTAAAGATACCGGCCAATGCCAGCGTGGCTGCAAGCGCGACCAGAATGGCAATGATCGTGACATTGCGGGCCTGGGCGTAGGTGTTGTCGGCGGCAACATCGGACTCCGCGACCTTGAGGTCGGACAGGCGTGAAATCTCGGCGATGTCCTTGGCCAGCAGGTCGGCGGCCAGAGTCATCTCACCGTTCGACTGGGTCAGTGCGGTGATGACGTCCTCGCGTTTTTGCGAGACGGCCTCCAGATATCGTGAATGTATGGCCAGATAGCTGTTCAGGTTGCGGGACATGCTGTCGTATGTCTTCTTGCCTGCATCGGTGACCAGAAGGGATTGCAGCTTGCGGACATCTGTCTCAAGGCTGCTGCGGGCCTGGGTGACACGTTGCTGCGCAGCGTTGGTTGCACTGACATCCTGCGCCAGGCGCAAGCCGCTGTTGCCAAGGCGGATGGTCAAAAGATCATTCTTGATCTGATCGACTGCCTGAACGGTGGGTAATACGTTGTCTTGCAGTGTTTCCCGGGACTCTTTCAAATTGGAGGCTTGCATCAGTGAGAACAGCCCGAGTGCTGTAATCAGCAAGGCAAAAAAGCCAAAGCAGAGCAATGACCGTGGTGCGATGTTGAGGTTTCTGAAAGTCATGGGAAGTGCCGTCGATAGGGAGTTGACAGTCTGAAACTATCGACCTGAAGCGGTTCAGCTTTAGAAAATCGACGAAATTCATCTATATGAGGCCGCAGAAATCATTAATCGTCTGCGGTTATGATGGCGTCTTGAACGGTCTGCAGGAGGTAATCAGGCAATGGGCACACATGCAGTGAGTGGCAATGATGAGTGATTGCTGGGCGGTTCTGGCGCTGCCTGACGATGCCGATGAGCGCAGTATCAAGCGCCAGTATGCGCGACTGCTCAAAAGCAATCGTCCTGATGAGGATGTCGAGGGCTTTCAGCGTCTGCGGGAAGCTTATGAGCGGGCTCTGCATATTGCTCGCTATCGGGAGGAGAGCGATGACGATGAGGTTGCCGAGCCGACCGGGCAAGTGATGCCGGCTCCGCACGATACATCGCCGCCATGGCTGGCGCTTGTTGATCAGGCCGACGTCGACAATCTGCATGAACTGCGCCTTCAGGCCCGGACGCTGGGTTGCGCACAAGGCTTCGAGCTGGGATTGCTGCTGCGGTGTCTTGCCGATCCCGAACGCGAGATCGAACTGGCCCAGGCCGCGACTCAGCAGTTGAACTGGCTGACGCCCTGGCAAGAAGTGCCTATGGATGGTGAGCAGGCTGCAAGGCTGACTCAGATCCTGCTCGACGCCCGTCAGGCCCAATTGCAGGTTCAACTGCAGGCTGGCGAGGAGGGCGGTTTCATCGATGCGCTGCAGGCGCTGCGTCAACAACCCTGGCTGGCTTCGCTGGAGCGCAGCGAGCATTTGCAGAGCTGGGTCATGATTCTGTTGCACAACACGGCGGGTTGGGGTTCGACTTTGTTCGGGCAGGTGTGCTCCTTGTTTGGTTGGGATGCGAAGAAAGACCTGCATCCAGAGCCTGCCTTTATCTGGCAGCATTTGCTTGATCGCGTTGAAAAGGATGATTTTGTCCGGCACCTGCAGCGTCTGCTCGGTAAGAAGCCGTTCAGCGCCGAGGGGCGCGCCGTGCATTTGTTGCTGGGGGCGTATAGCGCTGTCGAACGCAGGCGAATGGCCAGGGCTGAAGATGACAATGTGCGCGTTATCTGCAAGCGGCTGGTCGAGCAAATGACGCTGCGCTATCCCGGTGTTCTCGAGGCCTTTCCCGATGCCGATCTTGAATGCTGGAAGCGGGTGCATGAGCCTTTTTCCCCTGAGGTCAGGCGCTGGCTGGGGCTTGCGGCATTGCCTGTTGTTTTGCTGTTCGGCCTTTCGCTGTATTTCCAGAGGGATCAGGATCTGTGGTTTCTGATTCTGTATCCCTTGCTGATGGTTCCGGGTCTTATGTTGTACATGTATGTATGGCGCCCGCTCTGTGAGGTTGTTGCGACACTGGATGAATGGCTGAGTATTCGTCTTCTGCCTGATGTCATCAGCGGGCCGACCGCGAACGCCAAGGTGGTGCAGCACGCACTGCCGCTGACTGTCATGGGTGGGGTGATGGCGTGGAAAGGCGGCGGGCTTGGGTTGGCGCTTCACTGTTTCGTGACGCTGATATGGATAGCGTTCGCTCCTTATCGCTATCCCAGGCCCTATGCCGCCCTGAAGCGGTTCTTCCGGGCCAGGAAAATGATGTTGGGAGGCGTGTTTCTTGGCGCTTTCTTCTGCATGCTTGCTGCTGGCTTCTTCGCCATGTCACAACCTGGAGGCACCAGGGAGCGAGCCGCTGCATCCCAAGGCAGTTACCAGTCCGACTGCAACCCCGATAACCTGCGCCGGACAATGTCACAGGCCTGTCAGACCGCTCTCGACTCCAAAGAGTGTGTCCAGAGTGAATGGGCGAAGAGGATTCACGCTTGCGGGTTCGTCGCCGAGGTGGTGAAAAAGACGCTGGAGACGAAGGCGGGCAAGTGATCGGCGGGCTGCTTGCTTATATAGCTATATAAGCAGGTACCCGGTATTTCGGGATATGTAGAAAAAGCTGTGAAAAAGCGTTTGACACAGCCTTCGGGTCCTGTAGAATCCGCCTCCCGCTGACGAGCAACCTGAGGTTGATCGAAGCGCAAGTGGTTGAAGTTGCAAAGGAAACTTTGAAACTTGTTGAAATAACCGCTTGACAGATACAGAGGGCGCTGTAGAATGCGCGCCTCGGTTGAGACGAAAGGCTCAACCCACCGCTCTTTAACAACTGAATCAAGCAATTCGTGTGGGTGCTTGTGGTGTAAGACTGAAGTCAACAGATTATCAGCAACGCAAGTTACTCCGCGAGAAATCAAAGATGTAACCAACGATTGCTGAGCCAAGTTTAGGGTTTTCTCAAAACCCAACGATGTTTGAACTGAAGAGTTTGATCATGGCTCAGATTGAACGCTGGCGGCAGGCCTAACACATGCAAGTCGGGCGGCAGCACAGGTACTTGTACCGGGTGGCGAGCGGCGGACGGGTGAGTAATGCCTAGGAATCTGCCTGGTAGTGGGGGATAACGCTCGGAAACGGACGCTAATACCGCATACGTCCTACGGGAGAAAGCAGGGGACCTTCGGGCCTTGCGCTATCAGATGAGCCTAGGTCGGATTAGCTAGTTGGTGAGGTAAAGGCTCACCAAGGCGACGATCCGTAACTGGTCTGAGAGGATGATCAGTCACACTGGAACTGAGACACGGTCCAGACTCCTACGGGAGGCAGCAGTGGGGAATATTGGACAATGGGCGAAAGCCTGATCCAGCCATGCCGCGTGTGTGAAGAAGGTCTTCGGATTGTAAAGCACTTTAAGTTGGGAGGAAGGGTCGTTACCTAATACGTGACGATTTTGACGTTACCGACAGAATAAGCACCGGCTAACTCTGTGCCAGCAGCCGCGGTAATACAGAGGGTGCAAGCGTTAATCGGAATTACTGGGCGTAAAGCGCGCGTAGGTGGTTCGTTAAGTTGGATGTGAAATCCCCGGGCTCAACCTGGGAACTGCATCCAAAACTGGCGAGCTAGAGTAGGGCAGAGGGTGGTGGAATTTCCTGTGTAGCGGTGAAATGCGTAGATATAGGAAGGAACACCAGTGGCGAAGGCGACCACCTGGGCTCATACTGACACTGAGGTGCGAAAGCGTGGGGAGCAAACAGGATTAGATACCCTGGTAGTCCACGCCGTAAACGATGTCAACTAGCCGTTGGAATCCTTGAGATTTTAGTGGCGCAGCTAACGCATTAAGTTGACCGCCTGGGGAGTACGGCCGCAAGGTTAAAACTCAAATGAATTGACGGGGGCCCGCACAAGCGGTGGAGCATGTGGTTTAATTCGAAGCAACGCGAAGAACCTTACCAGGCCTTGACATCCAGTGAACTTACCAGAGATGGTTTGGTGCCTTAGGGAACACTGAGACAGGTGCTGCATGGCTGTCGTCAGCTCGTGTCGTGAGATGTTGGGTTAAGTCCCGTAACGAGCGCAACCCTTGTCCTTAGTTACCAGCACGTGATGGTGGGCACTCTAAGGAGACTGCCGGTGACAAACCGGAGGAAGGTGGGGATGACGTCAAGTCATCATGGCCCTTACGGCCTGGGCTACACACGTGCTACAATGGTCGGTACAGAGGGTTGCCAAGCCGCGAGGTGGAGCTAATCTCACAAAACCGATCGTAGTCCGGATCGCAGTCTGCAACTCGACTGCGTGAAGTCGGAATCGCTAGTAATCGCGAATCAGAATGTCGCGGTGAATACGTTCCCGGGCCTTGTACACACCGCCCGTCACACCATGGGAGTGGGTTGCACCAGAAGTAGCTAGTCTAACCTTCGGGGGGACGGTTACCACGGTGTGATTCATGACTGGGGTGAAGTCGTAACAAGGTAGCCGTAGGGGAACCTGCGGCTGGATCACCTCCTTAATCGACGACTCAGCTTCACCATAAGCTCCCACACGAATTGCTTGATTCATTGAAGAAGACGATTGGGTCTGTAGCTCAGTTGGTTAGAGCGCACCCCTGATAAGGGTGAGGTCGGCAGTTCGAATCTGCCCAGACCCACCAATTGTTTGGGGCCATAGCTCAGCTGGGAGAGCGCCTGCCTTGCACGCAGGAGGTCAGCGGTTCGATCCCGCTTGGCTCCACCACCTCATGTCAAAGCTTAGAAATGAGCATTCCACCGAAACGGTGCGTGAATGTTGATTTCTGATCTTTATCAGAATCGTTCTTTAAAAATTTGGGTATGTAATAGAAAGTTAGACTGGACCGCACTTTCACTGGTGTGTGTTCAGGCTAAGGTAAAATTTGTGAGTGAATTGCAAATTTTCGGCGAATGTCGTCTTCACAGTATAACCAGATTGCTTGGGGTTATATGGTCAAGTGAAGAAGCGCATACGGTGGATGCCTTGGCAGTCAGAGGCGATGAAAGACGTGGTAGCCTGCGAAAAGCTTCGGGGAGTCGGCAAACAGACTGTGATCCGGAGATGTCTGAATGGGGGAACCCAGCTGTCATAAGACAGTTATCTTGTACTGAATACATAGGTGCAAGAAGCGAACCAGGGGAACTGAAACATCTAAGTACCCTGAGGAAAAGAAATCAACCGAGATTCCCTTAGTAGTGGCGAGCGAACGGGGACCAGCCCTTAAGTGGCTTTGAGATTAGCGGAACGCTCTGGAAAGTGCGGCCATAGTGGGTGATAGCCCTGTACGCGAAAATCTCTTGGTCATGAAATCGAGTAGGACGGGGCACGAGAAACCTTGTCTGAACATGGGGGGACCATCCTCCAAGGCTAAATACTACTGACTGACCGATAGTGAACCAGTACCGTGAGGGAAAGGCGAAAAGAACCCCGGAGAGGGGAGTGAAATAGATCCTGAAACCGTATGCGTACAAGCAGTGGGAGCCCACATTGTTGGGTGACTGCGTACCTTTTGTATAATGGGTCAGCGACTTATATTCAGTGGCAAGCTTAACCGAATAGGGGAGGCGTAGCGAAAGCGAGTCTTAATAGGGCGTTTAGTCGCTGGGTATAGACCCGAAACCGGGCGATCTATCCATGGGCAGGTTGAAGGTTAGGTAACACTGACTGGAGGACCGAACCGACTACCGTTGAAAAGTTAGCGGATGACCTGTGGATCGGAGTGAAAGGCTAATCAAGCTCGGAGATAGCTGGTTCTCCTCGAAAGCTATTTAGGTAGCGCCTCATGTATCACTGTAGGGGGTAGAGCACTGTTTCGGCTAGGGGGTCATCCCGACTTACCAAACCGATGCAAACTCCGAATACCTACAAGTGCCGAGCATGGGAGACACACGGCGGGTGCTAACGTCCGTCGTGAAAAGGGAAACAACCCAGACCGTCAGCTAAGGTCCCAAAGTCATGGTTAAGTGGGAAACGATGTGGGAAGGCTTAGACAGCTAGGAGGTTGGCTTAGAAGCAGCCACCCTTTAAAGAAAGCGTAATAGCTCACTAGTCGAGTCGGCCTGCGCGGAAGATGTAACGGGGCTCAAACCATGCACCGAAGCTACGGGTATCACCTTCTGGTGATGCGGTAGAGGAGCGTTCTGTAAGCCTGTGAAGGTGAGTTGAGAAGCTTGCTGGAGGTATCAGAAGTGCGAATGCTGACATGAGTAACGACAATGGGTGTGAAAAACACCCACGCCGAAAGACCAAGGTTTCCTGCGCAACGTTAATCGACGCAGGGTTAGTCGGTCCCTAAGGCGAGGCTGAAAAGCGTAGTCGATGGAAAACAGGTTAATATTCCTGTACTTCTGGTTATTGCGATGGAGGGACGGAGAAGGCTAGGCCAGCTTGGCGTTGGTTGTCCAAGTTTAAGGTGGTAGGCTGAGATCTTAGGTAAATCCGGGATCTTAAGGCCGAGAGCTGATGACGAGTGTTCCTAGAACACGAAGTGGTTGATGCCATGCTTCCAAGAAAAGCTTCTAAGCTTCAGGTAACCAGGAACCGTACCCCAAACCGACACAGGTGGTTGGGTAGAGAATACCAAGGCGCTTGAGAGAACTCGGGTGAAGGAACTAGGCAAAATGGCACCGTAACTTCGGGAGAAGGTGCGCCGGTGAGGGTGAAGGACTTGCTCCGTAAGCTCATGCCGGTCGAAGATACCAGGCCGCTGCGACTGTTTATTAAAAACACAGCACTCTGCAAACACGAAAGTGGACGTATAGGGTGTGACGCCTGCCCGGTGCCGGAAGGTTAATTGATGGGGTTAGCGCAAGCGAAGCTCTTGATCGAAGCCCCGGTAAACGGCGGCCGTAACTATAACGGTCCTAAGGTAGCGAAATTCCTTGTCGGGTAAGTTCCGACCTGCACGAATGGCGTAACGATGGCGGCGCTGTCTCCACCCGAGACTCAGTGAAATTGAAATCGCTGTGAAGATGCAGTGTATCCGCGGCTAGACGGAAAGACCCCGTGAACCTTTACTATAGCTTTGCACTGGACTTTGAATTTGCTTGTGTAGGATAGGTGGGAGGCTTTGAAGCGTGGACGCCAGTCTGCGTGGAGCCATCCTTGAAATACCACCCTGGCAACTTTGAGGTTCTAACTCAGGTCCGTTATCCGGATCGAGGACAGTGTATGGTGGGTAGTTTGACTGGGGCGGTCTCCTCCTAAAGAGTAACGGAGGAGTACGAAGGTGCGCTCAGACCGGTCGGAAATCGGTCGTAGAGTATAAAGGCAAAAGCGCGCTTGACTGCGAGACAGACACGTCGAGCAGGTACGAAAGTAGGTCTTAGTGATCCGGTGGTTCTGTATGGAAGGGCCATCGCTCAACGGATAAAAGGTACTCCGGGGATAACAGGCTGATACCGCCCAAGAGTTCATATCGACGGCGGTGTTTGGCACCTCGATGTCGGCTCATCACATCCTGGGGCTGAAGCCGGTCCCAAGGGTATGGCTGTTCGCCATTTAAAGTGGTACGCGAGCTGGGTTTAGAACGTCGTGAGACAGTTCGGTCCCTATCTGCCGTGGACGTTTGAGATTTGAGAGGGGCTGCTCCTAGTACGAGAGGACCGGAGTGGACGAACCTCTGGTGTTCCGGTTGTCACGCCAGTGGCATTGCCGGGTAGCTATGTTCGGAAAAGATAACCGCTGAAAGCATCTAAGCGGGAAACTTGCCTCAAGATGAGATCTCACTGGAACCTTGAGTTCCCTGAAGGGCCGTCGAAGACTACGACGTTGATAGGTGGGGTGTGTAAGTGCTGTGAGGCATTGAGCTAACCCATACTAATTGCCCGTGAGGCTTGACCATATAACACCCAAGCAATCTGCGAAGAGCGGATTGCGGTGTAGTGAAGATGACGAACCGAAAGTTTGCGCCACACACAGATTACCGAAACACCTCTATTACACACCCATTCGCGGGTACGTACCCAAGTACGCACCGGCTACCGAATTTCTTGACGACCATAGAGCATTGGAACCACCTGATCCCATCCCGAACTCAGCAGTGAAACGATGCATCGCCGATGGTAGTGTGGGGTTTCCCCATGTGAGAGTAGGTCATCGTCAAGATTCAAATTCAGAACCCCCATCTGCGAACGCAGGTGGGGGTTTTGTCTTTCTGGTCTTCGACCAAGGACGAAACAGTGGGGGCGGCTTGCCAGCGACAGAACCTAAGAAGCCGGAATCGAAGTCCGCGTCTGGCGAATGTCGCGTGAAGGTGGCGCGCCGAAGTGTCGGGCGTACTCGCGGCTGAATTGTGAAACGCTTTCATATCCCACTCGCAATGCCGCTGTATTGGCGTCCAGCCGCTCCGTCAGCATCAGGCTACGTGCTGCATGCAGGCGCAGTGTCTTCTGATACTGCAATGGGCTGGTGCCGGTGAGCTGGCGGAAGTTATGGTGCAGGGTCGAGCCAGCCATACCCGCAATTTCAGCGAGTTCGGCTATGCGCAACGGTTTGGCATAGTTGCGCTTGAGCCAGTCAATGACCCTCACGATTCCCCGTGAGCGATACCCTTCCCGTACGATCCAGCGCAGCCAGCCTCCAGCTTCACTGAGAAGCAGCCGCAGACAGACCTCTCGCTTGACCAGCTCTGCCATGAGCGGAATCTCCTGAGGACGATCCAGCAAGCCCACCAGGCGGTTGAATACATCGATCAACTCATCCGATGCTTGTCCGGCGGCGTAGCAACGAGTCGGATGGGTGCTGCTCTCGACCACAGGCACGCTCTGAACAACATCGTGCAGAATCGCCATATCGAGTTTCAATACCACTGAGAGGTAAGGGCGCTCGGCACTGGCCTGGATGACTTTTGCGGTGGTGGGGATATCAATCGAGGTGACGAAAAAGCCGCCTGGCTCTGACAACAATTCGTCATGGCCGAATACGGTGTGCTTGGTGCCCTGAACAATCAGCGCCATGCAGGGTTCGTAGACGCAATAGGTCGGTAATCCAGGAGCCTCCATGCGGTAGAAGGTCAGGCCGTGAATGGCACTGTGGTGAGCCTCTCTACCGGCAGTATGGGCAAGCAACCGCGAAGTAAGCCGCTTTAGACCATCGCCTTCCCGAACGGGACTGAGGGCCGACAACGCCAACGATTGATTCATGAACGTAACCCTGCAAAGACCGAGGATTGCAGTGTGCGTAGAAGATGTCATCTGCTCAAGTGGGTCGGCAGGATTGTGCAAAAAGAGCATCGGATTGTGATCACGTCCCTCAAAACCGCTCGTCTATCTTGGGGTTCTCCCTGGTGTCCCCCCACGATATTGAGCAAGGAATCTGTGATGGATCGGCGTGATTTTCTCAGGCTTTCGGCAGGCGGCGCACTGGCGGCCACATGGCTGCCCATGGTGGGTAATGCCCAGACATTGACCAGCGTGCCAGTGGGTGAGCGCGGCAGCGTGCTGCCGACTCGTGGCAATGTGGTGCGCACAGCGCTGCAGACAAACCCGGCCCGGCACAACCTTCGTTACATGACGCCTTACCGCTTCGGCATGGGTGGGACGCAAATCGGTAATATCTTTGCCCCCATCAGCGATGAGCAGGCGGCAGCTGTCTTGCAATCGGCTTGGGATTCGGGCGTGCGGCTGTTTGATACATCGCCCTTCTATGGATTCGGCCTCAGCGAATATCGCCTCGGACGTTTCCTGCATAACCGCAACCCGGATGACTATGTCATTTCCACCAAAGTCGGGCGCGTCTTCAAGGCAGCAGGCAAGCCTCGTGGCGATAGCTCGATCTGGACGTCCCCGGCACCTTTTGAATACCGCTATGACTACACCGCTGCCGGAGCCAGGCGCTCTGTCGAGGACAGCCTGCAAAGGCTCGGCCTGGCGCGTATAGACGTGGTTTACATCCACGACCTGTCGCCGGACAACACGGAGTTGCAGGGTGGCTGGGAAGCGGCCTATGAAGTTGCCCGCACGGGAGCCATGCGAGAGCTGGAAAAAATGCGCGAAGAGGGGCTTATCAAAGCCTGGGGATTCGGAATCAACCGGCCTGACGCCGCTGTTCGTGCTGTAGAGCATGACGACCCTACGCCGGACATCGTCTTGCTGGCTTGCCAGTATTCCATTGTCGATCACGAACAGGCGCTTGACCGGACTCTGCCCGCATTGGCCAAAAAAGGCACAAGCGTGGTTGTCGGAACTCCGCTCAATGACGGATTCCTGGGAGGCGGTCGGCGTTTCAACTTTTCGACCGAATTGCCGCCCCTTGCTGTCGAACGTCGCACCAGACTGGCTGCCATAGCCGGTCGTCATGGCATCGACATGCGTACCGCCGCCTTGCAGTTTGCTGCCGCGCACCCGCTGGTGTCTGCCATCGTGCCCGGGTCACGCGTACCGGGACAGATCGCCAGTAATGCCCAGTCCATGAAAGTCGCCATCCCGGCTGACTTCTGGGCCGAACTCAAGCAGGAGCGCCTTATCGCCGGGCATGCTCCGGTTCCGAGCTGATGCGAATGTGATCCGCGCGCCGATGCTTCGCCATTCACTGTGCTGTGTTTATTAAATCTGGAGAGGCCTCATGCGAGACATCGCCCCCATCTATCGTCGTGATGCGTTGAAGTTGCTTGGAGCCGGTGCTGTCGCCTCGCTGGCGGGAACATTGTTGCCGTCGTCACTGGCCAGTGCAGCCACACCTGCTGCGGCCTTGCCCCCTGGCTTGATTACACGGCGCATACCCAGTAGCGCAGAGCTGTTACCCGCCATTGGTCTGGGCACCTTCCTGACGTTTGACGTTATTGCCGGTGAGCAACGCGAATTTGTCCGCCAAGTGTTGCAGGCATCCTGGGAAAAGGGCGTGCGCGTTATTGATACCTCGCCGTTGTATGGCACCGGGGAAGTCAGTGTGGGGGATTACGCCACAGCACTGGGGATCGGTGAACAGATTTTCATCGCCAACAAAATCTGGTCGACGGGGGACTTCCTGGCTGATGAAAGCCATGCACTGGCCAGCCTGAAGCAATCGGAAAGCCGCCTCTGGCGAAAACGGATCGATCTGATGCAATGCCATAGCCTGGTGAACGTTGAGGTCATTGCGCCGTATCTGAATGCCTGGAAGAAGGAAGGGTTGATTCGCTACACCGGAGTCACCCATTACCTGAACGACTATCTACAGGCGCTGCAAGGATGGGTGGAGAAGGGCGGGCTGGATTTCGTTCAGGTGCAATATTCGATTTTCAACCGCGCCGCCGAACAGCGAGTGTTGCCCGCTGCTGCCGACAAGGGCGTGGCGGTGTTGACCAATATGCCGTTTGAGAAAGCGCGTCTGTTCAAGCTGGTTGAGGGGCAAGAAGTACCGGCTTTTGCACACGAAGCCGGCATTCGTAGCTGGTCGCATTATTTCCTCAAGTGGGTCATCTCGCATCCGGCAGTGACCTGTGCACTGCCGGCAACCAGCAATCCCGAGCATGCTCGCGAGAATGCCTTGGCGATGTATGGCGAGTTACCCGACAAGGCCCTGCGCGAGCGCATGGTGCGGCATATCGAAGGGCTGCCAGGGTTTGGCGAACTGGCCAGGATGGCGCCTTATCCCGGCAAGCGTTATCCGGGAGTCATTGCGCGGGCTCAAGGAGCGTTACGCACTCGTCTGAGCGACGGATAAGGCCAGGCAATACGGGGCGGTGACGCCTTCGCGTACGCAACGCCCCAAAACCCATAAGAATCGCCGCCCTTGTTTATTGCCTTACGGACGCAAGTCGAATCATGAATCACCTGTCCATTGCCAAAGAGGCCCTTATTGCCCAGGCTCAGGCTATCGGCCAGTTGGCAGACCGCCTGGACGGGGAGTTTCAGCGTGCTGTTGAGCTCATCCTTGGTTGCAAAGGGCGTGCGGCTGTCTGTGGCATGGGCAAGTCCGGTTTGATCGGCAAAAAATGGTCGCCACATTCGTCTCTACCGGCACGCCGGGTTTCTTCCTGCATCCGGCAGAGGCCTTTCATGGCGACCTGGGTATGCTCAAGCCTGTCGATGTTCTGATTCTGATCAGCTACAGCGGCGAGACTGAAGAAGTGGTCAAGCTGATCCCAAGCCTCAAGTCGTTTGGCAACCCGATCATTGCAATGACGGGCAACGGTAAATCCACGTTGGCCAGGCCTGCATTCGCCTGCTGCGCTGGTGAGCCATGCGACCAGCTTTCACGATTGTCTGCTGATGATGACCCAAAGCCTTCTGGGGCAGGCTCTGGTCGTGGAGCAGGGCGCTCTGGTCGAGATATTTGACTGAGCGCTGTTATCGATCCGAGTTATTGAACGCTGTCATCTCCTGCAACAGCAGCGTCATGAGCCGGCTGGCACCGACACTGAGCTGACGCCCCAGGCGGCTGATCAGATGAGTCTGGGGGCTGCTGAACACTTCATGCTGCAAGGGCAGGGCCAGCAGTTTTCCGGCTTTCATTTCCTCTTCGATCACGAAGGTGGGCAGCAGCGTGACGCCGCCATGCATGGCGAAGTGTTTGAGCATGGAAAAGGTGTTGCAGGTCAGTACCGGTTTCACTGAAACGCCCAGTTGATGCTCGGCCTGCAGCAGAATCTGGCGGATGCCGTAGGACACGCTTGGCAGAGCCAATTGATAACGATCCAGGCCCTTGAGTTCGAGAGGACCTTTTTCCTGAGCCAGTGGATGATCAGGGCTGGTCACCACGCAGACGGGTTGCCGTTGATGGGCATGAGAGCGGATTTTCGGGTCGGCAGCCGGGTTGAAGACCAGACCGATATGCGCTTCATCCTCCACCACCTGACGAATCACTTCATTACTACCGCAGACGTTTACGATCAGTTCTATCCTGGGATAGAGCAACGAGAACTTTGCCAGCGGTTGCGCCAGGCTTTCCAGGAAACCTTCCCCCGATACCAGCGTGACCGAACCGCTGTGCAGCCCGCGCAACGCCTGAATGGACTCCAGCAACACTTCCTGCTGGGTGAGCCGTTGCCGGTAATACGCCAGCACCTTGTCGCCCGCTTCGGTGGGTTTGACGCCCCGGCGATGCCTTTCCAGCAGCGGTGAGCCCAGCTCCTGTTCCAGTTGGGCGATCTGACGGCTGACGGCAGAAGGCGCGACGTTCAGGAAATCAGCCGCAGCCCGGACACTGCCCAGGCGCACTGCTTCGAAGAAATAAAGAATCCGCCGATCCTGAACGAGGCTCATGATTTTTCCTGTGTTGCGGTAAAGGCAACATAAATTCAATTTTTTGATTATTGCTGATGGGTGTCAGCGCTGTCCATACTCGATCCATAGGCAAACGGGAGGGTGTATGACAGCTCTTTGGCAACGTCTGCGCCAACAGGCGCAACAGCTTGGTGAACGTAATCCGGTGCTTGCCCTGTATGCACATAACCGGATGCTGGCGCACTCGTCCTTTGAGTCTGCGCTGGCAGCCAATCTGGCCCACCAGCTACAGGACAAAGTGCCTGATGCCGATCTGCAGAGCTGGTTTACGGCCATCCTGCGGTCCAATCCGGCCATCGCCGAAGCAGCGGCTGCCGACATCAATCATCTGGTCATCGTCAATCCTGCCTGCCCCGACCACCTGACTGCATTTCTGACCTTTCGCGGTATCCAGGCCGTGCAGGCCTATCGCATCGCTCATTCGCTCTGGAACGACGGCGATATCCAGAGTGCCGTTCTGTTGCAGAACTGGGCGGCCAGTGCCTGGAGTATCGATATTCATCCGGCCGCCCGGCTCGGCAAAAAACTGTTCGTCGATCACGGCATCGGGCTGGTGATTGGCGAGACTGCTGTGGTCGAGGATGAAGTCAGCCTCTGGCATGGCGTCACCCTGGGCAGCACGCTCAGCGAAGCCGGTGATCGTCACCCCAAAGTCCGTCGCGGTGCGCTGATCTGTGCCGGTGCGACCGTACTGGGCAATATCGAGGTGGGCGAGCGGGCCATCGTGGCCGCCAATTCCGTTGTACTCAAATCCGTGTCTGCGGGCGTCGTGGTGGCCGGTGCGCCCGCCAGACCCGTCGGCACGGCACCGGCTTCACTCGCTACCTTCACGACAAAATCACAAGAATAATGCAGGGATAGTTCATATATGACAGCCGTCGCTCAGTTTCCACAAGGTATCGATCATCCGCTGGTCACGGTGCGTGACCACGCCCATGTGTTGCAGCTCTATCGGAAAATGGGCTTCATGCCGTCCCCTGTCAGTTATCACCCATGGGGCAGCGTGACCTCGCTGATGATGTTTGAAAGCAATTTCATCGAACTGATCGGGATCGACGATCCGGCAAAGTTCGGCACCAACTCGGTCAACGGTTTCTGCTTTGGTCGCCAGTTGGGCGAGTTTCTGGACCGTGGCGAAGAGGGCGTTTCGCTGGTGGCCTTGCACAGCCAGGATGCGGACGCCGATCACGCACGTCTGGTCGAAGCAGGTCTGCCGAGCCAGGGGCGTATCGATTTTCGCCGCAGCATGACGTTGCCTGACGGTCGTCCCGATGAAGCGGTTGTGTCCCTGGGGTTGTTCATCGACCCGGCGCTGCCCGACGCCTCGAACTTTATCTGCCATCAGCACCGCCCCGAACTGATCTGGGTGCCAGGCTGGCAGAACCACTGCAATGGCGTGGACGGGATTTTCAGCGTGACCTACCTGGCTGATCCGGCAGAGCTTGAAGCGCGCTGGAAAGCCCTTTACGGCGACGCCGTCACCTACATCGGCAACGTGCTGCAAGCCGATACCCGTTGCGGCCTCCTGCGAGCCATGGATGCCGCCACCGCAGCCACTCAATACCCCGGCGTCAGGCTGCCCCACGCCGCCAGCGAGCGCGCCCATGCCATCGCCATCGGCCTGCATACCAAAAGCCTGGACACGGTGCGCTTCATCCTCGAACACAACGAAGTACCTCACGAACAAGTGCCAGGCCGCGTCATGGTGCAACCCGAAGCGGCGGGCAACGTCATCCTTGAATTTGTACAAAACCTTTAACCGAGATGCGGAACATGACTTTGAAAGTAGGTGTGATCGGACTGGGCAACATGGGCGGCGGCATGGCGGCCACCCTGGCGAGCAAAGGCTTCGATGTGAGCGGTTTCGACCTGTCTCAGGCCGCACTGGCGCAAGCCGAGAGCAAAGGCGTCAAGCCGGTTTCCGACCGCAAGCAACTGATCCAGGACTCGGACATTCTGATCCTGTCGCTGCCCAAGGCCGAGCATGTCGAGTCGGTTTGCCTGGGCGAGGGCGGCATCATCGAGTTCGGGCGCAAGGGGCTGGTCGTCGTCGATACCACTACGTCCACCCCGGAAATGAGCCGCAAGGTCGCGGCCGAGCTGTTGAAAACCGGCGTGGCCTTTATCGATGCCCCGGTTTCCGGCGGCCCCAAAGGCGCAGCCACCGGCACCATGTCCATGGTGATCGGTGCTGAGGACGATGACCTGGCCCGTGTCATGCCTGTCCTTGAAGGAATGAGCGGCACCCGCGTTCACGTCGGACAGTGTGGCGCCGGCAACGTCGCCAAGATTGCCAACAACATGCTGGCGGCCTGCCACCTGATCAGCACCGCCGAAGCGGTCGCCATGGCGGCCAAGGCCGGCGTCGATCCGGAAAAACTGCTGCAAGGCCTCAACGCCGGTTCGGGACGCAGCGGCGCGACACAAGTCATGTTTCCGACCTGGGTGCTCAACAAAGCCTACGATTCCGGTTTCACCATGGGCCTGATGCGCAAGGATGTGGGGCTGGCCAGCGATCTGGCGGACAGCCTGGACATGGAGCTGCCGCTGTCGCGTGTGGTCGCACAACTGTGGAAAGCCAGCAGCGAAACCCTGGCAGATAACGAAGACTTCTGCGCAATCGTGCAGCGTACCGATGCCCAACTTTACGGCCGTGGAGAGTAACCGATGAGCACTGCAAAAATCCTTGATCTGCTGCGTCCTTACTGGGGCGACCGCAGTGTCATTGCCAGCTACGTCGGCGGCGAATTCGTCGAAGGCCACGGTGCTCCGGTCGAAGTGCGCAACGCCCATGACGACAGCGTCCTGCTGAGTTTTCCTGATGCCGATGAGTCCCTGGTCGAACTGGCCGACAAGGCCGCGAAGGCCGCTCAGGCTCAATGGTGGGCACTGACCGCTCAGGCCCGTGGTCGGGCCATGTACCAGATCGGCTCCCTGATTCGCGAAGAGCAGGAAAACCTGGCCCAGATCGAATCCCTGACCGCCAACAAGCCGATTCGCGATGCGCGTGTCGAAGTGCTCAAAGTGGCCGAGATGTTCGAGTACTACGCTGGTTGGGCTGACAAGCTGCATGGCGAGATCATTCCGGTTCCGACCACGCACCTGAACTACGTGACCTACGAGCCCTTGGGCACCGTATTGCAGATCACGCCCTGGAACGCGCCGATCTTCACCTGCGGCTGGCAGATCGCGCCGGCGATTGCTGCCGGTAATGCGGTGATTCTCAAACCGTCCGAACTGACGCCCCTCAGCTCGCTGATGATCGGCGTGCTGATCGAGCGTGCGGGCGTGCCAAAAGGTCTGGTCAACGTCATTGCCGGTTTCGGCAATTCCATTGGTCAGGCCTTCATCGCCAAGGCCGACATTCGCAAGGTCGTGTTCGTGGGCTCGCCTGCAACCGGTCGCCATATTGCGGTGGCGGCGGCTCAGCGTTGCATTCCGGCGGTACTGGAGCTGGGCGGCAAGTCGGCCAATATCGTGTTTGAAGATGCCGATCTGGAAGTCGCCTTGCGCGGTGCTCAGGCGGCGATTTTCTCCGGTGCCGGGCAAAGCTGCGTATCCGGTTCGCGCCTGCTGGTGCAGGAATCGATCTTTGAAAAATTCACCAACGCCCTGGCCGTGGCTGCCACGCAATTCAAGGTCGGTGACCCCAGCGATCCGGAAACCCAGATCGGCCCGATCAACAACGCCAAGCAATACAACCATGTGAAAACCATGGTCGAAGGCGCACTCAAAGACGGCGCGAAGCTGGTTGGCAAAGAGGCCGATCCGATCCCGGACAAGCCGGGCTACTACGTCAATCCGACCTTACTGGCCGGCACCAACGACCTGTACTGCGCCCAGGAAGAAATCTTCGGGCCGGTGGTCGTGGCGATTCCGTTCAAGGACGAAGAAGACGCCATCCGCATCGCCAACGACAGCCGTTTCGGCCTGGCCGGTGGCGTCTGGACCCGTGATGTCGGTCGTGCCCATCGCGTTGCCAAACAGGTACGCGCCGGGACCTTCTGGGTCAATGGCTACAAGACCATTCACGTCAGCTCACCCTTCGGCGGTTACGGCGAAAGCGGTTATGGCCGTTCCTCGGGCCTCGATGCGTTGCGTGAGTACAGCGAAGTGAAAAGCGTCTGGGTTGAAACTGCCGCCAAGCCTGCTGCCAGTTTTGGCTATGGCGCGAGTCTGGAGTAACGGTAATGAAGATTTCCAAAGCCCTGATCGATCAGGCGACTGTCTGGCGTCGCACGATCCACGCGGCCCCCGAACTGGGTTTCCAGGAGCAGCAGACCTCCGACAAGGTGTCGAATCTGCTGACCAGCTTTGGCATCGAAGTCCATCGCGGCCTCGGCGGCACAGGTGTCGTCGGTACACTGCGCAATGGCGACGGCCCGGTCATCGGCATTCGTGCCGACATGGACGCGCTGCCGATCCAGGAACTGGGCGACACCGCGCACAAGTCTGTACACAAAGGCTGCATGCATGCCTGCGGTCACGATGGCCATACCGCGATTCTGCTGGCGACTGCGCGGCACCTGTCCGAAACCCGCAAATTTCGTGGCACGGTACATTTTGTCTTCCAGCCAGCCGAAGAAAACCTGGGTGGCGCCCAGCGCATGATCGAGGACGGCTTGTTCGAGCTGTTCCCGATGGATGCGATCTACGGGCTGCATAACTGGCCGGGCGTTCCGGCAGGCAATGTCGTGATCAACCCCGGTCCGATGATGGCTTCGCTGGATACCTTCGAGATCACCCTGACTGGTAAAGGCAGCCACGCCGCCATGCCGGACAAAGGCACCGATCCCATTGTGGCGGCTGCCGAACTGGTACTGGGCCTGCAAACCATCGTGTCGCGACGTCTTTCACCGCTGGATTCGGCGGTGGTCAGCATCACCCAGTTCAATGCCGGTGAAGCGATCAACGTCATCCCGGAAACAGCCGTGTTGCGCGGTACGGTGCGTTGCTTGCAGACGCCGGTGCGGGCCAAAGTCCAGCAACTGATCGGCGAGTTCGTCGAGCGCTTGCCGGTGGCTTTCGGGGTACGGGGCGAGCTGGTCTATAACGTCGGCTACCCGGTCACCGAGAACCATGTCGAAGCGGCAGCCACGATTCGTCGAGCGGCTGTTGCTGCGGTGGGCGAGGCCAATGTGCAGTGGGGTTGCAACCCGTCCATGGCATCCGAAGACTTCGCCTTCATGCTGCATGCCTGTCCGGGTGCTTATGTCTGGCTGGGTGTGGACGGCGAGAAACCTTCCGCCGCGCTGCATAACCCGTACTACGACTTCAACGATCAGGTGATCGAACCTGGCGTTGCGGTATGGACGGCGTTGGTGGAGCAGTGCCTGCCGGTGAGTTGATGGGTGTTTTTCGTGAATGAATTCGCTCCTGCCGGGTTGGGTGTAGGAGCGAATTTATTCGCGAAGAGGGTGCAATCAGCACTCCACCAGATTCACCGCCAACCCGCCCCGTGACGTTTCCTTGTACTTGTCGTGCATGTCGGCACCGGTATCGCGCATGGTGCGGATGGCGTGATCCAGAGAGATGAAGTGCTCGCCATCCCCGCGCATTGCCATTTGTGCCGCATTGATCGCCTTCACGGCAGCTATTGCGTTGCGCTCGATGCAAGGCACTTGAACCAGCCCGCCGACCGGGTCGCAGGTCAGGCCAAGGTTGTGTTCCAGGCCGATTTCCGCGGCGTTTTCCACTTGCTCCGGCGAGGCTCCGATAATCTCGGCAAGCCCGGCTGCTGCCATGGCGCAGGCCGATCCGACTTCCCCCTGACAGCCCACTTCCGCGCCCGAGATGGAAGCGTTTTTCTTGCACAGAATGCCCACCGCAGCGGCACTGAGAAAGAAACGCACCACGTCGTCGTCATTGGCTGCCGGGTTGAATTTCATGAAGTAATGCAGCACCGCAGGCACGATACCCGCTGCGCCATTGGTGGGCGCAGTCACCATGCGGCCACCGGCGGCGTTTTCTTCGTTCACTGCCAGGGCGAAAAGGTTGACCCACTCCATGGCGCTGAGGGTCGAGCCGATCACGTTGGGGTTATCGAGGTTCTGCAGGTTCTGATGCAGGCGATAGGCACGACGACGGACCTTCAGGCCTCCAGGGAGAATCCCGGTTTCGTTCAGGCCCTTGTTCACGCATTCACGCATCGCTTCCCAGATGACCAGAATCTTCGCGCGGATTTCTTCCTCGCTGCGCCAGACCTTTTCGTTGGCCATCATCAACCCGGAAACGCTCAGGCCGTGGGTCTTGCACAGCTTGAGCAATTCCGCACCGCTGGAGAAGTCATAAGGCAACACGGTTTCATCGCTGTCCAGCACGCCGCTGGCGGCCTGCGCGGCGTCGATCACGAAACCGCCACCCACCGAATAGTAAGTCTGCTCGTGCAGTTCGCCGGTCGCTCCGTAGGCACACAGCGTCATGCCGTTGGGGTGATAGGGCAGGCTTTCGTCCAGCAGGCACATGTCGCGCTGCCAGAGGAACTTGATTTCCCGCTCGCCAGCCAGCATCAACTGGCCGTTCTCCAGCAGGGCGTCGATGCGTTGATTGACCTGGCTGGGGTCGATCTGGTCTGGCCATTCGCCCATTAAACCCATGACAGTCGCACGATCACTGCTGTGACCGATGCCCGTGGCCGACAGAGATCCGTACAATCGCACTTCGATCCGTTCTACGCTATGCAATAGGTTGCGCTCGCGAAGGTCGGTTACAAACAGCGCCCCGGCCCGCATCGGTCCTACGGTGTGTGAACTGGAGGGGCCAATGCCGATTTTGAACATGTCGAAGACGCTGATAGCCATCACGGAGGTCCTGCAAATGAGTTTCCATGGGAGTCATGGAACTCCCTGTTCATGGTTCTCATAGTTGGCTCAGGGCTTCCAAACGACAAACGATTGTTCCTATGCAACGCTTTAGCGGAACTCTTCAATGAGCAGAATTTTCAATGCACAGATGCACGCCTGGTTACAGGTCTTTGCCTGTGCCGCCCGACATCTTTCTTTCACCCGTTGCGCCGAAGAGCTGCATGTGACGCCGGGTGCCATCAGCCAGCAGATGCGTCAGCTCGAAGAGCGTCTGGGCTTCGCCCTGTTTCATCGGGTCGGGCGCGGGCTTGAGCTGACCGCCGAAGGGCAGCGGCTGGCGCTGGTGGCCAATGAAGTGCAGAGCCGTATCAGCGATGAATTGCGCCTGCTGCATTCCGGACGGATCGGCGGCGTGTTCAAGCTGCGCTGCATTCCTTCCTTTCTCGGCAAATGGCTGATGCCACGCTTGCCACGCTTGCAGGAGGCTTTCCCGGATATCCAGTTGCGGATCATTGCCGAAGACAGCAGCGGCTCGTTGCGGGACGACGACTTCGATCTGGCCATCGATCTCAACGATGGCAGCTATCCGGGTTTGATGACCACGCCCTTGCTGGAAGAAGAGCTGTTCCCTGTGTGCTCGCCCGCACTGCTGGAAGGCAAGCCGCCTCTGGATACGCCCAGCCAACTGGTGCATTTTCCGCTGTTGCACGACATCACGGCCTGGCGTGGCAGCTACGAGTATGCCGAGTGGGAGTTCTACCTGGCGGCTATCGGTGCAGCCGGCATCGACGTGCGGCGCGGGCATACTTTCAACCGCAATCACCTGACCATCGATGCCGCGAGAATGGGCATGGGTGTGGCCATTGCCCGCAAGGCGCTGATCACCGACGAGTTGGAGCAGGGCTCGCTGATCGTGCCTTTCGGGCATCCGATCAAGGCCAAGAAAAAGTACGTGCTGGCTTATCGTGAGGGCGCGTTGAGTACGCCGTCCCGGCGTGCGGTGCACGACTGGCTGGTCAGCGAAGCGACACAGGACAAATGAAAAGGGCGCGTCAATCGACGCGCCCTTTTCATATCCGGTCAGCAGGGATCAATGGAACAGTTCAGCGATCAGTACGGCACCGATGAATGTGCCGAAGTTGGCGAGGAAAGAGACCAGTACGATCCTCCAGCCCAGGCGACGGAACGCAGGCAGATCCTTGGCAACCGACAGACCGGCGAAGGCCAGCATCGGGGTGATCACTGCCAGCATGTTGATCGAGCTGGTCAGGCGGGTGATTTCCGCTGCGAACGGGCAGGCAGGCGAGGTCAGGAACATTGCCACCAGCGACACCGTGCACACAGCCGGGATCTTGCGACGCAGCAGGCTGCAGAGCATTTCACCCACGAAGGTACAGAAGATCATGATACCCATGCCGGTGAGGGCATCGGTGGACAGGGTCTTGTAACCGACATAGTTGGCGATCAGCGCCAGCGCACCGGCTGCCAGCCAGGCACTGACCTTGCCGGCCCAGCTCAGCTCCGGAACATCCAGTGAGACGTCCTTGCTGCTGATGTTTTCGTCGCTGATGGAGGCCTTGGTGGTGCGGCCGATCAGCGGCTCCAGCACCCGATAACCCCAGACCGCCAGCGGCAGGGAAATGAACAGGGTGAAGTAGGTGCCGATGGTGGTGGTGATCAGGTTGGAGGCTGCCGCCAGCGTCATGACTTCCTTGGCGACTTCCGGGGTCTGCTGAGCGGCAATGGCGCCTGCGGCGGCGGCCATCATGCTGCCCGAACCGATGCCCGCGCCCATGGCCAGGGAGTTGGGGTGGAAGATGCCGAGGCTGGCGATGAAGCCGGCCACGATGGCAATGAACAGCGCGCCGAACAGGGTGCCGGTCAGGTATTCGGCCAGTACGCCACGACCTTCGGGGGAGTCCATTCCATAGCGCTCACCGATGATCGCCAGGCTCGGCTCACGGCCGACAGAGAAGGTGGCGCCGATGGCTTCACGCTTGATGCCCAGCATCAGTGCAACCGGCAGGCCGAGAATCACTGTGCCGACGAAATGACCGAACTCCTGGAACAGCAGCGCCCAGCCGGAGGCGAATACCACTGGAAGCGAACCGCCGACGACCAGGCCGAGTTTGGCGATGAAAATCAGCAGGGCAGGTTGCAGGATGGACGCCGAGCGCAGTTGCGTGGCGTGGTCGACACCGATGGTGCCTGGCATGCGGCGGCTGGCTATACCGATCACCGCGCCCAGCACCAGGGCCCAGACCATGGGCAGCAAGACGACTTTGCCGGGGCCCAGAGGGATGCTGATGGCACCGATCATTTCGGCGACGATAAGGATGATCGCGGCCCAGATATACAGTTTTACGGTGGCTGAAACAGCCTGCTTGTCACCCGCCACTGCGGCCTGTGAGTGTTGCATGATGATCCCCTTGCCTGCTGAATGACCTTTTAATAGGCCTTATCAATCGTTGTTGTGCTTTTCAGGAGGGCGCGTTGTGGCGCCCGGGGCAGCTTTAAAAATCCATGGAGCCCATGGAAGCCCTTGTGGGGCTGAATATTCTTGTAAGGCCGCAGAGTGATATCGGCCCAGGCTGCTGTGAACCTTTGGGTGCGAGTATGCAGAGCAGCATGCTGCACACCAATATTGCGAACTTTATTTATCGTTGCCTTAATCAGAACACAGAAAACAGGGTTTTTCTGCCGCTGCGGGCGCGAAGACAGACGTGAAATCCTGTTTAATGCTTCACCCCTCTGCGAGGACTTCCCATTGCGCTATGACCTGACCAGCCTGGACGTTTTCATCACTGTTGCCGAAGAGCGTAACCTGACCCGTTCTGCGCGCATCAGGCACCTGGCGGTATCGGCCATCAGCAAGCGCATCACAGAGCTTGAGGCCCAGGTGGGTTCGCCCTTGCTGTTGCGCAACGCACGAGGGGTCGAGCTGACCCCGGCGGGTCAGTCGATGCTGTTCTATGCACGCTAGCTCAAGCAAACCCTCGCCCAACTGGATACCGAGCTTGGGGAGTACGCCAGCGGGGTCAAGGGGCATGTGCGGATTCATGCCATCACCTCGGCGCTCTCGCAGTTTTTGCCCGACGACGTGGCCGGGTTCATTGCCCTGTATCCCCAGATCAAATTCGATATCGAGGAGCGGGTCGGCTCTGCGGTGATTCGTGCCGTGGCGGACGGTCGGGCCGATCTGGGAATCATTGCTGCGCAGACGGCTTCTCAGGGGTTGGAAACCTTGCCCTACCGCAACGATGAGCTGACGCTGGTGGTGCCTGCCGATCATGTATTGGCGATGCGCAAGTCAGTGCGCTTCAAGGAGGCACTGGAGCACGAATTCGTCGGGCCGCACCTGGAAAGCTCCATGCACACCTTGCTGACCAGCGAGGCGAAAAAGCTGGGTATGGACCTGCGGCTCAGAATCCGCATCAGCAGTTTCGACTGCATGTGCCGGATGGTTGGCGCCGGGCTCGGGCTGGCGATTCTGCCTCGCAGTGTGATCAGGCAGTACCTGCGCAGCCACAGACTCAAGGCGGTGACACTGGACGAAACCTGGGCGCAACGCTCGCTGTTGCTGGTGTTCAGAAAGTACGAAGCGGCATCGCCGACTCTGAAAACCCTGATCGATAACTTCAGGCTGGCTACCGACTGAGCGTTCTCCATCGGCGAACGCTCCCTTGGCGAGACTTCAATTTTCATCCGTGGGCAGTGCCCCTAGTATCGGCTTCATAGTGGTGTCAGTGCCGCGAATACTATAAAAAAGCCGAGCCCAAGCGTATGACCGAGATCGCCCACGACCTGATCAACCATCTGGTCATCGACCATGAGCCGTTTGCTTTCGTCGATTTGCACAAGATGCTTTCGTCCGAGCAATTGGCAAAACTGCCTTATTCGATCCGCATCCTGCTGGAAAACGTTGCTCGCTGTGCTCCTGAGGCATTGCCTTCGGTACTGGCCCGAGCGGTGGATAACGGCCCTGACTGCGAAGTGCCGTTTCAGCCTAACCGTCTGATGTTCCACGACACCACCTGTTTGCCTGCACTGGCCGATTTTGCGGGCATGCGCGATGTTGTCGCGGAACTGGGCGGCGATCCTCAGGCGATGAATCCGTCCATCCCGGCGGTCCTGACCATCGATCACTCGGTCATTGTCGAAAGCTATGCACAGCCTGATTCGGTGCAGCAGAACCTGGAGATCGACTTCCGGCGCAACAGCGAGCGCTATCGTTTCATCAAATGGGCGCAGAAAAGCCTCGATAACTTTGGCGTCATTCCGCCGGGCACCGGAATCATCCACCAGATGAACATGGAAGCCCTGGCGCAGGTGGTCTGGGAAAGTCGCACCGAGGACGGCCAGCGCCTGCTGCACCCTGACGATATGGTCGCTACCGACAGCCATACGCCGATGATCAATGCCATCGGCGTGCTGGGCTGGGGAGTGGGCGGTCTGGAAGGGCAGGCGGCGATGGTAGGAGAGCCGGTGCCGATCAGCTTTCCTCAAGTGATCGGAATTCGCGTCAGCAATGTGATGCGCCCTGGCGTCACGGCCACCGATCTTTCCCTGTATGTCGCGCAGATCCTTCGTCAGCGCAAAGTGGTGGGCAAGTTCGTCGAGTTTACCGGGCCGGGCCTTTCGACCTTGAGTTGGGCGGCTCGTGGTACTGTCTCAAACATGGCACCCGAGTACGGTGCGACGGTGGTGTTCTTCCCGTTCGACGATGAAACCCTGTCCTACCTGGAATTGAGTGGCCGCTCCCGGGAGTTGCGTTCCAGGATCGTCAGCTACATGAACGCGCAAGGTCTCTGGCGGCGCGATGAGCTGGCCGAGCCCGAGTTCGACGAGTTGATCGAACTGGATCTGGCGAGCATCGAGCCCAGCGTTGCCGGCCCGCACCAACCCCATCAAAGACAGACACTTTCCAGTGCCGCTGCATCTTTTCGCGATGACGTGCTGGGCGGTACTGATCTGATTGTCGGGCCTGCTGCCCAGTCCTTTTTCGAGCCCTCGTTTCAAGAGCCCATTACCCATGGTGCCGTGGTGCTGTCGGCGATTACCAGTTGCACCAACACGGCCAATCCGTCGCAGATGATCCAGGCCGGATTGCTGGCCCGCAAGGCGCGCAGTCTGGGCTTGAAGCGCAAGCCATGGGTCAAGACGTCACTGTCCCCTGGTTCTCAAGTGGTCGCGGATTACTTGCAACAGGCCGATCTGCTGACGGATTTCTCGGCACTGGGGTTCGATCTGGCAGGCTTTGGCTGCATGACCTGCATCGGCAACTCCGGCAAGCTTGAAGAGCATGTCGAAGCGTTTGCCGATCAAGGCCTCAAGGGCGTGGTGGTGCTGTCGGGCAATCGCAATTTCGAGGGGCGGGTCAACCCGAAAGTACCAGCAGGTTATCTGGCTTCTCCGGCGCTGTGCGTGGCGTATGCCATTGCCGGCACTATCGATATCGATCTTGAGTCGCAGCCGCTGGGGTATGAGAGCAACGGCCAGCCGGTGTATCTGCGGGATCTGATGCCCAGCGATGCGGATGTCGCAGAGCTGGCGCTGGGCGTGGTCAGGCCGGAGTTCTTTCGCAAGCGTCTGGAAACCGTCTGGGACGGCACGAGCCATTGGCAGGCACTGTCTGCCGAGGGCAGCGTGCAGTTTCCATGGAATGCGCAATCCACCTACTTGCGCCGCCCTCGGTACCTGACGGATATCGGTATCGAGCCCAAGGCCAGCCTGGGGATTCGTGATGCACGGGTGCTGATGGTGCTGGGTGATAACGTCACCACCGACCATATCTCGCCTGCCGGTGCCATTCCTGCTGCCAGCCTGGCCGGCCAATGGCTGCTGGAGCGGGGCGAGGACCCACAGGACCTCAATCAGTACTCCACGCGGCGCAGTAACCACGAAGTCATGTTGCGGGGTGCATTCACCAATCCCTCGGTCAGGAATCTGCTGTTGGGTGACGCACAGCCAGGGCCGGGTGTCTGGGCCTGGAATGCAGATCACAGCGAGTGCCTGCCGCTGTTCATGGCCGCTCAAAGTTACGCGAGCAGCCATACGCCCATGGTGGTTTTCGCCGGGATCAACTACGGCGCGGGTTCAAGCCGTGACTGGGCAGCCAAGGCCCAGGCACTGTTGGGCGTCAAGGCCGTGGTGGCTCGCAGCATCGAACGCATTCACCGCAGCAACCTGATCGGAATGGGTGTGATTCCTCTGCAGTTCAAGGCCGGGCAAACGGTTGAAGACCTGCATCTCGATGGCACCGAGCATCTGGATTTCAGTGGTCTCGATGAACTGGTGGCAGGCGATAACCCGGTCGTGCTGAGTATTCGGTCTGCCGGGCGAGAGCACCGTCAGGTCGAGCTGTCGGTGCGTATCGATTCGTTGCAGGAGATTCGCTACCTCACCCATGGCGGTGTATTGCCATTCGTGATTCGCAAGGTGGTCAAGCGCACCCGGCAGTGAGTGTCCCGGTTCAAGGGCGAGTTTTGCGATCAACAATAATAAGGAAGGCAGACATGCACAGCGACGACAGAGACGCAGGCCCTTGCGCGCCTGCCATTTCCCCTGATGGGGCCGGTTTGACCCGGCGAACGCTTATCAGGCAAATGGGCACCGCTGCCGGCTTTGCGGTGCTCGCATCCCTGGTTCCGACCGGACGCGCAGACGCGACTGACACATTGAACAGACAATCCAAGGCTACCCGGAGAACAACCCCCATGTACGCATATGTCGGGTCAAGGACCACTCGTGAGCGCAATGCCCGTGGCGAAGGCATCACGGTTTATGAAGTGGATCAGGAGCATGGCACCCTCAGGCTGGTCCAGGTGCTGAAGGATCTGGTCAATCCGTCTTTTCTGGCACTCAACCGCGCCAATGACCGGCTGTATACCGTGCATGGCGACCAGAGTGAGGTCAGCGCCTTCAGCATCGACAAGGCCACAGGCAAGCTGACGTTCATCAACCGGCAAAGCTGCGAAGGCAAGAACCCGGTGCATCTGGCGCTCGACCCCAGCGAACGGTTTCTGGTGGTGTCCAACCACATCGGTGGTTCGCTGGCGGTGCTGAATGTTGCTGAAGACGGTTCCCTCGGTACCTTGAACCAGTTGCTCAAGCTCGAAGGGCCGCTGGGGCCGCACCGGGTCGAGCAACCGTTCTCCAAGCCGCACTTCAACCCCTTCGACCCGTCCGGCCATTTCGTGCTGGTGCCGGACAAGGGGCTGGACCGGATTTTCAGTTTCCGTTTCGACAACGGCAAGCTCTACCCGGCAGACCAGCCGTTCGTAGCCACCCGCGAAGGCGCAGGCCCAAGGCATGTGGTGCTGCATCCCGGCGCACCTTTTGCCTATGCCATCAATGAGCTGGATTCGACGGTCACGACCTACCGCTTCGAGGCTTCGAGCGGCGCGCTCAAGGCCATTCAGGTGCTGCCTTCGCTGCCCGCGACCTTTACCGGCAACAGCCGGGCATCGGAGATCCAGATCGACCGTCGCGGACGTTTTCTGTATGCCTCCAATCGCGGCTACGACAGTGTCGCCAGCTTTGTCATCGACGAAGGCACCGGCATGCTCAGCCCGGTGGAATTCATCGCTACCGATGGCAAGACCCCGCGCTTCTTTACCCTGACGCCCAACCAGCGCTTCCTGTTTGCACTCAACGAAGACAGCGACACCATCATCTCGATGGCGGTCGATGCGAAAAAGGGCGGGCTGAGCAAGACCGGTTTCTCGATTTCCACCGGTAGCCCGGTGTGCATGGTTTTTACCGCATAAAGCGCAACACTATAAAAACAATGGATGCAGGCACCGCCCCGCATCCCGTGAGGTCGCCATGAATAACAACACTGCAATCGACGAAACTGCGGTCGTCCGCAAAGTCACCCTGCGGATCATTCCGTTTGTTTTCCTGCTGTACATCGTTTCGTATCTGGACCGCGCCAATATCGGTTATGCGGCGCTGCAAATGAACAAGGAACTGGCCCTGACCAGTGAAGCATTCGGATTCATCTCGGGAATTTTCTTCATTGGTTACTTCTTGTTTGAAGTCCCCAGCAACGTGATGCTCAACAAGTTCGGTGCCCGGGTCTGGATTGCACGCATTCTGGTGACCTGGGGGTTCATTGCAGCCCTGACGGCCTTTGCCCAGAACGCCAACCAGCTTTATGTGCTGCGCTTTCTGCTGGGCGTGGCCGAGGCGGGTTTCTTTCCCGGCATCATTGTCTACCTGACCTTCTGGTTTCGCTCCAAAGAGCTGGCAACCACCGTTGCGCTGTTCACTGCGGCAATTCCGGTGAGTTACATCATCGGCGCGCCCTTGAGCACCTGGATCATGGATAACGTGAACTGGTTCAACTGGAGTGGCTGGCGCTGGATGCTGTTCCTTGAAGGCATACCGGCGGTTTTTCTGGGCATCGCTTGCCTGTTCTATCTCACGGACCGTCCCGAGCAGGCCACGTGGCTCAAGCCCCATGAAAAGGCCTGGCTGGTGGACGAACTCGAACGCGATCGTCAAAGCCGCAAGAACGTGAAGAGCCTGAGCGTCTACAAGACCATGACCAATCCCAAGGTCCTCTATCTGTCGTTCATCTACTTCGTCTATCAGTGCGGCAGCCTCGGGATTGGCTACTGGATGCCGCAGATCATCAAAGGTTTTTCCGACTCGTTGACCCACACACAGATCGGCTTGATTGCGATGCTGCCTTATATCGTCGCCACCGTTGCGATGATCGTCTGGTCGCGCAGCTCCGACCGACGCAACGAGCGCAAGCTGCATTCGGCGATTCCGTTGCTGGTGGCGGCGCTGGGCTTGATGGGGGCGGGGGCCTTGCAGAGTCCGGTTCTGGCAATGGCCATGATCTGTCTGAGCCTTTCAGGCCTCTACAGCTTCAAGTCTCCCTTCTGGGCCTTGCCGACACTGTTCCTGACCCGTTCGACGGCGGCGGTTTCCATTGCCGTGATCAACTCCATCGGCAACCTGGGAGGTTTTGTAGGCCCCTCTCTGATCGGTATGGTCAAAGGCAACAGCCAGAGCGCGGCCAATGGGTTACTGTTTCTTTCTGCGCTGTTGCTGGCAGGTTTCCTGATGACGATCCTGATGCGCGTCACCAATCCGCCTGCCGACGAAGGCCAGGCCCTGAGCCAGCAAGCCCGCTAAGCATTTGAGGAGAGTTCGATGAGTTCGATCAGCCCGGCAGTAATCAATGATCTGGCACCTCAGGGTGTGCTTCGCGCTGCCATCAATTTCGGCAATCCGGTGCTGGTCCAGAAAGCGCCGGATGGCTCGCCGCAAGGTGTGTCAGTCGCTTTGGCCAAGGCATTGGCGCAGGAGCTGGGCGTGCCTCTGGAGATGGTGACCTTCGATGCGGCGGGCAAGGTTTTCGCGGCGCTGTCAGAAGGCATCTGGAATATCGCGTTCCTGGCCATCGAGCCGGTTCGTGAGGAGCAGGTCGCGTTCAGTGAGCCTTATGTGATTATCGAGGGCACGTATCTGGTGAAGGCCCAGGCGCCTTATGTCTCGGTCGAAGAGCTTGACCAGCCGGGTATCGGGATTGCAGTAGGCAAGGGCGCGGCCTATGACCTGTACCTGAGTCGCACCCTGAAAAATGCCCGTCTGGAACGAGCGGACACTTCAGCGGGGGCTGTGGACCTGTTCATCGAACAAGGCCTGGAGGCGGCAGCGGGTGTGCGTCAGCCGCTGGAAAAGGTCGCGGCCAGCGATTCGCGCTACCGCGTACTGGACGGCGCATTCACCTCCATCCGCCAGGCCATGGCCGTACCGCGCCAGTGTGAGGCTGGCGCGGCGTTTGTCAGGGCCTTTGTCGAGCGCAAGAAGGCTGAGGGCTTTGTCAAAAACGCATTGGTCGAAAGTGGCCAGGCGGATGTGACCGTCGCTTGAGGGGGCATTGTTCGGTGGCTATTGGAGGCGGCTTGGCGGCATCTCCAGCCGTCATCGATAAGCCGCCTCTCACTTTTTTACAGCCCCAGTGCTTCCAATGAACGGCGCTGGGTATCGGCATACAGCTTCAATTCATTGATGGTTTGACGCCCCAGAGCCTTCTGGAATTCGTCCTGATGGGAGCCGGTCGTGTAATGCGACTGTGCGTCGTCGCCCAGATTGGACTGGAAGATGCCCGCAGCGCTGACCGGCAGGAAGTCTTCATACACCAATGGCTCGAAACGAATGTGCCCGGCCTTTATCTGTTGTTCCAGATCGCCGGGTTGTGAGCCGTTCTGGCGGGCGGCGATGCCTTGTTCGGTGGGGAAATAGCGGAAGTAGGCCAGGTCCTGGTCGCGCATTTCCTGGTAGCTGTCGGGGAAGGCCAGGAAGGCTTTCTCCAGCAATTGGGCATAACGCACCGAGTTGGCTTCGTTGGGGAATTCGCCCAGTTCGTCGCGGGCCGCATTCAGCAACTGGTCGTACAGTGCCCGGCCTTTGGGCGTCAGTGCTGCGCCGCGTTGTTCTATTTCACCAAAGCGGGCCGAATGGCTGCCGGACTCGCCGCTGAACGTGATGGCTTCCTCCAGCGCCTTGAAGCTGGTCTGGCGCAACAGAATCGGGCACTGGCGACGGGGCGGGCCTTCCACCACGGCTTTGGGCGTGATGCCTTTGCCGGGCATGCCGGCCTGAACGGCATCGATATCCAGAGTGCGCGGGGTCAGGTGGTTGATATGCGGGCCTCTGAAGGCCACGACATCGGCAATCAGGCGATGCTGGGCATTGAGCCGTTTGTAGTCCTGCAACGAAACCGTCGCGCTGTTGTGCCAACGGAAGGTTTCCAGTGCTTGCTGCACGAACTCACTCGCGTCCGACTCGCTCAAGCCGCCTTGCTGCTCGTGCTTTTCAATCAGCGCCAATGTCCTGGGCGTGAAGATCATCCGCCTGGCCAGCACCTCTGCAGCAAAGGTGCGCAGCTCATCGTTTTCGATCAGTTCAAGGCGCAGCAGCGAGGTGAAGACCCGGAACGGGCTGACCTGCAACGACTGCTCATGTACCGCCCGAAACGCGGTGGAGTGGACTGGCACACCGGCAGGCGTCAGGTCGTAATAGCCCACAGGCTCCATGCCCATGACCGCGAACAGCCGGGCGAGGGTTGCCAGTTCCAGTGCAGTGCCGACCCGGATCGCGCCATGGCGCTCCTTGTCCAGGCGCTGGATTTCGCCTGTCTGCTTCAGGCTCTCCAGAACGTCAGGCTGATGGGTCATGACCCCGTCGTTGACCTCGGACACCAGCTCCATCAAGGTGCCGTAGAGCGGCACTTCGGTCTTGTACATCTGCGACATGGCGCGGGAAAAGCTGGCTCGAATCTCATCACGGTTTGCAAAGGTTGCAGTGTTCATCTGGATCGTTTCTCCGCACGAATTCCGTTTAACAGGTGGCGTTCAGTCCAGTGCTGCCAGACAGCGCTCGAAAATATCCAGCCCTTCATTCAGTACATCCGGCTCGATGGTCAACGGTGCCAGCAACCGGATGATGTGCCGTGACTTGCCGCTGGGCATCAGCAACAGCCCGGCGTCCCTGGCCAGTTGCAGCAGTTGCGCCAGTTGCTGGGTGCCCGGTGCGCCTTCGGGGGTGATCAGTTCGATGCCACGCATGGCACCGACGCCGGTCAGCCTGCCCAGATAAGGCGAGAGTTTTTTCTCCTGCCAGGAACGGTAGCGGCTGAGGATGATGTTTTCCTGGGTTTCGCCCCATTGCGACAGGTTTTCGTCGCTCATTTGCGCCAGCGACGCCAGCCCGGCCGCGCAGGCGATGGGGTTGCCGGAATAGGTGCCGCCCAGGCCGCCTTTGGGCAGGGTGTCGAGCAAGTGCTTGCGTCCCACCACCGCGCCCAGCGGTATGCCGCCTGCGATGCTTTTGCCGAGCAGAATCAGGTCCGGCTCGATGCACAGGCGGCTGAAGGCAAAGCGCTGTCCGGTGCGACCGAAACCGGACTGGATCTCGTCGGCAATCAACACAATGCCCTTCTCATCACAGAACGTGCGCAGCGCCTGTGCGAACTCAGGCTCCATGGGCAGGAAACCACCTTCGCCCTGAACCGCTTCAAAGATAAAGCAGGCCACATCACTGACATCGAGTTCGACGCTGAACAGACGATCCATGGCCTTCAGCGCTTCTGCAGTGGTGACGCCTGTGTCCTTGCTCGGAAACGGGATGTGATAGACGGTGCCAGGCAGTACGCCGATACGCTGTTTGTAGGGGGCCACTTTGCCGTTGAGGTTCAGGGTCGCCAGGGTACGGCCATGAAAGGCGCCATCGAAGGCAATGACCGCCGTGCGACCGGTGGCGCTGCGCACGATCTTCAAGGCGTTTTCTGCCGCTTCCGCACCGCTGTTGGTCAGCATGCCGCTGAGCGGGTAGCTGACCGGCATGAACTGCTCCAGCGTGTTCATGAACTGGATATACGGATCATGGGGCGTTGCGTTGAAGGCGTAATGGGTCAGTTTTTCGGCCTGTTCCTGAATGGCCTTGACCACCCGCGGGTTGCAATGGCCCAGGTTCAGCACGCCAATGCCGCCGACAAAGTCGATATAACGCTTGCCGGTCGTGTCCCAGACTTCGGCGTTCTTGCCGTGGGAAAGGGTGACAGGGTGAACGAATGAAATGGACGCGCTGATATTTTCGTTGCTCACTGGAAACGCTCCGGCAACGAATCACGACGGGTTCTGGAGAGGGTGTTCGGCGAAGACATCGGGGCATCCTGCTGTGTTGAACGTTGGGTCTATCTAAACGAACAACGGACATGCCCCGCAAACGAAATAAAATCGTCGTGTCATTCCAATAATTCTGAATGTCGGGCTTTTACCCGCTGTTTGATCCACTCCACGAACGCCTTGACCTTGGGGACTTGCGCCGCATGTTCGGCATGGGCCAGAAAGTGCGAGCCATCGCTCTGCATCGGGTGGTCCCAGGCAATCACCAGCTTGCCTTCGGCCAGTTCCTCGCTGACCAGATAGCGCGGAATCAGGGCAATGCCGCAACCGGCCTGAGCGGCACGAATGCACATGTAAAAAGTGTCGAAACGCGGGCCGTGATAGCTGCTTTGCGAATGCAGGTTCTGCTCCAGAAACCATTCATGCCAGGCCTCCGGTCGCGAGGTGCATTGCAGCAGGGTATGGCCGGTCAGGGCCTGAGCGCTGGGGATGTCGCCGTGGGCCAGCAGGTCCGGCGCACACACCGGGACCACTTCTTCCTTGAACAGCTCGATACAGGTGGCGCCGGGCCAGGTGCCCTGACCGAAAAAGAACGCCACATCGGCCTTGGCCCTGACCAGATCGAAGGGTTCCAGCTCGCTGCGGATGTCCAGGTGAATGCCGGGGTTCTGGCTGCCGAAACCCTTGAGATTCGGCACCAGCCAACGGTCGCCGAACGTCGGCTGGGTGGCGATTTTCAGTACCTCTGTTTCGCCGCCATAGGTCAGGATGTAGCGGCTCGACATGTCGACCTGAATGAGGATCTTGTTCACCTCGGCCATGTACAACTCGCCCGCTGGCGTCAGGTGCAGACGGCGGCGGATACGCTGGAACAGCGGGTGGCAGAGCATCTCTTCCAGTTGCGCGACCTGCTTGCTCACGGCGCTCTGGGTGAGGTGCAATTCCTGGGCTGCGCGAGTGAAGCTCAAGTGACGGGCCGAGGCTTCGAAACACTGCAAGGCGGTCGTTGAGGGCATCAAACGCTTGGACATTCACGGTTACCTGTTGACGTGCGGGATGGTTCATTCCAAAACGGAATCATGTTTTTCTAAATGGTCGTTTGTGACAAGGACTGTTGCGGGTCAATACTGATCCACATCAATGATTTCAACCAGTGTCATCTGCAGGAGAATCAATGTGGTTGCCAATTTGTTAGAAAGCCTGGGCGTAGCGAAAAGTGCTTACACAGAAGGGGACTACCCCGTCTACACCCCAATCGATGGCAGTCAGATTGCCTCCGTCAACCTGGAGGGCAAGGCGCAGGTCGTGGCCCGCATCGACCGCGCCCACACCGCTTTTCTGAAATGGCGCACGGTTCCGGCGCCACGTCGTGGCGAGCTGGTGCGCATCTTTGGTGAAGTGCTGCGCGAACACAAAGCTGCGCTGGGCGAACTGGTGTCCATCGAAGCCGGCAAGATCACTCAGGAAGGTCTGGGTGAAGTGCAGGAAATGATCGACATCTGCGACTTCGCCGTCGGCCTTTCCCGTCAGTTGTACGGCTTGACCATCGCTTCCGAACGTCCAGGCCACCACATGCGTGAAACCTGGCATCCGCTGGGCGTGGTGGGTGTTATCAGCGCCTTCAACTTCCCGGTGGCAGTCTGGGCCTGGAACACCACGCTGGCACTGGTGTGCGGCAACCCGGTGATCTGGAAACCTTCCGAGAAAACCCCACTGACCGCTCTGGCCAGCCAGGCCTTGTTTGAGAAAGCCCTGAAAATCTTCGGTGATGCGCCCGAAGGGCTGACGCAACTGGTCATCGGTGACCGTGAAGCCGGTGAAGCGCTGGTCGATGACCCGCGTGTGCCGCTGGTGAGCGCCACAGGCAGCACCCGCATGGGCCGTGAAGTGGGTCCGCGTGTAGCGGCTCGTTTCGGTCGCAGCATTCTGGAGCTGGGCGGCAACAACGCCATGATCCTGGCCCCGAGCGCCGATCTGGATCTGGCTGTGCGCGGCATTCTTTTCAGCGCGGTCGGTACTGCCGGTCAGCGCTGTACCACGCTGCGTCGTCTGATCGTGCATCGCTCCATCAAGGACGAAGTGGTTGCGCGTGTGAAAGCGGCCTACGCCAAGGTACGTGTCGGCGATCCGCGTGCAGGCAACCTGATCGGTCCGCTGATCGACAAGCAGGCTTTTGCAGCCATGCAGGATGCGCTGGGCAAGGCCCGTGATGAGGGCGGCCAGGTCTTCGGCGGCGAGCGCCAGTTGCAGGACAAATACCCCAATGGCTACTACGTGACTCCGGCCATTGCCGAGATGCCGGCCCAGAGCGATGTCGTGCGTCACGAAACCTTTGCGCCGATTCTCTACGTGCTGGCTTACGACGAATTCGAGGAAGCACTGCGCCTCAACAACGAAGTGCCGCAAGGTCTGTCGTCATGCATCTTCACCACCGACCTTCGTGAAGCCGAGGCTTTTCAGAGTGCGGCGGGCAGTGACTGCGGCATTGCCAACGTCAATATCGGCACCAGCGGTGCAGAGATCGGTGGAGCATTTGGCGGCGAGAAGGAAACCGGTGGCGGGCGTGAGTCCGGTTCCGATTCCTGGAAGGCCTACATGCGTCGTCAGACCAATACCGTCAACTATTCCCGCGAACTGCCGCTGGCTCAGGGCATCGTGTTCGACTGACAGACAGGGCATCAGGCTCGCCCTGCGAGCCTGAAACTTCATGGGGCTGGAGTGTTGCAATGACGCAATTTCGTCAAGAGTGCCTGTGGGAGCAACTGACGCCGCAAAGGCCCAGCCATCTGCCATTGAGCGGTGAGCGAACGGCTGACGTTTGCGTGATCGGTGGTGGTTATACCGGCCTGTCCGCCGCCCTTCAGTTGATCGAAGGCGGCAAGTCGGTGTGCATCGTTGAAGCCCATCAGGTGGGCCACGGTGGTTCGGGTCGCAACGTGGGGCTGGTCAACGCAGGGACCTGGGTGGCGCCGGACGATCTGGAAAAAGTCCTGGGCAGCGCCGAGGCCAATCGCCTCAATGGCGCATTGGGTGCGGCACCGGCTCTGGTGTTTTCCACCATCGACAAATACAAGATCGACTGTCAGGAAACCCGTACCGGCACCCTGCATATGGCGCATAACGCCAGCGGCCTGGCTGACCTGCGCAGCCGCGCCGAGCAATGGCAGCGCCGTGGCGCCAACGTCGAACTGCTGACCGGCAAGGCCTGCGAAGATGCCTGCGGGACTACCAAAATAGCCGGTGCGTTGCTGGATTATCGGGCCGGTACCGTCAACCCCATGGCCTATGTCGCTGGCATGGCGAACAGTGTGGTTACGCGGGGCGGGATGATCTTCGGCGACTCTCCGGTAACCGGGCTGCAGCGCACGGACGATGGCTGGAAGGTCAGCACCGGTCAGGGCAGTGTGCGGGCCGAAAAAGTCATCATCGCTTCCAATGCCTACACCGAAGGCGAATGGACCGATGTGAAGAGTCATATCTTTGCCGGTTACTACTATCAGGTGGCCTCGCAGCCGCTCACGGGTCCCGAGCAGGAAGGCATTCTTCACGGCGGGCAGGGTTCCTGGGATACCCGCAAGGTATTGAGCAGTATTCGTCGCGATGCGCACGGGCGTCTGGTGTTGGGCAGTCTGGGTAATGCGGGCAATTATCCGCTGTGGTTTATCCGCCAGTGGGCTGACCGCATTCAGCAGCACTATTTCCCGCAACTGGGCAAGGTCGAGTGGGAAAGCACCTGGACAGGCCGTATCGGCTTTACGCCAGACCACCTGCTGCGTCTGTTCGAGCCGGCTCCCGGTCTGTTGGCCGCCACCGGTTTCAATGGCCGTGGCGTCACCACCGGAACACTGGTGGGCAAATGTTTTGCGGATTACCTGCTGAGCAACGATGCCAAGTCTCTGCCGGTGAGCTTTTCCAAGAGCAAGGCAGTCACGGGCAGTTCATTGCGCACACTGGCCTACGATGCCGGTTTTACGCTGTATCACGCGGGGCAATGTCTGCGGGTCGTACTCTGATTTTCTATAACGAATAAAACGCCATACAACAAAAGTTCTCGTTCAATTTCTGCTGCCGTACGAAATCGACTCAAGGAAATACACATGGCAAGTTTCATACCTCGCCCGGCTTTGCCGTGGCGGTCTTTCGGCATCCGGTCTATCTGAATTCCGTTTGAAAGTAAGCCCATAAAAGCAGTGACAACACTGCGCCAACAAGAATGCTTATTCAAAAACAGGTTGCGTCGTCGGGCTGCTTCTTCGTGGGCCGTCCTGTGCAACCTCAACGTTGAGGGTAGAACATGGTTTCCCATAAAAAGAACGAGCACCGTTCCCTGAAACACGGGCTGACATCCCGGCAGGTTTCGATGATTTCCATTGCCGGGATCATCGGTGCCGGCCTGTTCATCGGCTCATCCAAGGCCATCGCCACGGCAGGGCCTGCGATTCTGATTTCCTACGGTATTGCCGGCCTGCTGGTATTGCTGGTGATGCGCATGCTGGGTGAAATGGCGATTGCCAATCCCAACAGCGGTTCGTTCTCGACTTATGCCGGGCAGGCCATCGGGCCATGGGCCGGGTTTACCATCGGCTGGCTTTACTGGTGGTTCTGGGTGCTGATCATTCCGGTCGAAGCCATTGCCGGTGCCGACATCCTGCATGCCTGGATGCCCTCGGTGCCGTCCTGGCTGTTCGCCTTTCTGATCATGATCACGCTGTCGTGTACCAACCTGGTGAGCGTGAAGAATTTCGGTGAGTTCGAGTACTGGTTCGCGCTGGTGAAGGTGATTGCGATTCTGGCGTTCATCGGGGTCTGCACATTGGCGGTGCTGGGCGTCTGGCCGCTGGCCGAAACCTCCGGCGTTTCGCAGCTCTGGCAGAACGGCGGCTTCATGCCCAACGGATTCGGCGCGGTACTGGGCGGGGTATTGATCACGATCTTTTCGTTCTTCGGCGCAGAAATCGTCACCATCGCCGCCGACGAAACGGCCAACCCCAAAGAGAAAATTCGCAGGGCCACCAATCTTGTGGTGTACCGCATCGCGATTTTCTACATCTTCTCGATCTTCTTTATCGTTTCACTGGTGGCCTGGAACGATCCGCGCTTGCTGCAAGTGGGTTCATTCCAGCGGGCGCTGGAAATCATCAATGTGCCGGGCGCCAAGATGGTGGTGGATATCGTGGTGTTCGTGGCGGTCACCAGTTGCATGAACTCCGGTCTCTACACGGCTTCGCGGATGCTGTATTCCCTGGGCGCACGTGGCGAAGCTCCGGCGCAGATCAAGCGGGTTTCCGGCAGCGGTGTGCCGACCGTGGCGGTGATCGCTTCCACCCTGGCAGGTTTTGTCGGTTGCTTTGTGAACTACGCCTTTCCGGGCAAGGTGTTCGGCTTCCTGCTGTCCACCACGGGCGCCATTGCGCTGCTGGTGTATCTGGTGATTGCCGTTTCCCAGTTGCGGATGCGCACAAGGCTGGAGAGGGAAGGCCAGGAACCGGCCTTCAAGATGTGGCTGTTCCCCTGGCTGACCTGGCTGGTGATCGGGCTGATCACTCTGGTGCTGGGCTACATGCTCATCAGCCCCAACTACCGCTATGAAACCCTGATGACGGCAGCGGTGGCCGGGACGATTCTGTTGATTGCCCTGGTGCGTCGCAAGACGGCAGGGGTGTATGTGCCTGGGGTTTGATCGGGTTCGCGAATGAATTCGCTCCTACGCGGTTTGAAGGAGCGAATTCATTCACGAAGAGCGCTACTGATCCGCAATTCCGCCCGCAGCCCGCCTTGTGGTGAGTTGCCCAGGTGCAGGCTGCTTTGCAGCTTGCGCACGATCATGTCGACAATCGCCAGCCCCAATCCCGCGCCATTGCTGTTGCCCTGGCTGTAGAAGCGTTCCAGCAGCCGTGCCTTGTGGTGTTCGTCGATACCGGGGCCGGCGTCTTCGACGCATAGATGAGCGCTGCCATCCTCCTGACGCTGCAACACCACCCGGATTTCGCTGGCGGCAGGGGCGAAGTTGAGTGCGTTGGTCAGCAGGTTCTGCAAGGCGATGGTGATGGCACCCGGATCGCTGTGGATCACGCATACCTCATCGGCTTCCAGCACCAGCTCTACACGTTTCTCCAGCGCCAGCGGCGTGAGTTCGGCCATTTCTTCCTGGACCAGCGTATTGAGCTCAAAGGTCTTCAATTGCTCTGGACTCAAGTGTGGTTCAAGCCTTGCCATGGTCAACAACTGGCTGGCGATACGGGCTGCCCGGTCGACGCCGCTGACCAGAAAATCCAGTGCTTCCAGGCGTTGTTCGGGGAGTTCGGCCTGACGGGCGTTTTGCGCGTGAATGCGCAGCACGGTCAAGGGCGTGCGCAGTTCATGGGCTGCATCGGCAATAAAGCGTCGTTCGCGCTCCAGCAGATTGTCGATCTGGGTCAGCAGACGGTTGAGCGCTGTCTGCATGGGCTCCAGCTCCTTGGGCAATGGCGACAGCGCCAGAGGCTCCAGGCTCTCTGCATCGCGCTTGCGGATCACCTGTGCCATGGATTGCAACGGGCGCAGGCCCCAGCCGATCACTAGCCAGATGGACACGATCAATAACGGCACGCCAATCACGGTCGGCCAGACGGTGTGGCTCACAATGATCTGGATCAGACCCTGACGCACATCGTCGCGCTCGCCGACCCAGATAATGAAACCTTGCTGCGGATCGGCCAGCAGGAAGCCACACCATTCACGGCCATTCTCCACCAAGTCGTGGGAGCCTTCTTCTCTTGGCGGCTCAGTGAGCACCGGGGCTTCGGCCGAGCGCACCAGCAACTCTCCCGAAGTACGCCAGACCTGAAACGTCAGGCGGGTTTCGTAAGGATGCGCCACGCCGCTGGTGCCGACCCTGCTCATGGCTTCATCGAACGCTTCATACAACTTGTTCAGATCCTTTTCGTCCTCGACACGCTGGCGCAGCACGCCTTGCAGCAAGCGGGCACTCTGCGCCAGTTGGGCGTCGTAGACTTCTTCGATTTCATGGTGACTGTCGCGCAGCACCAGCAGGCCGATGATCAGATCGCCCAGCAGCAACAGCAGCAATACCGGGGCAAGGATGCGTGCGCGTACCGAGGTCATGCCTTGAGCTCCAGCAGGTAACCGACGCCGCGAACGGTGCGGATCAGGTCAGTGGACAGTTTCTTGCGCAGGTTGTGAATCAGCACTTCCAGGGTGTTGCTTTCGACTTTTTCCTGCCAGCCATAGAGCGTGGTAGACAGACGCTCGCGAGTGACGACCTTGCCGGGACGGATCATCAGTTGATGCAGTAACTGATACTCCATCGGCGTCATGGGGACTTCACTGCCCTGAAAGCTGACCTGTTGCGAGGCCGGGTCCAGGCTGATGCCGGCGTGCTCCAGCAGCGGTTGCGCCCGACCCTGACTGCGGCGCAACAGGGCGCGCACCCTGGCTTTCAGTTCGTTGACGTCGAAAGGCTTGATCAGATAATCGTCGGCTCCGGCATCCAGCCCGGCGATGCGGTCCTGAGTGCCGTCACGGGCCGTCAGGATCAGCACCGGCAGCGATTGCTGTTCGGAGCGCAACTGGCGCAGCAGGTCGAAGCCGTCCAGACGCGGCAGACCGAGGTCCAGCAGCAGCAGGTCGAAGCGCTCGCTGCGCAGGGCATGCAGGGCGCTGAGCCCGTCCTCGATCCAGTCAAGCGTATAGCCTTCGGTGTTCAAGGCGACTTTGATGCCTTGGCCGATGGCACGATCATCTTCCACCAGAAGCAGACGCATAAGAGGTTCCGGGCAATGGATTGGGGGCAGGACGGGGCGCCATGATGCCGTTATGGGCGTGGCTCGCGTAGAGCCATATGTCGAGAAGATGTAACGACCTGTTACACCTTAAGCTTTTCCTAAGATTGCTTTCGCACAGTAGCGACTCCTTAACTGCTGCGAGTATCGAACATGCGTAAAGTCCTGCTGATTTCCTTGCTGATGGCCAGCCCTCTGGCGCTTGCCGGCCCGCAATGCACCACCGCCGACAAATCCCAGTGGCAGGACCAGGCCAAGTTCCAGGAACAACTCAAGGCCCAGGGTTACCAGATCAGCAAGTTCAAGGTCACCGACGGCAACTGCTACGAGATCTACGGCTTCGACAAGGACAAACGCAAGGTCGAAATCTACCATGACCCTGTGTCCGGCAAGGCCGTGAAGACAGAGATCAAGGGCTGATGAACCGGGTTTCCCTGCGCCTGTGGGACCCCTTGGTCAGACTGTTTCATCTCTCTGTCGCGGGCGTCTTCATTGCCAACTACTTCTTTAATGAAGCAGGCGGCGACTGGCATGTCTGGTTGGGCTATTACGCCGTTGCCTGGCTGAGCGTGCGAGTGGTGTGGGGATTCATCGGGCCGCGCAGTGCCCGCTGGAGTGACTTCTGGCCGAGCCCGAGCCGTTTGCGTGCTCATGTGCAGTCGCTGATCGACCGGCGACCTGTTCACCGGCTCGGTCATTCGCCTCTGGGCGCGCTGGTCATGGTCCTGATGATGGCGCTGATTTTCTCCATCGGCCTGACCGGCTGGATGATGGAAGAAGTGGATGCCCTGTGGGGCGCCGACTGGCCGCTGCAGATTCACGAAACTCTGGCTGACGCCCTTTGCGCACTGGTGGTGCTGCACATGGCCGCCGCGATATTCGAGAGCTTTCAGGTGCGTGACAACCTGCCGCTGTCGATGTTGACCGGCAAGCGGCGCTCATTGCCCGAGCAAACCGACAACTGAACAGACCCGTAACTCCCTTCGCTAAGGTGCTGGATTTTCATGCCCGTTATTTCCCGAAACCTGGCTGCATGGAGCGCAGGCCTTGCTGTTGTCTTGATTTTTCTCAGCGCCTGGCTCAGCCATCCGCTGCACAAGCTTTCTCCTTTCGCGGTCAGCGAGACGCCGATCAGTGCCGAGGGCGCTGTTGCGACGGCGGCGACTTATAGTTCGCGTTTTGCATCCTCCGACCTCGATGATTTCGTGCATTCGTCCGCTGTTACCGCCTTGCCCGGTGGCGACCTGATGTCGGTGTGGTTTGCCGGCTCCCGCGAAGGCGCTGGGGATGTGGAGATTCGCGCCTCCAGATTCGATGCCAGCGCCGGTGAGTGGGGCAATGAACAGGTGCTGGCGACCCGTGAGTCCACCCAGGCCGGCACGGGCAAATACATTCGCAAGCTGGGTAATCCGGTGGTCGCACTGGCTCCTGACCAACGCCTCTGGCTGTTTTATGTGTCGGTGTCGGTGGGCGGCTGGGCCGGGAGTTCGGTGAATGCCATGGTGTCTCAGGACATGGGCGCCACCTGGTCGCAGCCGCGTCAGTTGATCACTTCGCCTTTCTTGAACATCAGCACTCTGGTTCGTGCAGCACCGGTGTTTCATGCTGATGGCTCCATCGGCCTGCCGGTCTATCACGAGTTTCTGGGCAAGTTTGCCGAGTACCTTTACCTGAGCCCCAGCGGTGACGTGATCGACAAGTTCCGCATCAGTCGCGGCACCAACTCCCTGCAACCCACGGTCGTACCGCTGGACGGGCAGCGGGCCGTGGCCTTGCTGCGCTATGCGGGAAATACCTATCACCGCGTACTGGCCAGCCGCACCGAAGATGGCGGCCAGACCTGGAGCGAGCCGCACCCGCTGGAGCCGAGCAACCCCAACTCGTCGCTGGCGGCGGTCGGTGTGCCGGGGCGCGGTCTGCTGGTGGCCCTGAATGACTTGCGTGACGGTCGCTTCAAACTGAGCCTGTACGGCACTGATGAGCAGATGAACCAGTGGCGCCCGGTGATCGACCTGGATAAATCCCCCGATCCGCTGGGCAATCCGTTCTCGCTGGAGGCCTATCGGGAAATCCTCGGTGAAGGTTTCCGGGCCTCCAGTGGTGCGCGGCGCCAGTCTCTGGAAGCGGAGTTCCTGAGCAACCTGGACCAGCGAGTCTGCTCGCCGCAAGGGTGCGATTTTGAATACGAATACCCGTATTTCATCCGCAGCCCGGACGGCATGTACCACTTGGTCTATTCCTGGAACAACACCTTTATCAAGCATGTCAGCTTCAACGAAGCCTGGCTGGCGGAGCACTTGTTATGATCGCGCAATGGCTGACACATCTGGCGTTTGCGCTGGTGCTGTTTCTGATCCTGTCTTCCTGGACATCCTCGCAGCGCTGGCGTCTGGTGATACTGGCCGGTGCTTCGCTGGCGAGTGTGGTGTCCATCGATGGTCTGTCACTGGCGTCCTATGTGCGCAGCTTGAGCGATGACCTGGCGATCCCGAGCCTTGTCGGCCTGGTCTGGCTGACCGCCCAGCGCCTGGGGCTCATCCAGCCTCTGGAGAGTCGCCAGCGTTTGCTGGTGCTGTCGGTACTCGCGGCGCTGGCACTGATTCTTTACCCGGCCACGCTGGGCATTACGTATTTCGACCCTTACCGCTGGGGCTTCAACCCACGGCCAATGATCATTATTGTCGGAATCATCACCCTTGGCCTGCTGTACCTGCGCAGCCATCTGGGTGCCTTGATGCTGGCGCTGGCCACACTGGCCTTCACCTTCCGGATCAAACCTTCGGAAAACTACTGGGATTACCTGATCGACCCGTTCCTGGCGTTGTACGGCTGCATTGCGTTGCTGGTATTCGTTGCACGCCGCCTGTATCGCCATCGCACACAACCCAGCCTGTAGCGAACGTATTCGCGAATAAGCAGAACTCCGCCCGATTGCTCTACAGAAATGCACTACCAGAGGAATAAAAATGAGTTGGCTGCAATCACGACGCCTGCAGTATTGGGCAGGCACAATCGTGCTGTTTTTCCTGTTGTCGGCACTGTTGAGGGGCGTGTTCTTCTGGAGCTTTTCCGGGGTCGAGCACGAGAAGCTGTTTAGCGACCCGACCGTGCTGCAAACCCTGGGCATCGGTTTTCGCTTCGACTTGCGTCTGGCGCTGCTGGTGTCCCTGCCGGTGGCTTTCCTGCTGTACGTGCCTCGCTGGAACATGGTCAGCGTCCGTGCCCTGCGCTGGATAGGTCGTTCATACCTGCTGCTGGCATTGCTGGCGCTGACGATGATTCATGTCATCGACTTCGGCCATTACGCCTACCTCGGCGTAAGGCTCAACGCCAGTGTCCTGCGCTATCTGGACGATGCCCAGATTTCTCGCGACATGCTGTGGCAAACCTATCCGGTGGTGTGGATCAGCCTCGGCTGGTTGCTGACCCTGCTGGTGCTGGGCCGCGTCCTGATCTGGCTGGAGCGCATGACGCTTGATCGAGCACCACACCCGGTCAAACGCTGGTCGGCGGCCTGGGGCGCGGCAGTGATTGTCTGCGCGACTTTCCTGGGGCTGCTTGGCCGTGTGGAAAACCTCAACCTGGAAAACCCGGTGCCGTTGCGCTGGAGCGATGCGTTTTTCTCCGGCAATAACCAAGTGGCAGCTCTGGGGCTCAACCCTGCGCTGTTTCTGTATGACACCCTCAAGGTTTCCCAATCCCGCTACGACGAAGGTCAGGTGCGTCAGCACTATGACGTGGTCGCCCATTACCTGAGTGTCCAGCAGCCCGATGCCCAGGCCCTGAACTTCAAACGCCAGCAGCCCGTGCAGCCTTACCGGATCGACGGCGAGCGTGCGCCGAACGTGATTTTCGTGATGCTCGAATCCCTGGGCACCAGCGCAGTAGGGGCTTATGGCAACCCGCTCAATCCCACGCCGAACCTGGATCGTCTGGCGACCGAAAGCTGGTTCTTCAGGCATTTCTATGTTCCGGTGACCGGCACGGCCAAAACAGTCTGGGCCAGCATCACTGGCGTACCGGATGTTACCCGTCAGGAAACCGCGACGCGCCATCCGCTGCTGACCCGCCAGAACACGATCATCAATGACTTCAAGGATTACCAGAAGCTCTACATGATTGGCGGCAACTCGGGCTGGGCCAACATGAATGCCCTGATTCGTCGCAGCATCGATGACGTGCGCCTGTATGACGAGCGTGACTGGAAGTCGCCGCAGGTGGATGTGTGGGGGATTTCCGATCTGGACCTGTTCAAGGAAAGCGACAAGATCCTGCGCGAACTGCCCAAGGACCGGCCGTTCTTTGCGTATGTGCAGACCGCAGGCAATCATCGGCCCTTCACCATTCCCAAGGAGAACGATGGCTTCGAGGTCAGCAACCTGACGCTGGAACAGGTGCAGGCGGCGGGTTCGCGCAGTGTCGAGCAGTACAACGCCGTGCGTCTGCTGGACTTTAATATCGGGCGTCTGATGGAGCTGGCCAAGGCGGGTGGCTACTACGAGAACACCATCTTCGTGATGTTTGGCGACCACAACACCCGCATCAGCCAGATTCCTCATATGGCGCCGGCCTTCGAGCAACTGGGGCTGGAGAGCAATAACGTTCCGCTGCTGATTCACGCGCCTGCACTGCTGGGCTCGCGGGTCATCGAAGAAGCGGTCGGGCTGGCGGACCTGCTGCCCACGGTCGCCGGCATGGCGGGCGTCGAATTCAGCAATGGCGCCATGGGGCGCGATATCCAGCAACCGGCACCGGAAGGCGAGCGAGTGGTGCCGCTGGTCTTGCGTGAAGGCACCTTCCCGCTGATCGGTGCTGTCACCCGGCATTACCTGCTGCAAATGGAGCACGATGGCAGTTCGCCCACGCTGCATGACCTGGCCTCGCGGACCCCGCTGGACAACGTTGCCGAGCAGAACCCTGAGGAGTTTGAGCGGTTACGCGACCTGACGCGCGGTCTGCATGAGAGTTCGCGCTTGATGCTGTATCGCAACGTGCGCTGATCAGCGCTTTTCACCCGCCCCTTCATTCACGACATTCAGTCGCAATGAAGGGGCATGCTTTACCCGCAATCCCTCATCATCCACGCCCATCGCGGCCTGTCTGAAATAAATGTTTCTGCCTCTGTGATCCAGAAGCGCTTGCGCGACGTAAACGAGTTTTCGCACCTGGTAATGGAATAGCAGACAGTGTGAGTGCTCTGCTACGCTGAAAATTGTCCTTCAGGTAAAATTTCGCAGTTCAACAACAGACTTTTCCGATGCTTAACCTTCTGTAATTCATCGGTAATTCTTGTAAAGCTCTGTCGGATATCGTCGGCAGTCTGTATGTTGGGGGCTCTATTTCGCCTGGATGCGGTTTTTTGTCGTTCCCACCTTTGAGAGCATTGTGGATGTTGGCAACGTGTACCCAGGCTTCCCCGGCCAGACTGCTTGATGCTCTGCGTGCTGAAACGAATCAACTGCATGTCGGTCTGGAAAAGCGCCTGCCGTTTTTCTCTTCTGTTTTAAACAGCGTTTACTACCTTCGTCTGCTCCAGGCTTACTACGGTTTCTACCGCCCACTGGAAGCTGCTTTGCAGGCCAGTGGCTTGATACCGGCAGAACTGACGCCAGCCGAGCGAGTCAAAACCCCTGTGCTGTTTCAGGATCTGCAAACCCTTGGCATGACAGAGCAGGCCATAAACTTACTGGCCCAATGCAGGCAATTGCCGGTGATCGATTCGCCCGGAGCCTGCCTTGGCGTGTTGTATGTTCTGGAGGGCGCTACTCTCGGCGGACAGATCCTGCGCCGTGAAATCCACAAGCGACTTGGGCTGGACGAGCACAGTGGCTCGGCTTTTCTGAATGTTTATGGCAGTGCCACCGGCATGCGCTGGAAAGCGTTCCTGGCCTATATGGACAGCGTGCCGGCCGACGCTGCAACCACAGAGGCTACCGTGCTGGCGGCCCAATCCACATTTGCATGTTTCGAGCACTGGCTCGATGGTCAAGAGGTACTGTTATGAGCCAACTCGATAAAGATACTTTTGAAGCCCTGTTGGCCAATTGTGCAAACGAGCCTATCCAGTATCCGGGTGCCATTCAGCCTCACGGCGTGTTGTTCACCGTCACCGAGCCGGACTTTGTCATATTGCAGGTCAGCGCCAATGTGCAGGAACTGCTCGACAAGAACCCCGATCACATCCTTGGGCAGCCGCTTGAGTCGGTTGTGGGGGAGGGGTGGGCTGCCGTGCTCAAGAGCGCCAGCCTTCAGGAGTCATTCAACGACATTCCGCAACTTCTGATCACCCTCAATGGCCGTGAATTTGAGGCGATGCTGCATCGGCACCAGGGCGTGCTGGTGCTGGAGCTTGAAGTTCAGGACAAGGATTCGCAGGTCGCCAACAGTGAGCGGATTTCCAATCTGGGGCGCATGCTGCGCCAATTGCAGGCGGCCAAGACACTGCAGGCGCTGTATGAAATCAGTGTTCGCGAAATCCAGAAACTGACCGGCTATGACCGTGTATTGATATACCGTTTTGAAGAAGAGGGCCACGGCCAAGTCATCGCCGAAGCCTCTTCGCCGGACATGGAGCTGTTTAACGGCTTGTTCTTCCCTGCCTCGGACATTCCGGACCAGGCTCGCGAACTCTATCGTCGCAACTGGTTGCGCATCATTCCCGATGCCGATTACACGCCGGTTCCGCTGATTCCACAGTTGCGTCCAGATACCCGGCAGCCGCTGGACCTGAGTTTCTCGACACTGCGCAGTGTTTCTCCGATCCACTGCGAATACATGAAGAACATGGGCGTGCTGTCTTCCATGAGCGTTTCCCTGCTCAAGGACGACAAACTCTGGGGCCTGATCAGTTGCGGCCACCGCACGCCACTGTACGTGTCTCACGAACTGCGCGGCGCCTGCCAGGCCATCGGTCAGGTCCTGTCGTTGCAGATCCGCGCAATGGAGGCGCTGGAAGTCAGCCGTCAGCGCGAGGCGAAGCTGCAAATGCTCAAGAGCCTGAACGACTCCATGGTGTCGGCTTCGGAAAACGTCTTCGACGGTCTGGGACAACAACCGCAAGTATTAATGGATCTGGTGGGCGCTTCGGGTGTGGCGATCATTGAAGACAAGCAATTGCATGTCTTTGGCACCTGCCCTGAGCCTGCTGAAATCAAGGCGCTGCATAAATGGCTGATGGCAAGAGGGCAGCAGGTCTTTTCCAGTCATCATCTGTCGAGTGTCTATCCTGCGGCCGAGGCTTATCAGCAGCATGCCAGCGGTGTTCTGGCCATGAGCCTGCCCAAACCGGTCGACAACGGCGTGTTGTGGTTCCGTCCCGAGGTCAAGGAAAGCATTCAGTGGAGCGGCAACCCGAACAAGCCGCTGGATATGGAAGGCTCAGGCGCGGGCCTGCGCCTGAGGCCGCGCACGTCGTTCGAGATCTGGAAAGTCGAGATGGCGGGCATTTCTACCAAGTGGAGCCATGGCGATGTCTTCGCCGCCAACGACCTGCGCCGCTCGGCGCTGGAAGACGACCTTGCCCGTCAGGTCCGCCGTGAGCAGTTGGCAGTGCGTGCCAGGGATGAACTGGTCGCGGTTGTGTCCCATGACCTGCGCAACCCCATGACGGTCATCTCCATGCTTTGCGGCATGATGCAAAAAGCCTTCAGCTCCGATGGCCCACACACCTCGCGGCGCATTTCTTCCGCCATCGACACCATGCAACAGGCTGCCAGCCGCATGAATGTTCTGCTGGAAGACTTGCTAGACACCTCGAAAATCGAAGCAGGCCGCTACATCATTTCGCCTCAGCCGCTGGAAGTGAGTCATATTTTCGAGGAAGCCTATTCATTGCTGGCGCCGCTGGCCATGGATAAATCCATCGATATCTCCTTCCATAGCGAACCGGACCTGAGAGTCAGCGCCGATCCGGAGCGCCTGTTCCAGGTGCTGTCGAACCTGATTGGCAACGCCATCAAGTTCACGCCCAAGCAAGGCAGGATCGACGTGGCCGCAGTGCCTGACGGCAACGAGATCGTCTTCACCGTGCGCGACTCCGGCGAAGGTATCCAGCCCGAGCAACTGCCGCACATCTTCGAGCGCTACTGGACCATCAAGGAAGGCAACCCGACCGGTACCGGCCTTGGGCTCTACATCTCCCAAGGCATCATCAAGGCTCACGGCGGCGTGCTGACTGCAGACAGCACGGTGGGCGAGGGGAGCGAGTTCAGGTTTACGGTGCCGGTGGCGGTGTAGGCATATCCGGGTACAAACTTGTGGGAGTCAGCTTGCTGGCGATAAAGGCCTGAAAACCGGCAGATATTCTGTGTCTGTATGAAGTCGCCAGCAAGCTGCCTCCCACAACGTAATTCATGACTTTAACGGATCAGCATTACCTCTACGCGGTTGCTGTGAGTTCGTTACTTCAGCTAACGAAAATCCCTTCTGTGCAGGACCTTTCTGGCAGGCTTTACCCTTTCTTCTGTGTGAACTTTCCTGGAGAGTCTCAAGCCCTTGCGCCTGTGAAATCCCGATACCAGGCTGCGTCGGTCGCTGAGCATCAGCGGTCGGGTTTAGTAGCCTGTTTGTGGGTTTCAAGTGTCGTAAGTGTCGCTTATGGCGGCTTTGCATGGGGCACCTTCGAGTGCGCCGGTTAATTGCGCTTGTTCCTCACCGTTCGTGCATTTGATCGGCATGGCCAAGGCCCATCCTGCTCTCTGATGGCGACTACATCGAATCTCGGGTCGCCGTGAATAAGGAACTGATCCTGACCTATTGGCAGACCGCAGGCAGCAGAGAACCTTCTATCCAAGGTTCCGCTACAGGGCCAGGTCCTTCGTGCGTAACCCCGTCATGGCTTATGAGACGGCTTTTGGCGTTCGTGGAATTCGGGACTCTTCGCAAACACATCCGCAATAAAATCCATGAAGACGATGGCCCGTTTGGGTAGCAGCCGATTTGCCAGATAGACGACTTGAATCGGGACTGAGGGCGCCACGTAATCAGTCAGCAGCAGCTGAAGGTTGCCACTTCTCAGCCCTTCCTCATAAAGCCATTCAGGTCCCTGCGCGATTCCCAATCCGGCATTGACGTACTCGCGTATCGCCTCGGGCGAGTTGACACGTAGTCGGCCGGAAACCGGCACATCGATGCCCTTGAAGCGCCAGTTAGTACCCGTTGAAAGCAGTGTATAGATCAAGCAGTCGTGTGCTTTCAGTTCAGTTGGTGAGGTTGGGGACCCGCGTTTGGCCAGGTATTCACGGCTGGCAACGCACACGCGCTCGAACCAGGCCAGTGGGCGGGCTCGCATGGCACTGTCTTCCAGGTGTCCAATGCGGATCGCGAGTTCAGCCCCTTCGTCGACCAGATTAACGTAGCGATCGCTGATCTGCAGATCGAGTGACAATTCCGGATAGCGTTCCAGGAAGGTAGCGACATGCGGCACGATGAAGGTGTGAGCCAATGCGGTCGGGCAGGCAACGCGCAATAATCCGGACGGAGTGACGTTCCCTTTCAGTGAAGATTCGGACTGCTCCACTGAGTCGAGAATGCGCCGAGCGTCTGCGTAATAGCGTTCTCCCTCAGGCGTCAGTACCAGCTTCCGTGTGGAACGATGAAGAAGCCTGGTTTGCAAATGGTCTTCAAGCGCCGCCACATAACGACTGACGTTAGGCTGTCCCAGCCCTAAATCGCGACCTGCAGCTGAAAAGCTGCCTGTCTCGACAGTTCGTACAAAACAGGTCATTAGCAGCAGTCGATCCATCAGGCCTCCCTCATTCATGCAATTCAGGCATGATATCTATTCTAATTTCTCATCTTATCAATGCTTTCGCATGAATACATAGTGCCTCTCATAAGGTCAGCCGCTCGGCTGGCCGTGCAAATCGAGAGGCAATTTTATATGTCCCGTTTACAAGGCAAGCGCACCCTTATCACTGGCGGTACCAGCGGTATCGGCCTGGAAACTGCCAGGCAATTCCTCGCTGAAGGCGCGCGCGTGATCGTTACAGGTGTCAATCCGGAGTCCATTGCGAACGCCCAGGCAGTCCTGGGAAGTGAAGTCCTGGTGCTGCGTGCCGACTCGGCCAGCATCGCAGCGCAGAAGGAACTGGCGCAGGCTGTTGAGGCTCATTACGGGCAACTGGATGTTGCCTTCCTCAATGCTGGCGTATCAGTGTGGATACCAATCGAAGACTGGACGGAAGAAATGTTTGATCGCTCCTTCGACATCAACGTCAAAGGCCCGTACTTCCTCTTGCAAGCACTACTGCCGGTCTTCGCTAACCCTGCATCAGTTGTTCTCAACACTTCTGTCAGTGCGCACCTTGGCGAGGCACGTTCATCCGTTTATGCGGCGACCAAGGCCGCGTTCCTGAACATGTCGAAAACGCTCTCGAGTGAACTCCTACCGCGTGGTATTCGCGTAAACGCGGTCAGCCCTGGCCCGGTCGATACGCCGCTGTATGACAAGCTCGGCATTCCCGATGCCTATCGGGAGCAGGTCAACAAGGATATCGCTGCGGCCATTCCATTCGGCCGCTTCGGTACGCCCGAAGAAGTAGCCAAGGCTGTGTTGTACCTGGCCTCGGACGAGTCTCGATGGACGGTTGGTACGGAAATCATCGTCGACGGCGGCCGCTCGCTTTAACGGGCTGGCACGGACGTAGCGTTCATACGGCCCGTTCCCTGTCTGGCGGCGGGCCTTGTTGATTCAATGGTGGGTATTCCATGTCACAGTTCACACTCGTCAGCCACGGGCTGTGCCCGTTCGTTCAGCGTGTGGCTATTCTGTTACACGAAAAAGGTGTTCCATTTCAGCGTGTCGATGTTGATCTCAAGGACAGACCGGACTGGTTTGTGGCCATGTCGCCGACCGGCAAGGTCCCGCTACTCACGGTGCCGGATGACAATGAGGGCGTGACTGTTCTATTCGAGAGCGTCGCGATTTGCGAATACCTCGAGGAGGTTTACCCGGAGCCCGCCTTGCACCCGGAAACGGCGCTCGCACGTGCTCGACATCGTGCCTGGATCGAGTTCGCTACTGCCATGCTTGCTGATGCATGGGGATATCTGAATGCTGCGGATCAGCAGACAGCGCTCGGTAAATCAGCAGCGTTGAGAGCCAAGCTGGAACGACTTGACGGTGAAAAAGCGGAGGGGCCGTATTTCTCTGGTGGGACGTTCTGCATGGTTGATATCGCTATTGCTCCGGTTTTCCGTTACTTCGACATTCTCGGATTCAAACCCGAACATCGGTTGTTCATCGGACTGAACAGAGTTGCCGAGTGGCGCTGTGCGCTTGCCAGCCGCGCTAGCATTCAAGCGGCAGTTGCCGAGGATTATGCAGCCCGGTTCCGCAAGCATCTGCAGGAAGCAAAAGCTGTCTTGGTTAGCGCTCAATAAGCCAAGGTCGAACGGGATCGTTCGCTGGCGCATATTGAGGGGCGTAGTCAGCGGGACGGCCTGTTTCAGCCGGAATAGCACCGTCAAAACCCAAGGAGATGAGGTTGAGTTCGTCGACAAGGACGTCGACTATGCGCACCGGATGGGTATCACTGACGTAGTCGTCTAGGCTTTTGGGCCGATAGAAAAATCACTCGAGTACAGGACGCATGAAGCTACGTTCATAGCTGACAATGAATTTTTTCTCTACCGCCAACGCCACCGCCTTGACGCATTCGGCATCGGTTTCTGCTTCTTTGCGATAGCGTTCGTAGTCCGATAGGTTTTGAAAGCTGAACAGACAATACGCGATATTGTTTGCACCTTCAGCTGGAAGGAAATAGCCATGGTGCAAGCCCCCCATTCGAGTCACGATCCGGATCCACAATCGTGAATAGCTTTCAAAAGCAGGAATCTGGTAAGGGTCAATCAGATACTTCACATGGCAGGTAATCATACGAGCTGTCCTTGTTCGATAAACGAAGGAGCTTACCAATTGAGCGTTGATCTGAATATTCCTGCCCGGCGGTTAAGTTCAGCGACTATGTCCCCCGAGGGCCGATGTGCAGCGGTCTAATACACCGCCCACTTTTAGGAAGCAAAGCCCAGGGCTTCGGCAACCGCCAAATAGTTTGGGCAGAGTCACACTGGCGTTTTTACACAGTCTCGTCCGTTTCCTACACGGCCCTATCCAACTGATACTCGCGCGGCGTACACCCAAACTCTCGCTTGAACACCGTATGCAAATACTGCGCAGACTTGAATCCGCAATTTCGGGCCGTGTCTGCAATCGTTGAATCCGTGTTCTTCAACCCCTTGGCTGCCGCCGCCAGTTTGAAACGCAGGATTTCATCGTGGACGCTACAGCCGCGCACTTTGCGAAAGTGCGATTCCAGCGATGAGCGCGATACGCCGACATAAGCCGCCACTTGTGCGGTCTTGATGCCCTGGCAGGCATATTGGCGGATGAACAGCAGGGCCTGCATGACGTAAGGGTCGCCCAACGGTTGATGCAGGCTGGATACCTGCACGTTGATCGACTCTGGCGGGATCAGGATCTGTGTGCCTTTGGCCGGCATGCCGTGCAGCATCTGGTGGAGCAGGCGCGCGGCGGTGCGCCCCATGGTTTCGGTGCCCTGGACGACCGAGCTCAGTGGTACTCGGGTCAGGCTGCGGGTCAGCGGGTCGTTGTCGATGCCGATTAGGGCCACTTGTTCAGGTACGGCGATCCCGGCGGTCAGGCAGGCTTGCAGCAACTGGCGGGCGCGGGCGTCGCTGACGGCGATGATGCCGATGGGTTTGGGCAGGCTTTGCAGCCAGGCGATCTGTTGTTCGACGGCGCTGTCCCACAATGGCGCGCTGGTGCCCATGCCACGGTAGACCTCGGCGTGCAGGCCATCGCGTTGCATCAGCCAGCGAAAGGCTTTTTCCCGCTCCTGCGCCCAGCGATTGGCCTGGGCTTCGGGCAGGCTGAAGCAGGCAAAGCGCGTCAGTCCGGCTTCGATCAGGTGCTCGTAGGCCAGGGTCATCATGGCCTTGTTGTCGGTGGCGACGTAGGGGATGTCTTGGGGATAGGCGCGTTCATCCTGATACGAACCGCCCACAGCCACCACTGGCAACTTGATCCCGGCCAGGGCTTCGCCAATCAGCGGGTCGTCGAAGTCGGCAATGATCCCGTCACCCTGCCAGCGCTCGATGCCTTTCAACCGGCACAGGAAGTCTTCCTCAAGAAACAGGTCCCAGGAGGCGCGGGTGCTGCTCAGGTAATTGCCGATGCCGCTGATGATGCCGCGGTCGTAGATCTTGCTGCCGTTGAACAACAGTGCAACGCGGTGAACGGGCGGTACGGTTTTCATTGTTATTGTCCCGGGTCTGCCAACACCAAGGTGGTCGTCACAGCCTAGGCGCGTCGAAGGTGAATCTCAATACTCAAAATCGCACCCTGCGTTGGTGACTTTCATAATTTTCAGACGCAGGGCCGTTGCTAGTATCGATACACCGACAAGAACAACAAAAGGACACGACCCATGCCGTTCTTCCCCGACATCGACAGGATTCGCTACGAAGGCCCGGCCAGCGATTCTCCTCTAGCCTTCCGCCACTACGACGCCAATAAAGTCATCCTCGGCAAACCCATGCGCGAGCACTTGCGCATGGCTGTCTGCTACTGGCACACCTTCGTCTGGCCGGGATCCGATGTGTTCGGTGCCGGTACGTTCAAGCGTCCGTGGCAGCGTGCGGGCGACCCTCTAGAAGTGGCCATTGGCAAGGCGGAGGCGGCTTTTGAGTTTTTCACCAAACTCGGGATCGACTATTACTGCTTTCACGATACGGATGTGGCGCCGGAAGGCCGTTCATTGAAAGAATATCGCAACCACTTTGCGCAGATGGTCGATCATCTGGAGCGGCATCAGGAGCAGAGCGGTATCAAGCTGTTGTGGGGCACCGCCAACTGTTTCAGCAACCCGCGCTTTGCCGCAGGCGCCGCCAGCAACCCGGACCCGGAAGTGTTCGCCTGTGCCGCCGCTCAGGTGTTCAGCGCCATGAACGCCACCCAGCGCCTCAAAGGCTCCAACTACGTGCTGTGGGGCGGGCGCGAGGGTTATGAAACCCTGCTCAACACCGACCTAAAGCGCGAACGTGAACAGATGGGCCGCTTCATGCAGATGGTGGTCGAGCACAAGCACAAGATCGGTTTCAAGGGCGATCTGTTGATCGAGCCCAAGCCCCAGGAGCCCACCAAGCACCAGTACGATTACGACAGCGCCACGGTCTTCGGCTTCTTGCAGCAGTTCGGTCTGGAGAACGAAATCAAGGTCAATATCGAAGCCAACCACGCGACCCTGGCGGGCCACAGCTTTCATCACGAGATAGCCACGGCCGCTTCGCTGGGGATCTTCGGCAGCATCGATGCCAACCGTGGCGACCCGCAGAATGGCTGGGACACCGACCAGTTTCCCAACAGCGTCGAAGAGATGACCCTGGCCACCTACGAAATTCTCAAGGCCGGCGGGTTCAAGAATGGCGGGTTCAACTTCGACTCCAAGGTGCGCCGCCAGAGCCTCGATGAAGTGGACCTGTTTCACGGTCATGTCGCCGCGATGGATGTTCTTGCTCTGTCACTGGAGCGCGCAGCGGTCATGCTGCAGAACGACCGGCTTCAGCAATTCAAGGATCAACGCTATGCAGGCTGGCAGCAGCCGTTGGGGCAGAAGGTGCTGGCAGGTGGCTTCAGCCTTGAGTCGCTGGCCGAACATGCCTTTGCCCAGGAGTTGAATCCGCAGGCCGTGAGCGGCAGACAGGAAATGCTCGAAAACGTCGTCAACCGGTTCATCTATAGCTGACGGTCTGGCCCGTTCGTCGGGCCAATGACGTTGTTACATTCACACGACAAATCTGTACTGGCCCGGCTTCACGACGCTCTACAGTTGTACCAGCACGATACTCATCGTCAGGCAGTGTCTTTCAAACAACAATAAAAGGACGCACCACCATGAATAAAGTCAAACGCACGCTACTGGCCAGTGCTCTGGCCCTGCTGTCCATCCCGGCCATGGCCGATTCTGCCAACCCGAAAATCGGTTTCTCCATCGATGACCTGCGCCTGGAACGTTGGTCACGGGACCGGGATTACTTCGTGGCGGCGGCAGAAAAGCTCAACGCCAAGGTTTTTGTCCAGTCGGCCGATGCCAACGAGCAGAAGCAGATTTCCCAGATTGAAAACCTGATCTCCCGTGGCGTCGATGTGATCGTCATCGTGCCGTTCAACGCCACCGTGCTGACCAACGCTGTGGCCGAAGCCAAGAAGGCCGGGATCAAGGTGGTGTCCTATGACCGCCTGATTCTCAACGCCGACATCGATGCCTATATTTCCTTCGATAACGAAAAGGTCGGCGAGATGCAGGCCAACGGTGTGCTGCAAGCCGCGCCCAAGGGCAATTACTTTCTGCTCGGTGGCGCGCCCACCGACAATAACGCCAAGATTCTGCGCGAAGGCCAGATGAAAGTGCTGCAACCGGCCATCGACAAGGGCGATATCAAGATCGTCGGCCAACAGTGGGTAAAGGAGTGGAACCCCACCGAAGCGCTGAGCATTGTCGAAAATGCCCTGACTCGTAACGACAACAAGATCGATGGCATCGTCGCTTCCAACGACGCCACCGCTGGCGGTGCGATTCAGGCTCTGGCTGCGCAAAAACTGGCCGGCAAGGTGCCGATTTCGGGGCAGGATGCAGACCTGGCAGCGGTCAAGCGAGTGATCAATGGCACTCAGACCATGACCGTTTACAAACCGCTGAAGCTGATCGCTTCCGAGGCCGCCAAGCTGTCGGTGCAACTGGCGCGCAACGAGAAACCCACCTACAGCTCGCAGTACGACAATGGCAGCAAGAAGGTCGACACCATCCTGCTCACGCCCACCCCGTTGACCAAGGACAACATCGACCTGCTGGAGAAGGACGGCTTCTACACCAAGGCACAGATTGCCGGGCAGTGATCTGACCGGTCTGAGTAAAACCCCCGGCCCTGCCGGGGAGTGGACCCTTTGCGTGAGCCCTCGCCATGTCCGACTACCTGCTGCAAATGAACGGCATCGTCAAAACCTTTGGCGGTGTCAAAGCCCTCAATGGCATCGACATCAGGATCAGGCCGGGGGAGTGCGTCGGATTGTGCGGCGAGAACGGCGCCGGTAAATCCACGCTGATGAAAGTGCTGTCGGCGGTTTACCCCCATGGCACCTGGGACGGTGAAATTCTCTGGGACGGCCAGCCGCTCAAGGCGCAGTCGATCAGCGAAACCGAAGCCGCCGGCATCGTCATCATTCATCAGGAACTGACCCTGGTTCCCGACCTGTCGGTGACCGAAAACATTTTCATGGGCCATGAGCTGACGTTGTTTGGCGGGCGCATGAATTACCCGGCCATGACCCACCGCGCTGAAGCCTTGATGCGTGAGCTGAAAGTGCCGGACATGAATGTCTCGCTACCGGTTTCCCAGTACGGCGGTGGCTACCAGCAACTGGTGGAAATCGCCAAGGCGCTGAACAAGCAGGCGCGCCTGCTGATCCTCGATGAGCCATCCTCGGCCCTGACCCGTTCGGAAATCGAGGTGCTGCTGGACATCATCCGCGACCTCAAGGCCAAGGGCGTTGCGTGTGTCTACATCTCCCACAAACTCGATGAAGTGGCTGCCGTCTGCGACACCATTTCGGTGATCCGGGACGGCAAACACATTGCCACGACCCACATGGCGGACATGGACATTCCCAGGATCATCACCCAGATGGTCGGGCGGGAAATGAGCAACCTGTACCCTACCGAGCCCCATAGCATTGGTGACGTGATTTTCGAGGCGCGCCACATCACTTGCTATGACGTCGATACCCCCAAGCGCAAGCGGGTCGACGACATTTCATTCGTTCTCAGGCGCGGTGAAATTCTCGGTATCGCCGGGCTGGTTGGTGCCGGTCGCACGGAGCTGGTTTCGGCGCTGTTCGGCGCGTATCCCGGTCGTCATGAAGGCGAAGTCTGGCTGGAAGGCCAGCGAGTCGACACCGGCACGCCGCTCAAGTCCATTCGTGCCGGTTTGTGCATGGTCCCCGAAGATCGCAAGCGCCAAGGCATCATTCCGGATCTGGGTGTCGGCCAGAACATCACCCTGGCGGTACTGGAGAACTACTCCAGGCTGACCCGTATCGATGCTGAAGCCGAGCTGCATGGCATCGATCAGGAAATCGCGCGCATGCACCTCAAGACCGCGAGCCCGTTCCTGCCGATCACCAGCCTCTCTGGCGGCAACCAGCAAAAAGCCGTGCTGGCAAAGATGCTGCTGACCAAACCCCGGGTCCTGATTCTTGATGAGCCTACCCGTGGCGTGGACGTTGGCGCCAAGTATGAAATCTACAAGTTGATGGGCGCACTGGCGGCCGAAGGCGTGTCGATCATCATGGTGTCCTCGGAGCTGGCCGAAGTGCTCGGCGTCTCGGACCGGGTGCTGGTGATCGGCGAAGGTCAGTTGCGCGGTGACTTCATCAATCACGAACTCACTCAGGAGCAAGTGCTTGCCGCCGCGCTCAGCCAGGCTGCTGGCCATAACAATAATGATCGGAAGTCCGCCTAGATGAACCAGGTCAAACAGCTTTTCACCCGCTACAAAATGCTCGCACTGGTCATCGCCGTGGCGATTATCTGGCTGTTCTTCAGTTGGCAGACCGAGGGCGGCTTCCTGACCCCGCGCAACCTCTCCAACCTGTTGCGCCAGATGTCCATCACCGGGATTCTGGCCTGCGGCATGGTGTTGGTCATCATCAGTGGCGAGATCGATCTGTCGGTTGGTTCATTGCTGGGCCTGCTCGGGGGCCTGGCGGCGATTCTCGATGTGATCTATCACGTACCGCTGCTGGCGAACCTGAGCATTGTCGTCCTGTGCGGGCTGATGATCGGCATCGCCAACGGTTACATGACCGCTTACCTGCGCATCCCGTCATTCATTGTCGGGCTGGGCGGCATGCTGGCGTTTCGCGGTATCTTGCTGGGGATTACCGGCGGCACCACCATCGCCCCGGTATCGTCTGAGCTTGTTTACGTGGGACAGGGCTATCTGCCGCATTCGGTCGGTACAGGCCTGGGCGTTGTGCTGTTTGCGCTGACGCTGTTCCTGACCTGGAAGCAGCGTCGCAATCGCGCTCTCCATGGGCTGGCGGCGCATTCGCTGGTGCGCGACATCCTGCGCGTGGTGTTGATCGGCGCGGTGCTGGCCGGTTTTGTCCATACCCTCAACAGCTACGACGGTATCCCCGTGCCGGTGCTGTTGTTGCTGATTCTGCTAGGTGTGTTCAGCTACGTGACCAGCCAGACTGTCTTCGGACGCCGTGTCTATTCAGTGGGCAGCAATATGGAGGCCACGCGGCTGTCGGGTATCAATGTGCAGGCCGTAAAGCTGTGGATCTTCGGCATCATGGGCGTGATGTGTGCGCTCGCCGGTATGGTCAACACCGCACGCCTGGCCGCAGGCTCGCCCTCGGCCGGCAGCATGGGCGAACTCGACGCCATTGCCGCCTGCTTCATCGGCGGCACCTCCATGCGCGGCGGCTCCGGCACGGTTTATGGCGCTTTGCTCGGAGCACTGGTCATCACCAGCCTGGACAACGGCATGTCCATGCTCGACGTGGACAGCTACTGGCAGATGATCGTCAAGGGCAGCATTCTGGTGCTGGCTGTGTGGGTCGATGTGAGCACCCGGAGCGGGCGACGCTGATCTGTGAAAACGAATGACAACGCCTTGCCCCACGCTGGCGGCAAGGCGATCACTCTTCCTCAGTTCGCCTTCACGCTATATGACGGTCCCCACACCGACTTGCCGCTGGTTTCACGCGCCTTGATAGTGATCGGTCGATAGGTCAGCCCTTTGAGGACTTCAGCCATTTTCGGCAAACCCCAGTCCGCCGGGTTCTGACTTTTCCTGACTTCCTCGACCTCGCCCAGCAGTTGCACCAGGGTCAGTTGCTTCAGCTCACAGCGCATCTGTTCCTGATCGGCCTGCTTGCAACTGTTTTCCCGCAGTTCGGCGGCAGGTGGTTCGGCAAAGAAGCCATCGATCAGGATCACTTCACCCGAGGCAATATCGAAGCTCGCGAACTCCTTGTTGATCTTGGCCGTCACGCTGCGGGCTTCAATGGTTCGCTGCTTTATGCTTTCCGTCCAGCCTGCTGGCGAGGTCTGTCGTTTGACGTCGTAGGAGTTTTTCCCCCAGCTTGTGCATTCGTTATTGACCACGCGTACGGAGGTGCAGTAATCCTCCTGCACGGTTTCGTTGCGGTAGCTGGCGTCTTCCCATTTCTTGCCCCGCTCGAACTCATCGAATGTTATCGACTTGAGCATGGCGTAACCCAGTGACGAGGGCTGAATGTTGCGTCCGCCAGGGGCCTCGAATGCGGCTGTGCGGGGGAGGTTGTAGCTCACGCCACTGATGCTGTAATGGCCGGGATCGACCAGGTAGATCTTGTAGAGTGTTCTGCCGAATACCAACTGGAAGTAGGAGTTTTCTCCATTGTTTTCATCGGGTTTGTTACTGGTGTCGTAACCGACCTTGATACTGGAGGACGGGCGAGAGGTGTTGGTCCATTCGGTGACTCCCGAGCGCAGTCGCAAGAACCTGGCGATGTCATCGTTGTTCCCGAAGTCTGTCTTGAGGCTGTCCAGACTGGCGCTCGGCACGACCAGAATGGCTTTGCCTGAGGTCTTGAACCGGGCAAACATCTCGTCATGAGCCTTTCGTGCTTCCAGCATCGAGGCTGGCTGCGAAACCGGCTGGGCCGACATGGCGTTTAACCCTTGAGCGGGCGGCGCTATCGGCACGCAACCGCTCAGTGCCAGGCTGCCCAGCGTCAGCGTGAACAGCGCGCTAACGGAGCCTTTCATGATCCGCAGCGCCCGGCTGCTTTCAGCAGCGCATTGCAGTTGGCTGGGGCTGCAGTGTCAGACGGTGTCTGTTTGCCGGAACCTTCCACCGGACCCGAGCAAAGCGTGTCGGAATCCAGAGCCACGAGGGTGGTGTAATAGCAGTTATAAACACCTTTGCTGCTTTGTGCCTTGAACTTCACCGAGTCCAGTTCGCCGCGCTTGTCGAAAATCCTGACTTTCTCTGGCGTGGTGTTGAGTGTCACGGCCGCTTTTTCCTGCAAACTCGTATCACTGACGGTTTTGGATGCCACGATCCCGCAACCCTGAAGCAACGATACCGTCGCGCCGGCCATGAGTAGTTGAATAACAGTTTTATTCAGGGTCATTTTTCGTATCCACGTGATGTACAGGTAGGTAGTGCAGGGCCTGATAAGCGGCAACACTGTTCAACAAGACATTCTCCACGCGGGCTCGATAAAGCCTATAGCTCAGGCAGTCTATTGAAACCTCTTCAGGGGTGTGCTAGTCCGGTCTGTCTTTGCGTTATTGGCCAAACATTTGAAATCCCCGTCATTACTCGACAGAATCGCGCCCCGATCGGCCAAAGGTGCCGAACGTTTGTGGTGAAAAGGGGCGGCAGTTGAACGAACAGACATTGTCCATGCGCCTGGAGCGTGTCGCCGCGCATGTACCTGCAGGTGCGCGTCTGGCCGATATCGGTTCGGATCACGCTTACCTGCCAGTGGCCTTGATGCGCCGTGGTGCCATTGTTGCGGCGGTGGCGGGCGAGGTGGCGTTGACGCCGTTTCATGCGGCGCAACGTACCGTGCGCGAGAACGACCTGGAGCAATCGATTACCGTGCGCCAGGCCAATGGGCTGGCGGCGATCAGGCCGGAAGACGGAATCACTGCGATCAGCCTGTGCGGCATGGGCGGCGAGACGATTCGCGACATCCTCGACAGCGGCAAGGCGTATCTGAGCGGTCAGGAACGTCTGATCCTGCAACCCAACGGTGGCGAGCAACCGCTGCGCCAATGGCTGATGGAAAATGGCTACCGTATCCTCTGCGAGGAAGTGCTGCGGGAAAACCGCTTCGACTACGAAATCATCGTCGCCGACCGCTCCGGGCCGGTGATGTACAGCGCTGAGGAACTGTTTTTCGGCCCGTTGCAGATGCAGGCCCGCAGCCCGGCTTTTCTGCTCAAATGGCAGCGTTTGTTGCTCAAGAAACAGAAGACCTTGACCAGTTTCGCCCAGGCGCGACAGGCCGTGCCTGAAGAGAAGATGCAGGAAATCACCCGCCAGATCCGCTGGATCACCGAGATGCTGGGTGCTCAGCGCTGATAACGCAACGCATCAACCACTACGCTAAAGGCCGATTACTGAGCCGCACGGGCAGCGAACGACTTTTCCACATCGGCACCTGGGCACTGGCCTTCTTCCCCCAACGGGCAGGCTCGGCATCCTCATTGGTGGGCGCGATGCACTACGGCAGCGGCATCTTCAGCGCGGCACTTGTCGGTTGGTTATCCGATGGGACACCGAAAGGCATGGCCTTGGTGATGAGCGTGGCGGGGGGGGCAGTCTGGTGACGGCTTTGGTTTCTGTGGGGCGAGGGCGAGAGGCGGGAATCTGAACGCTGCGCTTGTTTATCTGTCCGACGTGACAGCACGATGCCTGCCGAAGAGCAAGTACATGCTCTAATGCCGATCAGTCAAGGTGTACATATCACTTGTGGGAGGGGCCTTGGCCGCGACGACTTGCTTACAGGCAACACATTTTCAGCGTTTCAACGTACTGTCGCGGCCAAGGCCTCTTCCATGACAAGGCATCTCAGCGTGAACCCCCCAGACTACATGGCTAATGGAAGTGACCTCGGTAACCGCATGATGAAGGTTGACCATGCAGGCGAGCACGGTGCGATCTGTATCTACAGCGGCCAGCTGTTCATGGCCCGGCTTTTCGCGCCGGGCATGGTGGATGAGCTCAAGGAATTTCTCTCCCACGAACGCCGCCACCGGACGGTCTTTCAGGCTGAACTGCAACGCCGCAACTACCCCCGCTGCCGCAGTTACTGGCTGTGTGGCCTCGGTGGCCTGGCGTTGGGCCTGATCACCGGCCTCTGCGGTCGCAAAGCCATTCTCGCAACGACCGTCGCGGTTGAAAGTGTGGTGCTCAAACACCTGGCCCATCAACTGCATGAGCTACGCGATATCGACCCGCACGCAGTCGCGGCCATTGCCTCGATCGTGGAAGAAGAGCAACACCATCATGACCACTCAGCTGCGCAGATCGATGTTCGCGATCCCTGGTTCAGGGCTCTGACACCGGTTGTGACGGCATGGACTGAGGCGGTGATCTGGATGGGGATGCGGTCTTGATCAGTTAAAGAGTGGGTCGCAGTTCACGCCACCTGCTCAGAGCAAATGTTGTTCAATCCATTGCGCGACAGTGATGGTGTCGATCTGCCGTTCGGCGTTGTAACTGTGCGCCTTGGGCCAAGCGACGCCTTTGCCTTGCGCGAACACCGCCCGGTACTTGCGCAGCGAGTCGTCGGGTGCGGCAGCCAGATCTGCCATGAGTGCAGGCACTGTCCACTCCACACGTTCAACCGTACGGTCGAGTAACCGATCGACAGTGTCCGCCAATTGCCGGTAGGTGAGGGTGTCGCCCGTCGTGAAAACCACTTCATTGACCAGCGCCGGCTCAAAGAGGATGGAGGCGGTCAGGCGGCCGATGTCTTCGGGCGTGGTGACCGTCACGGCTGTTTCCCAGCTACCCAGAGCGCGCACGATGTTCTGGTTGAGGTCGACCACGCCGAATGCAGGTTCAAACAGGAAGCTGGTGAACATGCCCGTGGAAATGATCAGCCATTGCACACGCGACTGGCCGCGTAGCATCTGGCGCACGTCCAGTTGCTCGTCAAACAGAGTTTGAGGGCTGCCGTAGCCGATCACGTCGTAATCCACACCGAATTGCCACGGCACATAACGCTTCACATTGGACTGCAACACGGCGCGGGTCAGTTTGAGTTGCGTCCCGGCACCGCCTGCAAAACCCAGGCAACTGACCACCGTGTCGAAGCCGCTGAACAGCGCGGCGAGGCTTTCCTCGGAGTCGCTTGCGGCATCGGCAGACACCACCTCGATGCCCAGAGCGCTCAGCTCTTCAAGGGTTTGGCGTTTATCGAAAGCCGATGGCCGCAGCATGACCGTGACGCGAGCAGCCGGCCGCGCTGCCAGTTCGCGAAGCACCGCCATACCCAGTTCGCCCGCGCCCAGGACCAGAATAGTGTCGGTTGTTGCAGTGTCGTGTGAGTGCATCAGTAATTCCCGGTGAGTGATCAGCGATGTTTTATCCTGTCACCCTTGACGAATATTCAGAAGAAGGCACACGAGTGATACCGCATGAACGCAATGAGTGAAGATGAGGTCATCCGCCTGTCCCAAGCCACCTGCGACGCGCTCAGCGCCGAAGATGACGGACTCAAACGCGAAGTCCTGACCCACGCGGGCAATCGCTGGTCACTGGGGATCGTCCATACGCTGGGCGTGGAAGGCAAACTGCGCCACGCAGAAATCGGCCGCCGCCTGCAAGGCATCACCCAGCGCATGCTGACCCGCAGCTTGCGACAACTTGAACGAGACGGCTTGATCTCGCGTTGCGATTACGGCGAAGTGCCGCCGCGTGTTGATTATGAACTGACTCCGCTGGGGCGAAGTTTTCTGGTGCATATGGTGCCGTTGTGGACGTGGTTGCTGGAGAATGCGGAGGAGTTTCGGGCGGCTCGGGGGCGGTTTGATGGGGGGAGGGGCCAGGAATTACTTTAGGCCCAAGGCAGTCCTTCGTAGAGGACTGCTAACGGCCAGGAGTAGACTCTCAGCAAGCGCTGCTCCTGGCCAGAAGCGACTCATCCATCCACCTCTAATGCGACATACACTGTTGCTGCTGTCCTAGCCCAGATCGCCACCTTGTGGTTGTACGGCCTCACTAACATAAATGGACTTTCAGAGAATGAAAAAAATCGAGATCACACAGGATGATCTAGACCAGGGCACCGAAAAATTCCATTTATACATGCTTTATGTAAAACATCGGATAGCCGGACTAGCGGACCCCAGAATGGCGGTATTCACCGCTATAGATACCATCCAAAAAGATGGCTATAGAATAATTTTCGGCTCGCACCCAGATAATGCCGGTAAAAATGTTAGTAATTGGATTGACGAGCATTATGGAGACAGAAGTCATATTTCCTATTGCTTTCCTTCCATAGCTTGTGAGATTGACGGCAGCGCGTATTTACTGAGAATGCCCTTGCTGCGCGTAGATGAAATACCGTTGACCCAAGCAGTAATTGATATCACAGAAAGTAGTGCTTCTTCAATTTCTTCGAAAAGGCATTCGCTTCTGGAGCAAGAATATACTGACTTTTATAACGCTCTATACAATATTAGTGTTTTCAATCCTGCGAGCATTATTCACATGAACGCTGCGGCCAACTATATTCTTCACAGCAAGGCTACTTACGCCCTTGCTCGGTGGGAAAGTCTTTCATTTGTGGAAAAAACCATGAAAGAGGTCTTGCGTGCATTCGACATCAAAATGAGCGGGGCAGATGGCCACGACATTCAAGGTGCATTACACACTGAATGGAAAAATGCCGGCCTACCCGCATTGCCGGAAGCACTACTATCGGATGTTATGTGCACGACTGCGATGAGGTATCAAGAAACACCTCAACCGTTCGCGGCCACATTAAAAGCGCATCATTCCTCAGTACGGCTAGGAGCAATAATCTCAAAGCAAAAGCAAGCCATGCCACACATAGAAAACGAATTTAAATTTAAAATAAAAGATATGTCTTTAGATCCCTGCTTACATATTGCTCGTTTGGTCAAAGCCATTGACCCATTGGCTGGAAACTCTCCAAAGGTTCGCCTTATACGTTGAACTGTCCTCTTCGGCCAGAAGCGGACTTTTGTTACCGGCTGAAATCGCCCCTAAGCTGCCGGTCTTCGGGCGACTTGGCTCCAGACTGTGTAAAAGAACGAATTGATTCTGGTGATTTCATGCTAAAGCTAAATTCTGCACCCATGTGCAGGACAAAGTTGTTCTACAGCAACCCCCATTGCCTCGATATCTTTTATGTTTTCGTGCCAGTCAGTGTCAAGTGCGTTAAAAACTTTGGCCCCGGATTTTCTAGCCACAGCTAAAAACTTCCTATCGGACGGATCCATTGAATTTGGTGGTAATTCATCGAAGCCTGATCTTTCCATGCCATTCGGTGTAATAGAAACTCTCAAAACTCTATCTGGATAATATTGATGATCATGTAAGTATTTAAAAAATTCGTCTCCAACGTCCGGTTGCCCCTTGTAGCTCAGATGCTTAGCATATTCGTCAAGCATCAGCCCTATATCGTCGATTGCAACAATACTTTGTTTAGATACCACGTCGCTCAAAAAAACTACGCAGGCAAGCTGGCACTCGAGGCTGGCGTGGGTGCCTCTGCCGTTCGCCGCAATAGCCACATTGGTTTCAACGACTTTCATTGCTCACCATCGCGATTTTTCTTTTTAAAGCAGCTTTTCTGGTTGCCGAAATTTCTGCCATTTCATCACCAAAGAAACTGTCAGGCCAGTTTTTAATGTCGCCAAATTCAGTTAATTCCAACTCGGAAAGTACTGATTCGCCCTTTGCCTGGTCACAAAAGAATAATTTTATATCTTCAGTGCGTGCACTTTCCTCCGCAATTCGCCGTTGCAAACGTCTTAGAAGGTGCTCGCTGTGGCTCTCGATGATAACTTGTACATCGCGAGTTTTAGAAACGGTGAGTATCAGATCTGCCAGCCCACTCTGCACTGAGGGGTGGAGATGAATTTCAGGTTGTTCCATAAAGACTGTGCTTCCTTCTGGCACATAATATAGGAGTACCAGTGCGGGAAGAACTTGAGATACCCCAAAGCCTACATCGGTGAGCAATGCAGGCGTACTATCCTTATCTTTTTTTACATAGGCTCTGTAGAGATTAGAGCCCTCGCCAATTTCTGAAATCTCAAAGCTATCAATTAATCCAAGTTCTTTTAGCCAATATGCAATCATCTCCTGGAAGCTTTTATATCTGGTTTTTCCTCCTAGGTTTCTCTTTTCATTACGCAAGGTAGCCGACAGTACAGCAGCCACTGTCAGTTCGCCTTTTTTTCCTACATCAACCGGGCTCGTCCCAGCCCATGAGTAATCACGCTTTGGCGGCTCACGCAAAGGCCCCAAATAAAACATTTTATCCATTTGAGCTTCGTATTCAGATTCGAATAGGCTCAAAAAATCGGAGTTTTGAAAGTATGTTTTTGCTTGGTCAGGGAAGAGGTGGGTTTTAATCGGGCCTGGAAGAGCCCATGCTCTTGCCTTCACCCTCTTGAATTTGAAGCTTTCCTGATCACTATCATCTTCTGCCAAGAGGACGAATTCAGTTGATCCAGCTTTTTTGGGAGCTGTTAAAAAACTATATTTACCAAAACGATACTCTAGATGCTCGCAAGTCATCTGCTTGTTTTTATACTTGACCTCACTCCATATTCCCAAGGTGTCATCAAATGCGAGTATGTCCGTTCTTTTGCCTAAAGGGTCATTTATGACCCTTTTCCTTGGAAGATCCCATTCAACGTACCAATCTATTACTGCGTTAGTTTCATGCTGGTAAACAACATCTTGAAAGCCACCCAGGTTCACATACTGATCTGGACCGCCGAAGTCGAGAACTACCCCTCTGTCAGTAGCGTTTTTTGTTTGCTTCAACAAAAGCATAAATTGAATCAAGCTGCTCTTGCCGGAACTGTTAGTTCCAAATAACCCGGTCACCTTTCCAAACTTTAGGTCAATTTTCTTCCAAGATTTAAAGTTGTGTAGCCTTAAGTGTCTCAGCATGTGTTCTTCTCCGATCGCTCGACTGCTAATGCAAACCCTATCGCAGCAGCGTCATTGCAGGATGCGACTAGTAGTCCTGAGATAATGCCTGAAGCACAGCGAGGTGAGGAAGCAGAAAACAGGAATAGCTGAATTTTCACGCAGTGCCGCGCACGCACTGTGGATTAGCAATCGAGTAGTGGACCAAAGAAAGCCGGAAATCCCTCCGTACTGCAACAACCACCCATACCGAGATCCTAGACTCCGGTCTGCCGGCGCTCATCCATCGTTGAGACGGTTTACGGCGACTGAGGCGGATATCCCCTCCCTAGGCAAATAAACAAAGCTGCTCTTAACTGGGCGGCTGAGCGGCTGCAATTGGCCGAGAACTGCCGGTCTCGAACAACTGCTCCTGGCCGGAAGCAATATCTCAAAACAAACCCACCCCACCCTATACCTAACCAAGTATATTTCCCCGGCAGCTAAGCCTCTGTGTCCGTCGCCACCACCCTCAAGGAACGAATATGAAACTAAGGATCGCAGCAGCACTGTTTGCCGTTGCAACCTCTTCCTCCGCAGAAGATTTGAAGGAATTCAAATTCTCTACGCCGCTACCCGTTGTGCAAAACGACACCCCGGCTACCTGCGCCTTCAAGGATTTCAAGGCTCCTGACGCCATGGTGGTGTATGCGGCGGGAGCTTATTCGGGGCGTGAGTTGCCGTTTCAGATTGATCAAAGCGGCCATCAGGCCACTCAGTTCGATATTGCGGTCAACAGCCCTGAGCAACCGGTCGCGTTGATACTCGGGGCGTATGAACCGACGGTGTGGAACATTGGCTGGAGCCAGGGCACAAAGATCGTGGCGGTGTATGTCTCGGGGTATCACCGCCAAGGCGTGGCTGGTCTGGATGCCAAGGTGCCTGTGCTCAACAGCAGTTACGAAAACAAAGGCCCTTGCGGTTACCTCTATGTGGGCAAAGAGCAAAATACGGCGCTTAACCCATTGTCGCGTCAGTTGTTCGGCCAGCCGGTGAAGCTCGTTTATCCCGCCGATAAGTCGGGCAATATTCTGATCGGCCAGCCACTCAGCTCGGACGCCAGGCTCGTCACCTCGACGACAGTAACCCCCGAAAGCTTTCAAGAAAAGGGCGCGCCTCTTGCCGGTCAGCCGGGCCTTGAAGAGGCGGTTGCCAATGGCTTGCTCCGCGCAGCCACGAATGAGGACGCCTTGGCATGGGTGAATGCCAAAGTTGCCAGCACGCCTGAGCGCGATGTGCCGCCAGTGGCGGGTGTCGGAAAGCCTCGCCCGAGCGCGCCAGCCTTGTTCAACGCTTATGTTGTCCTTAAACCCTTTACCTACCCGGCCGGCTTGTACGGCGCACATGCCGCAACATTTTTCATTCCCAAAGGCGTGCCGGTGCCGAAAGGGCAGTCTGGCCATTCAGCCGTATATGACTTCAATTCAATGCGTTGTATCGGAGCCGTGTGCCAGTAGAGCTGCGCTGTGAATACCTACACATTCGCTGCTGCGTACCAGCCTCGTCAGCCAGGCATTTAATACGTATTTCAAGCAACTGCTAATTTTCCAGCCAGCGGCCATAGACGATCGGGAATTGCTCGCGGACCCAATCGACAAAGACATGGATCTGCGGTGCCAAGTGAGATCGGCTCGGGTACAGCACTGACACGGGCCGAGGATGCGGGCGATAAGGGCGTAGCACCTCGACCAATGAGCCGTTGGCAAGAAAGCGGTCGAGGGTAATGCCGGGTGCTTGAAGAATCCCAAAGCCAGCAACCCCGCACTCTACATAGGCGTTGGATTCGTTGACGGTAATACCGTGGCGGCTTACATAGGTTTGCTCGCTACCGGCATGCAAAAATTGCCAGGGCAGCGGGCGCTGATTATGACCAGAGAGAAAGGTAACTCCCCGATGTGCATCCAGATCATCAAGGGTCTTGGGCTCGCCATGCTGCTCAAGGTATCTGGGGGCCGCGCAGGTAATCATCGTCGCCAGGCCAATCCGTCGCGCCACCAGGCTTGAGCTGGGTAACTCGCCAATGCGCAATACACAGTCCACTCCCTCTGCAACCAAATCCACGGTTCTGTCTGTGACACCGAGTGCCAGTTCGATTGCTGGATAAAGGGTTGTGAAATTCAGCAGGCTCTCTATTAGCCCAGGCTGGGAAAAGGCTGTGGGGATATCGACCCGTAGTCGGCCACGCAAGATTGAGCCAGGCAGTGCAAACATCGCTGTGGCTTCTGCAACATCGCCGAGAATGTCTTTCACCCGCTCGTAGAACCGCTCCCCTTCGGAAGTGAGCCGCACTGTTCGCGTGGTGCGCTGAAAAAGCCGGACACCTAGTGAGGTTTCCAGCTCCTGGATCGCTCGGGTCACCTGTGGGCGGCCTATCTGCATTGCATCCGCCGCACGGGTAAAACTTCCAAGCTCGGCCAGTCGGGCGAACACCTGCATTGACTGAAGCAGCTCCATCGCACCTCCCTCACTCATTAATTTTGTTGTCTATCAGGAAGCTATAAAAATCATATTATTGCTTTTTATAGTAACAATCATGTGCCGGGTTGCGCATTTATTGCTTGTCTTTCTTGCGGAAAAATACCGCCAACAGATTCACACCCACTTGGAGAAAGACAGATGAAAGCGTGGCTCTTGAAAGACTTCGGTCTCGACAATCTGGTACTTGGCGAAGTCACTACCCCTGAGCCTAAAACAGGCGAACTTCTGGTAAAAATCGGTGCCGTCTCGCTTAACTTCCGTGACAAGGCCATCGTTGATGGTATCTACGAACCCCATCTGGTTCCAAAGCCACTGATACCGGTTAGTGATGCCTCGGGCACCGTCGTTGCGGTTGGCAAAGGCGTAAGCCGTTATAAGGTAGGTGACCGTGTCAACTCGCATCTGTATTCGCGGTGGATCGATGGCGAGCCAGGCCCGGACGAGCCTGCATACTGCTTCGGTATGCCGCTACCAGGCGGTCTGGCCGAATACATGATCATCCATGAAGACAGCGCTGTTCGTGCTCCTGACAATATGTCGGACGAAGAAGCTTCAACCCTGCCGATTGCGGCACTGACCGCGTGGTATTCGTTGGTGGATTACGGCCAGATCCAACCGGGTCAAACCGTTCTGGTGCAAGGCACCGGTGGTGTATCGATCTTCGCTGTGCAGTTGGCAACAGCGCTAGGTGCCAAGGTGATCGTGACCAGCAGCAATGATGAAAATCTTGATGCAGTGAAAAAACTCGGTGCCGTTGCTGGAGTGAACTATCGGACCTTCCCACGCTGGGAAGAAGAAGTACTGAAGCTTACGGATGGAAAAGGCGTAGACCTGTTGCTCGATGTTGCCGGTGGTGAGGGCTTGAATCAGTCCATCGCAGCCACCAAAGCCGCTGGCAAGATTGCGCAAATCGGGTTCTTGACCGGGCAGACCACCACGCTGAGCCTGATGCCATTGATCTTCCGCCAAACCACCATTCGTGGCATCGCGGTCGCCCCTCGTTCATCGTTTGATCGGATGAACGAATTCTTGAATAAACATGCGATCCGCCCGGTGATCGACAAAACCTATTCGTTCAAAGACGCTCATCAGGCCTTCCAACATTTGGCCCGTGGCGCATTCGGCAAAGTGGTCATCACGGTTTCTTAAACTGCCAGTCGGAGGCGACGTGCCGTTGAGTAAGCACGGCGCCTCATAAAGTGACTCAGAATTTAAAAGTATGAAGGCCGTCTCACCGAATCTCATACGGAACAGCAGGCGGCATCAGCGAGTCTGGCATCTTCTGCCAGTTCTCATCTTCATGACCATACTTCCCGCCCCAGATCACATCCTTCAGACGCTGTAGCTTCCATTGCCCCTGCTCATGTTTGATCAGTTCATACGGTAAACCGCGACACTGGCGCAGTCGCAGGTCGACCTGCAGGCCGAACTGGTAATAGTGACCCTTCTGCGGCACAAAGGTCATGGTGCTGCTGCACGGGTTATTAGCGCCGTGATAGGCCAGGCCGATGCTTGTTTTCCGGCCTGCAATCACCGGTGTTTCGTAATAATCGCTCCAGGTCGATTTATCTTGCTCGCTGTCCACAGGCATCCCGAGATCCTGGGTTCGTGTGAGTATGAATTCACTGCTGCGCACCAGGCCGCCAGTGCGTTGGCCATTGAACTCCTGCTCAATAGAGGCCCGTTCGGTGCCGCCCACAATACGCACCCATGCCGTATCCGGGGCAGCGGCGGGCGGGGTGAAAAACCTGTTGTGGGGAAACTGGCTACAGCCACTGCATAACATCAGCAGCAGGGCGACGGCGGTTTTGCGGTACATGCACTCTTCTCCGTGAGGCGACGATCAGGCAGTCAACGTCAGCAGTTCAGCCGCCAGTTCGCGTGCGTCTTGCTGATAGGTTTCACGCCAGGCTGATGACCAGTCGGCAGGCCGCCCTTGTTCTTCCCACTCGGCCAGTGCCAGGCCATTCAGGATCTCCAGCTCAAACCACTGTCTTTGCCAGGCTTCGGCATCCGTCACCCGTGTGTTGTCCTGCCACAGAAACTCGGTGTATGCGACAAAACTGGCCCAGGTCAACAGGTTCTCGGATGCCTGTTTTGCCTGCTCGATCAACTGCGCCTTATCTGCCATGTTTTACCGCCATCACTTTTCCAGAACGGTCATTGGCCGTCGCGTGACCCTGGTGTCGGGTTCGGTACCTTGGGTCTGCGTTGAGACTTTAAGTTCCGCTGCACAAACCTTTGAGTGTGGTCATGAACTGCCGACAAACTTCGCCAGTGCACAAGCAGCGAGACGCTATTCCAGACGACCAGTATTTGTCGGGTGTAGCGACCTTCCGCGAATAAATTCGCTCACAGAGGGAGAAGATTCATCCGCTCCCTCTTAGCAATTACTAGCCCCTGTTTGCTGCGCGACAGCGCGGCGGGCGGCCTTCTGTAAAAATTTAACTGCGGCGCAATGCCGCATTCCGGTATGGTTTGGAAAAATTGAGACAAATTGTTTCAGTTGTTTCGTGAGAAAACCGTACCAAGAAGGGGTTTACGTTGGATCTGTCGTCTGCTGCCTGGGTGTTGCATGACACCCGCCTGATCATCTGCTGCCTGATTGCGATTGCCACGATCATCGTGTTGATCAGCGCCACCAAACTCCCGCCGTTTCTGTCGATTCTGGTGGGGACTTTCATCGCAGGGATAGGCGCAGGGTTGCCGCCTGAAGCCGTTGCAAAAGCGTTCAGCAAGGGCGCGGGCGGTATTCTTGGGGAGGCGGGGATTATCATTGCCCTGGGCGCGATGCTCGGTGCCTTGATGGCCGAGTCGGGCGCGGCGGACCGGATTGCTTCCACCTTGCTCGGGCTGGGCAAGGGCAAGACGCTGCCTTGGGTCATGGCGCTGGTGGCAATGGTCATCGGCCTGCCGCTGTTCTTTGAGGTCGGGCTGGTGATGATGGTGCCGATCATTTTTGTCATGGCGCGTCAGTCCAATCAGCCGCTGCTGAAAATCGCCATTCCGGCATTGGCGGGTATGACCACGTTGCATGCCTTGATGCCTCCACATCCCGGGCCGCTGATCGCGGTCAGTGCCCTGCATGCTGATCTGGGGCTGACCATGTTGCTGGGGCTCTGCATTGCGGTTCCGGCTGTGATTCTTGCGGGCCCTCTTTACGGCAACTGGTTGTCGAAGCGCATGCACATCGAAGAGCCTGCGGAGCTTGGCGAACTGTTCAGTGCCAAGCCCGATGTCAGCCGCCAGCCGAGTTTTTGCATTTCGTTGCTGATCATTCTTTTACCGGTGATTCTCATGCTCGGCAGCACTTTGGCCAAGGTGCTCATGGCACCTGAAAGCAGCCTCGCGCTGGCCTTGAAGTTTCTTGGCGAGCCGCTGGTTGCCTTGGGCATTGCCGTGCTGGCCGCAACGGTGTGCCTGGGCTGGGCCAACGGTCTTTCCCGTGAGCATGTGGGCGGGACCTTGCGCAAAAGCCTGGCGCCGATAGCCGTGCTGTTGCTGACCATCGGTGCCGGTGGCGGCCTGAAGCAGACCCTGCTGGATGCCGGTGTCAGCCAGACCATCAGCAAAGTGGCGGAGGGCGCACACATGCCGTATCTGCTGCTGGCCTGGCTGATTGCCGTGGCGTTGCGGCAGGCAACCGGTTCGGCCACCGTGGCGACGACCACGACGGCGGGCATCCTGGCACCGATGATGGCCAGCCTTGCACCGGTCGAGGCCTCGCTGGTGGCTTTGGTGATCGGTGCGGGCTCGGTGTTCTTCTGCCACGTCAACGATGCCGGTTTCTGGATGGTTCGCGAATACTTCGGGCTGCAACTGAAGCAGACGATTTGGGTCTGGTCAGTGCTGCAGACCATCGTTTCGGTGGTCGGGCTGATCGGTACGCTGCTGTTATGGCACTGGTTGACTTGACGCCGTAGCCTCTGGAATACGCCGCAAGACATCGTCATAAGGCGCAAGGTCGAGAAAGGCCGTGACTTCCACTGCCTTGCCGTTGCGCATGTGAAAGATCCAGGCATAGCTGTTGTTATAGGCCTGCCCGTCACGGGCCACGCCGGCACCGTCCCATTGAATGATGACGTGATCGCCATCCGCCCATATCTGCCTGCTGACGGGCCGAACCGGCCTGGACAGCCGCGATACAAATGGGCGGATGGCTTGCTCGATGAACGGGTCGATGCCTCGGTACACCCCGGCACTCGGTCCCGAGCCCTTGATCGTCCAGATGATGTCCGGCGTCAGCATTTCACTGAAGAAGCTGTTCCCGCCTGCGGCCCAGCGATCGAATGCCTCGCTGACGATTTGCTTGTTGTTTGCAGCAACGTCTGGCTCCGAAGCTGCAGTAACCATGCTCGATATGATCAGCACAACGAACGCCAGGGTTTTACCAACGTTTGATAGTGCCATGTCAAAGGCTCCTTTGCAGGCCAGGCCTGCGAGCCCCGCCAAAGATCAGTTGCTGCACCATCGGCCGGGAGACGAAACGAGCCGGAAAGATCGGCTCGGGCACACTGGCCTGATCCAGGCGCGCCACGTGCTCGTCATCCAGTTGAAGGCTGAGTGCGCCCAGGTTGTCCTGCGCCTGAGCCAGGGTTCTGGCACCCATGACAGGTGCGACGACGGCAGGATTCAACAGCGTCCAGGCCAGGGCCACCTGGGAAGGCGTCGCACCGATTTCTCTGGCGATATCGCCCACGACGGCAGCGATTTGCAAGGCGCGTTCATTCATATGCCCGGATGAGCTGATCACGCCTTTGCGAGTCGGCGAAACATTGGCTTCGCTGGCCTGGCTCAAATCGTCGCGGCTGTATTTGCCTGTCAGGATGCCGCCACCCAGCGGCGACCATGGCAGGACGCCAAGGCCCATCGCCTGCGCCATCGGGATCAACTCGTGCTCGACGCTGCGTTCGACGAGGCTGTACTCGATCTGCAAGGCCACAAGGGGGGACCAGCCACGCAGGTCGGCAAGCGTTTGCAGTTCCGCGACTTTCCACGCCGGGGTGTTGCAGATCCCGAGGTAGAGCACCTTGCCACTGCGCACCAGGTCGTCCAGTGCCCGCATCACTTCGTCGGCAGAGGTGGTGAAATCCCAGGCGTGCAGGTAAAGCAGTTCGATACGATCCGTGTCGAGCTGCTTGAGGCTGGTCTCCACTGAACGCACCAGATTCATGCGATGGTTGCCGCCTGAATTGGGGTCGCTGGGGTCGCGGGCCATGGTGTATTTGGTCGCAACCACGAGCCGGTCACGCTTCTCCTTGAGCAACTGACCCAGGATGCGCTCCGAAGCCCCGTTGGTGTAATTGACGGCGGTATCGATGAAGTTGCCGCCGTTATCGACGTACGTATCGAAAATCTGTCGCGCCTGGGCTTCATCCGCGCCCCAGCCCCAGTCAGAGCCAAAAGTCATGGTGCCAAGGGCGAGCGGTGAGACCCGCATGCCCGATCGTCCGAGCAGGCGGTAATGGTCGAGTGCTGAAAGAGTGGACATACTGAACGCCTCACAGAAAGTGGAACCTGAAATCTGTAGGGGAGTGATTCTGCATTCAGTGGCGCGCCTGCCTGTAGCCGGATTGTCCTGAGTCCTTGCATGATTATCCGGGCACGCAATAATCCTGACTTTCAAAGGAGCAAGCATGGGCTCTCTGGAAAAGCTGGTCGATCTCATCAGTCGTCATTCCCCGACTGACGGCATACATCCAACGCCGATTGCTGGCGTCAGTCTGGTTCGTTCGGGTGCACCGACCATTCCGATGCCTGTGGTCTATGAACCGACCCTCTGCCTGATCGCCCAGGGCCGCAAGCAAGTGGTGGTTGGAACCACTTCGTATGTCTACGATGCGGCCAAATACCTTGTTGCCTCCGTGGACATTCCCGTGACGGGCTCGGTGATCGAGGCAAGCGAGACGACGCCTTATCTGTGCCTTGTTCTCGACCTGGACATGGCTGTGTTGAGCGACCTCGTCCTGCGATACCCGTCCCCTGAAGGAACGAGCGGCCTGCCTGCCGCAGGCATCGAACTCAACGACACAACCCCCGAATTGCTGGACGCCGCCGCAAGGCTGGCCGCTTTGCTGGATACCCCGGACGATATCGAAGCACTGGCTCCGCTGACGATTCGCGAGATTCTTTACCGGCTGCTGACCAGCAGCGGCAATGGTGTGGTTCGACAACTGGCCAAAGCCGACAGCCGTCTGAGCCAGATTGCCAAAGCCATTGCCTGGCTGCGCAGCCATTACAGCGAAACCTGCCGCATCGATGACATCGCCGATATCGCAGGCATGAGCCGTTCTACCTTCCACGCGCACTTCAAGGCCGTCACCTCCATGAGCCCACTGGAGTTTCGCAGCCAGTTGCGGCTACAGGAAGCCCGTCGCTTGATGGTGGCCGAAGCACTGGATGCGGCAGGTGCCGGTTATCGGGTGGGCTATGAAAGCCCTTCGCAGTTCAGTAGGGATTATGTCCGTATGTTCGGGTTGTCACCGGCCAGGGATGCCAGCCGGTTGCGTGGAGCCGTTCAGGAGGGGGCTGCGACCTTGCTTCTTTTCCCTGCTTAGCTCGGCTTATTCGATGAGGGCTTCTTATCCTTTATAGTGAACTCTTAGTGAGTGGTTATCAGGTATCAAGGAGGAACGATGTCGGTAAATGCTTTGGATTTGATGCGTCCCAACGAGCTTTGTTACATCTCAACCATAATAAAAGCCGCTGCGGCGACAAGGGACTGGAATGCGGCGCTGGGTACCAGGACTGCAGGTAAGGTACAGGAAGTACAGTGCATGCGAATCAAGGATAAATTATTTATCGCCGGTAACTTTGACCGGATTGATGAGGGCGAGTTGATAAAGTCTTATCTGGCCTCCTTCGGCGTCAGTAGCCGCACAGAGTTTGAGTTGTGTATGCGTTATAGCCATGAGTTGCTGTCCATGGACAGCACGCGCTGGATAGCGGTTGATAAAAGCAAGGAAACTAACGACGCCGGATACCCGTCTCGTAAAGTCGCGGTAGATTCACACCGTATGCCAAAGTACAGCCCTCAAGATAACTCGGTTATTCAGGGGTTTGCTGAGGTAAAGCCGATATATCTCGGGAATACACCCACTCATGATCAAATAGATGCAATCTTGGATTTGATCGCAAAACCAAAATCGACAGACTTGACGAGAGATAAAAAGCTTTCATGGTTTTTGCGCCATTTTCTGGGCGTTTCAGAGGCCACGGGAGCAACAAAGGCATCAGGTCAACCAAGTGGTTTTGTAAAAAGTTACGCGGATAGTGGCGAAGTCAATATTGTTAAAAGCATCAAAGATGTTCATGCAGAATTGGTTTTGCTTTCTTTTTTGACCAAAGAGGTTTTGGCAAATCCTGTTAAGTTTAATGGACACACTGTTTACCTGGGCGGTTCTAAGAATGCGTGCCTTTGGTGCAAGGCATGGATAGACAATTACCGGAAGTGGATCAAGGAATGGTTCAATATAAAGATCCTGCTCCCCAGTGAATATACCAGTGGAATAGAGGCGTTCAAGCGCCCGAATGGCAGTGGTGCCGGGAAACGGCCTATATTGGAGGGAATGCCTTACTCGGGCGAGTTTGCGAAGGCATTATTCAATGGAGCGGGTGGCGGTCATTGTGCCGACCTGACGGCATTGGGTGATACGCCAAACAATCTCTTGGCGTGGGAGGAGTAATTAGCCAGAGGACGTCCCACCTACAGCTCAGTGACCCAGTGGCAGGTATGAGTTGCCCGGGGACGTCGGCACAGCCGTGAAAGCGCAAGACTTCCAGCTGAAAAACCGGATAATGGCCGCCAATCGTTTGCTCGCTATTCTGGTAATCCCGCATGGAAATCAAGGTCAACTTTCTCGACAACCTCCGACTCGAAGCCAAGTTCGACGACTTCACGGTGGTTGCCGATCAACCTATCCGCTACAAGGGCGATGGTTCGGCACCGGGTCCGTTCGACTATTTCCTGGCTTCATCGGCCTTGTGTGCGGCTTACTTTGTGAAGTTGTACTGCGAAACCCGCAATATCCCCACCGACAACATTCGCCTGTCGCAGAACAACATTGTCGATCCGGAAAACCGCTATAACCAGATCTTCAAGATCCAGGTCGAGCTGCCTGCGGACATATCCGCCAAGGACCGTCAGGGCATCCTGCGTTCCATCGACCGCTGTACAGTCAAAAAGGTGGTGCAGGCCGGGCCTGAGTTCGTGATCGAAGAAGTCGAGAACCTGGACGCCGACGCCCAGGCCTTGCTGATGCCGAGTCTGTCCACCGGAGCAGGCACCTGCATTGCCGGCAAGGACCTGCCGCTGGAACAGACCATCGCCAATATGTCGGGCATCCTGGCGGGCCTTGGCATGAAGATCGAAATCGCCTCGTGGCGCAATATCGTCCCCAATGTCTGGTCACTGCATATCCGCGATGCGCAATCGCCGATGTGCTTTACCAATGGCAAGGGGGCGACCAAGGAGGGCGCACTGGCGTCGGCGTTGGGCGAGTTCATCGAACGGCTCAACTGCAACTTCTTCTACAACGATCAGTTCTGGGGCGAAGACATCGCCAATGCCGAGTTCGTGCATTACCCGGACGAGCGCTGGTTCAAGCCAGGGCGTAAAGATGCGCTGCCGGAAGAAATCCTCGACGAATACTGCCTGGAAATCTACAACCCAGACGGCGAACTGCGCGGCTCGCATCTGTACGACACCAACTCCGGCAACGTCGAGCGCGGCATCTGTTCGCTGCCGTATGTGCGCCAGTCAGATGGCGAAGTGGTGTACTTCCCCTCCAACCTGATCGAAAACCTGTTCCTCAGTAACGGCATGAGTGCCGGTAACACGCTGGTCGAAGCGCAGGTTCAATGCCTGTCGGAAATCTTCGAGCGGGCAGTAAAGCGCGAAATTCTGGAAGGTGAAATTGCCTTGCCGGATGTGCCGCAGGACGTGCTGGCGAAATACCCTGGCATTCTGGCTGGCATCCAGGGCCTGGAAGAGCAGGGCTTTCCGGTGCTGGTTAAGGATGCGTCGCTGGGCGGCGAATTCCCGGTGATGTGCGTCACCTTGATGAACCCGCGCACCGGTGGCGTATTCGCCTCGTTCGGCGCGCACCCAAGCTTTGAAGTGGCGCTGGAGCGCAGCCTGACGGAATTGCTTCAGGGCCGCAGTTTTGAAGGCCTCAACGACCTGCCGCAGCCTACCTTTGAAAGCCATGCGGTGACCGAGCCCAATAACTTCGTCGAGCACTTTATCGACTCCAGCGGCGTGGTGTCGTGGCGCTTCTTCAGTGCGAAATCCGACTTTGAATTTGTCGAATGGGATTTCTCCGGCCAGGGCGAAAACTCCAATGCCGAGGAAGCCGCGACGCTGTTCGGCATTCTCGAAGACATGGGCAAAGAAGTGTACATGGCGGTGTACGAGCATCTGGGTGCATCGGCCTGCCGCATTCTGGTGCCGGGTTACTCCGAGATCTATCCGCTGGAAGACCTCATCTGGGACAACACCAACAAGGCACTGCTGTTCCGTGCCGACATCCTGAACCTGCACAGCCTGAACGCTGCCAGCCTGAAAAAGCTGGCCAAGCGCCTGGAAGACAGCGAACTGGATGATTACACCGACATCACCACCCTTATCGGCATCGAGTTCGATGACAACACGGCCTGGGGCCAGTTGACGATCCTTGAGCTGAAACTGCTCATCTACCTCGCCTTGCAGAAGTTTGAAGAGGCGAAAGAGCTGGTAGAAGCCTTCCTGCAATTCAACGACAACACCGTCGAGCGCGGCTTGTTCTATCAAGCCCTGAACGTGGTACTGGAAGTGGAACTGGACGAAGAGCTGGCGCTTGAGGATTACGAAGTCAACTTCCGTCGCATGTTCGGCAACGAGCGAATGGACGCGGTGCTGGGCTCCATGGACGGCAGCGTCCGCTTCTACGGCCTGACGCCCACCAGTATGAAGCTGGAAGGGCTCGACAGGCACCAGCGTTTGATCGACAGCTACAAGAAACTGCATGCGGCACGGGCGAAGGCGGTATAGCGATACGTCGTTTGAAATGAAGCTGTCGCGACCCTCTCACAGGATGAACACCTCGTGGGAGGGGGCTTGCCCGCGACATGTCAGTTGGCCTTGCGCCCGCGTGCGGCGGGCTTGACCGGCACGCTTCCCCCATACTCGTTCCACCAGGCAACGAGCGCCTCCATTGTTGGCCCCAGGCCCCGAGCCTTTTGGGTGATTTCATATTCGACGCGCGGTGGTACTTCCGCAAAGATGGTGCGTGACACCAGACCGTCGGCCTCCAGTTCTCGCAGTTGTGCTGTCAGCATGTGCTGAGTAATACCGGGAATGGCTTTGCGCAGTTCGCCAAAGCGATAGATCCGCTGATTGAGCAGCCACATGATTTCCAGTTTCCATTTACCTGAAAGCAGAGCAAATGCACGACGCATTTCCTCATGCATATTGACTGTAGTTTCCTCAATAGTCTGGTTTTCCATACTAGCCACCATTCATTCATCCTACTTGTTGAAGTTCATGTTAGGCGACATCCTCGCCACTTATTGAACTTACTTTCAAGTCAGAGAGAAAAAATGACCACTTATTACCTCTACTGGATCAGCACCGTTTTGTTGTCGCTGCTGTATTTCGTTTCTGCAAGCCTGTATATCGCCAAGGGCGACTTTGTGCGAAAGGCACAAGCGGATCTGGGATATTCGGCCCCGACTCTTGTGCCGTTCATGATCGTCATCAAGGTGCTTGGCCCCATCGCCATTCTCTGGCACTTCAATGTAGCGCTGAGCGATCTCGCCTATGCCGGTATCTTCTATCACCTGGTGCTGTCCGGCATGGCTCATCTGGGCGTCCGCAACCCCAAAGGCGCACTGCCTGCGGCGTTGGGTATCATTTTTCTGATCGCTTCCTTCTCAACGCAAAACGCTGCTCGCGAACTGCAATCGCCTTATGCACCTGCGGCTGCAGTTCTTGAAGCAACGTTTGGTTGATGGAAGTCTGGAGGACCTTTATCGCGAGCCGCTGTCGTAAGCTGCCTGCCCGGTTTCAGCGTCCTTGCGGCGTGCCGGATCGCCGAGCCAGAGCATCAGGCAGGTGCCAAGCATCAGGATCGATGCGACCACGTAGAACGGAACGGCGAATGACTGGGTGGCGACATAGAGCAGGCGTTGCTGGCTGCGGTTGGCCAGGCGTGCCCAGATCGTCATGGAGATCGCGGCCAGCGTACGTGATGAGCGATCCTGGGCCTGCTTGCGAAAGTTGCAGGTTCTGGGAGCGGATTTGGTCTGCATGGGCGATCAGCCGGGCTTTGGGGGCAGGGGGCATGCCTGCGACGATGGCGAGGATGACCTCGTTGTCGGATAATGCCCGGTCAAGCCTGCTGATGGGCTCCACGAGTCGAGGTGTCTGTAATGGTAAAAGCGCGGCCGCGCCCTGCGGTGAACGGTGTGGCTTCGGCCGATAGGGTCTTGACGGTGCTCACGGCATTTCAGGTCGGTGATAAGGCGCTGACTCTGGTGGAGCTTGTCGAACGTACGGGGCTTATTAAAAGCACGATCATGCGCTTGATGGTTTCACTGGAAAATCATGGTTTCATCACGCGAATGGCCGACGGACGCTATCAGTTGGCCAGTGAAGTCATGAGGCTCAATGCCGTTTACCAGGAGTCGCTCGATCTGGAAGGCCATGTAATGCCCAAACTGCATTACTTGTCTGAGCGGACGGGGGAAACCGTATCCTTCTACGTTCGGCATGGCGCCTATCGTATGTGCCAATACCGGGTGAACTCCATTCATCGACTGCGACTCAACATGCAGCCCGGTGACATGCGTCCCATGGATGAGGCTGCCGGAGCCCAGGCGTTGCGTGCCTCTTTCCAGACCGCAATGGCGCTGGAAAAACCGTTTTACTCTTGTGGCGCGACCGACCCTCATGCAGCCTCTGTTGCACTTCCGATTTACGGAGCCCAGGAGGAATTGATGGGCGCTCTGGTCATTTCAGGGCCGGCAAGCCGATTGACGGAAGAGGCTGCCGAGAGCTTCAAAGGTATCTTTTTTGAGGCCGCGCGCGATCTGATGCGCAGCCTGGGTTGCAAGGCGGCGGGCCAGTAACCCAGACTCTGTCGAGTCTTCATAGCGCGGCGCTCCCGAGATCGAGCGAAGTCCAGCAGCCGGATCAGTGAGGCGAATGCACCGGACTTCACGCCTTCGGGCTGGGGGACGTGCCCCCTATGATCGATCACCCGTTTTGTCGACAGCCTGGCCAGGCGTGGCTCCAGTTCAACCAGATGAGGTCCGGGGGCGACGAGATAAAGCCATTTGAAACCTCTTTGTTGTATTGAGGCGTTGCCAGGGTGGGTGTTTCAGTTCTTGGCGACGGCAGCCCCGGTCTGTTCTGCCTGTTCGCGTTCGCGCTTGCGACCGATGATCAGAACCATGACACCTGCAAGGGTACACAGTGCCGTCAGTGGCATCAGTGCCAGTGCATAGCTGCCTGTTGCGTCATGGATCGCACCATAGGCATTCACCATGATGCCGCCGCCGATCAGGTTGGCAAGGGCACCCACAGCTGCGAGCCCCGCCGCAGCGGTAGACGACGAAAGCCAGCCGGAAACCAGTGCCCAGAATGGCCCCTTCATCGAGTAGGCCCCAATCAGCACCAGGCTCAGCATGATCACTGTGGCCACCAATGATGAGGTGAACAGCGTCAGCAGCAGGCCGCCAGCGATCATCAGCATGGTCATTGCCGTATGCCAGCGACGTTCGCCGGTGCGATCGGAGCTGCGCCCCCAGACAATCATCAACACCGAGGCGAGGCCGTAGGGAATGGCGTTGATCAGTCCGATTTCCATAGCGCTCAAGCCAAAGGTCTTGAGCAGTTGTGGTGCCCAGACGCTCATGGTGCTGCCGGCGGCAGAGGCACCCGAATAGATCAATGCCAGCACCCAGATATCTTTATGGCGAAGCAGCTTCCACAACGAAATGTGCCCGATTGTCGTTTTCTTCGAGGCCTCTTCTGCCAGGCGCTGTATCAACCAGCTACGTTGCTCGTTGCTGAGCCACTTGGCTTGCTCGGGGCGGTCGGTCAGGACGAACAGGCAGGCGATCCCCAGCAATACGGCTGGAACACCTTCGATGATGAACAGCCAGTGCCAGCCGCGCATACCCATCCAGCCATCCAGACTCAGCAACAGCCCCGACAGAGGAGAACCAATGAAGTTAGCGGCAGGAATGGCAACCATGAAGATGGCAACCATGCGTGCACGATAAGCGGAAGGCAGCCAATAGGTGAGATACAGCAGCACGCCAGGGAAAAAGCCGGCTTCGGCTGCGCCGAGCAGAAAACGCATCACATAGAGCGAGTTGGCGCCCTGCACGAAGGCGGTCCCTGCGGAAATCAATCCCCAGGTAATCATGATCCTGGCGATCCAGATACGCGCGCCATACTTTTGCATGGCCAGATTGCTGGGGACTTCCAGAAGAAAGTAGGAAAAGAAAAACAGGCTGCTGGCAAAGCCGAATACTTTTGCGGTCAGGCCCAGGTCTTCATTCATCTGTAGCGAAGCCATGCCGATGTTGCCGCGGTCAATGATCGCAATCAGGTAACAGATGATGAGGAAGGGCAATATGCGCCAGGCGACCCGATGCATGGTGCTGCGTTCAAGTTCGCTGACGCTGGAGGCTGTTGATGTCATGTGACTCTCCGGTTCTTGTTTTTCTGGAGTGTTTTAATGAGCTGAGCTCCCCCTTGAGGTGGGCTCACGATCACGGGATCAACGGTCAAGCAGGTGACGGTTGACCACGCACCGAGGGTCCAGAGGTGTGCCCTCCCATACATCAAGGATCTGGCGAAGTGCGACGAGCCCCACGCGCGCTCGCGCCTCGGAGGTGTTGGCACCGACATGCGGGGTGGCGACCAGGGTTGGCAGCCCCCAGAGCGGGCTGTCGGCAGGTGGCGGCTCAGGGTTGAAGGTGTCCAGGCCGGCACCCGCTATCTTCCGTTCGCTCAGCGCGTCAATCAGGGCCTGGGTATCAATCAACTCGCCGCGGGCTGTATTGATAAGAATGCAGCCAGGGCGCATGCGCTGGAATTGCTCAGCACCGATCAGGTTGTAATTGGCGTCTGTCAGGGGGCAATGCAGGCTGATGATGTCGCTCTCGGCCAGAAGGCGATCGAAATCCTCCTCCCGCGTTACATGAGCCCGCTCGGGCAACTGCTGCAGATAGGGGTCATAAACCTTCACGTTCATCTGCAGCGGTGCCACCAGATCCATCAGGATGCTGCCAATCGAGCCCAGGCCTACCAGGCCAAGGGTCTTGCCAAACAATTCAATGCCGTTCGCTGAAGACTTGTCCCAGTGGCCATCGCGCATGCGTGCGTCCAGAAGAGCGGTCTGGCGGGCCACGCTGAACATGAGTGCAAAGGCATGTTCAGCAACGGACTGCGCGTTGGCACCTACTGCAACGCTGACCGACACGCCTTGAGCGGCGGCGGCCTGAATATCGATGGTGTTGTAACCCACGCCATGCTTGGCGATTGCTTTGAGTCTGGTGGATGCCTCGATCATGGCGCGTGTCAGTTGGCCCTGGCGAACGATGATCGCATCGGGTTGCTCGGCGCGAATGATCGCTTCCAGTTCCTCGGCAGGGAGATAAGGCGTTGTGGGGATCACCCTGATGCCTTGGCTTGCGGCCAGATTCATGGCGTCCGATGCGAGTTCGGGGCCGGTGAGCAGGATGGTTCGGGTCATGTCAGACACCTTCTTGTTATGGTCGCTTCAGATGTGATGAGCAGGTTTTGCTTGTGCTCAACACTACCATATTGAAATGGCGTTGCAATATTAAGATTTGAATCTTGTTTTTTGAGTGCTGGTTGGGGTTCAATGGAGATGTGTTTTTATATAATGAAATGCAATTCTGTTTTTGTCGGTATCTGCACAGCCGACGACATCGAACAACATCAATAACAGAGGGGCGTCACATGAGCATTGGGTTCAGGGTTCTGGAGCGCGCACGCAAGGTCGATGCAGACTGGGTTTCGCGCTATCGGGAGGTTCCGGTCGCTAACGTCAGCGACTCGATGCACCGCATGACCGCAGGCGGGGCCAGATTGCGTCCGATGCATCGCGCTGGCGTGCTTGCCGGCCCGGCGATCACGGTCAAGGCCCGTCCGGGGGATAACCTCATGCTTCATTACGCACTGGATATTGCCCAGCCAGGCGATGTGATTGTCGTGGATGCCGGCGGTGACCTGTCCAATGCGTTGATCGGTGAAATGATGGTTGCCTACGCGGTCAAGCGTGGCGTGGCGGGCATCGTGATCAATGGTGCGATCCGGGATGCTGGCGCCATCGGCCAAGGTGATTTCCCGATGTTTGCAGCGGGGATTTCACACCGGGGGCCTTACAAGGATGGCCCGGGCGAGATCAATGTGCCGATCGCCATCGACGGCATGGTGATTGAACCGGGCGACCTGGTGATCGGCGATGACGATGGCCTGCTGTGTGTACCTTATGATCAGGTCGCCGAGGTGTATGAGCATGCAGTTGCCAAACACACCGCAGAGAGCAAGCAAATGGAACATATCGCTCAAGGAACCAATGATCGTACCTGGGTGCTGGAGTCGCTGAAGAAAAAAGGCTGCCAACTGCCACAGTGACTTATTGCTACTCGGGTGGAGGGTAAGAACTGCCACCTGCGCCGGTGCAGATTCTTGCCCTCCATGAGCTTGCTACGCAGTCCAAATTACGTAGAGAGGTCTTAAAAGAATGTCCCGTTAACCAGGCCTCCCGCCTGCTCGTTTAGCTCATATCAATTTTCAAACGTCACAACATTTTGACGGCGCCGGTCAACGACAAGTCGCGTAACGTCTGGCCGCGAATAATGCCCAGCCTGGTCAAGGTTCTGCCGCTCACGGCGCACTTCATTGCGGTCGAGCGTCGCGACCAACAGGCACTCTTCACCGACGGCTGGCGGAATGACCCAGTCGCCATTTGGCGCAGCAATACATGAGCCGCCGTTTGCCAGGATCTCTGGGCAATTTGCTAGTATCAAGTCCAGGTGCGGCGTATCGGATGGAAAATCTTCACGCCGCATCAGCGCTGATACCGAGATAGTGAAGCAACGTCCCTCTTTGGCGATGAAGCGAGTGATGTCGTCGGTGTTGCGCAGATTGCCGGGCCATAGAGCGACATGCAGATCTTCGCCTTGGGCATACAGTGCGGCACGCGACAAGGGCATCCAGTTTTCAAAGCAGTTGAGACCGCCGACAGTAAATGATCCGACGGGGTGGACTTGCAAACCATGCCCGTCACCCGGCGACCATGTCAGGCGTTCTTCGTAGGTCGGCATCAACTTACGATGTACCGAACCAATCACACCATCCGCCCCGATATGAACCCGTGAACAATACACGCTGTAGCCACCACGATCCGCTGCCCGTTCGATACAACCGAGCATGACAGCGATGTTGTGTTTGGCAGCGGCAGCACAAACGGCATCCAGATGCCCTGCCTCAATCTCTACTGCCTGCTTCAGGTAGTAAGCGTGGATATCTTTTTGTATTGAGCAGTTGAAGCGCGCTCCATCGGTCAGTTCCAGCCAGAAAGGGTAGCCGGGCAACAGGGCTTCACCGAACGTAACGAAGTGGCACTGTTGTTCTGCTGCGCGTCCGATGTAATCGACTATTTTCTCAAGAGTCGCTTCGCGGTTAAGCCAGATTGGTGCAATCTGTGCCAGCCCAACAGTTAATAGATCCAGATGTTGAGTGTGACTGGATGACATCGCTTTATTTCCTGAATGGATTGAAGTGACTCGCACTCCGGAGAGATTAGCGTGATAAATAATCCGCCCGGATTGGGTAGTTATTAGATCCAAGGCAATACCATGGCGCTCAGGGGAGTTATCTTCGCCTGTTCGGTGAACTCGCTCTTAAAGCAGATATAGATTGCTCAAAATGCCGAGTGGGCATCGATTAGATATGAATAAACTGTTTGATACCTGAAAGCACAATAGTTGCTACGGAGTTCCTCTTTACGAGTCACATCCTACCCGGTGAAGCGTTAGCTGCCAGCCCCTTGCAAATCAAATGCGCAAGATTATGCAAGTGACCGGTATGCGTCCCGCCAAGGCCTCTCTCACTTCATGATGTGTACGTTTTGACTGATCGGTATAGCTCAGCCGCCTGGTTTATTCCCTTTCCCTTGAGTGAAATTTCCTAGAAAATCCCAACCGCTTGTATGTGTCGATTCGGGGATTTAAGGTGCGGCGTCGCTGCAAAATCAGCGGCCGGGTTTGACGACCTGATCCTGCACTCGCAATCGCGCTCCATGCTGCCTCATGCCATTTCATGCATGAGGTTGTTTCATGGCGGCTGTGCGTCGGAGACCTTAGGGTCTGCCGGTGTGCGCGAGTGAAGGCCGGTTCGTCAACCTTCGCACAGCTGCCACCCAATTCGTTTGACGACGTCCGGCAGCTCTTTTTCTCACAAGGAGCTTTGACACAATGGACCTTCCATACCCCTCACCACCCTGCACCGATCACTTCGAGCCCACCATCTTCATCCGCCACCACCGCATGCTGCGCGCCGTGATGCTGGATGCCCAGGTCTGGTTTCCCTTGCAGGATCTTGCCCGGCTGATGGGCAAGCAACTGGACGAACGCGCCACCCTCAAACTCGATATCGATCAACGCCGCACCGTCTGGCTGCTGACCCACGGGAGCTGGGAAAAATGCCTGATGATCAGTGAATCGGGTGCCTTCGCGATGCTGGTGCATCACTACGTCCCGGAAAACCGCGCACTGCGCCGCTGGCTGGCGCAGGAAGTCTTGCCTGCTCTGGATGCCCGCCAGACGGATGCAGCCGACCAACCTCTGCTGTACCAGATGCGCTGGCAAGGCAATGTCCTGGGTTCGCTGCAATGGCATGGAGAGCTTTGGGTCAAGTTACGGGATTTGCCGGAGCTGGTTCAGGTGCAGCCCGAGGTCGTGACCGGGTCCTGGTGGCGGCGGTTGCTGGGGCGGCGTTGGTCGCTTTTTGCTTGATGGGATGGTGCTGATCGGGAGCTTCCAAGCGGGTTCAGGTATCAGCCCCGGTCAGTTGATCTTAGGGGGCATTAGCGGTGTGGCCCCGAAGCAATAAGCACAATGAGACGCACAAGAGGGGACAAAATTGCATAGGTCAGCAGGACGCCAGCGATCCACGCCATGACGTTGCGAAACCGCCTGTAAACATGGGCGTTGGGTCGTTCGTCCCGGTGACCGGCCACGACGGATATACAGATCAATACAAGGCAAATATAAAGGCTGGCAAACGGTATGATTTCGGTCCCGCTGACATGGAATGAGCCTCGCTTGCTCACGACCACCAGGTCATTGGTTGCGATCCCGTGAATAACGACTGCGGTAGCAACCAAGCCAATGGCTGAGGTATACACCAGAGCAAATACCGTCTGCCGGTCATTGGGTTGAGGCAAGGGCAGTTTTGCGAGAGTCACCACTGCCAGGGCGCGTGCTGGCAGTGATCGCCACTGCCATTTGCGTCGAGGGGATGGAGCCGGGCGGGGCGGTTGCCATATTTGCGATTGACGCACCAGCATCCACATATAGCCGCAAGCCAGGATCGGCCCACCCAATAGAAACGTGCTGAAGGTCACAGGTGCTGAGGACGCGAATACGCCAATCATCACGAGTGCGCCGTGGGCGATGGCCGGTATTGTGAGTGCTCTGAGCCAGGCTTTGCGATTGCCGGGATTTATCCGATAAGACCGAATGCCAAACGCGGATGCCCAGATAATCCCTTGCGCCAGTAGCAAAGCTGCCATTGTGAGCATCATGCCGTTACCAAGGCCAAGTCGCTGCCAGAACAATCCCCACGTCACGATGCTGGCGGGAAAAAGTGTTACCAGCACAATCAGCCACAAGCAGACAGGGTGGTAAAACAAGCGTTGGTACGACATCCCGGTCATCCATGTTGGGGAAACGGCACTTGACTGGTTAGCCTAGCAGCCTTGGTGCCAGACAGGATTCAGGATTTGCGGGATTCATTCTTGTGATGGAAATAGGGTTTTTGTACCTCTTCAGAGCCGGAACGTATTCAACTGGGAAGTAAGGCGAGAGGCCGGTATCTCCAAAGAAAATGCATCGCCTTCAAGTCCGCCCCTACTGTCCAATGCTCTGCTCGGCCCCTCTATGAAACGCGGCATCCAGCGCCCCGGCGATCTGTGCCAGCAGTTCGGTGGTTTGCGGGATCAGGCGGCCCATGGTGATAAACCCGTGGATCTGCCCTGCAAAGTGGCTGTCGGTCACGGTGACACCTGCTTCATGCAGGCGTTTGCTGTAGGCGCGGCCTTCGTCTTCGAGAGGGTCGCAGCCACAGGTGACTATAAAGGCCGGAGCCAGGCCGCTGAGGTCTTCGGCCAATAACGGGGACGCTCGCCAGTCCAGGCGGTCGGCATCGTTGCGCAGGTATTGAGCCTTGGTCCAGTTCAGTGTGGCGGCTGTCAGCGGCGGTTCCATGGCCAATTGTTGTTGGGAGCGATGAACGCCATGGAAGTCGGTTACCGGGTAGATCAGTGCCTGCAATGCCAGCGGCGGGTAGCCTGCATCCCGCGCCATCAAGGCGAGGACAGCGGCGATGTTGCCACCGGCGCTGTCGCCGCCGATGGCAATGCGTTCGGCATCGACGCCCAGTTGCGCGGCCTGTGCCCGGACGTAATCCAGAGCAGCGAAGGCATCTTCTATTGCCGCAGGGAATTTGTGCTCTGGTGCCAGGCGGTAATCCACTGCGATCACGATGCAGCGAGCCAGCAGGGCCAGTTGCCGACAAACGCCGTCATGGGTATCCAGATCACCGACGACCCAGCCACCCGAGTGAAAGAACAGCAAGGCTGGCAGGGTTTCGCCCTCAATGGTTTCGATCCCGCGATAGAGACGTAAAGGTATCTCACCGCCCGGGCCAGATGCACTCATGCTTTCAACTTCGGCTATTTCCACAGGCGCTGTCGCAAGGGCCTGGCGGCTGGTACGAAAGGCGGCCCGAGCCTGTTCGGGAGTCGGTTCGCCCGTGGCAGCAGGGGCTTGGCGCATCAGCGCAATCACGCGCGCGGCACCAGGGTCCAGCTTTCTGGCACGCAGGGTATGCGCGAGGTGAGGTGCAGTCATGGCAGTGTCCTTGTGCGATGAGTGAAGGGCGGATTATTCAAAGTGCCAGCTGTAACCGTCGCCCTGGCGTTTGACACGCCCGGCCGAGGTGCCAGCGAAATGGGAGCTGAAATACAGGGCGTCGTGCTCAACCAGAAACGCCAGCAACCATTGCCGTGAGCGATTGGCGGCCTCTGGCAGGCCGCAGAAGCAGGAAGCCCAGAGCGGTTGTGAAACCTGTATGGGGTGATGCATGACGTCGCCGCCAAACATGGCCGTCTTGCCATCGTGCTGATAACTGATGGACATGTGGCCCACGCTATGGCCTTGGGTCGGATGGAAGTGGAAGTCCTCCAGAAACGGCCCGCCCTCGGCACCGATCATCAGTGCCTGACCGGATTCGATCACCGGCAGCACGCTGTCGACAAAGGCCTGATAACCCATGGCCTGACGTCCGGAGCCATTGACGAAATACTCATACTCAACCTCTGGAAACACATACCTGGCATTGGGAAAGGTCGGCACCCACTGGCCATCCACCAGATGAGTGTTCCAGCCGATATGGTCGGTGTGCAAATGGGTGAGCAGCACATAGTCGACCTCTTCGGGCGTTACCCCGGCAGCCGCCAGGCGTTCCAGCCAGGGCTCGTTCAACTGGTGAAAAATGGGCAGGCCCGGACGGTGCTTGGCATTGCCGACGCCGGTATCGACCAGCACCGTATACTGCGGCGTCTTGATGACCCAGGTATGCACGCTGATGATCACCTTCTGGCCTGTGGCGGTGAGGCTATCGGGCACCAGCCATGAGCGCTGCGGGTCAATGGCGCTGTTGTCCCAGTCCGGCAACAGCGCATTGGGCGCAAAGGCGTCGAACAGTTTTTCGCTGACGCGGGTGATGTGGGTCGAGCCAAATGTGTAGTGCTTGGCGTTCATGTTAATATCTCGCTGATACCGATCAGTATCATGTTGATACCGGTCGGTATCATCGTCAAGGGTGACGTATGAAAAGAGACAATCCGACATTGCCGCTACGGGAGAGAATTCTGCTCGCCGCCGATGAGCTTTTTTATCGGGACGGGATTCGTGGCGTCGGCGTGGAGGCCATCGCTGCCCATGCGGGTACTACCAAAATGGGGATCTACCGGCACTTTGCGAACAAGGACGCGCTGGTTGCCGAATGGTTGCGACTTGAGTCCCTGGCCTATGCCGATGTGCTGGACCAGCTCAAGGTGCAACACCCCGATGACCCCAAGGCCCAGTTGCTGGGTTGGGCGCGGTTCATTGCCAGTCGTTTGGCCGCCGATGCTGATAGAGGCTGCTGTTTCGCCAACTCGGTCGCCGAGTTGCCGGACAAGGAGCATCCGGCGCGAGCAGTGATCGAGGCCCACTCCCGCGACCTCAGCGAGCGTCTGATTGCGCTGTGTACCGAGGCAGGTCTGACGGACCCGGAAGGCACCGCCAGCGAAATCCTGTTTGTGCTCGACGGCGCGCAGTTGGCGGCGCAAAGCCGGGGCGATGCCCAGAAGGTTGGCGAGCGATTGGTGAGCATCGTCCAGCGTCTGGTCGGGTAAGCAAAGCGTAATCAGCAGGGGCAGAAAATGCGGCAAAACCGAATCAGGATGATCATGCCAGCCAGCGCCGCCGACGCTTTTGAGGCCTTCCACGACCATGACGTGCGAATGCGCTGGGACAGCTTGCTATCGCGGGCTGAAGTGGAGGGCGGCGGCAGCCATCCCTATGTGGGTGCGATCACCTTCAATCAGGGGCGCGGCTGGAAGCGCTTTTTCGCCATGCGCACTCGATTTGTGAATTATCAGCCGGGCAACGTCGCGGCTGCCGTACTGGTGGAGCCGGCGGGCTGGTTCGAGGGTTGGGCCGCATCAATGCAGCACCGCGACCTTGATGACGACCGCTCGGAGCTGATTTACACCTTCAGAATCCAGATGCGCCCACGTTGGCTGGGCCGAGTCCTCGACCCTTTGGTCAATCGGCTGTTCGAGTACGAAACCCGGCGGCGCTTTGCTGCGATGGCGGAGTATTTGCGGAGCAGGGATTGAAAACCGGTGGATGTTGATCGTGCCTGTCTGCTGGAGATGGAACGATCAACTGGCGCTGGGCAGGTCGCGAGTTTAGAAGATGTGCCTGGAGATGATTTTTGAAATCTCGACAATCTCGGTCTTGCCGGTGAATTCGAATTTCACTTTACCCAGCGCCGAAAAGTAGACCTCAAGTTCGGAGTCCAGATCGAAGGTCCCGGAGGTTTCCACGGAATAGGCGACGATGTTCTTGTAGGGCAGGGACGTGAAGTCCTTCTTGCTGCCGGTGATGCCCTGCACGTTGACCGCAATGATTCGCTTGCTGGTGAACACCACGCCATCGCGCAACGATTTATAGGAATCGATGATCTGTTCGCCTTCCAGCAGAAGTTCAGTCACACGCTCGGCGTATTCGCTGTTCTGCTTCAGCTTGAAGAAACCTTTGTTACTGAAGTCAATCATCCCTTTATCCCTGTCTTCAACGTATTTTGCCTGCCGGCTTTGCGTGGCGCGTCGAGAATAGCACTTGGCTGCATTCAGTGTCGGACGTTTCACTGCTGGCCATGAAACGAAAGCCTGGAAATAGGCTTAACTAACCCGGCGAGGGTGCCGATAACCAGTCTGGAACTAGGTTTTGCTCTATCTGAAGGACCACAAGAGGGCGGCAGGGTGTCTATAAAACTACGTTTGCTTCTGCTTATCGGGACCGGTGTGCTAGCCATCCTGATCATGAGTCTGGTCAGTTACGTGGGCAATGTCCGGATGGCCCATGCGATGGAGGACAACGAAGTCAGCATGACCGCGCTGCGCAACCATCTTGAAGCCGACATGATGCACGACGCTTTGCGCGCCGATGTGCTCTCCGCCATGCTGGTTGGCCTGGGCAAGAGCGACAGCACCAAAGACGAGGTGCGAAACTCCATTGCCGAACATGCCGCGCTCTTTCGCAAAGTGCTCGACGAAAACCTCAAGCTGCCGGTCGATGAAACCATCAAGGCGGGCCTGAACAAGGTCAAACCCAGCCTCGCAACCTACATTGCCGCTGGCGAAAGAATTGTCGGGCTGGCCCTCGACAACCCCGAGAGCGCACAAAAGGAACTGGGCGTCTTCAACAAGGCGTTCGGTGAGCTTGAAGACGAAATGGCCAGCCTGAGCGAGGTCATCGAAAGCAGCACGCAGCAGACCAGCGAAGAAACCCAACAAGCCAGCAGTAACGCCAACCTCACCCTTGGTGTCGTACTCGTTGCCAGCCTGATATTGCTGGTCGTTCAGGGGCTCTGGGTTATCCGCAGCATCATGGGGCCGTTGCAGTCCGCCAGCCGGATCGCTGAAAGCATTGCCCATGGCAACCTGAGCGAATCCATTGCCGAGCCCCGCCAGCGTGACGAAGCGGGTATGCTGATTCGCAGCCTGGCAATCATGCAGCGCGACTTGCGAGGCATGATCGAAGTGGTGCGCCGCAATGCCCACGGCGTCACCGACATGAGCCAGCAACTGAGCAGCGGCTGCCATGAAGTGGCGGGTAGCAGCCAACAGCAAAGCACCGCAGCCAGCACCATGTCCGCAGCGGCCAGTGAAATGACGGCCAGCATCGAAGAAATCACCCGGCACGCCGAACGCGCTCTGGACATGGCCAACCAGGCCGAAGCACTGGCCAGAAATGGCGGTCGAGTGATTCATCAGGTGGTCAGCGATATGGAAAGCATTGCCCGTTCTTCGCAGCAATCGGCCCAAGTGATCCGCAATCTGGATGAAGAATCCGAGGGCATTTTCAATATCATCCAGGTGATCAAAGGCATCGCCGACCAGACCAACCTGCTCGCCCTCAATGCCGCCATCGAAGCTGCCCGCGCCGGAGAGCAGGGGCGTGGCTTTGCGGTGGTTGCCGACGAAGTCAGAAGCCTGGCCGGGCGCACCAGCGCCTCGACCCAGGAAATTGCCAGCATGGTTTCGCGCATCCAGCAAAACACCCGCGAAGCCGTCACCAGCATGGAAGCGGGCGTTGCCCAGGTCGACAAGGGCATGGCCGTCACCGCTGAAGTCGAAACCGCCATCAAGGAAATTCTCGAAGCCACCCTGAGCACGACCCAACTGGTCAACGACATCAGCCGCACCATCAGCGAACAAAGCCTGGCCAGCAACGAAATCGCCCATCAAGTGGAAATGATCGCCAACATGTCCGAAGGCAACAGCAGAGTCATTGGCCAGACGGCCGGGACGACTGATGAATTGTCGGCGCTGGCGGGGCAGTTATCGCAGTCGGTGGATCGGTTCAGGCTTTGAGTCAGGGAAGCTCTTTGGCCTCAATTTATCTGGATGGATTGTAAGGATAGGGATATCGACATGATCGTTAAAGAAGAGTACGCCTCTACGAGTGAGTTGAACATGACTCTGTCTGACAACTGTTCGGGGGAGGGTTGCTTGGTCGTACTGCTTCATGCCTATCTACGACAGGCCTCGAGTCTTAAGGCTGTTTCCGATTCAATTCAAGAGCTTTGGCCCAAAGCAAGAATCTGGTGTCCAGAACTTCCTACAGGCCTTTTCTCACGGGTCGATCCCGATGAAATTGTTTGCAGCCTGCTTGTTGGTGTCGATGAGCTGGTCGACTTGGCTAGTCATGAAGGCAGCCCTTTCACATCAATAGTGATTGTTGGGCACAGTGTAGGCGGTGTCATTGGCCGTAAGCTTTATGTTGCTGCCTGTGGTGAAACCTCCAAAGCACCTTTTGAGCCGATTTATCACCAGCAAGGCTTCAAGAGTGAAAAGGGACTGCTATCGGCGCGAACCTGGGCACCGTTAGTAACGCGCATTGTGCTGCTTGCAGGTATGAATCGAGGCTGGCAGATCTCCCATCACTTGAGCCCTCTACATGCAATTGGCTGGCGTCTTGGTTTGGTGATGGCCTATATCATCAGATTTTTCACCCGGCGCTGGCTTCTGATTTTCAAGCTCAGACGAGGGGCAGAGTTCATTACTCAACTGAGAGTTCAGTGGCTGAAGCGTCCAACGTTTCCCGGTGAGACTCTGATCGTACAATTGCTGGGCTCGCGGGATGATGTTGTATCGCCGCAAGATAATCTGGATCTTGTTTCCGGGCATGATTTCATTTATCTGGATGTGCCATTTTCAGGCCATGCCGATGTGGTGGATTTGCAGGATCTACAGTATGGATTCGATCGTAAAGCAGCCCTAAAGCAGGCATTGAGTTCGTCTAAGGAGTCTTTACGCGGATTAGAAGTTATTCCGGCGGATGAGAAGTTTTTTGTGGAGAATCCTGCCATAGAGAACGTTGTGTTTGTCATTCACGGTATTCGGGATCAAGGGTTCTGGACGCAGAAAATCGCCAGAAGGGTAAGGACTCTGGCTGCCAAAGAAGCCACGGCACCTAACGCCGTCCTGCCATCATGTGAGTGGGCTACGGAAACCTCCAGCTATGGCTACTTTCCAATGCTTCCGTTCCTGTTGCCATGGTATCGCCGCAATAAAGTGGAATGGTTGATGGATCAGTACACAGAAGCCTTGGCGCGCTACCCCAATGCCGAGTTTTCTTACGTCGGACATAGCAACGGCACTTACCTGATTGCCAAAGCTCTGGAGTTGTATCCATGCTGTAAATTCAAAAATGTGGTTTTTGCAGGCAGCGTTGTCCGGGTCGGGTACGATTGGGAGAAGCTTCTTGATGCCAATCAGCCCAGAGTGAAAAATGTGCTCAACCTTGTTGCCACTTCCGATTGGGTCGTCGCCTTTTTTCCTAAACTTTTTCAGGTTTTCGGTTGGCAGGATCTCGGTAGTGCTGGTCACGATGGGTTCAAAGCCTTCAAGAACTCGAATGGTTTATTTCAGGTTCAATATTTGAAGGGGCAGCACGACGCTGGTATCAAAGAGGAGGAGTGGGATTTTATTGCCAGGTTTGTTCTGAAGGGCACGCTCGATACAGAAAAAATCATCAACTCAGTATCTGGACGTAATGCCATTGTCGAGTTTCTGGGACGAATGCCTTACCTGGTCTGGGGGCTGATACTCTTATTTATTTACTTTGGCTGGACGTTGATCGTGGGGTTGATCCCCGTGAGCATCAGTGACCCCGAAACCCGAGGGTTGCTCAAGGGGCTGGGGCTCAGTTCTTACGTGGTTTTGATCTGGCTGGCAGTTACCAGATTGTAGAAACCCTTCAGTGATGTACCAAAGCCTCAAGTTTGCGCATTGGCTGCCGAAATCAATGCTCTTGACCGCTTTGGTACGACGAAGGAATGTTTGATGTTTTATCCGCGCGAAGCTGAAAAAGATAATCTGTTCAATCGAGTCATTCTGCTTACCTTTGCCTGTTGCGCGATTCTGTTTCTGGCTTCACTGGCTCGGCATCAAGGATCGACTTATGCAGTCATGCAGCTTGGAGCCGTCCAGGTCTCGGGGAGTGTAAAAGCGCTGGAAAATATTCCCCGAAACAGTATGGGCAAAATAATCCATTATCGGTATGTGGATGAGGAAGGCGAGGCTCACGACGATCAATACTTCGATCCGCGCTATGACGAAAATACTCACTATGAGGTGGGAGACGCCATCTCTCTAGTTTATTCGAGCTGGTTTACCGGGAAAAACGCGATTGCTTCCGAGTTGCACACTTACCGTCCGGATTTTTACATCCTGTCCGGTGGGCTATCACTGACACTGATCCTGCTACTGATCTCTCTCTGGACGATAAGGCGTATCTATGTCCTGAAGCAGGAGGATCGTGTTTATTGAGCTTCAACTGTCACTATAGAAATGCAAGTTCGGCAAGCAGTGGCGCAATATTGAGCCGCCACTGTCTCTCTCTTTTTTGGACGTTGATCGAGCGGTTGATCCCCGTGAGCATCAGTGATCCCGAAATCCGGGGGGACAAGGGGCTGGGGCTCAGTTCTTATGTGGTTTTGATCTGACCCGATTATAGCCATGCATCAATCGAGATATTGAATATCGATGCTGAAAATTAGAGTGTAAGGTGATAAGCAGGCGAGGGGGCGGTGTTTTTGAATCGTGAAGGAAGAGACTCGTCAACTGTTTGGATATAACACGGGTAGTTTAAACCTGAAAGTATTCTAGCGGCTCTGTCTGGTGCCATTGAGTGACGAGAAAATACTGCTACCGTAAAGAGTGAGTAGGGGTGTCATAGGAGATGGCACAATGGAAAGTTTAATGGATACGTTTGTCAAGGCTGCGCCGGGTTCTATATTCAGGGTGGAGGAAAAATCGGGGAGTGTGAGCTTTGTGTACGAGGGGGAGCTGAAGTCGGTTGATGTTGCCAAAAAGACGATCGGCATATTGGATAAGGCTTATAAAGGAAAAGTTTATACTGTTTCTGTGGATAAAATCGTACGCGTCAATGGAGATGAAATATGGGATGCATATTCTATTGGGCCGGCATTGATGGAACGTCAGAGTGTTGTTTCATGGACGGGTACAGAGTGGTATAACGAGTATTCGCATAGTCTAGGACTTGATATGGATACTGCATTCTCTCGAATTCCTGAGGGCGCTGAGCTTATAATTCCTGGTTATTTCTGTGGAACTCAACAGCCTCAGCATGCTGCACTTAAGTTGGTTGATTATGAAGCGGATCTGGCTGTTTTGGACAGTATCACTTCGCCAGGGCAGAGAATAAAAGTGCCTATGAATAAGGTGGCTTCGATTGATAATGGAGTCATCAAACCTGTGGCATAGAAGACCTGAATATTAATCTTGAAGAAAAAGTGCCAGAAGGCAGACGTCGGAGATACGGAACCGGAAGTGTGTCTCCGTGCCTCACGGCATGTTCATAGCCGTCCCATCGGTATTGCCCTATCATTCGCCCTTTTACAAAGGCCGATGATCCCTCATGACAACCACACCCACCACCCTGCTGGCCGCCCTGCAAGCTTCTACGATGCTGGAAATCGACGGGCTTCACGCCTGGGAGTTCTCTCTGGGCGATGATTTGAATATCGAATGCATGGATGGCCGCGAGCGCAAGGTATGGCGTTTCAGCCTGGCGCAGATTCAGGCGGCGTCCTTCGATGAAAGCCTGCAAAGCTGGGTCGTCAACGATGGCAATGCCGATCACCGCATCATCTGCCTCGATGCGTTCACCCCCAATGATGAGGATGAAAGCGAGCTGGATTGATTCTCCCGCAAAACTACATGAGCGATAGCCTGTCATAGCCCTGACTGTCGCTAAGCCGGCACCCATAATTTGAACAAGAAAAGGAATGCCCCCATGACTCCTGCGTTTCTGCCGTGGCTGGCGCTTGCCAGTGCAATCAGTGTTTTCCCCGTACAGGCCCAAACCATGTCCGATACCGATTTGCTGGTGGGTTCCTACACCCAGGGCAAGAGCGAAGGCATCTACCGTTTCGGCTTCGATAGCCAGACGGGCAAGATCGATCCCGCACCGCGTCAGGTGATCCGTGCCGAAAATCCCTCCTGGCTGACCCTCTCCAAGGACGGGCGTTACTTGTACGCGGTCAACGAGAACGGGCCAGGGCAGAGTGATGTGGAAGGCAAGGTCAGCAGTTTTGCCATCGCACCCAAGACCCATCAGGTGACGCCTCTCAATCAGGTCAAGAGCAAGGGCGACGAGCCTACGCATTCGAGCCTGAGCCCTGATGGGCGTTATCTGTTTGTCTCCAACTATGCGGTACAGCCCGATCCTGGCGGGTCTTTGGCTGTATTGCCGATCGGCAAGGATGGCAAGCTTCAGGACGTTGTGCAGTCTGCCGGGCCGAATGCTGCCAGCCAGGTCAACCCGGAGCGGCAGATGTCTTCCCATGTGCATGCGGCGGTTCCTACGCCCGATGGCAAGTATGTGGTTGCTGCCGATCTTGGCGCCGACAAACTGTTCGTGTACCGCTATGACGCCAGTCAGGCCAGGCCTTTGCAGCCGGCCAGTACTGCTTCGGTGCAGTTGCCGGGCGGTAGCGGACCGCGGCATATCCTGTTCAGTCGTGAAGGCAAGCATGCCTGGCTGGTTCTGGAAATGTCGGCTCAGGTCGCGGTGCTTGATTATCTGGATGGCGAGTTCAAGCAGACCCAACTGGTCGATCTGAAAAATCAGGGCGTGCAACAACGCAATGGTGCCGGTGGTTTGCATGCATCGCCCGATGGCCGTTTTCTGTATGTCGCCAATCGGGGTGAAGCCAATCAATTGCTGGTTTTCCGGATCGATCCGACCACGGGCAAGCTTGAAGAGCTACAGCGTCGCTCGGTGGAAGGTACGGAGCCACGGGAATTCAGCTTCGACCCCAGTGGCAAATTCATGCTGATCGCCAACCAGAAGAGCAACCAGATCGTGACGGTTCGCCGCGACCCGCAAAGCGGAATGCTGGGTGATACGGTGCAGAAAATCGATTTCGACTCGCCTTCGGATTTGCATTTCCTGTCTCGCGATTGACTGCCTCCAAGGCTCAAGCCCGTGGTTTACGTGGGCTTGAGCAACTATTAATCCAGATGATATGAGTTAGTGGCATAAAAGATTTTTGAATGAGCAGCCTCGGGCGTAAGTTTGAGTCACGGCCAGAACGGCCACCACTTGAATCCAAGCGTGCATATATAAAAGACCACCGAGGGTTAACGACATGAACTTCAATATCTTTTCCATCATTGCAGCATCGGCTATTTCGGCATCTGTTGTTCTCCCTGCCAGCGCCAGCGTTGAAGTCAGCGACAAGAAAGCCCACGCCACCCAGACTTACACTCCAAAATACCTGCAACAAAGTGCCAACTTCTATGCCGCGCTGGACCACAAGACCGCGCAGTAAGCACTGAACGACCACGGTTTTCACTGGCTCACACAGGTTTTTGCGACCACTGCCCATTGCGTGGCAGACCATGCATCTACTGTGGACTGGGCTTACACCGAATCCCCCGTTACTTCATGAGTGACGGGGGATTTTTATGCGTGGGTGTTTATCCTGGGTTGAGCTTTTATGTTCCACTCATCAAGAAAACTGATAGTGGCTATGCATACCTATGGTTTTTCAATGTTGTGGATATCGACGATCCTGTTGGCCATGCAAAACATTATGGAGCAGTAAACATGGCCACTGCCATTCTGGGTTCAATCAAACAAGGCGCGTATATCGCAATTTCGCTTTATGTGGTTTTCATTGCTGTAGTGACCATCACCAGCATGAACCCCCAGCTTAAAACCCGCACCTACGAATCGGCTGCGCCTTCTGTGGTCGTGGCTGCGGACTCACAGGAACGCGCTTCGTGATTCGGGTTGTTCGCGAATAAATTCGCTCCCACACGGTTTGGGTAGGAGAGAATTCATTCGCGAAGAATTTTGCACATTAGCCTGCTTTCAATACAGAATCACTTAGCTATCACGCCGAAGGGATTCCTGTGACTCACGACGCCTATGCAAGGCTCTGCCGCTGCCTCGTTCTCTTGCCTTTGTTCTTCTTTCTTGCCGCCTGCAACAAGGAAGCTCCCAAGATCAATACCCCCGAGTACCTTGCTGCCCACGGTATTACCAAGGGTGAACCGAACACGATCCAGGTCGCAAGCTCGACTTTCCGCGTGCCTGCGGATGTTGTGTTCGATGTGTATACGGCTGGCACCATTCAAGCCGCAAAGGCTGACATGCTGACCTTGCACCTCAACATGGGCTTCCTCTTTACCCCACCCAGAACGGGGCCTGCAGGCAAAGGGGAAAAGCACATGATCAGGACAGAGATTTCCGCGGGAGGAAACCCTGCCAGGATGGAAAGCATGTTGTCTTTTGAAAAGACAGACACGCCAGTCGAGCGCACAGACCTGGACTTGATCGAATACCCTGTAAACGCCCCGTCTTCTACAGACTTCTCCCGCAATTATATTTACCAATCCCGGGAATCAGACAACACCACGCCCCCGACAGAGTTCTTCTGCTGGGTTGTCTGGTTAAACGACCCTTCCAGAAAAAACGGCACGTGCAGGACGTCTTTCTACAGTCACTCAGGGCTGCTCATTCAATCTTTTTTCTCCTATGACCTCCTGAAGGATTGGAAGTCCATCACGAAAGAAGTGCGTAACAAGATTGATGTATATGAAGTGAAGTAAATAACAATCAAAGCCATGGAGGTTCACGATGAGCAATAGCTACCTGACGGACGAACAGATATCAATTATTCGCGACCTTCAAGGCCGCGCTCCGAATGCTGATGGCAACTATGCCGATGTGTACAACGCCATTGCCAGCATGCTTCCGGATGGCGCTGTAAAGTTATGGTTGCAGGGGGCGGCACTTGCCAACGCGGGGCAAGGGGTCTTTGCGGAAATTATCAGGTCTTACAGTCAGCGGCAGATGGAACTGCGTGGTGTCGCCTATTCAGACGCCCTCATGCAGAAGGCTTCAAATCAGGTGGCAATCAATGCCCTGAATGACATTCTCGATCCGAGTCGCCGATCCAGCACTGGACAATGGCTGGTCCCCACTATTTCAGATATTGCAAATAATGATGCGACTGGCGTAGGGCAGGTTTTATTTGCCTCTTTGGGGAACGACAGCGCCGGTGGAGAAATAAATGCCGCTTGGTCGGGGACCATTCTTTTCTCGGCGCTCGGGCAGAATGAAACCAATCGGTTCACAAGACAGGGCGGGGACGATCTCAATCGCGTAGATGACGTCAAGAACCTGCTCTTTGCCTATGACGCTTATGCCTATGCCTTTGAAAAAACCAGAAGTGCTGGACTGACTGATCTTCTTACTCTGGACAAGACCCTTCTGGATGACCTGGGCGTCGGATGGGAGACTTTTGATACTGCCGGCTTTGGTGAGTTGCGGGCACTCGCAACCAATAACATCACGTCCCTCTTGTCTGGCGAAGCACGAAAACTCGGAGAACTCATTTCCGAAGCCGGTACGCATGTGGTCCTGGACTGGCTTCGGGCGACCTATCTAGGCAAACGCTCAGACTCGGCGACCACGCCCGAGAATTTTGCAGGTGCGGCACAAAGCTTTTTCTCCGGCCTTGATTCATCGATTGCGCTCAACGCGAATACGATCCTTCTGCCCGGCGAGAAGGGGGCACTTGTTTCGTTGGCCAAGAGCAATATTTCGGTCAGGAATGCGCTGTACGCCTTGTCTCCGATCGCCATCGAGCTTCCAGGCTACTCCAGCGATTTGAGCCTGGCGGACGTGAAAACCGGAAAAGGTGCTCTGTCCGATGAGTGGATCGACAAGCGTGCATCGTTCCTCATCTTCGAGAAATTCTATCGAGAGTCCGGTGACACGGATGGCTCCTATGAAATGCCATTCGGCCTCCCTGTTCCCATTCCCGGTGACATCGAGTTCCGGGATTACAGCAGTGGCTCAGAGTACAAGCTGACGATCGATGGCGTTGATCTTGGTGTCATGGACAAGCGCTACATCGTTTTCGGCGGCAGCGGCAGCGATAGCATTCAGGGTGGAGAGGGCAAGGATTACCTTTTCGGCATGGATGGCGCCGATACGCTCAATGGCGGGGAGGACGACGATTACATCGAAGGCGGTGCTGGCGATGACAATATCGACGCAGGAGAGGGGGTCGATACTCTCTATGGCGGGCAGGGCAACGACACCCTGCTGGGTGGGGAAGGCAAGGACACCCTGTATGGCGGCCAGGGAGATGACAGTCTCGAGGGTGGTCTCGGGGACGATTACCTTGAAGGGGGCGACGGCCAGGATAACCTCAAGGGCGACGATGGATTCGACATCTACAAGGCCGATAGCCAGGACATCATTTCCGATACTGACGGCAAAGGAAAAGTTTACCTGGGCAATCAGCAACTCACCGGTGGCTCCCGCAAGGAAACCGACCCCGAGAACACGTACTACGGCGGCGGTAATACCTATTTCCTGGATGGCACCACTCTGGTCGTCAATGGCTCTCTCGTCATCAATGACTACAACAAGGACAGCAGCGACTTGCAGATTGTCCTCAGTGAGGAAGAAGAGGAAGAAGACGAAACGCCTGAGACCGATGATGCCGAGAGTCGCACATCCCCCATCGTCCTTGACCTGGATGGCGACGGTATCGAAACACTGGAAGTCGGTGCCAGCTACTTTGACCTGGATGGTGATGGCCTGAGTGAAATGTCCGGCTGGGTCAGCCCGGACGACGGGCTGCTGGTACACGACCGCAACGGTGACGGCCGTATCAGCAACGGCACCGAACTGTTCGGCAACCACAGCATCCTGAGTAATGGCCAGACTGCCGAGAACGGTTTTCAGGCCTTGGCCGAGTATGACGACAACGGCGATGGCGTGATTGATGCGCAAGACAGCTCTTACGCTGAGCTGCAAGTCTGGCGCGATCTCAATGGCAACGGCATCAGCGATGTGAGCGAGTTGCAGAGCCTGGCCGATGCCGGTGTGGTGTCGATCAGTACGGGCTACACCGACTCCAGCCATGTGGACACTCACGGTCACGAGCATCGTCAGGTCGGCACCATCATGCTGAGCAATGGCACCGCCTCCACCGCTGCGGACGTGTGGTTCAAGGTAGACACCACACGCCGGGTGAACAGTGGCGACATCGAGCTTGCCCCGGACATCCTGTCCCTCGCCAATGCCAAGGGGTTCGGCAAGGTGCATGACCTGCACCAGGCCATGGCAATGGACCCCGAACTGAAGTCCCTGCTTGAACAGTATGTGTCGTCCAGCGATGCCGCCAGCCGCGACGCGCTGCTCGACGATCTGATCTACCGCTGGGCGGGTGCCGAGGGTGTGGACCCGTACAGCCGGGACCCGATGAAGGTTTATGGCCATGTGATGGACGCGCGCCAGCTGGTGACGCTGGAGAACCTTGTGGGGCGTTCCTACATGGGGATCTGGTGCTGGGGTGAGTACGATCCGAACCCCCATGGCCAGGCCGCGCCGATTCTGGTGGCCGAGTATCTGGAATTCAAACGTTTTACCGCTGCCCAGATTCTGGCGCAGACCGAGTATGCGCAGGAGATGAGCATCATCCAGTCCGCATTCGGCTCTGACGCCAACGGCATCACAGTGGACTGGGGCAGCCTGCAAGGTACATTGGAAAACCTTTACGCCAATGACCGGGTCGACCGGATCGCCAGTGTCATTGCGATCCTGACCGACCTTGGGACTTATTCGCCTGGCTACCGCGACAAGCGCGATGCTGCCTTTCAGGCCATTGCTGCCGCTAACACCGATCTGGCCTCGTTCTTCGACTTCTCGACCAGGATCGGCACGACGGTCAGCGATACGTTGTCCGGGATAGAAGCTGACTCCATATTCTATGGCCTGGGCGGCGACGACAGGCTCTACGGTCAGACGGGCAATGACAGTTATCACTTCTCCTGGGGGCATGGCAACGACACCATCCTTGATCGCGGCGGTCTGGATCAGGTGGTGTTCGGCGAGGGTATTGGCCAGGACGATCTTGTGTTCTCGCGTAACGCCACTACGGTCACTATCAGCGTCAAGAACCCCGATGGCAGTGATTCCGGTTCGTTGCGTATCGACAACTTCTTCGACTTCGATGGCACGCTCGATTTCGGTGCGATAGAGCGGCTGGCCTTTGCCGACGGTAGCAGTCTGAACATCGAGCAGATCCTGGATATCCTGACCGCGTCCTCGATCACCGAGGGCAACGACCTGATATTCGGCAGCACGGTGGGCGATACCATCGATGCTCTGGCAGGCAACGACAACATCCATGGCCTGGCGGGTGACGACCAGCTATCCGGTGGTGCCGGTGATGATGTACTGATGGGCGATGACGGCGATGACACACTGATCGGCGGCACAGGCAACGATTCGTTGATCGGCGGCCGTGGCAGTGACACCTATCTGTTCGAGGTCGGGTATGGCAACGATGTCATAGACAACGCCGCACAAGTGACGGGCGCCAGGGTGGATCGCGTGGTGTTCGGCCAAGGCATCGACCCGGATGCGGTCAGCATCGAGCGCAGCAACAGCCACCTGTTCATTCGTACTTCTGCCAGCGACAGCATTCGCCTGAACAACTACTTTTCCAGCGAAGCTGCCAACAGCATGGCCGTTGACGAGATTGTCTTTCACGACGGCACCATCTGGACCATCGCAGATGTCATGGGGATGGTGCTGCAAGCCAGCGATGGTGATGACCTGATCGAAGGGTATGCTTCCGACGACGTGCTGTCTGGCCTGGCAGGCCACGACTTTCTGTATGGCAACGGCGGCAACGACACTCTGCTCGGCGGGGAAGGGAACGACACACTTGACGCTGGTGCCGGCAAGGACACTCTGTTCGGGGATGCCGGAAACGACTTGTTGCTCGGTGGTGAAGGTGACGACTCACTGGACGGCGGCGACGGCAACGACCTGCTCATTGGTGGTGCTGGCGACGACATCCTGAGCGGCGGTGCAGGCAATGACGACCTCCAGGGGGGCGCGGGTCGTGACACCTTGCAGGGAGGCGACGGCGACGATGTGCTGTCTGGCGGAGCCGGTGATGATCTGCTGGCTGGCGGTAAGGGCTACGACCAGCTCTATGGTGGCTCGGGCACAAACAGCTACCTGTTCGCTCGTGGAGATGGCCGGGACGTGGTCGTGGATACTTACGAAAATGTCGTGACGATCTACCTCTCCGACCTGCCGCTGGAAAGTCTGGTATTCCGTCGCAACGGCACTAGTCTGGATATTGCCTTCCCCGACAGCGTCGGCGACCAGCTATCGCTGTCCTCCTTCTTTAGTGGCGAGATCCCGCTTGGCGGGATGCGCCTGCGCTACGGAGACGGGCTGGAGACTGTGATTGACCCGGAGCAATTGCGCCTGCTCACCCTTGAAGGCACTGAGGCTGCCGACCTGATCAACGCCTATTCCAGCGATGATCTGATCGAGGCCCTTGGGGGCGATGATGTGGTGAGTGCCGGAGATGGCAACGACAGCCTCTACGGTGGCGATGGCAATGACCTTCTGGACGCCGGCAATGGTGATGACCTGATCATCGCAGGCGCTGGCGCTGATTATGTCTATGCAGGTCATGGCAATGACATTCTGCAGGGCGATACCGGTAACGATCACCTTGAAGGCGGAGCGGGCAACGACCAATACCGGTTCGCTGCCGGTTGGGGGCAGGACCTCATCATCGACAGCGCTGGCAGCGACAGCGTTCAGTTCACCGGCGTAGAGCCTGCTGACCTGCTGCTGCGCCGTGAAGGTTCGGATCTGGTGGTGCTCAACCAGGTCACCGGAGATCAGTTGCGTATCAGTGGCCAGTTCTCCTATCTGGCTGGTGTGGCCGGGGTGACGGCCATCGAACAGTTCGTGTTCGACGGCGGCGTTACCTGGGGCTATGAGGCCATCAAACTCAAGGCGCTGGAAGGAACGGCACAGGACGATACTATCTACGACCATGCCGACGATGACACGATCGACGCCGGTGCTGGCAACGACTACGTCCAGGCTGGAGATGGCAACGATACCGTGCTTGGTGGCGAAGGGACCGACACACTCTATGGCGGTATTGGAAACGATCTGCTGTCCGGTGGTGCCGGAGTCGACTTGCTCGATGGTGGCATTGGCGACGACAGTTTGCATGGCGGTGCCGACAACGACACCCTGCAGGCTGGCAATGGCGATGACCTGCTCGAAGGCGGTACTGGAGACGACCACCTGGAGGGTGGTGCGGGAAGCGATCGGTACCAGTTCACTGCTGGATGGGGCAACGATCTCATCATCGACAGTGCCGGCACCGATAGCGTGCAGTTTCAGGGTGTGGCGCCAGCCGACCTGCTGTTACGCCGTGATGGCACCGATCTGGTGGTGCTCAATCAGGTCACCAATGACCGGTTACGTATCCTCGGCCAGTTCTCTTACCAGGCGGGCGTTGCGGGAGCGACTGCGATCGAGCAGTTCGTGTTCGACGGCACCACCTGGGACTACGAAGCGATCAAGCGCAAGGCTCTGGAAGGAACCGCTCTGGATGACATTATCTTCGGCCATGCCGACGACGATGTGGTCAGTGCGGCGACAGGCAGCGACCTCGTTTACGGTCAGGATGGCAATGACCAGATCAGCGGTGGCGATGGTATCGACACCCTTTATGGCGGCAACGGTGATGATCTGCTGAGCGGCGATATCGGCGACGACCTGCTCGACGGCGGCAGTGGCAACGATACTCTGCACGGCGGTGACGGGAGCGACGTTCTGATCGGTGGCGGTGGCTTCGACGCCCTGTATGGCGAGACAGGCGACGACACTCTCCAGGGGAATGGCGTGCTTGACGGCGGTGACGGTGACGATCTGCTTGAAGGCAGCGGCGATCTGTACGGCGGCGCGGGTAACGATATTCTGCGCGGTCAGGGCTTCGATACCTTGCGAGGCGGTGCGGGTGACGACGTGCTGGAGGCTTACAGCAACCCCTGGAATCAGGGCAACAATACGCTTGAGGGCGGAGCCGGCAGCGATACGCTTTACGGTTCGTTCGGCGATGACACTTACCTCTTCAGTCTGGGCGATGGCCAAGACCTGTTGATCGAGCGGCGGCCGGGTGAGTCTTACAGCAACATCGAGCCGAGTACCGACACCTTGAGCTTCGGTGCCGGTATCGCAGCTTCCGACTTGAGTTTCGTGCGCCGTGGCGACGACCTGATCATCGAGCATGCTAACGGCAGCGATTCGATCACGGTACAGAACTGGTTCCAGGAGCCGACCGACCACTTCAAGCTGGAGCACTTCCTGTTCGCCGACGGCAGCTCGCTGAGCCAGGCCGATGTGGAGAACCGTGTGGTCTGGCAGGGTACTTCCAGTGGCGACAGCTTCATTGGCTACCGTGAACTCGACGATCACATCCGCCTGGGTGACGGTGATGATCAGGCATGGGGCCGTGCTGGCGACGATGTGATTCATGGCGAAGACGGCAACGACTACCTCGAAGGCGAGGCCGGCAACGACAGCCTCTACGGAGGCAGCGGCAATGACCAGCTCAACGGAGGTGCCGGAGACGACTTCCTGGCAGCCGGAACGGGTGACGACAAGTATGTTTATAACCCGGGAGGCGGGGCCGACATCATTGACAATAGTGGCGGCTATTCAGGGGTGTTTTTCACGGATGATATCGGTCAGGACCGCCTGAGCTTCAGTCGTGTTGGCGACGACCTGCTGATTCTGATCGATGGCGATAGCGCGCAGTCGGTGCGGGTGCTCGGTCACTTCCTCGGGGGCGACAAGGCTATCAGCTACGTGCAACCCTCCGGTGGTTATCTGCTGAGCGCCGAGCGCATAGGCCATATCGTCGCTGCGCAGGGCGTGGCTGGCGGCTTTGACGCCCTGATCGAAGGCACGGTAAGCGGTGAGCAACTGGCTGGTTACGACGGTCGAGACCTTCTGCGTGGCCTGGCAGGTAACGACACCGTGTTCGGCATGGGCGGCGACGATCAGGTCGAGGGTGGCGACGGTAACGACTACTTGTCAGGCGGCAATGGCCAGCACAATGGCTCAGGTAACGACTGGCTCATCGGTGGCGCTGGCAACGACGTATTGATCGGCGAGGATGGCGACGATGCCTTGGCCGGTGGAACGGGTGACGATGCCTACTATTACCGCGCGGGCGACGGCGTGGATGTCATCGACAACAGTGGGGGCGGCTTCGACGGAGTGTTCTTTCTGGACGTGGCGTTGTCCCGCCTGAGTTACCACCGTGATGGTGATGATCTGATCATCCTGGTCGATGGCGATCTTGGCCAGCAGGTCCGGGTCACCAATCATTTTCTCGGCAGTGATTACGCCATCGATTATGTGCAGCCCGATGGCGGCAATTACCTGACCACCGCCCAGATCGCCGGGCGGCTCACGGCGCTGCCCGACGGGAGCGGTGGCGAAGAGCCGGTTGAGCCGGGCGAACCGGAGGAACCGACCGAACCCGGCAATCCAGGCGGGACGGGAGAGCCGCCGGTGGCGGGTGTGGGCGGTTCAGATGTACTGACCGGCACGACTGGCAACGACATCCTTCTGGGCGGGGCCGGCAACGATACGCTCAATGGTGTTGCGGGCAACGACACCCTGATTGGCGGTATTGGCGATGACACGTATGTCTATACCGCGGGCCAGGATGTCATCGAGGAAATCGCTGGCGCAGATACGCTGCTGTTCGCCAATGGCATCACTTTCAATCAGGTGGCCAGTGGTTTGATGAAGTCGGGCAATGACCTGATTCTTCGGGTCAACGGCAGTTCGGCCAACCAGATAACGCTCAAGGAATTCTTCCTGGGCGGCGACCGTCTGGTGGAGAATTTTACCTTTGAAACCGGCGGCCAGCTCACGGCAGCGCAGATCTACGGTGCCTTCGGACTGTCCATGCCGGCTCCAGCGGCAGGCTTCGACAATACGGCCCAGGGATCGACCGGCGATGATGTGCTCGACGGCACTGCGCAGAGCGACCTGTTGCAGGGTTTCAATGGCAATGACGCCTTGTTCGGCGACGCCGGGAACGATCGTCTGGAGGGTGGCAACGGCAGCGACACCCTGGACGGCGGTGCAGGCAACGATACGCTGATCGGTGGTCGTGGTGACGACACCTATGTCTTTTCCGCCGGAGGCGGTCAGGAGACGATCGACAACAGCGGCGGCGGTACCGACACGCTGCATTTTGAGGGCGTCAGCTTCAATCAGGTTGCCAGCGGCCTGATGAAAAGTGGCAATGACCTGGTGCTCAATGTCAGCGGCGGCAGCGACAAGGTGACGATCAGGAACTGGTTCCTGGGCGGCGACTACGTGGTGGACAGCATCACATTCGCTTCGGGCGGGCAGATCACGGCCAGTCAGCTGTTCGGTGCCTTCGGTCTGACCAACCCTGATCCAGCCGGTTCACCGGCTTACCTGAACCTGCCCGACGAGCGCGCCTTCGGCACGGTTTTCGCGGGTCAGGCGGGCAACCAGATCATTCTCGGCTCGTCCGATGCTGACCTGATCGACGGCGGTGCGGGTAACGACTTCCTGCGTGGTAATGCGGGTAACGATTACCTGATCGGTGGTGGTGGAAATGACACCTATGCGTTTGCCAGCGGTGATGGCCAGGACGTGCTCAACAACCTGTCGAACACACCTGAGGCTGATAACGATGTGCTGAGCATTGAAGGTGTCAGCCGTGACAACCTCTGGTTATCGCGCCAGGGGAATAGTCTGGTGATTGATCTTCGGGGAGCGCAAGACAGCGTTACCGTACAGGATTGGTATGTCGGTTCGTCCCAGCGCCTGGATGCCATTCAGGCGGGCGGTTCGACCTTGTATGCCAATCAGGTCGAGAACCTCGTCAGTGCCATGGCGGCTTTTGGTGCGCCAGAGGGAGGGGAAATCAACCTGAGCCAGGCGCAGCATGATCAGCTCAATGCCGTGATCGCAGCAAACTGGCAGTAGTCTTCAGAAGTAAACGAACAGCCCGCCTTGATGGCGGGCTGTTCGTTCAAGCAGGTTCTCCAGCTCATGCAAGAGCGAGCAACCTCGTCCTCAATCCCCAACCTCTATCGTGCTCAACCCGTTCCCCTGTCGACGGACCTTGATCTGTACCGGAATCCGCTCATGCATTTCCTGTACGTGAGAGATCACGCCAACCTTGCGTCCCTGTGCCTGCAGGCCGTCCAGGGCGTCCATGGCCAGTTGCAGGGATTCGGGGTCCAGGCTGCCGAAGCCTTCGTCGATGAACAACGATTCGATACGCAAGGTGCTCGACGCCATCGAGGCCAGCCCCAATGCCAGCGCCAGCGAGACGAGGAAGGTTTCCCCGCCCGACAGCGAATGCACCGAGCGCAGTTCATCGCCCATTTCCGTGTCCAGCACCAGCAGGCCAAGCATGCTGCCGCCGCGCTTGAGGCGATAACGGCGCACCAGTTGCCTGAGTTGGGCGTTGGCATGATGGACCAGCAGGTCGAGGTTATAGGCCTGGGCGATCTTGCGGAACTTGTCGCCTTCCGCTGAACCGATCAGCGCCGCCAGACGCGCCCAGCGTTGATACTCGCCGTTGGCCTGCACGATGCGCGCTTGCAGCTCGCTGTTGGCGTTACGCCGCTGTTCGTCTTCGCTCAGCCTGGCGCGCAGGTCGGCGCAGTGCTGTTCGCTGATTTCACATTCGGTCTGAACCTGAAGCAGGGCAGCGGCCAGTTGCTCGTTATCGGTGATGTCGCTGTGTTGCGCCTGATGCTGTTGCAGGCGCTGCTCGCGCTCATGCAGCAGTACTTTGGCTTGTTCCAGAGCCTTTTCACTGCGGTTCAGTTGCTGGCGCAGTTGATCGATGCGTGCGTCGTCGTAAGTCAGCAGGTTTTCAAGTGCTGCGTCATCCAGTTCCTGATGGCTGCTGCGCCACTCGCCGATCTGGCCATCGAGTTCGCTGGACTCCTGTTCCAGGGCCTGCAACTGCTGTTGATCGGCCTTGAGTTCGGCACCGAGCTGAATCAGTTGGTGGTGAACATCCTGCAAGGTCTGGCCTGCCGAGGTTTCAGCGTGTCGGGCTTGCTCGACGGCTTGTTCCAGCGCGTTTTGCCACTGTTGGGCATCGGCATGGGAGCCCAGCAGTTCAGTCAGCACCTGTTGGCTGGCGTCTTGCTGCTGGCTCAGGGTTTGAACCTGTTCAGCCAGTTCAGTCTGGCGCTGGACCCGGTTCTGTTGCGCAGCCTGTTCCTTCTCGATCCTTTGCTGGCGTTCGCGCTGTTCCTGCTGCTCTTCGTCTTGCTGTTCAAGCTGGTCCAGACGCTGGGTCACTTGTTGCTCAAGCTGCATGACGGTGGCCGAAGCGTCGTTGCGCAGCTTGTCCAGAAGCTCGGTGGATACCAGTGTGGCAAGCGCTGTCAGTTCTTCTTCCAGGCGCTCGCGATCCGCTTCCAGTTGCTTGATCTGGTCCGTGACATGCCGTGCGGCGGTCTGGCTGGCTTCATGGGCAGCCTGGACTTGCTGTTGCAGGCGCGCAGCGTCTTTTTGCAACGTGAGCAATGCATCCTGGCGCTGTTCGTCGCGGTTGATGACTTCGTTCAGCTGGCTGAGCTGCTGCTTCAGCCAGCTGTCGCGCTGTGCGGCATCACGGTCCAGCAGTTGTGCGCCAAGCGGGTGGGCGTGCAGATCAGGGGCGAGTTCCTGCTGCTGGAGGGCGAGTCTTTCCTGCTGGCGAATGAGTTCTTTCTGCCGGGCAATGACGCCGCCCACCTGCTCGCGCAACTGGTTGTACTTTTCCTTTAACTCATCCACCGCTTTCTGGGCGCCGGCCTGTTCGGTTTCATCGTGTCGAGTCAGGCTTTGCAGCAGCGCTTCGGGTTGATGCCAGGGATGTTCGACGCTGCCGCACACCGGGCACGGCTGGTCATCCTGCAACTGTTCGCGCAGTTCTTCGACGCTGGCGCTGCGGGCCAGACGCTGACGTTCCAGTAGCTGTTGAGTGACGCTCAGGGTCTGCTCGGCCACCTTGAGTTCATCTCGCGTGCGGATGCCTTCGGCATTGAGCTGGTCGCGTTCCTGCTGGGCTTCCTGCTGCTGTTGCCCGAGGGCTTGCAGTTGCTTGTCGATTTCCTGCTGGCTGGCCCACAGGCGGGCCAGTTCTTCAAAGGCGCGCTGCTGCTTGCGGTTGTCCTGCAACAGGCTGCCCAGAATCTGGGTCTGTTCGGTGACGGCTTCTGCTTCGCAATCCGCCTCGCGGTACAACACTTCCAGGTCGTTGCGCTGCTGGAGCCATTGCTGATCGGCATCGGCGGCACGCGCTTGCAGAGCAGGCAACTCGCCTTGCCCGTGTTTCAGGCGATTGGCGGTCAACGTCAGGGATTTCAGCCGGTCGCGCCAGGCGTTCCAGGCGTGTGCCAGCGGGGCGAGTTCGGTGCTGTGTTCCAGTTGCCGGGCGATACGTTCCAGACGCTCAGCGACCTGTTGCTGTTGGTCGAGCAAACCTTGCAACTGGCTCTGGCCCTCTGCGCAACTCTGTTCAGCCTGTTGCTGAAGCGCGACGATTTTGGCCAGTTCCTGAGTCAGGTGGTTCAGGGTGTTCTGGCTTGCAAAGGCCTGTTGCAGCCGTGGCTTGGCATCGTTCTGTTGCTGCTGGGCTTCGAGCAGGTTGGCGTGCGCATTGCTGCGGGCGCTTTCCAGTTGCTGCTGTTGAGCCTGTAGCGTGGTTTCCTGGGCTTGATGCTGGCGAATGCGATCGGCCAGCGGCGTGAGCTGGGTATCGAGGGCGATGCGGCGGGCGAAGCGATGGCGTTGTGGCCCCAGACGCTCCAGTTGGCCGAGTGTCTGGCGCTGGCCTTGCTGGTTGTCCCAATCCTGTTGCGCGCTGTTCAGGCTTTCGTTGGCGCTGAGCTGTTCATCGCTTAGGCGATGCAGCTCGGTGAGCCATTGTTGCTTGAGTTCCAGTTGGCGCAGTCGGGCCTGATGGGCCTTGTGCTGTTGCTGGGCTTCGCTGTGGTTCTGTTCGAGTTCAGCGCGCTGCTCAGGCTCAAGCGGGGTGATGTTGCCGGCCTGGGCGTTGAGGGTCTTGAGCGCTTCTTCGGCTTCCTTGCTCTTGCTGTAGGCGCGGCGTCCGAGCTGGCTGTAGATGGCGGTGTTGGTCAGCTTTTCCAGCAGCTCGCTGCGTTCCTTGTCATCGGCCTTGAGGAAGGCACTGAACTCGCTCTGTGCCAGCATCACGGCACGGGTGAACTGCTCGAAGTTGAGCCCCAGGCGCTGTTCGATCAGTTGCTCGAACTCGCGTTTGCTCTGGTTGCTGAGGATTTGCTCGTTGTCCAGATCGGTAAGGGTCTGGCGGCTGGCTTGCAGCTTTTTCGCAGCGTTGTCCCGTGCACGGTTGGTTTCCCAGCGGGCGCGGTAACGACGTTGATCGATGCCGACAAAATCCACTTCGGCGTAGCCGCTGCCTGTGCCGCGTCGCAGAAGGGTTCGCGGGTCGCTGGTGGTGATTTCGCCTTCCACATCCGGGACCTTGGACTGGCCGATATTGCTCAGGCGCGGAATCGCCCCGAACAGCGCCAGGCACAGGGCATCGAGCAAGGTGCTCTTGCCCGCGCCGGTAGGGCCGGTGATCGCGAACAGACCGGCACTGGCCAGAGGCTCTGCGGTGAAATCCAGCTCGAACGGCCCGGCCAGCGAGGCGAGGTTTTTCAGGCGAATGGCGAGAATCTTCATGGCTGTTCGCTCTCCTGCTGAACTTCACGCAGCAGCGTGGCGAAATCGGTAAGGGTCTGTTCATCCACCGCGCTGCCGAAGTTTTCTTCCCAGGCACGGCTGAACAGTTCCTGAGGCGTGAGCTGGCCCAGTTCGATCAGGGTCGATTGCTCATCACCGCCATCAAGGCTGCCCTTGCCGGCATATTCGGCACCGATGCGCACCAGACGCACGGCCTTGCCTTGCAGGGCGATTTCTATCTGGTTGCGCAGGTCCGGTTGCGGCTCGTCCAGGCGTACGCGCACTTCCAGCCAGGGCTGGCGGTCAATGTCGGCCAGCAGGTCGATGTCCGGCAGTTCCTTGAGTTTCAGCAGCAGTTCGGCCAGCGGGGCAGGGCCGAGGCGTTGCAGGTTGACGGCGCGGGGGATCAGGCGTGGCTCGACACTGACCAGTTGCTCGCCGTCGCAGTTGATTTCCAGAATCTGGTGTTTGTAGTCGATTTCCGAGAATGACAACGGAATGGGCGAACCGCTGTAGCGAATGCGATCTTCACCGTTGACCCGCTGCGGCTTGTGCAGATGGCCGAGGGCGACGTAGGTGATGCTCGGGCCGAACAGGCTGGCGGGCAGCGCTTCGGCATTGCCGATGATCAGGCTGCGCTCGGAGTCTTCGGACACCGAGCCTCCGGCCATATGTGCATGGCTGACCGCGATCAGGGCCTGGCCCGGCTGACGTTTTGCGTTGGCAGCCTCGATCAGCAGTTCATGGACCTGGGCAATGCCGCGCAGGTAGTCGTCACCCAGTGTCGCACCCGTGACTTCGGCCGGGCGCAGAAACGGCAAGGCCAGACACCATGCCTTGACGTCACCTTTTGCATCCGGCAACGGCAGCAGCAGGCGCTCTGCATCCAGCGAACCATCATCCAGCCACAGCACCCGCCCCAGCGCGTGAGTGCGCAAGCGGCGCATCAGCGGAGCAGGCAATTCGATACGCGAGCCGGAGTCGTGGTTGCCGGCAATCATGACAATGGTCAGCAGCGGCTGTTGCTCATGGGCGTTGACGATAAAGTCGTACAGGCGCTCCTGAGCTTTGACCGGCGGGTTGACCGTATCGAAGATATCGCCTGCGATCAGCAGTACATCAGGCTGTCGCTCGGCCAGACGGGCAAGCAGCCAGCTCAGAAAGCTGGCGTGTTCAAAGTCCCGCTCCTGACCGTGGAGGTTCTGACCCAGATGCCAGTCGGAGGTGTGAAACAAACGCATTGATTGACCTGTATTTTGTGGCGGACTCTTTCGCGAAGATCTCACTTCGGATAGAGCGGCGGCAACCCTGCATCGCCTGTCGGGTCCTGTATCCGCTCGGCTGCGGGCAGGGTGCGGATGGCGCGCCACAGGTCTTCGCCCATCCAGAACTTGCCGGTTTCGCTGTACAGCGCGCCGTTCAAGCCATCCAGCGCATCGGACAACGGTACGAAACGGGCGGCCATGTCGGCCAGGGTTTCAGGCTGCTGGCGTGCCCAGGCATCCAGTGCCTGACGGGTTGCATGGGGATCGTTGGCGGTACATGCACGCTTGAGATCGTCCAGTACGGTACGCGGACTTGGGCCGGTCTGCACCGAACGGGTCACCGCTGGCTGGCCACGTGCCCGCCACCAGAGAATCAGGCTCAGCAGGGTGGTCAGGGCGAACAGCACGGTACTCAGTTGCCACGGCCAGACCGGCGGCCCCATGACCGTCAGGCCACCTTGTTCGTTATTGACCGGAGTGTCCACCGCCAGCCCCGGATTGTTGTTGATCTGCAGGGTGCGTGCAGGGAGGCTGCTGTGTTCCAGATGATCTTCGCGGGTGTTCCACCAGGTCACGTCCACGGTGGGCAGGTCGATGGCGCCCGGACGATTGGGGACCAGGGCTTCACGTTCTTCACGGGTGCCGATCAGGCCGCGCTCGCTGACCAGATTGCCCAGTTGCGGTTGATCCGGGTAATGCCTCAGGCCCGCTACCTGTGTGGCGGGCAAGGGCGGCAATTGCGAGCCGGACAGGCCTTCGGCCTTGAGAATGATGGTGCGGGTCAGGGAGTCGCCCACCTGGCTGTTGCCCGGTTCGGGGTTCCAGCTTTCTTCCAGTGTCACGCTGCGGGCTGGCAACCAGGGCACATCGGCCGGGTAGTCAGCAGGCTTGGGTTTGACGTTCAGGGGAACCTTGGCGGAACTGACCCGCATCAGCCGGCCCGGTTGCGGACCGAACGGACTGGCTTCCTGATTCGGTGAGCCGGTCTGTACCAGTGTGGCACTGAAGACCAGTGCCGGAACTTCCAGGGTGCCGCTCTGCTGGGGGTAGATCGCATAGCGCGTTTCGATCACGCCATGGCGTACGCCATTGATCAGCTTTTCATAGGTGCGTGAGTCACCGAGTTTGTCGACTCGCGCCTCGGCAATCTGCAAGGGGCTCAGGCTGCTGTCGTCGAACAGCGATACCGAGTGATAGATGCGCAGGGTCAGCACCGCCTGGGCCTGCACATAGACGCTTTCCTGATCCAGGCTCGTCTCGATGAAGATCGGCGCCAGCTGGTTGCCTTTCTCCCGGGTATCGCTCTGCATGACCTGCAGGCTCACGGGCTGGCTTTTCAGCTCGCCCAGTTGCAACGAAGGAATCACGACAATGCCCGACTGGCGGGGCAGCAGGGTGATGATCCAGCGGGTGGTGGCCTGGTTGCCGCTATCCAGCGTGGTCAGCCGGTTGATCTGGCGGGTACCGCGCACATCGAAGTTGGCGTCCAGAGCGCTCAGGTCAGGTTTGCCGAACAGCGTGACATCGGTGGTTTCCAGAGTCAGTTCCACGGTCTCGCCGGAATTGAGGCGCGTGCGATCGACCTTGGCGATCAGCTCCGCTGCCTGTGACGACAAGACGACCAGCCCCAGGAACAGGCCGGTCAAAAGGGGATACACACGACTCATCGGGTCTTTTCCTGATGTTGCTGTTCGTAGCGAAACTTGCGCCGCAGCAGTTCGCCGGGATCGTCCGGGATCTGCCTCAGCCATTGATCCAGCGCCTGACGTCGTTCGACGGTGATCTGGCTCTCGGCCGGCTGAATCGGTGGGCGAGTGGTTGGTTCATCGTCTTGCGTCGAGCCTGTATTATTGTCGGTGCCTGCCGATTCGGGGGGCTGGCTGTCGGTGCTGCTGTCTTCCTCGGATTGAGGCTGATTCTGTTCCGTTTCGGGCGTGTTGCTGGCCTGCTGGTGCGGCGTTTCGTGGCCTTCTTCGCCTTGCTCGCTCTTGTCCTGCTCCGTTTCTGAAGCGCCTGGGTTGTTGGCCTGATCCAGCAAACGCTGGATCAATGCCTTGTTGAATTGCGCCGCCGGGAAGTCCGGTTGGCGTTCCAGGGCCTGTTCATAAGCGTCCAGTGCCGCTTCCAGTTCGCCGCTATGGGCCAAGGCATTGCCGCGATTGTAATGGTCGGCAGCCGTGTTGCCCTCGGCGAAGCGCTGGGCCGCCGTGGCGTAGTCTCCCGCTTCATAAAAGGCCATGCCTTTCCATTGCGGGTTTTCAAAGTGTTGTGCTGCTTCGGCGGGTCGGCGTTGTTCCAGCAGGCGCTGGCCTTGTTGATCCGGGCGCAGCCACAGGTCCTGAAACTCGAACGCCTGACTGTTCTGCGGCAGCATGAACAGCAACGGCAGACAGAACAGCCAGCCCCGTCGTCCGGCGCAGGCTGCCAGCAGCAACAGCGGCAACAGGAACAAGTAGCCCTGATCGGCCCAGGTATCCAGTTGCAGGACTTGCCCGTCGCTGCGCAGATTCTGCGGACCGGCGAACAGGCCCAGGCTGCGCAGGTCTTCATCGTCCATTCTGGCTTGACGATAGCTGCCGCCCACATTGTTGGCGAAATCATTGAGGCTGGCGCTGTCCAGGCGCGGCACCATGATCGCGCCCTGAGCGTCCTTGAGCAGGCTGCCGTTTTCCAGGGTCACCGGAGCCCCTTCGGCAGTGCCGATGCCCAGGATCAGCAGCGGCGGCGATTGGCCTCTGAGCAGTTGCTCGATCCCCTGGCGTTCCTGTTCGCTCAACGATGAGCCGATCAACAGAATCCGGCCCTGACCCAGCGCACCTTGCTTGAGCAGGTCGAGGGCTTTCTTGACGGCCAGATCGGCACGTTGACCGGCCTGGGGCATGATCGATGGCTTGATGGCATCCAGCAGGTTATGACTGGTCACCTGATCGTCGGACAGTGGCACCAGCGTGTGGGCGCTGCCAGCGTAAACGATGATGGCGGTCTGCGAGTCGCTGCGGGCCTGCAACAGGTCCAGCAGTTTGCGTTTGGCCTGCTCCAGGCGGGTCGGCGAACTGTCGGTGGCGAGCATTTGCGGCGTCAGTTCCAAAACCACCACCAGTGGGTCGACCGGCTTCTGGCTGATCTGCTCGACACGCTGCCAGCCGGGACCGAGCAAGGCCAGCACGGCCAGCGTCCAGCAGATGCCCAGAATGACCCACGGCAATTTATTGTTGCGTCCGCGTCCGCCGTTGAGCAGCGCAGAGTGGAACGCCGCGGGCATGATCATCTGCCAGCGTCCGGCGCGTTTCTGCCGGTGCCAGAGGTGCCAGATCAACAGGCCCAGCAATGGCAGGATCAGCAGCCACCAGGGCCTTAGCCAGTGAGGCCAGAGCGCGATCATCGTGGCCTCCGGATACGTGCCAGGCGCCTGCGCAGACCTGCAAGTCGTTGCTGGTTGAGCAGGCGTTGCAGGGCGTTGTTGGCCCACAGATCGACGAAGACCAGCAACACACTCCCCAGCAGTGCCGCCGCCAGCGGCCATTGATACAGCGCCATGGCCGGACGAGCCTGGGTGGGCTGCTGGGCAACGGGCTCCAGTGAATCGAGGGTGAGGCGGATCTTTCTCAGCTCATCGCCGTCACGGGCGCGGAAGTACTGGCCGCCGCTGAGGGTTGCGATTTCCTTGAGGGTGGGCTCATCCAGATCCAGGCTGGGATTGAGGCCGAGCATGCTTTGCACACCGCTGCTGTCGGGGTCGGAGCCGATGCCGATGGGGTAGATTTTCACTCCTTCCTCAGCGGCCAGCCGTGCAGCGGTCACCGGGTCGATCTGCCCGCCGTTGTTGGCGCCGTCGGTCACCAGCACCAGCACCCGGCTGTTGGCCGGACGCAGGCGCAAGCGTTTGAGCGCCAGGCCGATGGCGTCACCGATGGCTGTGTTCTTTCCGGCGATGCCGATCCGGGCCTCATCGAGCCAGACGCGGACGGTGCGGCGGTCGAAGGTGAGGGGCGCTTGCAGAAATGCCTGACTGCCAAACAGGATCAGGCCGACGCGATCACCCTGGCGGCTTTCAAGAAAGTCGCCCAGCAGGTGCTGGACCAGAACCAGCCGGCTGACGTCTTCGCCTTTCCACTGCATGTCGGGGTAGTCCATGGAACCGGACACATCCACGGCCACCAGCAGATCCCGGCCGCTGGCGGCAATCGGCAGCGGTTCGCCCAGCCATTGCGGGCGCGCCGCAGCGATCAGCAGCAACAGCCAGATCAGCAGCAGTGGCAAGCGTTGCCGCCAGGCAGGCAGATTGGCCTTGGCCCGGCGTCCGCTCAACTCTTCAAGTTCGTTGAGAAAGCTGACTTTGAGCGCCGCTTCACCGCTGTCTGCAATTGGCAGCAAAAACCGCATCAGCCAGGGCAATGGCAGCAGGGCGAAGACCCAGGGCCAGGCGAATTCAAACATGTTTGCGAATCCAGGTTTCGACCGACTGTGTCAGGCCGGTAATGGCCTTGTCGTCGAGTTTGCATTCGGGTTTATAAGCGCCTTCGACCAGAATCATCCAGCGGGTCAGGCCCGCGGCGGGGCAGCGGTTATCGAGGAAAGCCAGCCATTTTCGACCGTTGAGGGTATGGCTCTGGCTGTGCGGGTAGTGGTTGCGGCACACGCGCTTGAGCAGACCATTGATCTGTTGCAGCCAGGCACCGGCCGGTGCGCCGTCGTAGGGCTTGGGCAGGCTGGCCAGCTCGGCCAGCGCCGCAAGGCGGACCGGGTCCAGAGGTTGCTCGCTGCGACGGTTGCTGGATTTGACCGGCAGCAGCACGCGCAGCCGCCAGAAACCCCAGGCCACGGCAGGTATCAACAGCATCAGCAGCCACCAGCCTGGTGCCGGTGGCCAGAAGCCGATGGGCGCGGGCGTAATCAAGGGTTGCAACTGATCCAGAGGGTTCATTTGTTCTTTACCGGACGCCGGGCATCCAGATAGTCACGCAACTGCTCGACCATGGCGGTTTGAGTGCTCAGGGGCATGAGCAGGACCCGAAGTTTCTTCGCCAGCAATTCCCAGCGATCGGAGCGGGCCTCGCCCTGTGCGCGATAGGCCTTGCGCAGCTCCGGGTCCAGTGTGTCGAGTTCCAGCTGGGCGCCTCGCTCGGCAAAACGCAGCAGGCCGGCGGCGGGCAGGGCGCGGTCCAGAGGATCGGAAACCGGCAGCAACAGCAGGTCGCAATGCCGTGACAGCAGGCTCAATTGCTGTTCGGCCGCATCGGACAGGGCGCGTTCGTCACACAGTACAATGACCAGACTGCCAGGGCGCAGCACCTCGCGTGCCCGGCGCAGGGCAATGCCGAATGCATCGCGGTCGGCGGCGATTTCGGTATGCAGCGACTGATTGACCCGCACCAGTCGATTCAAAAGCTGCAACAGGCACTGCTTGCTGCGCCGGGGCTTGATTTCGTAATGCTCGTTGTCGCCGAACACCAGCCCGCCGATCCGGTCGTTGTGTTCAAGTGCAGCCCAGCCGATCAGCGCCGCAGCCTGGGCCGCGAGCACCGATTTGAACATCAGCCCCGACCCGAAGAACAGGCGACGGCTTTGCTCCACCATGATGAAGATCGGGCGTTCGCGCTCTTCATGGAACAGCTTGGTATGCGGCTCCTGGGTCCGGGCCGTGACACGCCAGTCGATGCTGCGCACATCGTCACCTGCCTGATAGACCCGCACCTGATCGAAGTCCACGCCACGCCCGCGCAATTTGGAGTGGTGCAGGCCGATCAAGGGGCTGCGCCTGCTTGGCGTCGAGAACAGTTGCACTTCCCGCACGCGATGGCGCATCTCGATCAGTTCGCTGAGGCTGACACGAATGCCCGGCTGTGAGATCAGGTAGGGTTGCATGGCTTCAGGCAACGGCGACGACGTCGAGGATCCGCTGGATGACACGGTCCTGATCAATACCGGCAGCCTCGGCCTCAAACGACAGAATGATGCGATGGCGCAGCACGTCGAACAGCACTGCCTGAATGTCTTCCGGGCTGACGAAGTCGCGTCCGGCCAGCCATGCATGGGCACGTGCGCAGCGGTCCAGGGAAATGGAGCCACGTGGGCTGGCACCATAGCCGATCCACTCGGCCAGTTCCTGATCGAACTTGGCCGGAGTGCGGGTGGCCATGACCAACTGCACCAGGTATTCCTCCACCGCATCGGCCATGTACAGACCGAGGATTTCCTTGCGGGCGGCAAAGATCGCCTGCTGGCTGATCCGGCGTTCGGGCTTGGTTTCGCCATTCAGGGCTTCACCACGGGCCTGTTGCAGGATCTTGCGTTCTACGGCCGCGTCGGGGAAACCGATCTTGACGTGCATCAGGAAGCGGTCCAGCTGCGCTTCGGGCAGCGGATAGGTGCCTTCCTGTTCGATGGGGTTCTGCGTAGCCATGACCAGAAACAGCGGCGACAGGTCATAGGTGCTGCGCCCGACGCTGACCTGACGTTCGGCCATGGCTTCGAGCAGGGCCGATTGCACCTTGGCCGGAGCACGGTTGATTTCGTCGGCCAGTACCAGATTGTGGAAGATCGGCCCTTGCTGGAAGACGAAGCTGCCGGTTTCCGGACGGTAGATCTCGGTGCCGGTGATATCGGCCGGCAGGAGGTCCGGAGTGAACTGAATTCGGTGGAACTGCGCTTCGACGCCTTCGGCCAGCTCCTTGATGGCCTTGGTCTTGGCCAGACCCGGAGCGCCTTCGACCAGCATGTGGCCGTCGGCAAGCAAGGCGATCAGCAAGCGTTCGATCAGCTTTTCCTGGCCGAGGATCTGCGTTGAAAGAAATGTTCGCAGCGCAATCAGCGCTTCACGATGTTCCATCGATGAGTGTTCCTGGCAAGGTAATCAGCGGTGTCACACGACACCGAAGCTGGGGGCGATACTTTAATCCATCCCGATAGGGATCGACTAACCGCTACAGGGTTTTTTATACACTTTCAGGAAGTAGGTGGCGTTTATTTGGGAATCGTCCCACATGTTTTGTCAAAGATGCGTGTAGGTGTGTGAACTGGGAGGGGCCTTGGCCGCGACGACCAGCTTCCAGTCACTGCATTTTCAGAGGCTTCAACATGCTGTCGCGGCCAAGGCCCCTCCCACGGATTGCCTGCTCACTCAATCGCAATATGAGTGTCAGAAGACGCTATCTACCCTGTGTCGTTCGGGCGACGTTTTATAGCCGATAGAAGTCTGCGGCGTTCTCCCATAGAACCTTGTGTGCAGCCTTTTCGCCCAGTGACTCCATGACCAGTTCGATATCGCTCGCCTGGAAAGGGCGTGGTGCGCGGGTCGAGGGCAGGTCGGTGCCGAACATCAAGGCATGGGGGTTGGCCGAGTAAATGTCCTTGAGCGCTTGCTCCACCGGAAAGTCCACACGCCCGAAGCCACACGCCTTTACCCGTATACCCCGCTCTGCAAGACGCAACACGGTGGGCATGCCTTCCCGGCTCAGGCCCAGATGGTCGATGCTGATTGCGGGCAATTGCAGCAGACGGGTTTCGATTTCGGCCAGTTCCCGTGAGTCGATATAAAGCTCTGAATGCCAGCCCACTTGCCTGTGGACTCGTCTTGCCAGTGTCTCCAGTTGATCAAGTTGCTCTGAACCGCCGCGCTTGAGGTTGAAGCGCAGGGCGCGCACGCCGAAGCCGTTGAGGGTTTCGAGCTCGGCATCGGTGACGGTGGCGGGCAACTGGGTCACGCCGACGAAGTCAGGCCCCAGTCGACGCAGCGCCTCCAGCAGATAGCCCTGATCGAAAGCCTGGAACGACCCGGAAACCACGGCCCCGCCTACGACACCCAGCGCAGACGTAGCCGCCTGGTAGTCAGCGACGCCGAAAGGGTCGGGCAAGTAGCCATTGTTGGCCTTGAGCGGGAAGTGCGGATCGATGATATGGCAGTGGGCATCGAAGATAGGCTGCATGACAGGCTCCAGATAGCGAAGCCCTCACCTTACTCCTTTGCGTTGCTCGAATTCGCTGATGTATGTACCGACATTTTCAAAAGTTATCTGCAGTTCAGCTCTGCCGCCCGTTTATCTCCCATTGTTGAATACCTTTGCCGCCTGTCTATTAGAGGGCGTCGAGGAGGGCAGGGTCTGCTTCACTTTTTCATTAGCGGTCTTTAGCAGTGGCCATTTCATGGACGAAATGACTCGGTGTGTTGCCATCATGAAGAAGGAAGCTGGAAAAGTCGCCCAGGCAGATTCTGCTCTGGCGATTCTGTTGAAAAGATTTGCTCAGCCTCAAACGCCACAAGCGGCTATCAGTGATCGATTCCCCTCGGTGTTCAGCATTGCCAAAGGCACCACTGCGCAACTGCTCGAATCTGACCCTTTGCTGCATATATCGACTGCGCGTAGTTTGCATGCCGCATCTGTTTCCATGACTGCAATGGTTGCCCGGCAGTTTCGGGAAAGGCGACTGACGGCTTCGGTGCGGCGAGCGTTACGTTACGAAAACGGGATCTCCAGTCTGGTAGACACACCTACTTATACCGACATGTTCAACCCTGACTGGGCCAGCCATTGTCCTCCTGACGCAATCGAAGCTACTACTTCGCCAATTGCCTATCTGGCAGATCTGTACCGGGAAGTGGAGACCATCGAAAAGACAGGCGATCAGGAACGAATCATTACCCTGGCAACTCGACGACCTGATCTGGCTTCGTTGATGCTGGATCATAACGCACTCAATCGCATTGAGCCGACTCTGGTATTGGCCAATGAAATTCTTGAAAAGTCGATTCGCAGTTATCTCGATGGCATCAGCCTGCAAGACAAGTCGGTGGATGATGTCATGTTGGAAACACGTTATCCGTTTGCATTGCCATACGAACGTTACCAGCAGCAAATCAACTACGTGCTCAATCGCAGGGAGCGTCTGCCCGGCGATCCGATTCGGGCCGCGGATCCGGCTTATCCGTACTTCAAGGAGCCGGGTGTACATTCGCTGCTGTCCGATATCGCGCTGATACAGGACAGCGGTCTGGGGCCTGTGCAGCAGGGGATATTGGTTGAAGCGCCGCATATGGTCGCGCTTGCGCCTGATGATCAAGGCAGGGTGATCAACCAGCGACGTATCAACCCCAGAAATGGAAAGCTTGAAAGCGCGCTTCCGGCAATATCAGATTTTTTCAAGGACCACTTCGGCACCGATGACATACTGGCATTAACTGATACTCAGACGTTCTGCCTGAGAACCGGGCTGAGCACTGACCAGCTCGATTCATTACTGTCGGTGGGACCTTACGCACCCTCGCTATCAGCCAACGTCACTGATCCAGGCGCAACGGTTGACGGTTCAGCTTACGGCTCGGTTTATATAAACGCCGGGCAAAGCCCTGGAATCGCCATCAAGTCGACTGAGGAGCAGGGAGTACCCGTCCATCGCTTGATCAATTGCCCGGTCGAGCGCTTTGATCGGATGAATCGCATGATTCGTCTGGCGCGCTGGCTGCAATTGCCGTTCGAGGATGTGGATCAACTGCTCACAGCTTCCCAGCAAGCGGAGCAGCGTGCAGCCAATGTGGTTCGGCGACGTACGGCATCTTCCCCGAATCTCATTACGCAGGACACGCTGCGTGCGCTTGGCTTGTTCCAGGTAGTGCGCACTCTATATGACGTCCCGGCAGAAGATTTTGCAGCGCTGCTTTACGGTATGGCGGTACACGCTCGTGGCAAGACGCCGTCGCAGTTCGACCGGATATTCAATCGTCAGGCCATGTTTTCCATACCGCTTGTTCTGGACGGTTCGCCCTTCACGATAACGCCGAAGAGCGAAACCGAACGGCAGAAAGTCGACCACTTGTGTGCGGCACTGGGGTTGACCTATGAGATGTACCGGTTCGTTGCCAAGGTTGTCGAGCAGTCCTGGGCGGGTGAGTCTTTGCACTGGACGCGGGAGGTGGTATCTGCCTTTTATCGGCTGGTCAGGCTGCCACGCTATCTTGGGCTCACTACGATTGAAACGCTGGCGCTCCTTGAACTACTGGACGATGGCGGCAGTCAGTTGACCTCGAAACTGGCCGGTATTACACAGATTGCCACTTATTACGCTTCGGCCAATACCGACACTTTGAGTGTCATCCATGCTCTGGTGGACTGTGCAGCGTGGCTACAGGCAAACAAATGGACCGTCGCGCAATTGTGCCGTCTGGTATTGCCTGCCGTAACACAGCCCGTAGCAACCGATGCCGAGCACAATCTGCTGCAACAAATCCACTCACGGCTGACGTCTGCGCTTATCACCGAAAGCAGTTTTGCCCAGGTCGGAGCGCCTGACTCGTCACTGATCCTGCAAGTCGATGACAATGGCATACAGGCTTATCTCAGCGAACCGATCGACTGGTTTGCAGAGTTGAGCGGTTTTGTCGATGCCGGGACGACGAACCCGGCTGCCAAAGGGTTGGTGAAGTATTTGAAGGGAGAGAGCGAAGAGGTATTCGAGCACGCTCTCAGCAGTGATGTGAAACATGTTCTGGAGACGCTAGGTCTGCCAGTCGAGGAGTTACATCCAAAAATTACCAATATGATCATGCGCGCCAGGGGCGCACAGGAAGCCTTGCTGATGGAAGGCCTCGCGGGTTATTTGGGTGCATCCGCAGACCAGGCCAAGGCCCTGTTGTTCTGGAGTGAGGGCAACCGCTATCAATTGCTGGCTGAAGTGCTGCGTGTCTACGGTTTCAGCACGACAGCAAATGTTGCCATTGGGGACGAGGTTTTACTGGTTCTGGATGCTCTGTCAAAACGTGCTGTGCTCTGTGGGCATCTGACGCTGAGCCCGGCGCTGATCATTCAATATGTCGAGCATCCCGAATGGTTTGGTCTACCGGATACCGAACTGTCTCTGCAATCCGTTTACTTCCTTACCCAGTACGCCAACGCACTACGCCTCAGTGAGCAGGACGAAGACACGTTGCTCGACTATTTTCGGTTGATCAACACCCTTTGGGAAGGCGCAACGGAGGGCGACAAGCGTCTGATACGTGACAGCGCTGCCAGCAAACTGGCCGGCTTTCTGCGTTGGGGGGTACGTGATGTCCTTGCAGTTGCCCACCAGTTGAACCCCGATACAGGCGTCATTTTTACCCTCCGTGAGTTTGATGTATTGGCGCGCGAGTCCTTGCTCAGTCGGCATACGGGACTGGACGCAAATGCCTTGTTGGCTCTGCATGAACTGACTCCGACAACCTCGACCGAACTCTATCGCAAGGCGGCGGAGCTGGCACTGAGCTGCTTGACCGAGGCCGTGCCCGCAAGTGCTGTTGGTGAAGTGGGGCAAAGCCATTCCAGTGTGATTACCGTGACTCCAGATTACCTGGTGGCCCAGCGTGGGGGAGAACTCGCAACCTACACCATCACCTTGCGTGATTTCATGGATGAGCCTTTGGACAATGTGACGGTCAGTTGGACGACGGATCTGGGCAGTCTTGATCAGGTAAGCAGTATCACGGACGAATATGGACAAGCCTCGAACACTCTGCGTAGCGGTAACGTGATGGGGATGGTGCATGTTGTCGCCCATTACGGACTTGGCGAGCAGTTGATGGCCCCGGTTGTGGTCATTGGCTGCGATGAAGATTCCTTACACTTCATAGAGGGGGAATACGAGCCTTCGACGGCTCTGGCCAATAAAATTGAGGGTATTTATTTCTCTGTCACGATGGTCGATGACTATGAAAATAAGGGAATTGATCGTGCTGTTGAATGGGGCGCGACCCTCGGGGAGTTTAAACGCTTTCAAACCTATACCGATGATCAAGGTATTGCCAGAGCTGAGTTGCGGAGCCGGCCTGCGGGTGAGTCCATAGCGATTGCACACTATAAAAATGGCCGTGAGTGGGAATTTGTTCCTGTCGAGTTTGTGAGTATTCCTTATTTTCAATATGTGCGCTTCAGCAATACGGTAGTGGTCGGTGTTGAAGCTGAGGTACGTTGCAGTCTTGTAGAACTGGATGGTACGCCCGTTATGGGTGCGGAAGTGACTTGGAGTGATGATGTGGGTGGGGTGTTAGATGCAACCAGTAAAACCGATGATAACGGTATTGCTATTGCACGATTCATTACTGATAAAGAGGGTAAGGTTGTGGTGACTTCTAGTGTGGGTGCCCCAACCAAAGACAAGCACAGTGAGCAAACGGTAATTTATCCAGCGGCCGTCATTGATAAATACGAAGCAAGTGATGTCGAGTTTCTTGTCGGGAGTGCGGACCCTCTTGTATTTTCTGTATGGCTGAAAGCGGGCGGGCAGGTTGTTCGGCGTTTTCCTGTCGAGTGGTTTATTGATGAAGGGTTGATTGCTACCACTTACACTGATAGTAATGGTGTTGCAAATTTTAGTTCAAAATTTACAACGGGAAAACATGTGGTAAAAGCGGTTGTCGGCGGCACTGATGAGTCAGTTGAGTTTCCAGTTTCTGCATTGCCTCCGTGTGAGTTTGAGGTGGTAGTGGACGGGACGCATGATCCGAAAAATCCTGATCTTCTGGCGAAAGGATATTCACATAGTCTGCTTGTGAAAGTTGTTGATCAAAGCGGGAATGCTCTTGAAGGTGTTGAGTTTAGGATGAGCCATGTCTATCAACCGTTTAACTATACTATTGTGGGGCTTGAAGAAACCAAGGTGTCCTCGTTGGAGGGAATCAGATTTCCGGTTCATTGTTCGCACAGTGCTACCTACGGGGAGATTGCAGTGACTCTGAGTGGGCGCTTGCCAAAGACGTTTGTAAAGTCTTACAAGATTGGATGGCTCTGGAGGATGGAGGCTGCGAATGTATTTAGCTTTAAAGAAGACTGCGATATATATTACGCGGATTGGGGGAGTAATAGCTACTTGGCTGGTCGTGATGCAGGAATAATGACCTCGCCACTTGATGTGAGTATCATGATTGATTTTTCTATTAAGGGTAAAGATTGGAGGGCTTCTGTGCCTGTTGTAGATATGGGGAACATTATCATGGCGTATATAAGACCTCCTGATGTTGAGGGGGTGGCCGTAGGTGATGTGTTGGTATCCAGTTATTCCACTGGCTTGAATGGTTATATCTCTGTTGTTTCGGGGGAGGTTGTAGTCCGCCTCCTCGGCTAAACTTTACTAGGGTCATTATTATGATCAGCCATATAATTCCCGAACTCGAAGAACAACGCCGTGACGCTTTGGTTGGTTATTACCTCGGTCAGCTTGTTCCTTCGGATGCAACCTCCGCTCCCTTGGGGTTGACCACGCCTGATGATTTATACGAATACCTGTTGATCGATAACCAGGTCAGTGGTGAGGTTGAAACCAGCCGGGTTGCGCAAGGTATTGCCAGCATTCAGCAATATATCAATGCCATCTACAACGGCATGGAGCCAGGGTATGCGCGTGGTTTTGATGACGAGCGTTTACGGCTCTGGCGTGAAGGCATGAGTGAATACAGCGTCTGGGCAGGTTACCAGATGATTGAGGACTACCCGGAAAACTATATTGATCCGACACTTCGCCTGAACAAGACCAGTCAGTTCGAGGTGTTTGAGTCGGAGCTGGGGCAAAGCCGCATCAATGAAGATAATGTAAGTTCGGCTCTGAAAAACTATCTGGACAGCTTTGAGCTCATCAGTAATCTACAGGTTGTTGCCTGTTATGTAGACGGTGAAGATTTTCGACGGGCCGACTATTATTTTGTCGGGCGTCAGAATGTTGAACCCTTTGCTTATTACTGGCGTATGGCAAAAATTGATTTACAGGAAAACAGCACTCAGATATTGCCATCGGCGTGGACAGAGTGGAAAAGGATTGATATAGCGTGCGATGCGAAGGTGCAGCATGTACGCCCGGTCGTAGTGGATGGCCGGTTACATTTTATCTGGGTGGAGCTTGGACAGGCAGAAACCGATGACCTGGGTGCAAAAACCGGTAAATATTATTATCGGGCCAAGATGTCCTATAAGCACATCTCTGACAAGTGGTCGTCCGCAACGGTGATTTACGAAGGGTTGACCGAAAAGCAGAGTCTGGATAGTCGTCATGACGGGAGTCCCTTGGCAGGGCGTTTTACTCTTGTGGCTGCCATGGATGTTCGTTTTGCAGGTGAGCCTCGTTTGATTATTTGCTTTCAATATAGAACGGATGCCAGTACGGCAGAAGTGACGGCTGATCCTGAGCGTTTTGTGCGGGTGTTCGATAAGCTTTTTAACAGGATTGTATTGAGTCAGGCTGAAGAGATACAGCTGTATGGAATTGCTGTCACCCTGCTGGGCGGGAACCCGGCGCGTGCGCAATATCCCTTGAGCGGGAAATACGCTGACGGTAATAGTGAGTGGATGTTGGATGGCGTTATCTGGAGTACGAGTGGAGATAATGACATGCCACCAGGAGGTATCAATCAATCGCTTGAACTTAAGGCGGAACTTCGCAGTTCGGGAGACGGATGTGTGTTGGAGACGCAGGGTATCTGCTCTGCAAAGCGCTATCGGCGTAGCGAGTTCTATATTTGTGTTTATGGAGCAAGGCGAGTAGATCTATCTGAGTGTAGGTTTGTTGTAGAGGGTACTCATAAAGGATTTCAGCTTGAAATTACAATTTCCATTCCCAGCTTTTTTTTACCAACTGTACGCGGCGACTTGAATTGGAATGAGGAAGTCATCAAGAGCTTTGGTACTGAAGATTTTGAATTGATATCTACTGATGATCCTTGGGTTTCTGTTTATCGGGCCAATTTTGATTTATCCATTAATCCTGAAGATTTCCCAACACCGACAACTGAAGAGGTTAAAGCGGGAGCCGGATTCGCGCTGGATTTCCAGGGGGAGCCGGGGCTTCTGGACAGTAACTCCAATCATTATGGTGAAACGATGGTTACGGTGACTCAAGGTTTTGATATCTGGGATACCTCTCCGGCCGTTTCGAGTCAGCTTGTGCTTAATGGTGCAGCCAAGACACCAGTAGAATCCATTTCCTGGCCCGGTATTGAAACGGTAAAAGTCCTTCATTTCGGAGCGCTGCCCAAAGGTTCCGGTTATGGTTATAACGAGTTTCATATTACAAGAACCGTAAAGCCGACGCCGGTACCTCTTATTGTCACTACGCCTGCGGGAGGACAATTCCTTGATCTGGAGGCGCTCAAGTTACCCTCTTTGCGTTATGTACGAATGAATACCACCTTCGCCAGAGAGCTAGTAAAAAAAGCTGAGCGCTCTCTGAAAAGTGTATTGAGTTGGGACGTTCAGCATACCCAGGAGCCACCGGCTCCTGGTAGCACCTCAGTGCCACTGGATTTCAAAGGTGCCAATGGCCGTTATTTCTGGGAACTGTTCTTTCATGTCCCGCATCTGGTTGCCCACCGGTTACATACCGAGTTCAATTATCTGGGGGCGGAAAGCTGGCTGCATTACCTGTTCAACCCCTTGGAACGCATTGCGCCCCTGTATCCGCCACCTGTTGCAGAACACCCATATTGGACCAGCCGGCCGCTGACCTTTGAAAATGACCCGGCCTACGAGTGGGGCGGGCTGGGCGATCCCGATGCAATCGCCTATGGCGCGCCGTCCCATTACCGCAAGACCATTTTCGTCTTTTATCTGAATAATCTGATTGCCCATGGCGACATGTTGTACCGGCAGTTGACTCGCGATACGCTCAATCAGGCGCAGCTTCTGTATGTTCGGGCGGCTTCATTGCTTGGGCCTCTCTCCAAAGGCCGCAGCATCAGCCGCTGGACTCCCATGATGCTTAAGGATGCTGCCGCCAGTGATAAGTCATTGTTCGCGGACTTTGAAGCTTCGGGGCTCGAGGGGCTGGAAAGTGATATTCCGAGCCATTCTGAGGGACAGCTCTGGTTGCACTTGCTGGATGCGCCGTGGTTTCGTCTGCCGGTCAACACCAGACTGCTTGATCTCTGGGACCGCCTGGCCTTGAGGCTTTATAACCTGCGTCATAACCTGAGCCTGGATGGCAAGCCCCTTTCTTTGCCGCTCTACGCACCAGCGGCAAATCCGACCGATCTGCTGCGAGCACAGGCCGCGGGCGGCGGCAGTGGACAGCGACGTCTGGGTTCGCTGGCGATCATTCCGCCGTATCGCTTCAGGGCCATGCTGCCGCGGGTGCAGAACGCCGTTGAAACGCTGATCCGCTATGGCGATCAATTGCGTAGCTACATGGAGTTGCGTGATCGTGCCGATCAGGAGGAGTTGCAACAATCTCATGTGCTGGAGCTGTCGGCCTTCACCGAGACTCTGCAGACGCAGATGATCGAGCATGCAGTCAAATCCCGAGATGCGTTGACGGGGAGTCGTGCTGCCATTGAATCGCGTAAAGTCTATTACCAGCAACTGGAGCAGGAGGATGTCAGCCAGGCCGAGAAACGTGCAATGAGTTTGCAGAGTGAAGCCAAAGACGGCGATAAAGATGCCTTGATAGGGACGGCTATCGCCCATGTAACTGATGCTTTGGTTCCATCCATCTTCGGCACCTCGAACGGTGGTATGCGCCCGGCCGGATTAGGCTTTTCTGCTGCAACGTATCTACAGAGTGAGGCGTTGGGAAAAATCCGAGATGCCGAACAGGCGCTGATCAGCGAACAATACCGCCGCCGTCGCATCGAATGGCAGTTCCTGGCTCGTCAGGCCGAACAGGATCTGGAGGCGATTGACCTGCAGATCGAGGTTCAGGACATTGCCGTCGAGGCAGCCAAGACCAGCCTTGCACAAGCGACCAAGGCTCAGGAGCAGGCTCAGATCTATTACACCTTCCTGAAAAATCGTGCCACTGGGCCAGCGTTGTATCAATGGCTGATCGGTCAGATGGCGACCCTGTATTTCCAGGCTTACGATGTGGTGCTGTCGATGTGCCTGGGGACCGAGGCCTGTTGGCAGTACGAAATTGGTGATCGTGATACCCGGTTCATTCCTGTCAACGCCTGGGCCGATAACCGCTACGGGCTGACAGCGGGCGAGATGCTGAAACTGGGCTTGTTACAGATGGAGTCGGCGTTCCTCTCCCGGCACGAGCGGCGGCTTGAACTCACCAAGACGATCTCCCTGAAAGCATTGCTCAAGAACTATGACCCCGGCGCAAATACTCGTGAGCCTGAACCTCGTGCAACGGGCTGGGAAGCAGTCATTGCCCAACTGGAAACCACAGGAGAAATTGCTTTCGATTTTGACTCCTCGTTATTCGACAAGGATTATCCAGGCCATTATTTGCGTCAGATCGTGCGTGTGTCTGTATCCATCCCCGCCGTTCTGGGGCCTTACGAGGATATTCGTATCCTGTTGACTCAGCAGACGAGCAGTGTGCTGTTGAGTTCTGACATTCGCGGCGTGAATTATCTCTACAAAGAGGCGGGCGAGTTGCCGCCGGACTCGGATGGCGAGGTCGACCCGACACATATCGTGTTCAACCCCAGAGCCAATCAGCAGATCGGTATTTCCACCGGCGTCGATGACCACGGCATGTTCATGCTGGATTTTGGCGACGAGCGTTATTTTCCGTTCGAGGGTACGGGGGCCGTGTCGCGCTGGATCCTGAGTTTTCCACGCCATGAGTCCGAGCGGCAGAAAGCGATTCTGGGGTCCTTGACCGATATCATCCTGCACGTCAGATACCTTGCCGTGGACGGTGGCAAGGTATTCAACGCCGAGGTGGAGAAACTGGTGAAAACCGTGGAAGAGGGCGAGTCTTCCAGGCTTCTCAAGTGAGGGCGCTGTCGAACGTGCCGATATCCTTGAGAAGTATCTGCAGGGTTTCATGCACCTCGCCCAAATCATCAGCCGAAGTGTTATGCAGGATCTCGTAGCGGGTATCGCCACCCAGGGCTGCTGCATCCTCGGCTGAAATGTCTACCACCAGATGCGTGGTGCTCAGGGAAACCTTCAGGGCGGTGACGTACACCGTGTCATCACAGACGGTGATTTCGACTTCGTCTTCATCCGGAAAACGCGCCAGGGAAAACAGCTCGTTCTTTTCGTCATGGCAGCAAAGCAGCGCCATGTCGTCGTTCTCGTCGTCGCAAGGATTGGCGAGTAAAAGGGCGGTCTTGATTTGCATGGCGAGGTCCTGACTGGGCTAGCGGACGAGTGTGCCAGCCCCGGACAAAATTTGCTGGGTAATTCTCTTTGGGGTGGGACCCGCTCCCGAATGAATTCGGTCCCACAGATCATCAGGACAGGTGGGTTGCCAGTTGTATGAAGGTTCTTGTTCACCGATGTCCGAATATGTCGCAGCCTTGTAAGTATCCGCCAGCCTGCTCTCGTTAAGCTGCGATCAGATGAGTGGTCAAAGAGCCACTCCGTCCTGTGTCGATCTCATTTGTGAAATGGAATGTGACGACTCGTTCGCGGCAAGCGTTATTTCTTTAGCTTTACACTCTGCCATGCTGTGCCTCTGCCCGTTACATCCCGGTGCAGTCTGGTACGAGACACTTCCATCAAGCTTCCTCCTTATAAAAGCAAAGCGGAGTACCACAGATGGCGTTCTTCACCGCAGCCAGCAAGTCCGATTTCCAGCACCAACTGAAATCGGCACTGGCTCAGCACATCAACGAACAGGCATTGCCACAAGTAGCGCTGTTCGCTGAGCAATTCTTCGGCATCATTTCCCTGGATGAACTGACCCAGCGTCGCCTTTCCGACCTGGCAGGCTGCACCTTGTCCGCCTGGCGCCTGCTGGAGCGTTTCGAGCATGGCAAGCCTCAAGTGCGGGTCTATAACCCTGATTACGAGCGTCATGGCTGGCAGTCGACTCACAGCGCCGTCGAAGTGCTGCATCATGACCTGCCGTTTCTGGTCGACTCGGTACGTACCGAGCTGAATCGTCGCGGTTACAGCATCCATACCCTGCAAACCACCGTACTGAGCGTGCGTCGCGGGGCTGCGGGCGAGTTGCTGGAGTTGCTGCCCAAGGGCACGACGGGCGAGGGTGTGCTGCAAGAATCGCTGATGTATCTGGAGATCGACCGCTGCGCCAACGCCAACGAACTGAGCGTGTTGGCCCGTGAGCTGGAGCAGGTGCTGGGTGAAGTCCGCGCTGCGGTAGAAGATTTCGAGCCGATGAAAGCCCGCCTGCACGAGTTGCTGGCAAGCATCGATGCCAACGAATACAACACGGATGAACCAGAGAAGGCCGAAATCAAGGTCTTCCTGCAATGGCTGGTGGATAACCACTTCACCTTCCTGGGTTATGAAGAGTTTGAAGTTCGTGGTGAAGGCGATGGTGGTCAACTGATCTACGACGAGTCGTCCCTGCTGGGCCTGGCCAAGCTGCTGCGTCCGGGGCTTTCCAGCGAAGACCTGCATATCGAAGGCTATGCGGTGAATTACCTGCGCGAGCCGACACTGCTGTCGTTCGCCAAGGCTGCGCACCCGAGCCGTGTACATCGTCCGGCTTACCCTGATTACGTTTCGATCCGCCAGATCGATGCGTCGGGCAAAGTCATCAAGGAATGCCGCTTCATGGGCCTGTACACCTCGTCGGTGTATGGCGAAAGCGTGCGGCAGATTCCGTACATCCGTCGCAAGGTGGCGGAAGTCGAGCGTCGTTCCGGCTTCGATGCCAAGGCTCACCTGGGCAAGGAGCTGGCGCAGGTCGTTGAAGTGCTGCCACGCGACGATCTGTTCCAGACGCCGGTGGACGAGCTGTTCAGCACCGTGATGTCCATCGTGCAGATCCAGGAGCGCAACAAGATTCGCGTGTTCCTGCGCAAGGACCCGTATGGCCGTTTCTGCTACTGCCTGGCTTACGTGCCACGCGACGTGTATTCCACCGAAGTGCGCCAGAAGATCCAGCAGGTTCTGATGGAGCGCCTGAAGGCCAGCGACTGCGAGTTCTGGACCTTCTTCTCCGAATCGGTCCTGGCCCGTGTGCAGTTGATCCTGCGCGTGGACCCGAAGGTCAATCTGGATATCGATCCGGTACAACTGGAAAACGAAGTCATCCAGGCCTGCCGTTCGTGGAAAGACGATTATTCGAGTCTGGTGGTCGAAAGTTTCGGCGAAGCCCATGGCACCAATGTGCTGGCCGACTTCCCCAAAGGCTTCCCGGCAGGCTACCGCGAGCGTTTCGCTGCGCATTCGGCTGTCGTGGACATGCAGCATGTGCTGAGCCTGAGCGAAACCAACCCGCTGGTCATGAGCTTCTATCAGCCGCTGGCTGGTGGCCGTCAGCAGTTGCACTGCAAGCTGTACCACGCCGATACACCGCTGGCGCTCTCGGATGTGCTGCCGATTCTGGAAAACCTAGGTCTGCGCGTGCTGGGCGAGTTCCCGTATCGCCTGCAACATGCCAATGGCCGCGAGTTCTGGATTCACGACTTTGCCTTTACCTATGGCGAAGGCCTGAACCTCGATATCCAGCAGCTCAACGATACGCTGCAGGACGCCTTCGTCCACATCGTGAGCGGCGATGCCGAGAACGATGCCTTCAACCGTCTGGTGCTGACCGCCGGTCTGCCATGGCGTGACGTGGCGCTGCTGCGTGCCTATGCCCGTTACCTGAAGCAGATTCGCCTGGGCTTCGACCTGGGTTATATCGCCAGCACCCTGAACAACCATACCGACATCGCCCGTGAACTGACGCGCCTGTTCAAGACCCGTTTCTATCTGGCACGCAAGCTGGGTTCCGACGATCTGGACGACAAGCAACTGCGTCTGGAGCAAGCGATTCTCACGGCCCTGGACAACGTTCAGGTGCTCAACGAAGACCGCATCCTGCGTCGCTACCTTGACCTGATCAAGGCGACCCTGCGCACCAACTTCTACCAGACCGACGCCAACGGCCAGAACAAGAGCTACTTCAGCTTCAAGTTCAACCCGCGCCTGATTCCCGAGCTGCCAAAGCCGGTGCCGAAGTTCGAGATCTTCGTCTACTCGCCGCGCGTCGAGGGTGTTCACCTGCGTTTCGGCAATGTGGCCCGTGGCGGCCTGCGCTGGTCCGATCGCGAAGAAGACTTCCGTACCGAAGTGCTGGGCCTGGTAAAAGCCCAGCAGGTGAAGAACTCGGTCATCGTGCCGGTGGGTGCCAAAGGTGGTTTCCTGCCACGTCGCCTGCCGCTGGGTGGCAGCCGCGATGACATCCAGGCTGAAGGCATCGCGTGCTACCGCATCTTCATCTCGGGTCTGCTGGACATCACCGACAACCTCAAGGAAGGCGTGCTGGTGCCGCCTGCCAACGTGGTTCGTCACGATGACGACGACCCGTACTTGGTCGTGGCAGCCGACAAAGGCACCGCGACCTTCTCCGACATCGCCAACGGCATTGCCATCGATTACGGCTTCTGGCTGGGCGATGCTTTTGCGTCCGGTGGTTCGGCCGGTTACGACCACAAGAAGATGGGCATTACCGCCAAGGGCGCGTGGGTGGGCGTGCAGCGTCACTTCCGTGAGCGCGACATCAATGTCCAGCAGGACAGCATCAGTGTGATCGGTATCGGCGACATGGCCGGTGACGTGTTCGGCAACGGCTTGCTGATGTCCGACAAACTGCAACTGGTCGCAGCCTTCAACCACCTGCATATCTTCATCGATCCAAACCCGGACCCTGCCACCAGCTTCGTCGAGCGTCAGCGCCTGTTCAACCTGCCGCGTTCGGCCTGGACCGACTACGACACCAGCATCATGTCCGCTGGCGGCGGAATCTTCCCGCGTAGCGCGAAGAGCATCGCGATCACCGAGCAGATGAAAGCGCGCTTCGACATCAAGGCCGACAAGTTGACCCCGACCGAGCTGTTGCACGCGCTGCTCAAGGCTCCGGTGGATCTGTTGTGGAACGGCGGTATCGGGACTTACGTCAAGTCCAGCGAAGAGTCCCATGCCGATGTGGGCGACAAGGCCAACGATGCATTGCGCGTCGATGGCAACGAGTTGCGTTGCAAGGTGGTGGGCGAGGGCGGCAACCTGGGCATGACCCAGTTGGGCCGTGTCGAGTTCGGCCTCAATGGCGGCGCGACCAACACCGACTTCATCGACAACGCCGGTGGTGTGGACTGCTCCGACCACGAAGTGAACATCAAGATCCTGCTCAACGAAGTGGTGCAGGCCGGGGACATGACCGAGAAGCAACGTAACCAGTTGCTCGAAAGCATGACCGACGAAGTCGGCAACCTGGTGCTTGGCAACAACTACAAGCAGACCCAGGCTCTGTCGCTGGCGGCACGTCGCGCCTACGATCGGATCGCTGAATACAAACGCCTGATGAATGACCTCGAAGTTCGCGGCAAGCTGGATCGCGCCATCGAGTTCCTGCCGGCCGAAGACCAGATCGCAGAGCGCGTTGCGGCCGGTCAGGGCCTGAGCCGTGCCGAGCTGTCGGTATTGATCTCCTACAGCAAAATCGATCTCAAGGAAGCCTTGCTGGAGTCCCGTGTTCCGGATGACGATTACCTGACCCGCGACATGGAGACGGCGTTCCCGCCGTCGCTGAGCGCCAAGTTCTCGACCGCCATGCGTGCTCACCGCCTCAAGCGCGAAATCGTCAGCACCCAGATCGCCAACGATCTGGTCAACCACATGGGCATCACCTTTGTGCAGCGGCTCAAGGAGTCCACTGGCATGAGCGCGGCCAACGTGGCGGCTGCCTACGTGACCGTGCGTGACATCTTCCACCTGCCGCACTGGTTCCGTCAGATCGAGGCGCTGGATTACAAGGTCCCGGCTGAAATCCAGTTGTCGCTGATGGATGAGCTGATGCGTCTGGGCCGTCGTGCCACACGCTGGTTCTTGCGCAGCCGTCGCAACGAACTGGACGCCGGTCGTGACGTTGCTCACTTCGGTCCGCATCTGGCGGCATTGGGCCTCAAGCTCGATGAGTTGCTGGAAGGACCGACCCGTGAGGTCTGGCAGGCGCGTTACAAGGCTTATGTGGAAGCCGGTGTGCCCGAGTTGCTGGCCCGCATGGTTGCAGGCACCAGCCACTTGTACACCCTGTTGCCGATCATCGAAGCTTCCGACGTCACCGGGCACAATGCTGCCGACGTGGCCAAGGTGTATTTCGCGGTAGGCAGCGCACTGGACGTGACTTGGTACCTGCAACAGATCAGCAATCTGCCGGTGGAAAACAACTGGCAGGCGCTGGCCCGTGAAGCGTTCCGTGATGATATCGACTGGCAACAGCGGGCGATCACCATCTCTGTGCTGCAGATCCCGGAAGGTCCTGAGGATCTGGAAGAGCGTCTGGCCCTGTGGCTGGAGCAACACGCCCCGATGGTCGAGCGCTGGCGCGCCATGCTGGTCGAGCTGCGTGCGGCCAGCGGTACCGACTACGCCATGTACGCGGTTGCCAACCGCGAGTTGCTGGACCTGGCAATGAGCGGGCAAGCCGTCGCGGTTTGATGGTCTAGCCCGGTTGTAACGAAAAGCCCTGCATCGTCGTGATGCGGGGCTTTTTGTTTTTCGGGCGCGGGATTTTGAAGGCAATATATTTTCGCGAATAAATTCGCTTGTACGGTGGCGGTGTGGGAGCGAACTCATTTGCGAAAGCTCGCAGGATCACTGCCGCGTGCGAGGCATAGAGAGCGCATGTAAGCCATCGTCTGTCGCGGCGGCTCCACCTGCCGACAGCGGCACGCCGGGTATCGGTTCTTGCATGGTGACCAATCCGTCTTCGTAGCCTTCGGGGCTTGTACATTGCCAATGCCAGGCATCGCGCAGCATGGTTTCCAGGCCATACCGGGCGACCCAGCCCAGTTCGCTGCGCGCCCGTGACGGGTCGGCCCAGCATTGCGCGACATCGCCGGGGCGTCGCTCGCACATCTGCACCGGCACCTTCACGCCCGTGACCTGCTCGAACGTCTTCACCACTTGCAGCACCGAATAATCGATGCCGGTTCCCAGATTCCAGGCGCGGATTCCGCTGTGGGTGCGCAGGTAGTGCAAGGCATCGAGATGCCCGGCGACCAGATCCTGGACGTGGATGTAGTCCCGCACGCCGCTGCCGTCCACCGTCGGGTAATCCCCGCCATACACCGGCAGCACCGGCAACTTTCCGTCAGCCACCCGCAGCAGGTAGGGCAGCAGGTTGTTGGGGATTGTGTTGGGCGATTCGCCGATCAGGCCCGAAGGATGAGCGCCCACCGGATTGAAGTAGCGCAGCAGCGCAATGCGCCAGCGTTGATCGGCCCGAGCCAGACTGCCCAGCACCTGTTCGGCCATGAGCTTCGATTGCCCGTAGGGATTGGTGGGCCGGCCACTGCGGGCCTGTTCGGCGATGGGCATCTTGCGGCAACCGCCATAGACGGTGGCTGATGAACTGAACACCAGCGTGAAAACACCGGCGGCAGCCATCGCCTGGCACAGGTTGATGGTGCCGCTGACATTGGTGTCGTAGTAATGCAGCGGCTTGCGCACGCTTTCGCCTACGGCCTTGAGGCCGGCAAAGTGCAGCACTGCCCGGATCGGGTAGCGTGAAAACAGCTTGGCAAGCACTCCGCGGTTACGTACATCGCCCTGTACCAGAACAGGACGACGGCCACAGATCTGTTCGATCCGTGTCAGGGCATGTGGGCTGCTGTTGCAGAAATTGTCCAGAACCAGCACATCTTCGCCTACCTCCAGAAGGGCGAGTACCGCGTGGGCTCCGATGTAACCAGCACCACCGGTCACAAGGATCATAGAGTCACCTTCGCATGAAATAAGTGGGCTGCGACCGCTGTTGCGCTATGGCGAAGGTCTGCGCGGATGTAAATGGATCGCTTACTTCATAACGAAAGGCAGTACCGATCCCCGGTTCCGGGAATTGGCCGGACGGTCATGTCACTGGTCGGCCATCAAGGTGTGCCGACTGAACGCTCAGCGCAGCGAACTCGTCCATAACTCTGTGTCGGGTGTCTTGCTCATCGCCACGACATCACTTGCTCTGGAGAGAACCTCATGATTCCAACCCCGGCTGCATACCCCGTCGCAGAGCATTTGGCCGAAGGCCATGAAGTTGTTGTCAACATGCGTCCCTTGCTTGTCTGCCTTTCCCATTTACGCTGGGGATTTGTCTACCAGCGCCCTCAACACCTGATGACGCGCATGGCGCGGCGCTACGATGTACTGTTTTTCGAGGAGCCACTGACAGCCGAGGGTCAGCAGGCTCATCTGCAACTGTTTCTTCAGGCCAATGGTGTGACGGTGGCGACGCCGTATCTGCCTGCCGGGCTGAATGCCGAGCAGACCGAACAGCAACTTCGCGAGCTGCTCGATGATTACCTGCTGCGCAATCCACGCGAGGTTTTGCTGCGCTGGTATTTCACACCCATGAGCCTGGGCTTCAGCGAGCATCTGTCGGCCCGTGGCACTGTCTATGACTGCATGGACGAGCTCTCGGCATTCAAGGGGGCGCCGCCACAGTTGCTTGAACGCGAGCAGCGTCTGCTGGCGCTGGCGGATGTGGTGTTCACGGGTGGCGTCAGCCTGTGGGAGGCCAAGCGTGCCCAGCACGGCAATGTCCATGCGATGCCCAGCAGTGTCGATATCGAACATTTCGCCAGTGCCCGACAGGCATTGCCCGAGCCCGCCGATCAGGCCGGTATCGCTCATCCGCGACTGGGCTTTTTCGGGGTCGTGGATGAGCGTCTCGATCTCGTCTTGCTGGAAGGACTGGCCCGGCAGCGACCTGACTGGCACCTGGTGGTCCTTGGCCCTGTGGTCAAGATCGATCTGGCCAGTCTGCCGAGTCTGCCCAACATTCATTACCTGGGCGCCAGGGCCTACAGCGAATTGCCCGCTTACCTGAGTGGCTGGGACGTGGCGCTGATGCCCTTTGCGCTCAATGAAGCCACACGTTTCATCAGTCCGACCAAGACACCTGAATACCTTGCAGGTGGCTGCCCGGTGGTGAGTACGCCGATCCGCGATGTGGTGCGCACCTATGGCGCTTGCCCGGTGGTACACATTGCCGAAGATGTCCCCGGTTTCGTCACTGCCATCGAAGCCGCGCTGATCCAGCGCCAGGACCGTGATGCGTTGTTTCATCTGGCCGATCAGGCCCTGGCCGGTATGAGCTGGGATTGCACCTGGAACGCCATGATGGAGCACATCACATGCCTCGCCTGACACTTGAACAGGCCCGCTACCGTGCCGGGCAATTGCAAGGGGAAGGCGGCGCACCCTTCTACGACTATCTCATCGTCGGCGCCGGTTTCGCGGGCAGCGTGCTGGCCGAGCGACTGGCCTGCGGGCTTGGGCTGAAAGTATTGCTGATCGACCGTCGTGGGCATATCGGCGGCAATGCCTACGATCATCTGGACGAAGCCGGGATCCTGGTTCATCGCTATGGACCGCATATCTTCCACACCAATGCGCAACGGATTGTCGATTACCTGTCGCGCTTCACCGAATGGCGTCCCTATGAGCATCGAGTATTGGCTCAGGTGCGTGGGCAACAGGTGCCGGTGCCGATCAACCTGACCACGCTCAATCGGCTGTATGGCCTGGAACTGGACGAGGCGGGCGCCGAGCGCTTTCTTGCCCAACGCGCCGAGCCGGTCGACCCGATACGCAGCGCCGAGGACGTGGTGGTCGGTCAGGTGGGGCGCGAGCTGTACGAGCTGTTCTTTCGTGGCTACACCCGCAAGCAATGGGGGCTCGATCCGGCTCAGCTTGATCGTTCGGTCACTGCCCGTGTGCCAGCGCGGACCAACGCCGATGACCGCTATTTCACCGACAGCTTTCAGATGATGCCGCAGCAGGGCTACACCGCCATGTTCGAGCGAATGCTCAATCATCCGGGCATCGACATTCTGTTGGGTGTGGATTTCGCCGAGATCGACCGGTTATTGCCCCGTGGCCATCTGGTGTATTGCGGGCCGGTGGACGAATACTTCGGCCATTCCCTTGGGCGTCTGCCTTACCGTTCCCTGCGTTTCGAGCACCGGACCCTGGCGCAGGAGCGCTTTCAAGACGTGGCGGTGGTCAACTATCCCGACGAGACGGTGCCCCATACCCGCGTCACCGAGTACAAGCACCTGACCGGCCAGGAGCATGCGCAAACCAGCGTGACCTATGAATACCCCTGCGCCGAAGGTGATCCTTATTACCCGGTGCCGGCTGCGGAAAATGCCGCGCTGTATCAACGCTACAAGGATCTGGGGGATGCCACCGAAGGCGTGACCTTCCTCGGTCGGCTGGGCACCTACAAGTACTACAACATGGATCAGGTGGTGGGACAGGCGTTGGCGCTTTACCAACGTATTGCTCAGACCCGCGGCGCAACGGCCGAGGGCGCTTCTCATGAGCGAGCCTGAAGCGTTCGCCAGTTTTCTCATGGGAGGCTTTGAATGCACCAGCAGCCGTCGCGGCGACGGGAAGCGTCTGGACCTGATTGCCTCAACCGGGCATGACCGCTGGGCCGAGCAGGATTATCGCAGCCTTGCCGGGTATGGAATGCGCACGGTACGCGACGGCGTGCGCTGGCACCTGATCGAGCCACGTCCCGGCCATTATGACTTCAGCAGTCTGGAGCCGCTGTTGCTGGCTGCCACGAGGACCGGCACTCAGGTGATCTGGGATCTCGGTCACTACGGATATCCGGACGATCTGGATATCTGGCGACCGGTCTTCGTCGAGCGTTTCGCCCGCATGGCCCAGGCGGTGGCCAGGCGGGTGCGCGAGTCCAGTGATGCCGTGCCGTTTTACTGCCCGATCAACGAGCCCTCTTTCTGGGCATGGGGCGGTGGCGAGGTCGGCTATTTCTATCCGCTGGGCCATAAGCGCGGCACCGAACTCAAGCACCAGTTGGTGCGTGCGAGCATTGCAGCCATGAGCGCCATTCGCGAGGTCGATTCACGGGCGCGTTTCATCCATGCCGATCCATTGATTCATGTTCGTGCTGTGCGACAGCGGGCCGGTGATGTCGAAGCGGCCGAGGCCTATCGCATGGCTCAGTACGAAAGCTGGGACCTGATCAGTGGCCGAAGCTGGCCTGGCCTGGGAGGGCATGAGGCTTTTCTGGATATCCTCGGCGTGAACTTCTATCCACATAATCAATGGTACCTGGACGGGCCGACGATCCGTCTCGGCGAGCCACATTTTCGGCCATTGGTTGGCATGCTGATGGAAGTTCACGCCCGTTATGGCCGCCCTCTGGTGATCAGCGAAACCGGTACCGAGGGTATCGGGCGCGGGCCATGGCTGGATTATGTCGGGGAACAGGCAATCCTGGCATTGATCAAGGGCGTCGATCTGCGTGGCCTGTGCCTGTACCCGGTGCTCGACTATCCCGGCTGGGATGACGACCGATACTGCAACAGCGGCCTGCTTGGTTATGCCGATGCCAGTGGCTTGCGCCCCGAAGACCCGCCGACCCGCGAAGCCCTGGCCCGCTTCGCTTTACGTCTGGCTGAAGCCCGAGTACGTATTCCCAAGAGGCCGCCCGCATGAACATTGCGCAAAGTGTGCCGCCCAACCCGAATGCCGGACGTTTTCTGTGGGGCTACGCCAGGCGTCGGCCATGGGCCTATGGCGGTATGGCAACGCTGGTGATCGCCGCCGCCAGTTGCGCAGTGGCCGTGCAGTACGGCATGAAGCTGCTGGTCGACAGCATGGGCGGCGAGGGGAATCGTTCCGGGGTCTGGTTCGCCTTCGGGTTGTTTATCTTTCTGATCGCCATCGAAAACCTGTTCTGGCGTCTGGGTGGCTGGCTGGGCTGCCGCACGGTGGTCGCCAGTTGCGCGGACATGCGGGTGGACCTGTTCAGCCACCTGACCGGACACCCGATGCGCTACTTTGCCGAGCACTACGCCGGAGCCCTGGGCAGCCGCATTTCGGCCACCGGCGCGGCGGCAGGGCAGATCTACAGTGCGCTGTTGTGGAAGATCATTCCGCCCTGCGTCGATTTTCTCGGCGCGGTGGTGATACTGGCCACGGTACGCATCCAGATGGCACTGGCGCTGGTGGCTTTCGTGGTGCTGGTGGCGGCGATCATCACCTTCTTCGGCATTCGCGGGCGCAGTCGTCATCAGCTATATGCGGCGCAAGCGGCCAGTGTGGGCGGTGAGCTTGTGGATCTGGTCAACAACGTCTGGACGATCAAGGCCTTCGCGGCACGGGATCGGGAACGGCTGAGGCTGGATGCCAAGATCCGCACCGAGGCACGGGCGCAGAGTCGTAGCTGGATGTACGTTGAAAAGGCGCGAGTGCTGCATGACCTGTGTCTGGCGAGCATGGCCGGGACCATGCTGGCCTGGTCCATTCTGCTCTGGACGCGCGGGGCCGTGAGCGTCGGTGACGTGGTGATGGTCAGCGCGCTGACGTTTCGCATCCTGCATGGCTCACGGGATCTGGCGCTGGCGTTGGTCGAGACCAGCCAGCATATGGGGGCCATTGGCGATACGCTGGCCGTTATCGCCAAGCCCTACGAACTCAGCGATACCGAGCAGGAATGGGCCGTACCATCCGGTGCCATCGAACTGCAAGAGGTTGGCTATGCCTATCCTGGCGGCAGGCAGGTGTTGTGCGGGCTGACCTTGCGCATCGAGCCGGGGCAAAGAGTGGGCATCGTCGGCCCGTCCGGCGCAGGCAAAACCACGTTGCTGGGCTTGCTGCAACGTCTGGATGACGTCAGTACGGGGAGCATTCGCATCGATGGCCGCGACCTTCGGCAGATCAGCCAGGACAGCCTGCGCCGACAGATAGCCGTAGTGCCTCAGGAGCCAACCTTGTTCAACCGCAGCATCTACGAAAACATTGCTTACGGTAGACCCGAGGCCACTCGCGAGGAAGTGATCGCAGCCGCCCGCAATGCTTATTGCCACGAGTTCATCGACCAGTTGCCCCAAGGCTATGACGCGCTGGTGGGCGAGCGGGGCGTGATGCTCTCTGGCGGTCAGCGCCAGCGCCTCGGCATAGCCCGGGCCTTTCTCAAGAACGCCCCGATCCTGTTACTCGACGAAGCCACCGCCGCCCTGGATTCAAGCTCCGAAGCCATCATCCAGTCAGCGCTCAGCAGCCTGATGCGCGGCCGCACAGTCCTTGCCATCGCCCATCGATTGACCACACTTACCAGGTTCGATCGGGTGCTGGTGATTCAGCAAGGCCGTATCGTCGAAGACGGCCCACCCGAGCAATTACGCAGCGCGGGCGGGCTGTTTCAAACGCTCTGGCAGGCCCAGGAAATGGGCCGCCAGGATTGACGGCAATGGGGTTGCAGTGATGAAGTACGTTTGAATTCATTGGCGGTGCTGATAGTGACTATCAGAAATCAGAGATTCTATTCCCTGTAATAAATATGGAAAATGCGCGCATTGGACATACGGCTCGATGAGCCGTTTTTTATTTCAGGATCTTCACATGCGCCTTTTAACTCTCCCGGCCTTTGCCGTCGTTTTTGCGTTGTTGAGTGGCTGCGCTTCTGCACCGAATCAACCGACGCTTATTTTGCAAACCAGTAAGGCTCCCGATGAATACGTGCAGTGTGTAATGCCCAAACTGCAGGAACATTCATTGAACCCGGTGTTGTCGCAATCCCAGCGGCACTACAGGATTGTCGTCTCCAGCCCGGTAGCGGCTGACAACGTTATTGAGGCCTACAAGGCTCCGGCAGGCGGAAAAGTGTTTTTGTATGAGCGCCAGCTATTGGCATCGACGCTCATCACTTCCCGATTCGAGCGGGCGGCGCAGGAGTGTTTGTGACGACGATGCCACAAACCTTGCTATGCCTATCCATCAACGCACCGACGTTGAATCAATGAAAGCCGCCAGGTCACGATTGAAGCGTTCTGCTTCCTCTACGAAGGGAGCATGGCCTGAGTGTTCATAGAGTTTGCTCTGCACATTCGGATTCAGTTGCGTAGCGCGTGCAATCGAAGGCCGGGCCTGTACCAGTGCGTCGCGCGAGCCATACAGCAATAACACCGGCACCTTTGCATTGCCCAGGCCCCTGGCGGCTTCCACGGTCATGGACTGAACAGCCTTTTGCATGTTCCAGGACGCCATCGCGGCATTGGCAAACAACCGCTCGAAGGTCTGGGTGTCGGGCGGTGTGTGGAAGCACAGGGCAAGGAATGTGCGCACGGTATCGAGGTGGGTCTTCAGGTCGGTGGAGTTCAGGTCCCGGTAAACCTCGGGATGCGCCACGATCTGCTCGGGCTTCAGTTCGATGACGCCGTTGACATACAGTGCGCCTGCAATCCGGCTGTCACCATACCTGGCCAGATAGTTGGAGATGACCACACCGCCCAGCGACCAGCCCGCCAGCACAGGCTTTTCAGCGTGCGAGGCTTTTATGACTGCGGCGAGGTCATCGGCCCAGCGGTTTCCGTCGGCATACGCCTGAGCATCCGAAGGCTTGCCGGAGAGGCCGTGGCCGCGCAGGTCATAGGTGATCATTCGATAGCGTTGCAGCAGCGGGCTGTTTACCTGAGCGTCCCAGTTCAAGTGGCTGCCGAGCAGGCCATGAATGAAAACGATGGCCGGGCCGTCCGGGTTGCCGGCCTCCTGAACTGCCAGAGTGACGCCGTCGGGTGCTGTAACCGTATAGCTTTTCGTTTGCGCCTGGGCGAGCGCCGAAGTGGCCAACAGGATTGCTGAGACAAGCAGTGTGTAGAAGCGATGCAAAGCTGGTTGAAGGGACACGATATGACTCCGGGTTCAAGGGTTGCCCGCAGTCTCAACCCTCACTCAAGTGTGAGGGTCAAGCAAAAAAACGTGTTACCTTTCCTGCCCGGCCTCAGGTCAGCATCCATGACAAAGCCCACCCCAAAAAGCACCATGAGCATTGGCGAACTCGCACGAGAAACCGGCGCCAGTGTGCGTTCGATCCGCCATTACGATGAGCATGGTTTGCTCAAGTCCATGCGCGCCAACAACGGCTATCGCACGTTTCCTGCGATAGCTGTCACGCAAGTCAGACAGATCCAGCGCATGATCGCAACGGGGTTCAGCCTGGCAGAGATCCGCAGCTTTCCCGACTGCATGCGCATGATAGAAGGTGCTGCGGTGTGCCCGGATACCACCGCTGCGCAACGTGAACGGCTGGCCTCCATAGAGCAGCAGATCAACGATCTGGAGCGTCGTCGGGTACGACTGCTCAAGATGCTGTCGGAAGGTGTGGTTCCGCCTCTGGATGCTGTGTAGGAGCGAATTTATTCGCGAAAACGGTAATTCGCGAATAAATTTCCTCCGGTTTCGCGGCAGCATTAAGGTATGACTCGATGTTCGAGCTGACAAGTTATCTGGGACTCTTTGCGGTGGCATTCGGCGCTGCCACGCTGTTACCGCTGCAGTCCGAAGCCGTGCTGGTCGGCATGCTGCTTTCGGAGCGCTATGCAACGGTTCTGCTCCTGCTGGTTGCCACGTCAGGCAATGTCCTGGGATCAGCCGTGAACTGGTATCTGGGGCGTTCCATCGAACGCTTTCGGCATCGGCGCTGGTTTCCGGTCAGCGAGCGTCATCTGGACAAGGCCCAGCACACTTACAAGCGCTACGGACGCTGGGCGCTACTGTTCAGTTGGGTGCCGATCATCGGCGACCCCATCACCATGATCGCGGGCGTCATGCGCGAGCCGTTCTGGCGTTTTCTGCTGATCGTCACGCTGGCGAAAGGGGTGCGCTACCTGGTGCTGACGGCGATGACGCTGGGGTGGGCGTTGTGATTGCTGCGGGTTACCGTGTCTTCAATACTTCTGAGCACATATCAATGAATGCGCGCAGCTTTGGCTGGTTGCGGGCCGATCGTGGAAAGTAGAGAAACAGCCCGTCACTACTCGGGGAGCTATCAAGCAGTGCAGGCTCGAGCGTGCCGTTGGCCAGTTCACGCGAGGTGTGAAAGGTTGAGGAGTAGATGAGCCCGACGCCTTTGACGGCCAGGCTGCGCATCAGCTCTCCGTCATTGACGGTAATGGCGCTGTTTGGCTCTATCCTGACGGTTTCCTTGTTTTCGACGAACTCCCAGCGATAGATATCGCCCTTTTCCGGGCGACGAAACCGAATGCATTCGTGATGTAGGAGATCCTGGGATACCTTCGGTTTTCCGTGGGTCCTGAAGTATTCCGGCGACCCGAAGACAGCCCACTGGAAGGGTTTTGAAAGCCGCACCGCGATCATGTCCTGCTCAATGTATGAGCCGATCAGAATGCCCGCGTCATAACCTTCCGAGACAAAGTTCTCATGGCGATTGCTGACGGTGATGTCCACATTCAACCTGGGCCAGGCTTCACGAAAGGCGGGTAAGACAGGCTCTATCACATGTGGCAGGGCCAGGCGCTCCACGATGAGCCTGAGCGTTCCCGATGGAGCCTTTGCCGACTGAGCTGCATCTTCCAGCCCTGTTGCAATGGCTTGTGCTGCCGGCTCGACTCTCGACAGCAGGTTTATACCTGCTTCTGTCAGCGCCATCTTGCGGGTGGTGCGATGAAAGAGTTGCACACCCAGGCGATGTTCCATTTTCTGCAAGGCCTGGCTAACCGCTCCTGGCGTTTTGCCAAGATCGAGAGCGGCTTTACGAATACTCAGTCGCCTGGATATCGCCAGAAATTCTGACAATCCATCAAAGCTGTCGGGGTGGTTCATCTGGTTTCTTCATGCCGATTCGGTGCGCCATGGACCGGTGCACTGTACGTCATTTTTCAGTGCCAATTCATGCTTATTACATTGTTTTATTAAACAGTCTGTTCGGCCCTGACCGGCTATTTCATCGCTTTGGTTACGAATACAGTGATTGCAACAGCCAATAACTTGATGGAAGTAAACATGTCGATTGCAAGGTACTTTGCGGGGCTTGTCTGTGCGATTGCCGCATTTGCAGTTTTCGCGACTCCCGTTTTTGCCCAGGAAAATCAGAAGCGCGAAAGAATACTGCTCGTCGTTTCCAGTCTGGATAAAAAGACTCCTGACCAGGTTGGGGGCTTCTGGTTTCCAGAGCTTACCCATCCGGTCGAGGTCTTCGACAAGGCAGGGCTGGACTACGATATCGCCAGCCCGAAAGGGGGACTGGCTCCGTTCGATGGTTTCGACCTCAATGACAAGGCGACCCTTGCATTCTGGACCCGCCCGGAACACCGCAACAAGCTTGGCAACACCCTCAAACTGTCGGATGTGGACCCGTCTGAATACGCGGCGGTCCTGCTGGTAGGCGGCCATGGCCCGATGTGGGACTTTGTTCGTAATCCTGAACTCGATGGCATCGTGCGTACGATTTATGAGAACAAGGGGATTGTCAGTGCCGTCTGCCATGGCCCGGCAGGTCTGATCGATGTGAAGCTCAGCAATGGCGAGCGCTTGATCAAGGGGCGTCGTCTTACGGGGTTTACAGCCGAGGAAGAGGCTTCGCGCAATTACGACAAGATCGTTCCCTTTGAGCTGGAAAGCGCTTTGAAGGCCGCAGGCGCAACGTTTGAAGAAGCACCGGTCTTTGAGAACCGTGTGGTGGTCGATGGTCGTCTGGTGACGGGCCAGAACCCTGCCTCTGCAACGACCCTGGGAGAGGCTGTCGTCAAACTTCTTCAAGCCAGAGCGCAATAAGACAGGACAGCCAGTGCGGTCATCTCCATGACTGCACTGGTTTGCGAGCCCGGGTGTCGAGGAATATGAAATGCAATGCTTTGCCCGTGTAGTGAGGGCCACACAGTTACTGAGTGTTTTTGGGTTGCTGTTATCAGGCCCTTTCGCCAATGCGGCCGATATTCATGTGCTGGCTACCACGGCACTGAAGCCGGCCTTCGAGAAGATGGCCGCCGCCGATTTCGAGTCATCAACCCGTCATCGTCTGATTTTTTCCTGAGGAGCCTCTTATGGCGCAGCTCCCGATGCATTGCCTGTGCGTATCAAGAGTGGCGAGGTGGTCGATGTGGCGATAATGCTCAGCCCGGCGCTGGATGAGCTAGTCCGGTCGGGATATTTATTTGCCGATACTAAAGTCGATCTCGCCACATCGCGTGTCGGGTTGGCGATCAAGGCAGGAGCGCTTCAGCCTGATATCTCTACTGCTGATAACTTGCGTAGCGTGCTGCTTGCCGCCAGGTCTGTCGCATTTTCCAGTGGCGTGAGCGGGGTTTATGTGGCGCGAACCCTGTTTCCTCAATTAGGTATTGCCGACCGGTTAAAGCCGAAAAGTGTGATTGTCGAAGCGCCGGAGCTGGTTGGGCATGCACTGATGCGTGGCGATGCAGAAGTGGGTCTGCAACAAATGAGCGAGTTGCTTGCAGTGCCGGGCATTCACGTCGTAGGGCCATTGCCCGATGCTGCCCAGAACGTCAATGTGATTGCTGCGGCGGTTGCAGAAAATGCTGTGCAACCCCACGCAGCCCAGGCCTGGATTAACTACTTGAGCACTTCTCCCGCTCTACAGGTGTTGAAGCATTCGGGGTTCGATGTCACGGCGGTGCAATGACCCTGTCCGTAGTGACACCTTTTCCCAGGCGGATTGCTTAACCCTCAAGTACTTCTGGAATCCTTGCAATCACCTTGATCTCGAAATCAAAGCCATAAAGCCAGGTGACGCCCACTGCCGTCAGTGTCGGGTGCGGTGCCTGGCCCCAGAACTCAGGGAACACCGTCCAGATTTTCTCGAACTTCGATTCGGGGTCGACCATGAAGACGGTGACATCGACTACGTCATCGAAGGTGCAACCCGCCTCTTTCAGGATGGCATTCAGATTGTTGAAGGCTGTCCTGACCTGTACCACCAGATCCTGCTCCGGCGAGCCGTCTTCCTTGCTGCCGACCTGGCCGGAAACGAACAGAAAGCCATTGGAGCGGATCGCAGGCGAATAGCGATTGCGTTCATAAAGCTCCAGGCGTCCGGCGGGGAAAACTGCATCACGCTTTGTCATGGTTGATCTCCATCGACAGGTCGGGGTGACCGGTCATTAACGATGGGAGAACTCTAAGGGCTTGTATCCGGGCGATAAACGAGCAACTGTAGCTATCACTGTTTGTAAAAACCAAACAATCCAACAGCTATTCGGGGTGGAGATGGATCGTTTCGATGCGATGCAGGCTTTTGCGCGGGTGGTAGAGGCGGGGAGTTTTACCAAAGCAGCCGAAACCCTGCACATGAGTAAGACCACTGTGACGCAACTGGTGCAGCAACTGGAAGCCCGCTTGCGGGTCAAGTTGCTCAACCGAACGACGCGCAAGGTCAATGTCACGGCTGATGGCGCGGTTTATTACGAGCGCGTTGTCAGGCTGCTGGCTGACCTGGACGATGCCGAAACCAGCCTGTCCAGCGCTTCGGCCTTGCCCAGAGGGCGGCTGCGGGTGGATGTGCCCAGCCCGTTTGCCAGCACGATTCTGATGCCGGCCCTGCCTGAGTTTCATGCGCGATACCCGGATATCCAGATCGATATGGGCGTCAGCGACCGTATCGTGGATGTGATCGGTGAGAATGTGGATTGTGTGGTTCGCGGTGGCGAGTTGACCGACCAATCCCTGATGGCTCGGCGTGTCGGTGATCTCAGGCTTGGCGTGTATGCGGCACCGAGCTATCTGGAGCGGGTCGGCAAACCTGCGCATCCGCGAGAGCTGGAGGATTCCCATCACCGCATCGTCGGTTTCCTGTGGGCGCGTACCGGCAAGGCCCTGCCTTATGCCATGCACCGCGAGGGTGAGAGTCTTCATGTCCATGGGCGTTACGTGCTGGCGGTGGACGATGGCAATGCCTACCTGGCTGCAGGTCTGGCCGGCATGGGTGTTCTGTGGGTGCCAGACTACATGGCCAAAGCTCATCTGGAGCGGGGTGATCTGGTGCCGCTGTTCAAGGATTGGCGCATGGATTCTATGCCGATGTACGTGGCATTTCCGCCCAACCGGCATATCAGTCTCAAGCTTCGGGTATTTATCGATTGGGTAGCTGAGCTGATGACGCAACATGCGCCTGTCATTGACCGGCGCGGAGTCTGAATCAGGCTGTCACTGGCTGCGATCCCTGACTGCTGCGAGCCATCTGGAAACAACCTCCATTTCCTCATCGCTGAACGCTTGGGTCAGTTTTTCATTCAGCGGTGCCAGTTCCGATGTGGCCTGCAAGGTCGCTGTCCGGCCTGCATCCGTCAGCCACAAACGAAAGCTGCGTTTGTCATGTTCATCGACGCGGCGCTCGATCAGCCCCGACTTGACCATGCGGTCCGCCAGCCCGGTCATGGCCGAGGGGGCGATATCCAGCGCCAGCGCGACTTCGCCGCTGAGAGCCCCATCCTGCCCGTTGAGTACAAAGAGAGCGCCAGCCTGGGTTGCGCTGATGCCCGCTCGATTCGAGATATGCCGTTCTATGTATCTGGACAGGCTCTTTTGAGCGGCATTCAACAAATAGACGTAGCGACGGTCATGCGCCATTCGGATTACCCGGTAACTGAGTTTCCAGCCATCTTGCCACTACTGGCCATAGCGTGTCGGCATGTTGTTGACGGAAAAAGCCCAGATGCCCTATCGCTGAGCCGCCGCTGTCTGCCGGGCCAAACTGGCGTCGTTCTACAGTACAGCCAGTCAGGTGTCCCGCCATCAAGTCGATGGCTTCGGCGGGGGCCCATGGATCATCGTCGACACCCACGGCCAGAATCGGCAACGTCGGTCGAGCGAAGCGGGCAGAGGCGTTGACCGAGGGGTCGTCAAAGAAGTACTGGCGAAGGCTGGTCCAGCGTGACCACTCGCGCATGACATCTGCTGGCAGATCTTCGCCAATCCCCAGCCTGCGCCCCGGAAAGTAGCCCAGAAAATTTGCGCTGATCGGGCCCAGGGCTTTGAGCAGGATCGCCACTTTCAAGCGCTCCTGCCAGGGCCTTATAAATCTCAGGCAGCCCGCGTGGGCGCATACAGTCACCGCCGCCTTGAGTTTGCTGCTGCTTTCGCATAACCCGATGGCATGCCCGCCGAAGCTATGGCCCACCGCCAGGTGAGGAATACCGCTGTACTGCCCGGACACCCAGTGGGTGACGGTTTCGACATCGTTGTCAGCCCACGAAATAAACCCCGCCTTGACGGTTTTCGGATGAGGCCCGTTCCTGCTGACTCCCCGGTAGTTGTAGGTGATGACCGTGAAACCGTTGGCGACCAGATAGTGAGCGAACGGGAAGTACATGCGCTCGGTGACACCCGTCGCCGGGTTGATCTGAACCACTGCCTTTGCAGGGCTGGCGCCGTTATGGAGAGTCACTTCGACGTTATAGCCGTCACGGCAGGTGATCGAGTGGTTTGTCGTCTTCATGGGATTTATTTCGTATGTGAAGTAAATTATTTAACATGCGAAATATATCGCCGCAAGCATTTTATTGAGGCGGCCGGGAAGCCGGGATGAATGAGCGGTCAATAAAAAACCCCATCACAAGGATGGGGTTCTTTTAACGCTGTGTTTCGTGCTTACGCTTGAACGACCGGGATATTGGCGTTCGCAGCGGCTTCGCGGAACTCGGCGATCTGATCGAAGCTCAGGTAGCGGTATACGTCCGCTGCCATGGTGTCGATCTGGTTCGCGTAGCTCATGTACTCCTCGACGGTCGGCAGGCGACCCAGGATCGAAGCGACGGACGCCAGCTCGGCCGAAGCCAGGTAGACGTTCGCGCCGTCACCCAGACGGTTCGGGAAGTTACGGGTCGAAGTCGAAACCACGGTGGAGTTCGGTTCTACGCGAGCCTGGTTACCCATGCACAGCGAGCAGCCCGGCATTTCCATGCGTGCGCCAGCCTTGCCGTAGATGCCGTAGTAGCCTTCTTCGGTCAGTTGGTGAGCGTCCATCTTGGTCGGAGGCGACAGCCACAGACGAGTTGGCAACTGGCCTTTGACCTGATCCAGCAACTTGCCCGCAGCGCGGAAGTGGCCGATGTTGGTCATGCAGGAACCGATGAACACTTCGTCGATCTTCTCGCCCTGTACCGAAGACAGCAGGCGTGCGTCGTCCGGGTCGTTCGGCGCGCAGAGCACAGGCTCCTTGACGTCGGCCAGGTCGATTTCGATGATTTCGGCGTACTCGGCGTCCTTGTCGGCTTCCAGCAGCTCAGGGTTGGCAATCCAGGCTTCCATCGCCTTGGCGCGGCGCTCCAGAGTGCGTGGATCTCCGTAGCCTTGCTCGATCATCCAGCGCAGCAGGGTGATGTTGGAGTTCAGGTACTCGATGATCGGCTCTTTTGCCAGCTTGATGGTGCAACCGGCAGCCGAACGTTCGGCCGAAGCGTCGGACAGCTCGAAAGCCTGTTCGATGCTGAGGTTTTCCAGACCTTCGATCTCCAGAATGCGGCCGGAGAAGGCGTTCTTCTTGCCTTTCTTCTCTACGGTCAGCAGGCCAGCCTGGATGGCGTAGTAAGGAATGGCGTGAACCAGGTCGCGCAGGGTGATGCCAGGTTGCAGCTTGCCCTTGAAGCGGACCAGGATCGACTCAGGCATGTCCAGCGGCATAACGCCGGTGGCAGCAGCGAACGCGACCAGACCGGAACCGGCCGGGAAGGAGATACCGATCGGGAAGCGGGTGTGGGAGTCGCCACCGGTGCCGACGGTGTCAGGCAGCAGCATGCGGTTCAGCCAGCTGTGGATGATGCCGTCGCCTGGACGCAGGGAAACACCGCCACGGGTCATGATGAAATCAGGCAGCGTGTGGTGAGTCTTGACGTCGATCGGCTTTGGATAAGCAGCAGTGTGGCAGAAGGACTGCATGACCAGATCGGTGGAGAAGCCCAGGCAAGCCAGATCTTTCAGCTCGTCGCGGGTCATCGGGCCAGTGGTGTCCTGGGAACCGACGGTGGTCATCTTCGGTTCGCAGTAGGTGCCCGGACGGATACCTTCTACGCCGCATGCCTTGCCGACCATTTTCTGCGCCAGGGTGAAACCCTTGGTGCTGGCAGCCGGCTGATCCGGAGTCTTGAACAGATCCGATGGTGGCAGGCCCAGCTCGGCGCGTGCCTTGCCGGTCAGACCGCGACCGATGATCAGAGGGATACGGCCACCGGCACGTACTTCGTCGAGCAGGACCGGAGTCTTCATCTCGAAGGTGGTCAGGACTTCGTCGCTGTTGTGCTTGGTGACTTTGCCTTCATGCGGGTACAGGTCGATCACGTCGCCCATGTGCATGTTGGAAACGTCGAATTCGATTGGCAGTGCGCCAGCATCTTCCATGGTGTTGTAGAAGATCGGGGCGATCTTGCTGCCGAAGCAGAAACCGCCGGCACGCTTGTTCGGAACATAAGGAACGTCGTCGCCGAAGAACCACAGAACCGAGTTGGTTGCCGATTTACGCGAGGAACCGGTACCGACCACGTCACCGACGTAGGCGATAGGGAAACCCTGGCCGCGCATTTCTTCGATCTGCTTCATCGGGCCGATGGAGCCTTGCACGTCAGGCACGATGCCTTCACGGGCCATTTTCAGCATGGCCAGGGCGTGCAGCGGGATATCCGGACGGGACCAGGCATCCGGTGCCGGGGACAGGTCGTCGGTGTTGGTTTCGCCGGTGACCTTGAAGACGCGCAGGCTGATCTTGTCAGCCAGTACAGGGCGCTTCTTGAACCACTCGCCGTCAGCCCAGGATTGCAGGACGGCCTTGGCGTGCTCATTGCCGCTCTTGGCTTTTTCAGCGACGTCGTGGAAAGCATCGAACATCAGCAGGGTGTGCTTGAGCTGTTCGGCTGCGACCGGTGCCAGTTCGGCGTCGTCGAGCAACGCAACCAGAGTCACGATGTTGTAGCCACCTTGCATGGTGCCCAACAGTTCGGTAGCGCGTTTTTTGTCGATCAGCGGGGAAGTGGCTTCGCCCTTGGCCAGAGCAGACAGGAAGCCGGCCTTGACGTACGCCGCTTCGTCCACGCCTGGTGGAATGCGGTTGGTGATCAGGTCGACAAGGAAATCTTCTTCGCCAGCGGGAGGATTCTTCAGCAGCTCAATAAGGTCTGCAGTTTGTTCGGCGTTAAGCGGCTGGGGCACGATACCCTGGGCGGCACGCTCTTCGATGTGTTTGCGGTAGGCTTCAAGCACAGTATTACCCTCATCAGTGGTCCCAAATGGGTGTCCGGGACGCTCATCCAGAAATTGTCTGCACCCACGCAAGGCTTTCGAGCCTTGTTGGCAGGGTATCGGCAATTCCTAACGAAGCTGTTTTCAAAGTTTTACGCCTGCAGGACGGGGGGGATGTCAGGTCGACACGGCCATTCGTGATGAGGGAATGGCCTGTCGACACCGTACTGCGGGATTAACTTGACTGTGCTCGTGACGCTTTGAAAACAGCTTCTAACGGACATTGGCGCCTTCTAAGGCTCGACGATTCTACGGCAAAACTTCGCTAAAGGTAAGTTAGACCCTACATCTTCGGGGGTGACCCTTGTTAGACAAAGGGCTAACATGCCTTCTCGTTTCGCCTGCCCTTGTCCTGCCAGCCATGCCTGATCAAATCATCAAAACGCCTTGTGTCGGCCTTTGCTCCACTGTTTATGGGGACCTGGTGTGCCGTGGCTGCAAGCGTTTCCACCATGAGGTGGTCAACTGGAATGGCTACAACGAAGACGAGAAAAGAGCGGTCTGGCTGCGCCTGGAGCAACTGCTGGTCCAGGTGATGGCGGCCAAGCTCGAAGTCTTCGATGTCGAGAAGCTGCGCATGCAACTCGTCCAGCGCAAGATCCGCTTTGTGGCCCATCAGTCCGAATATTGCTGGGCCTATCAATTGATCGCTCGCGGTGCGCGGGTCATCAATCAGGTCGAGGCTTATGGCTTCGTGCTGCTGCCGGAGTTTCGCGACTGGGCACTGCCTGAATTGCGCGATGCTATCGACCGTGAGTTTTTCCTGCTGTCCGAAGCCCATTACCAGCGATATATCGCGCCGGGGTTCCTGAAGGATGCGCTCGGGGATTGAGATTTTCCTGCCGTGGGAGCCGGTGATCATTCATCAAACCTCTCCTCCAGATGCCGGATGATCTCCTCGGTCTTGAGCACCAGCACATCACTTTCCAGCGAGTCGAGTACCACTTCGGCGGTGTTGCCGATCAGTGCGCCTGAAAGACCGGTACGCGCCACGGTGCCGATGATGGTGACCACTGCGTCGAGCTGGTGGGCCGTAAAGGGAATCAGCACATCAGCCGGACCCTCTGCGATGTGCAGGTGGCTGTCGTCGATATCGAATTCCGTCTGGAACGCCTGGCATTGCTCCCGGTATCGGGTTTCGATGCTTTCCTTGAGCTGGTAGATCGGGTCGGCAGCCGACAGCATGGGCGACGGATGGGCGCTTATGACGTGCAAGTGCCCCTTGGCCAGTGCTGCAATGTCATAGCCGTGATCGACGATGCTGTAATGCAGCGTCTTGTGTTCTTCATCCGCATTGCCGACATCCACAGCCGCGAGAATCACGCCGCCTGTCCAGGGCCTTGACGTCTTGACCATCAGCACCGGGCTTGGGCAATAACGCAGCAGTTTCCAGTCGTCGGGAGTGAGCAGGGCCTTTTTCAGCGGGTTGTCCGGCAGGTGTTGCTTGATGACCAGGCCGCAGCCTTCGGTTTGTTGCACCTTGCAGATGGTCTTGTGGGTGGACTCTTCCCAGTGCTGTTCCGCGCTGGCGGTGAAGCCTTCTTCCTGAAGGTTTCTTTTCAGTTCGTTGAGTTGTTGCGTATGGGGATGATCCTTGTCACAGATCAGCAGGTGCAGATGAGCCTGAGTAACCCCGGCAATCAGTTTCGCGCGCTTGAGGGCCAGGCTGTCGGCGTGGTTGGGATCGATGACCACCAGGATGCTGCGAATAGACTGCATGGGGCTAATCTCCACAAGGCAAGTTGTGCTCCACAACTATAGTTGCAGTGCATCGGGTCGTCGCTTGATCTGGATCACAGCATTTCTGTCGCCCCGGGCGCGCACCCCTCGTATAATGCGCGACCTTGCAAACCCGCTATCTGTGAGCTTATGTACCCGATCCCCGAAATCGAAGCCTTTCTGCTGTGCCGCACGCCTGACAGTTGGGTTCAGGCCGCTTTGCGCAATCTGGACATTCTGTTGATCGATCATGCGAACAACGAGAAAAAGGCGGCCGGGGCGGCGTTTCAGTTCATGTTCCAGTACAACGACAAATTCGACCTGCTGAGCAAGATGTCGCGCCTGGCCCGTGAAGAGCTTCGGCATTTCGAGCAGGTGCTGAGCATCATCCGCAAGCGCGAAATCCCGATGGCCAACGTCAGTTCGGCGCGTTATGCGGGGGCATTGCGCAAGCTGGTGCGCAACCACAATCCCTACCGGCTGACTGACGCCCTGATTGTGGGTGCCATTGTTGAAGCACGCTCCTGCGAGCGCTTCGCAGCGCTGGTGCCGCATCTGGACGAAGAGCTTGCCAAGTTTTACGGTGGGCTGTTGAAGTCCGAGGCCCGGCATTTTCAGGACTACTTGAAGCTGGCCTATACCTATGGCGATAAAGCCGATGTTGACGCCAAGATTGAAGAGATTCGCCATGCCGAGTGTGAATTGATCGAAAGTCCGGACGAGGAGTTCCGCTTCCACAGCGGTGTGCCTGCCGCGGCCTGATTTTTCACCTGCTCCCCAAAAACGACCGACTCTTACCAGCGGTCGTTTTTTTTATGAAGATATTGTTAGCCAGCTAACAAATGTTTTGACATTAGCTGCTTAGGCAGTAATATCGCCACATCACTGCCTAAGCAGCTTTTATGGTGATCCTTTGAAACATTTCACGTCCGAGAATTTCGATTCCAGCCTGATGGGCCTGTTGGTCGGTCGTACCAATGCTCTCAAGGACCGCATGCTGGACAAGTATTTGCTGCCTTATGACGTCACCTTCTCGCAGTTCAAGGTGCTGATCATCATTTCCCAGTTCGCCCTCGATACCCCCGTCGAATTGTGTCGGCACCTGTCTCTGGACAGCGGCTCCATGACGCGCATGCTCGATCGTCTGGAACAAAAGGGGCTGATCGTGCGCACCCGTTCGGCAGCCGACCGACGCCAGGTGCATGTGGCGTTGACCGGGCAGGGACAGAAACTCTCGGACCTGCTGCCGCAGATCGGTGCCGACGCGATGAACGACACCTTTGCCGTTCTGGACAAGGAAGAAGTCGCAACCCTTGAGCGAATCCTGACCAAGGTGCTGGTGGCCGCCGACGACCACATCACCCTCACGCGCCTGAGCTTCAAGTCCACCGGGGCGAAGTGAACGGCCACCGCCGACATCCCCGGTAAACCTCGATATCCCGCAATTACTGCTTCACCGACTACAGGTACTCGTCATGGCTACTGCCGCTACTGAAAAACCATCTGCCAGCTCGCCCGAAGATGCAAATCCGGGCAAGCGCACATTCATGCTGTTGGTGCTCGCCCTGATCGTCATCCTTGGCGGTGCGGCGGTCTGGGCCTGGCATGAGTTTTATGGCCGCTGGAGCGAAAGTACCGATGACGCCTATGTGAATGGCAACGTCGTCGAAATCACCCCGCTGACTACCGGCACGGTCATCAGTATCGGTGCTGATGACGGTGATCTGGTGCGTGAAGGCCAGGTCCTGATCAAGTTCGACCCCAGCGACGCTGAAGTCAGCCTGCAAAGCGCCGAGGCCAATCTGGCCAAGGTCGTGCGCCAGGTGCGCGGGCTTTACAGCAATGTCGATGGCATGAAGGCGCAACTGGCTGCGCAACGTGCCGAAGTGCAGAAGGCCCAGGACAACTACAACCGTCGCCGGAGCCTGGCGGCGAGCGGGGCGATTTCCCAGGAAGAGCTGTCCCACGCCAAGGATGACCTGACCAGCGCGCAAAGTTCGTTGAGCAATGTTCAGCAGCAACTGGCCAGCAGCGTTGCGCTGGTGGATGACACCGTCGTTTCTTCTCACCCCGACGTGAAAGCTGCCGCTGCGCAACTGCGTCAGGCGTATCTGGCCGATGCCCGCACGACGGTTGTGTCGCCGGTGACCGGTTATGTGGCCAAGCGTACCGTGCAACTGGGCCAGCGGATTCAGCCGGGCACTGCAACCATGGCGGTGATTCCGCTGGATCAGCTGTGGATCGACGCGAATTTCAAAGAGACGCAACTGGGCAATATGCGCATTGGCCAGCCGGTGGAGATCACCTCGGACCTGTACGGCAGCCATGTGAAATACAGCGGCACCATCGACAGCCTGGGTGCAGGGACCGGGAGTGCCTTCGCTCTGCTGCCAGCCCAGAACGCCACCGGCAACTGGATCAAGATCGTCCAGCGCGTGCCGGTGCGGATTCACATCAACCCCGATGAGCTGGCGAACAACCCGCTGCGGATCGGCCTGTCCACTACGGTTGATGTCAATCTGCATGACCAGAGTGGTCCGGTACTGGCTCAGCAACCGCCGAAAAAGGCGAGCTTCAGCACCAACATCTATGCCGAGCAACTGGCCGATGCCGACGCCATGATCGCGCGCCTGATCCATGACAACAGCGCCGCCAACAGCAAAGCCACTGCGCAGCGCTGATCCGCCAATCCGCACGCCCCGTCCTTCAGGTCGGGGCAGCATTTCAGTTTCAAGGGATTTGCGATGAGTAACAACGCCCCGGCCTCATTTACGCCGCCCAGCCTGTTGATGTGCACCATCGGCCTGTCCCTGGCGACCTTCATGCAGGTCCTCGATACCACCATTGCCAACGTTGCCTTGCCGACCATTTCCGGGAATCTGGGCGTGAGTTCGGAGCAGGGCACCTGGGTCATCACGTCGTTTGCCGTCAGCAACGCGATTGCCTTGCCACTGACTGGCTGGCTGAGCCGCCGTTTCGGTGAGGTCAAGCTGTTCCTGTGGGCGACCCTGCTGTTCGTGCTGGCTTCGTTTCTGTGCGGGATTTCCCAGTCGATGCCGGAGCTGGTGGGCTTCCGGGTTCTTCAAGGCGTGGTCGCCGGGCCCCTTTATCCCATGACCCAGACCCTGTTGATCGCGGTGTATCCGCCCGCTAAAAGGGGGATGGCGCTGGCGCTGCTGGCCATGGTTACGGTGGTTGCACCGATTGCCGGGCCGATTCTGGGCGGCTGGATCACCGACAGTTACAGCTGGCCGTGGATTTTCTTCATCAACGTTCCCATCGGCCTGTTTGCGGTGTGGGTGGTGCGTACGCAAATGGCCAAGCGTCCGGTGAGCACCAGCCGTCAGCCCATGGATTACGTCGGGCTGCTGACCCTGATCATTGGGGTTGGGGCATTGCAGATCGTCCTGGACAAGGGCAATGACATGGACTGGTTCGAGTCGAACTTCATTGTGATCGGCTCGGTGATTTCCATTGTGGCGTTGTCGGTGTTCGTGATCTGGGAAATGACCGACAAGCATCCCATCGTCAATCTGCGGCTGTTTGCCTACCGCAACTTCCGGATCGGTACTCTGGTGCTGGTCGGTGGTTACTCCGGCTTCTTCGGGATCAACCTGCTGCTGCCTCAATGGTTGCAGACCCAGATGGGCTACACCGCAACCTGGGCCGGACTGGCGGTGGCGCCTATCGGTATCCTGCCGGTGCTGATGTCGCCCTTCGTTGGTAAATATGCCCACAAGTTCGACCTGCGTCTGCTGGCCGGACTGGCATTTCTGGCTATGGGCCTGAGTTGCTTCATGCGGGCTGGGTTCACCAACGAGGTGGATTTCGAGCATGTGGCGCTGGTGCAGTTGTTCATGGGGATCGGCGTGGCGCTGTTTTTCATGCCGACCTTGAGCATCCTGCTCTCGGACTTGCCACCTCAGCAGATCGCCGACGGTTCGGGTCTTGCGACATTCCTCAGGACGCTGGGTGGCAGCTTTGCGGCATCCCTCACGACCTGGATATGGATTCGTCGCGCCGATCAGCATCATGCCTACCTGAGTGAAAACATCAGCACCTTCGACCCTGCTACCCGCGACGCACTCAACAGCCTGGGCGGCGCAAGCCCACAGGCTTATGCGCAACTGGAGCAGACCCTCAACAGCCAGGCTTACATGATGTCCACGGTGGATTACTTCTACATGCTGGGCTGGGTGTTTGCGGGGTTGATTCTGCTGGTCTGGCTGGCCAAACCGCCGTTTGCCGCCAAGGCCGCGCCGGGCGGTCATTAAATAGCTTGGTCGGACTGCCCCCCAAGGGTTGGATAAGTCTGGGGGCAGTTCAGTCTATGGGAGCGACCTTGGTCGCGAAGAGGGTCTGGAGGGTGATGAGTTTCTTTCTCATTTCCCGGCCCCGTCGCGAGCAAGCTCCCTCCCACTGAGCAGATTCAGTTCAGCAGTGTCATCTGCTCAGGCGGGAAGTCGAAGGCGTTCAGGGAGAAGCCCTGTTCGTCCACCTGCAAGGCCCAGCCTTGACGGTCCCAGTCGCCCAACACGATGCGTTGTGCGGTCTGGTCGCCGATCTGCAACTTATGAATGGCCGGGCGATGGGTGTGTCCGTGAATCAGTGTGCGGACGCCATATTGCTCCATCACCTGGGGAATGAACTCGGGTGTGACATCGACGATGTCATTGGCTTTCATGCGGGTTTTCACACGGCTTTCATTGCGCAGCTTACGCGCCAGCTTGTGCCGGGTATTCAAAGGGAGATGCCGCAATATCCACAAGGTCAGCGGGTTGCGCAGGTAACGGCGCATCCGTATGTAGCCTTCGTCGCGTGTACACAGGCTGTCGCCGTGCATCAACAGTACCGGCTCACCGTTTAGCGCAACCACGCTCGGGTCGTTCAGGAAGGTGCAGCCAGCCGCCTTGCAGAACGCCTTGCCGATCATGAAATCCCGGTTGCCGTGCATCAGGAAAATCTGAGTGCCACTGTCGCTCAGTTCGCGCAGGGCCTGGCAGATCGAACTCTGGAACGGCGACATGGCGTCGTCGCCGACCCAGACCTCGAAGAAGTCCCCGAGGATATACAGCGCCTTGGCCTGGCGAGCCCGGCCAGAGAGTAGATCCAGAAACGCCCGGGTAATATCCGGGCGCTTTTCCTCAAGATGCAGGTCGGAGATCAGCAGTATCACTCAACGATCTCTGCTTTCTCGATGATGACGTCTTCGGACGGTACGTCCTGGTGGCCGGATTTGCTGGTGGTTGAAACGCCTTTGATCTTGTCGACCACTTCGCTGCCTTCGATCACTTCACCGAACACGGCATAGCCCCAGCCTTGAACGGTCGGTGCGCTGTGGTTCAGGAAGCTGTTGTCAGCCACGTTGATGAAGAACTGGGCGGATGCCGAATGCGGCTCCATGGTACGGGCCATGGCAACGCTGTACTTCTTGTTCGGCAGGCCGTTGTTGGCTTCGTTCTGAATGCTTGGGCGCTTGTCTTTCTTCTCTTTCATGCCCGGCTCGAAACCGCCGCCCTGGATCATGAAGTTAGGGATGACACGGTGAAAGATGGTGTTGCTGTAATGGCCAGCGTTAACGTATTCGATAAAGTTGGCAACGGTGAGCGGAGCCTTCTCTGCGTTCAGTTGCAGAACGATATCGCCGTGGTTGGTGGTCAATTTTACTTTGGACATGCTTACTCGCTCTCTTGGCATTCGTGAATGGGCGCGGTATTACCCTGACGTGCAGTTTACAGGGGTGGTTACATATTTCAGGTATTTTGCTGCTTTTATCACCCTCAAATGCGCACTCTGTTGTCAGGGGCTTGACAGCTTCGGCTATGATAAGCGCTTTGATTTAGTCGGCCTACCCTGGCCGCGCACTTGTATGTCCAAGGATCCTATGAGCAAGCCCACTCCAGAACCCGCTGCGAATTCAAAGGCAGGCCCTGTCGTCCCTACCAATTTCCTGCGTCCGATCGTGCAGGCAGACCTGGATTCAGGCAAGCACACCCAAATCGTGACCCGCTTTCCGCCGGAGCCCAACGGCTATCTGCATATTGGTCATGCCAAGTCGATCTGTGTGAACTTTGGTCTGGCCAATGAATTCGGTGGCGCGACGCACCTGCGTTTCGACGACACCAACCCGGCCAAGGAAGACCAGGAATACATCGACGCCATCATGAGTGACGTCAAGTGGCTGGGCTTCGAGTGGGCGGGCGAAGTGCGCTATGCCTCGCAGTATTTTGACCAGTTGCACGACTGGGCTGTAGAGCTGATCAAGTCGGGCAAGGCCTACGTCGACGACCTGACCCCCGAGCAGGCCCGCGAGTACCGTGGCAGCCTGACCGAGCCGGGCAAGAACAGCCCGTTCCGTGAGCGCAGCGTCGAGGAAAACCTGGACCTGTTCGCCCGCATGAAAGCCGGTGAGTTCGAGGACGGCGCCCGCGTACTGCGCGCCAAGATCGACATGGCTTCGCCGAACATGAACCTGCGCGACCCGATCCTGTACCGCATCCGTCATGCTCATCACCACCAGACTGGCGACAAGTGGTGCATCTACCCCAACTATGACTTCACCCACGGTCAGTCCGATGCCATCGAAGGCATTACCCATTCGATCTGCACCCTGGAATTCGAAGGCCACCGTCCGCTGTATGACTGGTTCCTGGACAACCTGCCGGTGCCGTGCAAGCCACGTCAGTACGAATTTTCGCGTCTGAACCTGAGCTACACCGTCACCAGCAAGCGCAAGCTCAAGCAACTGGTCGATGAAAAGCACGTCAGTGGCTGGGACGACCCGCGCATGTCCACCCTGTCGGGCTTCCGTCGTCGTGGCTACACGCCGGCGTCGATCCGCAATTTCTGCGAAATGGTCGGCACCAACCGTTCCGACGGCGTAGTGGACTTCGCGATGCTCGAATTCAGCATCCGTGACGATCTGGACCGCAACGCGCCACGCGCCATGTGCGTGCTGCGCCCGTTGAAAGTCGTGATCACCAACTATCCGGAAGGTCAGGTCGAGAAGCTTGAACTGCCACGTCACCCCAAGGAAGACCTGGGCGTGCGTGAGCTGCCATTCGCTCGCGAGATCTACATCGATCGCGACGATTACATGGAAGAGCCGCCAAAAGGCTATAAGCGCCTGGAGCCAGCCGGTGAAGTGCGCCTGCGCGGCAGCTATGTGATCCGTGCCGACGAAGCCATCAAGGATGCCGACGGTAATATCGTCGAGCTGCGTTGCTCCTACGACCCTGACACCCTGGGCAAGAACCCTGAAGGCCGCAAGGTCAAGGGCGTGATTCACTGGGTACCGGCGGACGCGAGCGTCGAGTGTGAAGTTCGCCTGTACGACCGCCTGTTCCGCTCCCCGACGCCGGACAAGGCTGAAGATGGCGCAACCTTCCTGGAAAACATCAATCCAGACTCCCTGCAAGTGCTGACCGGTTGTCGTGCTGAACCTTCATTGGGGCAAGCGCAACCGGAAGACCGTTTCCAGTTTGAACGCGAAGGTTATTTCTGCGCGGACATCAAGGACTCGAAACCAGGTCGTCCGGTATTCAACCGCACAGTGACATTGCGGGATTCCTGGAGCTGAGGTTAGGACAGTGCTTTCAATCTACAACACGCTCACCAAGAGCAAAGAAGTCTTCAAGCCGCTGGATGGCAACAAGGTGCGGATGTACGTCTGCGGGATGACCGTGTACGACTTCTGCCATCTTGGCCACGGGCGCAGCATGGTGGCTTTCGATCTGGTCACCCGCTGGTTGCGATTCAGCGGCTACGATCTGACCTATGTGCGCAACATCACCGATATCGATGACAAGATCATCAATCGTGCCCGTGACAACGGAGAATCGTTCGACGCGCTGACGGCGCGCATGATCGACGCCATGCACGAGGATGAAGCGCGTCTGAACATCCTCAAGCCGGACATGGAGCCGCGTGCCACCGATCATATCGACGGCATGCACGCCATGATCCAGACCTTGATCGACAAGGGGTATGCCTACGCTCCAGGCAATGGCGACGTTTATTACCGCGTCGGCAAGTTTCTGGGCTACGGCAAGCTGTCGCGCAAGAAGATCGAAGACCTGCGCATCGGTGCGCGTATCGAAGTTGACGAGTCCAAGGACGATCCGCTGGACTTCGTGCTCTGGAAAGGCGTCAAGCCGGGCGAGCCTAGCTGGGAATCGCCATGGGGACCTGGGCGTCCGGGCTGGCATATCGAATGCTCGGTAATGTCCACCTGCTGCCTGGGTGAGACGTTTGATATTCATGGTGGCGGCAGCGACCTGGAATTTCCGCACCATGAAAACGAAATCGCCCAGAGCGAGGCAGCGACTGGCAAGACTTACGCCAATGCCTGGATGCACTGCGGCATGATTCGCATCAATGGCGAGAAGATGTCGAAGTCCTTGAACAACTTCTTCACCATTCGCGACGTGCTGGATAAATACCATCCGGAAGTGGTGCGTTACCTGCTGGTATCGAGCCACTATCGCAGCGCGATCAACTACTCCGAAGACAGCCTGAAAGAGTCCAAGAGTGCGCTGGAGCGTTTCTATCACGCGCTCAAGGGCTTGCCGGTGGCTGAGCCTGCGGGTGGCGAGGCGTTCGTCGAGCGTTTCACTGCGGCCATGAACGACGACTTCGGTACGCCTGAAGCCTGCGCCGTGCTGTTCGAGATGGTGCGCGAGATCAACCGTCTTCGTGACAGCGATCAGGCCGCGGCGGCTGGTCTGGCGGCACGTCTCAAGCAACTGGCCAGTGTGCTGGGTGTGTTGCAGCTCGAAGCGGACGATTTCCTGCGCGCCGGTGCCGAAGGGCGTGTCGATGCGGCTGAAGTCGAAGCGCTGATCCAGGCGCGCCTGGATGCGCGCACTGCCAAGAACTGGGCCGAGTCCGACCGAATTCGCGACCAGCTCACCGCCATGGGCGTTGTGCTGGAAGACGGTAAAGGCGCAACGACCTGGCGTCTGGCTGACTGACCTGTTTGTTCTTTCGCGTGTTGCCGAATTCAGTTCGGTCTCTGTGGGAGGCAGCTTGCTGCCTCCCACATGATGAACTGCGATGCAAATTCACTGACGAACCTCCCGCAACCGCTTGTAAAGCGTATTGCGACTAACCCCCAACCGCTTGGCCAGCTGTGAAATATTGCCTCCGGCTGCCTGCAACAGGTGGTTCAGGTCTTCGGCACACGGAAAACTCCCCTTTAGCTGCAAGACCGCCACAGGCTCGTCTCTGTCCTCATCCAGCTGTGCATCCAGAAAGAAATCTTCCGGCAAATGTTCGAAGGTGATTTTCTGCTCGTCTGCCAACGCCAAGGCCACCTGAATCACGCTATTGAGCTGGCGAAGATTGCCTGGCCACGGATGATGCTCGAACAGGTCAAGCACCTCGCTGGAAAACCCTGCCTGCTGCTGAGGTTCGCGATGCCGCTCCCAGATGCGCTGCACCAGTGCCTGTTTGTCGGTGCGTTCGCGCAGTGGCGGCAACTCGATATTCAGCCCGCTGATCCGGTAATACAGGTCCTGACGGAAATGCCCTGTTTGTACCCGTTCGCGCAGGCTGTGGTTGGTGGCCGAGATCAGGCGGATATCTACCGGATACAGCTCGCTGCTGCCCAGTGGCTGGACACATCGTTCCTGCAACACTCGCAACAGACGCGCTTGCACTGCCATCGGCATGTCGCCGATTTCGTCGAGAAACAGTGTGCCTTTATCGGCCTTGCGGATCAGACCGATGCTGCCTTTCTGATGGGCGCCGGTGAAAGCCCCTTTGGTGTAACCAAACAGTTCCGACTCCACCAGTTCGGCCGGAATCGCCGCGCAGTTGACGGCAATCATGGGCTGGCTGGCGCGAGAGCTGGCCAGATGCAGGGCTTTGACGAACACTTCCTTGCCGACCCCGGTTTCGCCGTGGATCAGCAGCGGGATGTCTTTTTCCAGCAGCCGTTGAGCCTGGCGAACCGCTTTTTCGACTTTTGCATCGCCCAGATCAATGGCGTTCAGGTCGAGGGTTTGTTGTGGGGCGACCGGTTGCTCAGGCCGCACCGGCTGCAATAACTGGATCGGTTTGCGCCGTGGACGCTTGAGCAGGCACTGGAAGCGGTTATTGCCAAAGGCATGCAGCGCGAAAGGGCGTGCTTCGGTTTCGCCGAGCAGTTGCAGGATCGGGCATTTGAACAGGTCCTCGATACTGACGCCGGTCAGCCGCACGCCCAGCAGGTTGTCGGCCCGCCGATTGGCGCAGAGGATTGTGCCGCTTTCGTCGAAAATCAGCAGGCCCGCCCATTGGCTGTCCAGATTGTTCAGGCCGGTATTGAAGGTCAGCTGGAAATGGCTGTCGCGAAACTGGTCGAGAATCAGCCGGTTTTCCACCGACTGGCTCATCATCTTCACCATGCCCAGCGTGTGAGAGGGCGGCAGGAAGCTGTCGCTGGAGACGTCCAGTATCGCAATCATGCGCCGCTCGGCATCGAATATCGGTGATGCGGAGCCCGTCATAAAGCGATTGGCTTTGAGAAAGTGCTCGTCCGGCTCGATATGCACTGCCTGTTCGCAGGCCAGCGCCGTACCAATGGCGTTGGTCCCCGCGCCGCGCTCGCTCCAGCTTGCCCCGGCCATGAAACCCTGGGTCTGCGAAGCATCGATGAAGCGCTGGGTGCCCCATGACTTGAGCAACTGGCCGTGATTGTCGGCCAGCAGGATCAGACAGTTGGAGTTGCTGAGGATGTTTTCATAGACCGGCAGCACTTCCTGATGGGTGGTCTGCACCAGAGCGTTATGGCGTTCCAGCAGTTGTGAAACCTGCGCGCCCGGCAGCCCGCCGAACGAGGGGCGCGACTGATGACTGAGACCGAAGTCCCGACAGCGCGTCCATGAGTCCTGAATGATGATGTCGTGAGCAAGTGACGCACTGGAATTGGCCATGAACATGGATCCTGCGAGTGCCTTGTTGTTTTTGTTTTAGGTCTTGCATGGAGCGTCCGTGCCCGAAGCGTTCATCCAGTGTCGTTCACTGCTGTTCAAAGTCAATGTTCAATGTGTTCAGGTGTTCAGCTTTTTTTGTTCACTTTTGTTCAGCTCTGAAGGTGCGTTTCCGGTGTGATGAATGCCGGACGCTCTAACTCGGGCCTTTGAGGAAAATGCAGCGATCTGGCACGAATGTCGCTCTATGTAACCTGTATTGAGCTGCACCCCCGACAAGAAAAAATAACAAAGGGCACGCCATGTCACTTACGTTGGAACACGTCAGTCGCGCAGTCGATGGCCAGATATGGATCGACGACGCATCCCTGAGTTTTGAGCCCGGGTCCTTCAATGTGTTGCTGGGCCGCACGCTGTCCGGCAAGACCAGCCTGATGCGTCTGATGGCCGGTCTGGACAAGCCCGATACGGGGCGGGTGCTGATGAACGGGGTTGATGTCACTCAGCGGCCGGTACGCCAGCGCAATGTGTCGATGGTCTATCAGCAGTTCATCAATTACCCGAGCATGACCGTGTTCGAGAATATCGCTTCGCCATTGCGGCAGGCGGGCATGTCCAAAGAGGTTATCCAGAGCCGGGTGCTGGAAACCGCGAAGATGCTGCGCATCGAAAAATTCCTCCAGCGTCATCCTCTGGAGCTGTCCGGCGGACAACAGCAGCGCACGGCCATGGCCAGGGCGCTGGTCAAGGATGCCGAGCTGATCCTGTTCGATGAGCCGCTGGTCAACCTCGACTACAAGCTGCGCGAAGAGCTGCGTCAGGAAATGCGCGAGTTGTTCGCGGCGCGCCACACCATCGCCATTTATGCCACGACCGAGCCCAACGAGGCGCTGGCGCTGGGTGGGACGACCACCATCCTGCATGAAGGGCGTGTGGTGCAGACCGGCAAGGCGGCCGAGGTCTATCAGAGGCCGAGTACCGTGCTGGCGGCCGAACTGTTCTCCGAGCCGCCCATCAACCTGATGCCCGGCCGCATCGAAGGTAATGAAGTCAGTTTCGCCAATTTCGTGCATTTCCCCCTCAATGCCGACCTGCGCAGGATCGGTGACGGTGAATACCGTTTTGGGGTGCGGCCCAGCCACTTGAGCCTGGTGCCGTCCAACGATGACGACCTGGAGCTGGCGGTGACGGTCGAGCTGGCGGAAATCAGCGGTTCCGAAACCTTTCTGCATGTGCGCAACGAGCTGTTTGCCCTGGTGCTGCATTTGCCCGGCGTGCATGGCTATGACGTCGATGCCGCAATCCGGGTCTATATCCCGACCCATAAACTCTTTGTGTTCGATCAGATGGGGCTCCTGATTCAGGCGCCCGGTCTGCGCATGGCGAGGGTTGCCTGATGGCCGAGATCCGTTTGCAGAACCTGGCCCACAGTTACAGCGCCAATCCGGGGCCGGACGATTACGCCATCCGGGAAATGACCCATATCTGGGAGCAGGGCGGCGCTTATGCGCTGCTCGGGCCTTCCGGGTGCGGCAAGTCGACCTTGCTTAATATCATTTCCGGCCTGCTGAGCCCGTCCCAGGGGCAGGTGCTGTTCGATTCCAAAGAGGTCAATGACCTGAGCCCCGAGCGCCGCAACATCGCTCAGGTTTTCCAGTTCCCCGTGGTCTACGACACCATGACCGTGTTCGATAACCTGGCTTTTCCGCTGCGCAATCAGGGGCTGGACGAGAAGCGGGTGCAGGCCAAGGTGCAGGAAATCGCAGAAGTCCTGGATTTGCAGCTTTTGCTGAAAAAGAAGGCGCGCAACCTGACGGCTGACGAAAAGCAGAAGGTTTCAATGGGGCGCGGGCTGGTTCGCGATGACGTCTCGGCCATCCTGTTCGATGAGCCGCTGACGGTGATCGACCCGCACCTGAAGTGGAAGCTGCGTCGCAAGCTCAAGCAGATTCACGAGCAGTTCAATATCACCATGGTCTACGTCACCCACGATCAACTGGAGGCCTCGACCTTCGCCGACAAGATCGCGGTGATGTACGGCGGGCAGATCGTGCAGTTCGGTACGCCGCGTGAGCTGTTCGAGAAGCCACGACACACCTTTGTCGGCTACTTCATCGGCAGTCCGGGCATGAACCTGATCGAGGTCCGGCCGCAGGGCGACGGTGTGGTGTTTGGCGATGTGCAGGTGCCGCTCTCCGGCCCCTTGCAGCAGTTGATTGCCCGCACGCCTTTTACCAGCCTGAAGATCGGCATTCGCCCGGAGTTCATTCATGTCTGGGATGGCCCTTACGAAGAGGCGATGTGTGCTGAGGTTGTACATGTGGCGGACCTTGGCACCTACAAGATCGTGACCCTTTCCCTGGCCGGGCAAACCCTGAAGGTGCGCTTGCCTGAAGACAAGCCTGTGCCACAAGGCCAGGCCTGGATCAGTTTCCCGGCGCAATGGCTGATGCTGTATGCCGATGATTTCTTGCTTGAGTCCGGTCCTGAGCGGGGTGCGCCATGAACAAGGTCCATAACAACAAGGCCTGGTGGCTGGTGTTGCCGGTTTTCCTGCTGGTGGCCTTCAGTGCCATCGTGCCGATGATGACCGTGGTCAATTACTCGGTGCAGGACATTTTCGATCAGACCAACCGCTATTTCGTGGGGGCTGACTGGTATCGCCAGGTTCTGCAGGACCCGCGCCTGCATGATTCGCTGCTGCGTCAGTTCATTTATTCGGGCTGTGTGCTGCTGATCGAAATCCCCTTGGGTATTGCCATCGCCCTGACCATGCCCACCAAGGGGCGCTGGTCGACGCTGTGCCTGATCGTGATGACCATACCGTTGCTGATTCCCTGGAACGTGGTGGGCACCATCTGGCAGATCTTCGGCCGTGCCGATATCGGTCTGCTGGGCTGGAGCCTCAATCAGATGGGCATCAGCTACAACTATGCCGCCAACACCATGGATGCCTGGGTGACGGTGCTGGTCATGGACGTCTGGCACTGGACGTCACTGGTCGCACTGCTGTGTTACTCGGGGCTGCGAGCGATCCCTGATGTGTACTACCAGGCGGCGCGAATCGATCGGGCATCGAGCTGGGCCGTGTTCCGGCATATCCAGTTGCCGAAAATGAAGAGTGTGCTGCTGATCGCGGTGATGCTGCGCTTCATGGACAGCTTCATGATCTATACCGAGCCGTTTGTCCTCACCGGCGGCGGGCCGGGCAATGCCACGACCTTCCTGAGCCAGACCCTGACGCAAATGGCTATCGGCCAGTTCGACCTTGGCCCGGCTGCAGCGTTCTCGCTGGTGTACTTCCTGATCATCCTGCTGGTTTCGTGGCTGTTCTATACCGCCATGACCCATAGCGACAAGAACTGAGGATCGGCCATGAATGCACGCAAGGCTGTGCCGTTATTGATTTACATACTGTTCCTGCTGGTGCCGATCTACTGGCTGCTGAACATGTCGTTCAAGAGCAACACCGAGATTCTCGGTGGCCTGACGCTCTGGCCGCAGGATTTCACCCTGGCCAATTACCGGGTGATCTTCACCGACCCCAGTTGGTACAACGGTTATCTCAACTCGCTGTATTACGTGTGCCTGAACACGGTCATTTCCCTCGCTGTGGCATTGCCAGCGGCTTATGCGTTCTCGCGCTACCGGTTCCTGGGCGACAAGCATCTGTTCTTCTGGCTGCTGACCAATCGCATGGCGCCACCGGCGGTGTTCTTGCTGCCGTTCTTCCAGCTCTATTCCTCGATCGGCCTGTTCGACACCCACATTGCCGTGGCGCTGGCGCATTGCCTCTTCAACGTACCGCTGGCGGTGTGGATTCTGGAAGGCTTCATGTCGGGCGTCCCCAAGGAAATCGACGAGACGGCTTATATCGACGGCTATAGTTTTCCTCGCTTCTTCGTGAAGATCTTCGTGCCGCTGATTGGCTCCGGCATCGGCGTGACGGCGTTCTTCTGCTTCATGTTTTCCTGGGTAGAGCTGCTGCTGGCGCGCACCCTGACGTCGGTCAACGCCAAGCCCATCGCGGCAGTCATGACGCGAACCGTATCGGCTTCGGGTATCGATTGGGGTGTGCTGGCGGCGGCAGGTGTATTGACCATTCTGCCGGGCATGCTGGTGATCTGGTTTGTTCGCAATCACGTGGTCAAGGGCTTTGCCCTGGGCCGGGTCTGAGGAGTCGAGATATGGAGTGGATGGCCTGGACTTCACTGACGGCGGGTTTCTTCGGCTCTATCGCTATGCTGCTGGTGGGCATGACGGTGTGGGAGCTGAGTTCGCCCTGTGTCGAGCGGCGCGGTTTTCTGCCGATCGAGACCAGCCGTGGTGATCGTTTGTTTATCGGACTGCTGGCAAGTGCCTACCTGCATTTGTTGGTCATCGGCGTGACGGACTGGAGTATCTGGGTCGCCTCGCTGTTATCGCTGGTGTGGTTGTTTGTCGTAATGCGTTGGGGGTAGCCGAGCAACTGTTCGTGCCGGGACTGTCCGGGAGGCGGCAACGTGCCCTGGGTAATAATCATCTGGAGGTGTCTATGTTCTACAAAAACAACAAGCTGAGACATAGCGTGGCGCTGGCTTCGATGCTGGCATGCAGTGGATTAAGCATTACGGCGTGGGCGGATGCCTATGAGGATGCCGCGAAAAAATGGATCGGCTCCGAATTCAAGCCTTCGACCCTGACCCCCGAGCAGCAGTTGGCCGAGCTGGAATGGTTCATCAAGGCCGCTGAACCGTTTCGCGGTATGGAAATCAAGGTGGTGTCGGAAACCCTGACTACCCACGAATACGAATCCAAGACCCTGGCCAAGGCGTTTACCGAAATCACCGGGATCAAACTCACCCATGATCTGGTGCAGGAAGGGGATGTGATCGAGAAGATCCAGACCCAGATGCAGTCGGACAAGAACATCTATGACGGCTGGGTCAACGATTCGGACCTGATCGGCACCCACTTCCGCTACGGGAAGGCGCAATCGCTGACCGAACTGATGGCCAGCGATGCCGGCAAAAAGGTGACTTCTCCGACCCTGGACCTGAAAGACTTTATCGGCCTGTCTTTCACGACTGCGCCGGACGGCAAGGTCTATCAATTGCCTGACCAGCAGTTCGCGAACCTTTACTGGTTCCGTGCCGACTGGTTCGAGCGTGCGGACCTGAAAGCGAAGTTCAAGGCCAAGTACGGCTATGAGCTGGGCGTGCCGGTCAACTGGTCGGCCTACGAGGACATTGCCAAGTTCTTCAGCGAAGACGTCAAGGAAATCGACGGCAAACGCATTTATGGCCATATGGACTACGGCAAGAAAGACCCGTCCCTGGGCTGGCGTTTCACCGATGCCTGGTTCTCCATGGCCGGTGGCGGCGACAAGGGCTTGCCCAACGGTTTGCCGGTGGACGAGTGGGGGATTCGCGTAGAAAACTGCCGTCCGGTGGGCTCCAGTATCACTCGCGGTGGCGACACCAACGGTCCGGCTGCGGTGTTCGCGACTCAGAAATACATCGACTGGCTCAAGGCCTATGCACCACCGGAAGCGGCAGGCATGACGTTCTCCGAGTCTGGCCCGGTGCCTTCTCAGGGTAACGTCGCGCAACAGATCTTCTGGTATACCGCCTTTACAGCAGACATGACCAAACCCGGCTTGCCGGTGATGAATGCCGATGGCACGCCCAAGTGGCGCATGGCTCCTTCACCTAAAGGTCCATACTGGAAAGACGGTATGAAGCTGGGTTACCAGGATGTGGGATCGTGGACTTTCCTGTATTCGACGCCTGAAAAACAGCGGCTGGCAGCCTGGCTGTACGCGCAGTTCGTGACCTCGAAAACCGTTTCCCTGAAGAAAACCATCGTGGGCCTGACGCCGATTCGCGAGTCGGACATCAACTCCAGGGAAATGACCGAGCTGGCGCCCAAGCTGGGTGGTCTGGTGGAGTTCTATCGCAGCCCGGCCCGTGTGCAATGGTCGCCAACCGGCACCAACGTCCCTGATTATCCGAAGCTGGCGCAACTGTGGTGGAGTCACGTAGCGGAAGCGGTCACCGGCGAGAAAACCGCGCAGCAGGCGCTGGATGGTCTGGCCAAGGATCAGGATTCGATCCTGATGCGTCTTGAACGCTCCAAGGCTCAGGAGAAGAGTGGTTGTGCGCCGAAGCTGAATCCGGAAACCACGGCTGAAGAATGGTACAAGAAGGGCGAGGCGTCCCCGGATGGCTGGGCTGCTCCGCAGCGCAAACTGGCCAACGAGAAGCCGAAAGGCGAAACAGTGTCTTACTCCGAGCTGCTCAAGAGCTGGGAGGCGGCACGCAAGTAATCGGTGACAGAAATAAAAACGGCACCTCATGAGGTGCCGTTTTTCATGGTGGAAACACTCAGTCGTGCAGGGTTTCTGCAGCGTACAGGGTGTTTTCCAGCAAGCAGGCGCGAGTCATCGGGCCAACGCCGCCCGGGACCGGAGTGATCCAGCCAGCGCGGGGCAGGGCGGTTTCGTACACGACGTCACCTACCAGCTTGCCGTCTTCCTGGCGGTTGATACCCACGTCGATGACGATGGCACCGGGCTTGATCCACTCGCCCTTGACCAGGCCGGGTTTGCCGGCGGCTACCACCACCAGATCGGCGCGGCCGACATGGCCTGCCAGATCCTTGGTGAAACGGTGGGTCACGGTCACGGTGCAACCGGCCAGCAGCAGTTCCATCGCCATCGGACGGCCGACGATATTGGAAGCGCCGACAACGACTGCGTCCAGCCCGTACAGATCGACACCCGTGCTTTCCAGCAGGGTCATGATCCCTTTCGGGGTGCATGGACGCAGCAGCGGGATGCGCTGGGCCAGACGGCCGACGTTATAAGGGTGGAAGCCATCAACGTCCTTGTCGGGACGAATGCGCTCAAGCAGCAGCGAGGCATCCAGATGCGCGGGCAATGGCAGTTGCAGCAGAATGCCGTCGACTTCGGCGTCGCCATTGAGGCGATCGATCAGTTCGGTCAGCGCAACCTGTGTAGTCTCGGCGGGCAGGTCGTAGGCCTGGGAAATGAAGCCGACTTCCTCGCAGTCCTTGCGCTTGTGAGAGACATAAACCTGGGAAGCGGGGTCGCTGCCCACCAGAATCACCGCGAGGCCTGGCGTGCGCAGGCCTTGCTCGCGACGTTCGGCGACACGTTTGGCGATCTGCTGGCGCAGGCTGGCGGCGATCGCTTTGCCGTCGATAAGTTGTGCAGTCATGACGCGTGATTAACCATCGAGAGGGAAAAAATGAGCGCGCATTCTCGCATGACATGGCGCAAGGGCAAAGGCGCTTGGTCTGTATATTCAGCTAACTCCTTTATCTAACTGAATTTTTTTCAAAAAAGAGTTGACGACCCTGGGGGGCGTCTATAAGATTCGTCGCACTTGCCGGGCAGCACCCAGCACTGCTGAAGAAGCTGGCGCTGGTTGATGTGAGTCAGGTGGGGTTGAAGTTCAACTCGACGTGATTGAAAGCCTTCTAATTTGTACTCGATAAGAATGCAGATTATATAAGTGCCCGTAGCTCAGCTGGATAGAGCATCCGCCTTCTAAGCGGATGGTCGCAGGTTCGAGTCCTGCCGGGTGCGCCATTTAATGGCGGCTTTGGCACGGTAGGTAAGTTGTAAGAGTTGCATGCAATATGGTGGGCGTAGCTCAGTTGGTAGAGCACAGGATTGTGACTCCTGTTGTCGTGGGTTCGATCCCCATCGTCCACCCCATATTCAGAGAGGCGCCAGATTTATTACACATAAACTGGCGCCTTTGCTTTAAAAGCTTGTAACGCGGATGTGGTGGAATTGGTAGACACACTGGATTTAGGTTCCAGCGCCGCAAGGTGTGAGAGTTCGAGTCTCTCCGTCCGCACCAAGATATAAAGAGTGAAGTTCCTGAAACGTTCACTCTGAAAGAAGCCGCCTAGTGCGGCTTTTTTTGTTTAAGCGTGTTGGTTTCATCGTCTCGCAGGTCGGTTGGCAGGTTGCCGTCGGTCGAGCGGGGCGCGCTACGCGGATGGAATCGGTAGCGGTCCGGTGCACGTGCTTCCTTTATATAGCCCGTGCCAGACGCGTTGCCGGTGCTGTAAGGGCCTTGTTGTCTTTGCTCGCCAGCAGTCCGATTCCATCCTCTTAAATCTGCCCTTTTTCAGTAGGGTGACTTCTTGAGTTTGACCCACTAGAATGCATGCCCTTGATTCTGGGGTCGGAAACGGCCGGCTAACGTCTGTGCAACGAGGAATATCCATGCAAGTTTCTGTTGAAAATACTTCCGCTCTTGAGCGCCGCATGACCATTGGCGTGCCTGCCGAACGCATCGAGACTGAAGTCAACAAGCGTCTGCAGCAGACCGCACGTAAAGCCAAGATCCCGGGCTTCCGCCCTGGCAAAGTGCCTATGAGCGTGATCCGTCAGCGTTATGAAGATGGCGCACGTCAGGAAGCGCTGGGCGATCTGATTCAGGCTACCTTCTACGAAGCAGTGGTCGAGCAGAAGCTGAACCCGGCTGGCGCACCTGCTGTAGAGCCTAAGTCCTTCGAGAAAGGCAAGGACCTGGAATACATCGCCACTTTTGAAGTGTTCCCTGAGTTCACCGTCGCAGGTTTCGAGTCCATCTCCGTCGAGCGCCTGTCCGCTGACGTGGCTGACAGCGACCTGGACAATATGCTGGAAATCCTGCGCAAGCAGAACGTTCGTTTTGAAGTGGCCGATCGTGCTGCCCAGAACGAAGACCAGCTGAACATCGATTTCGTTGGCAAGGTTGACGGCGAAGTCTTCGCTGGCGGCTCTGCCACTGGCACCCAGCTGGTTCTGGGTTCCGGCCGCATGATCCCAGGTTTCGAAGATGGTCTGGTTGGCGCCAAGGCCGGTGAAGAGCGCGTTCTGAACGTCACCTTCCCTGAGGACTACCAGAACCTGGAACTGGCTGGCAAAGCCGCCGAGTTCACCGTGACCGTCAACAGTGTTTCCGCACCAACGCTGCCTGAGCTGAACGAAGAGTTCTTCAAGCAGTTCGGTATCAAGGAAACCGGTATCGAAGGTTTCCGCACCGAAGTTCGCAAGAACATGGAGCGTGAGCTGCGTCAGGCCATCAAGTCCAAGGTCAAGAACCAGGTCATGGACGGTCTGCTGGCTGCCAACCCGATCGAAGTGCCAAAAGCGCTGCTGGAAAACGAAGTCAACCGTCTGCGCGTCCAGGCTGTTCAGCAGTTCGGCGGCAACATCAAGCCTGACCAACTGCCGGCCGAGCTGTTTGAAGAGCAAGCCAAGCGTCGTGTCGAGCTGGGCCTGATCGTTGCTGAAGTGGTCAAGCAGTTCGAGCTCAAGCCAGACGACGCTCGCGTTCGTGATCTGATCCAGGAAATGGCCTCTGCCTATCAAGAGCCTGAGCAGGTTGTTGCCTGGTACTACAAGAACGAGCAGCAAATGAACGAAGTACGTTCTGTTGTGCTTGAAGAGCAAGTTGTAGATACTGTTTTGCAGAAAGCTAGCGTGACCGACAAATCGGTCTCCTACGAAGAAGCGGTCAAGCCGGTAGAAGCTCCAAAAGCCGACTGATTTCTCCTTTCGTTCGAAAACACCCACAAGCCAGCCTTCGCGCTGGCTTGTGCGTATTCAAGACTCGACTATTTGGGAGTGAATGCAGGACATGTCCCGCAATTCTTATATTCAGCAGAACTCTGACATCCAGGCCGCTGGCGGCCTGGTCCCGATGGTTATCGAGCAGTCCGCCCGTGGCGAACGCGCCTATGACATCTACTCGCGCCTTCTCAAGGAGCGTGTGATCTTTATGGTTGGTCCGGTAGAGGACTACATGGCCAACCTTATTGCGGCGCAACTGCTGTTCCTTGAAGCGGAAAACCCGGACAAGGATATCCATCTCTACATCAACTCACCGGGCGGTTCGGTGACTGCAGGCATGTCGATCTACGACACCATGCAGTTCATCAAGCCGGACGTATCGACCATCTGTATCGGTCAGGCCTGCAGCATGGGTGCTTTCCTGCTGGCTGGCGGTGCCGAGGGCAAGCGTCATTGCCTGCCTAACTCGCGGATGATGATTCACCAGCCGTTGGGCGGTTTCCAGGGGCAGGCGTCGGATATCGACATCCATGCCAAGGAAATCCTGCACATTCGTCATCGCCTGAACTCGCTGCTGGCCCATCACACCGGTCAAAGCCTTGAAACCATTGAGCGCGATACCGAGCGCGACAATTTCATGAGCGCTGATCGCGCGGCGGAATACGGCCTGATCGACTCTGTGATCAACAAACGTCAAATGCCTGCCTAAGTAACTCAAAATGTAGGTGGTTGGACCAACCGACCACCTGCGGACTTGAAAAAGCCCGCAATAGCCTTCATCTTGTGTTGCAAGCCTACCGGATTGGATCGATCGAATGACTGACACCCGCAACGGCGAGGACAACGGCAAACTGCTCTATTGCTCCTTCTGTGGCAAAAGCCAGCATGAAGTGCGCAAATTGATTGCCGGCCCCTCGGTCTTTATCTGCGACGAGTGCGTCGACCTGTGCAATGACATCATCCGCGAGGAGGTGCAGGAAGCACAGGCAGAAAGCAGCGCGCATAAATTGCCTTCGCCTAAAGAAATCAGCGGCATCCTTGATCAGTATGTAATTGGTCAGGAGCGTGCCAAAAAGGTTCTCGCAGTAGCGGTGTACAACCACTACAAGCGCCTGAACCAGCGCGACAAGAAAAACGATGATGTTGAACTCGGCAAAAGCAACATCCTGCTGATCGGCCCTACAGGCTCCGGCAAGACCCTGCTCGCCGAAACCTTGGCGCGCCTGCTCAATGTGCCGTTCACCATCGCCGATGCCACGACCCTGACCGAAGCCGGTTATGTCGGCGAGGACGTGGAAAACATCATTCAGAAGCTGTTGCAGAAATGCGATTACGATGTGGAAAAGGCCCAGATGGGTATTGTCTACATCGATGAAATCGACAAGATTTCCCGCAAATCCGACAACCCTTCGATTACTCGTGACGTTTCCGGTGAGGGCGTGCAGCAAGCCCTGCTGAAACTGATCGAGGGCACCGTGGCTTCCGTTCCTCCTCAAGGCGGACGCAAGCATCCACAGCAGGAATTCCTGCAGGTGGACACGCGCAATATCCTGTTTATCTGTGGCGGCGCTTTCTCGGGCCTGGAAAAAGTCATCCAGAACCGTTCGACCCGTGGCGGCATCGGCTTCAACGCCGAAGTACGCAGCAAGGAAGAAGGCAAGAAGGTTGGCGAATCCCTGCGTGAAGTCGAGCCTGACGATCTGGTCAAGTTCGGTTTGATCCCCGAGTTCGTGGGCCGTCTGCCAGTGCTGGCGACGTTGGACGAGCTGGATGAGGCTGCGCTGATGCAGATCCTCACCGAGCCGAAAAACGCCCTTACCAAGCAGTATGCCAAGCTGTTCGAGATGGAAGGTGTGGACCTCGAGTTCCGTACCGACGCACTGAAATCGGTTGCTCGTCGTGCGCTGGAGCGCAAGACAGGTGCCCGCGGTCTGCGTTCAATCCTGGAAGGCGTATTGCTCGACACCATGTATGAAATCCCGTCGCAGACCGACGTGAGCAAAGTGGTGATCGACGAGAGCGTTATCGATGGCTCGTCCAAGCCGTTGCTGATCTACGAAAACAGCGAGCCGCCTGCCAAGGTTGCTCCTGACGCGTAAAGCGCAGCAAGAGACGTACAGAAGGGGGCCTGCGGGCCTCCTTCTGCATTTCTGCATCGCCGCTTTTTGCATTCCCAGGGAACGTTTTCCCTCCGCGGGCCACTAGTATCCTGTCCAGTGAGTCATTTTGCTCTTTTGACAGCGCCTGTAACCGCCTGATTGTGTTGCCATTCCTCGTCATGACCGGATGCGGCGGCCTGTCCGTCAGCTGCGCTCGTTCGTCAAAAAGAGAGCGTATTTTCAAAACAGGCCACTAAAGCTTGTTTTTTTTGAACGCTACCCCCATCTTGACTTCAAGCTACTTCCACCTGTCCACGGCCAATTGGCCGCCGTAGAGGCGAAATCATGAAGACCACAATCGAATTGCCTCTCTTGCCATTGCGTGATGTTGTGGTTTATCCGCACATGGTTATCCCGCTGTTCGTGGGGCGCGAGAAGTCTATCGAAGCTCTAGAAGCAGCGATGACCGGCGACAAGCAAATCCTGTTGCTGGCGCAAAGAAATCCGGCTGACGACGATCCCGATGAGAAAGCCCTTTATAGCGTAGGCACCATTGCAACCGTATTGCAGCTGCTCAAGTTGCCTGACGGTACCGTAAAGGTGCTGGTCGAAGGCGAGCAGCGTGGCTCTGTCGAGCGTTTTATCGAGGTCGAAGGTCATTGCCGCGCAGAAGTCGCGCTGATCGATGAGACCGAAGCGCCGGACCGTGAGTCCGAAGTTTTCGTACGCAGCCTGCTGTCGCAGTTCGAGCAGTATGTCCAGCTTGGCAAGAAAGTCCCTGCCGAAGTCCTGTCGTCGCTCAACAGCATCGATGAGCCGGGTCGTCTGGTAGATACCATGGCAGCGCATATGGCGCTGAAAATCGAGCAGAAGCAGGAAATCCTCGAAATCATCGACCTGCCAGCCCGTGTCGAGCACGTACTGGCCTTGCTGGATGCCGAAATCGACCTGCTGCAGGTTGAAAAGCGCATTCGCGGTCGCGTCAAGAAGCAGATGGAGCGCAGCCAGCGCGAGTATTACCTGAATGAGCAGATGAAGGCCATTCAGAAAGAACTGGGCGATGGCGATGAAGGCCACAACGAAATCGAAGAGCTGAAAAAGCGCATCGAAGCCGCCGGCTTGCCGAAAGATGCCCTGGCCAAGGCGACCGCCGAGCTGAACAAGCTCAAGCAAATGTCTCCGATGTCGGCTGAAGCCACTGTGGTGCGTTCCTACATCGACTGGCTGGTTCAGGTGCCGTGGAAGGCACAGAGCAAGGTTCGCCTCGATCTGGGGCGCGCTGAGGCCATTCTCGACTCCGACCACTACGGTCTGGAAGAGGTCAAGGAACGCATCCTTGAATACCTCGCCGTGCAAAAGCGGGTGAAGAAGATTCGCGGGCCTGTACTGTGCCTCGTAGGGCCACCGGGTGTGGGTAAAACCTCCCTGGCCGAGTCCATCGCCAGCGCGACCAACCGCAAGTTCGTGCGCATGGCCCTGGGTGGCGTGCGTGATGAAGCCGAGATTCGTGGTCATCGCCGGACTTACATCGGGTCGATGCCAGGTCGTCTGATCCAGAAAATGACCAAGGTTGGCGTGCGCAACCCGCTGTTTCTTCTCGATGAAATCGACAAGATGGGCAGTGACATGCGGGGCGACCCGGCGTCGGCACTGCTTGAGGTGCTGGATCCCGAGCAGAACCACAATTTCAACGACCACTACCTGGAAGTCGATTACGACCTCTCGGATGTGATGTTCCTGTGTACCTCGAACTCGATGAACATCCCGCCAGCGCTGCTGGACCGGATGGAGGTCATCCGTCTGCCGGGCTACACCGAGGACGAGAAGGTCAACATTGCCGTCAAATACCTCTCGCCAAAACAGATTCAGGCCAATGGCCTGAAAAAAGGCGAAATCGAGTTCGACGACGATGCGATCCGCGACATCATTCGCTATTACACCCGTGAAGCGGGCGTGCGCGGTCTCGAACGTCAGATTGCCAAGGTCTGCCGCAAGGCGGTCAAAGAGCATGCGCTGGAAAAACGTTTTGCAATTCGTGTCACGACCGAGATGCTCGAACACTTCCTGGGCGTGCGCAAATTCCGCTACGGTCTGGCCGAGCAGCAGGACCAGATCGGTCAGGTTACCGGTCTTGCCTGGACTCAGGTCGGTGGCGAGTTGCTGACCATCGAAGCCGCTGTCATACCGGGCAAGGGGCAGTTGATCAAGACCGGTTCGCTGGGCGATGTCATGGTCGAATCGATCACTGCGGCGCAGACCGTCGTGCGCAGCCGGGCCAAGAGCCTGGGCATTGCGCCGGACTTTCACGAGAAGCACGACACCCACATTCACATGCCGGAAGGGGCCACTCCGAAGGATGGTCCTAGCGCTGGCGTAGGCATGTGCACGGCGCTGGTATCGGCCCTGACGCAGATTCCGGTACGGGCCGATGTGGCCATGACCGGTGAAATTACCCTTCGCGGGCAGGTGCTGGCGATTGGTGGCCTGAAGGAAAAACTGCTGGCGGCGCATCGCGGTGGGATCAAGACCGTGATCATCCCGGAAGAGAATGTGCGTGATTTGAAGGAAATTCCTGACAATATCAAGCAGGATTTGCAGATCAAGCCCGTTAAATGGATTGACGAAGTCCTGCAAATTGCGCTGCAATACGCGCCGGAGCCCTTGCCGGATGTGGCTCCCGATATTGTTGCAAAGGATGAAAAACGCGAGTCTGACTCTAAGGAAAGAATTAGCACGCATTAAGTCTGTGTGGGCTTCCTTGACAGCTTTTTAAGGCCCTTGTTATAAAGCGGCTCTTTAAAGCAAGTACCAGCAAGCCCACCAGTGCTCGTTTTGCTTACCACCAAAAACTTAGAAACATACTCAATATAGAGATAAGGGGACTTAGAGTGAACAAGTCGGAACTGATTGATGCTATCGCTGCATCTGCTGATATCCCGAAAGCTGCTGCTGGCCGTGCGCTGGATGCAGTGATCGAATCCGTCACTGGCGCTCTGAAGGCTGGCGACTCTGTTGTTCTGGTTGGCTTTGGTACTTTCTCCGTTACAGATCGTCCTGCTCGTATCGGTCGCAACCCACAGACTGGTAAGACGCTGGAAATCGCTGCTGCTAAAAAACCAGGTTTCAAAGCCGGTAAAGCCCTGAAAGAAGCGGTCAACTAAGCCTCTTCAAGCCTTTGCCCGCCGGGTCGGAGTCAATCCGGGCCGGTAGCGGAGCGGTGGTGCAGCCGGTTGCAACGCCGGAGGGTTCGAGCCCTTCCGCTTCGTCAGTTACGAGAAGGCGCATCCTCGGATGCGCCTTTCTTCTATCCGCTTTCTACCCACGCTCTGCGGTTGGTTAGTCGGTTCAACCGTTTTGGGGGACGCAATGCTGCAGAATATCAGGGACAATTCACAAGGCTGGATTGCCAAGACAATTATCGGGATCATCATCGCGTTGATGGCCCTGACGGGCATCGAGGCGCTGTTCACCGCCAGTGGCAACGGGCAGAACGCTGCCGAGGTCAACGGCGAGAAGGTGTCTCAGAACGAACTGAGTCAGGCCGTCGACATGCAACGTCGTCAACTGGCTCAGCAACTGACTCAACAGTTGGGCAAGGATTTCGATCCTGCGATGCTGGATGAAAAGCTGTTGCGTGAATCGGCTCTCAAGGGCCTGATCGATCGCAAGCTGCTGCTTCAGGGCGCAGCCGATGCCAAGTTCGCCTTTTCCGAGGCCGCGCTGGATCAGCAACTGCTGATGACGCCTGAATTCCAGGTCGACGGCAAGTTCAACGCTGACCGCTTTGATCAGGTCATCCGCCAACTGGGCTACAGCCGCATGCAGTTCCGCCAGTTGCTGGGTCAGGAAATGCTCATCGGTCAGGTTCGCGCCGGTATCGCTGGCAGTGCTTTCGTGACTGATAAAGAGGTCGAGGCTTTTGCCAGCCTGGAAAAACAGACCCGCGATTTTGCCAGCCTGACCCTGCCAGTCGATCTGGCTGCCGCGAAAGTGACCGATGACGAAGTCAAGGCTCACTACGACCAGCATGCCAAGGAGTTCATGAGCCCTGAGCAGGTCGTGCTTGATTACATCGAATTGAAGAAGTCGACCTTCTTCGACAAGGTGCAGGTCAAGGACGAAGACTTGCAGGCGGCTTACCAGAGTGAAATCGCCAATCTGGCCGAGCAGCGTCGTGCTGCGCACATCCTGATTGAAGTCAACGACAAGCTCAATGAAACCCAGGCCAAGGCCAAGCTGGAAGAAATCCAGCAGCGTCTGGCCAAGGGCGAGAGTTTTGCCGCGCTGGCCAAGGAGTTCTCGCAGGATCCAGGCTCGTCGAGCAAGGGTGGCGATCTGGGCTATGCCGGCAAGGGTGTCTACGATCCGGCCTTTGAAGAGGCGCTGTATGCCTTGAACAAGGATCAGGTTTCGCAGCCAGTGCGCACTGACTTCGGCTGGCACCTGATCAAGCTGCTGGGCATTGAAGCACCTTCGGTGCCGAGCTTTGCCAGCCTGAAAGAGAAGCTGACCCATGATCTGAAGGCTCAGCAGGTCGAGCAGAAGTTTGTGGAAGTCACCAAGCAGCTCGAAGACTCTGCTTTCGAGTCGTCCGATCTGACCCAGCCGGCTCAGGATCTTGGCCTCAAGGTTCAGACCACCGCGCCGTTCGGTCGTGAAGGCGGCGAAGGCCTGACAGCCAATCGTGCAGTGATCCAGGCCGCATTCAGCCCGGAAGTGCTCGAAGAAGGTTCCAACAGCAACACGCTGGAACTGGATCCCGAGACTGTCGTGGTCGTGCGCTCCAGGGAGCATCTGCAACCCAAGCAGTTGCCGCTTGAAAGCGTCGCGGACTCCATTCGTGCCCAGTTGCTCAAGGAGCACGCCAGTGCTGCAGCCAAGGCCAAGGGCGAAGCCCTGCTGGCAGGTTTGCGCGATGGCAAGATTCCTTTGGCAGCCAAGCAGGACGGTCGTGCCTGGGCAGTACTGGAAGCGGCCAGCCGCAGCCAGGACAGCGTAGATCCACAAGTGCTGCAAACGGTGTTCCGCATGCCCAAGCCAACTGGCAAGGACAAGCCGGAGTTTGCCAGCCTGACCGCAGCAGACGGCAGCTTCGTGATTGTGCGCCTCAATGGCGTGAATCAGGCAGCAGCGCCGAGCGATGCGGAAAAAACGCAATACCGCCGTTTCCTGGCTTCACGTGCCGGTCAGCAAGATTTCGCTGCCTACCGCTCGGAGCTGGAAAGCAAGGCGAAGATCGAGCGCTTCTAAGCTCTGTCTGATGTGATACACCCAGAACGCCCGGTCCATAGACCGGGCGTTCTGCTTTGCGGGGTTCGTGATTTTCTGTTCAGAGGCTCAGTATCAGTATCAGTGGCTAGAGCTTGAAGCGCACTCGTATGCTGCTGAACTCGGTGGAAGGGTCCACGGTAATGGCCTGGTCACCGTAACCCGAATAGCTTTTTACCAGCCGCATGCCCAACCCGGTCCCGCTGGGTTTCGGGTAGGATTTCGGGAAGCCTTCTCCCTCGTCGGTCACTACAATCGCCGCGTCTTTTCCGTCGCTCGTCACTTTGACAGTGATCGTGCCTCTGCCGTACTTCAGCGCGTTGGTGACGAGCTCCGAAACCACCAACCCCAATGGGGCCATCCTTTCCGAAGGCAGCAAGAAAGAGTCTGCCTCAAGTTCGATTTCGCGCTCACCGAAGACGTTACCGATATCAGCAAGCAATGCGCCCAGATACTGAGGAGCGCTGACATTGCTGGTGTCGATATCCTGATAAAGCCGCTCGTGTACGCTCGCAATGGTCAGAACCCGATTGGCTGCCGTTTGCAGTTGAATCTTGACCGCATCTTCGACAGCGAGGTTGGCTTGTAGCAGCAACAGGGTATTGACCAGATGCAGGCTGTTCTTGACCCGATGATGGATCTCCTCCATGTGCAGGCCGCTTTCAGTGAGCTTTGTATTCTGCGCATCAACCAGGGCTGCGAGTTTGACCTCCTGATCATGACGCTCGGTGATATCCCGAGACACGGCAATGATCTTGTCGACCTGGCCTTGCCTGTCGAAAATGGGGGCTGCGGTTACATCCCACCACTTTGGCTCGCCCTTGGCCGTTGGGCAGAACGACTCGAATCGGACAGATTCTCCCGCGACGACTCGAAAGACGGCATCGTGGATCAAGTGTCTGGAGCTTTCAGGCCATAGCTCTGCCCAGGGCTGACCCGTGATCATGTCCAGGCTGTCGAGCTGCATTCGGCATAACCCGGCCTCGTTGAAAAACTCGACATGGCCCAGGCGGGAAATGATTTTCACGCAATCGGGACTGGCATTGAGGACGCTTTCCGAATAAGCGTGAGGGCTGTCAGCTTCCAGCTTGACCGTGAGCCGTTCAACCGCCAGAGAGATGATGTTGGCCAGCCCTTCCAGAAACACGATATCGCTTTCGATGAAGTCATCGCCGTCACGGCTGTCGACTTCAAGTATTCCGTAAGTCGCCGCAGTACCTCGCACGGGTACGTTGATGGCCCGTTCGATCCCGTAGTCCCTGAGCAGGGCAGGGGTGCGAAATCTCATCTCCTGGCCCAGATGATTCGAGATCACTGGCCGGTTGGCTGTAAAGGCATAACCCGCCGGACTGGCTTCATCAGCCCCGACTGTCGCCGTTCCGATATCCGAGGACTTCCAGCCGACGCCATGTGAAAGGAGAAACAGCGGTTCGTCAGGAACCGGCAGGAGCACCTTTGCGAACTGCGTATTCATTCCCGACGCGGCGGTCATGCAGGCCTGTGTCAGGAAGTCATCGAGATCTGTCATTTGTAGCGACTTCACACCAAACCCGACGACCAGTTCATGCTGTCTGCGTAACCTGGTATGCGAAATTTGCAGGGCGGCACGAACAACTTCGTCTGGTGACAATTCGGGCATATGAAGCATCCAGCGTGAGCGATTGATAAGGGTGAGGGCACAGCTATGAACAGTCGCTCTCGCTCAGCGCCGCACGTGGCGTGATCGGAGAAATCGCGTCGCAATTTACACTCATAACTGCGCAAGTAGTAGCTGCCGCTCTGTATCACCGACCAAACGCAGGCCAGCTCACGACGGGAGTGGACGAACGGTCATATTCTTTTTCGCCGCCATGGAACCGTTTCTGCGCGCTGTCCACTCAGTCGAGCATGTAGATCCTTGTTTCGTGTCCGAGGGAGATAACCCGCATGAGCGATCCCATTTCAAGTACCGGTCGTGGCCCTGGTGGTTTTGGGAGCTTTCCGGTTCCGGAAAACCTTACCGAAGTCCCCTTTACCCTGACCTCGGGCGAATTCCACAAAGCTGCCGGTGGCCTTGGCAGTGTCGAATATGGTCAGGCTGGCACGACGACAAGGACTGCATCGCAATCCCCTCAGGCTGCCGAAGACTCGATTCTTCAGCGTCTGCTGCGCGCCTTGAGCAGCCAGCTATCAGGCAAGGCCCAGCCTCCTGTGCGGGAAAATCATCAGTACCTCGATGAGTCGAAATACAGCTCGCCAGAAGAACTGTCCAAATGGGACGGTTTGCTGGGTGATATGCCAGCCTCCAGGCGTGAACAGGCAGCCAAGGAACTGAATCGCCCGATTGCCGCTGCCAGAATGATTGCTGCCAATGATCCGGATGCGGACAAGGCCTGGGCATTCCTGGATGAGAACCCGACCCTGAAAACCGCCATGGACACGGCCCAGGGCGGCAAGGCGGACGGCAAGATTACCAAGAAGGACGCCAAGACCTTCGCCAAGAACATGGAGAAGCAGGTCGACAAGGGCACAGACAGCCTCAATGACTTTCGCAAGGACAATCCGGATGCCGATGCGCAGTCGGTACAGCTGGTGCGTTCTGCTGCCGTGCTGCTGGCTCATGAGCCCATAACCGAAGCCGGTGATCCGTCCAATGCTCAGGGTGTAGAAGGGCAGACCAAGGTCAACGGGCGTACCACCATCGCGGGGCTTGAGTCGGTGAGCGCCAATAACCCGGGGCTTTCCAGTGTCCTGCAGGACTCTGCCGCGACCTGGGCGCAGCCGGGCATGTTCGAGATGATGGACCAGGGCAACATGCGCGGCAAAAAGCTGGCGATGCGCGCTCCGGACGGCGTGATGATCAAAAGGGATATCAGCACCTGGATCAAGCACAAGGCGCCTGCCAATGAAGAGGACTTCTCAAGGGTCCTCACGGATGCGGCGACTGTCGGTGCGGTTTCCAAGGTGGATATCAGCCAGTTGAATGGCGATGTCTTTAGCAACCCGCAGGCCTACAGCGGCGAACAGAAGGCGGCCGTGCTGGTGGAGTTGCAGCAGATTTCCGAGCAGGTCGTGGCAGGACGCTCGATTCGCAACACCTCGGCCACCGAAACCGCTCTGGATGAAAAGATCACCCAGTTGCAGAACGATCCTTCCGTGCAGGCGTTTCTGGTCAAGAATACCGACCGCCAGGCAGAGCTGATCATCAATAGCGACCCGGCACTGGCTCAGGTGGTGAATGAAACCACGACCAAAAAAGCAGCGGCGGGTACCACCGGAATGAGCACTGCATTTACCCCTGGTGGCACTGGCAAGGATACGAATCAGGCCAAGGATGATCTGAAGCAGGCTGCCAGCACTATTCACGACGTGATCGACTTTGGTGACAAGGTGGGTGTGCGCAGAGGCGGTGCAAACGCAGCGGTAGGTATCGGTGGGCGTGTAGCCGCGGCTGTTGGCGGGCGTATTGTCGGTGCGGTTGCCGGTCAGGCCGCAGGTGCAGCGGCGGCTTCGGCAATCGGTGCGGCCGCAGGACCGGTGGGTTGGGTGGTCAGCGGTGCCATCAGCATTGGCATGGGGATTTCGGAGATCATCAATTCGGTGAAGGAGCGTAAGGAACGCAAGGCCTTCAGCCGTACCGTCGACCCGGTTCTGGAACAGTTCGACATCCCCAAGCCTAAATAAGCGAACAGGCAAGAAACAAAAAATCCGGACCCCCTTGCGGGTGTCCGGATTTTTTGTTTTCAGGGCGGGTGTCAGGCACCCGCCTCGACCGAAGGCATCACTCTTCGATGTTGCCCATCGCGGTGGTGTTGAAACCGCCGTCGACGTACATGATTTCACCGCTGATGCCGGACGCCAGGTCCGAGCACAGGAAGGCGCCGGCGTTGCCGACTTCTTCGATGGTGACGTTGCGACGCAGAGGGGTCTGCGCTTCGTTGGCTGCCAGCATCTTGCGGAAGTTCTTGATACCCGAAGCTGCCAGGGTACGGATCGGGCCAGCCGATACGGCGTTGACGCGAGTGCCTTCCGGGCCGAGGCTGCCAGCGAGGTAGCGAACGCCGGCTTCCAGGCTGGCCTTGGCCATGCCCATCACGTTGTAGTTAGGCATGGTGCGCTCTGCACCCAGGTACGACAGGGTCAGCAGGCTGCCATTGCGGCCTTTCATCATTTCGCGACCGGCCTTGGCCAGGGCGACGAAGCTGTAGGCGCTGATGTCGTGAGCGATGCGGAAGCCGTCACGGGTGGTGGCTTCGGTGAAGTCGCCATCAAGCTGGTCACCTGGAGCGAAGCCAACGGAGTGAACGATGACGTCCAGGCCGTCCCACTTCTTGCTCAGTTCTTCAAAGACCTTGTTGATCTCTTCGTCGCTTGCCACGTCGCAAGGGAAGCACAGCTCAGGGCCTGAGCCCCAGCCTGCTGCGAACTCTTCGACGCGGCCCTTGAGTTTGTCGTTCTGGTAGGTGAACGCAAGCTCGGCACCTTCACGATGCATGGCGGCAGCGATGCCGGATGCGATGGACAGTTTGCTGGCGACACCGACGATCAGGACGCGCTTACCGGCGAGAAAACCCATGTGTTGTTCCTCTTCAGGTTAATCGACAGCTACCGGCGCCAGAAAGGCGGCTTCCAGTAGCTGCTGTGTATAAGGATGTTGCGGTGCGGCGAAGATATCCTGCGCCACACCCTGTTCGACCACTTTGCCTTGCTTGACCACCATCAACTGGTGGCTCAGCGCTTTGACGACAGCCAGGTCATGGCTGATGAACAAATACGTCAGGTTGTACTTGGTTTGCAGCGAGCGCAGTAACTCGACTACCTGGCGTTGTACTGTCCGGTCGAGAGCCGATGTCGGCTCGTCCAGCAGAATCAGCGCCGGTTTTAACACCAATGCACGGGCTATGGCGATTCGCTGCCGTTGCCCACCCGAGAACTCGTGGGGGTAGCGGTGCCGGGTTTCCGGGTCCAGACCTACTTCCCTGAGTGCCTCGATAATAGCCGTTTCCTGCTCGGCCTCCGTCCCCATGCCATGAATGCGCAGGCCTTCGCCCACGATATCGCTCACTGACATGCGCGGGCTCAGACTGCCGAACGGGTCCTGGAACACCACCTGGATCTGTCTGCGCAGCGGACGAATCTGCTGCTGCGACAGGCCATTGAGCGGTTTGCCCTGGAACCGTATGGCACCCTCGCTGCCGATGAGCCTGAGTATTGCCAGGCCCAGCGTCGATTTGCCCGATCCACTTTCACCGACAATCCCCAGAGTCTGCCCTTGAGGCAGGCTGAAGCGAATACCATCCACCGCCTTGATGTGATCGACGGTTCGCTTGAGCAGGCCTTTCTTGATCGGGAACCAGACTTTCAGGTCCTCGACTTCAAGCAGTGGAGCGCCAGCCGGGTTGGTCGAAGGACCGCCGCTGGGCTCTGCACTGAGCAAAACCTGGGTGTACGGATGCTGTGGTGAACGGAACAGCTCTTCGCACAATGCTTGTTCGACGATGCAACCGCGCTGCATGACACATACGCGATTGGCTATTTGCCTCACAACGTTCAAATCATGGCTGATCAACAGCAATGCCATGCCCAGTCGAGCCTGTAATTGCTTGAGCAATTCAAGGATTTTCAGCTGTACCGTAACGTCCAGCGCAGTGGTGGGTTCGTCGGCAATCAGCAGCTCGGGTTCGTTGGCCAGGGCCATGGCAATCATGACGCGCTGGCGCTGGCCGCCCGACAACTCGTGGGGCAAAGCCTTGAGGCGCTTGTGCGGTTCGGGGATGCCGACCATTTCCAGCAGCTCCAGCGTGCGCGCCGTGGCGGCCTTGCCGGTGAGCCCCTTGTGCAGGCCGAGCACTTCGTTGATCTGCTTTTCCACCGAATGCAGCGGATTGAGCGAGGTCATGGGCTCCTGGAAAATCATGGCAATGCGATTGCCACGAATGGAGCGCAGTTTTTTCTCATCCATCGTCAACAGGTCATCGCCCGCATAGCGGATGGTGCCGGCAGGATGGGTAGCGATGGGGTAGGGCAGCAGGCGCAGGATCGAGTGCGCGGTGACCGACTTGCCGGAGCCGCTTTCGCCGACCAGAGCCAGGGTTTCGCCGCGACGGATATCGAAGCTGATGTTTTCGACCACGCGCTGGCGCGACTCGCCTGTCACGAACTCGACCGCCAGATCGCGGATTTCGATCAGATTGTCATTGTTCATTTCATTTCCTTGGGTCGAAAGCATCGCGGGCGGATTCGCCGATGAACACCAGCAGGCTCAGCATCAATGCCAGTACGGCAAAGGCGCTGATCCCGAGCCACGGGGCCTGCAGGTTGGATTTGCCCTGCGCAACCAGTTCGCCCAGGGAAGGCGAGCCTGCGGGCAGACCGAAGCCCAGGAAGTCCAGCGCCGTCAGGGTGCCGATGGCACCGGTCAGAATGAACGGCATGAAGGTCATGGTCGACACCATGGCATTGGGCAGGATGTGGCGGAACATGATTGCGCCGTTCTCCATGCCCAGCGCCCGGGCGGCGCGCACGTATTCCAGATTGCGGCCGCGCAGGAATTCGGCACGTACCACATCCACCAGGCTCATCCAGGAAAACAGCAGCATGATGCCCAGCAGCCACCAGAAATTGGGCTGCACGAAGCTGGCGAGGATAATCAGCAGGTACAGCACCGGCAGCCCTGACCAGACTTCCAGGAAACGCTGGCCCAGGAGGTCCACCCAGCCGCCATAGAAACCCTGCAATGCCCCGGCAATCACCCCGATGACGGAGCTGAGCACCGTCAGGATCAGTGCGAACAGCACCGAGATGCGGAAACCGTAGATGACACGGGCCAGAACATCGCGTCCCTGATCGTCGGTGCCCAGCAGGTTTTCCCGTGAGGGCGGCGCGGGAGCGGGGACTTTCAGGTCATAGTTGATGCTCTGGTAGCTGAACGGAACGGGCGCCCACAGGGTCCAGCCGTTCTTCTGCGCCAGCAATTCCTTGATGTACGGGCTCTTGTAGTTGGCTTCCAGCGGGAATTCACCACCAAAGGTGGTTTCCGGGTAGCGCTTGACTACCGGGAAGAACCACTCGCCGTCATAGCGCACGGCCAGTGGCTTGTCGTTGGCGATCAGTTCGGCGCCCATGCTCAGGCCGAACAGGATCAGGAACAGCCACAGCGACCACCAGCCGCGCTTGTTGGCCTTGAAACGCTCGAAGCGGCGGCGATTGAGAGGAGACAGCTTCATATCAATGCTTCCTGCTTTCAAAGTCGATGCGCGGATCCACGAGGGTGTAAGTGAGGTCGCCGATCAGTTTCACCAGAAGCCCCAGCAGGGTAAAGATGAACAGGGTGCCGAAGACCACCGGGTAGTCGCGGTTGATGGCTGCCTCAAAGCTCATCAGGCCCAGGCCGTCCAGGGAGAAGATCACTTCCACCAGCAGCGAGCCGGTGAAGAAGATGCCCATGAAGGCGGACGGGAAACCGGCGATCACCAGCAACATGGCGTTGCGGAACACATGGCCGTACAGCACGCGGTTATTGCTCAGGCCCTTGGCCTTTGCGGTCACGACGTACTGTTTGCTGATTTCGTCCAGGAAGCTGTTCTTGGTCAGCAGGGTCATGGTGGCGAAGTTGCCGATCACCAGCGCTGTCACCGGCAGCACCAGGTGCCAGAAGTAATCGCCTATCTTGCCCAGGGTGCTCATTTCGTCGAAGCCGTTTGATGTCAGGCCGCGCAACGGGAACCAGTTGAAGTAACTGCCGCCGGCAAACAGCACGATCAGCAGGATCGCGAACAGGAAGGCGGGAATGGCATAGCCGACGATGATGGCCGAGCTGGTCCAGACATCGAAATGGCTGCCATGGCGCGTGGCCTTGGCGATGCCCAGCGGGATCGACACCAGATACATGATCAGGGTGCTCCACAGCCCGAGGGATATGGACACCGGCATCTTCTCGACAATCAGGTCGATCACCTTCGCATCGCGAAAGAAGCTGTCACCGAAATCCAGCGTCGCGTAGTTCTTGATCATGATCCACAAGCGCTCCGGTGCCGACTTGTCGAAGCCGTACATGCGCTCGATTTCCTTGACCAGCGCCGGGTCCAGGCCCTGTGCGCCGCGATAGTTGGAGCCGGCCACCGAGACTTCCGAACCGCCACCGGCGATGCGGCTGGTGGCACCGTCGAAGCCTTCGATCTTGGCGATCATCTGCTCCACAGGTCCACCGGGAGCAGCCTGGATGATGATGAAGTTGATGATCAGAATGCCGAATAGAGTCGGGATAATCAGCAGCAGGCGCCGGAGAATATAAGCCAGCATGTTATTGCTCCGTACTCGCAGGTTCAGCCTGCCCGTTGGCAGGTTGCTCGGGGACTGCCGGTTTTGCGTCCGGTTTCACCCACCAGGTCATCACGCCGATATCCGACAGTGCCTTTGCCTTGGGGTGGGCGATATGGTCCCAGTAGGCCACGCGCCAGGTCTTGATGTGCCAGTTGGGCACCACATAGAAGCCCCAGAGCAGCACGCGATCCATGGCCTGGGTATGAGCGACCAGGTTCTGGCGCGAGTCGGCATTGATCAGGCCGTCCACCAGGGTATCGATGGCCGGGTCCTTGAGGCCCATGAAGTTGCGGCTGCCAGGGTTGTCGGCGCTGGAGGAATGGAAGTAGATCCGCTGTTCGTTGCCCGGAGAGCTGGATTGCGGGTAGCTGCTGACAATCATCTCGTAATCCCGCGAGCGCAGGCGATTGATGTACTCCGAGACGTCCACCCGGCGAATGCTCAGTTCGATACCCAGGTCATTCAGGTTACGCTTGTAGGGCAGCAAAACCCGCTCGAACTCGGTCTGGGCCAGCAGGAACTCCAGTTTGACCGGGTTGCCCTGGGTATCCACCATCTTGTCATTGACGATTTTCCAGCCCGCTTCCTGCAAGAGCTGGAAGGCGCGGCGCAGTTGCGGGCGAATCATGCCGCTGCCATCGTTGACCGGCAGTTTGTATTCCTCGTTGAAGACCCGGTCGGGGATCTTGCCGCGCAAGGGCTCCAGAATGGCCAGTTCCTGGGGCGATGGGAGGCCTCGGGCGGCCATCTCTGAATTGTCGAAATAGCTTTTGGTCCGGCTGTAGGAGCCGTTGAACAGTTGCTTGTTGGTCCACTCGAAATCCAGCAGCAGCGTCAGGGCCTCGCGAACCCGTATGTCCTGGAACACCGGTTTGCGCAGGTTGAAGACGAAGCCCTGCATGCCGGTCGGGTTGCCGTTGGGCAACTCTTCCTTGATCAGGCGCCCATCGCGCACGGCGGGGGTGTTGTAGGCGGTGGCCCAGTTCTTGGCGCTTGTTTCCATCCAGTAATCGAACTGCCCGGCCTTGCCGGCTTCCAGAGCGACGGTGTTGTCACGGTAGTAATCGGTGGTCAGGACATCGAAGTTATAGAGGCCCTTGTTGATCGGCAGATCCTTGGCCCAGTAGTCCTTGACCCGCTCGTAGCGCACCGAGCGTCCGGCCTTGACCTCTGCCACCTTGTAGGGGCCGCTGCCCAGCGGGACGTCCAGATTGCTTTTGCTGAAATCCCGGGTCGCCCAGAAATGCTTGGGCAGTACCGGCAACTGGCCGATGATCAACGGCATTTCGCGGTTGTTCTTGTGCTTGAACTTGAACAGCACGCGCAGGGGATCTTCGGCAATCACCTGATCGACATCGGCGTAATAGCCGCGATACATAGGGGAGCCATGCTTCATCAGGGCTTCAAAGCTGAACACCACATCCTCGGCGCGAACGGGATGTCCGTCATGGAAGCGTGCTTCAGGGCGCAGGTAGAAGCGCACCCAGTCGTTGTCCGGGGATTTCTCGATCTTGCCAGCGATCAATCCGTACTCGGTGAAGGGTTCATCCAGGCTGCGGCTGGTGAGGGTGTCATAGATGAGGCTGACGTCGTCGGCGGCAACACCCTTGTTGATGAAGGGGTTCAGGCTGTCAAAACTGCCGAAGCCTGCCTGGCGAAAGGTCCCGCCCTTGGGCGCGTCGGGGTTCACGTAATCGAAATGCTTGAAGTTGGCCGGGTATTTCGGGGCTTCGTCATACAGCGTCACGGCGTGCTGGGGAGCAGCCTGGGCGGTGCAGACGATACCGGCCAGGAATGCCTGCATGAACAGGGAGCGCAGTAGGGTCATCGGGTCTTCTCCGGAGTCTTGAGCCACCACGCACGCAGCCCCAGGGTATAGGGCGGGGTGGTGACCATGGCGAATCGATTGCGATAGGCCAGGCGATGATTGTTCAGGTACCAGTTCGGGATGCTGTAATGCTGGGAGAGCAACACACGATCAAGTGCGCGTGCCGTTGCGACTTGTTCATCATGCGTCTGTGCGGCCAGCAACTTGTTGAGCAGGCCGTCGACCACTGGGTTGGCGACACCTGCGTAGTTCTTGCTGCCATTGACCGAGGCCTGGCTGGAGTGGAAATACTGCCACTGCTCAAGGCCAGGGCTGAGTGTCTGTTGCAGGGTCATGAGGATCATGTCGAAGTCGAAGTGATCCAGCCGCTGCTTGTATTGGGCACGGTCCACGGTCCGCAGGCTGGCTTCGATACCGATGCGGCGCAGGTCTTCTATATAAGGCTGCAGAATGCGTTCGAGGTTGGGGTTCACCAGCAGGATTTCAAAGCGCAGCGGCTGTTTGTCCGCATTGAGCAGGCCTTGCTCGGAGAGCTTCCAGCCTGCCTGGGTCAGCAGGCCCAGCGCCTGGCGCAGGGTTTCCCGCGGGATGCCCCGGGCATCGGTCTTCGAGGGGCTGAAAGGCCCGGTGAACAGGCTGGCGGGTAACTGGTCCCGGTAAGGCTCCAGCAGTTCCAGTTCGCGACCGGTGGGCTGGCCTGTCGCAGAAAACTCGCTGTTGGGGTAGTAGCTGGTGGAACGTGAGTAGGCATCACTGAACAGTGCCCGGTTGGTCCACTCGAAATTGAACATCAGCCCCAGCGCCTCGCGAACCCTGATGTCGGCAAAGGTGCCGCGCCGGGTGTTCATGAACAGGCCCTGAGTCTGGGTCGGAATCCGGTGAGGGATCTGCGCCTTGATCACCTGCCCATTGGCGACCGCCGGGAAGTTGTAGCCATTGGCCCAGTTTTTGGCCTGATGTTCGATATAAATGTCGAATTCACCGGCTTTGAAGGCTTCAAACGCCACATCGCTGTCGCGGTAGAACTCCACTTCTACCCGGTCGAAATTGTATTTGCCGCGATTGACCGGCAAGTCCTTGCCCCAGTAGTCCTTCACCCGCTCGAATACCAGTTGGCGTCCGGGTTGCACGCGGGTGATGCGGTAGGGGCCGCTGCCCAGGGGCGGCTCAAAAGTCGTGGCCTTGAAGTCGCGGTCTTTCCAGTAGTGCTGCGGCAGCACCGCCAGTTCGCCCAGGCGCAGAATCAGCAGCGGATTGCCGGAGCGCTTGAAAACAAAGCGGATGCGATGGCGGTTGAGGATGTCGACCCGCTGCACTTCCTGCAAGGCCGTGCGGTATTGCGGGTGACCGTCCTTGAGCAACGTGCGGTAGGAGAAGGCCACGTCATAGGCGGTAATCGGCTTGCCATCATGGAAGCGCGCCTGAGGACGAAGGTTGAACACCACCCAGCTACGGTCCTCGCTGAACTCCACCGACTGGGCGATCAGCCCATAGCTCGAAGTCGGCTCATCGCCGGACGGGTCGTATTGGCCGGTGCCGACCATCAAGGGCTCGTTCAGCTCGTTGACGCCATATTGCAGGAAGTTACCGGTCGAAACCGGGCTGGTGCCTTTGAAGGTGTAGGGGTTGAGGGTGTCGAACGTACCGAAGGCCATCATTCGCAAGGTGCCACCCTTCGGCGCCTCGGGATTGACCCAGTCGAAATGAGTGAAGCTGGCCGGGTACTTGAGAACGCCAAACTGCGCATAGCCATTGCTTTCGCTGATGGCTGCGCTGGCACAGAAGCTCAAGACCAGACAGATAAACAGCAGGAAGGGACGTATCACGATCCAGACGGCTTGGGCTTTCGGGTCGCTAACAGTAACAGCTTGTCCCGGCTGGAAAAAGACCGCAGGCAATGCCGGTGGGATGGTCTGAACGACCACTTGCCCCGAGGTTGCTCCAGGGCAGGTGGCCGGCGTCATCAATGAGGCAGGTAGACAGTCAGGGTCTGGCCGGGTTTAAGGGCCTGACCGGTACGCGGGTTCCAGCGCTTGAGATGCTTCATGTCGACATTGAAGCGCTTGGCGACCAGATACATCGAGTCGCCTTTCTGGATCTTGTACTGCATGGATTTCTTGTCGCCGGGCTCGGCGCTGGCGGTTGCCGTGCTATTGGCCTTGCCGCCCTGTACGACCAGCGTCTGGCCGATCTGGAGCTTGTTGCCGGAAAGCTTGTTCCAGCGTTGCAGCTCTACGACATCAACCTTGTGTGCCTGAGCGATGCTCGACAGGTTGTCGCCACTCCTGACCTTGTAGCTGCGGCCGGTGGCCGGCTTGTCGTTGCTGGCCAGTTCCTCGAACACTGGCTGCGAAGACTTCGTGCCGGGCTGGACCGGAATGTTCAGGGATTGACCTGCCTTCAGCCTGTTGCCTTCCAGTCTGTTGTTGCTCTTGATCGAGCTGACCGTCACCTGATAACGACCGGCAAGGCTTTCCAGCGTATCGCCACGGCGCACACGGTAGGGCTGCCATGCGGTCAGTTCTTCGGGCTTCATGGCCGACAGGCTTGCCGTCAACAGTTGGGCCTTGGATGTCGGCACCAGCAAATGCTGAGGGCCGTCGATGGTCAGGCGCTTCTTGAAGGCCGGGTTGAGCTGGATGAGCTCGTCTTCGTCGATATTGGCCAGGCTCGCGACCTTGGACAGGTCGACACGCTTGTTGAGCTCGACGACTTCGAAATAGGGCTCGTTGGCAATCGGGTTCAGGTTGACGCCATAGGCATCCGGCGACAGAACCACCTGGGACAAGGCCAGCAACTTGGGCACGTAGTCACGTGTTTCCTGTGGCAGCGGCAGGTTCCAGTAGTCTGTAGGCAGGCCGAGCTTCTCGTTGCGTTCGATGGCGCGGCTGACCGTGCCTTCGCCGGCATTGTAGGCGGCCAGTGCCAGCAGCCAGTCGCCGTTGAACATGTCATGCAGCTTGGTCAGGTAATCCATGGCTGCCACGGTGGATGCCTGGATATCGCGGCGCCCGTCATAGAAGTTGGTCTGGCGCAGATTGAAGTAACGCCCTGTGGACGGGATGAACTGCCACAGGCCGACAGCCTGGCTGCGGGAAATGGCCATCGGGTTGTAGGCGCTTTCGATCACTGGCAGCAGGGCCAGTTCGAGGGGCATGTTGCGTTCTTCAAGGCGCTCGACGATGTAATGCATGTAGAGGCTGCCACGCTCGCCTGCGCCTTCCAGAAACGAGGGGTTGTTGGCGAACCACAGACGCTGCTGGTCGATACGCGGGTTCTGGTCGTTGTTCTGTTGCAGCTGGAAGCCCTGGCGCATCCGGTCCCAGATATCCTGGGGTGGTGCCGAAGGGCTTGGCGTCTGGGTGATGAAGATGGGTTTTTGCTTGATATGGGTAGCGAGGTTGGACGTGCGGTAAGTGCTGCTGGGCTCGACGTGACTGGTGGTCTGGCAGCCTGCCAGCAGGGCGCTCGCGGCTACAGCCACAGCCTGCGCGAGCCGAGTCAATGCGTCCGGATTTAGGTGTTTGTGTGTGAGTGACGACATTGGCTGGGGGGGACTTCCAGGCGAAAATGTCGGGCGATTCTAGAAAGCGTCCCCCCAACGGTCAACCTTTCAGAACTTTTGTGCCGATCACTCGGGTTTTAGAACGTATCTTTCCATGCCCTCAAGCTAGCAAAAACCTCGCTCGGCGAGGGGTTTTCGTGGCCGCTCCGTTCGTCCGCTTTTTCTTTAACAGATGTTTCTCCGACCCTCAGGAAGGGGTTGGTGCGTCGTTCCAGAGCTAGATTGGAAGGCAGACTGATGCGATTTTCGCTGCGCCACTGGCTGACTTGCGCCAGACGTTCGGCAATGTCCCGATTGTCCGGTTCCACGGCCTGGGCGAAACGCAGATTGCTCAGGGTGTACTCGTGGGCGCAGTAGATCAGCGTGCTGTCGGGCAATGCCGCCAGTCGGCTCAGGGATTCATGCATCTGCTGAGGCGTCCCTTCGAACAGACGACCGCAGCCTGCGGCGAACAGGGTGTCGCCACTGAACAGCACGGGAGAGGTGGTGTCATGGTGATAGAAGGCGATATGGCCCAGGGTATGGCCCGGTACGGCATGGACCACGAAGTCCTGGCCCAGAACCGATACCCGGTCATTGTCGGTCAACGCGACATCACGGGCCGGAATGTTTTCCGTGGCCGGGCCGAGCACGCGGGCACCTGTGGCCTGCTTGAGACGCACGACACCGCCGACATGGTCGTTGTGATGGTGAGTGATCAGGATGTCGGTCAGTTGCCAGCCAGGATTGTGCTCCAGCCAGTCGAGGACCGGCTGTGCATCACCCGGATCGACCACTGCGCAGCGCTGAGTGGAAAGGTCTTGTAACAACCAGATGTAGTTATCGTTGAAAGCGTGCAGAGCGTGAATCTGTATCATGGCGCAGTTCGCACATCAGGAAACAATGGTGCATCTTAGTCTTTGATGCGGTTGCAAGCGAACCCAAGGAGACCCCACATGACCGATGAAGCGTTCGCCCAGGCTGATCCTGAATGGTTGGCCCTGATGCAGGCCGCACGCACCTGGCTGTCCGGGCCGTTGGGGCAACTGCTGCTCGAAGAGGAGCGCCGGGTGCTCGAAGATGAGCTGGGGCGTTATTTCGGTGGTTACCTGGTGCATTACGGGCCATCTGCTGAAAACCCGCCCGTAGCGAAGCAGGTGCAACGCAATGTCCGGCTCGGGGCGCCGTTGCCCGGCGTCGAGATCGTTTGCGAAGAAGAGGCCTGGCCCTTGAGCGAGCATGCCGCCGATGTGGTGGTCCTGCAGCACGGCCTGGATTTCTGCCTTTCGCCCCATGGCCTGCTGCGCGAAGCCGCCAGCAGCGTCAGGCCGGGCGGTCACCTGCTGATTATCGGTATCAACCCCTGGAGTACCTGGGGTTTGCGGCATTTCTTTGCCCGTGATGGCTTGCGCAAGGCGCGCTGCATTTCACCGTCCCGGGTTGCCGACTGGTTGAACCTGCTGGGGTTCGCGCTGGAGAAGCGTCGCTTCGGATGCTATCGTCCGCCTCTTTCTTCGGCGGCATGGCAGGCACGCCTTGGCGGTCTGGAAAGCCTCGGTGAGGGGCGGCAAAGTCCGGGCGGCGGCTTCTATCTATTGGTGGCGCGCAAGCTGGTTGTTGGCTTGCGTCCCTTGCGTCAGGTCCGTCGCGAGCCAATGGGCAAGCTGATCCCGTTGCCGATGGCCAAGGTCAATCGCAATACGCCGCAACCTTAGAGCGTCGAGCCTGCCGTCCTGCCGAATAATCCCTTTGATTCTGGAACGGTTGTAATGAGCGAAAGCGTTGAACTCTTCACTGATGGCGCCTGCAAGGGCAACCCTGGTCCTGGTGGCTGGGGTGCATTGCTCATCTACAAGGGCGTCGAAAAGGAATTGTGGGGCGGCGAGGCCAATACCACCAATAACCGCATGGAACTGACCGGTGCCATTCGCGGCCTGGAAGAACTCAAGCGTCCTTGCGAAGTGACCCTGGTGACGGACTCGCAATACGTCATGAAAGGCATTACCGAGTGGATGGTCAACTGGAAGAAGCGCGGCTGGAAGACCGCTGCCAAGGAGCCGGTCAAGAATGCCGACCTCTGGCAACAACTGGACGAACAGGTCAGCCGTCATACCGTGAAGTGGCAGTGGGTGCGTGGCCATATCGGCCATCCCGGCAACGAGCGTGCCGACCAGTTGGCCAACCGTGGCGTGGATGAGGTCCGCGGCATCAAGCAGGGCTGATGTTGGCCGGATGAGCTGAACGGCTCATCCGGCCTTGCAGCATGCTAAGATCGCGGCCTGTAGACGAGGCAACAGTCAATGGCAGTGCAAAACACAGATAACAGGTCCGTAGTACTCGATACCGAAACCACCGGTATGCCCGTCACCGACGGCCACCGCATCATCGAGATCGGTTGCGTCGAGTTGATTGGCCGCCGCCTGACCGGGCGGCATTTTCACGTCTATCTGCAACCTGATCGCGAGAGCGATGAAGGTGCGATTGGCGTTCACGGTATCACCAACGAATTTCTGGTTGGCAAACCGCGCTTCAATGAAGTCGCCGAAGAGTTCTTCGAGTTCATCAAGGGCGCCCGGCTGATCATCCATAACGCGGCGTTCGACGTTGGTTTCATCAACAACGAATTCGCGTTGATGGGCGCGCACGACAAGGCCGATATCACCCAGCATTGCTCGGTGCTCGATACGCTGTTGATGGCTCGTGAGCGTCACCCGGGCCAGCGCAACAGCCTCGATGCCTTGTGCAAACGCTATGGCGTAGACAACTCGGGCCGTGAGCTGCACGGCGCATTGCTCGACTCCGAGATCCTGGCCGATGTCTATCTGGCCATGACCGGTGGGCAGACCAGCCTGTCTCTGGCCGGTAACGCGAGCGATGACAACGGCTCCAGCGGTGGGAGTGCCAACCGCGGCAGCGAGATTCGCCGCCTGTCCGGCCGTCAGCCGTCGCGCATCATTCGTGCGACCGAAAGTGAAGTGGCAGAGCATGAAGCACGCCTGGCCATTATTGCCAAGGCGGCAGGCGCGCCGCCGTTGTGGGTTCAGTTGCAAGAGGCCAAGGCTCAGGCTTCGTCCTGACCGGGCCATGGTTTGCACCAGCATGGCAGCGGTGAAATGACGGTAGCAAACCCCTCTCTGAGCATTCGTGTCGCAGACGAATGCTTCGAGGACTATATCCTCAACAGCGAGTTCACCTTTACGGTCCAGGGCTATGCCCGTGTTGTCGTGGGGCAGAGTGTCGAGTCCTGGGTCGTCGATACCGTAGAGCCTTACCTCAAGAACTACGGTATCGATTCACAGGAGTTCTGTGATTACCGTGACGCCGCCGACAGTACGGTGCTGGTTGCCTGGCTGGGAGAGCAGGCGGTCGGGCATATCGTGCTTAGCACTCACTGGAATGGTTTTGCCCATATCGATGAGCTGGCGGTGGACGAGTCGGCCCGGCGTTGCGGGGTTGCCCGGTCATTGCTGGATGTGGCGCAGTTCTGGAGCCGTCAGCGCAATCTGCCGGGCATCATGCTCGAAACCCAGAACAACAACCTTGCGGCCTGCCGACTCTACGAGCGTTGCGGGTATGTCGTGAGCGGTTTTGACCATATGCGCTATCGCGCCATAGACCCGACGACCCGTGAAACAGCGATTTTCTGGTACCTGATCTTTCCTGAAACGTAGATGCCGTCTTGTCCTGTTCGGGCTTTTCGCGAATAAATTCGCTCTCACGGATATGTGTGCGGCAGGAGATCACCCGCCGCCTCGGCACCGCGCTGTCGCGCAGCAAACAGGAGCAGGTGTTTCCAGATTCATGGTTCGGCCCCGCCTTGGGGCCGAACCGGAGCGGAGGGTTTTCCCCTTTTGCCAAAACAAAAGGGGGCCGCCGTAAAGGCGGAACCAGTAGGACCAGCACATGCCGATAATGGATATGTACGCCGGATAACGTTTTTACCCTACATAAAATACGTTCTAATTCATGGTCTTGCGTCTTGTTTGATGAGAGCGGATTCATTCGCTAGGCGTCATTGAATACGATGGATTTTCAGGGAATCCGGGTCATCTTCACGCCTGACTGGATCACCTCAAAATCATCTCCACCCAAATGGTTGACCCTGTCGCCGATAGCCAGGCGATACGTTTTGACAGGCTCCTTGCCGTCAGCCTCATCTGGCTGTGATTCCTGGAATTCATGCACCGGGTAGATACGGCCTGCCGCATCTCTTGCATGAAACTGTCCGACGAGAACTGAAGCCATCTGCTTTGTAACCTCTGAAAAACCACTGATTTTGCATGCCATTCACATGGCCGGTGCAGGTGTTCTGCATCCGTCATGTAGCGTTGTAGACCTTCGTTTGGAGAGTGAGTTTGCCGTTCACGAAAAAATAGTCATGGGCCATTTTTTCAATATCACCGGGATGGCACAGGCGTTTTTTTGAATTGCCATATGTACAGCAGTCGCTGATCAGCCTCTCTATAAGCTCGTTTTCCTTTATTCCCGTTGCAAACCCTTTGAAGCGGGGAAACGCGAACAAGGAGAATGGCTTATGCCTCCATCAACAGCTCCGTATTTCTATAGCGATTCACTCAAAAGCCGATTTACCCAGAGCCTGACTGAGGCCGTCAGTGACAGTCGGATCACTAGTGGCGAATGCCAGTGGCTCAAGCGTCTGGTCGAGATATCCAACAACATTCTGGAGACTTCACCTTACCCTCGGGTCGACAGGTTGATCATGGAAGACGGTGCGCCGATTCATGCGGAGCTGGCATCTGCGTTATTGATCAGTGATCCGACCCGCACCGATGCACCAGTATTTCTGAGCACCCTGCTTTTTGGGGTCGAGCGTTTCGAGAGCCGACGGGCACTGCTCAACCTGCTGAACGAACGTTATGCCCACAGTGCGAGCCAACCGCTTCGTCTGGATGCCGAACTGATCGAAGGCCCCGTGTTCGAGTGCCAGATGGAACTGATTCTTCAGCAGCAGATGGAGCATCTGAATACCTTGTCCGATTGTCTGCATCAGTTGCCTTCCTTGCAGACGGTACTGGCGCAGGCACTCCAGGAGAACCTGAGCGAGCAACTGCCCGAATCGTCCATCAACGTGTTTCGCGACATGTCACAGACCCTCAGTGACTCTGTTCCAGCTACTCAGGGTTCTGCGGCTCCCACTGTCCTTTATGCGCAGTATCTATCCAGCACCGTACTGGATGAGTACGACGCCCAGTCCGGTTCTTCAAAGCCGGTGCAGCGTTTTCTCGGAGCCGATGGTCAGGTGCTTTCTGCCGATCAGGCACTTCCCTACGTTCAGTCCATTACCCGAAGCGTGCAAGAGCTCCCCGCCAGCTATGAAAGGTCCCTTGTCGATTATTGGGGGCAGGAGCTTGAGGGCGGGCTGACGATGACGGCCTTTGCGGGGTATGCATTGGCCGAGTCATTTCGTCAGAAACTTTTGTCGTCCAGGGAGGCGGGGGTTCTGACCTCGTTCGAGTTCCGTCGTTTACGGGCTCTCCTGCCATCGCCCAGCGCTACTCCCGGCAGTGATTGGGTTCATGTGTACAGGATTGCGGCCAGTGTTGAAGGGCAGGGGCCGGTCAAGATTCTGGGCGTGCTGCTGATCCAGTTCACGACCGGCTCGTTAACGGGTTTTTACATGTTTTCGATGATGGAGGGCTTTCGCCGTTTTGCTGATGAACAGGCGGTAGCCACGCATTTCGGAACCGAGGCAGGGCGTCTCGAACTGTTACGTTACTCCTCTTTGAACGACCATGGGTTGCTGAGTGCTTCTGGTCGTGTACAGATACAACTGAGCCTGATCGAGCACTCATTGTTCAGCGAGCACGCCAGATCTGTCATCGCCCTGCAGAAGCGAAATCTGGACTATGTACTGGGGTTGCCTTCTGTTTCCCATCGTCTGGCGACTGTTCAGATCGACGATGCGCTGGATATTCGGGGGCTGCTGGATAGTCGTCTGTATGGTCTTCATGACTCCGGGCGATGGCGTTCCGGTGTTTTTCTCCCTGAGCATTCGTTGAATCTGGAGCAGATTCCGAAAAGCCTGTTCACGGAAAAGAAACTTGAAAGTGACTTTCTGGCTTCCTGGGGCGAGCAATTGCATGAGATGGATGATCTTGTCCGGCTTTTGGGGCAGTTGTACGCAGGGGTTGCCAGTTGCATGCGCCACGCTTTGAACCGGTATCTGGCAGTCATCGGTCATCAGGTTCTCGATGCGCGCAGGCTTTGGGGGCATATTCCAGGCAAAGGTGCCAGAAGTCTTGTTTCTCTGGCGTTTGAAGGGGGCTTCAGGGAAGGCTCGGGTATCTGGTCTGAAAGCTGGAGGCTGAGCGATTCATCGGACCCGACCCTTGCCAGTTCCATGAATCTGTTACCGCCCCGATTGGCAGGGAAAATCGTCTCTCTGGTGCAGCGCGATTTTGTCCGCAGGTATGAGTTACAGCTCAAGGGTTTTTACAACAAGCCGGTGCGGCTGCTTGATACCCGGATTTATCCAGACAGGCTGTCGGAGCTTGTTCGTGAGCAAACGCTACGCCTTGAATTGCAGATCGAACGGCGTCGCAGCACTATCGACGCGGAGGCTCTGGACATGCTCCAACAGGTTCTGGACAGGCCTCAGCGTGGTTTGAGAGCCGTTTTTGGCAGTCAGCGTGTCGAGGCTTTTGCGCTGGCCCTCAAGCTTGATGGCATAGCGCACCACATTCCCCTGACCAATACCTTCGTGTTGTTTGATTCGACGCGCGATGCTCAATACCTCATGTGGTCCTTGCACATGGGGTTCAAGGTGCTTGAGCCCGGTCAGGATATCGAGAGCCTGGTCAGTTCCTGGCTCGTTCGTCTTGATCATCGCAGCTATGTGCTGGACCTCTTGAATGAGTCGGACAAGCCCGTGGTACGGCAGTATTGCGAGGCGAATGAACTGCCGACTGTCAGTCTGGAACTGACACGTATCGAGGAGCATTTCATTCGGTTTCTGGAGGATGCCGAAAACGGGCGTAAGCGGCAGGGGATCCTGCATCAGTATGAGCGGGCACGCACGTGGAAACTCAAGCCCGAGCTGTTTTGCAATGCACTGGATCTGGCTGAGCATGATGACAGCAAGCGTCGTATAGTCGGGCGTCTTGGCATCAGGTTGCAAATGATGCAAGGCGATGCACTGCTTTCCAGGTGGATCAAGGAGGCCTCCATCGATGACCAGATAATGCTATTGGGGATATGGCAGCGCTTTTATGCAACCCACGATCTTAAAAAGGATTTTCTGTTCGCGATTCCTGATATTCACGAGTATGCACAGCGCAAGTTGTCCGAAAGGCTGGAGGCAGATTTTCCCGATCATGACCTCACTCCTGAACAACTGAGCGTTACCCTGACGCATTACATTCCTGCACCGGTAGCACCGGGAGAGATTCCACCGTCATTACCTGTCGCCACCACACGGGTCAGTGAAAGCCTGACCAACTTCGCCATTGACCGGTTCTTTTCAGCCCAGGATGGCGTCATGTCCATCTCGTTGAAGGAGGGCGTTCAGCCGGTTTCCTCGCTGACGGTGGGGTACATTCGCCAGATGGTTCGCTCGCTGGATATCGCAGCAAACTACCGATTGATGGTGGCGCAGAAGCTCGATGAAAAGTCCGCGGATTATGCCGTTCGGGAAAACAACTACATCGATCAGGTGCCGTCCTATGAATTGCTGAAGGCTTTTCAGCTCAAGCTCATGGGGCTTATGACTCTGGAAGGCTATGACGCCATCGAAAGTGTCATGACCATGCCTGACGGTATTGCGCGGGTGCCCTTCAAGGAGCGCGATATCACCATCAGTCCCTTGCAACTGTTACGTGCCGATGCCGGTTGGGCACCCGATGACGTCATGGGTATCTATGTGATTGCACCCAGTACCCCCCAGAAAGGTCCATGGGTGCTGTATTCGGTACTCGGCCGTGAATTCTCGATCAAGGAGTATGCCGACAGGAATGCGCTGCTGGCCGATATCCGGACTTCCAGCAATTTGCAGGATTTCATCCTGAGCCGCCTTGATCCGGCAGCTAGGCATGTTTATGCCCATGGCGGTTTTCAGGAGCCGCATCTTCCGTTCAGTGTCGAGTCTTCCATGGATGTCCCCTGGAAACGTCCGGCGCCGGTGGATATCAGAACGACACCTTACAAGGGGAATGCCCTGCAATTACTGTTCAAGGGGACTCTGGAAACCTTCAAGCAGCTTATTCAGGATGACAGCGTTACCAATACAGAAAATGATCAGGCCGCTTCCAACTATCTATGGGGTCTGCTGGGTGAGCAGATATTGTCGTTCATGCCGGGCAGGCTGGGCGCGCTTGTGGGTGTCTGGCAAAGCCGGACTCTGTTTCAGGCTTCTGCTCGCGCTGTTGCAGACAAGCACTGGGGCGAGGCCGCTTCGGAATTCACGGCGGCGCTGAGCATGGCGATATCTTCCCGGAAAAAGTCCCGGGAGGAGTTTGCCGAACAGCTTGAAGAGCCTGAAGAAGTGCTGGCACCTGACGATACGTCTTCCCGATTTCGCTGGGGCAACAATGTTCTCTCGTCGCAGGTGCAAGGGCGTTTGCGCCAGCTTGAAGTCCGGGATGTGGCCTTGAACGAGTTGTACAAGGACAACCTGCTCAATACCTACCGCGACAAGCGTACCCAAAAAGAGTATGTCGCGATTCAAGGAAAGGTTTATCAGGTCCAGTTGAGTGAAAACAATTGGCGCATTGTCGGTAAGGATCAGCCGGGGCCAGGGATCAGGCTCAACATAAAACAGCAATGGGAACTGGACCTTGCAGGGCTCAAGGGCGGCGGCCCGGTCGTGAGCCGCTTTCAAAATAGAATGGTCAACCTGGATGTCGACAGGTATATGGTGATCGAGGCCAGGGGGATGTCTGAAATTCGCCAGGTATTCCGCGACCGGACGGAGTTGATCGCCGATGCCCACAACCAGGCCCGGAAATACCTGGAGAACGCTCTGGATAACCTCAATGGGCCCTCTGCGGAAAACCTTCATCCTCGATGCATGCAAATCCTCTCGGAGTTTTTCAGTTATTCACACCCCGATGCGCGTCTGATCGATTCTGTCAGAGACTCTCTCACCACCTTGTATGGTGCCCTGATGGACCCTTCGCTTTCGCCCCATGACTCGGATCGTTATGTCGTCGGGATCAACAGGCCTGCCCATCATGACTCCACGGCATTTGTATTCGTTTACGATCCGATGAAGCGGATCTTCCTGACCGACAAGTTCTTTCGTCTGCCTTACTATCGCCTCAAGGTTTCAGCCATTCGTACGGGCGAGTTCAATATGGGGTCGCATCATCGTGGCACTATCCTGCTTCATGAACTTTCCCATCTGTGCCTGAATACGGAAGATATTGCTTATGTCGACTCGAATGCACCGTTCTTTGATCTTATGGAGGACACGGCTGAGTTCAGGAAACGTCTCAAGGACGAGGTGGTGGCTGCGCAGTATGGCACGTTGTCCTATCACACTGACCGCAGCAAACTGTTTGCACAACTGACTGACGGGGCATTCAAGGATCTGAAACATCGCGAGGGGGGCGCAAAGGCTGCGGTTTTACGTATCACCGGCAAGAACAACCTGTCGCAAGCGAGAGATGTCTTTTATGCCGATGCTCACGTGCGCAGTGAGGTCATGTTGAATAATGCCGATTCACTGGCCTTGTTGGTGTCCTTGCTCGGGCGGGTGAGTTTCTCGCATGTATCTTGAACGCCCGGTCGCTATGCGGTCATCTGTGTGCTGCTACGGCGCATGTCTCTTCAGTAGCCAGGTAATGTGGCATTACGGTAGCCAGCACTTGCCCTGATCGTGACTTGGGCTATACCTGATGGTTCCTTGAATCAGATGACGGATATCTCCATGAGCCAGGTTCACTCCATCGCTGTATTGGTCGGCAGTCTGAGAAAAGACTCCATCAACCGTAAGATCGCGCTCGCATTGGCTGATCTGGCCCCTGACACACTGAAGCTGAACATCGTCGAGATCGGTGACCTGCCGCTGTACAACGAAGACATTGATGGCACTTCGGCCCCGCAGGCCTACACGAGATTTCGCGAACAGCTTGCAGCCGCAGACGGCCTGTTGTTCGTTACCCCGGAATACAACCGTTCAGTGCCAGGCGCCCTGAAGAATGCCATTGACGTGGGCTCGCGGCCCTATGGCAAAAGTGCTTTCAGTGGCAAGCCGGGCGCGGTGATCAGTGCTTCACCCGGCGCGATCGGTGGTTTTGGTGCCAATCACCATTTGCGCCAGTCACTGGTATTTCTGGACGTTCCTTGCCTGCAACAGCCCGAAGCCTATCTGGGCAATGCAGGTACCTTTTTCGACGAAGCCGGTGCGTTGTCGGAGAAGACCCGGCCGTTCCTGCAAACCTTCATCAATGCCTACGCCACCTGGGTAGAGAAAAACAGCAAAGTCACCGCCGACTGACATTGCCCGAGGCTTCATTTCAATATCCGGCAATCAATTGCTTTATGTAACGCAGCCATTTCGATGCCCTCCATAAGCTGTTTCTTTTCCTTGCCTGCGCCGGTCATCCGGCGTGTGGCGAGGTTCCATGAAAAGGAAATGGCACATGTCATCACCCCCGTATTTTTTCAGCGAGTCGCTCAAAGTGCGATTCGAGCAGAGTATCAAGGCGGCAATCGACACATCCCGTATCAGGATCGACGAGGGCAGATGGCTACAGCGACTGGTGGGCGAAACCGGCAAGTCGGACGTGCCTCCTCCCCGTGTCGACAGGCTGGTCATGGATGATGGCTCCACGCCCAACGCTGAGCTGGCCGGCGCATTATTGATAAGCGATACGCAGGACAGCAAAGCTCCGGTGTTCCTGAGTACCTTGTTGTTCGGTATCGAGCGTTTCAAGAGCAGGGCTGCGTTGCTCGTCAGCCTCAAGAAAAGGTTCGACGAGATCCGGGAAATGTCGCTGGAGGTCGATGCGCGCTTGATCGATGGCCCGCTGTTCGAGGTTCAGATGCAGTCTGTTGTCCAGCAACAGGTGCAGCATCTTGACCGGTTGTCCGAACGACTGCACGGCATGCCGTCCCTGCAGACTGCGCTCGGTAAAGCCTTGCAGCAAAGGCTTGCACAGCTTCTGCCCGGCAATGATATCGATGTCTTCCACCATCCCGTGCAAATCGTCGAGGAACGCTCATCCGAAAGCGTCATGACGACCAGTCTGGTGGCATGCACCCAGACACTGGTCGAGGTCGCGACCCATAAATATGCGGGTGAAGAGCCTGGAAAAGGGCTTGTCCTGAGATTTCTGGATGCTCAAGGCCGGATTCTGACCCCGGTCCAGGCGCAGCCATACGTCCAGGCGCTCGATGAGTTGAGGTCTATCGTCACCGATACGTACGAGCAGTTGCTGGATGAGTACTGGAGTCAGGTTACGAATGATGGCCGCACGCTACGAGATGTTGTCGCCCATGCCCTGGCCGAGTCCTTGCGCCAGACCTTGTTGACCGGTACAGAACAAGGGGCGCTGACGGGACACGAATGCCGTCATCTGAGTTCACTGCTGCCGTATCCCGGTGCGCCTGAGGATTTGAAATCGGTCACGGTCAGCAGGCTGGCTGTCAGTATCGGTGATCAGGAGCCGGTCAAGCTGGTCGGTGTATTCCTGATCGAGTTTCGGGTCGAGCAGTTACCGGTGCTGTATCTGTTTTCATCGTTGTACGGGTTCAGGCATTACGTTGACAGGAAGCAGATCAGCGAGCATTTCTCCAGTGTTCAGGGGCGAGCCGAACTGCTGAGTTTTTCCTCGCTGGACGATCACCCCCTGATCGACATGCAAGGCCCGCTCAAGCTGCGTGTGGATGCACTGACTGTTCCATGGTTCCCCGAATTCATCAGGTCGATCATCGGCTTGCAGAAGCGCAATGTTCGTTATGTGCTGGGCCTGCCGGCAATCGTTTATCAAAAGGCATCGGTCCGGGTCGACGATGCGCTCGATGTGCGTGGCCTGCTGGACGCCCGGCTGTTGCGCCTGCGCGATTCTGGACGCTGGCAGGCCGGGCAGATTGAATTCGAGCCGCTCTGGGATCACTTGCCTTCGGTCCCGACGGTCGATCAAGGGGATCACGATTACCCCGTACTGCAAGCCTGGGCTGACAGAATGATCAGCCTCGATGCGCGAATGGAGCGTCTGGCCACGCTGCATTCGGGAGTGGAGACGTGCATGCGTCATGCACTTGATCGCTATCTGGCACTGATCGGCGGTGAACCTCTGGATGCGCGTGAACTCTGGGTCGTGAGGGCCAGCTCCGGCGAGCCCGCGATTCGACTGGTTTCGCTGGCTCTTCAACGGGTCAGTCAACCAGGCCTTGTACCGCTCCTGGACGGGACGGTGGTGAAAGGGCAGGCCGCTGCGCTTCAGAATCAACCCGAGATCCGTTTGCCGCTGACGTTATTCGAGTCGATGCTCAAATGGATACTGCCCGATTTTGCAGAGCGTTATGACCGCCAGCAGCGAGACTTCTATTCTCTGCCGACTCGTCGACTCGATACGCAAATACACCCTGGCGTATGGGCGACTCATTCCCGTGAAGACGCTCTACGTCTGGAACTCTCTCTGGAACGGCATCTGGAAGTATTCGATACGAAGGTCCTGGATATGCTCCAGCAAGTGCTGGACAGACCGCTGCCGCACCTGCGCGAGGTACTGGGCGATGAGCGGGTCGAGGTCTGCATGCTGTCATTGCATTACGAGCCGGATCTGCCACCGATTCCACTGGCGAATGCTTTCGTGCTCTACAACCCCCGGCAACCCGGCTCCAATGTTCTGTGGACAATGTTGAACGGTCTGACGAAATTCGATTCTCGCCAGGCACTGGCAGACAATTTGCTGGCCTGCCTGAGACGTGTGGACAGGATCGATAATGTGCTTGAACTCTTGTCCGGGGCGGACAGGCATGCATTGCTCAAGTACCTTGAGCGACCTGGCGAATTGGGTATCCGTGTCATGTTCCAGGTGATTGAGGGGCATCTGGTTCACGCGCTACAGGAGGCTGAAAACCAGCGACAGCGGATGACCGTGAATTTTATCTACAACCGGGCGCAGACCTGGGGCCTGACCCCCGATCTGTTTGGCAAAGCGCTCGCGGTTACCGAGCGCGACGATGGAACCCGTCAGGCAGTGAATGATCTGGGCGCGGCTCTTCAGGTGTTGATCTATAAAGCCATTGCGCCGACCTGGGTGACCGAATCTTCGTTTGATGACCTGATTACGCTTACCAATCTGGTGCAGCGTTTTTATATCTCCAGCAGTACGCACGAAGATTTCCTGTTTGATATTCCCGATATTCGTGACCATGCAAAGGAAAAGCTGAGCGAGAGGCTTTCGGTCGATTTTCCGGGCGCGAATCTGGACTCCGATCAACTGATCGTGACCCTGACGCACTATGTACCCGCGATTGTTGCGACCGGCCAGACACCCCAAGGCATACCCGCAGCAACCCAGAAAATAAGCGAAACGCTCACCGATTTTTCCATCAACCGCTTTTCATCCATACAGGATGGCGTCATTTCCATTGCGCACAAGGACGGCAGCCCTTTGAGCGCGTCGTTGACCCCCGAATACATTCGAGACTTGTTGCAGTCGCTGGATGTCGCTACCGACTATCGGCAACTGGTCGATTCGGCGCTCGATAACCGTAGCCCTTCCCATCTTGTGCGCAAGAGTAACTTTGCCGAGCAGATTCCGGTTACAGAGGTCTTGAAGGCATTTGTACTCAAACTCAGGAACAAGCTGTCGGCTGAGGCATATGACTTTATCGAGTCTGTATTCAATATGCCTGACGGTATTGCCCGCTTGCCGGTCCGTGGGTGGGACGTGGTGCTGAGTCCCTTGCTGATCCTGCCCGCTCCCAAAGGCTGGGAGCCGACTCCGGTTCTTGGCGTTTACGTGATTACTCCTAAAGCTTCGCAGCAGCCGGGGCCCTGGGTGATCTATGCGCCGCTGTGCGAGCAGTGGACATTCAGAGAGTATGCCGACCAGGCAGCTCTGGTGACCGACCTGTGTACTTCCGGCAGTCTCCAGACGTATGTCCTTGACCGCATTGACCCGACCATGCGCCACATCTATGACCATGGTGGCTTTCACGAGCCACATCTGCCTTTCAGCATTGAAGACTCGATGGGCCTTCCCTTTGAGCGCCCGCTGCCGGTGACTTTCATGCTGGAGCCCTGCGAGGGGAATGCGCTGGAGTATCTGTTACCGGGGGTTCTTGAGGCTTTCAAGTTCGATATACGTCAGCAAAGCGTTACCAATGACGAGAACCGGCGCACCTCGTCAAAGTACTTGTTCGGCCTTGCGGTTGAACAAGTACTGGCATTCGTGCCGGGGCGTCTCGGTGCGTTGGTCGGTGTATGGCAGAGCCGCGATCTGTTTCACTCTTCGGCTGTTTCCATTGGCGAGCAGAGGTGGGGCAAGGCCGTATCGGAACTTGCAGCAGGTTTGAGCGTGCTGATTTCATCCCGGCAAGAACCACATAAAGGTCTTTTATCCGAAGAGGAGGTGACAGTCGGGTCTGCAGAGTCCACGTCCTTCCCTGAGTTTTCCTGGAGCACCAATGCGCTTACCGAGGAATTACGCAGCCGCCTGAGTGCGTTCGAGGTACATGACGTCGCTCTGAACGCGCTCCGCAAGGATGAAGTGCTCAACGTTTCCAGGGATGAGAATACGGGCAGGCAGTACGCCGCCGTCAATGGCAAGGTATATCAGGTCCAGTCCAGCAAGGACGGTTGGTTTATCGTCATGCAGGACAAGGTCGGGCCTTCCATCAAGCTTGATACGAACCAGCATTGGGCACTGCAATTGCAAGGTGGCCTCAAGGGCGGCGGTGGCGTTGTTACCCGCATGAAAAACAACCTGGTGGAAATGGAGGTCAGTGAGAGTCTGGTCGTCGATGCCCGCGGTATACACCAGATTCGTCAGATCTACCGTGACAGGGCGCAATGCATCGAGCAGGGGCATACGCAGGCTCGCCGTTACCTGGAAAACTGCCTTGATAATCTTAACCAGGACACACTCGATCCTCGTGTCGAACATATTGTCGCCAGCTTCTTTGATGCAAGGCATCCGGACACGCGCCTGTACGATGCCGTCAAGAAAGTCGTGACATCCATCTACGAAGAGCTGATTTCCCCGTCGTTGTCGCCCATCAATTCGCAGCGTTATATCGTCGGATTCAATAAAAGAGGGAATGAGACATCCAGTGCCTTTGTCTTTTCCAAAGACCCTTTGAAAAGGATTTTTCTGACCGAGCAGTTTTTTCGTTTGCCTCGCTATCGCTTCAAGGTCAAGGTCATCAGGTCGGGCAGTTTCAACTATGGCGATCATTACCGTGCGACGATTCTGATTCATGAATTGTCCCATCTGGTTGCAGGTACCGAAGATATTGCCTACGTGGATTCCTATGCCCCCTTTGTCGACTTGCTGGAAGATGCTCCGGGCTATCGGCTACGCATCAAGAACGAACAGATCATCCAGCAACAGAAATCCCTGTCCTACCAGACCGATCGCAGCCAGTTGTTCAAGCAGATTGAAAATGATGACTGGAAGGATCTGAGGCGAGGGGATGCAAAGAACGCGATCCTGCGTATAACCGGCAAGAGAACCCTAGAGGAGGCCAGGGAAGTGTTCTATACCGATATCCAGAAACGCACCGATGTCATGCTCAGTAATGCCGACTCGGTGACCTTGCTGATCTCCTTGCTGGGGCGACAGCGGTTCACCTGAGCGTCAGGCCTACACCAGATAATGGCGCAGCTCCCTGGCAATCAACAGGCGCTGAATCTCACTTGAACCTTCATAGATCTGGGTAATGCGGGCATCCCGGTAATAGCGCTCCACGGGATAGTCCTCCAGATAGCCATAGCCACCATGAACCTGTATCGCCTTGGAGCAGACCCACTCGGCCATTTCCGAGGCGAACAGCTTGGCCTGCGAGGCTTCGGACAGGCAGGGCAGACCTGCACTGCGCAAGCGTGCAGCATGCAGGACCAGCAGTCGTGTCGCGTTGATGCGCGTGTGCATGTCGGCGAGCATGTTTGACACGCTTTGGTGCTCGATAATCGGTTTGTCGAACTGCACCCGCTCCCGGGCATAGGCCAGCGCGGCCTCGAATGCGGCGCGGGCTATCCCCAATGCCTGCGCGGCAATTCCGATACGCCCGCCTTCCAGGTTCGACAAGGCAATGGCCAGGCCCTTGCCGCGTTCGCCCAGCAGGTTGGCAGCGGGAATCCGGCAATCGTTGAGCGTCACGGCGCAGGTGTCCGAAGCGCGAATGCCCATCTTGTGTTCGCTGCGATCAACCACGAAGCCCGGGTTATCTGTGGGCACCAGAAAGGCTGACAGACCTTTCTTGCCCAGTTCGGGATCGGTCACGGCAAACACGATTGCCAGTTGCGCACGCTTGCCGTTGCTGACGAACTGCTTGGCACCGTTGATGACCCAGTGATCACCCAGCAACTCGGCACGGGTGCGCAGGTTATGCGCTTCGGAGCCTGCATGGGGTTCGGTCAGGCAGAAACAGCCGATGGCCTTGCCGCTGGCCAGTTTCGCCAGCCAGGTCTGCTTCTGTTCTTCATTGCCGTAATTGAGGATCGGGCCGCAGCCCACCGAACTGTGGACGCTCATCAGCGTGCCGGTGGCGGCATCGGCGGCGGAGATTTCTTCGACCGCAAGGGCATAAGCCACGTAATCGATATAAGTCCCGCCCCATTGTTCAGGCACGATCATACCCAGCAAACCCAGCTCTCCAAGCTTGTAGACCAGTGCATCGTCTATCCAGCCGGCCTTTTCCCAAGCCTGTGCGTGGGGGGCGATTTCATTGCGGGCGAAATCCCGCGCCATGTCGCGGATCATCACCTGCTCTTCAGTGAGTTCGATATCGTGCATGACTCACACCTCCAGGCTGCTGAAGAAACGCTGCACATGCCCGGCGTTCAACGCTTTTACGCTGGGAGGGTTCCACTGCGGCAGGCGGTCCTTGTCGATGATCAGGGCGCGTACGCCTTCGATCAGGTCGCCATGCTCGAACCACAGACGATCCAGATGCAGCTCCATGTCAAAGCAGGCCTGCAAGGACATGTGCCGACCGCGCCGGATCATTTCCAGCGTCACCGCCATGGCCAGGGGCGAATGTCTGTGCATCAGGTCGGCGGTGTTCAAGGCCCATTGATGGGTGTCGGCAATTGTCACTTGCTGCAACTGTTCGATGATGCCCGGCAAGTCTGACAAACCGAAGAAGTGGTCGATGGCCGGTCGCAGGGCTTCCAGCGGGGGAGAAGGCAGGCGCTGGGTACCCAGTCTGGCCATGGCGCCCTGCAGATCCTTGAGGGGCGTGGATTTCCATTTCAGGTGATCGAGCATGTGATCCAGTCGAGGCAGCATATTGCTGTTCATGGACCAGTCGGCAAGGCCGCAATACAAGGCATCGGCTGCCTCGATCTGCACGCCGGTGATGCCCAGGTAAGTCCCCAGTTCGCCGGGTATACGGGGCAGGAAATAACTGCCGCCTACATCCGGGAAATAACCGATGGCCACTTCCGGCATGCCCAACCGGCTGCGCTCGGTCACCACTCGCAGATCAGCACCCTGCACGAGTCCCATGCCACCGCCCAGCACCAGGCCATCCATCAGGGCCAGCACCGGTTTGCGGTAGCCGTGGATCGTCAGATCCAGTGCATACTCTTCGATGAAGAATGTCTGGTGCTGGCTCTGGCCGCTCTTGTAGGTTTCATACAGGGAGCGGATATCACCGCCGGCACAGAACGCCTTGTCGCCTGCACCGCGCAATACCACGGCATACACCTTGGGATCTTCGGCCCAGGCATCGAGCTGGCGCTGCAGGGTACGGATCATGTCCAGATCGATGGCGTTCAGGCTGGCGGGGCGATTCAGGGTGAGATGGCCGATATGATTGCGGACCTCAACCAGAATCGGCTTCTGGCCGGGTTTGCGAACCGAGAGAGCGGGTGACACCTGTGAACTCATTCTGAACTCCTTGTTCGTTTGCTCTTCTTCTACTTATTATTTTTAGCGTGAACAGATCCTAACAGCGCCAATGAGCAAAACAAAATTGCGCTTAAGCATAGTCTGAAGCAGCAATTTGCCAGCTGTTGTTTGGACCTTTCGCGAATAAATTCGCTCCTACAGTGCTTGAACGGGCGCGAATTCATTCGCGAAAACCCAGAAAGGAATCCATGAACGACAAATATGCTCCCCGCCAGTGGCAACCCCACGAGCGGCCCACCATGCCGGGCTCGCCTTCCACGCCCCTGCACTCCACGCGCAGGCGCTGGGCCTTTGCGTTGGTGGGCGTCATCGTTGCCCTGACCGGCGGCCTGGGCAATGCGCTGGTGGTGGCCAATCTGCCTTACCTGCAAGGCGCACTGGGCGCGACTTCGGCGGACATCGCCTGGTTGCCGGCGGCCTACGTCATGACCAACGTGTCGATGAACCTACTGCTGGTGAAGTTTCGCCAGCAGTATGGCTTGCGTGCTTTCACCGAATTGTTTCTGGTGCTCTATTCCTTGGTGACACTGGCCCACTTGTTCGTCAATGACATCGATTCGGCGATTGCCGTGCGTGCAGCCCACGGCATGGTGGGCGCTGCGCTCAGCACCCTCGGGCTGTATTACATGATTCAGGCCTTCCCCCAGAAGTGGCGGCTCAAGGCACTGGTGCTCGGGCTCGGTACAGCGCAACTGGCGACGCCGCTGGCGCGACTGGTGTCCGAAGACCTGTTACAGATTGCCGAATGGAGAGGCCTGTACCTGTTCGAGCTGGGCATGGCGCTGTTGTCGCTGGGTTGCGTGCTGATGCTCAAGCTGCCGCCCGGTGATCGCTTCAAGGCATTTGAAAAGCTCGACTTCCTGACCTTCAGCCTGCTGGCCAGCGGTTTTGCCCTGTTGTGCGCGGTGCTGTCGCTGGGACGTATCGAGTGGTGGCTGGAGGCGCCCTGGATAGGCATTGCCTCTGCTGCTTCCATCGCCTTGATCTGTGCGGGACTGGCCATCGAGCATAACCGCAGCAACCCTTTGCTGATTACCCGCTGGCTGGGCAGTGGCGCGATTCTGCGCCTGGGGTTGGCGGTGATCCTGTTTCGCATTGTGCTGTCGGAACAGTCAACGGGGGCCGTAGGTTTTCTGCAGACCCTGAACATGGGCAGCGAGCAGTTGCATACCCTTTATCTGGTCATGCTGCTGGGCAGTATTGCCGGTCTGGCGGTCAGCGCCCTGACCATCAACCCTGCACACCTGATCAAGCCGCTGCTGATTTCCCTGGCCATGATGGCGGTGGGAGCCTGGATGGACAGCGGCTCGACCAGCCTGACCCGGCAATCGAACATGTACCTCAGCCAGTTTCTGCTGGCGTTCGGCGGGACGTTTTTCCTGGGGCCGACCCTGGTGCTGGGCATCAGTGGCGTCATCGCCAACCCGCGCAACATGGTGAGTTTTTCCGTCCTGTTCGGGATCACCCAGAACATCGGCGGGCTGATCGGGGCCGCTGTGCTGGGCACTTTCCAGATCGTGCGCGAGAAATTCCATTCCAGCCATCTGGTCGAACACCTGACCCTGATCGACCCGCTGGTGCAGTCACGCCTGCAAAGCGCCGCTGCCGGTTACGCCTCAAGCATTGCCGACCCCGCGTTGCGCACGACCCAGGGCATTCGCTCGCTGTCGACCCTGGCAACACGCGAAGCCAATGTCCTGGCCTATAACGATGTCTTCATGTTGATTGCCGTGATCGCCGTACTGACGATGATCTGGATTTCAGCCCGAATGATTTGGCTGAAGATGACCACACGCCCGCTTTCAGCCGTTAATCCACCTTCCGTCCCCAGCAGTGGCGCTACCTCTTCATGAACGAACCGAACCCGCCTGACAAAGCGTCATCCCGAACTGAAAACAACGATGAGTCCATTCAGGCCCCCGACACGCCACCGCCACCACCGGTGACCACGCCGCCCACCAGCGAGCCACGCTCAAGGCGCAAGCGCATCATCTCGTCGGCGATCTTTGCCGGTATTGCTTTGGCGGGTGTGCTGATCGTGCTGTATGCGTGGGAACTGCCACCGTTCACCAGCCCGATCCAGAGCACCGAAAATGCCCAGGTGCGTGGCCAGACAACCATCATCGGCCCGCAGTTGAGCGGCTATGTGCATGAAGTGCCGGTCCAGGACTTCCAGTTCGTCAAGGCGGGCGACCTGCTGGTGCGTCTGGATGACCGCATCTATCGGCGCAATCTGGAACAGGCCATGGCGCAACTGGCGGTGCAGAAAGCCTCGCTGGCCAATAACCTGCAACAGCGGCGCAGTGCCGAAGCGACCATTGGCCAGCGCCAGGCCGCGTTGCAGAGCAGCATCGCCCAGAGCAGCAAGAGCGCAGCAGACCTGCGCCGCAATCAGGCATTGGTGACGGACGGCTCGGTATCGCGCAGCGAACTGGACGTGACCCGCGCCGCCGATGCCCAGGCTATTGCCGCAGTGGCCGAAGCCAAAGCCGCGTTGCAGATCGCCCGGGAAGACCTGCAGACCGTGATCATCAATCGCGATTCGCTGCAGGCCTCGGTGGAAAACGCCCAGGCAGCCATCGAACTGGCGCGTATCGACCTGGACAACACTCGCATCCTGGCCCCACGTGACGGGCAACTGGGGCAGATCGGCGTGCGCCTGGGGGCTTATGTGAACTCGGGTGCCCAATTGATGGCACTGGTCCCCAACCGGTTGTGGATCATCGCCAACATGAAGGAAACCCAGATGGCCAATGTGCGTCTCGGCCAGTCGGTGAGCTTTACCGTCGATGCCCTGGACAACGCTCGGCTCACGGGGCGTGTTCAGCGTATTTCGCCTGCCGCCGGCTCGGAGTTCAGCCTGCTGCCCGCCGATAACGCCACAGGCAACTTCGTGAAAATTTCCCAGCGGATACCGGTACGTATCATTGTCGATCCCGACCAGCCAGCGGCCGAACGCCTGAGGCCGGGGATGTCAGTGGTGGTCAGAATCGATACCCAATCGCAAGGTGAGGTGCCGCCTGATCCTCAGTAATCCCCGCGCTTGCGAAACGCCCAGCGACCGGCAATCAGGGTAAAGGTCGCAACCAGTGCCACCAGTATCCAGAAGCCTTCGGGGTCCGAGGCCAGCGGGATACCGCCGACGTTCATGCCGAAGAAACCGGCGACGATGTTGATGGGCAAGGCCAGCACCGTGACCACGGTCAGGGTGAAGAGGGTGCGGCTGCTTTGCTCGTTGAGGTTGGCGGCGATTTCCTCTTGCAACAGCTTGATGCGCTCGCCCAGCGCCATCAGGTCGCTGATGACCAGTGCCGACTCTTCCGTGGATTGACGCAACGCCTGCATGTCCTCTTCGCGCAGCCAGTGCGGCGGGCGGTGCAGCAGGCGCATCAGCGAACCGGGCTCCAGCGCCAGCAGCCGTTGCAGGCGCACCAGCACTCGGCGCATGGCTCCGAGTTCCGAGCGGTTGTTGCTCAGGCGCTGGGACAGCAACTGGTCTTCGATCCTGTCGACGCTGATACTGGTCTTGCGCAGGAACTGGGTCAGCACCTCGCCCTGATCGCTCAGCAGATGGGCCAGCAACTCCAGTGGTGAGTGAAATTGCTCGCCACGCTTGACGGCCGAGCGCAGCTTGTCGACCGAGCGCAAGGGTTGCAGGCGCGCCGTGATCATCATGTGACTGCGGGTGCAGACCCAAAGGGTCGAGATATCGGTCGACAGCATATTGAAGTCGAACACCACATCGTTGACCACGGCTAGCAGGGCCGAGTCGATGTGTTCGATCCGTGTCGAGCGCGAGCCTTCGTTAAGCGCTTCAAAAAACTCTTCCGGCAGTTCCAGATGAGTCTTCATCCAGCGCTCGCAGGCCGCGTGGGACAGGTTCAGGTGCAGCCAGATGAAATCGTCGTTGTCCGGGGTGTTGTGCAGGTAATCCATGACGGCGGCAGAGTCGATTTCCCGACCCCGCTCACCCGGACAGAAGCGAAATCCATACAGCAGGCCGAAAAGGTCTGAATCCTGATGCCGCGCAATGCTGTGGTTCATGGCTTTCCACGTGCAAGCCTGCCCGGAGCGGGGAGGTCAAGCGCGCATCATGACAAGCCGTCATTACATATTTGTGACGAATATTGCGGGTTGTTTCCAGGCCCGACGCCTAGACCATTGCCAGTGGCCGCTTGCGGGTCGGAACTGGCCAGGCACGGTCCAGATCGGCCAGATCCTGGGCCGTCAGGACGATTTTTTCGGCCTCTGCATTGAGGCGTATGTGCTCCGGATTGGTCGCCTTGGGAATAGCGATCATGTTCGGCTGGCGCAGCACCCAGGCCAGGCTGATCTGTGCCGGTGTGGCGCTGTGACGATTGGCGACTTCGTTCAGGGCCGGGTGGTAGAGCAGGTCGCCTGCCTGGCCGATCGGGCAGTACGCCATGATCGGCAAGTGCCGGTCATTGGCCCAGGGCAAAAGGTCGAACTCAATACCACGTTGCTCGGGGTTGTAGAGCACCTGATTGGTGGTGCAGCGTGGGTTGTCCAGCTCCATCATGTCCGACACATCGAAATTGGAGACGCCCCAACTGCCGATCTTGCCAGCCTCGCGCAGCCGCTCGAAAGCCTCGACGGTTTCCCCCAGCGGGTATTCACCTGGCCAATGCAGCAGGTAGAGGTCGATGTAATCGGTATTCATTCGCCTGAGGCTGGCTTCGCAAGCCTTGGGAATGCCTTGGCGGCTGGCATTGAACGGGTAGACCTTGCTGACCACGAACACCTTGTCTCGCTGCCCGGCAATGGCTTGCCTGACCACTTCTTCGGCGCCGCCGTCGGCATACATCTCGGCGGTGTCGATCAAGGTCATGCCCTGCTCGATGCCCATGCACAGCGCAGCGATTTCAGCCGAGCGCTGATGGCTGACTTCACCCATGTGCCAAGTGCCCTGACCCAGCACCGGGACGCTTTGACCTGCCAGTTCCAGCGTGCGCATACGACCCCCTGCAATAAATGGACAGGCCTCAGGCAACAAAGGCTGCACGAGGTTCCGTGCAGCCTGTCGAACATCGCGATGTTAAACGCGGAATTGTTTCAGCAAGCCATTCAACTGTTCGCTCAATCCTCGCAGATGCTGGCTGGCAGCGGTGGACTGCTCGGCGGCAAGGGCCGTACCCTGAGAGAGCTGCGCGGCCTGGGTGACGTTCTGGTTGATGTCATCGACCACATGGGATTGCTGCAGGGTGGCGCTGGCGATCGAAGCGTTGAGGCTGTTGAGGTTGCGCAAGGCCTGGCTGATGGACGTCAGGCTCTGGCCTGCCTGATTGGCCTGCTCGATGGTCAGTTGCGAGGAGCGGCTGCTGTCGCCGATCACCTTGACCGCTGCGTCGGAGTGACGTTGCAGGCGCTCGATCATGCCCTGAATCTCGGCCGTGGACTTCTGGGTCCTTTGTGCCAGCAGTCGAACTTCGTCGGCGACCACGGCAAAGCCACGACCCTGTTCCCCGGCCCGTGCGGCTTCAATGGCAGCGTTGAGTGCCAGCAGGTTGGTCTGCTCGGCAATCGAGCTGATGACCTCCAGTACGCCACCAATCTGCGTGCTTTCGCTGGCCAGGGTCTGCATCACTTCCACGGCCTGACCGATGGTGCCGGACAGGTGATCGATCTGGCGCAGGCTGTTATCGATGTTGATCTGACCCTGTTGCGCCTGCGACTCGGCATCGCGCATTTCACTGGCTGCATGCTCGGCGTTCTTGGCCACGTCCTGTACGCCATAAGTCACCTCATTGACGGCGGTGGCCACCAGATCCATTTGCTGGGATTGCTGCTGGCTGCGCGCCTGAGCCTGCTCGGCGCTGTTGCCCAGATCGGTGGAGGCCTGACCCAAGTCTACTGCCGAGGACTGCAATTCCATGACCACGCTGCGCAGCTTGGCGGTAAACGCATTGAAGTGCTTGCCCAGTTGAGTGATTTCATCGTCGCCCTGGGTTTCCAGAGTGCGGGTCAGGTCGCTTTCCCCGCTGGCGATATTGGCCATGGCGCTGACAGTCAGGCGCAAGGGCAGGACGATGCTGCGCAGAATCAGGGTCACCAGCAGGGCCAGTATCAGCACAATGCCGATACTGAACATGATGGCCTGCCACATCTGTTGCTTGAACTCGGCAGCCACATCATCGACATATACGCCAGAGCCGATGATCCAGCCCCAGGGCTGGAACAGCTGTACATAAGACGTTTTCTTCACCGGCTCGCTGGCGCCCGGTTTTGGCCAGCGGTAGTGGATCAGCCCGGCACCCTTGCTCTTGGCCACGGCGACCATTTCATTGAACAGTGCAAAACCGTCCGGGTCCTTCACGCCCGAGAGATCCTGGCCATCGAGCTTGGGGTTGGCAGGGTGCATGACCATTACCGGGCGCAGATCGTTGATCCAGAAGTAGTCGTTCTGGCCGTAACGCAGGGCTTTGATGGTATTGAGAGCCTGCTGTTGCGCGGCTTCGCGGGTGAGGGTGCCAGCGGCTTCCAGGCCCTGGTAGTAATTCAGAATACCGCTGGCTGTCTGGACCACATGCGTGGTTTTCTCTGCCTTGGCCAGATAAAGGTCGTCATGAATCTGCTTGAGCATGACAGCCGCGAGCACAAAGAGCATGAGCACAGAGACAATGAGAATCAGCCAGAGACGGCGGCTGATAGATAAGCTGCGCATATTCATGATGTTCACCCTAATTCGTTGTTTTTTCTTTTTTTATGAGTCATCAGGCAGGTCCTTGCACTGACTCTCAACGCTATCTTCATGATGTCGGCTTAACATGACTAAATCTGAGACAACAGTCACGCTTTTTTAGACGTCGGCTGCATATAGCCAAAGGCTTACACGAACAGGCGCGATTGGCTCTATGCCAGTCATCATGGCAAAGGTAGGATCCAATTCAACAACTGCAGCGAAGGATCGATGCAGCGATAAGGGAAGATCGGCCATTGCCAGGAGGCTACTGACAGGATGTCGGGATGGTGTTGTGTGCAAAACGACCCGCTTCGGCGGGTTTCTTGCTTTCTGGAGAACGGTATTTATTCAAACAGGTAGCAAGTTCATTCGCGAAAAAGCCGCAAACATCAATCCGGCTCACACCCCTTGAGCACCAGCCTCAGAATGGTCTGGGTCGCCGCTTCATAGTCCGCATCCTCAAGCTTGTCCTTGCCGGTGACCGTCGAGATCTGCCAGTCAAAGTCGGCATAGGTCTGGGTCGCGGCCCAGATGGTGAACATCAGGTGATGAGGGTCCAGGGGCGCAATCTGGCCGCTGTCGATCCATGCCTGGATGCACTCGATATTGTGTCGGGCCTGGCCATTTAGCTGTTCGATCTGTTCGGGCGTCAGATGGGGGGCGCCGTGCATGATCTCGCTGGCGAACACTTTCGAGGCGAAGGGCAGGTCACGGGAAATCTGGATTTTCGAGCGGATGTAACGGCTGAGCACTTCCTTGGGAACGCCTTGGGGATTGAACGGCGTCGAGGCGCGCAGAATCGGCTCGATGATGCTTTCCAGCACCTCGCGATAGAGGTTTTCCTTGGACTTGAAGTAGTAATAGACGTTGGGCTTGGGCAGCCCGGCCTTGGCGGCGATGTCGCCGGTCTTGGTCGCGGCAAAACCCTTGTCGGCGAATTCTTCACTGGCGGCGCGCAGGATCAGTTCTTTGTTGCGCTCGCGAATACTGCTCATGACCCAGATTCCTGCACGGCGGGTGCGCATGGTAGCACCGTGCTCGCGCAAGGCTCAATGATGAGCCTTGCGCAGTCAAGAGGACGGCGTAGGAGCGATCAACCATCCTTGAACAGGAAGCTGTAGGCATTGAGTGCCGGTACGCCGCCCAAATGGGCGTAAAGCACTTTCGAGCCCTCGGGGAATTCGCCGTTGCGGACCATGTCGATCATGCCGTGCATGGATTTGCCTTCGTAGACCGGGTCTGTCAGCACGCCTTCCAGACGGGCGCAGGTGCGGATTGCATCCAGAGTGCCTTCGTTGGGCAGGCCGTATTCCGGGTAGGCGTAACGGGTATCGAGCACCACGTCATCAGGAGTGATTTCACGGCCCAGGTCCACCAGCTTGGCGGTGTTCTGGGCGATGCGCAGGACTTGCTCGCGGGTCTGATCCGGTTTGGCCGAAGCATCGATACCGATCACTCGTTGCGCACGGCCATCAGCGGCAAAACCCACCACCATCCCGGCATGGGTACTGCCCGTTACCGAGCAGACGACGATGTAATCGAACTTGAAGCCCAGCTCTTCTTCCTGCTGGCGAACCTCATCGGCAAAGCGCACGAAACCCAGGCCGCCGTAAGGGTGTTCCGAACAGCCTGCCGGAATCGGGAACGGCTTGCCGCCACTCTCGACCACATCGGCCATGGCTTTTTCCCAGCTCGGGCGGATACCGATATCGAAGCCTGCCGAATCCAGACGCACGTCAGCGCCCATGATCCGGGACATCTCGATATTGCCCACACGGTCGTATACCGCATCGGAGTAGTTCACCCAGTTTTCCTGGACCAGCACGCACTTCATGCCCAGGTGAGCGGCGACGGCGGCTACCTGACGGGTCTGGTTCGACTGGATACCGCCGATGGACACCAGGGTGTCATAACCGCCTTCGATGGCTTCCGGGATGAGGTATTCAAGCTTGCGCGTCTTGTTCCCGCCAAATGCCAGGCCGCTGTTGCAGTCTTCACGCTTGGCATACAGCTCGACCTTGCCGCCCAGATGCTCGCTGAGACGCTTGAGCGGAGTGATGGGTGAAGGGCCGAAGGTCAGGGGATAGCGCTTGAATTTGGTCAGGTTCATATCGAGTCTCCGTGGGAAGAAATATCCAGCGCGTTATCAACGTGCTTGCGATGGGACCTATCATAGAAAATCGATCAATAATCGTGGTTGCAAATAATTGTCTATTTAGGAAATGAAAGTTAGTCTCTGGAAATTGAAAATTAATTTTATTTCTTGAAAAGCACTATGAAAGCAATAAATGAACGAAGCAAAAAGCCGGACGCCGGTATTGCGCCGCTGCTCGACAGGATCGACCGGGCCATCCTCAAGATCCTGCAGCGCGATGCGTCCATTTCCAACGTGGCGCTGGCCGAAAAGGTCAAATTGAGCGCGCCGGCCTGCCTGAGGCGTGTCGAACGGCTCAAGGAAGCGGGCGTCATAAAAGGCGTGGTTGCGCTGCTCAACAGCGAAGCGTTGGACGCTGGGATGGTGGTCTTGATCGGCGTGGTGCTGGATCGCTCGACCCCTGAGTCATTTGCCCAGTTCGAGGCGGCAGCGCAGAAGGTGTCCGGCTGCATGGAGTTTCATGTGGTGACCGGGGAGTTCGACTATTTCATGTTGCTGCGCACCAAAGACAGCCAGAGCTTCAACCGGCTGCACGCCGAGCAACTGCTTTATCTGCCGGGCGTCAGGCAGATCCGCTCTTTCATGGGCTTGCGTCAAGTGCTGTCCACCACGCAGATCCCGATGTAGGCAGGCTCAGGAGGGCGACAGGAAATGATCCTGCAGGTAGTTCTTCACCAGATGCCGGGTCGCGGCCAGGATTTCTTCTACCTGTGAGTCCATCGAGGCTTTGGACGGGGCCTGTTCCCCAAGCTTCTCCAGTTCAAAGAAGTGCAGCTTGTGCCCGCACACCGACCCCAGCCACGACAGATGCGCCCGATGGCTGGCTTCCACATCCAGCAGATGGCAGGTCTTGGGGATTGAACTCAGCAAGCCATTGGCTTCGCAACTCGAAGGCTTTTGCGCGCTGAAGGCGCGGTTTTCAGCGTCGAGCCATTCCTCTTCCAGTTGGGTCGATTGCTTGATGACCAGATAAGCCACCTGCTCCCAGTCACTGATTTCGGTATTGAGTGTGTCGATGATGTATTGAGGCAGGTTTGCATTGGAAACGATGATGACGCCCGTCTCTTGAGAGGTTGGCTTCAGCCATTGTGCTCGTTGCGAATCGATATGCATGACAGCCCCTTATTGTAGGTACAGCGATCAAAAGCCCGGTTTCGCGATGCAACACTTGCGCCACACGCTCTGGTCAGGTCATTGATTGCTTGAGCGACTGCATAAAACGTTAGCGCATTGTGCCGGTCAGACACTGATATCGACGTACACACGCCATGTCTTGCGGTTATTGCTGTGATTCAATAGGCGCCGTTTTTGTTTCCCATTTTGTTCAAGGATATTGATTGTGGCTGCTGGAAGCTTGCTGACCCTGCTCGATGACATCGCAACCCTGCTCGACGATGTGGCACTGGCCACTAAAAAGACGGCAGGTGTGCTGGGTGATGACCTGGCCCTCAATGCGCAACAGGTCACGGGTGTCTCTGCCGATCGTGAGTTGCCGGTGGTGTGGGCGGTGGCCAAGGGGTCTTTGCTCAACAAGGCGATTCTGGTGCCGGCGGCCTTGTTGATCAGCGCCTTTGCGCCCTGGGCGATTCTGCCTCTGTTGATGATCGGTGGTGCCTACCTGTGTTTTGAGGGGGCCGAGAAGATTGCCCATAAATGGCTGCACGCCGACGCCGGGCAGGAACACGAAGAGCGCAAACAGGCTGCGGGCAATGCTTCCACGGACATGGTTGCGTTCGAGAAGGAGCGTATCAAAGGTGCGATTCGTACCGACTTCATCCTGTCGGCGGAAATCATTGTCCTGGCCCTGGGCGTGGTTTCAAGCAGGCCGTTCCTGGATCAGGTGGGCGTACTGGTGATCGTGGCCGTGCTGATTACCGTCGGCGTCTATGGGCTGGTGGCGGGTATCGTCAAGCTTGATGACCTGGGCCTGCATCTGAAAAAGAGCGCCAGTTCTGCCTCGCAAAGCATGGGCAACGGGTTGCTCTGGCTGGCTCCGGTCTTGATGAAAGCGCTGTCGATCCTCGGCACCGCCGCCATGTTCATGGTCGGCGGTGGCATTCTGGTGCATGGCCTGCCGTTCGCCCATCATTGGGTTGAGGGCATTACCGAAAGCGCGGCTAGCGCTGTCGGCGGTTTCTCCATCGTGGTACCGACTTTGCTGGATGCCGTTGCCGGCATCATTGCCGGTGCAGCACTGGTGGTAGTGGTAACTCTGGTGGGCAAAGTGTGGAAGTCGGCTCGGGGCTGAGCAGGTTCTTGCCCGGCTCAAGTGATGCTTGAAGTGCTGGTCGCCCATAGAAAAACAGGGCGGTCAGCAGCATCGTGAGCCAGACCAGAATGCCCGACCACAAGGTGTGGGACATGAAATGCCAGCCTTGCAGGACCCGCGTCGTGCCATAAACCATGCCTAGCAGCAGAACCCAGCCCAGCAACTTGCGGGCATGTCGCCAGCGGTAGCGGCGGGCGACGAAGTACAGCGCCAACAGAGTAAAACCGCTCGAGGCGTGACCACCGGGCCAGCAACGACCTTTGCCGGCTTCATGCAGCAGGTTGAAGTTCTCGAACCATTCCTTCTTTTCCTGAATACCGCCATACAGGGTTGTTTCAACCGGGCAGTAAACACTGGTGTGGCTCTTGAAGTAGTGAACCATGGCCGTAGTGATGGCGAAGGCAACCACCACGAAGATGAAGTCACGGCGGTGGCGTGCAAGAAACTTGAGCCCTGAGGCAATACGAAACCTCTCCAGCACTGCAATCAGGCGCTGATGTTTATCAGGTTTGAACAGTGGCCATACAAATGAAAGCACGGCACCGATGATTGCCAGTTCACCTGTCCAGTCCGGAATGATCCGCGGCCAGCGATGGGTCAGGTTTTCAAAAAAACGATCATGCTGGAACGGGAATACCTGGGTGACTGGGTCGTAAAGCAGGTTGCTGAGGGTGACATCCAGTCCGGTCAGGTCGAAGACGACAAAGACCAGAGCCGCCAGCAATAAAGGGATGCCGACATTCATCAAGTAGAAGCGATTTTTTAGAGTCTTCACGCGGCCAGGTTTCCTGATGGCTTATGGATGTTGCGGCATGACGAACTTCCAGTCCTGGGCATCGAGAAAGCCCAGAACCTTGGTGCTGTGATCTTCGGGATCAACGGTTACGAACAGGGCGCTGCCATAGTCGGGCACGGTGCGTGCCGAGACTTTCAACGACTTCTCCAACTGGTTGAAACACTCGCTGTGAGTGACCAGCACCATGTTTCGCTGATCGACTTTGTGTTGCTGCATGTCTTCCAGCATCGTGTGGCGACAGTTGCCCAGCCAGTCTTGAGGAATGCTCGCGTCTTTGAACGCAAAGACTGCGGTCTGGGCCGTGCGCAGCAGAGGGCTGTTGAAAATGTCCGTGTGGCTCAGATCAAGTGCCCTGAACGAATTGCCCAGTTCCTGTGCGACGAGTTGGCCTTTGCGGGTAATGCCGTCCGGTGGGCCAAGGCAGGGATTGGTCGAGTGATCGCAACGCTCGGCATGACGCACCAGAATGACCAGATCACCTTTGGCCCAGTGAGCCAGGATGCCCGCCTTGCGCAGGTTGTGGCCTTGTGCGAGGTCGAGCGGGCCAGAGGGCGTCCACAGATAGCTACCCAGCCAGACAGCCGCCAGCATCAGTGGCAGTAGCCACAGCGCTTTGGGGTAATGGGTAAGGTTTCGGTAGCCAGCGTGACTGGCAATGGCCAACTGGTTGTAGAGCGATTGAGTATTCAAGGCAGGTCGCCGTCACAAGGGAGGACTGGACCGCAGAGTAGGGTGCAGCAGGTCAATGACCGGTCAACGATATGTGAAAAAACAATTGTGGAAGAGGGGGCTCAGCGCTGGCGAGGCGGCACCGCAGTGCGACCTCGCCGATGGCTGCTTGTGATCAGAAGAACACTTTGACCAGCAGGCTGGCGGTGTTCTGGTCGGTATCGAAGGATGAAGTGTCCTTGATGCCGTACTTGTTGCTCCAGTAGTCGTATTCGATACCGACGTAGAGCTGTTTCTCCGGGAAGTTCAACGCCTTGCCCAGGTCGTATTTGATCTGTGGGTTGATGTGCAGGTTGGCGTGGTAGGTGCCACGGGCGTTCTTGTCGTTATCCACGACCCAGTCGATGAAGCCGTCGATGACCACATCGGACTTGCCCGCTGGAATGGTGTAGGACCATACCGGCGTGATCTGCCATACGCCGTCACCCGGGCGATTGCCTTCGGTCTGGCGCTGGTAGAAGTTCAACTGGAAGTAATCGAAGCCCGGGATGTTCAGGTCAAAGCCCGGACCGATCAGGTAAGACTCGTTATCGCCTTCGCCGAACTCATAGGTAGCCGCCAGCAGCACGTCCGAAATCGGGCCCAGTTCAAACTTCTGGCCGAAGATCTTGCCCATCGACAGGCGTGGCGAGAACTCACCGTAGTAAGTGTTCGGGCCGCTGTTCGCGTCTTTCTTGCCGTTGTAGAAAATCTTGTCGACGAAGAAGAAGTTGTCGCCGTATTTCCAGCCATCCGCATGTTCGAAGGTAAAGGTCTGTTGTATTTCCGGGTTGACCGTGAAGTCCCGACCGTTGAGGTAGGTCAGGCTGTTGGTCTGCCATTGCAACAGATCGCCGGCCGTGGCCGAGCCTGCGGCCAGCAGACTACCGGCCAGTAACAGGCTGGAAAAAGTACGGTTCATGCGGGTGCTCCCTTGAGATCGATAGTGGTTTTCGAGGTCGGCGTTCTGTGTGTGACGCCGTTTCTCTGGTTGTAATAAATTGTCTGCGTGGTCAGCTTCGTGATTTAGCAAAAGCTGAGCCAACCCCGTGAAAAAGCCACGCGGATACCTGAAACACTCGGCAATGGCCGGTTTCCGATGATTTTTACGGGATGCAGGACCTGACTGAACGGACAATTTCAGTTCAGGCCTGGCAATGGGCGGCTTTTAAAGCGGCGGCGGAGAATACTGGGTGGCGAGTGCCAGCTCAAGTGCTCCAGAGCGGAGCATGAGCGGCGAAAGTGGGGCGTTTTTCGCGGATGAATTCGCTCCGCTCATCTCTGTGGAGCGGATTCATCCGCGAAGAACGTTCAACGAACACTGGCCCCTTGATCGATCCATGCGCCCACAAGATCCCGTTCCTCCTGGGTCATCTGGGTGATGTTGCCCAAAGGCATGATCGGTGTGGTGATGGCCTGGGCCTTGATGCGCGGGGCCAGTTGCTGGATCTGTTCTGGCGTATCGAACATCACGCCCGCAGGCGCGGCGCTGAACAGGTTGCTGGTGGGGTTGGCCGAATGGCAAACGGTGCAACGTTGCTGGATGACCTCATGGACTCTGGCGAACCCTATTCCGGCAACCTTGGGGGGTTCTGCCGGCGCGGGCACGGCAACCGGTTCGGGGCGTTTTTCGTCGGCTCTGTAACCGCCCACGGCTGTGCCGGGAAGCGGCTGATACTCGATTTTTGCCGCCGCATCATGAGCCTTTTGCGGTTGCGCAGGGCCGGTGACGTAGGCCAGACAAATCATGCCCAGCGCCGCGAACGGCAAGGTCCAGAAGAATCTGTGGCTGTCATGTCGGGTATTGAAGTAATGGCGTACCAGCACCGCCAGCAAGGCAATCACCGCCAGGATCAGCCAGTTGTACTGGCTGCCATACGTGCTGGGAAAGTGGTTGCTGATCATGATGAACAGCACCGGCAGGGTGAAGTAGTTGTTGTGCCGTGAACGCAGCAGGCCTTTGGCGGGCAGAGCCGGGTCCGGCGTACGGTTCTCGGCGATGGCCGCCACCAGGGCGCGCTGCGCCGGCATGATGATACGGAACACGTTGCCGACCATGATGGTGCCCATGATGGCGCCCACATGCAGATACGCTCCACGCCCGCTGAACACCTGGCTCAAGGCGAAGGCCGCCGCGACCAGCAGCACGAACAGGATCACACCCAGCAGCGCAGGGCGTTTGCCCAGTGCCGAGTCGCACAGAAAGCTGTACACGAACCAGCCGACAAACAAGGAGCCAAGGCCGATATGCACGCCAGCGGCAGGCGAAAGGCTACTGCCCGGAGCCAGCAGATAAAGTGTCGGGTTGGCGTAGAACACCACACACAGCAGAGCGACCCCGGACAGCCAGGTCGAATAGGCTTCCCATTTGAACCAGTGCAGGTTCTCGGGCATGGTCGGCGGCGCGAGCTTGTACTTTTCCAGGTGATAGATGCCACCACCGTGGATGGCCCACAAGTCACCCGACAAACCGTCACGCGGGTTTGAGCGATTGAGGTTGTTTTCCAGCCAGACAAAGTAGAAAGAGGCGCCGATCCACGCCACGCCCACAATCATGTGAATCCAGCGCACGCCCAGATTCAGCCATTCCATCAGATGTGCCAGCACGGTATTTCCTTTTGCCTGGGGGCCAGGCCTTCCTATTGGTTTGGATCGAGCACCATCAACTGGCTCTCTTCAAAAAAATGCTCATCGCAGTTATTGCCGGTTCCACTGCGATCAACCACCAGGAAGTCATCCCGCTTTTCGATCGTCAGCACCGGATGGTGCCAGACGCCGCGATGGTAATTTACACCCTGCCTGCCGTTGGACACGAAGGCGCGGGTCAGCTCTGGATCAGGTACATCGCCAAGTGGCGCGACCACGATCAGAAAAGGGTTGCCGAGCAGCGGTATGAAAGCCTGGCTGCCCAGCGGGTGACGCTCCAGCATGGCAATGGTCAACGGCATCTCCAGTGCCTCGGCGCGAAAGATGCTGATGATTGCCTTGTCGTCAGGCGAGGCGGTTTCGACCTCGGCCAGACGATGAAAGCGCTGGGTCGAGCCGTTGTTGATCATGAAGTGAGCGCTGCCATCGGTTTCGATCACATCACCGAACGGGGCAAAGGCTTCTTTGGTCAACGGCTCGATAATCAGTTTGCGCATTACAGTCTCTCTGGGCCTGTAGGAGCGACTTCAGTCGCGAAGGGCCATCGCCGATTCGCGAATGAATTCGCTCCTGCGGGAGGGTGTGTTTATTTGGTTATTTTGCCCAATACTCGCAAGCGACTCACGCCGCCATCGGGAAATACATTCAGACGGATATGGGTGATCGGGCCGATAGCCTTGATCTGCTCGGCGAAGTCATGTTCGGCGTGCATGCTCAGTTTCTGGCTGGGCAGCAGTTCGCGCCAGAACAGGCTTTGGGTTTCGATCTGGCTGTCGGTGCCGCCTTTGACGAAGGCGCCCTGGATCGAGCAACTGTCCGGGTAGTTGCCTTTGAAGTGCAGTGTATCGACGATGACTCTTTCCACTTCGCCCGGATGCCCCAGCGCGACGATGACCCAGTCATTGCCCGGCGTGCGGCGGCGGGCGGTTTCCCAGCCGTCGCCCATGTTCACACCGCGACCAGGGTTCAGAATGTTGCTCATGCTGCCGTAGTGCTCGTCGGAGCAGGCAATGGCGCGACCGCCATTAAGCGCTGCGACCAGATCGATCTGCTCGCTATCGCTGACTTCGGACCAGTCACGGAAGGGGATGCCGTGCACACGCAGACGTGCCACGCCGCCATCGGGGTAGATATTGAAACGCAGGTGACTGAACGCCTGATCGTTGCTGATTTCATGGTAGTGATGGCTATTGCCTTGCAGCTCTACCGACGGCAGCACTTCAACCCATTGAGTGTTTTCATCAGGGTCGCCCGATGCCAGGAAGCAGGCTTCCAGCGAGGCGGAAGGCGGGAAGTTGCCGGTAAAGAACGAGGTGTCGATATCCACACCCTTGATGGTGCCTGCCACGCCCAGGCGGATCACCGCGCTGTCGTAACCTTCAAAGCGTTTGCGCCGCGATTCCCAGCCGTCCATCCATTTGCCGTTGTCATCGAACACGCCTTCTTTCCAGACCGCAGGGGTCGGCTGGAACAGGCGGTTGGCATCGGCGAACCAGTCATCGGTGACGGACAGGACTTTGGTCCCCAGGCGTGCGTCGGCCAGATTGACGAACTTCTCGAACGGTGCGGCGTAAACTTTCATTCTTTTTGTCTGCCTTTCTCGATGGGCTTGGAAGGAATGGGCTTGGTAGTGTCTACAGGGTCAGCAAGCGAAACAGGGCAATCTTGTTGATCTCGGCCAGCGCGCAGGCGAACTCGGCTTCTGCCGAGTGATGGATACGCTGCTCGAAGGCCGCCAGGATCTTGTGTCGGTCGCTTCCCTTGACCGCCATGATGAACGGGAAGCCGAACCTGGCCTTGTAGGCGTGATTCAACTCTGTGAAGCGCTGGAACTCCTCGGCTGTGCATTGATGAATGCCGGCACAGGCCTGTTCGCTGGTGCTGGCTTCGGTCAGTTCACCCTGGATGGCGGCTTTGCCTGCCAGATCCGGGTGAGCGTTGATCAGCGCCAGTTGCCGCTCATGATCGGCGTTGAGCAGGATTTCGCTCATGCGCGCATGCAGGTTTTCGACCTGATCCAGTTCAGGGTTCATGCCCAGGTCATAGGCCTTTTCAGCGACCCAGGGCGAGTGTTCGTAGATATCGGCAAAGGCCGCAATGAACGCTTCACGGCTCAGGGACGAAGGCGTCAGTGTCTGGAAGTGGCTCATTGCGCGGCCTTGAAAGGATGTTGAGTGTGCCAGTGGCGAGCGATATCGACACGGCGGGTAAACCAGACCTGTTCGTGGCGTTTGGCGTATTCAATGAAGCGCTTGAGTGCTGCGAGGCGGGCAGGACGCCCGATCAGGCGGCAATGCAGGCCGATGGAGAGCATTTTCGGTGCGTCTGCACCTTCCTCGTAAAGCACATCGAAGGCATCCTTGAGGTACTGGAAAAACTGCTCGCCATTGTTGAAACCCTGCACCTGAGTGAAGCGCATGTCATTGGTGTCCAGCGTGTAGGGAATCACCAGATGCGGCTTGTCTGTCGGGTTGTTCGGTTCCCAATAGGGCAGGTCGTCGTCGTAGGTGTCGCAGTCGTAGAGAAAGCCGCCTTCTTCCATCACCAAGCGCCGAGTGTTAGGGCCGGTGCGACCGGTGTACCAGCCCAACGGGCGCTCGCCGGTGATTTCTGTGAGGATGCGAATGGCCTGGAGCATATGCTCGCGCTCCTGAGCCTCATCCATATTCTGGTAGTCGATCCAGCGATAGCCGTGGCTGCAGATTTCATGGCCGTCCGCGACCATGGCGCGGATCACATCCGGGTGGCGCTGGGCAGCCATGGCCACGGCAAAGATGGTCAGCGGGATATCGAATTGCCTGAACAGCTTGAGGATGCGCCACACACCGGCACGGCTGCCGTATTCGTACAGCGACTCCATACTCATGTTGCGTTGGCCTTGCAGCGGTTGCGCCGCGACCATCTCGGACAGGAAGGCTTCGGACTCCTTGTCGCCATGCAGAATGTTACGCTCGCCGCCTTCCTCGTAATTGAGCACGAAAGACAGGGCGATGCGTGCATTGCCCGGCCAATGCGGATGGGGTGGATTGCTGCCGTAACCGATCAGGTCCCGTGGATAGTCAGCGCTCACTGCAGGCTTCCTTATGTGCGTGAAGTCAGGTGCGGTACAAGCCGGACAGCAGAAAACCGCGCTGCACGGATTGTATACAAAATAATAGCTAAACTGTAATCCTGCTTGTGGCGCAGGTTGATAGCAGTTTTCATGCAATAAACTTGCCTGAGTGGTCGGCTTAAAGGTAAAAACCTCAATGCTTTCCTTTGCTTCAGTGTTTTCGGTATTAAAGCTGCGCTCGCGCATTTTGCGAGCTGCGGCGACCGGTTTTATTGTGTACAAGTTTTTTGAAAAGTGTCTTAATCGATCACTGCTCAAGCCCGGCAGGCACCCTGATGGTGCATCATGCCTGTAATCCAGACACTCAACGAGGTGCAGAATCAATGGGACGCTTGACCACGCATGTGCTGGACGCCGCGCACGGTTGCCCCGGCAATGGCATCCATATCGAACTGTACCGGGTCGAAGGCGAGCGCCTGGAGCGCGTGACCACGGCGGTGACCAACAGCGACGGCCGTTGCGATGCGCCGCTGCTGCAGGGGGACGAATACCGCTCGGGTGTCTACCAGTTGCAGTTTCAAGCCGGCGACTACTACCGTGCACGGGGCGTGACATTGCCTGAGCCGGCCTTTCTCGATGTGGTGGTGCTGCGCTTCGGGATTGATGCAGGTCAGGAGCATTATCACGTGCCGCTGCTGGTTTCGCCTTACAGCTACTCGACCTATCGTGGCAGTTGATTGCACAGTGCGAGGCGCGCCCTTGTGCTGGCGCACTGTGTACAATGCGTCCGTCCTACGCCGTAAACCACTTGCACACGAGTGCCCATGAACGAACAGTCCCTGCCCTTGAAGAAACAGCCACGCGCGGCCAAATCAGCCCGTAATGCAACCCAGGACGATATTGTCTATGCGCATATCTTCGAGGCGATCCTTGAGCAGCGTCTGGCGCCGGGCACCAAGCTGAGCGAAGAGGCACTGGGCGAAATCTTTGGCGTGAGTCGCACCATCATTCGTCGCGCCCTGTCGCGGCTGGCCCATGAAGGTGTCGTGCTGCTGCGACCCAATCGCGGTGCAGTGGTTGCCAGCCCGAGTGTTGAGGAAGCGCGTCAAGTGTTCTTTGCTCGCCGCATGGTGGAAAAGGCCATTACCGAACTGGCGGTCGAACACGCGACCGCCGAGCAACTGGCCGAGTTACGGCAGATGGTCAGCGACGAGCGCGACAGCTTTGCCAGAGGGGACCGTGGCGCCGGGATTCGCCTGTCTGGCGAGTTCCATCTGCAACTGGCAGTTGCCGCCAGGAACGCCCCGCTGATCAGCTTTCAGCGCAGCCTGGTGTCGCAGACCTCATTGATCATCGCCCAATACGAAAACGGCAACCGCACCCATTGCTCCTACGATGAACACACCCAGTTGATCGACGCCATCGAAGCCCGGGATGCCGCGTTGGCCGTGGAACTGATGATGCATCACATGGACCACATCGACAGCAAGCTCAACCTCGACGAAGACGGCGCGTCCGATGACCTGCATGCGGTGTTTTCGCACCTGATGGTCAAGAAGAAGGTGGGCAAGGCTCAATGATGTTTCGTGACTGAAGTCGCTCCTGCGCGGTTTGTAGGGGCGAATTTATTCGCGAATGAATCAGTCCTCAACCATCGCGCTCATGCACCAATTGCCCGGCTGACCACGTCTGTCGCACCGTGCGGTCATCCCCCAGCGTCATCAGCACGAACAGAATCTCTGCAATGTCCTTGGCCTGTTTCAGCCGATAGGCCAGCAGCGGCGTAGCGTTGTAATCCAGCACCACAAAATCCGCTTCGTTGCCGGGTTTCAGGCTGCCGATCCGGTCATCCAGCCGCAACGCCCGTGCGCCACCCAATGTGGCCAGATACAGTGATTTGAACGGGCTGAGCCTCGCGCCCTGCATTTGCATGACCTTGTAGGCTTCGTTCAGGGTTTGCAGGATCGAGAAGCTGGTACCGCCGCCTACATCGGTGCCCAGCCCGACATTGATACCGTGCTTTTCAGCCTTCGGCAGATTGAATAGGCCGCTGCCCAGAAACAGGTTGGAGGTCGGGCAGAAGGCAATAGCCGATCCGGTTTCTGCCAGCCGCGCACACTGTTCGTCGCACAGGTGCACGCCATGGGCGAACACCGAGCGCTCGCCCAGCAGCTTGAAGTGGTCGTACACGTCCAGATAGTTTTGGCGCTCCGGAAACAGGGCCTTGACCCATTCGATTTCCTGCAGGTTTTCGCTGATATGCGTCTGCATATACAGGCCGGGATACTCGCTCAGCAGCTTGCCTGCCAGGGTCAGTTGCTCCGGCGTGCTGGTGGGCGCAAAGCGCGGGGTGACGGCGTAGCTCAGGCGGCCCTGGCCATGCCAGCGCTCGATCAGTGCCTTGCTGTCCGCATAGCTGGATTCGGCGGTGTCCACCAGATAGTCCGGGGCATTGCGGTCCATCATCACCTTGCCGGCGATCAGGCGCAGGTCCAGCTTTTGAGCTGCGCTGAACAGAGCGTCTACCGATTCCTTGTGCACACTGCCGAACACCAGCGCCGTGGTGGTGCCGTTGCGCAGCAGTTCCTTGAGGAAGATATCGGCCACTTCCGCGGCATGGGTCGGGTCGGCGAACTGGCTTTCGCAGGGGAAGGTGTATGTGTCGAGCCAGTCCAGCAACTGCTCGCCATACGAGCCGATCATGCCGGTCTGTGGCAAGTGAATGTGGGTGTCGATAAAGCCGGGGGTAATCAGCGCGTCCTGATATTCGATCAACTCGACATCGCTGCCCAGGCTATCCAGCAGGTCGGTGGCATGACCCAGCGCAGTGATCTTGCCGTTTTCTACCAGTAGCAGGCCGTCGACGAAATATTCAAAGGACGCCTCGACCGCCACGTGGGCGGGGTCGGCAATGCTGTGCACGATACTGGCGCGGTAGGCTTTCTTGCGGCGGGAAACGGAAGTCATGGGCATCTCATTGCGACTGGCTGCGCCGCGAGGCGGGCAGCAGTTTGGCGACAGGTTCGGCATTGTTACTGTGTTGGCCAAAGCTGGCGTTGTAAGTGGCGATCACTTCGGCAGCGATGGAAATGGCGATCTCGACGGGCAGCTTGCCTTTGACCTGCGCCAGGCCCATGGGGCAGCGCATGCGTTGCAGCAAGGCGGGCTCAAAGCCGCGTTCTTTCAGGCGATGCTCGAACTTGACGCGCTTGGTCCGGGAGCCGATCAGCCCGAAATAGCCAAAGTCGCCGCGCTTGAGAATGGCGGCTGTCAGTTCCAGATCCAGTTGATGGTTGTGCGTCATGACAATGCAGTAACTGCCTTTGGGCAGTTGCGCGACCTCATCGACAGGCTCGTCATTGACGATTTTCAGCACGGCCTCGGGCAAGTGTTCCGGGAACTCCTGTTCGCGAGAGTCGATCCAGCGCACCCGGCAGGGCAGGCTGGCCAGCAGCGGCACCAGCGCCCGGCCCACATGACCTGCGCCGAACACTGCAATCTGCGCCTGTGGCTGGCCCATGGGCTCGAACAGCAGAACGTTCACGCCACCGCAACACTGGCCAAGGCTGGCACCGAGGTTGAAGCGCTCCAGGTGCGTCTGCTGAGTGCCGCTGGTCAGCATGTCACGGGCGATTTCCATGGCCTTGTATTCCAGGTGCCCGCCACCGATGGTGTCGTGGATCCCCTGCGCCGTGACCACCATCTTGGAACCCGCATTGCGTGGCGTCGAGCCCAGTTCTTCGATGATGGTGACCAGAATGCACGGCTCACCTTGGGCCTGTAGCCTGGCCAGGGCGCTGATCCAGTCGTTCATGTGTGCCTCGTGTCCATCGCTGTAGGGGCGAATTGATGTGTTCACAGTCATCTGTTCAGCCGCCGCATCTGCTCGCAGCCCCACAAAACCCGCTCCGGCGTCGCGGGCGCATCGATGTCGGGTTGATGCCGATAATCCCCCAGGCTTGCCACCGCATCCTTGATCGCACACCACGCCGCAATCCCCAGCATGAAGGGCGGTTCGCCCACGGCTTTGGAATGGAACACCGTGTCTTCAGGGTTCTTGCGGTTTTCCACCAGGGTGACCCGTAAATCCAGCGGCAAGTCCGCCACCGCCGGGATCTTGTAGGACGCCGGGCCGTTGGTCAGCAATTTGCCTTTGTCGTTCCACACCAGTTCTTCGGTGGTCAGCCAGCCCGCGCCCTGAATGTAGCCGCCTTCGACCTGACCGATATCGATGGCCGGGTTCAGGGACGCACCTACGTCATGCAGGATGTCGGTGCGCAGCATTTTGTACTCGCCGGTCAGGGTGTCGACGATCACCTCGGCGCAGGCCGCGCCAAAGGCGAAATAGTAAAAAGGCCGACCCCGCGCCTGAGTGCGGTCATAGAAAATCTTCGGTGTCTTGTAATAGCCGGTGCTGGACAGCGACACCTGGCCCATCCACGCCTGATGCGCCAGCTCGGCGAAGGACAGCACCTGCTCGCCGATACGCACATGCCCATTGCGAAACACCACGTCGGCCTCGGTCACCTGATACTTCTGCGCCGCAAATTCCACCAGCCGCTGCTTGAGGATTTCAGCCGCATTCTGCGCGGCCTTGCCATTGAGGTCCGTGCCGCTGGATGCCGCAGTCGGTGAGGTGTTCGGCACCTTGTCAGTGTTGGTCGCGGTGATCTGGATACGCTCGATATCCACCTGAAACACCTCGGCCACCACCTGAGCCACCTTGACGTTCAAGCCCTGGCCCATCTCCGTGCCACCATGGTTCAGGTGGATGCTGCCATCGGTGTAGATATGGATCAGCGCACCCGCCTGATTGAGGAAACTGGCGGTAAAGGAAATCCCGAATTTGACCGGTGTCAGCGCCAGGCCCTTTTTCAGGATCGGGCTGCTGGCGTTGAAGGCCTTGATGGCTTCGCGACGCTCGGCGTACTGGCTGCTTTGCTCCAGATCGGCGGTCATTTCTTGCAGCAGGTTGTGCTCGACGGTCTGGTAGTAATGGGTGACGTTGCGCTCGGTCTTGCCGTAGTAATTGGTCTTGCGCACCGCCAGCGGGTCCAGGTCCAGATGGCGGGCGATGCGGTCCATCACCTCTTCGATGGCGACCATGCCCTGTGGGCCGCCGAAGCCGCGATAGGCGGTGTTCGACGCAGTGTTGGTCTTGCAGCGATGGCCGTTGATGGTGGCATCGCCCAGGTAATACGAGTTATCGGCATGGAACATCGCCCGGTCGACAATCGAGGCCGACAGGTCTGGCGAATAACCGCAGTTGCCCGCCAGTTCCAGCTCGATGCCTTGCAGGCGTCCGTTGTCGTCAAAGCCCACGTCGTATTCGATATAGAAGGGGTGGCGCTTGCCGGTCATCAGCATGTCTTCGACCCGTGGCAGGCGCATCTTGGTTGGTTGCCCGGTGAGGTGGGCAATCACAGCGCACAGGCACGCCGGGCTGGCTGCCTGGGTTTCCTTGCCGCCAAAGCCGCCGCCCATGCGCCGCATATCGACCACGATTCTGTTCATCGAAACGCCCAGCACCTCGGCCACCAGCTTCTGGATTTCCGTAGGGTTCTGGGTCGAGCAATAGACGATCATCCCGCCATCTTCGGTGGGCATCACCGACGAAACCTGAGTCTCCAGATAAAAATGCTCTTGCCCGCCGATATGCAGATTGCCCTGCAAACGATGGGGTGCGTTTTGCAGGGCATTGGCCGAATCGCCACGCTTGTGGGTATGGCTGTCCACCACGAAATGCTTCTGGCGCAAGGCCTGAACCACATCCAGCACCGGCTCCAGGTCTTCATATTCAATGACCGCCGCCATCGCCGCCTTGCGTGCGGTTTCCAGATCCCGTGCGGCCACCGCCAATACCGGCTGGCCGACAAACTCGACCTTGTCGATGGCCAGCAGCGGGTCGCCGGGCAGCAACGGGCCGATGTCTTTCAGGCCGGGAATGTCTTCGTGGGTGATGACGATCCGCACCCCGTCAAAGGCCAGACACGGCGCGGTGTCGATGCTGATGATGCGCGCATGGGCGCGATCCGACAGGCGTGCATACACATGCAGTTGATTGGGGAACTCCAGGCGGTCATCGATATAGATCGCCTCGCCGCTGACATGCTTGTCGGCACTGTCATGCTTGACGCTGCGGCCTACGCCGGTGGTCAGGTCCTGCTGGAACAGCGCGACCAGCTCGGCCTGGGTTTTGGGCGGGAGATGATTAGACATAGCGGCTCACCCGCGTAGCAAGGGTGGGTGTCTGTAGCTCGATAAAGTATTTGCGCAGCAGGTTTTGCGCGCTGAGCAGACGGTATTCCTTGCTGGCGCGAAAATCCGACAGCGGCGTGAAATCTTCGGCCAGTGCGCTGCACGCCCGCTCGATGGATGCCGATGTCCAGGGCTGGCCGATCAAGGCCCGCTCGCAGGCCGCGGCACGTTTGGGAATGGCTGCCATGCCGCCGAACGCAATGCGCGCATCGATAATCCTGCCGTCTTCAAGATGCAGGCAAAAAGCCGCGCAGACCGCCGAGATATCGTCATCCAGTCGCTTGGACACCTTGTAGGCGCGGAACACATGGCCAGCCTTGGCGGTCGGCACAATGATCTTCTCGATGAACTCGCTTTCCTGACGCGCCGTCACCCGGTAATCGATGAAGTAATCTTCCAGCGCCAGGGTGCGCCGAGTCTCACCCTTGCGCAGTACGATCTGCGCGCCCAGTGCGATCAGCAGCGGCGGGGCGTCACCGATGGGCGAGGCATTGCCGATATTGCCACCCAGCGTGCCTTGGTTGCGGATCTGCAACGAAGCGAAGCGTTGCAGCAACTCGCCGAAGTCCGGGTATTCGGTCTTGAGGGCTGCATGGCAGTCGGTCAGCGAGGCGGCCGCGCCAATCTCCAGCCGGTCCTCGAAACGCTCGATGCGCTTCATCTCGGCGATATGGCCAACATGGATCATCACCGGCAGCGGCTTGTGGAACTGAGTGACTTCCAGCGCCAGATCGGTCCCGCCTGCCAGTAATCTGGCTTGTGGGTGTGCGCTGTAAAGGTCGGCCAGATCGGCCACGGTCAATGGCACCAGAGAGCGCTTTTCCCCGTCGTTCAATTCGCCGGTTGTCTTGGGCGCGATGTTACGCAGACGGGCGATGGTCTGGGCCTGACGCTGATCAAACTGGTCGGGTTGCGGTTGGCCGCAGGCCTGGGCGGCAGCGTCCAGAATCGGGCGATAACCGGTGCAGCGGCACAGATTGCCTGCCAGGGCTTCGTGGGCCTGATGGGCATCGGCGTGCGTGCTGTTCTTTTGCAGGGCGAACAGCGACATCACAAAGCCCGGTGTGCAGAAGCCGCATTGCGAGCCGTGGCAATCGACCATGGCCTTTTGCACGCTATGCAGTTGCCCCTGATGCTTGAGGTCTTCGACGCTGATCAATTGTTTGCCATGCAGCGAGGCCACGAAGGTCAGGCATGAGTTGAGGCTGCGATAACGCAATTGCTCAGTGCCATCGTTGTCGATTTCCAGCTCACCGAGCACAACGGTACAAGCACCGCAGTCACCACTGGCGCAGCCTTCCTTGGTGCCTGTCTTGTGCGCATACCCGCGCAGGTAATTGAGCACGGTGAGGTTCGGGTCCAGGGTGTGCTCGGTTTTGAGCTCCTGGTTCAAAAGGAACTGGATCACGGCACTGCACCCTCGATTTCTTGTAATCGGATATGTCGATGAATCTATCAGCTTTGCTTATTGGGTCAATTTTTTTCTGACTATCGAGTCAGGAAATGCTGTTTCCAGTCGATCGGTCAGGTATGGCATGAGCGGCAATAAGTCTGTCACATCAATGATTTGCTTAATTCGTGCCAGTTTCATGAGCATGGCTCTGCGCCATGCCTAAAGGTTGCGTTACACTCCCTCTCTTAACAATTAGAACTGCTGCTGAAAGGAAAGACATGACGTTCAAGGCATCGGACAGCCTCGCCGAGCAGATCGCTCAGCACATTGCCGAGCGGATCATCCGTGGCGAGCTGAAACCTGGAGAGCGGATCCAGGAACAAAAGGTCACGCAGGCGTTGAGTGTCAGCCGTGGGACCGTTCGTGAAGCATTGTTGATTCTGGAACGCAGGCACCTGGTCGTGATCCTGCCGCGCCGTGGTGCGCAGGTGACTGTGCTGGATGCCCATAATGTGGTCGGCCTTTGCTCTCTGATGGCCGAGCTGTATATCCTGCTGGCCACGTCGGTTGCCGAACGCTGGCAGCGAGAGTCAGACCTGACGCCGTTCTTACAGATCCAGCAGCGCCTCAAAGCCAGTTGCGATCGCGGGGATGTCACGGTCTTCGTCGAGGAAAGCTTCAACGTCATGCGTGCGGCCTATGCATTTGCCGACAACCCGTATTTGCAGGAAACCGTCGAAAACCTGCAACCTTCCATGAGTCGCAGTTATTATCTGGCGCTTGAGCAGCGCAAGGCAGAGCTGGGGGATTACCTGCAGCTGTTGTCGCAACTGCTCGATGCTGTTGTAGCCCGCAATCTGCCCGAGATTCGCGTGGTCTTGACCAACTATTGCCAACGCAGCTGCAGGCTGGTGCTGGCCGCTTTATCCACAGGCTGACACCATGCGTCTGAAGTGCATCAAGCTGGCGGGGTTCAAATCCTTCGTCGACCCCACCACGGTGAACTTCCCCAGTAACATGGCGGCCGTTGTCGGTCCCAATGGTTGCGGCAAGTCCAATATCATCGACGCCGTGCGTTGGGTGATGGGCGAAAGCTCGGCCAAGAACCTGCGCGGCGAGTCGATGACCGACGTCATCTTCAACGGCTCCACCAGCCGCAAGCCCGTGAGTCAGGCGAGCATCGAACTGGTGTTCGACAACTCCGATGCCACGCTGGTGGGCGAATACGCCAGCTACGCGGAAATCTCCATTCGCCGCAAAGTGACCCGCGACAGCCAGAACACTTATTACCTCAACGGCACCAAATGCCGTCGGCGCGATATCACCGATATCTTCCTGGGCACCGGCCTTGGGCCGCGCAGCTATTCGATCATCGAGCAGGGCATGATCTCCAAGCTGATCGAAGCCAAGCCCGAGGACCTGCGCAACTTCATCGAAGAAGCGGCCGGCATCTCCAAGTACAAGGAGCGCCGCCGGGAAACCGAAAACCGCATTCGTCGCACCCATGAAAACCTCGCACGCCTGACGGACCTGCGCGAAGAGCTGGAACGCCAGCTTGAGCGCTTGCATCGGCAGGCACAGGCCGCCGAGAAGTATCAGGAATACAAGGCCGAAGAGCGTCAGCTCAAGGCTCAGTTGTCGGCTCTGCGCTGGCAGGCGCTGAACGAGCAGGTCGGCCAGCGCGAGGCAGTGATCGGCAATCAGGAAATCGGTTTCGAGGCCTTGGTGGCTGACCAGCGCAGTGCCGATGCCAGCATCGAGCGACTGCGGGACGGTCATCACGACCTGTCCGAGCGCTTCAATGTGGTGCAGGGCCGCTTCTATTCCGTGGGCGGCGATATCGCCCGTGTCGAGCAAAGCATTCAACATGGCCAGCAGCGCCTGCGCCAGTTGCAGGACGATTTGCGCGAAGCCGAACGCGCCCGTCAGGAAACCGAATCGCACTTGGGCCACGACACCACTTTGCTGGCGACCCTGGGCGAAGAGCTGGAAATGCTCGAACCGGAACAGGAAATGACCAGCGCCGCCGCCGAAGAGTCGGCCATCGCGCTGGAAGACGCCGAAGCCACGATGCAGGGCTGGCAGGAAAAGTGGGACGTCTTCAACCAGCAATCAGCCGAGCCGCAACGTCAGGCTCAGGTGCAGCAGTCGCGCATTCAGCAACTGGAACAAAGCATCGAGCGGCTGGCCGAGCGTCAGCGCCGCCTCAACGAAGAGCGCCAATTGCTGGCCGCTGACCCCGAAGACGCAGCCATTCTTGAGCTGAGCGAAGACCTGGCCACCCGGGAAATGACCATCGACGACCTGCACCTGAACGAAGGTCAGGTGGTCGAGCAACTGGAGCAGTTGCGCGATCAATTGCAGCAGGCCAATCAGGCGCAACAGCAGGCCCAGGGCGAATTGCAACGTTTGAACGGTCGCCTGGCTTCGCTTGAAGCCTTGCAGCAGGCAGCCCTCGACCCGGACACCGGCACTGCCGAGTGGCTGCGTGACCAACAACTGGCTGAGCGCCCGCGTCTGGCTGAAGGGCTGAGTGTCGAAGCCGGCTGGGAACTGGCGGTGGAAACCGTGCTGGGTGCCGACCTGCAAGCGGTGCTGGTGGATGATTTTGTCGGGCTGGATCTGGCCGGTTTTCAGCAGGGCGACCTGCGCCTGCTGAGCCCCGGTGCCGATACCAATCGCCTGCCGGGCAGCCTGCTGGACAAGGTCGAAAGCCCAGTCGACTTGTCGGCCTGGCTGGGGCAGGTCATGCCCGTGCAGACCCTCGACGAAGCCCTGGCGCGACGTGGGCAATTGAGTGCCGGGCAAAGCTTTATCAGCCGCGACGGTTACTGGGTCGGGCGTCACTTCCTGCGCGTGCGTCGTGCCAGCGAAGCCCAGAGCGGCGTACTGGCTCGTGGTCAGGAACTGCAACGGCTTGGGCTGGAGCGGGACGAACTCGAAGCGGCGCTGGCGGCCCGTGAAGAACAACTGCTGTCGCTGCGTGAGCAACAGTCGCAACAGGAAGAAACCCGCGAACAACTGCGCCGCCGCCTGCAAGACGAAACCCGTCAGCAGGGCGAACTCAAGGCTCAGCTGTCGGCAGCCAAGGCCAAGGTCGAGCAGTTGACCCTGCGCCGCACTCGTCTGGACGAAGAGCTGACCGAAGTGGGCGAACAGCGCGCCATGGAGCATGAACACCTGGGCGAGTCCCGCGTGCAACTGCAAGACGCTCTGGACGCCATGGCCCAGGACACCGAGCAGCGCGAGCTGCTGCAAGCCCAGCGCGACAGCCTGCGCGAGCGCCTGGACCGGGTGCGTCAGGAAGCCCGCCAGCACAAGGACCGCAGCCATCAACTGGCGGTGCGCCTGGGCTCGATCAAGGCCCAGCACGACTCCACGCGCCAGGCCCTTGAGCGCCTGAAGATGCAGTCCGAGCGCTTGTCCGAAAAAAGCGAGCAACTGGGCCTGAACCTGGAAGAAGGGCAGGCTCCGCTGGAAGAACTGCGCCTCAAGCTCGAAGAGTTGCTGGAAAAGCGCATGGTCGTCGACGACGAAATGCGCATCGCCAAAATTGCTCTGGAAGACGCCGACCGTGAACTGCGCGATGCCGAGAAGCGCCGCACCCAGGCCGAACAGCAGTCGCAACTGCTGCGTGGCCAACTGGAACAGCAGCGCCTGGAGTGGCAAGCCCTGACAGTGCGGCGCAAGGCCTTGCAGGATCAACTGCACGAAGATGGCTATGACCTTCACGGCGTTCTGGCCACCTTGAGCCCCGAAGCCAGCGAGGCGAGTGCCGAGCAGCAGCTTGAAAGCATCGCGGCGCGTATCCAGCGCCTGGGCGCCATCAACCTCGCGGCCATTGACGAATACCAGCAACAGTCCGAGCGCAAACGTTACCTCGATGCCCAGAACGCCGATCTGGTGGAAGCACTGGAGACGCTGGAAAACGTCATCCGCAAGATCGACAAGGAAACCCGCAATCGTTTCAAGGAGACCTTCGATCAGATAAACAGCGGAATTCAGGCGCTGTTTCCGAAAGTTTTCGGTGGCGGCTCCGCTTATTTGGAACTGACGGGCGAAGATTTACTCGATACAGGGGTGACAATCATGGCGCGTCCTCCCGGCAAGAAGAACAGCACGATTCATTTGCTGTCCGGTGGGGAAAAAGCCCTGACGGCATTAGCACTGGTTTTTGCGATTTTCAAACTCAACCCGGCGCCGTTCTGCATGCTCGACGAGGTCGATGCGCCACTGGATGACGCCAACGTAGGACGTTATGCCCGCTTGGTGAAAGAAATGTCACAAACGGTGCAGTTCATCTACATCACCCACAACAAGATCGCCATGGAAATGGCCGATCAACTGATGGGTGTGACCATGCACGAACCCGGCTGTTCGCGCCTTGTAGCGGTGGATGTGGAGGAGGCGATGGCCCTTGTGGATGCGTGATCTGTCATGGTATTTCGCCGGGAAATGGCCTTTTAATGGCCCAAATATGTGAAACGGTAGCGATAGATACCACCCTCAGCGCCATACAGGTGCAACAGACGGTGTAAAGTTACCTTTGGTCGTGCTAGTTTAGTGACCACTTTTTTATTTCGACGTGGGCAAAATGCCAGTTAGAACATAGACTTGGCACCACGTATTAAAGGGGTTTAGGCCCTTATTTTGAAAATTCTTCATTAGAGGCACTGGATTACATGGAAATCGGTCTGCGCGAGTGGCTGATCGTCATCGGCATAATTGTCATTGCCGGTATTCTCTTCGACGGCTGGCGCCGTATGCGCGGCGGCAAGGGGAAACTGAAATTCAGGCTCGACCGCAGCTTTTCCAATCTGCCGGACGACGATGAAACCACGTCCGCTGAATTGCTCGGTCCATCCCGTGTGCTGGATAACCACAAGGAGCCTCAGCTGGACGAGCAGGACCTGCCGTCGTTGAGCGCGACCCCGCGTGAGAGCAAGCGCAGCGAAAAGAAACGCAAGGACGAGCCGCAGCAGGGTGACCTGAACCTGGACATGGACGGTCCGAGCCTGTTCACCGACCGCAACGACGACTTCCCGGACGACAAGCCTGCCCAGCGCATCACCGAAGACAAAGACCTGCCGCCAGTCGAAGAAGTGCTGGTCATCAGCGTGATCTGCCGTGACGAAAGCGGTTTCAAAGGGCCTGCATTGCTGCAGAACATCCTGGAAAGCGGCCTGCGTTTCGGCGAAATGGACATCTTCCACCGTCATGAAAGCATGGCCGGCAATGGCGAAGTCCTGTTCTCCATGGCCAACGCCGTGAAGCCTGGCGTGTTCGACCTGGACGACATCGACCATTTCAGCACCCGTGCCGTCAGCTTCTTCCTGGGCTTACCGGGGCCGCGTCATCCCAAGCAGGCCTTCGACGTCATGGTGGCCGCAGCCCGCAAGCTGGCCCATGAACTCAACGGCGAACTGAAAGACGACCAGCGCAGCGTCATGACCGCTCAAACGATCGAGCATTATCGCCAGCGGATTGTCGAATTCGAGCGTCGTGCATTAACCCAGCGCCGTTGATAAAGGATGTGCGTAACAGGAGCGGGTTGGCCCGCTCCTGATGTCAGATTAAGCAGCCCAGGCTGCTTTTTTGCTTTTTGAGAGAACATTGTATGAAGGTCGTCGAAACCCGAATCCTGGAACTGCGCGCAGAGCTGGATCAACACAACTACCGCTATCACGTGCTGGACGAACCCAGCATCCCGGATGCCGAGTACGACCGCCTGTTTCACGAACTCAAGGCCCTTGAGGCTGAAAACCCGCATCTGGTCACCCCGGATTCCCCGACTCAGCGTGTCGGCAGCGCGGCGCTTTCGGCCTTCACTCAAGTGCGTCACGAAGTCCCCATGCTCAGCCTGGGCAATGCCTTTGAAGAAACCGACATGCGCGAGTTCGACCGGCGCGTGAGCGAAGGCCTCGACCTGCCGGCAGACGACCTGTTCGGTAGCGGTGCCAAGGTGCAATACAGCTGCGAGCCCAAGCTGGACGGCCTGGCGGTCAGCCTGCTGTATCGCGACGGCGCGCTGGTGCGTGGTGCCACCCGTGGCGATGGCACCACCGGCGAAGACATCAGCGTCAACGTGCGCACCGTGCGCAATATCCCCCTCAAACTGCAAGGCACAGGCTGGCCTGACGTGCTTGAAGTACGGGGTGAAGTCTTCATGTCCAAGGCCGGTTTCGAGCGGCTCAATGCCAGCCAGATGGAAACCGGCGGCAAGACCTTCGCCAACCCGCGTAACGCAGCAGCAGGCAGCCTGCGCCAGCTTGACTCGAAAATCACCGCCAACCGCCCGCTGGAATTCTGCTGTTATGGCCTGGGCCAGGTTTCTACCGAAATTTCCGACACCCATGTAGGCATGCTGAACAAGCTCAAGGAATGGGGCATGCCGGTCAGCCGCGAGCTGAAACTGGCGGACGGGATCGAAGAGTGCCTGGCGTATTACCGCGATATCGGTGAACGCCGCCTCCAGTTGACGTATGAAATCGACGGCGTGGTCTTCAAGGTCAACAACCTGGCTTCCCAGCGTGAACTGGGCTTCCGCGCCCGTGAGCCGCGCTGGGCCATCGCCCACAAGTTCCCGGCCATGGAAGAGCTGACCGAACTGCTGGACGTCGAATTCCAGGTCGGGCGCACGGGCGCAGTCACGCCGGTCGCACGCCTCAAGCAGGTCAAGGTCGCAGGCGTCATGGTGTCCAACGCCACATTGCACAACATGGACGAAGTCGCACGCCTGGGCGTGATGATCGGCGATACCGTCATCATCCGCCGTGCCGGTGACGTCATCCCGCAAGTGGTGCAAGTGGTGGCCGAACGCCGCCCGGAAAACGCCCGCCCGGTGGAGGTGCCGAAAACCTGCCCGGTCTGCGGCTCCCACGTAGAGCGCACGCAACTGGTCAAGCGCAGCAAAGGCAAGGAAACCATCAGCGAAGGCGCGGTCTATCGCTGCGTCGGCCGTCTGGCCTGTGGCGCGCAGCTCAAGCAGGCGATCATCCACTACGTCTCGCGTCGAGCCATGGACATCGAAGGCCTGGGCGACAAGACCATCGAGCAACTGGTGGACGAAAAGCTCATCGGCTCGCCCGCTGACCTGTACAAACTGCAATACGAACAGATCATCGACCTGGAAGGCTTTGCCGAAGTCTCCAGTAACAAACTGCTCAAGGCCATTGCCGACAGCCGCAAGCCGACTCTGGCGCGCTTCATCTACGCGCTGGGCATTCCCGATGTGGGTGAAGAAACCGCCAAGGTGCTGGCCCGCTCGCTGGCGTCCCTGGCGCGGGTGCGCAAGGCCTTGCCGGAAGTGCTCACCTACCTGCCGGATATCGGCCTGGAAGTCGCTCACGAAATTCACAGCTTCTTCGAGGACAGCCACAACCGTGAAGTCATCGATGCCTTGCTGGGCGAGAGCGGCCTGCAATTGCAGGATGAAGGCGAACTGGGTGCCGAATTTGCAGCCAGCACCACCCTGGGCAGCCTGATCGACAAACTGCATATCTTTTCGGTAGGGCCGGGCGGCGCGCAGAAACTGGCCGACAAGTTCGGCACGCTGGAAAACATCATCAGCGCCGACTGGCTGGACATGCGTCAGGCGCTGCCGGAGAAACAGGCCAAGGCCGTACGCGAGTTCTTTGATGACAGCGCCAACGCCGAGCGGGCGCGGGCCATCGAAGCGCAGCTCAAGGAATTCGGTATGCACTGGCGTAGCGAGAAGAAAACCGTCGAAGGCCTGCCGCTGGCCGGCCAGACCTGGGTCCTGACCGGCTCCCTGGAACGCATGAGCCGCGACATCGCCAAGGAAAAGCTCGAAAGCCTGGGTGCCAAAGTCGCCGGCTCCGTCTCCGCCAAAACCCACACCGTCGTCGCCGGCCCCGGCGCAGGCTCCAAACTGACCAAAGCCAACGAACTGGGCCTGGAAGTGCTGGATGAAGAAGCCTTTGTGGCATTCCTGAGCGGGCAGGGCATTGAAGTGGAATAAAGATCCCTGTGGGAGGGGGCTTGCCCGCGACAGCCATTTCATTGAATGTCCCAGGCCCCCAAAAAATCACGGAACCCCTGACACCCCCCGATGATCTAGTCTGTTCACGGACCCCAGGGAAACCACCATGTACCGCTTTTTCGAACAACTCAGTTCAAGGATCGCTGCCCCCTTCATCAGCGAAACAAAGCGCAACAGCAAGGTCTGGCAGTGCCGCTGCGGCCAATCGGTGTTCTTTCCCAACTCCCAGTGCCTGGCCTGCTCGGCGGCATTGGGCTATCTGCCAGAGCAGGAACGTATCGCCACAATCGAAGTCGCCGCCGAGCCCGATACCTGGCGCCTGAGCGAAGACCCCGGCGCAGCCCTCTACCGACGTTGCGCCAACCTGCACACGCCCGCGGCCTGCAACTGGCTGTTTCCGGCCCATAACACGGGTGAGTTCTGCATCGCCTGTAGCCTGAACCGCACCATCCCGGACCTCTCCGTCCCGGAAAACCCCGAGCGCTGGCGCAAGGTCGAAACCGCCAAGCGGCGCTTGGTGGCGCAACTGATTTCCCTCGGGCTGGAAGTCATCCCCAAAACCAGCGACGAAGACACCGGGCTGGCCTTTGATTTTGTCGGCATCGACCTGGAAGGCAAACCACCGACCACCGGCCACGCCAACGGCCTGATCACCCTCAATATCGAAGAAGCCGACGACGCCCACCGCGAAGCCGTGCGCGTACAGATGCACGAGCCTTATCGCACCTTGCTGGGGCATTTCCGCCATGAAGTGGGGCACTATTACTGGGACCGGCTGATTGCCGACACCTACTGGCTGCACGGCTTTCGCAACCTGTTCGGCGACGAACGCGCCAGCTATGCCGACGCGCTGGAGAACCATTACCAGAACGGCGCCCCGGAAGGCTGGCAGCAACAGTACGTCAGCGCCTACGCGACCATGCACCCGTGGGAAGACTGGGCGGAAACCTGGGCGCACTACCTGCACATGATGGATGCCGTCGACACCGCACTGGGCCTGGGCATGAGCGCCCGGGAAATGGAGCTGGACTACCAACCGTTCCCGCTGCAAGCCCTTTACGAGCCCCAACACCCCGACGGCCCGGCCTTCCTCTCATTCATCAACGCCTGGATAGAACTGGCCAGTATGCTCAACGAACTGTCACGCAGCATGGGCCAACCCGACTTCTACCCCTTCGTCCTGCCAGCACCCGCCATCGCGAAGCTGCACTTCATCCACCTCGTCATCCAAGGCTCCACCACCCCGTAGGAGCGAATTCATTCGCGAACAAGCACGTTCCCCATGACCCTGTAGGAGCGCGCTTGCCCGCGACGGCATCAGCCAGATTCCTGACCTGCTAATGCCTGACCACAGCCCTGTCCAACCCAGGCCGAAACACCTGCTTCTCCACCAGATCCAGCGCATCACAGCCATCGCTCAACAGCACCAGCGCCGCATTGGCCATATACCGCACATCAGCGTCATCGGCCCCGTCCAGACATTCCAGCAGGCGACGAGCCATGCGGATACGCCGGTCAGCACTGGCAAACAGAAAATCCAGCGGAGCCTGACTGTCGATATGCATCACAGGGTTATCAGTGTTGTTGCTTTTGAGCGGGACAAAGCGGGTCATGCTGCACCTCCGCAAGGCGTGAGGGCAGGGGGATTGGGTGTGATTTTGAACATGGTTTAACTCCTGATTTAAATGGAGCTACCAGAAACTCACTTCCACATGAGTGGGTGGCAGCTGTGCGCGGGTGTGGAAGACCGGTAGGAGTAACCCGGCGCACCCGAAGGTGCCCCAGCGCACAGCCGCCATAACATAGCCATCGGACACCTTATGGCGTCCGATTACTGATACGTGCGTCTGCGCACTCCTGACACAGCGGGGCTTCCACACCCCATCGCTGATATGCAGCGACCGCGCGACTATAAGCCCCGAACCCGCTCCCTGCAACCCGCCCAGCCCTTGTGACACAAGTGCTTGAGCAATCTCGAATTTTTATCCTGGATTACGGGTTGTAACTTCGCGCCAGACCGGTACAATGGCGCGGCTCGCCGACTGGCGAGTGTCGTTATGGTGACCCCATCGGTCCCCCCGCAACGATTACCCGTCAACCTGGTCAGGCCCGGAAGGGAGCAGCCATAGCGGGAACATTGTGTGCCGGGGTGTGGCTGGTGGGGTTGCCACCTTTCTTAAGGTCCTTGGTTCTACAAGGACTTGTCATCAAAAAAACTCGAAATGTGGCAGTGTTCGTATGCGCAGAAATGGTGCGCATTTGTTGCATTTATCTTGCGAAAATCCGTCCTCCAATTCCTAGCGTGATAGTCGATAGTGGCGGGGAAGAGGTGTTGATCTGATTACCCCAAAGACGCCTGCTTATGATCGCCTAAGGAATGGCGATCCTTTCTGTAGCTTGTGCCCTGCCTCTAAATGTCCCAATATGATGGCATAGTGCTGTGGTCTCGATCTGCAGCTAGTGCGAGTATGAAATTCAAGGAAGGAAAAAAGCGATGCCATATACCGCTTCGATTCAACGTAGTGACCCTACAGCCTTTTTGTTTCTTGTGGATCAGTCCGGTTCTATGGGAGACACGATGGCAGGGGAGAGAACCAAGGCTCAGTTTGTTGCTGATGTCCTGAACCGGACTTTGATGAACCTTGTCACTCGCTGTACTAAATCAGAAGGTGTGCGTGATTACTTTGACATTGGCGTGCTTGGTTATGGGCATACTGGCGTCTCGAATGGTTTTTCTGGCGCATTGGGTGGCCAAATTCTTCATCCGATCTCCGCAATTGAGGCCAGCCCTCTACTGATTGAGGATCGTAAAAAGAAAGTTCCAGATGGAACCGGTGGCTTGGTAGAGCAGATTGTTAAATTCCCAGTATGGTTTCAGCCAGTGAGTAACGGTGGTACCCCGATGCGTGCGGCGTTAACCGGTGCTGCTGAAGCTTTGGTTGCGTGGTGCGATCAGCATCCGAATAGTTATCCACCAACTGTTTTGCACGTCACGGATGGTGAGTCCACGGATGGTGATCCCGAAGAGCTCGCTACCATGCTTAGGCAAATAGGAACTAATGACGGGCAAGTGCTGCTTTTAAATATTCATGTTAGTGCTAATGACTCAAGCCCTGTAAAGTTCCCTGCTTCCGAAAATGGATTGCCTGACTCCTATGCTAAGCTTCTTTTTAGTATGTCGAGCAACCTTCCAGAGCATCTAGTTAAGTTTGCACAAGAGAAGGGGTATTCTGTTAATTCAGAATCTCGTGGATTTGTGTTTAATGCGGATGCTGCCGAAATTGTTGAATTTTTCGATATTGGAACTCGTGCCTCGCAACTTCGGTGAGTTTAATGTTTGTAGACTTCGCTGCATCTGTCGCAAAGGATAGCGATGCTGAACATCTGAATGAAGATAGCTACCTTTTTAGTCTTGATGGAAAGGTGGCTAGCCTTAGTGATGGGGCTTCTGAATCATTTGATAGTAAGTCTTGGGCTGCGATACTTTGTAGTATGTCGTGCGCTGGCTTTGGAGTTTCTCCAGAGTCCATTTATCAAGCCGTTAAAGAGTATGCCGCTATTTATGATCCTTCAATGCTGTCTTGGTCGAAGGCTATGGCTTTTGAACGAGGAAATTTTGCGACTTTGCTATCTTGTGAGTACAACAAGGAGCGTTCCGAGGTGGAGGTCGTCGCGGTTGGAGACTCTGTAATAATTATTTGTGAGGATAATGAGGTCGTTAGGCGATTTCCACTTGATAATCCGGATCAGTTTAATGAGCGTCCAGAATTGTTGAGTACTCGAAATGAACTAAATAAGTTTTTGGGTGATCCATTGTTTAATACTAAACATGTTTTGGTTTCGCCGGTAAGCTCTCGGACTACTGTGCTCTTGATGACGGATGCAATCGGCCATTGGTGTTATAAATCTATAGCCGAGGGGCGAGAAGAGTGGCGCTTGCTACTTTCTATTTATTCAGATTTTAAGTTTAACGAACTTGTATTGGAGTCCCGGAAGGATAAGTCAATGAAAATAGATGATACTACTTTGATTCGTTTGAGATTCTAAGGTGCGCAAATGGGTTATCCGAGTCTCGAGCAGTATCAAGAAGCACTGCAGCATCCCAGAGTGGCGTTGCTGGACGGTGATCTGAAGAGCGGTAGTATCGCCACAAGTGGGCTTGGGCTCCCAAAGGTGATGTGCGGTGGTTTTGCTCTAACCTACACCATCTCTGTCGGGAGTGGGAAATATGCTGTTCGGTGCTTTCATAAGCAGTCTCCTGATTTGGAGATGCGTTATAAGGCGGTAAGCTCAAAGCTGAAAGCCTTGTCCTCGAATTATTTTTTACCTTTCGAGTTTCAGCCGCAAGGGGTACAGGTTCAGGGAGCTAAGTTTCCAATAGTAAAAATGGCTTGGGCTGCCGGAGACACATTGGGAGAGTTTGTCTCGGATAACTTTCGTAATGGCTCAGTTTTGGCGACACTCCGTGAAAGTATAGTTAAGCTTGCTTCTTATTTAGAAGCGCAGTTGATTGCGCATGGAGATTTGCAACCGGGTAATCTAATGGTTAGCCAAGGTGGCAGATTGATACAGCTTATTGACTATGATGGAATGTTCGTCCCTGAAATTAAACAGTTGGGTGCCGCTGAGATTGGTCACAGGAATTTTCAACATCCTAGTCGTACAGACAAAAACTTTAATGCATCACTGGATCGTTTTTCATTCATAAGTTTAGTGGTTGCCTTGAAGGCTTTGGAAAGAAACCCCGCTTTATGGGATGAAAGTCAGTCTGACTGGGACTCTTTTGTTTTTAGAGCTTCGGATTTTTCTGATCCTGCGTCCTCCAAGATTTTCAAGAAGTTAATTTCTGATCCTTTAAATTCAAATGACGCAAAATCATTTGCTTCTATTTGTTTAAGCAGCTTCGATCAAGTACCCAGTCTTGCGGATTTCTTAGCTGGGAAAGGGATTCCACATCGACAGTTTGAGGTTAAAAGCAGGCCAGCGGAGCCTGTTTCTTATTCGTCTCAATATCCTGTATTAAGTGCGGCTGACTACAATATTTTTGTAAAAAATATCGGGAATATGGTGGAGCTCGTTGGGCAGGTTGTTGAGGTTAAACATGGTAAGACGAAAAAAGGTGGTCGATCTTACATTTTCGTAAACTTCGGCCCATGGCAGGGCAGCATTGTGAAACTAAGCATTTGGCCTGCTGCACTGGCTAAAATGAAAAGCGCTCCATCTTCTTCTTTGGTAGGAAGCTGGATTAGCGTGGTAGGGCTTGTTGAGCCAGTATATTCGAATAAGAAATATCGCTACAACCATATCGCGATAGACATTTCCAGCCAAAATCAGATAAAGCATATTTCATCTGAAGAGGCGAAATTTAGACTCGCAGCCAAAAGCTTGAACGTTGCCGGACTTGGCAAAAATCAGGAGATAATCGAGCGTCTCCGAGTCCAGAATCCCGGCACGTCGTCTGTTATACCTCCTACCACTTCAGCCTTGCGTAGCCAGCCGTCTCACTCGGCTAATGCAGCTATCCTGCAAAAAATTCAGAATTCACAGGCCAGGCAACAGTCGCCTCAGCGTGTGCTGCCTCGAACGGTCGTTAATTCCCCCACTATGACTCAGCGACAATCAGTCCCCCAAGTCAGCTCTTCAAGTAAAAAGGCTAAGACTAAGTCTGGTGGAATTCCTGGGTGGGTTTGGATTGTTGGGCTTTTGATTTTGATCGCAATCGTTAGGCAGTAGCTGAATATTCCTTCTTATCTTTCATGTCTCTATGCCTGGCGATACACACCGGGCATGATTTACTCGATTATTTTTGAATAAATAAGTGAATATCACCATAAATTTTTGAATCGTTATGGCTTTTTGATATGCGGATGGTTTGATTAAGTAAGGTTTGAGATATGCCGAGTTTCTTGTTGAGGGGGATTTTGGAAAAGTCAACGTTAAAATTAGTACCCTGAAAATTTTATTTGCCCTCTCCCAATAAAAAGTACCGCCGCCTTATTATCAGCCAGTGGCACCATTTTAACCGCCGCATCATTAACAGTCATCAACGTATGCGTCGTCGCCTGGCGTGCTGTCTTCCCGTTCGGAAGCAAAATCCCTTCTGCTTCTTATTCAACAGCCGCCTTCAATCTTCCACAAACAGTTGATGCTTTCAGCCATACGCGATCTCACTATGTGGATAACCGCTCCATAGCGCCCTCACATTTAAAGCCGCCCATTGAAGACCGATGCTGTGCTCCCGATTTCTTTCCGGAGCCAGCGCCTCATGATGCGACCCGATGCCAAAGTCGAAAAAGTCTACCTTTACCCCAAACCCGTCGACTTCCGAAAATCCATTGATGGCCTCGCTGCCCTGGTCGAACTGGACATAAAAGTGGCGGTGTTCGATCCGGTGCTTTTCGTGTTTCTCAACAAACCCCGCAACCGTGTGAAGATTTTATATTGGGAACGCAATGGCTTTTGCCTTGGCTCAAACGCCTCGAGTCCGAGCGTTTCAAAACCTCGCCGGACATCGGTGACGAAGCGATCATTCTGACTGTCCACGAACTGAACTGGCTGCTCGATGGCTTTGACCTCTGGCGCAACCGTCCTCATCAGGTTTGACGCCGCGATTTGTGGCCTGATTCGGTATAATCCGGGGCATGAATTCTGTGCCCGAAAACCTCCCCGACGATCCTCAACTGCTCAAGCAAATGCTTGTGAAGATGCTTCACTCCTTCCCAACCGCTACGGGCAATGCAAAGTACAGCAGCGGATATTCTTGATACATGGACAGTGCCTAAGCCGCCATACCAGACAACGGGTGGCGGTACACAATATTTTGTTCCGAATAAATCACTGATGATTCAGGTGCCTACACCATGAGCGAAAAATTGAATTTATTAGAAAATGGCCAGAAAAAATGCCGTGAATTGCTTTGCAAATGTCCGAGTAGTGTTGCACTCCAATCTGTTGGTAAGCAAATTGAGTATTTGATTGAGCTTGAGAAGGGAACACATTCCGACCGTTCACGTCTTAAAGACATCACAATTGGTGTCTTGACGGCAAGAGAGATTGAGCCGTTGGATGCTGATGCAGCAGAGATTTTCTACCGAATTGCTAGTGCATCGTAACCACTGTCGGGCAGGTGGGGTTTATGGATCGCATACATCTCTTCTGCTCGTTGCGACCACCTTCAATCTTCCACAAACACTTTGACGCTTTCAGCCACCTGCGATCTCACCCTATGTGTAAAGCCCTGGGCATCACTGACGCCTTGTTCGATGCTGCCGTCGGCGCGCTGGATGGCATAAGCGTGGTTAGGCATAGGCTCGCCGGTAGTTTCATTGATGAGTTGGAACTTGTCGCTGAAGGGGGCCGAGAAGAAGGTGCCGTCGATGATGACGATAGGCGCAGGCAGAGGGATTCCAATCGCCGGGAATATTAAAGTAGGAGGCCAGCGATCTGCAATAAATGGGGGCGCGGTATGTAGGGGGCTTTCAGTGATTGAGTTATTTTCTCTCACTTTTTCCAGTATTAGCGCTGATGGGATAAAGAAGGTATTGGTGTAGTAACTATCGTATCCCCATGAAGCTGTGAGACGGACTTTGCAAGGGATTGATACTTGGTCCTCAATCAATGCTTTTATGTCGTCGTACTCCCTCAGAATGCTTTCGCTGCCTTTTTGGTTGGAATAAGAAAAATACACTTCGGAAGTGAAGTCGCGGTTTAGCCTGCTTTGATTTTTTGCCTCTACTAAGCCACTGGCTTTTGTTTTAATGACATGATCTGTAGAAAAGTCTGTATCGCGATCCAGAGAGCACGTCAATACTGGGCGTTGTTGGTTGCTGTTTTCGTAATTGTTGAAGGCGCGCATCAGATCAATGCTTGAGGTAAATTCAATCGTATAAAGGTTATTGGGGCCTCGCTCAAAAGACGATAACCTAAGCTCTGAGCGTGGGATGTTTGGCGTTTTTGCGCAGGCGGTACATAAAAGTGCTATTGCGAAAATAAAAGAGTGATATATGCTCATGTGCTAAAAGTCTGTTGCTAGCGTCAGTGATTAGGTTGTATGCAGACTTTGACTCTTGTACTGGACCTACGAATAGCCATTTGCGATTCTCACTTGTTAATCTGCTCTAGAATGAGTCTGGAGGGAATAAAAAGTATATTGGTGTAGTAAGCTTTATATCCATACGCCGTTATGAATACTCTGCAAGGGATTGACTCCTTTGACTCAAGTAGTGGTTTAAAAGCCTCGAAGTCGTTTAAGTCCCGTTGAGTTCCATCAGGATTGTTAAAGCGAAAGATAAGCTCGGAGGTGAAGATGTAGTTTGGTCTTGTTGAACTTTTTGCCTCTACTCGTCCTGTAGCCCCTATGTTGATGGGGGCTTCTACTGTAAATTGTGCATCAGGATCCAGGGAGCAGATGAAGCTGGGGTTTAATTGGTTGCTATTTTCATAGTCATTGAATGCATACTGCAGATCCACGCTTGAGCTGAAAGTGACAGTGTAAGGGTATTTGGGTGCTGGTCCGAATGATAAAAGATTAAGGTCAGCTACCGGTATTTGTGCTGTTTTTACGCATGCTGTGCACAAAATTACTGTCAGGTAAATGATGCAGCGAAGTGCTTTGATTTTCATAAATGGCATTTATAAGTTCGATATGAATTTACGCTCACTGCTATGAGTTTAGGTTGCAGTGAGCGCTTAAATACATTGGTAGCGCATGTGATTCAGGTAGTTATGTTTATGATTTGGTGGTGTTCAATTTTTCCAGCATTAGTTTTGCTGGTATAAGTAATGTTTTGCTGTAGTAAGCTTTGAATCCGTAATAAGTGATGCGTGCTTTGCAAGGAATTGAATCTTGAGCTAAAAGCAGAGGTTTTATCGCATCATAGTCATTATCGTTACGCTGTGTTCCATCCGGGTTGGTATAGTAAAAGATCAGCGATGCAATATAGTTATGATTAAGTTTGCTTTCTTTTTTTGCCTTTACCACGCCTTCGGCTTTTATGGCGATAGCATGATCTGCCGAAAATTTGGTATCGCGATTCAGGGAGCAGATCAGCATGGGGGGCAGCTGGTTGCTGTTTTCGTAGTCCTGAAAAGCTGTCAGTAAATTAATGTTGGAGGTGAAGTCGACAATGTAAAAATTGTTGGGTCCTCGCTCAAAAGACAATAGTGTCAGCTCGGCCTGTGGCACGCGAGGTGTTTTTGCACAGGCTGCGCACAGTAGCACTGCCAAAAGAATGAGGCTGCGATATATATTCATTGGCCAAAAAATCCGGTAATCGACTCGAAAATAAGATCACGTGCGGATTTTGCTCCTTGCACGGGCTCTATGAACATCTGGCCTGCCGAAGCATGGTGGATATTGGCAGTTTTATTTATTGTCGGACATGAGGTCATGATCCATTGCTCTCCAAAATCTGCGACGCTATCCGAGGCGTCTGGATTAGTGGATTCAGCAAGAATGTTGATCCAGGTTTCGGCAACAGGAGAGGGCTCTGAAAAATAAATGTCCGAGCCCAGCCATACCAGAAAACCCTCACCTACAGGGTCCAGCGTGACTAGAAACTTAACGGTATAACCTTTTTCTGACAGTGTTCTTGACAGGTGCGCTCCATTCCATCCACCTAAGCTATGCCCGACGATATAAACCGCACAGGATTTATTAGGTATATTGTTGATGAAGTGAGTCTCTATATCACTGTCCCCCTTTGCGTCGTTATAGCTTTTTGACAACATCCTGGTTTTTTCAAACGCAATTTTATTTGTGCCGAGCGTTTCTGCGAGTTCTTTTTTTGCATAGTCAACGTTATAATTCGGCCCCTGAAAATAATACGACTCCTGATCCGCCGCCCCCCCAATAAAAAACACCACCGCCTTCTTCTCTGCCACCGGCACCGTTTTAACCACGGCATCATTAACCGCCGTCAACGTATGCGTCGTCGCCACACACGCTCTCTTCCCGTTTGAAAGCACAATCTCTTCTGCTTGTTGTTCAGCGGCCATTTTCAATCTTCCACAAACAGTTTGATGCTTTCAGCCAGATGCGAGCTGATCATGTGGGTAAAGCCCTGTGCGTCGCTGATGCCTTCTTCGATGCTGCCGTCGGCGCGCTGGATGGCGTAGCCGTGGTTGGGCATGGGTTCGCCGGTGGTTTCGTTGATGAGTTTGAGCTTGTCGCTGAAATGCACGGGCATTGGCAGCAGCCCGCTGAAGGGGGCCGGGACGAAGGTGTCGCCGATGATGACCGTGCCGGAGCCGCCAATGATGATGTTGCCGTGGGCACCGGTGCTGTCGATTGTCGCGGCGTTGAGGCCGTTGATGAAGACCGTTGAGCTGACGCCGCCGGTGATGGGGCTGCCGCAGGCGGATTTGTCGGTCATGCGGGCTGCGGGGAGGCCGTCGAAGTTTACATCGGGGGAGCCGCTGGCGATCGGGTTGGTGCCGTGCCCAGGCAGTGGGCAGCTGGTGGGGTCGCCAAGGCGGGCAGCAGGTTTGCCACTCATGCGAAATTCCATTTCAAAGTGTCGGATAGGTCTGACTGGCAAGCCGGATCGTTCACAGCTTGTCAGCGATGGCATTTTAAGTGCGTACCCGACGTTCAGCAATGGATGACGTCTGTCTTCCTGGAGCATGTGCGACGCCAGTAGCGGATCACTTCCCGCTTCGTTGGGGGCTCACCAGGCTCACGGAGATCATACAAGGCCTCCGCCGTTACCCATTACGCAAGCAGTTGAGTGTCAATAACTCAACTGCTGATTCAGTGCGGTGTATGGGCTGGTTAAGTCATAAATTTTTCGGTAGTGATTTTTCGGAAAGATAAGCCGCCCACCCCGCTCCTAGAAAGGTTGTAGCGGTCCAGAGCCCAGCCATTCCTGCCAAGGTTATTAAATTAGGTAACTCGTCATAATAATTAATGAGTCCTCCCATCGTCAGGGCAACAAAAAATATGCCAACCTTGAGTTCGGTTGCGACCGAACGCAACATCCGTCCTGATTCTCGTGCTTTAGGGAATTTCTCGGTTCTGTTCCATGGAAGGGAAATTTTCACGAGCGGTGCCAGGAAGCCGCACATGTTTGTCCATCTCAAGGCATTCTCGATAAGGATACTATTCAAGAAGTCTTTGACCCGTACGCCGCCCATCATCTGGAATGTAATCCATTTGTCACCATAAAGCAGTGCCACGCGGGCCGCACTGAATATGATGGATGAAACCAGTATACTGAAAGGGATGTCCGACTCGGCCCATGCGGGGAAAACCGTTATCGCCAATACGACGATAAGCATGTTCAAGGGTATTGCGAAGCGGTGTAGATGGGTACGCATGATCAAAATGAAAGTATTCCATTTCATTTGTCCTCGGGTCAGCGCGGATAAATAGCCTCGCCAATGATGCAGTAACTGTTGTGTCGGGCCTGCTGCCCAGCGAAAAATCTGTTTCTTAACGGCTTCAAATGTTTCGGGCAACAGTCCGCGTCCTGCCGTATCGCCCAACACATTTCCCTTATAGCCCGCCAGCCCCATTCTTATTGTGAGTTCAGAGTCCTCTGTCAAGCACCACTCACCCCATCCGCCTATTTCAGTAATAACGTCGCGACGGAACAGGCACATGGTTCCAATCGATAGGCCAGCGTCATATTCATCCAGCGCAGGCAATACCATTTTGGGGTAGGGCGTATAGGTGTAGTAAGACCCCGCCAAAAAAACGTTTTCTTCGTAGCTATGATAGTCATGACTGAGTTGGACATAGCTGATATCCGGGTCCGTGAAAAGCTTTTGATACTCCTCAAAGTAAGCTGACTCCACGATGTAATCTGCGTCCACAACGGCAATAAATTCTGTATGAGACGGTGACTGGCGAAGCGCATAGTTCAACGCACCTGCTTTGGCACCCGTGATTCCTTCGACATGCCTGAATGATACGGACTCGCCCTTGACTTCACAGTGCGCTTCCAACGGTTGCCAGATCTGCTCATCTTTAGTGTTATTGTCGATGACCAAAAGATGTGACTGTCTCCCCAAGTTGTTTGCAATGGCATCAATAGACATTTTGACGACTTCGGGAGGTTCTGAATAAGAGGGCAGATGGACGCACACGCTGTCGAAATCACTGCGCTCTGCCAACCGCTCGCGAGCGCGTGTCATTTTCGGGAAGTGCATGTTGAATTGAGGAACATTTAACAGAGGCTTGAAGGGGGCCGTGAGCATCATATAAATAAATGAAAATAGTATTCCGACAACAATTGATCCCTCTATTTCAAGGGAGGCATAATGGATGACGAGGGCTGTCAGCATTAAGAAAAAGGGCAGATACTCTACGGTCGTGACTGCTATGCCCATTGTATTGGTTAAAGGTAAAAACCATTTTCGTGTTTGAATTGCCAGGGTCAGTGAGACCGATGTGCCTATTAAAATAAACATCGCCTCTTTAAAGGGTAGAAACGCGCTGGGTGCAATGACGATGATGAGCCATAGGAGAGAAATGTTGACTTCACCTGTTCCCCTGACGTGATGGGCTAAGCGTTTAATTGTCAGGACGAGTGTTGCCCAAGCCGCGAATAATAATCCGACTGTTATATGATATTCCACGTTGTGCTCCCACAATGATTTTGGATGCGTAAAGGAAATGAATCAATATCTATCAGGGTGTTGGCTGTTTATGCAGACGCTCATCAGTGTCAATTGACTGTTGCCGCAGCGTGTATCGAACACGCCTTGTTTCAGGGCGAACATTGTCTTTTATAGAGAACTGCCCAGTTTTACTTATGGCTCAGGGTTTATTTTGATCCGTTCGTTATCGGCTTTTTGGGCGTTATCGAGGCTGCCGGCATCGAACCGAAGTGCAAGTGTGTTTGCATATGCTTCTGTTTTTCTGAAGCAGGCACCCCTGTATTCAGGCCGTTTCACGGGTATTTATTTATTGATTTCAATGGGTTAGTGCGCAACTGATCATCGTCGAACTTCCCTGGGCTCCTTGATAAATCAAAACGATGGAACCGTTCCACCTAGGCAGGCAGATTACGATCGGTGGATATTTATTTTCGTTAGCTGACGGTGTGTTTAAGTAGTTCTCTGTGGGCGAGATTGCGGAGGTGGCGTTCAGTGACTCCAAAACAATTGGCAATTTTCTGCGCAGGCATGTCTTCTGTAATTGCCTGTTGTATAGCCACTTTTCTAAACGCATTAAAGATACCCCAGGCAGAGGGTATATCAAGGCTGCCACTGGCACCGACATGAGTAATGAATTGTTTGTGTGTTTTTTCTGAAATAATAATTTCTATCTTTTTTAAAAAATCTTGATGGGATTTATTTATGTACAAACGACTTCCTCCATAACGTCGGATAAAACAGGACATTGTCAGAATGCCGTCATTTTCGGCCAGCTCGGCAGCCAGCCAGGGCAGGGTGCATAATAACGCATGTCGATGCACTAAATAGAATCTCTCTATTTGCGAAAAGCGATCGTCATCCCGGTCTGGTAAGCCAGAGAAGAGCGTATAGAAGTCTATGTCGGCCATGCATCAATCCTTGTCGTATCAAGAGAAAGTAAGAAGCCAGGTGTGATGTCTTAAACGTCTTGGTACATCTTATCTATGAGCACGGTGTTCTGGCTTGTCTGAACAGGTCAAAGAATTGATTGTGCGAGCCATGGTTCGGTCAAATAGGAGTTAAAATGAACAAGGCATCTGTGTGGGCGTCGGAATTTTCTCCGGAGCAACGTGTTTTTCAATGGTTTTATATGTTTAATGAGAATGTCTGTAATTTTCCCACGGACCTCTGGGAGAAGAGCTTCAAGATTCATGGTGTGACGGAGGGTTTCAACGCTCATTTCTACGCTCAGCAGTTCGGTGAATTCAATGTAACCTCGCTGCGTTCTACGCCATGGAAGATTGGTTGTAGTGGATTGCCTGAGACGCACTCGCTTCCTGCAAGGAGATTTTTGGTTTTTCAGCGAAAAGGAAGTATTCAGTACGTTCAGAATAATAAAATGATCACCTTACAACCCGGTGATTGGGGATTGTTTAATCTCGGGGTCGAAACTGAAGTGCTTCTTCATGAGGATGTGCACTTGATCATGATGACCTTTCCGGCAAGTCAAATAGATTCAATACTGTCGTTGGTCGAGATGCAACTGCCTTTCCGTTTTGACAGCACGCGTGAAAAGAAATCACAGTTATTCTACAACTCTGCATTGACACTCATTTGCGACGAGTTGACATACGGGGCGGAGACAGGAGAGCGTATACTGCAAGCATTGATTTATTTGCTGAAGGAGACTATCGAGAGCTATAGCATCGTGCCCTTTGATTTGGCGAAGTCAAAAAATAGTCATTACAGGGATTTGAGTATCCAGTATTTGAGTGCGCATTTGGATGATATGTCTTTTTCGGTCAGTAAAATGGCGAAAGCATTGAGGTTTAGCGTGAGGACGCTCAATCGAGTGATGAGGGATGTGCACGGGGAAAGTGTAGAAAAGCTGTTGTGGAAAATGAGGCTCGAACAGGCAAGTCAGGCGTTGAAATTGCGCAGCAATGATCGCTTAAGCCTCACGGATATCGCGTATTCATGTGGTTTTAGCAGTGCTTCGCATTTTTGTAGAAAGTTTAAAGAGTGCTGGGGCGTTACACCAAGCCAGTTCAGGATGCAGCACAGGTGTTAATGAAGTTAATCAGTCTCACTTTAGAGCTCTGTGAAGGACCGCCGGACAAGCCGCAAGCGGATGGCATCGTGACCTGAAATTTTATCGAACTTTTCACGATATAGTCTCCCTGTCTACTCAGTAAGGCCGGTGTGGAGCCTATTGTCAGTGTTTGCAGCCAAGCCACGTTGCTCTATTGTCCGTCTTTCCTGGTTAAGTCCCGTGCCGCATCGGACTGATAGGCCGCGAGACTTTCAAGAAAAATTGCTGGCAGCTTGGCTGCAGTTCTTATCCGTTAGTGATCGGCTTTTCAGAGCCCTGCCATAGGCACGAATACGCCAGGCTTGTGCTGCTCTTTCTCCGAGGTCGGCTCTCGTAAATTGGGATGCCATCCGGTTGCATCGATACCAGGTTGAATCAGAAGTTGAAAGCCGTCCGAGAAAAAGGCATCGACAGGTTCCTTTCCGGGATTGAAGGCCCAATAGTTGCGCTTGCCATTTTTCTCGAAGACGGCATAGAACGGCAGATTACAGGTTATGGATTCCACCGGTTCACCGAGTTTGGCAAGCGTTGCAATCCATAATTGTACAGTGCCGGGGTGTAACGACCACTCTGTCAGTTCCGATTCAGAAAGACGATCAATAGTCGCCTGTGCGGCCGAGGCATTGGTCAATGCCTGAGTCATCGCCATTACGTTTCCCCAGCGCGGCCCGTTGTGATCCCAGTCAGCATAAATTTTGTTTAGCACAGCCTGTAAATGCGGATTACCATATAAATAAGTCGAACTTGCCTGGATCGGCAGGAGATTGACACCCAGGGCTTCGGTCGGACGAACATCAAACCAGGACCTGCAGCTTGCTCCACTTGACCATAACATTCCAACAAAAGGCTGCGCAAAATTGTCGGGAAAACTATCGTCCCAGCGATTGAACCAGTAATCGAGTGTTGTTTCGCATTCGGCGGTATAGAGCATGATGCCAAGATCTTGAATTTTTTGATCTTCCAGTAAACCGCCTAGCAGTGCTACCGATGCGGCAAAATTGATCGATTCGCTTGATGGCTCGGCGTTAAGTCCTTGGGAATAGGCACCACTGCCATTACCCCAAGAGTGACCCGAATAGGCATCAAAGCACCGCATGAACGGAAAGAGGGTGCTGTCACGCTCAGGGTTGGCCACATCGCCTATTATTTTTAACAAAACAGTTTTGATTTCAGGACGATTAATCCAGGCGCGATCGTGCAGTCCTACGGCGGCGGCCGCTCTTAAAAAATAACCATAATAATAGATATGATCATTCATGTGCTCAGCCACTCCGTGTACCGAGCAGGGCGTAAATAACAACGTCGTCCACTGTTTGTCGTAGTAAAAGCCTGTTTGGTCGCGCATTTCAAAATAGCTTTCCAGCTTGTATTTGATGGTTTCTATAAAATGCTGAACAGCTGAATCATGGCCAACGTACCGAGCAGTGTTCGCCATGTCTGCCAGGCGAACAAGTGCTTTACCGGCCCAATATCCATCGTCTGATGAATACCCTTCCAAGGGACGTTGCCATAAGGCTGTTGTTGCGGATGCAGTGTGGGCATCGTCGATCAATTGATAGGTGTGAGCTGTCGCATCGACGATCGGTGGAAGGTAGGGCAGGAAGCTGCGCTTTTTCATGTCTACCGAGAATTCAGTTACATCAACAAGGGTCATGAGTCCGCGTGCAGAGGCATAATGACCAAGGGCGACAAGCCCGCTGCTTCGACGCCACTGATGCGGTAACAGCGCTTGCAGAAAGCCGCCACTTTGAGATTCATCATCATTGTGCATCGCGAAATGCATCTGAACGCGTTTCTCTGAATGATCCACTTCCCACTCGAAGCCTTTGTCCACTGGTCTTCTTGTCCCCTGAAGAAGGAAGTGCTTTAGCAGTGTTCCCTCTAGATCGGGAAGAACGTGCACGGTCACGGCGGAGTCGTGTTTGACACCCCGGACGCCCAGCGTTTTATTATCTTTGCACTCCCAAGAGCAACCTTTGTAGCAAATCAAATACTGCACGTCTTTGGAAGTTGCAATAATCGCCTGGTCATCAGGGCAGGCAGAAAAGTGGGTGGTGTGTTCAAAAGAGATGTCCAGATGTGAAGGGCCCTCAAACCAGAAATGAACAGAGGGACAACCCTGAACAGCTCGCATGGTCATGCGCTGGTTTTTCCCCTCCCAAACAACATCCACTGTTCTGTCGGAGTAATCCTGTACGCCGAAGCTTACTGCCTCATCCTCTGCCAAGCGAAGGGTCAGGTCATGTAAAAAAGGCAGTTCAAATGTTCGGTTATCTGGTGTGATTTGCACGGCTCTTGGATAGCCGATTTTCATGCCGCTCTTCGTCGCCTGGAAACATAGCGGCAAGGCATACATCCTTTCGCAAAACTGCTTTTCTTCTGCTTGCCACAACATAGGAGTCCACCATTTATGTGTAGTGGGCAGCTTTTGCATTAAACCTGCGATCCGAGGACGGGCAGGCTGCATACGTCCAGAGCGAGATTGGGTTGCGGGAACAGGTTGTCTCTGGCTTTGCTCATCATCCCACAGGTACTCCTGAACCCTGTCCAGAGCCCAAAGATCATTGCCGGAAATTGACTTCAAGTCGCCGCAATCTTCATTGGAGAACGTTTGGAGTGCGTAAATGGTTCTCAACTCTTCGGTCAGAATACCGCTTGAATCCTGGCGTGCGGTCAACAAAATAGCAGCGGCTTCATGCGGCTTCATTCCTTGTTGTACACGCCGGTAGAGATGAGCCTCCAGTGTTCTATGCTTTTCGCAGAAATAGTTGAGATTGATGTTTGCCTGGTGCATTCGTTCGGCTTTCGCCTCACGTAATCCTGCATCGCCGAGTTTGTGTATTTGGTGATAGTTTACAGCCGAATTTTCAAAGCTAATGTGTCGTCCCTGCTGGATAAGATTTAAGCAAAAGTCAACATCTTCAACACCCCAGCCCTTATAGGTTTCGTCAAAGACGGCTTCTTTGCCATAGCGTCTGTCAAAAGACATATTGGCTGTTGTCCCCCAAATCCAGGGCATCAACTCAGCACACAAAGAGGGCTCTCCTGGTGAGTTGTCAATTTCATCCCCCATCACCCATAATTTCAGGAACTCATCAAAATCATTCATGATTTGTCTGGGCGAAATGAGTGCCTGCCATGTGTCATCGGGTAAGTATGGAAATGAGAATCCGGCAGAAACGCTAAGGCGTTCATAATCAGTTGGTATCAGGGGCAGAGCGTTCCGCCAAATGGTCAAGGCTCGTTTCTTCCATCCAATGCAGATCACGGAGGGGTCACGCTGCAACGCTGCACGATGCTGCTCGACAAAATCAGGTGCGGCGATTCGGTCATCATCACAAAGAATAATTAAATCTCCTGTGGCTTCTTCCAGGCCTGCATTACGTGCGGCTGCGCGGCCACCACACGCCTGAGATCGAACCCGAATCGGCAGTCTATCGATATAGTTCCGAATAACATCAAGTGTATGATCACTTGATCCATCATTAATGATGACAATCTCATCCGGCGCCTCAGTTTGAGAAACCAGAGAGGCGAGCACAAGATTAAGGTATTCTGCTTTGTTATGGGTTGGGATGATGACAGACGTTCGCAAGGTATTCTCCTCGATAGTGTTGACGTGGTTTTGTTTAGGCTGCGCGAAGGCAGACAGTCGCTATTCAGCGATGCCGTTTTGTGTTCGAGACTGCTGTCAAAGCAGGTGTCTTATTTGTAATTGGGTGGCAATACGTGCCCATCAATTAAAATAGAAATCCCTACCGCGGTACCCTGGGTATTGCATAAGTTAACAACTTGCAGGTGACTTTTTCAGCGTTTCCTTGCACAGATCTGCATGGTTTTCAGGGTTTAAATGGTTAGAGCTTAAGCATCGTGGCACTTCCCTGTGGCCTTGATGAATCCCCCTGTTGGGCCGCAGAATTAAATGGCAGCGCGTTTAAGTAGTTCTTTATGAGCGAGATTTCGGAGATGGCGTTCAGTGACACCAAAACAATTGGCGATTTTCTGTGCAGGCATATCTTCTGTAATGGCCTGCTGTATGGCTACCTTTCTCAAGGCGCTGAATATTCCCCATGCAGAGGGAATATCAATGCTTCCACTGGCACCTGCGTGAGTGAGCAGTTGTTTATAAGTTTTTTCTGAAATAATTATTTCTATTTTTTCTAAAAAATCGTGATGTGATTTGTTTATATATAAGCGACTTCCTCCATACCGGCGGATAAAACAGGACATTGCCAGAATTCCGTCATTTTCAGCCAGCTCAGCAGCGAGCCAAGGCAGCGTGCATAATAGCGTAACCCTATGCTGTGAATAGAAACTCTCTATTTGCGAAAAGCGGTGATCATGACTTTCAGGCAAGCCGGAGAAAAGCGTATAGAAATCTATGTCGGCCATACAGCTATCCTTGTCGCACTAAGAGAAAGTAAGCATTCAAAATGCCATGTCTTAATCGTCTTGGTAAAGCTTATCTAAGGGCGCAGGGGGCTGGCTTGTCTGAACAGGACAATGAGTTGATTGTGCGGGCCATTGATCGTTTAGCCAGGCAATAAAAGGAACACGCCGTCTGTGCGAACATCCGGTTTTTACCCTGGGGTTCTGAAGGCGTGTGTTTCAAGGTTCCGGTATTGTGGCGGGTTCAGCGCTCATTGACATCCCCCGCCTTTCGGTGAGGTTTATGTAATTTTTCTGAGTTTTAATTCAAGAGGGATTGCTTGAGATGAATAAACTTCCCTGCACTTTTTTCGGTCATTAATGGCGGAGTATTGGGGTTTAGCGTGAGGACACTCAGTAGAGTGATGAGGAGAGGCGGCGTTACACCAAGCCCATTCAGAAAGCCGCGCAGGAATGGATGGTTTTCATCAGGCTCACGTCAGAGAAATTTTAAAGGAACGCTGACGGACAGAATGGATTCGTTGCTCTTGAGTGGAATGCTGGAATAGCCTGATTGTTGGGGTGATCCATTGGCGCTGTTCCGGTATCGTATGTGGCGAAAGTCGAATTGTGTGTAACGATCGCTTCCCGTGCGCAGCTTGTAAGCGATGCTGTATCGCCAAGCCTGTTCTGTGAGTGATGTCTGTTGTTGAATGTCGATAGACCCGGCAGGGCGGGCATTCCAGGCGTAAGTGTGGGCAATACCGACTGTCAGTCCTCGCTCTTCCTTACTCAATTTGTATGTGATGCCTGTATACAGGGCGCGCTCGCCATGTGCATTGAAGTCTGAACGGCTATCCCACCCTATATCCATGCGACCGTTGGATGATCCATAAGCGGGTGTCATGCGTGGTGTGAAATATCCCATCGATCCTTCTGCTTTCACGGAGGTAGCCTCTATCCGCCACCCCAGTGAGCCTTGGGTGGAACCAATAGTCAGGGCTTGCAGCCACGCCAGGTCGGTATACTGTGCGTCTTCCTGTTTCTGGTCTCGTGCAGCATAGAGCTGATAGGTCATGAGTGCCGGCATGAGCGTGATATTGACAGGCCGTGAGACTTTAAAGAAAAACTGCTGACGGTAACCTTGTGCTTGTCCCCATGCGGCTTCAACTGAGTAGTCTTTGTCATCTTGATATTTTAATCCCAGAGTGTGCAAGTAATGTATTCGGGTTCTCCCATCGCCTTGTAAAAAAGAGTCTGTCTTTGTATACCATGGTGCTTTGTATTGATCGCTCCAAAAATAAGACATTTCAAGAACACCTGACGGCTGTGGCAGTTTTACGCCGGCTTCCAAACCGCGATAGGTTCCAGGTACGAAGCTCCAGTTTGTCGCCAATAAGCCTTGACCGTGGGGTTGTAAATACCCAAGTCGAGCCCAGAACGGGCCTGATCTCCATTTGCCGGCAGCCTTGTAGTAGCTCCAGCCTGCCCTGTCCCCTGAGTAGCGTTCTTCGGACAACTGTTTTTCTTGAGACAGTCCCATTGTGTTGGGATGAATACTGCCTTGGCTTGCCGTCAAGGGCGCGCTGCTGAAAAGGCCTATATCCAGCCCTAGGGTATTTAGAGCATACCCTGATGTAATGTCTATATTTTGTGCAAGAACAGCTTGTTTCAATGTGCTTTTGACGTCGCTGTTCTGTGCCGTAGCGTCCCATTCATGACGTGTACGTTGCCAGTAATTAAGGTGGCTTGTTACTTGAGTCTGCTCATAAAAACCTTCCTCGGTTGTCTTGCACTCTGCTATTTTTCCCCACGCGCTTAGGCCCATAAATAGCACTGAGCTTATTGCCTTGTTCATGCGTTTAAACATTGTGAGGCTCCTCCTATCACTGACGAGCAGGCGTCAGTGATTCAGCAATCAGAGAATTCGGCCTCGTAAGCTCAGTCTTGTCAGTCGCTCTTCCCACTCCATCAGATTTTTATACCAAGGTGCGGTAAAGCAGGAAGGATCACCCGGCATATTTGACTGCGTGGTCAGTTCGGTGACGATTTCTTTGATTCCAGCCTCAATGTCGATTGAGGGTGTGAATTTTAATTGTTTCCGAGCTCGATTAAAGTTCAAGCAGTAGTCACGGCTGTCTGCGTTGTTAGGGGCAATGATGATCTGTGCAGAACTTACTTGTTGTGCAACGCACTCGGCAATTTGTTTAATGGTGTAATTCAGCGTATCGCCGCCCACATTGAATATGCGTTCGGGCACTAACTCTGTGTCAAGCTCAAGTGCCAGCAGCACAGCCCGTGCGACATCCCGAACATGAATGAAGGGTCTTTGCTGGCAACCATCACCGTCGATTCTTATCACGCCTTCACGCATCGCCATATGCGTCATGGTGTTGACGACCAGGTCATAACGCATGCGTGGAGCGAGGCCAAACACCGTTGCATTGCGCAGCATGACAGGTTGAAAGTGTGTGTCGCCCAGCGCTAACAGGCTATTTTCCACCTTAAGTTTCAGTTCCGCATAAAGGCTTTGAGGAACGCAGGTCGCTTCTTCTTGCAAAGGTTCATTTCCGGACCGCCCATAAACAGAGGCCGAACTCATGTAAACGTAGTTTTTGACTCCGGCTTCCTTGGCCGTCCGGGCCAGATGGCAGGCACCCTCGTAGTTGATCGAATACGTTGCATGACGTGAGATCAAGGCTGCCGGGTCGTTGCTGAGTCCGGCCAGGTCCACCACGGCATCGACATGCTCAAGCAGAGAGGCCTCTATTTCGCGTATATCTCCCCGGATTACCAGAGTTGACGAAAGCTCAAAATCACCATTGCGCCTTCCGAAAAAGAAACGGTCAAACGCGATGACTTCATAACCGCTTTTAACCAGAAGCTGGCATAAGACAATACCGATATAACCGCCAGCGCCTGCTACCAGGATTTTTTTACTCATGATGCGACCCCTTGATGAGCCACCACTGGAAGTCCTGATAAATAAAGCGTGTATAGCAATGCGACTATCCGATCGCATTCGGCTTCGCTCATGTCGTTATAGATAGGCAGTGCCAGGACACTGCAGGCGAGTTCCTCTGTCAGTTTCAGATCGGTTTGCTGGGGTGAGGCATACGCCGGCATCAAGTGGCACGCTGGCGAGTAATACTTGCGAACCATCACATTGGCCGTTGCCATTGTGTGTTGTAGTTCATCCCGATTCATTCCATAGTGTTCGGGGTCTACGCGTACCGGGAGGTATTGCCAGACCGGTTCCTGTTCCCCTGTCGGCTGGCATACATTCAGGCCAGGTATGCCTTCCAAACCCTGAATCAGACGCGCAGCAGCTTGGCGTCGGCATTTGAGTTGCAACTCCAGAGATGGCAACTGAGCCAAGCCGACAATCGCATTGATTTCACTCATCTTCCCGTTGAGCCCTACATATAGGCATTCGCCCTGATCGCTTTGACCAAAGTTGCGAATTGCCGCTACGCGGCTCATCAGTTCAGTGTCATTAGTGCATACGCAACCGCCTTCCAGAGTGTTGAATGGCTTGGTCGCGTGAAAGCTGAAAATCTGCCCATCGCCGAATCCACCAATGCGCTGACCCTGATAAAGGCTGCCAAATGCCGGCGCGCTATCGATGAACAACCGCAGCCCGTTCTGTTTAGCAAGTTTCTCCAGAGACTTGTAGTCGTTGGCATAACCGTAGACATCCACTGCTAGAATGGCTCCAGTGTTTTCGGTTATTTTTCGTTCTATGTCGCTCAGATCCGCGAGGGGGCAATCGAGGCTCTGGATTTCTGCGAACACAGGGATGGCACCTGCAATAACAATGGCATGCACCGAGCCGACAAAGGTAAAGGAGGGAACGATGACTTCCTTGCCTTTGAGATCAGCGGCCATCAGCAGCGCGATCAACGCCTGTTCTCCGTTGCAGAACGCCAGAGTCGGTACCGATAGATAGTCGCTCAGTCGAGCTTCAAATGTTTTGAGTTGAGGACCTCCATTGGTGACGACGCCACTGTCCATGCTTGATTTGAAACGGGGGGCAAGAATTTCAAAAGGAGCAAAAGTGGGTCGTACTATTCCCAGGCGTTTATCGGTCTCAGGTTTCAGCGTATGGGGATTCATGGTCATGACTCCAGTTAATGGATATTAAGTGCAGAATTAATAACGGGAAGGGTCAGGTTCTTTGACGTACCGCGTCGTAAGCCTGAGTGCATACACTTATAAAGGCCGCGATCCCGATGCGAACGAAAAATAATGAAAGAAGTTGTACGCAGACCATCCAGGATGACATCGGAACAGCAAGTAGAATCAAACTGGACAGCGCGACACTTGACAGAATCCAGATCCATAGCAATTGGTCACGTGTTCTCGACCAGCGTCGAGCCCTGTCAGGCGCTGCATGTTTTGATACCAGTCCCTTGGTGCCCCAACTGATGTCACTGATATTTGCCAGTGAATAAGAAGTCATATAAAGGTTGAAGACGGGCAGCAGTACAAGATAGAGACCAAACCAGCGGCCGACCTGTCTCAGGTGTCCCCAGGATTGGGCGACGATGGCGATGATCACGAACAGGAGTGTGGCACCTATGAAGTAAAGGCTTTGCAATGTGCTTCCCCAGAGTGTCAATGCCCAGCCGGACACCATGACAATCCCCAAGGTACAGATAGCGGTGATATGCCACCGTTCCCCTCTGCGACTTCCGATATTAATTTGTCGACTGATGAGCAATACACTGGCCCATAACAACAGGAATCCCGTGGCTGCCCAATAGCCGTTCGATTCGGCGACGTGCGCGGCAGTACCGATTTTCGTGCTGGTGTAGGCAACGCCTGTAGCCATTAATACCGTAATAAACACAGGCATCATCAGTTGTGTTGCAAACTGCATCAGCCCCCAACACAATGACAGTAATACTCCAGGAATACGCTGTGTTGAGATGCTGTGCTGCTTCATCATTTTCGGTAGTTGTTTTGCCGAACTCAGGCGGGCCGCCACCGTGCTATTGATCCAGCGCCTGCGTTGCCTGATAAGTTCGCCAAAGTCAGGACACAAGTCCGTTTCTACCTGCGCCTGCGGGCAATAACGGACGGTACTGCTATGTTGTAGGTTCTTGACCAGCTCAAAACCCATGACTCGATCTTCGGCCAAGAACAAATTGCACTCGAGTAGTCCTTGGGGTTCCAACCCTCTTAAATACTCATCAATGGGGGCCCGCTCCTGACTTTCAGGCTCACAGAAACTCTCCCAGCGAATCAGGCTGCATTGTCCTGGGACCACCTCCAGATAGCGGCACAGATTACCTACGGGCCAATCGCTGACTTTTTCCCAGAGATAATCGGCGTATTGCCAGTTTTGCTGGAGGTTCATGTTTTCAGGCACAGGGGTCAGAATGCAGGTGGTTACCGCACCGCACTCAGGTTCGTCGTGCATGTGTTGCAATAAGTGCTTAAAACAATCTGGAGCGGGAATAGACCCTGCATCCAGTTGCATTGCGAAGCGTGCCTTGACCTTGCTGCCAATGCCCCAGAAGAACCAGGCATGGCTGTCGAGTTTGCTGGCATTATGCAGCTTGGTAGCCAGTAATACGGTGATCGATGCACTGGACTGCTCGCCGACCCAGTCTTTCCCACAACGTTCGAGTAACTCATTGGCAGGCAGGTTTTTGCCTTGAAGTATTATCCTGTTTTCAGCTTCTGCCAGTGCTTCATCCATTGGTTGACGCCGGGGGGAGAGCCCCAGACTTTCAAGCAGCAGGGTGGTCGAAGCATCTACGCAGTGCATACCATCAAGTACTATACACACCACGATCCTTGGGACCGGTGCGGCCATGTATCTGGCAAGTTGAATCTGATTGCGTGCCACCCCTGCCAGCGTGTCAGCCACGGCTTGGGCTTGTTCGTTGTAAAGCGTCAGGCACACCAGAATATCGGCATCAGTGGTGGGTAATTCGCCAGCGATAATAGTATTCTGGCTGCAGAACGTCTTGCGCTGGAAGTGTCTTTTCCAACGTTCCACTTCTTCATTATGTTGTGGCTCGACAGCGGTTAGTTGCATATGAGGTTCCTCGGTTTTACGCCGACGCTTATCAGGCGCGTGGGCAGAAATGGCACGATTAAGTTCAGAGTTTTATGCCCAGTGCCGCGATAGAATCGGGAGCATTACTACTGGCCGACAGCCCCCAAAAGTTTTGAATGATAGAAGCGTAAATGGCACGAAAATCGGTGGTGAATTTTAGGTTTCCATCGCTATCAAGATCTTGCAGCGAACTTTGCTGCCCCCATAAGCCTCCCGATACACTGCCTCCGCATAGCAGCACTAAACCACTGGTGCCATGGTCGGTGCCTGCCGAGGCGTTTTCCTGTGGACGACGACCGAACTCGGAATGCACCAGAATCAGGCTGTCCTTCCATGCACTCATTTCCATAAGTCCCTTGCGCAATGACAGCAGCAGGGTTTGCACTTTACCGAGTAAGCGCTCATGTTCGCCGCGCAGACCCGAATGTAAGTCGAAGCCGGATAGACTGAGTTTGAACAAAGGGGCGTTGATGTCGTTTTCAATCAGCCATAACAGTAGCGCCGCCTGCATGTTTTGAGGTTCCGTATAACCATCCTTTGTGAACCACGCATTAAAACGATTAGGTGTTTTAATTTTGCGACGTATCCGTTCCCGCAGAGTTGCACTTTGATCCAGCAATTGTTCAAGGTGGTGTGCTGCCGGGTTCTGAGTTCCGAGGGTTGTCGATATCACAGGCCGTGTCTGCGCACTGAGAAACGATTTGCTGTCTTGCAAGGTCAAGACTTGGGCACCCCTGCTTTGCATCAGGTCCTGATTGCCCGAAAGAATGATGCCGTCAGCATCTTGAGCGCTCATGTGGATACGGTGGGTCGAGATCACTTGGCCAGCCCATCCGGAATGTTGACCTGCTTCCAGAGATCCCGATGCCCATATCGCCGCAGAGCCGAAATGAGACAAGTTGGGCTGCGGATAACCGACGTCCTGAACGATTGCCAGTTCTCCACGTTGGAAAACCTCGGCGATATCCTTCCATGCCGCATTCAAAGCCAGCTCTGTCGACAACGGAACGATGTCACGGTTGTTTAACGCCAGGTTGGGTCGATAGCGTTTGTAGAGAGGATCCGTGTAGGGAACCAAGGTGTTGAGCGAATCATTACCGCCAAACAACTCAATCACAATGAGTCGTTTGTGGGGGGGTAACTTCTGGTTTTCGGTTGCCGACAACGATAACGGTAATGCGATTCCCGCCATTCCCAAGGTCAGACTTTTTAACAACAGACGTCGAGAAAACAAACAAGAGTCAGACATTAAGCCCCCTTTAGCTATTTCAGGTTGTAGGCCGGGTCGAGAGTCAGTGCTTTGACTGCTTGTAGGCCGGACTCCAGCAATGGCAGTTCGATTCGTAATGGCGCGCTTGCCAACACTGAGTTGAAAGATATGTTTCCGGCTGATGTCTTGAGGTTTGGAATGCGTGCGGCAGCTATTGGAAGGCAAGGTGTTACACGGCACTGGAGCTGTTGTCGTCCGGTACCATATTCAAGGTTTGAGTTGAGTGGGGCATGGCGGTCTTCCAGAGTTGCCTGTTCTGCTTGAATGGGATGACTGACTTCGAACACCAGGCTCAGATTGCAGTAGAACGAGCCCAGCGGTGAGTCAGCCTGGCAACCTGAGCCGGCGGTAGTGGACCAGCGAGCTTTTTGGGGGGAAAAGCGATAACCATCCAGAGCTATCCAGTTGACGAAAAGATTACTGCCGGTACTTTGTACGTCCATAGTCACTGTTACTGTATGGATATTTTCAGGCAGCTCTTTGCGTGGAATACTCACCCATTCCCACATGGGTTTCAGGTTTCCAGGTTCATTTGAACTCAATTCATGTTGGGTATTAGCACCGAGTTTCGCTTCAAAGGTCTTGATGATCTGATTGTTGACCGACACTTTAAAGCGCACAGGTGTGGTGGTGTATTCGGACGCAAAGCGCACCTGCAAGGCGTCGGCTTGTGGACGCTGTTCAAGGGTTTGCACCGCTTGCCAGAGGCGCTGTATGACACGTTCTCGATCAGTGAGAGTCTTGCTGCTCAACCACTCCAGCCCACCACGCCAGCCCTCGACTGAGGGTGCCATGAACGGTGCTTGTCCCAGGGCAGCAGAGTAATCGACCAGAATCTGCTGATCCGGTAGTACCAGTTCAAATGTGCGAGCGAAACCTATCACCAGTTCCAGTGGGGACTTAAGCAGTACGCCGCGATTGCGTTCATCCCAAAAAGCCGGACTCAATAATAGATCCTGAAGCAGAGCCCGAATGTCATAGTCGCTGTCGCGCAGAACCTGAGCCAGACGCTCGACCTCCTGCGGAGCTGGAGTCAAGGAGACGAATTCGTTATAAAACCGTTGTGCCAGACGCTTGGCCGTTTGTGGTTGTTGGAGCAGGATATCGACCAACTCGTCCAGCTCTTTGTCACTGTTGCCATTTATAGTTTGGCCGAGCACACGTTTTTCGGCACGGTCTGCTGTCTTTTCATCAAACCGATAACGCCATTGTTGTTCAAACGCAACACCATGTCCGGCCAAGACTCGGGCTACTTGTCTTACGTCCTCTTGGCTGTAAGTGCCAATTCCCAATGTGAATAGTTCAAGGAGTTCGCGTCCCAGATTTTCATTAGGACGGTGCTTTGTATTATGAACATTATCTAATCCGCTTAGCATCATTGGGTCTTGCAGTACTTGACGTGTCAGGCTGCGAAAGTTGCGATTGCCTGTATCCCGGAATAGCATTAACTGTTCTAGGAATGGTGCGGTGATGTGGGTTTTGTCGAAGCGTGAAACAAAAAGGTTATGCCAAAACAGGGTCATTCGATCCGCGAAAGGTGAGGGCGTTACAACCATTTCCTGTAACCACCACGCTTGCAGTTGATTAATTTCGTTGATACGTAGAAATGTGGTTTCGCGATCTTGCCATCCCTCGGCCCAATAGTTTGGGTGGGGTTGGCGTGTGAAGGCTGGTGGTTGTGTCCATAATGGAGCATCCAGAGACTCAAGCAAGCGTTCTACTGCCTGTTCGCGACTCAAGTGCTGATAGAGTTCCCTGTCGGAAGGGCTGGCACCAAAGCCGGTGCGACCCAGCAGGTGGGTTGTTTCATCTGGCGTCAGTGCATGAGCATTGCAGGCTATGATTGAAAGCAGGGTCGACAGAGCGACGGAGAATTTTTGTCCCGAAAGTGCTTTTGGTATGGAGAAGAAAGACATGGTGTTCCCCTGCTGTCTGGGATCTGCTGACGGGGAACATGGTTAAACTTATCGCGGCTTACAACAACTCGGAACGGTTCCCTAGAGTACGTATTGCTTGTTTTTAGTCGAAGTTGAATTTGAAAAAAAACGCTATCGGCTGGATTTTTCTCAAAAAATCAATTTGAAACAAGAGATTTCGTTCTTTTTATTTTTAATGAGGATCTGACGAAAAATCCCAAAGGTTATTGAGATATTGACTTCGCTTTACTTGAGGGGCTTAAGTATTTTTGGCTGGCTTGTTTGGGCCTTCTTCAAAGGGTGCGAAGTTAAGGTCGGCTAGTGAGAGGTTTGAGATTTTTGCACAAGCGGTACACTAGGTGGCTATTAAAAATGCAAAGCTACGGTGCGTGTTCATTTGCCAGAAAATATCATTGATAGACTCGGTAATGAGATCGCACGCAGACTTTTTCCTGTACGGGGTCTATAAAAATCCCGTCCGCCGAAGCATGGTGAATGTTAACGGTTTTGTTTGTCGTTGGTCCCTTAGCGATGATCCAGCGCTCTCCAAATTCGGCAACAGGCGAGGGCGTAGAGAGATAGATATTTGAGCCTGGCCATACCCATAACCCCTCACCCAAAAAGTTATTGATGACCTTAACGCTGTGCAAACACCAGCACTTGCCTCAGCATCTCATCACACGCCTCAAGCTGTTCAACACTTATAAACTCATCCGGCTTATGCCCTTGTTCCATGCTCCCTGGACCGCAGACCACGGCCGGGATTCCTGCTTGGTCGAACAATCCGCCTTCGGTGCCGAAGGCGACGGTGCCGAATGCCCGGGAGCCGCAGAACTGTGCAATCAACTCCGCTGCGTGGCTTTGCATCGGTGTGTCCAGGCCTGGGTAGCTCGACAGTTCGGTGAATTGGATGTCGCTCTGTCCACTCACGGCGCGCATGGCTGGCAGGAGGTTGTGTTGGGCGTAGGTGTGCATGGCGGTGACGATCTGGCGTGGGTTCAGTGTCGGGAGCGAGCGGACTTCAAAGTCGAAGTGGCACTGTGCGGGGACGATGTTCAAGGCGGTGCCTCCGCCGATCACGCCTGTCTGCACGGTGGAGAAGGGCGGGTCAAAACGCGGGTCCTGTGTATCGGCTTTTAATGCCTCCCCAAGACGACCCAGTTCGCAGATCAGCTTTGCGGCGTATTCGATGGCGTTGACGCCGCTGGGTGCATGGGCCGAATGGCAGGCGGCTCCGTGGACTTCGCAGCGCACGGCGACTTTGCCTTTGTGCCCAAGCACCGGTTTGAGCTCCGTGGGTTCGCCGATCACGCACAGCAGCGGTTTTACTGGGCGGGTATGGAGCGTTTCAAGCAATGAGCGCACGCCCAGGCAACCGATTTCTTCATCGTAGGACAGCGCAATGTGTACCGGCAGGCGCAGCGAAGCTTGTGCCAGCGCCGGGACCATTGCCAGCACGCAGGCAATGTAGCCTTTCATGTCGGCCGTGCCGCGACCGTAAAGTCTGCCGCCATTTTCGCTCAGCTCGAACGGCGGGAAGGTCCAGGCCTGGCCGTCCACTGGCACGACATCGGTATGCCCGGACAAGACGATGCCCGGCACGTCGGCCGGGCCGATTGTGGCAAACAGATTGGCTTTGGTTTTCTGCGCGTTGTAGATCAGTTCGCAGGCGACCCCGAAGCTGTCGAGGTAATCACGAACAAAATCGATCAGGGCCAGGTTGGACAGGCGGCTGGTGGTGTCGAAGGCCACCAGTCGCGCCAACAGCTCGCGGCTGGTACTCATCGATCATCCCCCGGTACGCCGTAACCCGGTGCGCTGGCAGGGTTCAGGGCGCGGTCGATGTAGTCCTGCATTTGTGGCCGGTAGGTTTGCCACAGGTTGTTCAGTGCTTCGATGGGGTCGTGGTCGGTCCAGTCCACACGCAGGTCCACGATGGGCCAGGAAGGTTCGCCAACCACTTTTACTGCCGCCGAGTGTACCGGCCCGGCTTCGCCGCCTGCCGCCAGACCTGCACGCATCGCTTGCAGCAGGCGCTCGGCCAATGGCCCTGTGGTTTCCTCGAAAGCCTTGATCATGGTGTCGATGACTTCCGGGCTTGCGAGCATATTGCCAGCCACCACGCACTGATCCCCGCTGCGTGCGTTATTGATGCCCAGCGTTTCGCTGCCGCTGAAATGCGCGGTCCGTCCCTGATGGTCGATGGCTGTAATTTGCCGATACTCGCTGAAGGCGTTGCCCGCCAATGCCTGTTCCAAAGCCTCGGCTGGCGGCAGGCCTTGCTCGATCAGCTCCAGTGTTTGAGGCCCCAGTGCGGGCAGGGTGATGTTCTGCGAGGACACGGCCCCAACTCCAGCGCGCAACCAGGGGCAGCGTGCGCCCACGGCGATGCTCGATGAGCTGATGGCGATGCCCAACTGGCCGGTTTCTGCGCAGCGTGCAGCGATGGAAAAGGTCATGGCGGCGCTCCTTATTCAGGGATTACGGCGATCACGTCGATTTCCATCAGCCATTGCGGCTGACCCAATGCCGATACCACCAGCCCTGTGGAAATGGGGAAGACCCCTTTGAGCCATTTGCCGACTTCGTGATAGACCGGCTCGCGGTAGCGCGGGTCGATGATGTAGGTGGTGGTCTTGACGATGTGCGACAGGTCGCTGCCTGCTTCTTCGAGCAGTTGCTTGACGTTTTTCATCGCCTGATTCGCCTGTGCGGCGGGGTCGCCGAGGCCGATCAGGTTGCCGTCGAAATCGGTGCCGACCTGGCCGCGCACGTACACGGTGTTGCCGGCACGCACGGCCTGGCACAGGTCGTTGTTCAGGCTTTGGTTGGGGTAGGTGTCCTTGGTGTTGAACATGCGGATGCGAGTGTGAGTCGGGGTGCTCATGTGAAACTCCTGGGGAGCGATTCGCGCTCCTGTAAAGTGATCAGCCGTTGACGTTGCGCAACTGGACGACAGGGGAGGGCATGACACGTTTGCCCTGGTCGTACGATCGGTATTTGTGTTGAGTGGCGATCTGGTCAGCCACATGTTTGGCGTCGTGCCACACGCCCCAGATAAAGGCGGAACCGCGTCGCGATAGCCACGGCAGGCCGACGAAGTACAGGCCTTGCTCGCTGGACACGCCACGTTGATGGCGAGGTTTGCCCTTGGCGTCGAAGGCATCGAGTTGCAGCCAGCTGTAATCCTGGGAATAGCCCGTGGCCCAGATGATCGAGGTGACACCGGCGGTGGCCAGGTCCAGTTCCTGCAACGGGTGAGTGATGCAGTCGGCATCGGCCACGCGCTCGCGGGCCGAGGGCTCCAGTGGCAGGTCCAGGCCGTTGCGCTGCGCATAGGCATCGGCGGCATCGAGCAGTGACAGGTAGTTCTCGTCACCTCGGTCGAGGTTGTCGACGAGGTCGTTCTGGAAGCGCACCTTGCCATCGGCAAAGCTTTCGGTCAGGCCGGTCAGGGTCATGCCGGCCTGTGCCAGACGACGGAAGTCCACGGTGTAACCGCCACGCGCACCGCTGACCGCAATGGTCACGTGTTCCTTGCCGGGCTGTACGGTTTCGCTGTCCCACAGGCCCAGCACGCCCAGCCACCAGCAGAAGTCTCGGCCACGGTAGGCGCGTGGCGGACGGTCGTGGGGGCCGACCGACAGATAGACCTGACGGCCAGCGAGCAGCAGTTCTTCGGCGATCTGTACGCCGGAAGAGCCAGCGCCGACTACCAGCACTGCGCCCTCCGGCAGTTGTTGGGGGTTGAAGTAGTGGGCCGAGTGAATCTGGTGCAGGGCGTCATCCTTGGGGGCAATTGCCGGGATGACGGGCTTCTGGAACGGGCCGGTCGCTGATACCAGGTGGTTGACCACGTAGGTGCCTGCGCTGGTTTCGACGGTGAAGCCTGCGCGTTGCCGGTTTCGGGTAACGCGCTTGACCTCTACGCCGGTCTTGATGGGCGCATCGAATTTGCGTGCATAGCGCTCGAAGTAATCGGCGACCTGTTCCTTGCCGGCGAACCCATCCGGGTCCATGTCGAATTCAAGGCCTGGAAAGCGGTCATGCCAGGCCGGGCCGTTGGCGACCAGCGAATCCCAGCGGCCACTGCGCCAGGCTTCTGCAACGCGGTGTTTTTCCAGTACCAGATGCTCGATGCCAAGGCGGCTCAAGTGCTCGCTCATGGCGATGCCAGCCTGGCCCGCGCCCACGACGAGTGTGTCGATTTCTGTGATTTTCTCGGTCATCCTGGCCTCCTTCAACAGGCCGTTTTCGACGTGTTGGTGCCGTAAAAAAGTAGCGAAACGTCAGGGCGCAGGCGCAAAGAGTCCTACGGCATCCGCAGACGTGTATCGAGTCAGTAACGGGTGTTGTCAGTCGACCAGCGAAGGGTCCTGCTGAATCATCAGCAGCTTCATTTCTTCAAAATGCTGGTGAGAGAAATCGGTGATTTTTTCCCAGTCACGGGCGGTTTTCTCCGCGACGTCGTCTGGCAGAATTTTCAGCGGCTGGCCTGTGGACCATGCCGTTACCAGAATCTGGCAGGCGCGCTCCAGGGTCCAGATATCGTCGAAGGCCTCGCCTACGGTTGGGGCAATGACGATCACGCCATGGTTGCCCATCAGCAGACGGTTCTTGCCTTCCAGCAAGCCGGTCAGGCGGGCGCCTTCGGCTGTGGTGTCGGCCATGCCGCCGTAAAGCTCATCCACTGCTACACGGTTGAAGTAGCGGGCGGTGTTCTGGTCGATTGCCGGAATGTGCGGCTTGGCCAGGCACGCCACGGCGGTGGTGTAGACCGGGTGCAAGTGCAACACCACGCGGGCATCCGGCAGGCGCTGGTGGATCTGCCCATGGATGGACCAGGCGGTGGCATCTACATCGGGCCGGTGGGCGGCTTCGGCATCATCGGCATCCAGCAGCAACAGGTCGCTGGCGCGCAGCCGCGAGAAATGTTTCCACTTGGGGTTGAGCAGAAACTTTTTGCCGTCGGCTGACAGGGCGGCGCTGAAATGGTTGGCAACGGCTTCGTGCATGCCCAGGTGGGCGATGATGCGAAAGGTCGCCGCCAGGTCGATGCGCGTCTGTTCTTCGAAGTTGAGGGCCATGGTTATTGCACTCCGGTAGAACGTGCCCGCAGTGACTGCCGGGCACGTTCATGGGCTATCAGGGTTTTGGCATCAGCGTGGCGATGTCGTCGGCAGTCGGGGCCTGGAACTTGTATTTCTCCAGCAATGCGGCGTATTCCGGGGTCTTGCTGTATTTCTCAAGGCCTTCGATCAGGGCGTTCTTGACCACATCGTTGCCCTTTTTCACGCCGAAGCCGTTGAGCACCGGGTAGATCAGGGTTTCAGAGGAGATCACCACCCGGTTGCCGAGTTTCTCCACCACGCCGCGAGCCACGGCCGCGTCGGTGATCTGTGCTTCAACCGCGTGGGCCAGCATGGCCTGGGTCGTTTGCGGGTCGGTGCCGTATTCGCTGATCGCGATAGGTGGCAGGCCGTTTTTCACGCAGTACTCGGTGGAGAGTTTCTGCAGTTGTTGCAGCCAGGAGGTTGCTGCCATGGAGCCGATCTTGTGGCCACAGAAGTCTTCCGGGGTCTTGGGCTGATAGGCGCTGCCCTTGACCGCCAGGATGGACTCGCCGCTTTTGAGGTAGGGAATCATGTCGATGACTTTCAGGCGGTCGGCGGTGATGTACATCGACGAGTTGGTGATATCGAATTTGCCGCCCTGCAGGCCACCGATCAGGTTGGGAAAGCGGGTGTCGATGTTCTCTGCCGTCATCCCCATCACTTTCGCCAGCCCGTCGAGAAACTCGATGTCGAAGCCGGCTGGTTTGTTCTTGTCCATGTATTCATAGGGGAAGAACGTCATGTCGGAACCGGCGATGATCTTGCCCGGCTGCTGGAAAGCCGAGGCCATCGATGCGGACATGGCAAGCGCAGCGCCCAATACAGCCAGCGCAACGGGACGAACAATCAGGCTTGAAAGCTTCATGGGTATTCCTCGCAGAGTGGGTAGGGTTCAGGCAGTGGCGACGTCGTTTCCGGCTTGCTGCACGAAAAACGAAGCGCCCTTGGGTTTCTGTGGCAGGCGAATCTGGTGCACGGTGCTGCGAATCAGGCCGCTTTCCTCGCCCGCCACCATCAAGCCGGTGTGCTCGCTGGGCAGCGGGTTTTCACCGAAGGGCAAGGCGTCTTCGGCGGCATAGACGCTGATGAACAGGGTGCGTGGGAATTCGGTTTCATTGGGGCTTGAGGCGTGCAGCAAGCGGGTGTGCATGAAGCACACCGAGCCCGACGGGCCATAGCAGGCGACCGGTTGCTGGCAGTGCTCTTCAATGACGGTTTCTTCAACCGCACCGGTAAAGCGGCCGTTCTGCCAATGGGACCAGAGCTCTCCCTTGTGGCTGCCCGGCACTACGTTGAGCGGGCCGTTTTCCGGGGTCACGTCGCTGACCATCAGCAGGGCTGTCACCAGGTCGTCGTTGCTGTGTGGCGTGAACAGGAAGTCTTGATGCCACTTCACCTGCGTGGCGGTGTGAGGCAGTTTGGAGTTGATCTTGCTGTGATGAAAACGGGTGCCGCTGCCGCCGATCAGTTGCGCGGCAATGGTTGCCATGCGCGATTGAAATGCCGTCTGGTAGTACGCCTGCGAGATTTCCGTGGGTGAGGTCACGCGGCGCAGCGACGGGTGATCGGGGCGATGGTCGCTTTCCAGATCGAAACGTGGTCGACCATCCAGGGTCTGCCCCCAGGCCTTGTCCTGGCTGCGGCTGTTCTCTACCCACTGGTCGAAGTCTTGCTGTAGCGCGGCCACTTCATGGGCGTTCAGCACGTTTTCCACCACGAGAAAGCCCTGTTCGTGAAACTGGTCTATCTGCCATTGCTCGATCATGTTCTTTTCCCATCAAACAAAACGTTAAGGTTCAAGCCAACGAGACATCTTTCAGAAAAGCTTCAACACGCGGGTGCTGGCCGTTGCGCAGCGCCTGTGGGTTGTCGTCGCACACCACGCGGCCCTTCTCCATGAACACGATGCGATCGGAGACCTTGAAGGCGAAGTTCATCTCATGGGTCACGATGACCATGGTGATGCCCTCTTGCGCCAGGGTTTCGATGACCTGCAGCACCTCGTTGACCTTTTCCGGGTCCAGTGCCGAAGTGGGTTCGTCGAACAGCATGATTTGCGGACGCATCATCAAGGCACGGGCAATCGCCACTCGTTGCTGCTGGCCGCCGGACAACTGATGCGGGTATTTCCAGGTGTGTTCCAGCATGCCGACCTTGTGCAGCAGCTCGTAGGCCTGTTGCTTGAGCTCATTTGTCGGGGCCAGGCGGTGGTAACGCGGGGCCAGTAGCAGGTTGTCGAGCACGGTCAGGTGCGGGAACAGGTTGAAGCTCTGGAACACCATGCCGATCTTCATGCGGTGCTCGGTGTGTTCCACGTAACGCGGTTTCTGTGCGCCCTGGCGGGTCAGGTGAATGAAGGGCTGGCCATTGACCTTGATGTCGCCGTTATCAATCTGCTCAAGACCGTTGAGCAGGCGGATCAATGTGGTCTTGCCCGAGCCCGACGGCCCGATTACCGACACCACTTCACCGGGCTGGATCTGCAGGTTGACGGCCCCCAGCACTTCGATGTCGTTGTAAGCCTTGTGCAGCCGGGTCGCCTGGAGTGCAGGGCCTTCGAAGTCTGAGACGGGGCGGTCAATGGCGGCGCGCTGTTGGGTAGCGAGCTTGAGCATGTCGGCGTCCGGTTCGCGCACGACCTTGCGCTGCGTCACGTCCAGGTAGCGTTCAAGGCGTTTGAGCAGGAAGTCGAACACAGTAACGATCAGCACGTAGTAGAAGGCCACTGCCGCCATGGTTTCCATGACCAGGAAGTTCTGCGAGTAGAGGCGCTGGCCTACCATCAGGATCTCGGTCAGGGAGATCACCGACACCAGCGAGCTGAGTTTGACGATGGAGATGTATTCGTTGGTCAGCGACGGCAGCGCGACACGAAGCGCCTGGGGAATCACGATCCGCCATTGAGTGCCGACAAAGCTCAGCCCCAAGGCTCTGGCCGCTTCACTTTGCCCTTTGGCGATGGAGAGCAGGCCGCCGCGATGGATTTCTGCGACGTAAGCGGTTTCGCATATCACCAGGGCGATGAGGCCTGCCCAGAACGGGTTGGCCAGCACGGCCGAGGTGGCTGGCACGACCTGCGGCAAGTTATAAATGAATATCAGCAGGACCAGTAAAGGCAAACTACGAAATAGCCAGATATAGGCCCGGGCTGGCAAGTTGATCAGGGGCTGGGATGATTGTTTGGCCAGCGCCAGAACAAACCCCAGAACAATACTTATTACCCACGTCAATACACTGAGCTGAATGACGGTCCAGCTCGCCCTCCAGAACTCGGTATCGCTGAGCAGACTAAACATGTATTTCCAGTCAAACGTCATCGTCAGTTCGCTCGGCAAGTGAATAGTGATGGGCGACGTCCTGTCGAAGTTGATAGTGAACGCTCTCTGTTCTCCCTTCTGTGGCCATCATGATTGATGCCAAGTCCACTCGCCAAATAGTAAGTTTTGGCCCATAGCATAGGAAAATCCTAAGCAGATACTAGGCTGATAATGACAAGCGCCTCAGGGCTCTGAAGTTCGGAGCCTGAATAGCGGATTTTATGCATCTGAAGTGCGCACTTTTAGGGCGGTCAATCAAGCGCTCGGGCACGACTGCGCGCATTCAGTGCGCCGTCTGTCGTGCTGCGAGGCCCGTCATTACTGGGGTTTATCAGCGCGTAGCAGGCTGGGTTATCGGTAACAGGCGATGTGATTAATGAATTGACGCAAAACCTGGCCGCTGGCATGGTCTTCGCTAGGGTATAGGTAAAAGCTATTCAGGCAATGCGGTACAAAGCGGGGTAAGCAGTGACTCACTTTACATTGAAACAGCTCAAGTATTTTGTCACTGCAGTTGAAATGGACAGTATTGCCGAAGCCTCGCGACAGTTGCATATTTCTCAGCCTTCCATTTCAGTGGCTATCAAGAATCTCGAAGAGGCATTTGAACAGCCTTTGTTTGTACGCCACCATGCGCAAGGTGTTTCCCTGACGTCAGGTGGCGGGAAAGTATATGAGAAAGCTAAAGAACTCTTGCGACTTTCCGAAGAACTTGAACAGAACTCGCGCGCGGATAACAAACATGTCCGTGGCACTATCGCTATTGGTTGCTTTGAATCGGCTGCGCCACTTTATATGCCCCGGCTGGTTGCAGGTTTCAAGCGTTTATACCCCGATGTCACTATTCAACTGTGTGATGGCGAGCAACACGAATTGATGCACGGGCTGCACCGTGGCCGTTTCGATCTGGCGTTTCTGTACGATCTTGAGCTGGGCGCCACCATCAATAAAGAAGAGTTGAACGCGCCGCACAAGCCTTATGCACTGCTGCCGGCAGCTCATCCTCTGGCACAGAAAAAAACCGTCACGCTGCACGAGCTGAGCCAGGAGCCGATGATCCTGCTGGATGCCGTACCCAGCAGAACCTACTTCATCGATATCTTTACGGAAAAGGGCTATTCGCCCGTGGTTGCGTACAGTTCACCGTCGATTGAAATGGTGCGCTGCATGGTCGGCCAGGGGTTGGGTTTTTCGGTATTGGTCACTCGGCCCTGCACCAATATGACTTACGACGGCGAGCTACTGGCCCAACTGGATATTGAAGATGATATGCCAGCGTCGACGCTGGTCATGGCCTATCTGCGCAACAACCAGCCAACACGCGCTACCCGGCTGTTTATGGATTATTGCCGCACTGTCGAGCTGGCCCCGCCTGCCAATGTTGCAGCGAGGGTGATCGAACCCTGTGCATGAGGCAAGCAAGTGCTTGCCTCATGCAGCGGTAAGAGCTTTGCACTGATTGCTTAACGCGCGTCAGCTCGACTCGCCCACCATTCGCCTACATCAAACGAAGGGCACGCCTTGATGAACTCGTCAGGCGTGATCTTGCCGTCGCCATTGCGATCCGGCGACAGGTCGCGGTGGCCGAGGATGCGTGCAGCGGGGTAGCGGCCCTTGAGTTGCTGTAACAGGGTTTCAAGGGTCGCAAACTGTGCAGGTGTGAAGTTGTTTTCCGGTTTGTTGCGGGCGTCTACGCCACCGGCCAGGCAGACGCCGATGGAGTTGAGGTTGTGGCCTTTCACATGGGCACCGATGGTGCTTTCCGGGCGTCCGGTTTCCAGTTCGCCATTGCGGCGGATGACATAGTGATAGCCCACGGTGTCGAAGCCGCGCTGGATATGCCATTGGGTGATTTCACGCACGCCGATATCGGCCGTGGCGCGGGTGGCGGAGCAATGGACGACGATGAGGTCGGTGCTGGTCCGATTCTTGAGCGTAGAAGGGGTTGAGGTCTGGTTCATGGGCTGCATTCCTTGCAAGGTGATTGGAACCTTGTAAGGAATACGAGAGCGGCCTGTGCCTCAAGTCAGCCGCCGTGTACAGCGGCTGACAGGCTTTTCAGTCATTCAGGTGGGAAATTGCAGCGCATTGGTCAGGTCGCCCATGGGTGTCTGGCCACGGGCAGCCATGGCGTCGTCGCGACGCTTGAGGCCATCGAGCTTTTCAAGCCCGTGAACCCGTGTAATCAGGCGCAGGATCGAGGCGGTGTCGTAGACGGTATGGTCCACCGTGCCTTTGCGGGCGAAGGGCGAGACGACGATTGCCGGGATGCGTGTGCCGGGGCCGAAGCGGTCGCCCTTGGGCGGCGCGACGTGGTCCCACCAGCCGCCGTTTTCATCTACGGTGATGACGATCACCATGTTTTCCCACTGCGGGCTGTTGCGCAGTACTTTGATGACCCGGTCGATATGGCGGTCGCCGGAAGCGACGTCAGCGTAACCGGCATGCATGTTCAGGTTGCCCTGAGGTTTGTAGAAGGTCACGGCAGGCAGCTTGCCGGCCTCGGCGTCGGCCAGGAACTTGTTGGTGCCGGACTCATCGCCCAGGCCGCCATCGCGCAGGCGCTTCTTGCGCTCGGCCGGGTTCTCCGGGCCTTGGTTTTTGAAGTAGTTGAACGGTTGGTGGTGGTACTGGAAGTTGGGGATTTTCGGGATGCCGGTGGAGTCCTTGAATTCGTCCAGCGTGACTTGCCAGGCACCTGCATACCAGGCCCATTCGACGTCTTTCTTCGACAGCTTGTCGCCGATGTGGTCGTGGATCTGGGGCACCAGCACGTTGGCCAGGTCCGGTTTGGAGTAATCCGGGTTCTGCGGATCGCGCAGCCAGGTCGGCCAGTAGGGCGGGGCGAGGGTGTTGACCGCGTAGCCGTCTGGCGTGAGCGCGCTTGGGCCGAATTGTGGCGGACCCTCCAGGGCGCTGGCCGGGGATTTATCCAGTGGCTTGAGGCGCGGGTCCAGCGGGTCGTCGCTTTGCAGGGTGGCGATCTGGGCCTTGGCGGCAGAGTTGGCGGCGTCCGGGTAGAACGGCGCGGTAGCCGAAATCAGGTACTGGTGGTTGAGGAACGATCCGCCGAAAGCGCCCTGGAAGAAGTTGTCACAGAGCACGAACTCCTTGGCGACGTCCCACAGGCGCAGCGAATACTGGCTTTGCGGGTAAACCCCCATGGTCAGCCCGCCCGCATCGGCCCAGGCCACGAAGCGGTCGTTCTTGCCTTCGTTGATTTGCATCTGGTTCTGATAGAACACGTGCCACAGGTCGCGAGTGACAAGGCTCAAGGGCAGGTCTTCGCCACTCGGGCCTTTGAGCGGGAAGGGCGCGTTGTGCAGGTTTTCCTGATATTGCACGCCAGCGGCGTAGGTGACGCCATCGACCGTCTGCGGCCCGAGCTGCAAGACGCCGCCCCAGGCCGGCGGCAGGGTCTTGAGTAAAGAGCCGTCGCGGTCGTGTTGCTGGTAGTCGGCAGGCTTGAGGGCCGAGAGTGGTTTTTCGACGCCGGGGAAGTCAGCGAACAGGTTATTGAAGCTGCGGTTCTCGGCGTAGATGACGACGACGGTCTTGATGTGGTGCTTGAGTGCCTTGTCCAGCTCGGTGCCGGTCAGGCGTCTTTCAGTGCCAGAGGCGTTTTTTTCGCTGGCTGTGGCGTAACCGCTGAGGGTGACGCCTGCGCCCAGCGCCGCCATTCCTCCCAGAAAACGGCGACGGCTGGGGTTGGTTTGTGAGTCGTCGTCTGGTTTGTTGCTCATGCGGATTACCTGCTCGCTTTAATTGTTACTAAAGATTTCCGAGAGCGTATCGAGGCTATATGACGATATTGCTACAGGAGTGCGTGCCGGGAGTAGGTGCGGCGATTCTTCATGGAGCGGGAGCTGTTGTGTACCGATCGATGATCCGCTGGATCTCTCCCGAGGCCTTCATGCGCGCCAGGGTGTCGAGGATTTCCTGCGCGGGGATGTCCGGGTCATTGCGCACGATGCAGCCGGTTTCCTGTTCGCTGATCCTTGAAACGGTCTTGAGGCGTTTGTGGTCGGGCAGGTCGCGGTTGATCCAGTCCATGACCAGTTGGCTGGCAATCGCGTAGTGATAGCGACCGGCGATGAGTTTGCGCAATGCATGTTCCTGGCTGCGTGCGTCTTCGCGAACCAGTTTGTGGTTGGCGAACAGATGATCCATGGTCGGGTAGCTGTACCCCAGCACGGTACCGATGGTTTCGTGATCGAACTGATTGGGGTAAGGGCCTGCCGCGGTTTCGGCTGATGCGATCAGCAGGTCGCGCTGATACATGAACGGCAGGCTCCACAGATAATCCCCCGACAGCTCCGGCACCCAGGCCTTGGCGGTGTAGCAGCGCACATCCACTTCGCCGTGCTCCAGCGCTGGCTGAACGCGCAGACGTGGCAGCACGTGGTACTCGGCGGTTCGGCCTAACTGATGCGTCAGGCTCTGCATGATGTCGAACAGGATGCCGGAAGTGGGCTGGTGGTTTTCGATACGGATCAAGGGCATCGACCAGCTTTCGGCCACGGAAAAACGCAGCGTGGGGTCGGCGGCGCTGATCAATGGGCTGAACAGAAATGAAATGCACAACAGAATCGGGTTTCGACGCATGGGGGGCCCCAGCCACAGCCGCACTATGCGGCTTTTAAAAGACCGTATACAGAGTACCCTTGCACTTCATTCGTTCAGCTCGTGGTTGTGCATCCGCTAGTGAAATCCATGACTATCCTGACGGCTCTGAGGGAATGTAGCCGCGTTTTGCGGATAACGCTCTTAACAGGCGTTTTTACATGCTATGTCTACTCCTTCCCCCGGTGTGTCCATGTCCTGGAGCCCGGTCTGAACCTCAACCCAGCGCCTTGACCCGCATCGTTCTCCTGAGCATCGGTAATGTGAACAACACCAGCAGCACAGCCGCCGCCGACAGTGCCAGGGGCAGGCCGTGAGCACTGGTGGTCATCGCTGCGCCGCTGACCAGTGGTCCAAGCAGGCTGCCTACCCCCCACAAAAAGCCGGCGCTGGCATTCGCTGTGACCAGATCCTGACCTTTGAAGCCTTCGCCGATCAGAATGATTGCCAAGGTGTAAACCCCGCCTGCAACGGCCCCGAGTACGATCAGGCTTGGCCAGAGTAGCAAGGGATGGTTCATCAGCCATGGCAGGCACGCCCCGATGGTCAGAGACAGAACTCCGCACCCCAGATAGACCAGAGGCCGGGCAATTTTGTCTGATAGCCAGCCCAGCGGAAACTGCAGAGCGGCATCGCCGAGCAGTATTACCGTCACCATCAGTGCTGCGAGTTTGATGGTGTAACCGTGTTCGGCGGCATAAACCGGAAACATCGACAGGATCACGCTATCGAAGAACGAGAAGAAGATGATGCCCATGCAGAGCGCCGGTGCAACTTGAATGAAGCCCAGCACCGAGAAGGTCTTGCTTTCCGAGTGTCCGTGCCAGATCACTTGTCGGGGCAAGGTGAAGCTGATCGTCCCCAGTGCCAGAATATTCCCGAGCACCACCACACCGATTACCTGTAGTCCTGCGGTGCCAAACATGGCCACCATGCCTGGTCCCATCACCTGAAAGATCGTGAAGCAGGTGGTGTAGATCGCAACGATCCTTCCTCGATGGGAGTCCTCGGCGATTTCATTGACCCAGGATTCTCCGATAATGATGATGAGCCCTGCGGCCACGCCCATCACCAGCCTGGCCAGAGCCAGGCCGTAGAGCGTCGATGCGAATACCTCGATGGCTGCAACGCTGAGGGCCGATAGCGCGAAGCACCCCATATAGATGTGTCTTCGGCTCAAGCGCTGGCTGACCCAGTCCACCATAAAGGCCGACAATATGATGCCGGCCGCTGGCAGTGCAGACATCACACCGATATGAACGCTCGAAGCCTGTGCCTGATAAAGGCGCAGTGCAACCACTGGCACGGTCGAACCGATAGTCAGGCCGACGATGGAAACTCCCAGTATCAGAGCCGCCAACAGTACTTTATTCATCAGTCATACCCCGGGCCTGCTGTCGTCCAGACAACCCATTCATGCTCCAGCCGCCACAAGATGTTCGTGGATGTCACGTTGCGGTAACGTCGGTTTGGCAATCCGGACACCGTTCACGTAGAGGCAGGACGCCGCAACCCCGTGACCGCCGTAGGGGTTATAGCCTTTCTCCACCACATGCAGGTCGGTGTTTTTGAGTACGGTTTGCGTATCATGTTTTCCGCGTGCAACCAGCTCATCGATATAGTGGCTGCTGCCAAACAGTGACACGTACATTGAATTGGGCGAATAGAGCGGGTGTTCGAAGTAGCTCGCCAGTTCTGCGTCTTCGTCATAAGGTTGAACGAAGAATACCGGGGCAAAGAACTCTTTGTAATTGCCTCCCAGAGACAACGGTCGTTCAAACACGGTAGGACGTATCAATCCACTGATCGGGTTGATTTCACCTCCGTATGTGCAGTGCTCCCGATACTCCTTGAACATCTTTACCACTTTCAGGGTGTGATCAGGATCGCTGTTAGGTCCCACAATATTCTCTTTGCAGGCGTAATCCCCCACATGTCCCTCGCATTTGGACAACTCTTCACGCAAGCGATGAATGAATTCGGCATGGATATCTCGGTGTACCAGAATGCTGTTGGGACCTGCGCAATCCTGCCCCTGATTGTAAAGCACCACTCGCAGGGCACTTTCGATGGCGGTGTCGATCGAGGCATCGGCAGCCACTACCAGTGGGTTATGGCCCGCTCCGTTGAGAATGAACAAGGTGCGCTTGAGGTAAGACTTGCGCACCTTGGTCGCGTTTTCCGGTGTGCCGGTAAAGATCACCGCATCAGAGATAGCCGCAGTCTGGCTGACGAATGTCTCTTTATCTGCGAAAGAGATGTTCAGGTTCGGGAAAAAGCGCGCCAACTGCAGGGGTTCCAACAACTTTTTATAGTGCGAGTGCATGGCGGTAGGCGGTCGAAGCCAGGCTTCATCAGCCATCAATGAAGGAACGATGCCAAAGCATGTCGTTGCATAGATCGGTTGGTTGAGTGGCAGATAACTTGTGACGCAATGCACCTTGCGCTCAAAGAACGGGCTATTGAGTTCCAGGTTCTCCAGAAGCTCGACACAACGTTCGATTTCATCCACCGCTACGTTGTAGCACTCGAACCCTGAAAGGCTCTCGGCAATCGCTTCTTTATTGTCTCGAAGATGCTGTGCAAAGGCTGCAGCACGTGCCTTGACTTCCAGAAAATCGATGGCCTCCAGAACTCGTCCGCTGCCTGATGCAGGCACAAGAAGGGCCGAGCGCTGGATGTCATGCGACTCGGTAATGGCTTGATTGACTTGCGTACTCATGGTTTCACTCTCCCTGTGATTAATTGCCTGTTCGATCCGTGATTCGAGTTCCATACAAAAAGCCTGCACGCCCATGCGAGTGATGTATTCCTCCAGCCGTGGTCCGCTTTCCTCACCGAACAGGCAGGCATAGAGCATCCGATAAGCCATGTCGTGACTGGGGGCGCCAACCTGATCAAAGAGGTGTGTAAGGGGTGTATCCGCCATGGATTTGTGATGCAGTGACAGTTGTTTGAATTGTTCTGACAGTCGATACAGGAGTGATTCGGCGTACTCATTGATCAGGCGTGGCTTGAAGCGCGGGGCAATCCGTTCCTGATAGTAGGTAAACGCTTTCTGTATAACGTGGGTGAAGGTTTCATCCGCGAGAATGTCCTGCCGGATTTTTTCGTGCTTGAGCAGGTAATGGTAAGCCGCGTCAATATCACCGGGATGGCAGGCGGTCAGGATGTTCAGTATCCGCTGGTAGGTGGAGAGACGTTTGCGATGAGTCGGTTGGCGGTGGAAATAAGCAACCGGGTTGTCATTGTCTCCTGCTACCAGTCGTGCATGGTCGGCACAGTAATTGTCATACGCTTTGATCGACACCTGTGGGTGAAAACGGGTCGTGCGGTAAGGGTTGCTGAACATGAAATGCTGCAACGCTTCTTCAGGCATGTACTTGCTGACTTGTTCCAGCGAGAAACCGTTGCCTTTGCTTTTGGATATTTTCTTGCCGGCAATATCGGTAAAGAGCCCGTACTTCATCAGGATCGGAGCTTGTACTTCCAGAACTGCGCAGATATCACGCACGGTATTCGCGGAGTCCGTCAGGTCCTCGCCATGCATTTCAAAAGAGATATTGCGGTGAATCAGGCGCATTGCCCAATCGGCTTTCCATTGTAATTTGCAGTGTCCGTCCAATACCGACGTGGTGATATCTTCGCCAATTGGCTCATCGGTGTAGTATTCCTGAGAGGTAATACTGTACTCCTCGCCGGGTCTATTGATCAGCAGATCCGGGGGAATCCGGTACGTTATCTCTCCTCGCTGAAGATCCACGTTCCGGACGACCAGATGCTCAATGATCCGCCCGGAAAATCGCGACATGGGCATGAACATGCTGTAGCTCTTTCTGCGGGTGATCCCCAGACGTGATGCCACCACCTGATTGATCGACTCCATTCGAGCGAGAAACTGTCGAATGGTCGAGTTGTAGTAGCCGGACCGATAAAGGGTACTGTTTTCTAACAGTTGATAATCCAGCCCATAGGGGGCCAGTGCATGATCAAGTCGGGCGTTGATACCTGCCGACAGACTTCTCGCGTTCTCGAACGGGTCGGGAATATCGCACAATGGCAATCCCAGGCAGCTCTGTAGAGCCTGTGGCTGAGCAAAGGTCGCAGGCACTTTCCTCAGGGCGTCCATATCGTCGGAAATAATAAGAAGCCGGGTTTCCTTGCCGGAGATTCGTTCAAAGGCTGTTCTGACGATGCTGACGCGCAGCACCTCACACAAGGTTCCGATATGCGGCAGTCCGGAGGGGCCAAACCCCGCGCCGAAGGCAACGGTTTCGTTGTTATCGGCAGTTCTTTCCTGAATTTGTCGAGCAAGACTTTTCCACCACATGCAATGAACTTCCTGTTTGATGCAATTAACCGTCCCCCGCAGGACGTGATGTAAAAAGCGATGAAGTCATCGCTGATAGGCACGGCAAAGCCCTGAGTCGCTATCGGAAGGTTGTAAGACCCGAATGGCGAGTGGGTGTTTTTCAGAGGGGAGGCGAGAAGGTAAAGGCAAAAAGAATGCAGCGACGACTGTTCGTAACCTGGCCATCCAGCCAGGCCATGTCCTTGTGGGCGTGCATCAGATATAACGACGGGTTCACTATGGAAAGCGACATGAGAGATATCAATAGTCAGATAATTGCCCATACGTCTATGCCATATGGGCAGTATTCAATTACAGGCAGATAACCGTAAACCTGAACAACCTGTTGTCTGCCAACCCTTGTAAAATGCAGCGTCCTGATCTGGTATTGATGCTTATCGTGAGTGCTCTCTTCTTGAGGGCTTACGATAAGTTGTCCGAGCTTACGCCAGCCTTTTATTGAAATTCAATCCCTGCACGCCAGGAAACTTTCAACCAGTGACTAATTCATCTTGCCCCCCCTTGTGAGCGCGTTCTTTATTCGTCTCTGCATCACGCGCAAGGCAGGTGCGCGTTTTCAGACCTGGGTGAGAAACGCCGTACGAGCCAGATAACCCATGAGACCAGATGCAATTTTGCTCTTGCTCCGCTAGCATTAGCGGTCTTCCGCTTCCCAGTTGCGACGGTTTTCAATGAGTTATCAGGTTCTTGCACGTAAATGGCGTCCGCGCTCGTTCCGCGAAATGGTCGGCCAGACCCATGTGCTGAAGGCCCTGATCAATGCGCTGGACAGCCAGCGGCTGCACCATGCCTATCTGTTCACCGGCACCCGTGGCGTCGGCAAGACGACCATTGCGCGGATCATCGCCAAGTGCCTGAACTGTGAAACCGGCATTACTTCAACGCCTTGCGGTACCTGTTCGGTCTGTCAGGAAATCGACGAGGGCCGTTTTGTCGACCTGATCGAGATCGACGCCGCCAGCCGGACCAAGGTCGAGGACACCCGCGAGTTGCTGGATAACGTCCAGTACGCACCGAGCCGCGGGCGCTTCAAGGTCTACCTGATCGACGAAGTGCACATGCTCTCCAGCCACTCGTTCAATGCGTTGCTCAAGACCCTCGAAGAGCCACCGCCTTACGTCAAGTTCATCCTGGCGACCACCGACCCGCAAAAGCTGCCAGCCACGATTCTGTCGCGCTGCCTGCAGTTCTCGCTGAAGAACATGACCCCCGAGCGTGTGGTCGAACACTTGAGCCATGTGCTGGGTGTCGAGAATGTGCCGTTCGAGGACGACGCACTCTGGCTGTTGGGCCGTGCGGCTGATGGTTCGATGCGTGACGCCATGAGCCTGACCGATCAGGCCATTGCTTTCGGCGAAGGCAAGGTCATGGCCGCCGATGTGCGTGCCATGCTGGGCACACTGGACCATGGTCAGGTGTTCGATGTGCTGACGGCCTTGCTGGAAGGCGATGCACGCGGGCTGCTGGAGGCCGTGCGTCACTTGGCCGAGCAAGGGCCTGACTGGAATGGCGTGCTGTCGGAGATTCTCAACGTCCTGCACCGTGTGGCAATTGCCCAGGCGCTGCCCGAGGGTGTCGACAACGGTCACGGTGACCGTGATCGCGTACTGGCTCTGGCACAGGCGCTGCCTGCCGAAGATGTACAGTTTTATTACCAGATGGGCCTGATTGGACGTCGCGATCTTCCTCTGGCGCCGGACCCGCGCGGCGGCTTTGAAATGGTGCTGCTGCGCATGCTGGCCTTCCGTCCTGCCGAGAGCGCCGATGCGCCGAGACAGCCGCTAAAGCCAGTGGGGATCAACCAGGCCGCAGTTGATTCCCGACCTCCGGTGGCAGTTGCCACTGCCGTTGCCCCGGTTGCTCCCGTCACGCCCGCTGCTGCGCCCGCACCGGTTGTCGCGCCTGCGCCTGTCGTTGAAAAGCCTGCGCCCGAGCCCGTGCAGCCGCCTGTTCAAGAGGCTGCGCCGGTCGAAGAAATCGATCTGCCATGGATTGAGTCCAAGGCCCCTGTTGCCGAGCCGGTGCCTGAGCCTGTCGCTGAGCCAGAGCCAGAACCCGTGCTTGAAACCGTGGCCGAGCAGCCCGAGCTGACGCCAATGCCCACGCCCGAGCCGGCCAGCCCGGTGCCGGACGCGCCGCAGGTCCAGCAGCCCGAGCCGGTGGCTGAGCAGCAGGTGACACCGGGCATGCTTGAGGCCATTCCGGATTCGGCCTATATGTCGGCCCCCATGGATCGCGACGACGAGCCGCCTGCGGATGACGACTATGTAGAGCCGGATATCGACATCGATCCTGCTTCCTATAGCTATCTCGATGAGCTGGCCCACGAAAGTGTCACCGAAGCCGAGGCATCGGAGCCCGAGCCAGAACCCGCTGCGATGCCGGCCACGGGCCTTGCGCTGCAATGGCTGGAAATGTTCCCGCAGTTGCCCATTTCGGGCATGACAGGCAGCATCGCCGCCAACTGCACACTGATCAAGGCCGAAGGCGATAACTGGCTGCTGCACCTGGACCCTGCCCACAGCGCCTTGTTCAACTCGACTCAGCAGCGTCGCCTCAATGATGCGTTGAACCAGTTCCATGGCCGCACGATCAATTTGAGTATCGAGCTGATCAAGCCCGAGCAGGAAACCCCTGCCCAGGCGGCGTCTCGCTTGCGTGCCGAGCGTCAGCGTCAGGCCGAGGCTTCGATTCATGCCGATCCGTTCATCCAGCAGATGTTGCAACAGTTTGGCGCAGTGATTCGGGAGGATACGATCAAACCCGTGGACGCTCCCGTAGCGCAGGCTCATTAACTGACGGCTCGACGCTTGTGGCGTCGCGCAAACGAACCATCCATTTTCGAGGAGATATCCCATGATGAAAGGTGGCATGGCTGGCCTGATGAAGCAGGCCCAGCAAATGCAGGAAAAAATGGCCAAGATGCAGGAAGAACTGGCCAACGCGGAAGTGACCGGCCAGTCGGGCGCAGGCCTGGTGAGCGTGGTGATGACCGGTCGTCATGACGTCAAGCGCATCACTCTGGATGACAGCCTGATGCAGGAAGACAAGGAAGTGCTGGAAGACCTGGTTGCCGCTGCCGTCAACGACGCCGTGCGCAAGATCGAACAGGCCAGCCAGGAAAAGACCGCCAGCATGACCGCAGGCATGCAACTGCCGCCGGGCATGAAGCTGCCTTTCTAAGGCCTGTTCTCTGCACCGATCAATGCCAGGCCCAGTGCCTGGCATTTTTTTGCCCTGCTTTTCGCGAATGAATTCGCTCCTGCCGTGGGAGCGAATTCATTCGCGAAGAGGCACGGGACGGCATCTGTGGCAGGTATGGTTGACGCTCATTGCAAGGCGCGGGTATAAACCGCGTCTTGTGTTTTCGTCGGACCTTTCTCCATGAGCTTCAGCCCCCTGATTCGCCAATTGATCGATGCCTTTCGCGTCCTGCCGGGTGTCGGTCAGAAAACCGCTCAACGCATGGCGCTGCAGCTGCTGGAGCGGGACCGCAGCGGTGGCTCGCGCCTCGCACTGGCATTGAGCCAGGCCATGGAAGGTGTCGGTCACTGCCGTTCATGCCGTACCCTCACTGAAGAAGATTTATGCCCGCAATGCGCCGACCCTCGTCGCGACGACACGCTGCTGTGCGTGGTCGAAGGGCCGACGGATGTCTATGCGGTGGAGCAGACGGGCTATCGCGGGCGTTACTTCGTGCTCAAGGGCCACTTGTCGCCACTCGATGGGCTCGGGCCTGAGGCGATTGGCATTCCGCAATTGCTGGAGCGCATCAACGAGCAGGGCACTTTCACTGAGGTCATTCTGGCCACCAACCCGACGGTGGAAGGTGAAGCCACAGCGCATTACATTGCCCAGTTGCTCAACGACAAAGGCCTGATTGCCTCACGCATCGCCCATGGCGTGCCCTTGGGGGGCGAGCTGGATCTGGTGGATGGCGGGACACTGGCGCATTCGTTTGCAGGGCGTAAGCCGATAGCGTTGTGAGGTTTTTCGCGAATGAATTCGCTCCCACAGTAGGAGTGAATCCATTCGCGAACAGGCAATTACTGCTCGTTCAACGCAAAGCTGGTCAGGCAGAACGTCGGGATATTCATGTCGACCAGACGCTGAGAACCGCCCAGTTCCGGCAGGTCTATGATGGCTGCGGCTTCGTGAATGTGCGCGCCCATGCGGCGGATCAGGTTGGCCGCTGCAATCAGGGTGCCGCCTGTGGCGATCAGGTCATCGAACATCACCACCGAGTCGCCATCGCACAGGCTGTCGGCATGCACTTCCAGATAGGCTTCGCCGTATTCGGTCTGGTAGCCCTCGGACAGCACGTCTGCCGGTAGCTTGCCCTGTTTGCGGAACAGGATCAGCGGCTTGTTCAGCTCATAGGCCACGACCGAACCGATCAGAAAGCCACGCGCATCCATGACACCGACATGGCTGAAGTCGGCGTCGATGTAACGCTGCACGAAGCTGTCGATCACCAGGCGGGTCGCCTTGGGTGACTGGAAGAGCGGGGTGATGTCGCGAAAGACCACGCCTGGCTTGGGGAAGTCCACGACTGGGCGAATCAGGGATTTGAAGCTCAATTCATCGAAAATCATTACATATGATCCGGGGGCAAGGTTGGCCGGTAGTTTAAGCCGACCCGCTCCGGATCGCACGTTTCAACTTTCCATTGCCCCGCCAGCCAGGGCACAGAGCTGGATCGGGTCCAGAATATGGATCTCCTTGCCTTCGGCCGCAATCAGCTGATTTTGCTGGAAACGGGTGAATACGCGGGATACGGTTTCCACGGCCAGACCCAGGTGATTGCCGATTTCGTTGCGGGACATGCTCAGGCGGAACTGGTTGGCCGAAAAGCCTCGTGCCCGGAAGCGTGCCGACAGGTTGATCAGGAAGGTCGCAATACGCTCGTCGGCGGTCTTTTTCGACAACAGCAGCATCATTTGCTGGTCATCGCGTATCTCGCGGCTCATGACGCGCATCAGTTGCCGACGCAGTTGCGGGAGCTTTACGGACAGTTCGTCGAGACGCTCGAAAGGGATTTCACAGACCGACGTGGTTTCCAGGGCCTGGGCTGAAACCGGGTAAGCCTCGGAGTCCATCCCGGACATGCCGACCAGTTCGCTGGGCAGGTGGAAGCCGGTGAGCTGTTCTTCACCGCCGTCACTGATATTGAAGGTTTTCAGGGCGCCGGAACGTACGGCATAGACCGAAGAGAAGGTATCGCCCTGGCGAAACAGGAATTCGCCTTTCTTCAGCGGGCGGCCACGCTTGACGATTTCGTCGAGGGCATCCATCTCTTCCAGGTTCAACGACAGCGGCAGACAGAGCGGCGCGAGGCTACAGTCCCTGCAATGGGCCTGGGTATGAGCACGCACTTTGACCGGCTCGGACATCACTTAATTCCTTGTGGGAAATCACACATAGGTCGTAAGGGTAACTCACGCACTGTGGCTTAGACAAGTGCGCGAAGTGTTCTCGGGTATCAAGGTTGTGTTGAATGTGTCGATAAACTTACACAGCTCTAACCTTTAAGCAGGTCTTCTCATGTCGTTGTCAGGTCCGATCATCGGCTCCATCAATATTCACACTCCTGCGGTTCAAACACCGGTCGCTCCCGTTCAGTCCGAAACTGCGGCGCCTGTGAAAGAAACGAAGGGCATTGAGGTGAATCTGTCGAGTGCAGGCAAGGCTGCGGCGTCTTCGTCGTCGAAAAACTCGGATATCGAACAGAGCGGTCTTCCTGAGTCGGTCCAGAAAATTCTCAAGGCTATTCGCGAACTGCAAAAGAAAATCGCGGAAACCATGGAGAAGATCCAGGAAGTGCTCAACGACAAGACTCTGAGTTACGACGAACGCCAGACCCGTGCCACTGCACTGCAAACGGTGCTGGGCATGTTGCAGCGGCAGGTGAGCAACTCCACCGCTGACATGGCCAATCTCATGAACCAGATGCAGGCCAGCGATGCCGACAAGGTCAAGGCCGGGGTTCTGGTCATGGCCAAGATGTAAGGGTTCATATCACCCGTGAAAACCGCTGACGGTTCTGCTGGTTCAGATAGCTATCGAACACCATGCACACCGAACGCACCAGCAGACGACCGGCCGGCAGGACATTGATGCCGGTTGCGGTCAGCTCGATCAGCCCGTCCTGGGCCATCTCGGTCAGTTGCGGCCAAAGCCCCTCGAAATAAACTCTGAAATCGATGTTGAAGGCGTGTTCGATCTCGTTGAAATCAAGGTCGAAATGGCAGATCAGTTGCTGGATCAGGGCACGTCTGATCCGGTCATCCTCTGTGCAGACCAGGCCCCGCTTGGTTGCCAGTTGGTCGCTGGCCAGCAGCCCTTGATAGTCGTTCAAGTCACTGCTGTTCTGGCAATACAGGTCGCCGATCTGGCTGATCGCCGAGACGCCCAGGCCAATCAGGTCGCAATGGCCGTGGGTGGTGTAGCCCTGGAAATTGCGCTGCAGGGTCAGTTCTTCCTGGGCAACGGCCAGTTCGTCATCGGGCAGCGCGAAGTGGTCCATGCCTATGTAGCGATAACCGGCCTTGGTCAGTTGCTCGATGGTGCGCTCCAGCATCAGCAGCTTGGTTTCCGGGCTGGGCAGATCGGCGTTGTCGATGCGCCGCTGGGGCATGAAGCGTTCGGGCAGGTGGGCGTAGTTGAAGACCGACAAGCGATCGGGTTGCAGGCTGATGATTTCGTTGACGGTATGGGTGAAAGCGTCGAGGGTCTGTTTGGGCAGCCCGTAGATCAGGTCGATATTCACCGAACGAAATTGCAGGGTGCGTGCGGCTTCGACGATGGCGCGGGTTTCTTCCAGGCTTTGCAGGCGATTGACGGCACGCTGGACGGCCGGGTCCAGGTCCTGCACTCCCAGGCTGACACGGTTGAAACCCAGTTCGCGCAACAGGCCCATGGTAGACCAGTCGGCTTCCCGCGGGTCGATTTCGATGCCGTAGTCGCCTGAGTCGTCATCGAGCAGGTTGAAGTGGGTGCGCAGTTTCGTCATCAACTGGCGCAGTTCGTCGTGGCTGAGGAAGGTCGGCGTACCGCCACCGAAGTGCAATTGCTCGACCACCTGACCAGGGGCGAGGTGGCTGGCCAGCATCTGGATTTCCTGTTCAAGCCGCTGCAAGTAGGCCTGGGCACGACCCCGATCCTTGGTGACCACTTTATTGCAGGCGCAGTAGTAGCAAATGTTCGCGCAGAACGGGATATGAACGTACAGCGACAAGGGCCGCACGGCCTTGCGGCTGTCACGCAGGGCGTGAAGCAGGTCGAAGGCGCCGACTTGTGTGTGAAATTGCACTGCGGTCGGGTAGGACGTGTAGCGCGGTCCTGCCAGGTCGTAGCGGCGGATCAGATCTGAGTCCCAACGAATGGCGTCGAGCATGCGGGCATTCCCCCGGATAGGCTGGCAATGCGAGTGAGTCTACGGAGCTGTCTGTGGGCGGGTGTTGATGTGCGTCAAATACGCGCGCAGGGTGATCACAGGACTCTGTGTGTGCCGCTCAGTGCCCCATGAGCCAGTGCTGATGCGGGCCGGGCAGGGTCCACAGGCCGAACAGGATCACCAGCAGGCCACCGGCCATGCGGATACCGCGTTTGCGCAGCAGAGTCGTGGTGCGCTCGGCGGCCAGCCCGGTGGCGAGCAGCACGGGCCAGGTCCCCAGGCCGAAGGCGAGCATGAGCAAGGCGCTGTTCATGGCATTGCCCTGGCTGGCCGCCCACAGCAAGGTGCTGTAGACCAGCCCGCAAGGCAGCCAGCCCCACAGTGCGCCCAGCAGCAAGGCGCGTGGCAGGCTCGATACCGGTAGCAGGCGGGTTGCAACGGGTTGAATATGGCGCCAAAGGCCGCGCCCCAGGCTTTCGATGCGGGTCAGGCCGCTCCACCAACCCGCGAGGTACAGGCCCATGGCAATCAGCAGCAGGGCGGCGATGACCCGCATCGCCATGGCCAGCGGGCTGTTGGCCACGGCCCAGCCTGCCAGCCCGAGCAACAGGCCGGCGCAGGCATAGCTGAAGATGCGTCCCAGGTTGTAGGCCAGCAGCAGGCGAAAACGGCGGCTGCGTTGTTCTTTGGGAATGGCCAGGGTCAAGGCGCCCATCAGGCCGCCACACATGCCCAGGCAATGACCACCGCCCAGCAGGCCGAGAATCAGGGCGGACAGCAGCAGGGGAACGAGTTCAGGCATCGGGCTTTGTCTCGTCCTGCTTCAACGGCGTGCTCTTGCGCACGGCCTCATCCTGGGCGGCTTGATGGTTGGGGTCCTGATCGTCGAACAGAATGCTGTGGGCCGGACCTTCCATGTCGTCGTATTGCCCGCTGTCCACCGCCCAGAAAAACACATAGATCGCGATGGCGACCAGCAGCAGCGCTGCGGGGATCATGATGTAGAGCGCGGGCATAAAGCCTCCGGAACCGGCTGTCGAATGACGGACGCAGGCGCCTTGGTCGTGGGCAGACGGGTCAGGCGCAAGGCGTTGAGCACAACCGTCAGTGAACTGATGGACATGCCGACCGCCGCCCAGACAGGTGTGATCCAGCCCAGTGCCGCGAACGGCAGCATGAGGCCATTGTACAGCCCGGCCCACAGCAGGTTTTCGATAATCACCCGGCGAGTGCGTCGCGCCAGACTGAAGGCTTGCACCAGCACCTGCAAGCGATTGGACAGCAGCACCGCGTCGGCGCTGGTTTTCGCCAGATCCGTGGCCGAGCCCATGGCGATGCTGATATCGGCGGCGGCCAGCACTGGCACGTCATTGACGCCATCACCCAGCATCAGCACCTTGCGTCCCTGTTTGTGCAGTTTTTGCAGCATGACCAGTTTGTCGTCCGGGCGCAGGCCGCCGTGGGCTTCGTCGATGCCCAGGTCAGCGGCAACGCTGGCAACCATGGGGGAGGTGTCGCCGGACAGCAGCAGGGTTTTCCAGCCCCGAGCCTTGCAGGCCTGCACAAGCTGGCTGGCATCCTCGCGCAGTCGGTCATCCAGAACCAGCCATGCCAGCGGCGCTTGGGTATCGCCCAGCAGCAACCATTGGCCCGCTTCATCAGGCATGGCCGGAATCTCGCTGGCGCTCAGGGCGCAGACGAATCCCGGTTGGCCAATGCGCAGTCGATAGCTGCCGACGGTACCTTCCAGACCAAGGCCCGGTGTGCTGTGAACGTCTTCTGCGGCAAGTGGTGCGCGTCCGAATGCCCGGGCGATGGGGTGTTCCGAGCGGTTTTCCAGGGCGGCGGCCAGACTCAGGCAGGTATCGGCATCCAGTTCGCCAAGGGGTTTGATGCTGCGCAGGGTGAGTCGGCCTTCGGTCAGTGTGCCGGTCTTGTCGAAAATCACCGTGTCGATCTGGTTCAGGCCTTCGAGCACATGACCGCGGGTCAGCAGCAGGCCGACTGTGTGCAAGGTGCCAGTAGCGGCGGTCAGGGCGGTCGGGGTTGCCAGTGACAGGGCGCAGGGGCAGGTGGCGACCAGCATCGCCAGGACAATCCAGAAGGCGCGGGCCGAATCGATCTGCCACCAGCACAGGCCGATGACGGCGGCGGCGATCAGTGAACCGAGCAGGAACCATTGGGCTGCGCGGTCGGCGATTTCTGCCAGCCGGGGTTTTTCCGTCTGGGCGCGCTCCAGCAGGCGCACGATGGCCGAGAGGCGGGTTTCATGGCCCAGCGCCTGGACATGAATCGTGAGCGCGCTTTCGACATTGAGCGTGCCTGCGGTCACGCTGTCGCCTGTGCTGCGCGGTTGCGGCAGGTATTCGCCGGTCAGCAGCGATTCATCGACGCTGGACTGGCCTTCCAGCACCTTGCCGTCTGCCGGGATGATTGCGCCTGGGTGTACCAGAATCCGGTCGTTCAGATGCAGTTCGCTGAGCAGGATGCGTTGGGTCTGGCCGTTATCGTCCAGCCGCAGGCAGGAGGCGGGCAGCAGGTTGATCAGTTGGGCGGTGGCGGCGGCAGTACGTTCCCGCGCACGCCGCTCCAGATAGCGACCCGCCAGCAGAAACAACGCAAACATGCCGGCCGCATCGAAATACAGCTCGCCGGTGCCGGTGATGGCCGTCCAGATGCCAGCCAGATAGGCGCCGCCTATGGCCAGCGACACGGACACATCCATGGTCAGGTGGCGAGTACGCAGGTCGCGCAGGGCTCCCCGAAAGAAGGGCGCGCAACTGTAGAAAATGATGGGCGTGGTCAGGAACATCGCGACCCAGCGCAGGATGGCATGCATCTCGGGGCTGAGGTCGATATTGAATTCCGGCCACGTAGCCATGGTCGCCATCATCGCCTGAAACCACAGCAGCCCTGCGACCCCCAGTTGACGCAGGGCCAGTCGGTTTTCCCTGGCCAGTTGTTCGGTGGCGCGGTCGGCCTGATAAGGGTGAGCGGCGTAGCCGATGCTGCGCAGTTCGCTCAGCAACTGGCTCAACGGCAACTGGCTGTCTGCCCAGCGCACATGCAGGCGATGGCTGGACAGATTGAGCTGAGCTTCGGCGACGGCGGGCAGGCTGCGCAGATGGCGTTCGATCAACCAGCCACAGGCCGCGCAACTGATGCCTTCCATCAAGAGCGTGGTTTCGGACAGTTCGCCTTCATGACGTACGAACCCTGCCTGCACATCGGGGCGGTCGTACAGTTCCAGCTCATCCACCAGTTGTGCGGGCAGGCTGTCTGGGTTGATCGAGGTTTCGCTGCGGTGACTGTAGTAACTTTCCAGCCCGCCAGCGACGATGGCCTGCGCCACTGCCTGGCATCCCGGGCAGCACAGTTCGCGGGTTTCCCCGAGCACGATGGCGGTGAATCGGCTGCTGGATGGAACGGGCAGCGCGCAGTGGTAGCAGGGTGTGGTCATGGTCTTTTAAGTGTTGCCAAGTCAGTTTGGTCCCTGGGGAGGCAACTGCCATGCGTCCGATCTGCTCCCACCTCAATTCTTCCCTTGCAACGGTTCATCGCCCAGGTTCAGCGATGCAGTGTGGTTGACCTGCTCCTCCTCGAACAGACGCCAGGTCTGGCCGTTTTCGGTACCCAGCAGTTCAACGAAGCGACGGCCTTCGATCCTGTCCTGCAACTGGCCGATGTACCGGCCGGCTTCGGTCGGGCTGCGGGTCAGGAAGATACGACGGTCCTTGTCCGGCTGGGTCGGGGAGATCAGGTTCAGTTCCAGGCGCTCGGGCTGGCTGTTGCCGCTCAGGTGCAGCTCGGCTTCACCGGTCAGGTCGTCCAGATGGATGCTGGCGCGCACCTTTAGGGTCTGGGCCAGCAGTTCGCGGTTGAGCGAGCGGTTGATGCCTTTGCCAGCTTCGTAATAGTTGTCGTTGACCAGATTGTCCGGGTTATTCACGGCAATGGTCACCATGGACAGGCTCAGGGTCACCGAGCAGGCCAGGATGCCGATGATGATCCATGGCCAACGGTGCTTGTACCACGGGCTTGAAGCGAGTGCGACTGACATGGCGGGTGTCCCTTAGCGTATTTGTGGGCCGATGAAGCGGCTCCTGGCTTCGACATGGGTGTCGCTGTTGTCGATGTCCTTGAGGATGAAGGTGACCTCGTTGGTGCTCGATGGCATTTTTTCCGGTGCGCTGGACAGCTCCACCGCAATACTGAGGATATCGCCTGCGGCCACCCTGAGTTCACGTCGGCCCTGCAGTTTCAGATCCGGCAGGCCGGTCGCATCGAGGATATAGGTGTGGTCGACCTGATCCTTGTTCATCACCTTGAGGCTGTAGACGTTTTCGATGCGTCCTTCGGCATTTTCGCGGTACAGCACGCGGTCCTTGCTGACATCGAAACCCACCAGCGAGCGCATGAAGAAGGCGCTGGTCAGGAAGCCGATCATCAGCAGCAGAACCAGGGCATAGCCAATCAGGCGTGGACGCAGTTTGTGGGTGACCTGACCTGACAGGTTGTGCTCGGTGGTGTAGCTGATAAGGCCACGCGGGTAACTCATCTTGTCCATGATGGTATCGCAGGCATCGATGCAGGCCGCGCAGCCGATGCATTCGATCTGCAACCCTTCGCGGATGTCGATGCCGGTCGGGCAGACCTGAACGCACATGGTGCAATCGATGCAGTCGCCCAGGCCTTGGGCCTTGTAATCCACATCTTTCTTGCGCGGCCCACGGCTTTCCCCACGACGCGGGTCGTAGGAAACGATCAGGGTATCCTTGTCGAACATGACGCTCTGGAAGCGTGCATACGGGCACATGTGAACGCACACCTGCTCGCGCAGCCAGCCTGCATTGCCGTAAGTGGCCAGGGTAAAGAAGCCGATCCAGAAATAGGCCCAGCCGTCGGCTTGCCCTGTGAACAGTTCGATGCTCAGGTCGCGGATGGGGGAGAAGTAGCCGACGAAGGTCAGGCCGGTCACGAAGCCGATCAAAAGCCAGAGGCTGTGCTTGCCGAGCTTGCGCAGGAACTTGTTGGCGCTCATGGGCGCCTTGTCGAGTCTGATGCGTTGGTTGCGGTCGCCTTCGGTGACTTTTTCACACCACATGAAGATCCAGGTCCAGACGCTTTGCGGGCAGGTATAGCCGCACCAGATTCGCCCGGCGTAGACGGTGATGAAGAACAGGCCGAAGGCGCTGACGATCAGGATGCCCGACAGCAGGATGAAGTCCTGTGGCCAGAAGGTTGCACCGAAGATGTAGAACTTGCGCTCCGGCAGGTTCCACCACACTGCCTGATGCCCGCCCCAGTTCAGCCAGACCGTGCCGAAATACACCAGAAACAGGGCAAGCCCGCCCAGCATGCGCAGGTTGCGAAACCGGCCTGTGAAAGCGCGGGTGTAGATGTTTTCTCGCGCGGCGTAGAGGTCGACGGTCTTGTCGTCATTCCCGGGTGGCGGGGTGATGTTCTGTACGGGAATCCGGTTGTTCATTGGGGCGTCCCACGGCAGTGGAAAAATGCCACAGCCAGTACGTGCCGACTGAGGTCAAGAGCGGTTTCTTATGGCGTCCATGATACGCCTGCCCTTATACCCCAAGGCTGCGACCTTTGGTCGCGTTGGGTTCCTTCAGCGGTTCGTGTAAGTGACCTGGATCAATTGACAGGGTAATTAAAGTTGCCGGTCAGCGGGGTGCCGTTCGGTAAGGTGCCAGTTCTTCGTGCAACTGGCTGGCCCAGGGGTTGAGCACCGGGACGCCACAATGCTGGAAATCGTTGGTGTTGCGGGTCACCACTTTCATGCCATGAACCAGGGCGGTGGCTGCAATCAGTGCATCGCATTCGCTGCGCGGATCGGGAATGTGCAGCCGGGCACAGCGCTTGGCCACGGCGGTGTCCACGGCCAGGATTCGTCCGGCGAAAGCTTTCAATACGTGATGCTCCAGCCATGTGCGCAGCGCCGCGCCCTGGATGGGGTCACGGCGTTCGATGCGCAATATGCCTGTTTCCAGCTCCATGATCGTGATGGCCGAAATAAACAGGCTGGCGGCCGCCTGATCGTTTGCCCATCGGACCACATTCGTATCTGCGTTGCGCTTTCTGAGTTCGGATACCACATTGGTATCGAGCAGGAACATCAGGACAGGTCCACAGAGCGAGGGGTGAGATCGGGCCGTTGACGCTCGAAATCGATATCCATGTCTTCAGGCATGATCAGCATGTCGACGATGCTGGCAGAGCTGCCGGTCAGTTTTCGATAGTCTTCGATGGAGAGCAGGACATGGGCAGGGCGACCTCTGTCGGTGATGAATACCGGCCCGTCGTTCGCAGCCTTCTTGGCTCCGCTGGTGTCCTGATTGAATTCGCGGCTTGAAAGCGTTGTCGTCATGAAGGTGACCTCCTGGAAGATGTAGATATGTTTCTATATTGCTGGCCCAAGCAGTCTAGTCGTGTAGAAACATGACTACAACAGAAATGTATTGTCCAAATGCAACAGCCCCGCGGGTTGAGGGCGGGGCTGTCTTGTCGAGCCGGTCACTGAGGTTCGGCGGGTTTTTCCTGGCGTGACAGGCTGTAGACATAAGCAGCCAGCAGGTGAACCTTGTCATTGCCCTGCGTTGCTTCCTGGGCTGGCATCTGGCCCTGACGCCCGTAGCGGATGGTCTGTTGCAGTTGCGCAAAGCTTGATCCGTAGATGAATGCGCTCGGGTGGGTGAGGTCTGGCGCGCCGAGCACTTGCATGCCTTTACCTTCCGGACCGTGGCAGGCTACGCAATTGGTCGCAAATATCTTCTGTCCTGCCACCGGGTCGGCCTTGGCGTCCTCGGGCAGTTTTCGGCCGTCGAGCCGGGTCAGGATGTAAGCCGAAACGTCACGCACGCCTTGCTCGCCCACCACGTCACCCCATGCCGGCATCACCGCATGACGACCTTTGAGGATGGAGGTCTTGATGGTCTGCGGGTCGCCGCCCCAGCGCCAGTCGGCGTCGGTGAGGTTGGGGAAGCCGTAGGCGCCCTTGGCATCCGAGCCGTGGCAGACCGAGCAGTTGGAGGCGAAAAGACGACCGCCCATTTTCAGGGCCTGTGGGTCTTTGGCGACGTCCTCGATGGGCATCGCCGCGTATTTGGCGAACAGCGGCCCGAAACGGTTCTCGGCGCGGGCGATTTCCTTTTCCCATTCATGGACGCCGGTCCAGCCTTGCTGGCCATCCGAAAACTGGCGCTGTTTTTCGTTGTCCGCATAGGTGTAACCGGGCAGCAGGCCTTTCCAGTTGCCCAGGCCCGGATACAGCGCCAGATAGCCCAGAGCGAACACGATGGTGCCCACGAATAGCATGAACCACCAGCGAGGCAGCGGGTTGTCGTATTCCTCGATGCCGTCGAAGGAGTGGCCTACGGTTTCTTCGGTCTCATCATTGCGCTGGCCTTTGCGGGTGGCCAGCAGCAGCCAGGTCAGGGCGAAAATGGTACCCAGGGTCAGGACCGTTACATACAGGCTCCAGAACGTGGTCATTCTTTGTTGCTCCCGGAATCGCTGGCTTGCTGCTTGAGCTGTTCGATGGCTTGCGGGTCGTCTGCGAACGGCAGCAGGGTCGCGTCGTCGAACTCAGCCTTGCGCCTCGGGCTGAAGACCCACAGTGCCAGCCCGATGAAAGCCACCATCACCACCAGTGTGCCCAGGCCTCGAATCATTCCGATATCCATTGTGCTCACCGTTTGCTCTTGATGATGGTGCCCAGGCCTTGCAGGTAGGCCACCAGTGCGTCCATTTCGGTCTTGCCTTTCACGGCGGCCTCGGCACCCGCGATGTCTGCATCGGTATAGGGCGTGCCGAGGGCGCGCAGGACTTCCATCTTTTTGGCGGTTTCCTTGCCATCGAGTTTTTTCTCGACCAGGAAGGGGTAAGCCGGCATTTTCGATTCGGGCACCACATTGCGCGGGTTGTACAAGTGAGCGCGATGCCAGTCATCCGAGTAGCGTCCACCGACGCGGGCCAGGTCCGGACCGGTACGCTTGGAGCCCCACAGGAACGGGTGATCCCAGACGCTTTCGCCCGCCACCGAATAATGACCATAGCGCTCGGTTTCGGCGCGAAACGGGCGGATCATCTGCGAATGGCAACCCACACAGCCGTTGGCGATATACACGTCGCGGCCTTCGAGTTCCAGGGCGGTGCGCGGTTTCATGCCTTCGACCGGCTTGTTGGTCACGTCCTGAAAGAACAGCGGCACGATCTGGGTCAGGCCGCCGATGCTCACGGCAATGACCATGAAGAAGGCCAGCAGGCCAATGTTCTTTTCGAGTACTTCATGTTTCATCAGTGAGCTCCCACGACAGCGATCCGGGCTGCGGCTTCGGCTTCTTTCGGATCGGAGGCCCGGACGGTACGCCATACGTTCCAGGCCATCAGCAACATGCCGCTGGCGAAGATCGCACCGCCGATCATGCGCACGACATAGCCCGGATGGCTGGCCTGTAGCGCTTCGGCGAAGGCGTACGTGAGTGTGCCGTCGTCATTGATCGCCCGCCACATCAGGCCCTGGGTAATGCCGTTGACCCACATGGATGCGATGTAGAGCACCGTGCCGATGGTGGCGAGCCAGAAGTGGGCGTTGATCAGGCCGATGCTGTGCATCTGCTGACGACCGAAGACTTTCGGAATCATGTGATAGACAGCGCCGATGGAGATCATGGCGACCCAGCCCAAAGCACCGGCGTGGACGTGGCCGATGGTCCAGTCCGTGTAATGCGACAGCGAGTTCACCGTCTTGATGGCCATCATCGGACCTTCAAAGGTGGACATGCCGTAGAACGCCAGGGATACCACCAGGAAACGCAGGATCGGGTCGGTGCGCAACTTATGCCAGGCACCGGAGAGGGTCATCATGCCGTTGATCATGCCGCCCCAGCTCGGGGCCAGCAGAATGATCGACATCACCATGCCCAGCGACTGTGCCCAGTCCGGCAGGGCGGTGTAATGCAGGTGGTGCGGACCGGCCCAGATGTACAGGGTGATCAGCGCCCAGAAGTGCACGATGGACAAACGATACGAATAGATCGGCCGCTCGGCCTGCTTGGGCACGAAGTAATACATCATCCCCAGAAAGCCCGTAGTCAGAAAGAAGCCCACCGCGTTGTGGCCGTACCACCACTGGATCATGGCGTCGGTCGCACCCGCGTACGCCGAGTAGGATTTGAACAGGCTCACCGGCAACGAGATATGGTTGACGATGTGCAGCATGGCGGTCACCAGAATAAAGGCGCCGTAGAACCAGTTGCCGACATAGATGTGTTTGGTATTACGTCGGGCGATGGTGCCGAAGAACACTACGGCGTAGGTGACCCAGACAATGGCCAGCAGAATAGCAATCGGCCATTCGAGTTCGGCGTATTCCTTGGTGGTGGTGTAACCCATGGGCAGGGTGATGATTGCGCTGACGATCACCGCTTGCCAGCCCCAGAAGGTGAAAGCGGCCAGGCCATCTGAAATCAGCCGTGTCTGGCAGGTTCGCTGCACCACGTAATAAGAAGTGGAAAACAGTGCGCAGCCACCGAAAGCGAAGATCACAAGGTTAGTGTGCAGCGGTCGCAGGCGCCCGAATGTGGTCCATTCCATATCAAGATTCAGGCTTGGCCAGACCAGCTGCGCGGCAATGAAAACGCCGAGCCCCATGCCGACGATCCCCCAGACTACCGTCATGATGGCGAACTGGCGTACCACCTTGTAGTTATAAGCGGTCGGGCTGATTGCTGTGCTCATTTGCAGAGTTCCACGGTGCAGTATTTATGGATATTCAGAAGGCCACGAACTTGCCCTCGGCAGAGGCCGGGCAAGTATTTGCACTGAAACGATGGCCCTTTGAGGCAGGTTCCAGAAACACCGGAACACAGCCGACGCAGACCGAAAAAGGCGGGATGGACAGGTCGATGACACATGCCGACAAATGCGCGAAGCATTCACTTCCCATGACCTGTGGCCAGCTAATGCCAGTCCACTGCGGGCAAGCTTAGTCGTGAAAGGCGGGCATGGGAAGCCGAGAGAGAGAGGGCTGCAAGGAGGTGAGAGAATTCCGCACCCCGTTGCAGGGTGCGGAATTCAGTGGTGCTCCGGGAGGCGTTGTTACTGTGACTGCTTTTCCCTGCGCTCGAGTTGATCAGGACTCTGAGAAAGGCTGTACACATACGCGGCCAGCAATTGCACTTTGTCATTACCCAGCAAATTGGCCTGAGCAGGCATATGACCCTGTCGACCCAGTCTGATGGTCTGTTGCAGCTGTGCAAGGCTGGTCCCGTAAATAAAACCGCCCGGTTGCGTAAGGTTCGGGGCGCCCATAGCTTCGACGCCTTTACCTGCAGCACCATGACACGCTACGCAGGTCGAGCTGAATATTTGCTGTCCGGCAGACAGATTGGCCGTGTCATCGGCCGGCAGCGGCAGACTGGCCAGAGAGTGGCGAACATAGGCTGCGACGTTCTTGACGCCTTCTTCACCGATGACCTGACCCCAGCCCGGCATGGCGGCGACCCGGCCCAGCATGATGCTGTTCTTGATGGTGTCGGCATTGCCGCCCCATCGCCAGTTGGTGTCGGTGAGGTTCGGGAAGCCATAGGCACCCTTGGCATCCGAGCCGTGGCAGACCGAACAGTTGGAGGCGAACAGGCGGCCGCCCATTTTAAGTGCCTGCGGGTCCTTGGCGACTTCCTCTACCGGCATGGCGGCGAATCTGGCAAAGATGGGACCGAATCGGGCGTCGGCCCGGTCCATTTCCTTTTCCCATTCATGGGCGCCAGTCCAGCCGTTTTCGTAACCGGGCAGGATGCCTTTCCAGTTGCCCAGGCCCGGGTAGAGGATCAGATAGCCGACTGCGAACACCAGAGTGCCCGCGAAGAGCATGAACCACCATTGCGGCAACGGGTTGTCGTACTCCTCGATGCCGTCGAAGCTGTGGCCCATGGTCTGGTCGGTGCTGCCCTTGGTTTCGCCTTTGCGTGTGCCGATCAACAGCCAGGTCAGCCCGATCAGGCTGCCGAGGGTCAGCACGCAGATATAGGTGCTCCAGAAGGTGGTCATGGCTGGTTACTCCGCACGACAGGTTGTTCCGTTCCAGGTTTCGCGTCAGTGCCTGGGGGGTGAGGCTCGTCGGCAAAGGGCGCCATGCGGGCCTCGGCGAAATCCGGGTTGCGTTTGCTGCTGGACACCCACAGGGACATCCCGATGAAGGCGATCGCCACGATCAAGGTGCCGAGGCCGCGCAAGTCTTGAATATCCATGGCTCACCTCTTGCTCTTGATGGAAGTGCCCAGCACTTGCAGGTAGGCCACCAGTGCGTCCATTTCGGTCTTACCCTTGAGGCTGGCAACTGCACCGGAGATATCGGCATCGGTGTAAGGCACGCCCAGAGTGCGCATGGCGCGGATCTTGGCTTCGGTATGGCTGCTGTCCACTTGCTGGGTGACCAGCCACGGGTAAGCAGGCATTTTCGATTCCGGTACGACGTTGCGCGGGTTGTACAGATGGGCGCGGTGCCAGTCATCCGAGTAGCGTGCGCCCACCCGGGCCAGGTCCGGACCGGTGCGCTTGGAGCCCCACAGGAACGGGTGATCCCAGACGCTTTCGCCCGCCACCGAGTAGTGACCATAACGCTCGGTCTCGGCACGGAACGGACGGATCATCTGCGAGTGGCAGCCTACGCAGCCTTCGCGGATATAGATGTCGCGGCCTTCGAGTTGCAGGGCGGTATAGGGCTTCATGCCTTCGACCGGCTTGTTGGTCACGTCCTGGAAGAACAGCGGCACGATCTGGGTCAGGCCCCCGATACTGACGGCCAGTACCATCAGGATCATCAACAGCGTGACGTTCTTTTCGATCACTTCATGTTTCATGGTCAGCTCCTCAGGCCATCTGCGCGGCAGCGGTGGCTTCGACCGGGCTATAGGCCCGCACGGTGCGCCAGGTGTTGTAGGCCATCAGCAACATGCCGACGAAGAAGATGGCGCCTCCGGCCAGACGGACGATGAAGCCTGGATGGCTGGCCTGCAGTGCTTCGACGAAGGAGTAGGTGAGGGTGCCGTCCTCGTTCACGGCGCGCCACATCAGGCCTTGAGTGATGCCGTTGACCCACATCGAGGCGATGTACAACACCGTGCCGATGGTGGCGAGCCAGAAGTGCGCGTTGATCAGGCCGATGCTGTGCATCTGCTGGCGACCGAAGACTTTCGGAATCATGTGATACAGCGCACCGATGGAAATCATCGCCACCCAGCCAAGGGCGCCGGCGTGGACGTGCCCGATGGTCCAGTCGGTGTAGTGGGACAGGGCGTTGACGGTCTTGATGGCCATCATCGGACCCTCGAAGGTCGACATGCCGTAGAACGCCAGGGACACCACCAGAAAGCGCAGGATCGGGTCGCTGCGCAACTTATGCCAGGCGCCTGAGAGGGTCATCATGCCGTTGATCATGCCGCCCCAGCTCGGGGCCAGGAGAATCAGCGACATAACCATGCCTAGCGACTGCGCCCAGTCCGGCAGGGCGGTGTAATGCAGGTGGTGCGGACCGGCCCAGATGTACAGGGTGATCAGTGCCCAGAAATGCACGATGGACAGGCGATAGGAATAGACCGGACGTTCGGCCTGCTTGGGCACGAAGTAATACATCATCCCCAGAAAGCCCGCCGTCAGGAAAAAACCTACCGCGTTGTGCCCGTACCACCACTGCACCATCGCATCGGTTGCACCGGCGTACAGCGAGTAGGACTTGGTCAGGCTGACCGGAATTTCCAGGTTGTTGACGATGTGCAGCAGCGCTACGGTCAGGATGAAACCGCCGAAAAACCAGTTGCCGACATAGATGTGTTTGGTGGTGCGCTTGGCCACGGTGCCGAAGAACACGATTGCATAGGCGACCCAGACCACGGCGATCAGGATGTCGATCGGCCATTCCAGTTCGGCGTACTCTTTTGAGGTCGTAAAACCCAGGGGCAGGCTGATAGCGGCCAGGACGATTACCAGTTGCCATCCCCAGAACGTGAAGGCAGCCAGTTTCGGCAGAAAAAGTCGGGTCTGGCAGGTGCGCTGCACAGAGTAGTAAGAGCTGGCGAACAGTGCGCAACCACCAAAGGCGAAGATGACCGCGTTGGTATGAAGTGGACGCAAGCGACCAAAGCTTGTCCACGGCAGGTTGAAGTTGAGCTCAGGCCAAACCAGTTGGGCGGCCAGAAAAACGCCGAGGCCCATCCCGACAATTCCCCAGATCACCGTCATAATGGCGAACTGGCGAACCACCTGATAGTTATAGGCGGTACTGTTAGTTGTGTTCATTTAGGTGTGTATCCCATCCAGCTTGGTCGGGGCCATTACGCACGGTTATAGCTCCGGGTTATTGGCAGACTCATCAGAAGCGAGGCAAGCATGGGCATTGGGCAAGAGGCCGGTATTGACAGGGATCAATGCGTACAACTGGCACGGGACAACGGCTGGCTCTGGACGGCGGCGCAGCCGGGAACGGGGGATGGCAAGGCAACGCTGATTCTGGCCCATGGTGCCGGTGCGCCCATGGACAGCGATTTCATGAATGACATGGCTGCACACCTTGCTGCACAGGGCGTCAGCGTCATGCGCTTCGAGTTTCCCTACATGGCTCAGCGACGACTCACGGGGGGTAAACGTCCGCCCAATCCACAGGCTCAGTTACTCGATTGCTGGCGTCAGGTGCATGAGCGTGTGCGACCTCATGTCGCTGGGCGTCTGGCCATCGGTGGTAAGTCCATGGGCGGGAGAATGGCCAGTCTGATCGCCGATGAATTGCAGGTCGATGCGCTGGTGTGCCTTGGTTATCCGTTCTATGCCGTGGGCAAACCCGAAAAGCCTCGGGTGGCGCACCTTGCCGATCTGCATACGCGGGCTCTGATCATTCAGGGCGAGCGCGATGCGCTGGGTGATCGCGAAACGGTGCAGGGTTATGAATTGTCGGCGTCGATCAATGTGCATTGGCTGCCGACCGCCAACCATGATCTCAAGCCCTTGAAAGTGTCAGGGTTGAGCCACGAGCAATGTCTGGTGGAATCGGCTCGGCAGATTGCAGGGTTTCTGGCCTGATCAAGTGCAGTACACATCGAAACAGCCTTCCGTGACCTCGAAATCAACCGCCGAGATACTGAAACTGAACACCCCTTGCAGACGCTGGTTTTGCCGGTCGACCTCGATCAGGGTGAAAGTACCGTCCTGAAAGTGCGCAGAGTGATAAATGACGCTCTGCCAGTGCGGGCTCTCGTTGTAGACCACTTTGATGCGCTCATTGCCCGGCAGGTTGTAAGTGCCGGGTTCCAGGTCCTTGTCGAAGAACAGGCCGATGCTGGTCCGCTTGTGGCCGACCTTGCCGTCGGCGATGATTTTCCAGATCCAGTGGCTGGGTGCCTGTGAAAGCTCCGGGCGCAGGGTCAATCTGCCCAGCAGGGATGAAACCAGTAGCGGTTGCCTGTTGACACAGACCTTGAAGCTGCCTTCGCAAGAGGGCGGGCGCACGAAGCGTCTGGAGGGAATGACGGGGTGGCGCATGGTCTGGCTCTTGAAACGTGACGCGCATGGAGAGATAAAAAGAGGGCGTTACGCTGTCAGGTAACGCCCTGAATGTTTCAGCTATGCCCTTATCGGATAGCGACGCCAAGACTGGCATTATGATGCAGCAATTTGAAGTCTGCGCCTGTGACCAGATTTTTCACGTAGTACCATTTCCAGCCCACGATGTTGGTCAGGGCAACCGTGCTGGACCAGTAATTGCCATTGCCCATCGGCCAGCTTCTGCCGTAGGTGCTGTGGATTTCCTTGAGCTCATAGATGGAAGGGATACGCGCGCCTTGTGCCTCGGCTGCAGCCGCCATCTTTGTGAAGGAACCTGCGCCAATACCCAGGCAATGAATCACGCCGGTAACGGTGACCTGATAGCTTTTCATGGCCCCCAGGCTGTCCGTGACCGAAATGATTGCCGTGCCTTTGCCTCGTGCCGAAGTCAGGCCGTTGCCGTCCACCTTGGCTACCAGCGGATCACTTGAGCGATAGGTGTAAGGCGCCTGCCCGCCGCTGGCCGTGCGCTGGACGGTCGTGTCTGACGGCATGGCCGGCAGCAGATCGGGATAACCCGGCAACAGATAGACCTTGCCTTTGAGGACCACCGGTGAGGTATCGAACTCCAGTTCCTTGCTGATCTTCAGCCACAGCGTCGAAGACAGGGCCGCTGTACCTGAGCGGGTGACGGTGTAGGTGACGGTCGCTGCATCGCTGGCCACGATCAGGGCTTTGGCGATGGTGAATTGCAGCTCGGTATTGCCGCCCACAATCTGTGAGGGTGTGTCGTAAGCCGTTGCACCTCGCCAGTTGACCACCACGCTATCGCCGGGGCTCATGCCTGTGTAGGACACACGAACGGTTGCACCGGAGTCCGGGATTCTTGAGGGAATCACCACACCATCGGCACCGACGGTGTCCATGGTGGGAGCCGGCAGCTCTATGCGCGCATCAAGAACCTTCAGAGCCAGGGTTGCGGATTGTTGCACCGTGCCGTTGAGGCGGTTGACGGTATAAGACACCGCGACGGTCTGGCCGGCATTGGCATTGACCAGCGCTGCTGCAAACACAAGCTCCTGGACTTTGCCCACATCGGCAGCCGTGATGATCTTCTCTCTGATATCGCTGCCTTTTGGCCCTTGCCACTGCGCCGTGATCCGCTCGCCTGCGGCAAGGTTGGCGCTGGTGCCGATCTGTACAGTGGCCCCATTGATCGTATTGGCCGGGTCGAGGACGTCGCCATTGGCTTCCTTTACGATCGGGACGGGCAGTACCGGCAGTACCGATAGCTGCAGCTTGACGAGCCTGGCTTGCGAGTTCATGGACAGATTGCCCGCCTGATCGGTCACCGTGTAGTAGACCGGTGCCTCGATATCGCCAATGGTTTCCAGGAACGACCTGACGAAATCCACATTCACCCGCTGCAGCCCCATATCGTCCTTGTTGACCATGGTGATTGGGCCGGGAACCTCATTCCAGTAAGTGCGAATGACATCGCCTTCCTTCATGCCGTTGTAACTGGCAATGCTGCCTCTGAGCACGTTATGCACGTTTTCCAGCTCATCGGAAGTCAGCCCGTCGTCAACGAAGGCGGGGAACAGGATGGGGCCTAACTGTGGATTGCCGGGGGCGGTTCGGTCGATTTCAAGGCGTGTTGCCTTGGATGTGTCCATTACTTGGCTTTCCGGGTTCGCCGTTTCATAGGCAACCTCGTGTACACCTTCGGTCAGCAGAGCAACAGGGATCTCAAGTGTTAACTCATCGCCTGGCAGATGACTGTCCAGAATCGGTTTCTTGGGGCCAACTGTCATGTCATTCCATAGCAGTTGGTAGGTATAGCCTGGCCGTGCACCTTCCCAAACCTTGAGCTTTACAATAACGGGCCTGTCGAGAAATTCGATGGGCAACACTCCGTTTTCGAGTGCGGCAGGAATTTCCGGTGCTTCAAGCTCTCCTGTTCTACGAGGAGATATAGACGTATTCATATTTACTTCCTTTATTTTATAGCGTGCGGATGGCTCACGATACTTATTGGAAAGGAGGAATCGGGCAGGTCGGTTGAACCGAATCGAGCATGTTCACCGGCGCACGTGTAACTTTTGAAGTAACAGCACTCTGATTACTGCCCGCTGGCGGTTCAACGCGGAAACTGGCCTCTGCAAAACCGGTGCAGAGAATACGAAGGTTACGGTCGGGGACCGTGAAGGTATAACCGTTCGCTACATCATTTTTATCCAGTGTCCGGTCGGCGGTATAGTTCGATGCATCAATCGGGTTATTGTTTTTATCAAAACCCTTGAAGGTCAAGAACAGTGTCTGGCCTTCGTCGATATTGATATAAGGCGCAATGTGCAGGTCTGCCCCATTGGGGTTGAGAATCGGGGCAATGAAACCCACGTCATTAAGTTTGAAGGGCGGGCCATCAAGACCTTCAGAGCCACCCGGAAGTTCTTCCTTGGACCTGACCGTCACAAGTTGCACCGGGCACTTTACAGGGTTGGGATTCCCGGCACGTGTCACCGTGTAATACACAGGAATTTCCGCGCCGGTTCCTTGTGCCCTCATGATTGCATTATCGATCGGAATAAGAAGGTCCCGGGCAGCAGCGATATCCGTTGCCCTGATTTGATACCATTGGAGCTTTTGTTGATCTCCCCAGAACAGATTCAGGTTATCGCTGATAGCAAAGCCGGTATTCCACTTCACGACCCCCAGGGCATTGAGTTCATAGTCTTCTTCGTCAATGAAGTTGTCCGTGGTGTTGGGGCTTTCCACGCTGGTGCCCTGGACGATAAAGGTTTCCAGCGGTGTTGGAACCGGCAGCGTCAGGAAAACATCAATGGTACTGCTCAGGGAAGTACCTGCCAGGTCCAGTTGACGTGTAACTTCGTAGAAGACTTGCACGCTGCCCACAGGGTTTTGATTGAGTGTCTCGTAGGGAATACGTAACGAAAGCACAATGTCTTCGTTCTCGTTACCCGGTGGAAGAGCGACCGGAACCAGTGGATTATTCTGCCCCCAGAACAACCTGATCATGTCAAAAGGGCTGGCACCCGGATACTTGGGAATATCCACCTGAACGCCTGCCTGCGCTTCTGCATAATCGATCAGGGTTCCTACTCCGGGGTCGATGATCGGAGCCGGGAAGTTGGCCGGAATATCCTGCAGCTTGAGGGTTATGGGCACAGGATTTGAGTCGATGGACGCGTTGCCTGCCCGGTCGAAAACCTTGTATTTGACCAGTTGTTCCGTTTCTCCCAGGCTTTCCAGAAAGGCACGGGTAAAGGTAATCGCAACCCTGTCCAGGCCCATGTCATCTTCAGTGACGGTGGCTTGCGGGCCAATAGTCGTGCCCCAGTAAGTCTGGACCACATCATGCTTTGCCATGCCGGTGTAGCCGGCAATCTGAACGTCCAGCTTCCCGCCCAGTTGCGCAAGTTCGGCCGCGGTCAATCCATTCTGTACTTCCGGGGGAAACAGGATGGCGCTGAGTTCCGGTTTTCCGGGAGCGGTCAGGTCAATCACCAGATTGAATATATTGGATTCGTTTCTGACCTGACTCTCTGGGTTAAATGTCTGGTACTGCAGGGTATGTGTCCCTTCGGTCAATAGACCGACAGGAATTTCCAGCGTCAGAGGATCGCCAGGTCGGTGAGTACCCAGAATCGGTTTTTCGGGGCCTACTGTTTCTCCGTCCCAATGGAGTGAATAGGTGTAACCCGGTTGAGCGCCTGCCCATACCTCCAGATCTACAATGACCGGTTTAGTCAATTCGGATATTGGTAAAAGCCCGGGCGTATCTTCGTCATGAAAAGCGACGGCTACATCCGGAGCTTTCAGGCTATCATCTTGTTCACGAGCGTTTTTGTCAGCAATGATGATGGGGAGTTGCGGTTGATGTTGCATGCTTGTTTCCTTGAAATAATTTTAAAATAAGCCCTGTAGGCGTTTTCGTATCAGGGACAATCTGCCAGCTGAAAAGATGATATTGGCCAATGGATTCTCTAGCTGCGGAACTGACGTAATCGATTTTTTTGGTGTTCGTCAATGGGGGTGGTAGATATTTTTACGGTGTTAAAGGTTTTTTCTGGTTGTGAACTAGAGGCTGTAGGAAATTCTGTAGGATAAATGTTTTGTGTGTTTGGGAATGCTCCTACTTTTGTGCTTGGGTGTTCCGGGTTTTTAGATGCGGTCTGATAAGTAACTCTCCTGCTTCCATATTCGGGAGTATGAAAGGTGCTTTATAGAAAAAGTGTGGAAGAAAAGAAAAAGGTCTTGTCTACGGTTGTGTTTCTGGGGGCGATGGCTGCGCTGGAAGTTATAGCTGATGACGAGGTTGTCTGGGTGAATGTTGCAGGCCATGGGGCCATGGCTACTATTCCGGTAGATGGTCGAGAGGAAACGGTAGATTCCTCCACGCCCGTTCATTCTTATTCTGTAAACCGTAATGGGCTACTGAATGTTCTGAGTGGTGGTGTGGCAGATCATGTACTGGTTGATAACTCCAGGTTGGTGGTCAACTACGGAACAGTGAATAGTGGCGTCGATGCCACTGACAGTCGGATTACTCTGGATCATGCAATTGTCAGAAATGATAAGGGTGTCGGCATGTCACTCGGAACCCGAGAGATAGGTGTCAATCCGGGAACCTGGGCCAAGATAGACGACAGCGATATATCCGGCCTCGGCTATGGCATAGGCTTGAGCCAGCTAAGTCGGCTTGAAATGAGTAATACCAGGGTCTATGGCGCGGTTTCGGCCGATGGCAGGTACGCGGAAGGGCTGCTCGTGTCAGGAGGCGATGCGGTCATTACGGGATCAAGCCATATTCGCGGTGATAGAAATGGCATCAGAATCATTGAGGGGGTGTTTATCCCTGGTAATGGCAATGCCGGTGTCACCAGCACTGCTGTGATCGATCATTCGATCATCGAAGGAATCAATGGCGCAGCGATCAGGATCGACAAGTCGGATCAGTTTGGTGCGATCGTCGATATAGCCGTCCAGAATGGCTCAACCCTGCTTTCCGGCAACGGTAACCTTCTGGAGGTCGCTGACCGCAGTACGGCTAATTTCAAGGTCGACAACAGCAACCTTACCGGCAATTTGATTGCCGATGACAGCAGCACCTTGAACGTCACCTTGCAGAATCAGGCACAGCTCACAGGCGACATCATCAATGGCAATAGCCTGGCTGTTGATTCTGGTGCCCACTGGCAAATGGTCGGTGACAACTCGGTCGAGTCACTGAGCATGGACCGCGGTGGCGTGAGTTTTGGCGAGGACGGGTTTCATACCTTGTCGTTGGGCGAGCTGTCCGGGAATGGTTTCTTTGGTATGCGAGTCGATCTGGACAACGGTGTCGGGGATCTGCTCGAGGTGAACGGACAGGCCAATGGCGAGTTCGGGTTGCGGGTCCACAACACCGGAGTCGAGGTGGTATCGCCTGATATGGAGCCCTTGAAGGTCGTACATACCGAAGGTGGCAATGCCCAGTTCAGTCTGATCGGCGGTCGGGTCGACCTTGGGGCGTATTCCTATCTGCTGGAGCAGCAGGGCAACGACTGGTTCATTGTTGGCAGCAACAAGACCATCAGCCCTTCAACCAGTGCCGCTCTGGCGCTGTTCAATGCTGCGCCGGTTATCTGGATGAGCGAGTTGTCGACCTTGCGCAGCCGCATGGGCGAGGTGCGTGCCAGCGGCCAGGGAGGCGGATGGATGCGTGCCTATGGCAATCGCTTCAATGCCACCACCAGTGATGGTGTCGAGTATCAGCACAAGCATCAGGGTTTGTCGCTGGGGGCCGATGCGCCGCTTGAGGTCAGCCATGGTCAGTTATTGCTGGGTGTCATGGGTGGCTATAGCACCTCCGATCTGGACCTGAATCGTGGCACTACGGGCAAGGTCAGCAGCTACTATGTCGGCGCCTATGGCACCTGGCTGCTGGATGACGGGTACTACCTGGACGGTGTACTCAAGTTCAACAGCTTCCGTAACAAGTCCGATGTCGCCATGAGTGATGCCAGCAAAGCCAAGGGGGATTACACCAATACGGGAGTCGGTGCATCGGTGGAGTTCGGACGGCATATCGCGCTGGCCGATGATTACTTCCTGGAGCCTTTCGCCCAACTGGCCAGTGTTGTCATTCAGGGCGATCAGTACCGCATGGACAATGGCTTGCAGGCGAAGAACAGCGATACCCAATCGGTTCTGGGCAAGGTCGGCAGTTCGGTGGGACGTAATATCGCGCTTAGGGATGGCGGCGTGCTGCAGCCTTACTTGCGTGTCGCGGTGGCTCAGGAGTTTTCCCGCAGCAATGACGTCAAGGTCAACGACTCGCGCTTCGATAACAACCTGTTCGGTTCACGCGCCGAGCTGGGGGCGGGTGTTTCGGTTTCACTGTCAGAGCGGCTGCAACTGCACACTGATTTCGATTACATGAAAGGCAAGCATGTCGAGCAACCCTGGGGAGCCAACGTAGGATTGCGACTCTCGTTCTGAGTGTTCCCCGTCAATCGAGCCCCGGTGAGCGATCACCGGGGGCTTTTTTCATTTGCCCGGGTGACGACGTTTCATGCTGCGTTTGCGGCGGCGCTGTCTGGACGTGAGCGGCGCATGCTTGTTGACCATCACGCGCAGAACAGGCGAGGTGCCGATCAAATGGCTGGCGCGGTGTATTTCATAATAAATATCCACGGGGCCGTATTGGGGGTGGGGAATCAGGTTGTAGGTAATGCACAGGATCCGCACGACCGTGCTGCTACCCAAAGGATGAAGCAGTGGCGTTGAGGATTGATGCAGGCCCCAGTGGAAGACGAGGAGGTCTTCACGCTGCATCAGGGGCGAGTAGGGGATATGAATGGATATACCGGCATGAATCTGTTCGCAGGTAATCGCATCCGTATTGATGCCCGGCACTATCGGTGCCTTGAGGCTGGACGATATATCAGGTTGTCCCGGCAAGGCTGTTGTTTTATGGGTGGGGGGCAGTATGTCGTCTTGAGTCGGTTTGTCCATGGGGGTGCCTGTATGAAAGTTTTAATGTTCGGGATAAGGTCGCTGTGGTGTATGGCCATTAAAAATACAGGCAGAAATTTGGTCAAACGGGTGGCCTGGTTGATGCCGGAGTAGGGTCTTTGATGATGTGCTGTTACAAATAAAGTTTCAGAGCAGACGGGGCGCCGGTAGTGGCGCGTAATAGAGAGTGACGTGTGGCTTCAAGAAAGCGCATGCTTGAAATTATTTGAAATAAGTTGCGATTGCAATTAGAGGGTTATTGTGAATTTTGATCGCTTTTTAAGATGCATGGAAACTACATACATCTCTATCAGAAAAGCCCTTCTAAAATATTTTATGGCTGTAAATTCAAATGAATTTATGCTCCTCGTTTCAATGCTTGAATGCGTGTGGTTTTTGAGGGGCGGCACAAGGCTCAGGTTGCTTCAGGCGCTCAGACTCAAGGGTTTCGTATGCCGGTCGTGGCCGGGAGTATGAAAAAATAGTTGGGCATGCAGCGAACTCTTTGAAGAAAACAGAATCATATCAATGTGCCACTTCGGCATCTCGCATGGAACTTGGATCATGGCTGGTTTCTTCAAAATCCCTCGTGCTGTTTCCCGTGTTCGCGTTCTTGCTTTATTGATTACCGGCCTGGCGTTTTCACAGGCCAACGCAGCGGTTGAGATCAATCCTTCCCGTGCCAGCAGTACCGATAATATCGTGACCAGCTTTACCGATTACGGAAGAGGAACTGCCTTGCGTAATTCGGATTTTACAGTGGGTAATATTCAGGAGATAAGGACGGGCACGAACAGTAATACCCGTGAACTGGAAAGTTTGAAGAAGATTGTCGAGGAGCAGGCCAAGGCCATTGAAGAACTCAAGCGCAATAGCAAGACTTCTGCTTCAAGCAGTAGCTCCAGTGATAGCGAAATTTCCACTCTCAAACGCAAAGTTGATGAGCAGAGTCGCAGCATCGATAAGTTTGAGGGGCAGGTGAATGACTTGAAACGTAGTTCAGGATCAAGTAGCAGCTCCAGCTCCAGTGAACTGTCCAGCCTCAAGAGCAAGGTCGATGAGCAGGGGCGCGACGTGGCCAGGCTTGAGGGGCAGGTGAATGACTTGAAGCGTAGCTCTGGGTCAAGTAGCAGCTCCAGCTCAAGTGAGCTGTCCAGCCTCAAGCGCGATCTCAGCAGTCAGCAGAGTGAGTTGAGTAATGTGAAGCGCTCCCTCGATGACCTTTCCCGCAAAGTGAAATAAGGTCGCACTGTTTCAATCTTCGTAAAAAAGCCCCGGTCAATCAGCATTGACCGGGGCTTGTCTGTTGCCGTGCGGGCTTAACGATTGAAGCGCTCAACCAGCGAGTATTGCGAGTTGGCCGTATCGGTCAGCTCGGAGCTGAGCACTGCCGAGCGATGGGCCTCATCGGAGGTCTGGTCGGCCAGCTCGGCAATGGTGGAGATGTTGCGGCTGATCTCTTCGGCGACCGAGCTTTGCTGCTCTGTGGCGGTAGCGATCTGGGTGGCCATCTCGGTGATGTTGGCGACCGCTTCGCTGATGCCCACCAATGCCTCGTCTGCTTCCAGCACCCGCGCAACGCCTTCCTCGGCCTGACGGTGGCCGGAGTTCATGGTCTGCACGGCATTGTTGGCCGTCTGTTGCAGTTTGGCGATCAGGCCATGGATCTGTCCGGTGGACTCCGTGGTGCGCTGTGCCAGTTGACGCACTTCATCGGCAACCACGGCAAAGCCACGACCCATCTCTCCGGCGCGTGCAGCCTCGATGGCAGCGTTGAGGGCCAGCAGGTTGGTCTGGTCGGCGATGCCTTTGATCACGTCTACCACGCCACCGATTTCATCGCTGTCCTTGGCCAGTTGGGTGACGGTCAGACCGGTTTCGCCCACGGAAGTGGACAGGCGCTGAATCGCCTCGCGGGTTTCGCCAGCGATATCCCGGCCACGGCGGGTCAACTGGTTGGCCTGCTGGCTGGCATCGGCCGCGCGCTGGACGTGGCTGGCGACTTGTTGAGTGGTGGTAGCCATCTGGTTGATGGCGGTTGCCACTTGTTCGGTTTCGACCCGTTGGCGCTCAAGCCCTGAAGAGCTGGCATTGGCCAACGAGTTGGATTTGCGTGCCTGGGTGTTCAGGTGTTCGGCGGTGTCCTGCAGGCGGGTCAGGCAGGTTTTCATCCGCGCTTCCTGGCTGAGGATCGACATTTCCAGACGCGCTTGCGGGCCTCGGCTGTCGGTGTACATCTGCGCGATCAGCGGGTCCGAAGTGGTCTGTTCGGCCAGGCGCAACAGGCGTTTGATGCCACGCTGCTGCCAGGTCAGGCCCAGCAGGCCCAGCGGCACAGACAATGCCGCGGCGAGAATGAAGCCCCAGTGGGAGTTGAGCCAGGCGCCGATCATGAAGCTCAACTGGCTGACCAGGATGAACGGCAGCCAGTCCTGCAGCACCGGCAGCCATTTGTCGCGACCCGGAATGGCCGACTTGCCCTTGTTGATACGTGCGTACAGCGCTTCGGCGCGCTTGATCTGCTCGGCGGTCGGTTTGACACGCACGGACTCGAAACCCACCACCTGCCTGTTCTCGAACATCGGCGTCACATAGGCGTTGACCCAGTAATGATCGCCATTCTTGCAGCGGTTCTTGACGATGCCCATCCACGGCTGGCCACTTTTCAGAGTGGTCCACATGTGCTCGAAAACGGCGGAGGGGACATCCGGGTGGCGAACCAGATTATGCGGCGCCTTGATCAACTCATCGTGACTGAACCCCGAGACTTCCTGGAAGATCTCGTTGCAGTAGGTGATCACACCTTTGGTATCGGTGGTGGAAATCAACCGCTGTTCAGCAGGGAATGTCCGTTCACGTTGAGTGACTGGCTGGTTGTTACGCATGGCTTTCGGTCCTTCGATCCAATAGGCTTCGGAGAGTTATCGGCAAACGAGTCTGTAAATTGAGCTTTGCAGGTAAATCAGCAGAGAATCATTGCCATGTATCAATGCTTATCGATCCAGCATCGGATAGGTGAACAGCCCGAAATGAATCAGGTTCAACCCGAAGTGGCTGATGACGGCGGCTTGCAGGCCACCGAAACGATAGGCAATGCCATAACCCACACCGGCCAGACTCGCGAGCAATACCCATTGCCATCCCGAGCCGAAATGGGCGAGCCCGAACAGTATGGCAGCGATACCGATGGCAAGCGTGCTGCCCAGCCATGTTTTGTTAAAGATTTGTTGCAGTGCGCCTTGCAGATAGGCACGGAAGAACAATTCTTCGGTGATTGTCACCAGTAACAGATTGTTCAGTAACCAGAGCGTGCCATGCTCCGGCCATTTCGCCGCCCAGCCGGTGACGCCAAGGGCAACTGCGGTGGCCATGCACAGTACGGTAGTTGCGATCAGGCTCAGGGCCGCCACTTTCATTGAGCGTGCAAGGGCCACTGACGTCAGGATCCATGGGCAGAACAACAGCACCCAGAAACCAATCAGCGGCTTATCCAGATTCAGGGACATGGAGAAGGGCGCCGCTTCAGGACTGAAGCGAACCGCGTCGAACACTTTGGCGCTGTTGAAACCGGGCAACAGATGAGCGGCCAGGGCAAGGCCCGTGACAATGAACGCGCCATGCCCGAGCCCGCGGACCCACCTGTGGCCCGACTGCCTGATACAAAATCCCGCGATCAGCAGCAGGCCGACTGCCAAGGCAGCCGGCCACTGAAGCTGGCCGTAGAACAGCGCAATGGCGTACCCGAGGCCGAGCAGACAGAAAAACACCCGGTACTCTGGGGCCATGGAGAATCTCCTGAAGCAAAAGCGGAGATTCTATGGCGTTATACCGCCCGGTAGGAGCGAATTCATTCGCGAATCACCCTCACGACGCAATCAACTGCCTCAACACATAATGCAGAATCCCTCCTGATTTGAAGTACTCCACTTCGTTGAGCGTGTCGATCCGGCACAGTACCTCCAAGTCTTCCTTGCTGCCGTCTTCACGGGTGATCTTGAGCGTCAGGCTCATGCCAGGTCGCACCTCGGCATCGGTCAGCCCGTTGACTTCCATTGTCTCCTTGCCAGTGAGGTTCAGGGATTTGCGGTTCTGGCCATTCTTGAACTGCAGGGGCAAGACACCCATGCCGACCAGATTGGAGCGATGGATCCGCTCGAAACTTTCGGCGATAACGGCTTTTACGCCCAGCAGGTTGGTGCCCTTTGCGGCCCAGTCGCGGCTTGAACCGGTGCCATATTCCTGGCCTGCAATAATCACCAGTGGCGTGCCCTCTGCCTGATAGCGCATGGCGGCGTCATAGATAGCCAGTTTTTCGCCGCTGGGCACATGCAGGGTATTGCCGCCTTCCTCGCCGCCCAGCATTTCGTTGCGGATGCGGATATTGGCAAAGGTGCCGCGCATCATCACTTCATGATTGCCACGGCGTGATCCGTAGGAGTTGAAGTCCTTGGGCTCTACACCCTGATCGCGCAAGTAGCGTCCTGCCGGGCTGTCAGTCTTGATATTGCCTGCCGGAGAAATATGGTCGGTGGTCACCGAGTCCCCCAGCAATGCCAGAATCCGCGCGCCTTGAATATCCTCGATCACCGGCAAGGGACCTGCGATGTCGGCAAAGAACGGTGGATGCTGGATATAGGTAGAGTCCTGCTGCCAGACATAAGTGGCTGCCTGCGGTACTTCGATGGCCTGCCACTGCTCGTCACCGGCGAAGACCTCGGCGTATTCCTTGTGGAACATGCCGGTATTGACGCTTTGCACGGCTTTGGCGATTTCCTGCTGGCTGGGCCAGATATCACGCAGGTAGACCGGTTTGCCGTCCGAGCCTTCACCCAGGGGTTCGCTACTGATATCGATACGCACTGTACCCGCCAGGGCATAGGCCACGACCAGAGGTGGCGATGCCAGCCAGTTGGTCTTTACCAGTGGGTGAACCCGGCCCTCGAAATTGCGGTTGCCGGACAATACCGAGGCCACGGTGAGGTCCGCGTTCTGGATGGCGTTTTCGATGGGCGCCAGCAGCGGCCCGGAGTTACCGATGCACGTGGTGCAGCCATAGCCCACCAGATCGAAGCCCAGCGCGTCCAGATATTGGGTCAGGCCCGCAGCCTTGTAGTAGTCGGTGACCACCTTGGAGCCGGGAGCCAGAGAGCTTTTCACCCATGGTTTGCGCTTCAGGCCTTTTTCCACGGCCTTTTTCGCCACCAGCCCGGCAGCCATCATGACGCTGGGGTTGGAGGTGTTGGTGCAGGAGGTAATGGCGGCGATGACCACTGCGCCATTTTTCAGCCGGTGAGTCTGGCCATCGTGCTCATACTCGGCCTCACCACTGACCTGCCCGGCATTGCCCACCGCTACGCCACCACCGCCTTCGCTTTCCAGGCGACCTTCTTCAGTGCGGGCAGGCTTGACCTGCAGGCCGAGAAAATCATCGAAGGCCTGTGGGACGGCGGGCAGATCGACTCGATCCTGTGGACGTTTCGGTCCGGCCAGACTGGCTTGCACAGTACCCATGTCCAGCTCCAGGCTGTCGGTGAACACCGGTTCCTTGCCCGGCAGTCGCCAAAGACCCTGGGCCTTGCAATAGGCTTCCACCAGTTTCACCGTGGTATCCGGACGGCCGGAAAGGCGCAGGTAATCCAGTGTCACATCGTCCACCGGGAAGAAACCGCAGGTTGCGCCATATTCGGGGGCCATATTGGCAATGGTCGCCCGGTCGGCCAGCGGCAGATCCGCCAGCCCGTCGCCATAGAACTCGACGAACTTGCCGACCACGCCTTTCTTGCGCAGCATCTGGGTGACAGTCAGCACCAGATCCGTCGCAGTGATGCCTTCCTTCAGCTTGCCGGTCAGCTTGAAGCCGATCACTTCCGGGATCAGCATCGACACCGGCTGGCCGAGCATGGCCGCTTCGGCTTCGATCCCGCCCACGCCCCAGCCTAATACGCCCAGGCCGTTGATCATGGTGGTGTGGGAGTCAGTGCCCACCAGTGTGTCGGGGAAGGCATAAGTGCGGCCATCCTCTTCCTTGGTCCAGACCGTGCGGCCCAGGTATTCCAGATTCACTTGATGGCAGATGCCGGTGCCTGGCGGGACCACGCTGAAGTTATCGAAGGCGCTCTGACCCCAGCGCAGGAAGGCATAGCGCTCACCGTTGCGTTGCATTTCGATTTCGACGTTGTCGCCGAAGGCGTCGGAATCGCCAAATCGGTCCACCATGACCGAGTGGTCGATGACCAGGTCGACCGGCGACAGCGGATTGATCCGCTGGGGGTCGCCACCGGCCTTGGCCACGGCTGCACGCATGGCCGCCAGATCCACCACGGCCGGCACGCCGGTAAAGTCCTGCATCAGAACCCTGGCAGGGCGGTATTGAATCTCGCGGTCCGAGCGGCGTTCGGTCAGCCAGGCGGCAAGAGCCTTGAGGTCGTCACCGGTGACGGTCTTGTCGTCTTCCCAGCGCAGCAGGTTTTCCAGCAGAACCTTGAGCGACATGGGCAGTTTGTCCAGGTCGCCCAGTGATTTTGCAGCTTCCGGCAGGCTGAAGTAATGGTAGGTCTGGTTGTCGATTTCGAGTGTTTTCAGGCTTTTCAGGCTATCCAGGGAGGGCATGAATGACTCCTTTTCGAGTGATGCAAGCGGTACTGGCTCCATGCAACAGGTCGGGAGCCCAGCATTCTGTGGACTGTCGAGCCGCGCCAGTGGTTCCTGATTGGGCTATCATGCGCGGCTTTCAAGTCTGCGGGGCCGGGAGTCACCATGAATACGCTGTTTATGCATTGCCGACCGGGTTTTGAAAGCGAGGTCTGTTCGGAGATATCCGATCATGCTGCGCGCCTGAATGTGGCCGGTTATGCCAAGGCCAAGCCCGATACGGCATGTGCCGAGTTCATCTGTACCGAAGAGGACGGCGCCCAGCGCCTGATGAGCGGTCAGCGTTTTGAGCGGTTGATCTTCCCGCGACAATGGGCTCGGGGAGTCTTTCTCGATTTGCCTGAAACCGATCGCATCAGCGTGATTCTGGCTCACATGGCGAGTTTTCCGGTCTGCGGCAGTGTGTGGCTGGAGGTGGTGGACACCAACGACGGCAAGGAACTGTCGAACTTCTGCAAGAAATTCGAGGCTCCGTTGCGCAAGGCCCTGACTCAGGCGGGCAAGCTGGTGGACGATCCGCGCAAGCCGCGTCTGTTGCTGACGTTCAAGAGTGGTCGCGAGGTGTTTCTGGGGCTGGCCGAGGCTGATAACTCGGCGATGTGGCCCATGGGCATTCCACGCCTGAAATTTCCCCGGGAAGCGCCGAGCCGTTCGACCTTGAAACTCGAGGAGGCCTGGCATCACTTCATTCCACGCCAGGAGTGGGACGAGCGCCTGTCCAGCGACATGACCGGCGTAGACCTTGGGGCGGCGCCGGGTGGCTGGACGTATCAACTGGTACGTCGCGGCATGCTGGTCACTGCCATCGATAACGGCCCCATGGCTGAAAGCCTCATGGAAACCGGTCTGGTGCAGCATTTGATGGCTGACGGCTTCACCTACAAGCCTCGGCAGACCGTGGACTGGATGGTTTGCGACATTGTCGAAAAGCCGGCCCGCAACGCTGCTTTGCTGGAAACCTGGCTGGGGGAGGGCCTGTGTCGTGAGGCGGTGGTCAACCTCAAGCTGCCCATGAAGCAGCGCTACGCTGAGGTGCGCCGCTTGCTGGATCGTATCGAGGAAGGTTTTCAGGCGCGTGGCGTCAGGGTTTCGATTGGCTGCAAACAGCTGTATCACGACCGCGAGGAAGTGACCTGTCACCTGCGCAGACTGGACGTTGCCAAGGCAAGCCGACCGCGCAAGGGCTGATTGGCCTGATTGAATGAATTGAGCGACAATTGCCGCCAGTTTCTGGAGTGCCTCATGTCTGAACCCATCGAAAACCAGCCCGTTGATGCAACCCTGGATGCCAGCGGGCTCAATTGTCCGGAACCTGTGATGATGTTGCATCAGAAGGTTCGCGACCTGCATGCCGGTGGCCTGCTCAAGGTGATTGCCACGGACCCTTCGACCCGGCGCGACATTCCCAAATTCTGTGTGTTTCTCGGCCATGAACTGGTCGAACAACAGACCGATGGCGGGACTTTTCTCTACTGGATTCGCAAGAAACAGGAATGAGGCAGGTTTTGCCTGCCCCAACCGTGTTTCACTACGGGTTATCCCTCCGTTACCAGAGAGTCTTTCATGCGCATTGTCGCTGACGAAAATATCCCGCTGCTTGATGCCTTTTTCGCTCATTTTGGCGAGATACGCCGTCTGCCGGGACGCTCCATCGATCGGGCGGCAGTTGCCGATGCCGATATCCTGCTCGTGCGTTCAGTGACCAGCGTCGACCGCGGGATGCTCGAAGGCAGTTCGGTGCGTTTCGTCGGGACTTGCACCATTGGCACGGATCATCTGGATCTGGAGTATTTCCAGCAAGCGGGCATCCAGTGGTCCAGTGCGCCGGGCTGCAATGCCCGAGGCGTTGTGGACTACGTGCTGGGCAGCCTGCTGACCTTGGCTGAAATCGAAGGCGCAGACCTCAGGCAGCGAACCTATGGCGTAGTCGGCGCAGGTCAGGTGGGTGGTCGCCTGATCAAGGTGCTCAAGGCGCTGGGCTGGAATGTGCTGGTCTGCGATCCGCCCAAGGCAGCAGAAGGCGGCGAGTACGTCAGCCTTGACGAGATCGTTGCCCGTTGTGATGTCATCAGCCTGCATACGCCGTTGACCAGAAACGGCGAGCAGCCCACCTGGCATCTGTTCGACGAGTCGCGTCTGCGTCAGCTCAGGCAAGGCGCCTGGCTGATCAATGCCAGCCGTGGCGCGGTGATCGATAACCTCGCGCTGCATGACGTCCTGCTGGCGCGTGAAGACCTGCAGGCGGTACTCGATGTCTGGGAAGGCGAGCCTCAGGTCAATGTGCCGCTGGCGGACCTGTGTGTGATCGGCACGCCACATATCGCAGGCTACAGCCTCGATGGCAGACAGCGTGGAACCGCGCAGATCTATCAGGCGCTCTGTGCTTTTCTCGATCAGCCGGCAACCATTCTGCTGGACGACCTGCTGCCGCGTCCCTGGCTGGCGCAAGTCAGTCTGGATGGACAAACCGATCCGGTCTGGGCGCTGAATATGCTGTGCAGGGGCGTTTATGATCCGCGCCGCGACGATGCGGATTTTCGTCGCAGTCTGGTGAATGATACTGCCAGTCAGCGTCTGGCCTTTGATGCTCTGCGCAAGCATTACCCGCCACGTCGGGAAATCGAAGGTTTGAAAGTGCGATTGGAAGGGGAGTCAGAGGTGTTGAGGCAGATGGTTCTGGCCCTGGGTGCATCGCTGGTCTGAGCTGGCGTGCGAATGGCTGGCAGAAAAAACCCGACACGGAGGTCGGGTTCTGAAAAGGGGGTGATGCTCAGTTCTGTTTTTCAGGCGTGACCCAGGATTTTTCGCATTCCTGACAGGCGGCCTGAACCATCTCTTCGGTAATGACGATTTCACGCCCGTCCTTGTCGAGCACTGCGCCCCCTACTGAAAGGTTGGGGGTGGCTCGTACGACCTGGACTTGATTGCTCCCTTCTTGCGCGTTCATAGTCTTTCTCCTTGATCAGGTGTTACCTCTAAACTACCCGCGTTTGATGACCGTGCAGTGACAGTTCCAGTCGCAAGCTGAGCCCCAGTGCAACAGAAATGATATAAAACTGCCAGTTTTTGCTTAGAACGATCCCTTCTAGAAAACCGGTGAGGTGTCATAACGCCGGTTTTCCTGCTTCAGACACAGGTTCATGCTTATGCCTTCGGTGTTTTCCATTGCTCAAAGACCTGCCATTCGTCTGGCCCTGAGTTTTATCTCTCCCTATCGTTGGCATGCTCTGGGGGCACTGCTGGCTTTGGTCATTACAGCAGGCCTCATGCTGTTCATGGGGCAGGGCATCAAGATGATCGTGGATCATGGGTTCATGACCGGTTCCGCCGAGCAGCTTGAGCGATCGATCGGTTTTTTCCTGCTGGTGACGGTCGGTCTATCCATTGGCACTTTTACCCGTTTCTACCTGGTGTCGTGGATTGGTGAGCGAGTCGTGGCGGATTTGCGCAATCGCGTGTTCGAGCACCTGATCAATCTGCATCCGGCGTTCTACGAAAATAACCGCAGCTCGGAAATCCAGTCGCGGCTGACGGCCGATACCACCTTGCTGCAATCGGTGGTGGGGTCGTCTCTGTCGATATTCCTGCGCAGTGCGCTGATGGTGATTGGCGGCATCATTCTCTTGTTCATCACCAATCCCAAGCTGACCAGTATCGTGGTGCTGACCTTGCCGCTGGTGATTGTGCCGATCCTGGTATTCGGTCGCCGGGTGCGTCGCCTGTCCCGGGAAACCCAGGATCGTGTGGCCGACGTGGGCAGCTATGTCGCCGAGGCGCTCAGGCAGATCAAGACGGTTCAGGCCTATAACCATCAGGAGCATGACAAGGCGCATTTTTCCCAAACGGTCGAAAAGGCCTTTGGCACCGCCCGCAAATATATTCTGCAGCGATCCTGGCTGATTACCGTGGTGATTTCCCTGGTGCTGGGGGCTGTCGGCGTGATCCTCTGGGTTGGCGGGATGGACGTGATCAAAGGCACCATCACCAGCGGCGAGCTATCCGCCTTTGTGTTCTATGCGCTTCTGGTCGGCACTTCCTTTGGCTCGCTGAGCGAGGTGATCGGCGAATTGCAGCGCGGCGTGGGGGCGGCTGAACGTATCAGCGAACTGCTTCAGGTCCGCAGCGAAATCACACCGCCAGCCAGCGGCCTTCTTGGCCTGCCGGCCAGAGTCAGTGGCCGTCTGGAGCTGGAGAACGTGAGTTTCGCCTACCCGTCCCGACTGGATCACAAGGCAATCGATAACTTGACCCTGAGCATCGCAGCCGGTGAAACCATCGCGCTGGTCGGGCCATCCGGGGCCGGCAAGTCAACGCTGTTCGATCTGCTGCTGCGCTTCTACGACCCTCAGCAGGGGCGTATTCTGATTGAGGGTGTGCCCATCCTGCAGCTTGACCCTCACGATTTGCGTCGCAACTTTGCCCTTGTCTCACAGACGCCTGCCCTGTTCTTTGGCAGCGTTGAAGACAACATTCGCTATGGCAACTCCAGTGCCAGTGCCGAACAGGTCGAGGCTGCTGCACGTATTGCCCATGCCCATGAATTCATCATGCAGATGGCTGACGGTTACCTGACTCACCTGGGTGATGGCGGCCTCGGGTTGTCCGGCGGGCAGAGGCAGCGTCTGGCCATTGCCCGGGCATTGCTGGTCGATGCGCCGATTCTGCTGCTGGACGAAGCCACCAGTGCGCTGGATGCGCAAAGTGAGCATCTTATCCAGCAAGCTCTGCCAAGCCTGATGAAAGGCCGTACCACCCTGGTGATCGCGCACCGACTGGCCACGGTACAGAATGCCGACCGTATTGCGGTGATTGAGCAGGGGCGTCTGGTGGCGGTGGGAACTCATCGGCAACTGATAGCCAGCAATCCGCTGTATGCACGTCTGGCGGCGCTTCAGTTCAATGCTCAGATGGAAGAGCGGGTTTGAGTCTGTGGCAGGCTGCGTGTCTGGCACGCAGCCCTGGCTTCAATCAGCGGTATTCGCACAGGTAAGCAGTGTCCACGCTCACCTTCAGCTGAAACTTGCTGTTGGCCGGTACATTGAACTGGCTGCCGCTGCTGAAGGTTTCCCAGTCAGTGCTGTCCGGCAGCTTGACGATCAGTTCGCCGGAAATCACGTGCATGATTTCACGTTGCGCTGTGCCGAACTCATATTCGCCCGCTGCCATCACGCCAATGGTGGCCTGGCCTTCCGTCTGACTGAACGCGATGGATTTGACTGTGCCGTCGAAGTACTCATTGACCTTGAACATGCGAGATTCCTTGATAAAAGGGCTGAAAAGGGTCGAATAGTATGCCCAAGGTATCCAGCATCGTCACTTGGCAATCCTGATATTCAATTGGGAATAATCAACGGTAACAGTCTGGCAGTATTGCGGGCATCAACCAGTGCCCGATGCTGCTGGCCGCTGAACTGCATGCCTGCCAGTTGCAGTGCACTGTTGAGCCCGGGGGCGCGTTGTAATTGACGGGCCTCGGCGAAGCGCTGTTTGAGGTTTACATAAGGCAGCTCGTTCAGGGCACTTTCCAGTCGATGCTCGCGCCACTGTTCCTCCAGTTGTTTGCGGTCGTAATCTCCCCAACTGGCCCAGCCGACAATGCGTGCCTGATGATGGCTCAACCAGCGCTCGAACTGGGGCCATACATTGCTCAGGGATGCCGCGCTGTCGATATTGCTCTGGCTGATATGGGTCAGTTCCCGACAGAAGTGCGTCAGCAAGGGGCGGCGCGCGGGGCGTACGAAGCGTTCAAAGTGGTCCAGCTCGCGCCCATCCTGATTCACCAGCGTTGCACCGATCTCGATGATTTCCATTTCTGCGACCGGCCATCCGCCTTCTTCGGTGGTAGCCTCCAGGTCGATCACCAGCCAATGCGGCATTATGAAGCTCCCATCCAACAGTTTTAGTGAGTCCAGAGTAGCCATATTCATCTGGCTATGCTCGATAAGGTTTTACTGCGCCGTTGCCGATACATCAATCGACCGTTGAATACTTCAGGGGTGCCTTGTCTTTTGTCGCATTCGCCCTTGGACTTTTCAGGTTATGTGCGACTTATTCCGAATCATGGATTTGGGAGTTGTTTAAACTGCTGAAAGCGCATAGCGTGTGGCGTTTTTGACCGATACCTTTTCATGAAGACGCGCGCAGTAATAACCGATGTGTTGTTGCGTAAGGGAGCGATGCTGATCGTCTCGCTCCTGGTGAGCTGGCAGGTCCAGGCCGCTCAGGTCGTGCAAGTGGCGGCCGTGCATTTTCCGCCCTATATGATTCGCCCTGAAAGAGGCAACGATACCGGGCTTCTGCCCAAGCTCATCGAGGCCTTGAATGCCAGTCAGCGGGACTATGAGTTCGTGGTGGTGCCGACTTCCGTGCAGCGTCGCTTCCGGGACTTTGCCCAGGGCCGTTTCGATATCGCCATTTTTGAAAACCCCGACTGGGGCTGGAAACATGTCGCCTATGACAAGGTGGACATGGGGCTTGAGGATGCCGAAGTCTTTGTGGCGCGCCGGGTCGAAGGGCGTCAGCAGAGTTACTTCGATGATCTTTCGGACAAGCGTCTGGCCCTGTTCAGCGGTTATCACTATGGATTTGCCAACTTCAATGCAGACCAGAAGTATCTGAGTGAAAACTTCAATGCCACTTCGACCTATTCCCATGACAGCAATCTATTGATGGTGATACGCGGGCGTGTGGATATCGCGCCGGTAACGCGCTCCTATCTGGTGGACTTCATGGCACATAACCCTGGCGAGGCCGAACAGTTTCTGGTTTCCGAGCGGGTCGATCAGCTTTATCGGCAATATGCACTGTTGCGGCCGGGCGGCAGCATCAGCGCTACGAAGTTTGATCAGCTGTTACAGCAATTGCGGGATAACGGGGAATTCGCAAGGATCTTCGAGCCCTTGCACATCAAGGTCCTCGCCGTGCCTCCTTACTCGGCTGCATCTGCGGACACTGCAGTGAGCAAGAAGGTCGGAAGGTAGGCAACCGGGATCATCGATCCTTGGCTTCCTTGGCATCCATTTCGGCATTGCGTTCATGAATACGCTTGAGCTGCTCTTCGGTCAGAGGCAGCTTTTGCGCTGTGTCGCGCAGTAACATCAGGCCGCCGACGATGGAGCCAATTGCAACGATCAGAATCAACCAGGCATACCAGGGCATAGCACTCTCCTTGTAGTCATACCGGTTTGAGCAAGAGGCTGCTCAATGGTTCAAGTGTATGCGCTCTGGGAAGGCCGCGTGAAACCATGAGGGTTTACGCGGCCTTTTGTTTTTACGAGCCGGTCAGCATGGCGTCGGCAGGCGCGTTGGCACGCGACCGGGCGGTAAGGCTGAAGTAGATGAAGCCCACGGCCATGAAGCAGAGGAAGATGAAACCGATCAGCGGATTGAACCAGGCCATTGCCAGCAGGCATACCACGGCCAGGGTCAGGGCGATGCCCGGAACGATCGGGTAGCCCGGCGCACGGAAACTGCGCTCCAGCAGGGGTTCAGTCTTGCGCAGCTTGAACAGGCTGAGCATGCTCATGATGTACATCACGATTGCGCCGAAGACCGCCATGGTGATCATGGCCGCGGTCAGGGTCATGCCGCTCAGATTGATCAGGCCGTCACTGTAGATGGCAGCAATGCCGATCAGTCCACCGGCGATGATGGCCCGGTGCGGGGTCTGGAAGCGCGAGAGCTTGGCCAGCGAAGCGGGCAGGTAACCGGCACGCGCCAGGGCAAAGAACTGACGCGAGTAGCCCAGAATGATCCCGTGGAAGCTGGCGACCAGACCGAACAGACCGATCCAGACCAGCATGTGCAGCCAGCCGGAGTTATCGCCGACTACAGCCTTCATGGCCTGTGGCAGCGGGTCGTTGATGTTGGACAGGGTGCGCCAGTCGCCAACGCCGCCTGCAAACAGCATGACGCCGATGGCCAGCACGACCAGCGTCAGAATGCCGCTGACGTAGGCTTTGGGAATGGTCCGTTTCGGGTCCTTGGCTTCTTCGGCGGCCATGGCTGCACCTTCAATGGCCAGGAAGAACCAGATGGCGAATGGAATCGCGGCGAACATACCGGCAATCGCACCCGGGCCGAAGGTGCTGGAACCTGCCCAGCCATGCAGTGCGAAGTTGCTGAAGCTGAAAGCCGGAGCCACAACGCCCATGAATACCAGCAGCTCGGCCACGGCCAGTACACAGACAACCAGCTCGAAGGTTGCTGCCAGTTTCACGCCCAGAATATTGAGGGTCATGAACACGATATAGGCTCCGACCGCCGCATGCTTGGGGTCCAGCCCAGGGTATTGCACGTTCAGGTAGGCACCGATTGCCAGGGCAATGGCCGGGGGCGCAAAGACGAATTCGATCAGCGTCGCCATACCGGCGATCAGGCCGCCTTTCTCACCGAATGCGCGGCGGCTATAGGCAAATGGACCGCCCGCGTGTGGAATGGCGGTGGTCAGCTCGGTGAAGCTGAAGATGAAGCAGGTGTACATCGTTGCGACCATCAAGGCCGTGACCAGAAAACCGAGGGTTCCGGCTACGCCCCAGCCGTAGCTCCAGCCGAAGTATTCGCCTGAAATCACCAGCCCGACCGCGATCCCCCACAGGTGCAGCGTGCCCAGCGTTGGCTTGAGTTGTTGACTCATGTATTTCTCCCTGATGCCTCGAAAATCGTTGAAATATCTTTTTGCTTGCTCTTTTTATGTTTTCGTTTGCAGGCTCCGTGCCAGTGCATGAATCGTCGTCGTATTGCTTCAAATGGGGTCGTTTGCAGAACGGCACGGGTTTCAGGTGCTTTCATGGGGACCGGTTTGGTGCATCCGGCCATGGAGGTGAACACTGCAAGTGCGTATTGGCTTTTTTAAAGTCCGGGTCCCGTCCGCCAGCAGGTTCGGCTACAATGCGCGCCGATTTCGACTTACCTGAGAACACGCTCATGTCCGCCTGCCAGACTCCTGTCATCGTCGCCCTGGATTTTCCAACCCGTGACGCCGCCTTGCGGCTGGCTGACCAGCTCGATCCAAAACTGTGCCGGGTGAAGGTCGGCAAGGAGCTGTTCACCAGTTGTGCTTCGGATATCGTCGAGACCCTGCGTAACAAGGGCTTCGATGTGTTTCTGGACCTCAAATTTCACGACATCCCCAACACCACTGCCATGGCCGTCAAGGCTGCAGCGGAAATGGGCGTCTGGATGGTGAACGTGCATTGCTCCGGCGGTCTGCGCATGATGTCGGCCTGCCGTGAGGTGCTTGATAAGCGCACCGGTCCTCAACCGCTGTTGATCGGCGTGACCGTGCTGACCAGCATGGAACGTGAAGATCTGGCGGGCATCGGTCTGGATATCGACCCACAGGTTCAAGTGCTGCGTCTGGCAGCCCTGGCTGAAAAAGCCGGCATGGACGGCCTGGTGTGTTCGGCTCTGGAGGCCCAGGCGCTGAAGGCCGCTCACCCGTCCCTGCAACTGGTCACTCCTGGCATTCGTCCGGCAGGCAGCGCACAGGACGATCAACGTCGCATCCTGACACCGCGTCAGGCTCTGGACGCCGGTTCCGACTATCTGGTGATCGGCCGTCCGATCAGTCAGGCTGCCGATCCGGCCCAGGCCCTGGCGGCTGTGGTTGCCGAACTGGCGTGATACCGGGTTTCGCGAATGGGCAGATCTGTGCCCATTCGCGATAACGTGCTGTCAGACCTTCAACACCAGCTTGCCGAAGTTCTCGCCACTGAAGAGCTTGAGCAGGGTTTCCGGAAAGGTTTCCAGGCCTTCAACCACATCTTCGCGGCTCTTGAGCTTGCCTTCGGCAATCCAGCCCGCCATTTCCTGACCGGCTTCTGCGAAACGCGAGGCGTAGTCCAGCACCACAAAGCCTTCCATGCGCGCACGGTTGACCAGCAGCGACAGGTAGTTGCTCGGGCCCTTGATCGGTGACGTGTTGTTGTACTGGCTGATTGCGCCACAGATCACGACCCGGGCTCGCGGTGCCAGACGGCTGAGCACGGCATCCAGAATGTCGCCACCCACGTTATCGAAATACACGTCCACGCCTTTGGGGCACTCGCGTTTCAGGCCGGCAAGGACGTCTTCGCTCTTGTAGTCGATAACACCGTCGAAACCCAGTTCCTCGGTCAGCGAACGGCACTTTTCCTGGCCGCCAGCGATGCCGATGACACGGCAACCCTTGAGCTTGGCGATTTGCCCGGCCACGCTGCCCACGGCACCGGCGGCGCCGGAGATCACCACGGTATCGCCGCTTTTCGGTGCGCCGACATCCAGCAGTGCGAAGTAGGCGGTCATGCCGGTCATGCCCAGTGCGGACAGGTAGCGGGGCAGCGGGGCGAGTTTCGGGTCGACCTTGTAGAAGCCTCTGGGCTCGCCGACGAAGTAATCCTGCACACCCAGCGAGCCTTGCACGTAATCGCCTGCCGCGAACTGCGGGTTCTTCGATTCGATCACTTCACCCACGCCCAGAGCGCGCATCACATGGCCCAGCTCAACCGGCGGAATGTAGGATTTGCCCTCGTTCATCCAGCCACGCATGGCCGGGTCGAGTGAGAGGTACTGGTTGCGTACCAGAATCTGTCCGTCTGCCACTTCTGCGACCGGCACTTCCTGATACGTGAAGTTCTCTCTGCCGGGTTGGCCAACAGGTCGTTTGGCGAGCAGAAACTGGCGATTGGAAAGGGTGGTCATGACAGGTCCTCGATTTGAGTGAGAAGGCTGATTGAAGCTGTTGATGCGCTTTCAGGCAAGCAACGGTCACGCAGCGAATGCGGTTCCATCCAGCCGGATGATGCCTCTGGCCAGTCGTTACCAAAGGTGTTTGTGACTTGAGTCACCTGCATCAGTGCTCTACATTGCCGGTTCATTGAAAGTCTGGATTACCGCAATGTCTGCCACGAATCTGCCAACCCTTTATCCCCGCGTGCTGCGTGAAGGCGACGCCGTTGCCCTGGTGTCGCCTGCCGGCCCTGTGGTTGCTTCCAGGGTCGAGGCTGCAGTGCAGGTGCTGGAAGGGTGGGGATTGAAACCGCGGGTTTATCCGCATGCATTGGGCAAGCACTCCTTTTATGCCGGTACTGACGAAGATCGCATTGCAGATCTGAACAGCGCACTGGCCGACCCGCAAATCCGTGCAGTGATCTGCAATCGTGGCGGTTACGGCACCCAGCGCATTCTTGGGCAACTCGATTACGAATCCGTTCGGCGCGACCCGAAACTGGTCACGGGCTTTTCCGACATCACGGCCCTGCACGGCGCGCTGTGGACGCATGTGGGGCTTGCAACCATCCACGGCCCGGTGGCGACACAACTGGAGCGGGGCGGCCTGTTCACCAGCAGCATGCGTCACGTATTGATGAGCACCGAGCCGGTGCTGCTCAAGGCCGACTCCGCCGCTGCGACCGGCAGCGTGCGCACTCGGGGCAGTGCCAAGGGTTTGTTGCTCGGCGGTAATCTGAGCATGCTCAGTACCTGTATCGGTACGCCTTACATGCCCGACCTGACAGGCGCTATCCTGCTGATCGAGGATGTTGGCGAATCAGCCTATCGCGTCGATCGTCTGCTGACTCACCTGGGCAATTGCGGCATTCTGCAGCGTCTGGCGGGCATCGCGGCGGGCGACTTCAGTGTGCCTGCCCATGCCGCAGGTTCGATCAGCCCTGCCCATGTGTTGCAGGAGCGGCTGGGCAATCTGGGGATTCCGGTCCTTGGCGGTTTGCCGGTGGGCCATGGGGACGTCAATCAGGCCGTGTCTCTGGGAACCGAGGCGATTCTCGACGCGGATGCCGGGACCTTGCTGGTATCCGCCGCTGCCCGTTCCTGAAGCACGAATCTCCTTCATTGCATCGTGTTTCCCCCCGCAGATGGAGCATCTGGCCGCCTGTGGCCGTGGCGACCATTCTGAAAGCGACGTCTGCGTAGCTCTTTGCCATTATTGCTGAGCCACAGGCTTGCGCTTGATTCGACCCGTTGCGAATGTGCATGGATATTGAATGGCCTCGTGAGTGGATCATTCAAGGCGAATGATTCGGACGGGGATTGAACGCTATGATCTTGGCCATACAAAGACGCTTCGCCAATCTCGGTATGGCGAAGAAGCTGGGTTTTGGTTTTTCTTTGGTGCTGCTGTTGACGGCGCTGGTGGCAGCCATTGGTGTCTGGTCGCTGAAGAACATCAGTCTGCATTTCGATGGCCTGAAGCAGATGTCCTCCCTCAACAGCGGCTTGCTTCGTGTACGTCTGCTGGAGCAGGAATATGCGCTGCACAGCGACCCCAAGGTCGTCGAGCAGATTCACGCCAGAATCGATGACTTGAACACCCTCGCGCAGTCGCTGCAGGAACAGTCGCCAGCCAGTGCCGCGATGCTGTCTCAGGTTCAGCAGGCGCTGGTTGCCTATCGCACCTCTTTCGATGAGTTCGTCGATATCAGCCAAAGCAAGGACCTGGCGCTGGAAATGGCCAGTTGGTCGGTGTCCAGTGTCTCCAACAACCTTGAGGTGTTGCAGGCGGGTCTTGCCGATGATGGGACCTGGACGCTGAAGGACACCCAGGGCCAGCAAGGTGCCGAGTTCGTCGAGCAGTCCGGCAAGGTCAGTCAGGTATCGAGATTGATGCAGCAAGCCATGGACGAGGCCCGTGTCCGTCTGGACAAGAGTCGCAGGACGGGCTCTGGCGATGCTCCGAAAACCGGGACCATCGAACAGGCCGAGCAGGCCAGGGGGCTGGCCGAAGAGCTCAAGTCCCAGATCAAGGATGAGGGCTACCTGACGGTGTTGGCTGAAGTCGGCACGCACATTGTCAGCTTCACCGAAAAGCTCAATGAGTACACCGGGCTATTGGCCAGAGAAGCGCAGGTTTCCAGTCTGTTGGCGACCAATGCCCGGCAAGTGGTCGAGCTTGTCAACCAGGCGGCTGCTGCCGAGGATCAGTCCGTGCAGGCTCAACTCACGGCCAATACCCTGCAGATTATCGGCTCGTCGGTGGTGGCCTTGCTGGTGGGGTTTATTGTTTCCTGGTTGATTACCCGCTTGATTGTCGGCCCGCTGCGCAGTGTCATAGGCCTGGCGCAACGCATTGCGGCAGGCGATTTGAGCGGCAGTGTGCAGGTTCGGCGGCACGATGAAATCGGTCAGTTGATGCTTGCCATGCAGCAGATGGGCGAGGGCTTGAGCCGTATTGTCAGTGGTTTGCAGTCGGGCATCGAGCAACTGTCGAACTCGGCGCAGTCTTTGTCGAGCGTTACTGAGCAGACCAATCGGGAAGTCGGTTCTCAAAAGGAAGAAACCGAGCAGGTCGCTACCGCAATGAATCAGATGACCGCCACTGTCCATGATGTGGCGCGTAATGCCGAAGAGGCTGCACTGGCCGCGCAAACCGCTGATGAAAAGGTGGGTGGTGGGCAGACGGTGGTGCGTCAGAGCATGCAGCGCATCGAGCAACTGGCTGGTTCATCGCAGTCTGCCAGCCAGAGTATCCAGAACCTGAGCGCCGAGATTCAGAACATCGGCCAGATCTTGAACGTGATCAAAAGCGTTGCCGAACAAACCAACCTGCTGGCGCTCAATGCTGCCATCGAGGCGGCCCGGGCGGGTGAGCAGGGGCGTGGTTTTGCGGTGGTGGCCGATGAGGTCCGTGCCCTTGCCAAGCGTACGCAGCAATCAACCCAAGAGATCGAAAACCTGGTGTTCAGGCTGCAAAGTGGCGCGCAGGCGTCGGTTGAACAGATTCAGAGCAGTGGCGAGCTGGTGAAGCTGGCAGTCAGTGATGTGCTGCAAACCGAAAGCGCGTTGGGTGCTATTGCCGAAGCGGTGTCGATGATTCAGCAGATGAACCAGCAGATCGCTGCGGCCGCCGAACAGCAAAGCTCGGTGGCCGAAGAGATCAACCGCAGTGTGACAAGCATCCGTGCCAGCGCCGATCACTCGGCCCTGGCCATGCAGGACAACGCAGCGTCCAGTCTTGAACTGGCTTCACTGGGCGTGGAGCTGAAGGGGATGGTCGGGCATTTCAGGCTCTGATTTCATGCGCCCTTGCGCACATTGAGGATCAGCAGCGTCAGGACCCCGGCGACGATGCCCCAGAGTGCCGAGCCAATGGAAAACAGGGTCAGCCCTGATGCGGTGACCATGAAGGTGATGAGCGCCGCTTCCCGTTCCCTGGGTTCGTTCATGGCCACGGTCAGGCCGTTGATGAGCGAACCGAACAGCGCCAGTGCGGCAATCGAGAGCACCAGTTCCTTGGGAAAGGCCGCGAACAGTGCGGCCAGCGTCGCGCCGAAGATTCCGGCGACGCCATAGAAAACCCCGCACCAGACCGCTGCCGTATAGCGCTTGCTCTTGTCTTCATGGGCATTGGGGCTGGTGCAGATGGCGGCACTGATTGCCGCGAGGTTGAGCCCGTGGCAGCCAAAAGGTGCGGTCAGCAGCGAGGTGATGCCCGTTGCCGTGATCAGCGGTGAAGAGGGCGTGTGATAGCCATCGGCGCGCAGTACGGCAATGCCCGGCATGTTCTGGGAGGTCATCGCTACCACGAATAACGGAATGCTGATGCTGATGGTCGCTGCCAGTGAGAACGACGGTGTCGTCCAGACTGGCGTGGCCACTTCCAGAGTAACGTCATTGAAATTCAGCAACCCCAACAGGCTGGCGGCTGCGATGCCCACCACCAGTGACGCCAGTACTGAATAGCGCGGCGAGACTCGCTTGATCAGCAGGTAAGTGAAAAACATGGCCAGAACCAGGCTGGTTCGATGCTGGACGGCGATGAAGATGTCGCTGCCGATCTTGAACAGAATCCCGGCCAGCAATGCCGCGGCCAGCGAGGCGGGCAGGCGCTTGACCAGACGCTCGAAGCTGCCGGTCATGCCGCAGATGATCACCAGGATCGAGCAGGTGATGAATGCGCCGATGGCCTCCGGATACCCCACGCCACCCAGTGTGGTAATCAGCAATGCGGCGCCGGGAGTTGACCATGCCACGCTGATGGGCGTGCGATAGCGCAACGACAGGCCGATGCTGCACACCGCCATGCCGATGAACATCGACAAGAGCCAGGACGACATCTGGCCATTGCTGAGGCCTGCGGTCTGCCCGGCCTGGAGCATCAGTACCAGCGAGCTGGTGCAGCCGGTCATCATCGCGATGAAGCCGGCGACCACGGCCGAAGGCGATGAGTCTGCCAATGGGCGCAGTGGTGCCTTGAGGGTCTCGTTCATGCAGGGCTTTCCTTGAGCGGGCAGTTTGTGCGGTGTCGTTATTTTTGTATTCAGCGATCGATTGCGCCGGGCCGGAGCGTTTGCCCCAGCGCCTGGTTGACGGTCAGCCAGCCATCCACTGCCGCCTGACCTGCCTCGGCGAATACCCGTTGCAAGAGCTTCACCTGTTCGTGGCGCAGCGCCTGTTCGAACCTGATCCCTTCTTCAGTGAGCACCAGCAGGCGTTTGCGTTTGTCGGTGTCGGGCGTCGTGCTCTGTACCAGTTCCATGGCAATCAACTGGCGCAGTGGCACATTGAGCGCCTGTTTGCTGACGCCCAGTACCGTGAGCAGTTCTTTCACGCTTTGGTCGGGGTAGCGGGCGATGAAAAACACGATGCGCTGATGAACGCGGCTGAGCCCGCGCCGGGCCAGCATTTCATCGGCTTTGGCAGTAAATGCCTGATAGCCGAAAAAGAAGGCTTCCATGGCGATTTGCTGATTGGCAGGATTTTTAAGGTCAAGCATGTTGACGTATCCGGGCTTGGCGTCGTAATTTGAGTCAACAAGTTTGACGTATTTCCCTTTGACTCGGCTACAGGTAGTTGCCATGGCTTTCTCCGAACGCGTTACCCGCCTGAAAAGTTCATTGATTCGCGAAATCCTGGCTGCGGCACAGCGGCCTGAAGTGATGTCCTTTGCCGGTGGCTTGCCGGCCGAGTGCATGCTGCCAAAAGTGGAGTGGGCCGATATGCCCCTGACACTGGGGCAATACGGCATGAGCGAAGGCGAGCCTGAACTGCGCGAAGCCCTGGCTGCCGAGGCGCGGGCGCTGGGTGTTCCTTGTGAGGCCAGTCAGGTGCTGGTGGTCAGCGGTTCGCAGCAGACTCTGGACCTGGCCGCCAAGCTGTACATCGACAAAGGCACTGAAGTCCTGCTGGAAGCGCCGACCTATCTGGCGGCACTGCAAATCTTCCAGCTGTTCGGCGCCGATTGCCTGACGGTGCCGCTGCAGGCCGAAGGGCCGGACCTGATTGCCCTGCGCCAGCGTCTGGAGCAGCACAAGCCTGCGTTCGCCTACCTGATTCCGACTTTCCAGAATCCCTCGGCAGTGCGTTACAGCGAAGCCAGCCGCGATGCGGTCGCGGCCTTGCTCGATGAGTTCGGCGTGACGCTGATCGAAGACGAGCCCTATCGCGAACTGACTTTCGATGGTGGCAACGCGAAACCCATTGTCGCGCGCCTCAATAAGGCCAGCTGGATCTATACCGGAACCGTTTCCAAGACCTTGTTGCCGGGGTTGCGTGTCGGTTACCTGATTGCCAGCCCGGACCTGTTTCCGCATCTGCTGCGCCTGAAACAGTCGGCCGACCTGCACACCAACCGGATCGGTCAATGGCAGGCCTTGCAGTGGATCGGCACTGAACACTATCGTGAGCATCTGGCCGAGCTGCGCGAGTTCTACCGGCAGCGACGCAACGCATTCGAGGCGGCCTTGCAGGAGCATTTTGCCGATCTGGCCGACTGGAACAGCCCGCAAGGCGGGTTGTTCTTCTGGCTGACACTCAAGCAGAAGCTCGATACCCGCACCTTGCTGGATGCCGCCTTGTCTCAGGACGTGACGTTCATGCCGGGCGAACCGTTCTTCGCGGACCCCGACGTCAATCACGGGTATCTGCGGCTGAACTTCAGTCACATTGATCCGGCGCGTCTGGATGAGGGCCTGAAACGCCTGGCAGCAGTAATCCGCAAGGCCGTCACACGGCAAGCGGCCTGATCGATCCAGTACCGGGAATTGCAGAGGGAGCAGGGCGATGTACAAGGTTTACGGCGATTACAACTCAGGCAACTGCTATAAGGTCAAGCTGATGCTCAGCCTGTTGGGCTGCGAGTATCAATGGGTGCCCGTGGATATTCTCAATGGCGAAACCCAGACCCCGGCGTTCCTGGAAAAGAACCCCAACGGCAAGATTCCGGTGCTGGAGCTCAGTGACGGCACCTGCCTGTGGGAGTCCAATGCGATTCTCAATTTCCTGGCCGATGGCAGTGCCTACCTGCCCGCTGAGCCGCGGCTGCGCACGCAGGTGCTGCAATGGCAGTTCTTCGAGCAGTACAGCCATGAGCCCGCGATTGCCGTGGCACGTTTCATTCAGTTCTATCTGGGGCTGCCTGAAGAGCGTCTGCATGAGTACCGCTCCCTGCAGAAATCCGGCTATCGCGCACTGGCGGTCATGGAGCAGCAGCTCAAGCGCACGCCGTTCCTGGTGGGCGACCATTTCTCCATCGCCGATATCACGCTGTATGCCTACACTCACGTGGCCCATCAGGGCGGTTTCGATCTGACACCGTACCCCGGCATTCAGCAATGGCTGGAGCGAGTCAAGGAGCAGCCCGGTTACGTGGGCATGCTGGATTGACCGGGCAGAAGAGAGGAGAGCGTTCCGTGAAATATTCCATCGCCGCCCTGGCCGCCGTCATGGCGCTGGGGATCGGTTGTTCGGCGCAGGCTCAGGATTGCAATGCCAATCAGACCAGCATGAATCAATGCGCGAGCAAGGATCTGTCCGCGCTCGATACGGAATTGAACCGCCAGTACAAGGCGCAGATGAGCTGGCTGAAAGACTCGGCCAGGAAGCAGGCGCTCAAGGACGCACAAGTCAAATGGATCGCCTTCCGCGACGCCGACTGTCTGTATCGGGTGGGAAAGGCCGAGGATTCCGGTTCGATCTGGCCTTTGCTGCAATCGCAGTGTCTGGCCGAGCATACCCGGGTGCGCGTGAAGGAATTGAAGGCGTATGTGGCGTGTCGCGAAGAAGGCTGCCCGCGCTGAGGCGGGCAGCCAGCAGCTTCAGATGTGACTGAAACGCTGATCCAGGTAGCCGATGATGGCCTTGGATTCATAAAGCCAGGTGGTCGTGTCGCCTTCCTGAATGCGCAGGCAGGGAACCTTGATCCTGCCGCCTTCGTTGAGCAGCGTCTGGCGATCGTTCTCGTTGTTCTTCGCATCCCGCAGGGCGACCGGAACATTGAGGCGGCGCAGGGTGCGGCGGGTCTTCACGCAGAACGGGCAGGCATGGAACTGATACAGGGTCAGATTCCGAGCGGCCTGATCGACGGCTGCCTGAGCCTGAGGCTCGCGTTTCTTCCGGGCCGGGCGGGTCAGGAAATCAGCGACGATGACGAGCTGGCCAAGGCCAACCCTGAGGGCTTTCATAAGCACGGTCAAACCTCTTGCGTGGCAGGCATTCAGGGGGCAAGTCCGCGCCAACAGGTAGCGCGGACGGCTGCACCTTACTTGATAAGGCTGAGGAATTCGCTGCGGGTGGCTGCGTTTTCACGGAACTCGCCCAGCATCACCGAAGTGATCATCGAGGAATTCTGTTTTTCCACGCCGCGCATCATCATGCACATGTGCTGGGCTTCGATGACCACTGCAACGCCCATGGCACCGGTAACTTCCTGGATGGCCGAGGCGATCTGGCGGCTCAGGTTTTCCTGGATCTGCAGGCGGCGAGCGTACATGTCGACGATACGCGCCACTTTCGACAGGCCCAGGACCTTGCCGTTGGGGATGTAGGCTACATGCGCCTTGCCAATGAACGGCAGCAGGTGGTGCTCGCACAGCGAGTACAGTTCGATGTCCCTGACCATGACCATTTCGCTGGCGTCGGAGCTGAACAGCGCGCCGTTGGTCACTTCTTCGAGCGTCTGTTCATAACCGCGACACAGGTACTGCATGGCTTTGGCTGCACGCTTGGGTGTGTCCAGCAGGCCTTCGCGCGAAACATCTTCGCCCAACTGACTCAATATGGCGGTGTAATTCTGTTCCAGTGTCACAGGAGTGTGTTTCCGTGTGGGTTTCGATAACGCGAAGGCACGGCCCTCGCCAAAGTCGCACATAATAACTTACACGTGCGGGCAGGTGTATGGCCGCTGCGCAAATCGGCGCGTGAAGTCTGTTTGTAACGTTTTTCTTACCCTTTGGCTACCCGATTGCTACCCACTTCCCTCGTTGTCTGCGGTCAGAAGCAGCAGTAGTCAATCCCTGCGTTCTGAGAGAGTAAATCCGGATGTTGAGTCGAGTAGCAAAAATAGCGACGGTGATCGTCGTTCTGGCTTCGGTTTCGGGCTGCTGGCCGTTCTGGCCAGGCCCTGGTGGCCACGGTGGTGGAGGCGGCGGGCATCATCAGGGTGGTGGCGGCCCTGGCGGGCCGGGTGGTCCAGGCTTTGGTCCCGGTGGCGGCCCTCGCTGACGATCCGGTTCCGGGCAGTATCTGGACTGCCCGGAACCCTCATTCGTCGCGGCCTTCCATCATGGTGCGTTTGAGCATGACGTAAACCGCGCCAGCGCCACCATGTTTGGCCATGCATGAGCAGAAGCCCAGCACTTGCGGGTGTTGACGCAGCCAGGTGTTGACGTGGCTCTTGATCATCGGGCGCTTGCCATCCAGACGCACAGCCTTGCCGTGAGTGACGCGCACGCAGCGGATTTCCAGCTTCGTGGCTTCGGCAAGAAACTCCCACAGGGTTTCCCTGGCCACTTCCACGCTCATGCCGTGCAGGTCCAGGCTGCCTTCAAAACTGATCTGGCCAAGCTTGAGCTTGCGCATCTGGCCTTCCTGCACGCCATCGCGAGACCAGTTCAATACATCTTCCGGACCGACGTCGATCACGAACTGATCGGACAGCCCGTCGACCGTAACCGAGTCGGTGCGCACTGTAGCTGACTGGCGCAGTCTGGCCAGCAGCTTGCGGTCGGTCTTTGGTTTACCGACATCGGCATGTTCGTGCTTGATGGGCTTGACGCCACGCGTCTCGTTTCTGAACAGGGAAAAATCGTCGTCTTGCATGGGGCCTCCGCGAAGGAGGCTAGTTTAACCCTGCCGCGCAACACGTCAGTCGTGTTTTTTCATCAGGTGTGCAGACATGCTCAATCCTTTTGCCCGGCGTCGACGTCGACGGCAGACTCGCCATAACCAGATGCCCAGATACAGCACCACAAGTCCCAGGCCGGCAATCACTGCCGCCCCCCCGGGTGTTGCATCCAGGTCGCCCAGTGCCTGGGGATGGCCGATCAGGCCGGAGGCACCTGCCATTATCAGCAATACGCCCAGAGTGACCAGCAAGGTGGCAATCGCGGTGCCGAAACGCGTGCGCCAATTGCCCGGGCCTCTGGGGCGCAAGCGACGTGCATCGAAACCGTCGGATATTTTCATGCCGATTTCCTCAGTGGTTATCGGCGCTATGACCCGGATGACGGGGTGTTGTTCCCCGTTGTGGCGAGAGAAGAGAGGTGAAAGGGATGGGCGGTTATGTGAAGTGATTCACACAACCACTCAGGTCGCCTGTTGTTCAGATCAGGTCTTTGGTCAGCGCCAGAGTGGCGAAGTTGTCTGCCATGATTGCCATTTCCGTGCGGTGTACGTCATGGGCGCTGACGTCGCCATTGGGGCCGGGCAGGTTGCGGGTAGCGCAGGCATCGTCCACCAGGGTGCAGCGATAGCCATAATCCTTGGTCGCACGCACGGTGGTGCTGATACTCGAATGGCTCATGAAACCGCAGATGATCAGGTCCAGATGACCCAGGCTCTGCAGCAGTTCATGCAGGCCGGTGCCGTTGAAGGCATTGGGCAGGCGTTTCTCCACCAGGTGTTCGTCGCCTTGAGGGACCAGTTCCGGGACCAGTTGGCCGCGCTCGCCTTGTGGATCGAACAGACCGCCCACGGTGCCGAGGTGACGTACGTGCACGATAGGGCATTTCACGGCGCGGGCTTTTGCCACCAGTTGGCCGATATTGTCCAGGGCTTCATGGATGCCTGTCAGGGCCAGAGGACCGCTGAGGTACTCTTTCTGGGCGTCGATGATAATCAGCGTGGCATTGCTCAGATTGGCCGGTGCATGAACACGGCCGCTGAGTTGAAACATGGTCTTTAAAGATGACATCCAGAGGGCTCCTTCGAGTGGGGCTTTTGCGTCATTGTCCTCTGGCTGAGCGATTCTGTGAATCTCAACAATCGCAGGCCCCGGTTTTGTTGGGCTGCAGGGCATTTTGTCGCGGCGCGGGATGGCGGTTTGCCTTGATGAAGGTCGGCTAATGGGGGAGACTTGCGAGTCTGCCAGATCGTTTTTTCCAGGAGCTTCCATGATCACCTCTCGTTTGCGCACCGTGCGTGACCATATCCGTTGGGCCGTCAGCCGCTTTCACGAGGAAGACGTGTTTTTCGGGCACGGGACCGACAACGCTTGGGACGAAGCGCGGCAACTGGTGCTCGGCGCCTTGCACCTGCCCTGGGAAATTGCCGACAGCTATCTGGATTGCCGCCTCGAAGTCGAGGAAATCTCCGAGTTGCAACGCCTGATCAAGCGCCGCATCGATGATCGCGTTCCGACGCCCTACCTGCTGGGCGAAGCATGGTTCTGCGGCATGTCGTTCATTGTCGACGATCGCGTACTGATTCCACGTTCACCGATTGCCGAATTGATCGAAGACCGTTTCGCGCCCTGGCTGGCCAGTGAGCCTGCCCGCATTCTGGACCTGTGCACTGGCTCTGGCTGCATCGGCATTGCCTGCGCCGACGAGTTCCCGCAAGCCGAAGTGGTATTGGCTGACCTTTCGTTCGAGGCCCTTGAAGTGGCCAACCAGAACATCGAGCGCCACGCCATGGACGATCGCGTCTATACCGTGCAGGGCGATGGTTTCGACGGCCTGCCGGGGCAGCGTTTCGACCTGATCGTGTCCAACCCGCCGTATGTCGATGCCGAAGATTTTGCCGACATGCCCCATGAATACCAGCACGAGCCTGAGCTTGCCCTGGCCTGCGGCAACGACGGTCTGAATCTGGTGCGCCGCATGCTGAGCGAGGCCGCCGATCACCTGACCGAAAAAGGGTTGTTGATTGTCGAGGTGGGCAACAGCCAAGTGCATGTCCAGGCGCTGTATCCGGAAGTGGATTTCGCCTGGCTGGACTTCCAGCGCGGTGGGCATGGGGTGTTCATGCTGACTGCCGAACAGTGCCGCGAACATCAGGCACTGTTTGCTTCAAAGGTCTGAAGCGGCATGAGCGGGGCTTCATGCCCCGCTTTCACAACTTAACGATGTGTCGCAATCCAGATCAGCAGTCCCGCCTGAAACACAGCAAAAGTCACCAGGCAAGCGATGGTAAAGCGCAGGCTGCTGTCTTCGCGCTTGTACTTGTTGACCCGGTCTTCATGGGCACGAATCACGACTTCCTGCTCGGTCAGATTCTTCTCGGCCTTTTCCAGCATCTGCGATGCTTCGAGGATTTCGATGATCTGCACCTTGTCATTGTTCCAGGTGCTGTGCAGGTTGCCGACGTGAACGTCCTTGATGCTGCCTTTCATATGCTGCGCATCGGCATAGATAACTTCAAAACCCAGGGTGCGCAGAAAGTGATCGCGGCGCAGGCGGGTGTCTTCGTTCAGGCCGTCCTTGCTTGCCAGCGCGACGCCTTCGATCTTGTAGGATGACCACTTCTTTTGTGCCCAGTGAACCGCATGGGCAATCAGGAAGCGTCCAAGACCGCGGTTCCAGGGCTCTATCTGCAACCCCGACTCCGGGCCGAAGCGCACCATATGTTTCTGGTGATCGACCCAGATATCCAGGTTGTTCTGTTCCTTGCGTACCCGCTGCCCCGGCAACTGGATATTGATGCGCAGCAGGCTCAGTTCCTTGCTGTGGCGTTCGGCACGGCCGAACTGCACGAAACGCAGCGGCCGTCCGCCGGTTGCACGGTCGGTCGGCAACGGCGAAAGGCGAAGCATCTGGAAGCTTTCGGGCACCACGTCTTCCCAGGGCTGGGGCGGCAGCGCTTCGGCTTCGGGTTTTTCAGGGGCTTCGGCTTTTTCGGTCACGGTATTTGTATCAGTCATTCACGATGATCCTGTCCATGGCCTTGTGCAGCAAACACAATGCCAGCACACCCCTATCGGCAGGTTTTCCCAAGTCTGAAGGGGCGGGTGGTTTTGTTGACGTCAAATCTTTCGTTCAATCTGCGGGTAACGCACCGATAAAGCGCAGGATGTGCGCCGAAAGCTCGCTCGACAGTGGCAGGGTCGGGTTTCTGTAGGATTGCAGTTGTTTTTCCAGATCGTCGGGGACGATGCGCAATACGTGATTCATGCCGTCGATCAGTGCCAGTTCTGCATCGGGCCGGGCTTTTTTCAGGATCAGGGCATCACCGACGCTGACCTGGATATCGTTGCGTCCCTGAATGATCAGCGCTGGCATTTGCAGCTTGCCGAACGCGGCAGCCGGGTCCTGACGGAACAGCGATATCAGATAGGGCTGCACACTGGGCCTGAATACGACTTCCAGATCTTCTGGCACCTTGTCGTCGGTCTTGCCTGCCTTCAGTTCATCAAGCAACTGATTGCTGCGTTGCAAAAGCGCTGGCGGCAAGCGCTCGCGAAACTGTTCACGCAGCACCTGATCCACCGGACGACCCGTGCCAGCGACGGAAATCACCGCACGCGCACCTGCCTTTTCAGCCGCCAGCGACGCAACCAGCGCGCCTTCGCTATGGCCCAGCAGAATCAAGGAGCCAAGACGCGGGTTGGCCTTGAGCTTTTGCGCCCAGGACTGGACATCGGCGACATAGCCTTCGACGCTCAGGTCGCGTTCATTCGGGGTTGCAGCCTTGCTGGCCGCGACGCCGCGCTTGTCATAGCGCACGCTGGCAATATTGTTCTTGGCCAGGATTATGGCCAGACGCTTCATGCTGTCGTTGCGTCCGCCTTCGGGGTTATTGCCGTCACGATCGGTCGGGCCGGAGCCGGCAATGATCAACACCACGGGCACGGGTTTTGTGGATTGTGGTAGCAGAAGGGTGCCGAACAGTTTTCCATTGTTCGTGTCGACACTGATCGGGCGTTGCACGACGGTGGGGGATGCTGCGTTGGCCACGCCTGCCAGCATGCACAGTGCCAGGGCCAGCATGCGCAGGGCGTTCAGGGCTCGAATCGGGGGAGTGCCAGGTAGCATCGTAAGGCCATCATTGGTTCAGGTTTCGCTTTGACGCGCGCCGTTGCATAAGGTTCGAGGATGAACTGCGCGTTCAGCCTGCGTATACTGGCGTGCTTGATTGATTCGATCTGGTTTTTTGGCTGATTTCTCGGAGCGCCCGCATGTCCGGCAATACTTTCGGCAAGCTGTTCACTGTCACCACCGCCGGCGAAAGCCATGGCCCGGCGTTGGTCGCTATCGTCGACGGCTGCCCGCCGGGGTTCGAGCTGTCCCTGGAAGACTTGCAGCGTGATCTGGATCGTCGCAAGCCCGGTACCAGTCGTCACACGACCCAGCGCCAGGAAGCCGATGAGGTGGAAATCCTCTCTGGTGTGTTCGAGGGCAAGACCACCGGCGCGTCCATCGGCCTGCTGATCCGCAATACCGACCAGAAGTCCAAGGATTACTCGGCGATCAAGGACCTTTTTCGTCCGGCCCATGCCGACTACACCTACCACCACAAGTACGGCATCCGCGACTATCGCGGCGGCGGTCGCAGTTCGGCGCGTGAAACCGCCATGCGTGTGGCAGCCGGCGCAATCGCCAAGAAGTACCTGGCGACCCAGGGCATCGTCATTCGTGGCTACATGAGCCAGCTTGGCCCGATCCAGATTCCGTTCAAGACCTGGGATTCGGTCGAGCAGAACGCCTTTTTCTGCCCGGACCCGGACAAGGTGCCTGAACTGGAAGCCTACATGGACCAGTTGCGTCGCGACCAGGATTCGGTAGGCGCAAAGATCACCGTGGTGGCCGAAGGCGTGAAACCGGGTCTGGGCGAGCCGATCTTCGACCGTCTGGACGCCGAACTGGCCCATGCGCTGATGAGCATCAACGCCGTCAAAGGCGTGGAAATCGGCGCAGGTTTTGACTGTGTGGCCCAGCGCGGCACCGAGCATCGCGACGAACTGACGCCGGAAGGCTTCCTGTCCAATCAGGCGGGCGGCATTCTGGGTGGCATTTCTTCCGGCCAGCCGATCATTGCGCATCTGGCGCTCAAGCCGACCTCCAGCATTACTACGCCGGGTCGCTCCATCGATGTCGATGGCAATCCGGTTGAGCTCATCACCAAGGGTCGTCATGACCCTTGCGTGGGCATTCGCGCCACGCCTATTGCCGAAGCGATGATGGCCATCGTGCTGCTGGATCACCTGTTGCGTCATCGCGGGCAAAACGCTGACGTAAACGTCGATACGCCTGTATTGGGCCAGCTGTAATGAGCGGTGCCACTGCGGTCACTGATCGTGGATGACTGACGTGGCGCCACTGCCTGCCGGGCAGCTTCCTTATTGGCGGCTGTCGGGTTTTTACATTTTCTACTTTGCCTTGCTGGGCTCGGCGGCTCCCTTTCTGTCGCTGTATTTCCACCATCTGGGGTTTTCCAGTGCGCGGATTGGCGAACTGGTCGCCATCCCGATGCTGACGCGCTGCATCGCGCCCAATCTATGGGGCTGGCTGGGTGATCATACGGGCCAGCGGCTGTTGATCGTGCGCCTGGGTGCGCTCTGCACCTTGCTGGCGTTCTCGCTGATTCTGGTCGACAAGAGCTACGCCTGGCTGGCCATGGTCATGGTGCTGTACTCGTTCTTCTGGCATGCCATCCTGCCGCAGTTTGAAGTCATCACCCTGGCGCATCTGTGCGATCAGCCTTCGCGCTACAGCCAGATCCGGGTCTGGGGCTCGGTGGGCTTTATCCTGGCAGTGGTCGCGCTCGGAAGTGTGTTCGAGCAGTTCAGTCTGGACCTGTTTCCCCATATGCTGCTGATCATCATGGCCGGTATCGCGATCAGCAGTTGGTGGGTGCCCAATGCGCAGCCGCGGGTTTCGGCACAGCCACTGGATGCTGGCGGTTTTATCAGGCAACTGACCCGTCCCAGCGTGCTGGTCTTTTATGTCTGTGTGGCCTTGATGCAGCTCAGCCATGGGCCGTATTACACCTTCCTGACCTTGCATCTGGAGCAGTTGGGTTACAGTCGCGGTGTGATCGGCATGCTCTGGGCAGTGGGGGTCGTGGCCGAAGTCCTGATGTTCATGGGTATGAGCCGCATACTGCAGCGTTTTTCTGTGCGTCAGGTGCTGATGGCGAGCTTTCTGCTGGCCTCGCTGCGCTGGTTGCTGCTGGGCAGTTTTGCCGATCATCTGCTGGCGCTGCTGGTTATCCAGCTCATGCACGCAGCAACCTTTGGCAGTTTTCACGCGGCTGCCATCCATTTCGTGCAACGTAGCTTCGGTTCGCGCCAGCAAGGTCAGGGGCAGGCGTTGTATGCCGCCCTGTCCGGAGTGGGCGGCGCGCTGGGAGCGTTGTACTCCGGTTACAGCTGGAATGCGCTCGGGCCGTTCTGGACATTTGCCATCGCCAGCCTTGCGGCATTGGCGGCAGCCGTCATGATTGCGACACCAAAGAAAGAGGAGGGTGCATGACCCGCGAACAACTCAGCCTGGAAATCATCGAAGCCGGGCGTTTCCTGTATGGACGCGGCTGGTCGCCAGCCACCAGCAGCAACTATTCCGTGCGCCTGTCCGCCACCGAAGCGCTGTTGACGGTGTCCGGCAAGCACAAGGGCCAGCTGGGCATCGATGATGTTCTGGCTACCGACCTGGCCGGCAACAGCCTTGAGCCCGGCAAGAAGCCTTCCGCCGAAACCCTGCTGCACACCCAGCTTTACAGTTGCAAGCCTGAAGTGGGCGCGGTGCTGCATACGCACTCGGTCAATGCGACCGTCCTGTCACGGCTGACCGACGCCGATCATCTGGTGTTCGAGGATTACGAGCTGCAAAAGGCTTTTGCCGGCGTGGTCACCCATGAATCCCGGGTGGTGGTGCCGATCTTCGATAACGATCAGGATATTGCTCGCCTGGCCTCGAAGGTTCAGCCTTGGCTGGACGCTCATCCCGACTGTGCCGGTTACCTGATTCGCGGGCACGGCCTGTATACCTGGGGAGCGAAGATGAATGATGCGCTGCGTCAGATCGAAGCTTTCGAGTTTCTGTTCGAGTGCGAGCTGAAAACCCGTACGGTCCTGAATCGTTGACCTTTTAACCGTTAATCAGGAAACCCAGCCTGAACGGCCTGTAAAAGCCGGGGGCCTGTTTCCAGCCGAGGAATTACGCCATGAGCTGCCTGTCCGTTTACCACGTTTCCAGCCCTGAAGTGCCCAACAAGGTCCTGACCCACCTGGAAGATATCGCGTCGACCCTGGCCGAGCACGGTGTCGCTTTCGACCGCTGGCAGGCATCTGCACCGATTACGCCGGGCGCCAGTCAGGAAGAAGTGATCAGCGCCTATCGCACCCAGATCGACAAGCTGATGACCGAGCGCGGTTATGTCACTGTCGATGTGGTCAGCCTCAACAGCGACCACCCGCAAAAGGCTGAACTGCGCGCCAAGTTTCTTGAAGAGCATCGCCATGGCGAAGACGAAGTGCGTTTCTTTGTCGCCGGGCGTGGCCTGTTTACCCTGCATATCGATGATTACGTCTATGCCGTGCTCTGCGAAAAGAACGACCTGATCTCGGTGCCCGCCGGAACCCGGCACTGGTTCGACATGGGCGAAAACCCGCATTTCGTCGCGATTCGCCTGTTCAACAACCCGGAAGGCTGGGTAGCGAACTTCACCGGAGAAGATATCGCCGGCCGTTTTCCGCGGCTGGATGACTGATCAATTACACATTGCAGGAGCGCACCCGGCCGTGCGCCCAATGTTTCAAACACAGGAGCCCGTCCCAGATGTCCATCAAAGTTATCCTTACGGATATCGAAGGCACCACCAGTGCAGTGAGCTTCGTGTTCGATGTGCTGTTCCCGTTCGCTGCCAAGCATTTGCCCGATTTTGTCCATCAGCAGGCGGACAAACCTTCGGTGGCCGCCCAGTTGCAGGCCGTGCGCCAGGAAAGCAACGAGCCTGATGCGGATGTCGAGCGGGTTATCGAAATCCTCCTCGACTGGATTGCCCAGGACCGCAAGGCCACGCCACTGAAGGCCTTGCAGGGCATGGTCTGGGAGCAGGGCTATAACGCCGGGCAACTCAAGGGGCATGTCTACCCGGATGCCGTCGAAGCCCTCAAGCGCTGGTATGAGGAGGGTTATAAACTTTACGTTTATTCCTCCGGCTCGATTCAGGCTCAACAACTGATTTTCGGGTGTTCAGAGGCGGGCGATCTGTCTGGCTTGTTCAGTGGTTATTTCGACACCACGTCCGGCCCCAAGCGCGAAGAGCAATCCTATCGCACCATCACCACCGCCATCGGCTGCCCGGCCGAAGAGATTCTGTTTCTGTCGGACATCGTCGAAGAACTTGATGCCGCCCGAGCAGCAGGCATGGCGACATGCGGTCTGGTACGCGCTGGCGGCGAACTGCCGGGGCATGTATCCGTGACGGATTTCGCCGCGATTGCTCCCCAAAAGTTTTAAGCAATAATACCCATTGTTCTTCGCGAATGAATTCGCTCCCACTTCAGGGAGCGAAGGCGCCAATAAACTCGCTTCTGCACCCTCATTCTTTGCTGATCTGTCATCCCCGTCTTGCTTTCAGGTAGGCTCGTGCCTGTCTGCTTGTGCATAAATCCTGTTTGTTTTAGCCCTCGATTTTAAACGCAATTATTCGTGTAATTTCTGGCGGCCATTCCCCCTGATTGATCAAAAACAGCAACTGTGCATACCGAGGGGGCGCAACAGGAGCGGCAGCGATGTGCAGTGCCAGGACAGTAAATACAACGATGGGTTTATTGATACAGCAGATGGTCAGCAGTATTGCCGAGGACGATGGTCAGGTGGCTATCGAAAATGCACTTCAGTGGCTCAGGCAGGAGTGCCGGTGTGAGCGGGCAATGTTCTATCAGTTCAAGGGCCCGTTATTGCTGACGTTCATCACTTCCAATGTCGAGGATGTCTGGGGAGATATCTATCGAAACCATCGCATGCTGACGGAAGATCCGGTTATTCGTTGTTATCGCAATACACAGGGCTTTGTCGATTGGCGCGAGGCGTTCAAGCAGTATCAGGCGCCTGATTGCTACAACGCCGCGGTTGAGGCCTGCCAATTGCTGCCGGCCTTGTCCTACGGGTACTCCAGCCATTGTCGGGGTGTCAGTGGTGTGACTTCGGTATGTACCTTGAGCGCGATGCAGCGTGCCACTACCACCGAGGACCGATACCTGCTGAGCAGTCTGGTCCCTGTGCTTCATACGGTCGGCAGGGGAACCCGATTCCGTTCCCATGGCCTTACTGTGAAGGAGCTGGAAATCCTGCAGTGGGCACGTGATGGCAAGACGGCCTGGGAAATTGCCTTGATCCGCGAGGTGTCCGAGGCCACGATCAAATATCACTTCAAGATGATCTACAGCAAGCTCGGGGTCGCCAATCGGGCTCAGGCCGTGGGGGAGGCTCTGTGTCGAGGCCTGATCAAATGAGCAAAAAAAACCGCGAGAACAAGAATGTTGTCGCGGATAACAAGGGAGGAGGTTGCCGCCGATTGCAGTCGGCGGCTGGATGCAGGAGGAAGCGTGTGATCAGCGGGTGTGATAGGTCGGCAGGTCAAAACGTTGCTGGCTTTGCAGCATCGTGATGGCAGGCAAATCACTGGCCTGGGCTGCCAGGTCACGGCGAATCGCGCTGATGACCCACTCAAGCTGAACAGGCGTGTGCAGTTGTGCGTAAGAGATGGAACGGCGGATCTGTTTGCCTTCGTTATCGCGCAAGGACAGGAGCACACCACCGTCAGGACGAGGCTGAGTGGTCACGGTGTAGCTGGAGAATACGGATGCGAATTTTTCTTGGATAAAAGACATGTCTAGCGGCTCCATTGCTCACGGGATAACAAACCTGCAAGTACTGTTGCAGCGTCCATGCCAGCGTTTGCGTTTTATTAAAATCCTTTAAAATCAATGGCTTGAAAATATGATGTTTTTCATCTTTCGTGCAATTTGCATGAATGGCCATCGTGCATCCTGCATTTTGCTGGTTGTGGCCACAGTGGATGCAGGCGGGAATATTTTCCTATGAGACGCATAGCTTGACCTGTGGCCCTCATCTGACAAGACTTGGGCTCATTGTATCGAGCGCCATTAGTGGCATTGAGGGAGAAACCTATGACCGATCCAGGCACCCATGCCCCGAAAACCATGACGGATGATGAAGCCGCCGAGTTCGCCGAGCAGGTTTTCGAAGTCGCCCGGCAAGGTGATGCACTGATGTTGAGTCGGCTGCTGGAGAAGGGGCTGCCTGTCAATCTGCGCAATCACAAGGGCGATACGCTGCTGATGCTCGCCAGTTACTACGGCCAGCAGGAAGCCGTGCGTGTGCTGCTTGAACACAAGGCCGACCCGCACATCCGTAATGACAATGGCCAGAGCCCGATTGCCGGTGCTGCGTTCAAGGGTGATCTTGCGGTCGTCAAACTTCTTGTCGAGTCGGGTGCGGATGTGGAGGGTGCTTCGGCGGACGGTCGGACTGCCCTGATGATGGCTGCGATGTTCAACCGTAGCGAAATCGTCGATTACCTGATCGGAAAGGGTGCCAACCCCCATGCCCGCGACGCCAAGGGCGTCAACGCCCTGGCGGCTGCCCAGGCGATGGGCGCAACGGAAACCGCCGCTCAGTTGAGCAAACTGATGGTTTAGCGCGCTGATCCTGAATCGATAGAGGTGTGCAGCGTTTCCCGTTATCCTGCGCGCCTCGTTTTTGCCTCTATCAGGATCTCCCCCATGAAAGACTCCCTCATTGAATTAATCAGCAAAATCAGTTCGGGCTGCATGGGGGAAGACGAGATCGCAGGCATCGCCGCCGAAGCCGCTCAGGCTTACGCGGACCCCGAAGCCTTTCTGGCAGCCAATCCGGATATCAACTACGACGATACGTTTCCCATTCCTCTGGGCGAGTGGGTAGTGGTCGGTAGCTTGCCGGAAACCGTGCTGTTCCAGGCGGACACTTACATGGATCTGTTCGAGCAGATCGTGCAGTCGTTCGGCAAGGATGTATCTTTCAACATCAAGCCAAAGCAACTGGCCAAGGTGGAGGCTTTGACCGCCCTCAACCGTATCCAGATCCAGCTCAGCAGCATGAACAAGGAAATGGGCGGCTACGTGCTTGTGGATTTCAGCCAGCCGCTGGACGACGAACTTCAGGCGGTGCTGGTCTACGGCTGTGATGAGGCGCGAGTGCTGGAGCTGGCGGCTACTGTCGGCATCCATGCTGCATCGTCATTGCAGGCGCTCAAAGCCAACGCCTAACCCAGGGCTGTATCCAGGAACATCATGACCCCGAAGCCCAGCATCAGGCCCAGTGTGGCTGAGGTCTGGTGACCATTGCGGTGGGTTTCCGGGATGACTTCGTGGGACACCACGAAAATCATCGCACCTGCTGCCAGACCAAGGCTCAGCGGGTAGGCAATCGCAAAACCGCTGGAAATCCCCAGGCCGACCAGCGAGCCCAGGGGCTCCATCAGGCCTGAGCCGATTGCCACCAGCATGGCCTTGAATGCCGAAAGGCCGGTTGCCCGTAACGCCAGGGCAATTGCCAGACCTTCGGGAATATCCTGGATGGCAATGGCGGTGGTCAGTGGCATGCCCACATTCATGTCGCCGCCGGCAAAGCTGACGCCAATGGCCATGCCTTCCGGCAGGTTGTGCAGGGTGATTGCCAGCACGAACAGCCAGACCCTGTTGATACGGTCGGAATCAGGTCCCTGTCGACCGACGCTTTCGTGCTCATGGGGTGTGAATCGGTCCAGGCCGAGCATCAACAGCACCCCAAGTCCCAGGCCCGAAACCACGGTGGCAGCCGCGAGCGGGCCATTGCCGGTAATCTCCCGGGCTGCGGCCAGCCCCGGCAAAATCAGCGAAAAGGAGCTGGCGGCCAGCATCATTCCGGCAGCAAAACCGAGCATGATGTCCTGGGTTCGCTGGCTGATGTTGCGGAAGGCGACAGCCATGACCGCACCCAGCGCCGTGGCCCCGAAACCTGCCGAGCCGCCGATCAGGGCGTAGGTCAGATTGCTCTGATTGGTCCCGAAGAAGGCGTTATAGAGACTGGCGGCCCCCAGGCCCAGCACGATGATCAGCGCCAGGATAAATCCCAGGCTTACCAGCGGGCTGGTCTGCAGTTGAGCCGACCATGTCGCCCAGAGTGTGCGGGGTTGAAGGGGTGTTTGCATGGAGGACGACCTGTCTGGAAACATGATTCAAAGGATAGCGGACTCAGTTTCCGAGCATGAAAATATGCGGTTGGTTCAATGGAGCTGACTATTCTCTATTCCGTCATTACTCAATCGGGAACACCATCATGGGCTCCACTTTCAATAGCCTGATCGGCTTGATCATTCTTGCTCTGGATATCTGGGCCATCATCAATGTACTGAAAAGCAGTGCCAGCACCGGGGCGAAAATCCTCTGGATACTGCTGATCCTGTTGCTGCCGGTATTGGGGCTGATCATCTGGGCCATTGCCGGACCGCGGGGCAATGTTCGTATCTGAGGTAGCGGCTTTATCTGCTGTAGGAGCGGATTCATCCGCGAAACCTTCCAGACGATACATATACGGGGGCTTTCGCGAATGAATTCGCTACTACATGCCTGTATTACCTTCTACGGACCATCAAGTTTGCGGTCATGCAGTGATGAGGTTCGACCTGTCATCTTTCGCAACGTAGAATGCGCGCCTTTCTTGTGGGCGGTCGGCCGTCCTGTCATCAGTCTTTAGCGGGAGCTTACCCATGAGCGATTATCAGGAAACGTTATACGAAGGCTATGGCCAACGCTTTCGTATGGAAAAAATGCTGCACGAAGTCCGTACGGAACATCAGCATCTGGTGATTTTCCAGAACCCGCGCATGGGGCGGGTCATGGCGCTGGATGGCGTGATCCAGACCACCGAAGCCGATGAGTTCATCTACCACGAGATGCTGACCCATGTGCCGATCCTGGCTCATGGAGCTGCCAAGCGTGTACTGATCATTGGTGGCGGTGACGGCGGCATGCTGCGCGAAGTCGCCAAGCACTTGAGCGTCGAGCACATCACCATGGTCGAGATCGACGCCACCGTAGTGGAAATGTGCAAGGAGTTCCTGCCCAACCACTCCAGCGGTGCCTTCGAGGACTCGCGTCTGAATCTGGTGATCGATGACGGCATGCGTTTCGTCGCGACCACCGAAGAGAAGTTCGATGTGATCATTTCCGACTCCACCGACCCGATCGGGCCGGGTGAAGTGCTGTTCTCGGAAAACTTCTATCAGGCCTGCCATCGCTGCCTGAACGAAAACGGCATCCTGGTTACCCAGAACGGCACACCGTTCATGCAATTGAGCGGCGTGCAGACGACTGCTGGCCGTATGAATGGCCTGTTCGCGGACTGGCATTTCTATCAGGCGGCAATCCCCACCTACATCGGTGGCGCGATGACCTTCGCCTGGGGTTCTACCAATACCACCTATCGCAAGCTGCCACTGGAAACCCTGCGCCAGCGCTTTGCCGGCAGCGGTATTGTTACTCGCTATTACAACCCGGAAATCCACATCGGCGCGTTCGCCTTGCCGCAGTACGTGCTGCAGGCAGTGAGCAAACCCAGCAACGACTGAGGTTTTTCTACCACAGGCATGATCTGAGTCCCTCAAGGTCATGCCAGCAGGGGCAGTTATCACAGTACGGTGTCTGGTGCTTGCCAGGTGCCGTACAACAAATTTTTCACACCCGCTTGTCGAAAATGGCGCGCGATCATTCAGGGCCTCGTCCTGACAAGCGCTAAAAACACGGCAATCACGTAATATCTGCCCCCCATGCGCTGCCTCCTGTTTCGGGTCGGCAGGTATCGCATATCCGACTCAACTCCTGAATCCACCGGATCCTGACAAAAATGGCTAACACGGACGCCCAGATTCATCGGCAAGCTTTGTCCCGTCTGCAACACCCAACCGTCAAATCACACCTGGCCTACATCCTGCTCAGCGGCCTGACCCTGATGGTGATGTACACTCTGCTGCGTATCGGGTTGCTGGTCTACAACCGTGAAATGATTGGCGAGACGCCAGCGTCGACCTTTATCGAAGCGTTGTTCAACGGCATGCGTTTCGACCTGCGCCTGACGATCTATCTGCTCATTCCTCTGATGCTGTCGCTGTTCAGTGTCCGTGCCATGGCTGCACGGGGTTTCTTCCGGTTCTGGCTGACCCTGGTCGGCAGCATCACGCTGTTCCTCGGCCTGATGGAAATGGACTTCTATCGTGAGTTCCACCAGCGCCTGAACGGTCTGGTGTTCCAGTACGTGAAGGAAGATCCGAAGACCGTCCTGAGCATGCTCTGGTACGGCTTCCCGGTGGTTCGTTATCTGCTGGCGTGGGCACTGGTTACCTGGTTGTTGAGCCTGGTGTTCAAGGGCATCGATCGCGTGACTCGTCCGCGTCGCGAATTCAGCGTTGGCAGTGGCAGCAATCGCTCGATTGCGCCCTGGTACATGCGCGTCGGTGTGTTCTTCGTCGTGCTGGTCATTGCTGTCATTTCTGCCCGTGGCACCTTGCGTCAAGGCCCGCCACTGCGTTGGGGCGATGCTTACACCACCGAATCGAACTTCGCCAACCAGTTGGGCCTCAACGGCACGCTGACGCTGATCACGGCCGCGAAAAGCCGCATGTCCGAAGATCGCGACAATATCTGGAAAGCCACCTTGCCTCAGTCTGAGGCACAGCAGGTCGTGCGCGACATGCTGCTGACCAGCCATGACCAGTTGATCGATCCGAACATTGCGGCAGTACGTCGCGAGTTCACGCCGCCCGTTGAAAACACGCTGCCAATCCGCAACGTTGTGGTCATCCTGATGGAAAGCTTCGCAGGCCACTCGGTCGGCGCTCTGGGCGATAAAGCCAACATCACCCCTTACTTCGACAAACTGTCCAAGGAAGGTCTGCTGTTCGATCACTTCTTCTCCAACGGCACCCACACCCACCAGGGCATGTTCGCTACCATGGCGTGCTTCCCGAACCTGCCGGGCTTCGAGTACCTGATGCAGACGCCAGAAGGCAGCCACAAACTGTCGGGCCTGCCGCAACTGCTCAGCACCGGGCGCAACTACGACGATGTCTATGTCTACAACGGCAACTTTGCCTGGGACAACCAGTCGGGTTTCTTCAGCAACCAGGGCATGACCAACTTTGTCGGTCGTGAAGACTTCGTCAACCCGGTGTTCTCCGACCCGACCTGGGGTGTTTCCGACCAGGACATGTTCGACCGTGGCGCCGAGGAGCTCAAAGCCCGCCAGAACGGCAAGCCGTTCTATGCCTTGCTGCAAACCCTGTCCAACCACACGCCTTACGCCTTGCCGGAAAACCTGCCGGTGGAGCGCGTGACAGGCCATGGTTCGCTGGACGAGCATTTGACCGCCATGCGTTATTCCGACTGGGCACTGGGACAATTCTTCGAGAAGGCCAAGAAAGAGCCTTACTTCAAGAACACCCTGTTCGTAGTGCTGGGTGACCATGGTTTTGGCAACAAGATGCAACTGACCGAAATGGACCTGGGCCGCTTCAACGTGCCATTGCTTCTGATCGGGCCGGGCGTGCAGGAGAAGTTCGGCCAGCGCAGCAGCATCGTGGGTACCCAGGTCGATGTGGTGCCGACCATCATGGGCCGTCTGGGCGGTCAGACCCGCAACCAGTGCTGGGGACGCGATCTGCTGAACCTGCCTGAAGGCGACAAGGGCTTTGGTGTGATCAAGCCGTCGGGCAGCGAGCAGGTGGTCGCCATCATCCATGGCAACCGTATCCTGATCGAACCTACGGAAATGCCTGCCAAGGTCATGACCTACACCCTGGGTGCAAACCCGCATGCCGAAGTGGTGCCCGATGCTCCGGACACGGCCGAGCTCAAGCAGAAGCTGGAAAGCTTCCTGCAGACCGCTACCAAGAGTCTTCTGGATAACACCGCCGGTGTAGAGGCCAGCAAGAACCGTAACTGATACCGCTGGCTACACAAGGAAAGGCCCTCTGCATCCGATGCGAGGGCCTTTCTTTTTGCCTGCATTTTTCTGGAACGAATGCCGCAGCAAAAAGGTCAAGATCATGTAAGCCAGCGTTCTGGCTTCGTTCGGGAGGTATTGATGAAACAGTGGGTCATTTCGTATCTCGATAAAGATGGCGTGCAGCAGCGCCATGATATTGATTCACCGGAACGCCCAAGCGAGGAGGTTGCGGCACGTCTTCTGCGTCCGATTCTGTTTCCGGTCACGGATGAGCTGGATCTCAATGATCTTGAAGGACGCACCGAGGAGCCGACAGTCAAAACCCTCAAGGACCACAACAGTGTGCAGATTATTTCCATTACAGAAGTAATCTGACTCATTTGCACCTGCAAAGACTTGTTGTGTCAGGCACTTGGCAGCAGGCCCTAGTTGGGTCTACTCTGCAAACGAGGCTGATCCGTCAGCCTTCCAATGTCGAAACCGGGTTGCTACAGATCCGGTCTGGTCAGCTTCATGCTTGATTCCCCACTGCGGATTAACTGTCGTGTGGCGACCACCAGTCAGGTGGTCGTTCTGGAAGAGTTGAAACTCTATCTATCGTTGCATAGGAGGACGTTTCATGAGCACAGCCTATCAAGAGGACATCAGCAGTCATGTACTGCGCCGCATGAAAGAAGGCGGTTTTGATTTTGCACGTACCTATCCTATCGAGTTCTACGCCGTCTTCCCGGATGAGGAACGGGCGCGGCAGGCTGCAGGACAATTTCGTGGTGAGTCCATCAATACCCAGATTAATGTGCGTGACGACGGTGCGTGGCACTTGCAATTGAGCAAGGTGATGTATGCCACCTATGACGGCATCGGCGACTTCGAGCATGACTTCCAGAACGTGATCTCGCCGATGGACGGTGAGGTTGAAGGATGGGGCGTCACAGCGGAGGTCAGAAGACTGCACGCATGAATCATCTGTCTGTTAGTAACACGACCGGTCAATTGCGGAGTATGCCGCCATTGGCCGGTCGTGCTTTTGGCCGCCGGAAAAGGAACGGATGCAGCCGATGTGCAAAAAAAAGCCACTCGATGGAGTGGCTTGAAGGGAAGTCCGGTTAGAAAAGCGCCAGGGCGCAAACTCCAGAAAAAAAATCGAGACAGGCAATCGGGCCTTTGTTTGCTCGGTTACTGGCGATTATGGCGAACTAATATCCCCCAATGAAATCAACACTGACTATGCTGGTGATAGATTTCGCGATTGCCTGACGCTTCCGAATGAGGCGTAGGAGAAATGGTCATGGCATTTATTGCACAGGAATGGTGCGTTGAATGTCTGTTGTTTGCGTAAATCATTGATATCAAAGCGTTTATGCCGATGGCACGGGCCTTGCGAAGGCCTGTAGGTCCATGGTGACAAGGAGTACGGCATGATCCGCACCTTTTATGACGAGATGTACGACGCTGGCGGCCAGGTCCGCCCGCATTACCGGGAATTTGCCCGCTGGTTGGGTGACACGCCCCCTGAGCTTCTGGCTCAGCGTCGGCGTGAAGCCGACCTGTTGTTTCATCGCGCCGGGATCACGTTCACGCTCTATGGTGACGAGCAGGGGACCGAAAGGCTGATCCCCTTCGATACGATTCCGCGCAGCATTCCGGCCAGTGAGTGGCGGGTTGTGGAGCGCGGCTGCATTCAGCGCGTCAAGGCGCTGAACATGTTTCTTGCGGACCTGTACCACGATCAACGGATCATCAAGGCGGGGATCATTCCTGCCGAGCAGGTTCTGGCCAACGAGCAATATCAGTTGGCAATGCAAGGCCTGAATCTGCATCGCGATCTGTATTCGCACATTTCCGGGGTCGACCTGGTACGCGACGGCGATGGCACGTATTACGTGCTTGAAGACAACCTGCGTACCCCGAGCGGCGTGAGCTACATGCTCGAAGACCGCAAGATGATGATGCGCCTGTTCCCGGAGCTGTTCGCCGCGCAACGCATCGCCCCCATCGATCACTACCCGAACCTGTTGCTCGACACGCTCAAGAGTTCGAGTCATCTGGACAATCCGAGCGTGGTGGTCCTGACGCCGGGTCGTTTCAACAGCGCCTTTTTCGAGCACGCCTTTCTGGCGCGTGAGATGGGGGTCGAACTGGTGGAAGGTGCTGATCTTTTCGTGCGCGATGATCGCGTCTTCATGCGCACCACCGACGGTCCCAAAGCCGTTGATGTGATCTACCGCCGTCTGGACGATGCCTTCCTGGATCCGCTGGCCTTCAACCCGGATTCGATGCTCGGTGTGCCGGGCCTGCTGTCGGCCTACCGTTCCGGCAATGTGGTTCTGGCAAATGCCATCGGGACTGGAGTTGCGGACGACAAGTCGATCTATCCCTATGTGACGGACATGATCCGTTTCTATCTGGATGAAGAGCCGATCCTCAAGAACGTGCCGACCTGGCAGTGCCGCAAGCCCGAAGAGCTGTCCCATGTGCTGGCCAATCTGGGTGATCTGGTGGTCAAGGAAACCCAGGGTTCCGGCGGTTACGGGATGCTGGTCGGCCCTGCAGCGACCGCTGCGGAAATCGAAGCCTTCCGTGCCCGTCTCAAAGCCAAGCCACACGCATATATCGCCCAACCGACCTTGTCCCTGTCGACCTGTCCGACCTTCGTCGAGAAAGGCATCGCCCCGCGACATATCGACTTGCGCCCATTTGTCCTTTCCGGTCGCGAAACCCGCGTCGTGCCTGGCGGGCTTACCCGAGTAGCGTTGCGTGAAGGCTCGCTGGTGGTGAACTCGTCGCAGGGTGGTGGAACCAAGGACACTTGGGTGGTCGAGGATTAAGGATGCCTGCCAATGCTAAGTAGAACTGCCTCGGATCTTTTCTGGATGTCGCGTTACCTGGAGCGAGCGGAGAACCTCGCCCGAATGATGGACGTGAGTTATTCGCTGTCATTGATGCCTCAGGACGGGCGCGGTGGGCTGGACGAAATTGCCATGCCACTGCTGATTACCGGAACCCTGGATACCTATGTGGAGCGCCATGGCGCACTGCATGCCGAACGCATGCTGCATTTCTTCGCCCTGGATGCCAGCAACCCGGCCAGCATCTATAGCTGCCTTGGCGCGGCACGTGCCAGTGCCCATGCGGTGCGCGGGCGAATTACCGCGGACATGTGGGAAAACATCAACTCCACCTGGCTGGAGATTCGCGGGATCGCCGAGCAAGGATTGGCGCGCTATGGCATGAGCCATTTCTGCGAATGGGTGAAAGAGCGTTCCCATCTGTTCCGGGGCGCGACCTACGGCACCATCATGCGTAACGATGCGTTCCGTTTCATTCGTCTGGGGACCTTTATCGAGCGTGCCGACAACACCCTGCGCATGCTCGATGCCCGTTACGAAATGCTGGAATTGCGTGGGCCGCAGGCCAATGCGGCGGCTGACAACTCCGCCGCCGGTTACTACCAGTGGAGCGCCTTGTTGCGCGCCTTGTCGTCTTTCGAAGCTTACACCGAGCTGTACCGGGATGCGCCAGGGGCGCGTCAAGTCGCCGAGCTGTTGCTGCTGCGCGCTGACATACCGCGCTCCTTGCGTGCCTGCCTGGAAGCACTGGACCAGATTCTGTCCAGCCTGCCGGGATCCAATGGCCGTCCTGCGCAGCGCATGGCCGCCGAAATGGACGCACGCCTGCGCTATACCAGCATCGACGAGATACTGGGCGAAGGCCTGCATGAGTGGCTGAACGAGTTCATTCCCTTGGTGGCCCAGCTGGGTGATGCCATCCACACTTCATACCTGGAGGCTGCATGAGACTTTCCATTAGCCACGAGACCACCTATCACTATGATGATCAGGTTCGGGCCAGCATCCAGTACCTGCGTCTGACGCCTCATGACAGCGAGCGCCAACAGATCCTGAGTTGGCAATTGAGCCTGCCGCGACCGGTGCGTGCGCAGATCGATCCGTTCGGCAATATCCTGCACGTGCTGACTCTGGACGAGCCCCATGAGTCGATCATCATCGGTGCCCGCGGGCAGGTGGAAATCGACGAAACCCGTGAGGCCGAACATGAAAGCCAGTCGGCGCTGCCATTTCTGCGTTTCACCCGCCTGACCGAAGCGGACGAAGCGATACGGGCATTCGCCACGAAGGAAAGCAGCAAGCGTACTGATCGCACGGGCTTGATCGATCTGATGCAGGCGCTGAATCAACACATCGTATACACGCCGGGCGCGACTGAGGTCGACACCAGCGCGGCCCAGGCATTTGCCGGTCGTTCAGGTGTCTGCCAGGACCACACCCATGCATTCCTGGCCTGCGCCCGCAGTCTTGGTGTGCCCGCGCGTTATGTCTCTGGTTACCTGTACAGCGAAGACAAGGATCATCTGTCCAGCCATGCCTGGGCCGAAGCCTGGATCGACGATGGCTGGTACAGCTTCGACGTTACCAACACGCTTGCGATTCCGGCACGCCATCTCAAGCTGGCGGTAGGCCTGGATTATCTGGATGCCTGCCCGGTACGCGGCATGCGCCGTGGCGGTGGTTACGAACAGATGCACGCCAAGGTGTCAGTCTCGACGCAGGTTCAGGTGCAGCACCAGTAATTCCTGTACCGCTTGTGGGAGCGAATAAATTCGCTCCTACAAGTTTGTGTACCTTAACTGATCGGCACTACTCCTACAGGTGGTTTACTCCGCCGGATCATCGGTAATGTCATAGAGCGCATTATGCAGCTCTTCATAATTGCCGCCGTTGATGACACTGAAGTAACCGGCTTGTCTGAGTTTGTCCTGGGCTCTGCTCGCCTTTTCGTTCGAGCTGCTGAAGATGACGAAAACAGAGTTGCGGTCGGCGAGCACCTGTTTCAGTTGATTGACCAGGCGAGCATCCTCGACCCGAACCGCATTGAGCACGGTGCCAGCGTCGTACTCGGTCTGGCTGCGCACATCCACTGCCAGTTTCCCTTCCTTCAAGGCCGCCACAGCAACGGCCTGCTCGACCTCACCTGCCTGCGCCGTGAAGCTGCAAGCCAGAATTCCCAGTGCTATCCATTGACGCATAAACCTATCTCCCATCATTTGACAGGAAGATTGGCACAGATATGAGCGCTTCGGTAGCGCACGCCGGATCAGCCGAACAACCGGTTCAGATTGGGCAGGATCAAGATAAGAGTGGTTGCAAATACAATAAGCCCCGCCTGACGTATCTTTGAATGCTTGAACATGGCTGACTGCCTTTTGTTGTTATTCCTGAGCGACAAAAGCTCACCGAATTCATCAAGTCCGAAATCGGGCAGCTGGCAAAGGTGGTGCTGATGAACGGGTGGTCTCGGCCATATCGCCGCAGACCTGACGCTGGATGTATTTTTATCGCGCCTTCCTGTTACAGATTTAACCTTAGAGGCCCCATTGTCTGTGGCTTAGAACTATTAGGTATTTATAGATCTTAATTTATGATTAAAGGTTATTTAGACGTTGCTGATAACATGGTCAGGCCTTGGCTAGAGGCTTTGAGGGCAGATCATTAGCCTTCTACCGTTCGTCTGGCCGAGGTGTGTCCTGCTCGCTATACCGTGTGGGGGGCCATACCGATACTGGCTTCTTGCTTTGGTCGTGCCATTCAGGGCAGGCTTTGCCCGTGCGCTATTGCCTTTTTACTGTTTCAGGTCCTTTTTTATGTCGTTACGCATCTGCATTCTGGAAACCGACATCCTGCGCCCGGAGTTGGTTGAGCAATATCAGGGGTATGGGCGGATGTTCGAGTTATTGTTTGCGCGCCAACCCTTTGCCGTACAGCTCAGTGTCTACAACGTGGTGCAGGGCATTTATCCACCCGAAGACGAACGTTTCGATGCCTATCTGGTGACCGGCAGCAAGGCCGACTCGTTTGGCAGCGATCCCTGGATTCAGACGCTCAAGGTCTACCTGCTCAAGCTGTACGAGCGGGGCGACAAACTGTTGGGGATCTGCTTCGGGCACCAGTTGCTGGCGCTGTTGCTGGGTGGCAAGACCGAGCGCGCCAGCCAGGGCTGGGGAGTGGGCATTCATCATTATCAACTGGCTGACCCGCAACCCTGGATGGCACCGGCCATCGACAAGCTGACGCTGTTGATCAGCCACCAGGATCAGGTCACGGTATTACCGGAAAATGCGACGGTGATCGCTTCCAGCGATTTCTGCCCGTACGCGGCTTATCACATCAATCATCAGGTCCTGTGTTTCCAGGGGCACCCCGAATTCATTCACGAGTTTTCCCGCTCCTTGCTGGACCTGCGCCAGCAAGCGTTGGGTGAGCAGGTTTATCGCAAGGGGCTGGACAGCCTGGACCATGAACACCACGGCGCAACCGTGGCTGAGTGGATCACGCGCTTTGTGGCGCACAAGCCGGATTCGAGCGTGGCTTGAAGCTTGATGGCTCCCGGCGCCGCACTGGCATCGGGAGCTTTTGCCGGTTACAGCCAGCCCGAGCGCTTGAAGCTGGTGAACAAGGCTGCGCAGCCTCCAACGATCACCCCCAGCACCGCGAAATAGCCGTAGTGCCATGTCAGCTCCGGCATGTTCTCGAAGTTCATCCCGTAGATGCCGGCGACAGCAGTCGGAAACGCCAGGATTGCCGCCCAGGCCGCGAACTTGCGCTGCACGATGCTTTGTCGCGATGACTCCAGCAACAGACCGATCTCGATGGTCTGGCTGGCGATGTCCCGCAGATTGCCCAGGTCTTCCATTTGCCGTTTGACGTGAATCTCAACGTCGCGAAAGTACGGACGCATGTTCTTGTCGATGAAGGGAAAGCTCAGTTTCTGAAGCTCTTCGCCGACTTCCACCATGGGCGACACGTAGCGGCGCAGACGAAGAAGATCCCGGCGCAGGCTGTGAATGCGATGGATGTAGGCTTCATTCAGGATGCCGCCGAGTACGCTTTGCTCCAGCTCTTCCAGCTCGGCATGGATGGCTTCTGTCACCGGTTGGTAACTCTCGGTCACGAAGTCCAGCAGGGCGTAGAGCACGAAGTCTTCGCCATGCTCCAGCAGCAGCGGCCTGGCTTCACAGCGCTGGCGCACAATCCCATAGGATTTTGAGTGGCCGTTGCGCGAGGTGATGATGTAGCCCTTACCCGCGAAAATATGGGTTTCGATGAACTGCAGTCTGCCGTTTTCCCGCACCGGCGCGTAGGTGACGATAAACAGTGCATCGCCGAAGGTTTCCAGTTTGGGGCGGCTGTGGACTTCCAGCGCATCCTCGATAGCCAGTTCGTGCAGGTTGAATTGCTCTTTGAGGCTTTCCAGTTCTTGCGGGGTGGGCTGCTCCAGCCCGATCCAGACAAAGTGATCCGGCTTGGCTGCCCAGGCTGCGCCTTCTTCAAGGGTGATATTGCTGACTTTCTTGCCTTTGCTGTAAACCGCTGCTGCAACAACTCGGCCCATATCGTTTCGCTTCTTGTTCAAGGAGTGGCTGTGATGCAAAAAGGATTGCGTCATGGCTCAACACGATAAAGCCCGCGTTGGCGGGCTTCATGGCTGTCGAGCGCAAGGCTTAGAGCGAAAGCTGCTTGTCGAGTTCTATGGCGGCATCCAATGTATCGAGCAGCGCTTTTCTGACCTTGAGCTTGGTTTTTCTGTGGGCGTTCATATTGATCTTCTTCAGTTGCAGGGCCGCGGTGCGGGCGGTTTCCTGCAACTCGTCGATGCTGACCACCTTGTCCAGAAAGCCCGCGTTCAGTGCGCCTTGGGGGTCGAACATCTCGGCGTTGATCACCGAACGATGAAACGCGGACTTGCGCAGACGGTCACGTGCCAGCTCGATGCCCACATGGTGCATGGTCATGCCGATCTGTACTTCATTGAGGCCGATATTGAAGGGACCTTCGACCCCGATCCGGTAATCGGCGGACAGCAACAGGAATGCACCCTTGGCCACGGCATGGCCCGGGCAGGCGACAATGATGGGGAAGGGGTGCGCCAGCATGCGTCGCGCCAGTGTCGAACCACGGGATACCAGGTCGATGGCCGCTTCGGCGCTGGAGGTCATGACCTTGAGGTCATAACCGCCCGAGAGAATACCCGGTTGCCCTGTGACGATCACCACGGCACGATCTGTCTCGGCCTGATCCAGCGCGGCATTGAATGCGGCGATCACATCCGGCGAGATGGCGTTGACCTTGCCGTTGTTGAGGGTCAGCGTGGCAATACCATCTTCAAGCTGGTACGAGATCAGATCGCTCATGGCGCAATTCCTTCTTGTTGAGATGCGCAGACGTTACTCAGCTCAAACCATCAGGTAAAGCGCTGACTGATCGGTCATGAACGGATTGTGAGGTCACCCACGAAGCAAACCGGTAGGAGTGAATTCATTCGCGAAGCGTCATTCGAGGCGATAGATTCTCTTCGGATGTACGGGCACCTTCGCGAATGAGTTCGCTACCAAGAAAAAACCATTTAATTCATGATGTTACGTCTTGTTGGATAAGAGGCGATCTTGCCGTAAACAATGCCACTTTCCCCGTGACCTCCACCGTCACGTCCTTGAAATGCAAGGCCAGGGCATTGCGCAGGCTGGCAACGCTGTCACTGCGATTACCAAAGATGCCTTTCTTGTTATAGACATCCATCAGCTTGCGACCAAACCCGTTGTGCCCGGCTTCGTCGCCCAGAATGGTTGCGCCGAACAGCACACCGTCATCTTTCAGGCGAGTCTTGAGGTTGGCGAAAACCTGGGCCTTGTCGCTCATGGTTCCGGGCAGGCAGTGCAGCAGATAGAACAGAGAGATCGAGTCAAACCCTGTCTCATGCCCGGGTTCAAACGGCTTGAACACATCGTGGCGGATCACCCGGATGCCCGGCCGCCCGAAGCGCTGGCGTGCGGCTTCCAGGCTGCTGCTGTTGAGGTCCAGCAAGGTGACTTCGGTACTGATGGGCAGATTGGCATTGGCCAGGTAATAGCCGGTGCCGACGCCTACATCCAGATGGCGTGCGCCGACATGGCGATTGAAGAACGGCTGCAATACCTGAGTCGTCGAGCACTGCCAGGCAAAACGATTGGAAACCCCCAGGACCCACCAGTCATAAAGTTTCAGGGTCAGGGGAGAGTAAACGGCTGCGCCCGCTTCGGAAGAATGGTTCATGGCACTTCTATTCCTTGTACAGGCCCGGGATTACTGTTCGATTTCGTTCAGTTCGCAATACTCGTCCCAGTCCATGCCCAAGGCTTCGGCCACCTGTGCGTGGGCTTCAAGGCGCATGCTCTTGAGCTGTTCCGGGGATTCTGCAATCAATTGCAAAGCCAGTTCCCAGGGTTCGATACCCTGATCCTCGGCTTCATCCTCAAAGGCCCATTGCGCCTGCTGCTTCTGTTCTTCGGGGCTGAGGTTCTTGATTTCATCCTGCAAGGTCGGATGGGTCGAGAGGTATTTCGCCAGGGCGGCTTCGTTCCACTCCAGTGCATTCATGCCGGGTTTCCTCAAACTCATGGGGTAGCCAGGCCTGCCGGGGGAGGCAGGTCTGGCGAGATCGCGAGATTGTGAGGGAACATTTCAAACGCTGCCAGTGCTGGCACTGCTGAATACATCGTGCCACAAGCAGGAAGCCGTCATTTGTCTGACATGAAACCTGATCCCAGCTCCGCTCCTGTAAGTGGATCGGCATCCGGGTCGGACTTGGTGCGTTCCTTCATCATGTTCAGGGTCAGCACATCCTCTTCATCGAGCGCCACTGAGGCAGTGCCATCGCCTCCGTCAACGGCAGGTTGAGGGTTTTCTACATACTCGAACTCTTCATCACTGTTCCATGGCCCGCGAAGGTTCGGTTCGCCACTGGACATGCTGAAGTAGGTGCGGGTGAATTCCGGCATGCCGGGCAGTTTGCCCTGCGGGAAGTTTGGCTGGATCGAGTGCAGCGCTTTTTCGAAGGACTTCTGGTGGGCGATCTCGCGGGTCATCAGGAAGCCCAGCGCCTCCTTGATGCCAGGGTCGTCGACGACATTCAGCAGCCTTTCGTAAACGATCTTGGCCCGGGCTTCGGCGGCAATGTTGGAGCGGAAGTCGGCGGTGGGTTCGGTGATAGTGTCGATGTAGGCCGCGGTCCATGGAACGCCCGCAGAGTTGACCAGCGGAGCGCCGCCACCATAAAGCACGCTGGTGATGTGCGAGTCGTTACCCGCACCATGGATGCTGCGATACAGTTCACCTTCTTCCTGCACGCCTTCGGCCATCTGTCCTTTCGCGCCGCGGTTGAGCATGACGATGATCGAGCCCACGACCTCAAGGTGGCTCAGCTCTTCCGTGGCAATGTCCATCAGCAGATCCTTGCGACCCGGATCCTCTTCGGCCAGCGCTTGTGTGAAGTAACGGGTCGCTGCTGCCAGTTCGCCCTGGGCACCACCGAACTGCTCCAGTAGAAGATTGGCAAGACCGGGATTGGGCTCGGCGACACGGACGGTGTACTGAAGTCTTTTGTTGTGTAAAAACATTGTGCGTTCCTCAATACTCAGGTTTGTGCGCGTTTGCCACTTCGGGCAATGGCGCAGACATAAGTTTCGAGAAGGCCTGGAGGTTAAAGATTCTTTGTTTATTCGTTTACTGCGATGAGCGGAATCAGGCGAATAGTTCAAGACGACTGATGAGCTGTCGTTTCAGATTAAACGAGGGCTGTGCAAGAGGTACATAGCCGCCTGAGCGGCTACGCCCTTACGTTTACTTCTTGGCTTCAAGGTCGGGGTTTCTGGAACGAGCCAAAAAGGCTGCCGTGATTTCAGGAAGGTGTTCAAGCAGCCATTTCGCCATGGCTTCTTCCTGCTGAAGCGTTTCCTCGCAGGCCCTTTGGGTTTCCGGATCTCCCGCCACCTTCGCAGCTTCGATCAATACCGTGTAAGCCGCGATTTCCACGTTCTCGAACACGTAGCCAGACATCGCACCTTTCACGACCTCATCGCTCATCATCGAGCCACCTATCGCCTGACCGAACGCCATGACCTTGCCAGTCAGATCCTTCAGGGTGGAAGGGCTTTCGTCATACCGGGAAAGGCATTCACTGATACGTTGCTGCTGACCACGTGTCTCTTCGATGTGCTGCTCGATGCGCCTTTTGAGACTTTGGTAATGCTCCAGACGCTCAGCCTGTGCGGTGAGCATCTTTTCAGCCTGCTGCTCCATCGCATGGGCATCACGCAGCCAATCGATAAGGTTTTCCTGTGGGGTAGCCATGTGTTCGTCCTCGTTGTGACGTTAATGGGGATACGCACGGATGAGCCATTCGGCGACTGCGGATTTCCGTCTTTGCCGTGCCGGGCAAGGCCCGCATTCGGTAGAGCCGGGGAGGGTGACGGGGTTCGCGGTATTTGTTGGCCGTCTGTCATTAATGACGGGGAAATGGATGCTTCGGGCAGGGCAAAAAAGGTGTGTAGAAAATCTGATACACGGCAGGTACAAAAAATTGACGTCATGATGATGGCTATCTACAATCGCGCCGAATTTGATATCAATATGATATTGCAGGGACGCACCGTGTACTCCTACGCCTCCAGAGCAGCTCTGCTTGTTCTCTTCGCTGTCACTCCCCTTGTTTCCCTGGCTGCCCCGACCCCCGGTGAGCAGGACCTGATCCGCGACCGTCAGGACCGTCTGCTCGAAGAGCAGCGCCGTCGCCTGGAAGAACTCAAGGATTTACCAGGCGCCCAGCCTGCTCCCCAAGCCCCCGAGGCTCCGGTCGATACGCGCTGTTTCAGGATTGACGTCATCGAACTCAAGGGCGCCGATTCATTGTCGGCCGGTGAGCGCGAAACCCTGCTCAGGCCCTTTCTGGGTGAATGCCTGGGTGTTGCCCAGCTCAACGATGTACTCAAGGCCGTCACCGATCACTACATCGACAAGGGGTGGGTCACGACACGTGCCTACCTGCCGCAGCAGGATCTGTCCAAAGGCCATCTCGAAGTCCTCGTCGTCGAAGGCAAAATGGAAAACCTGCGCAGTGGTGAGGGCAGCGGCCTGACCCCGCGCGAGCTGGCCATGACCTTTCCGGGCAGTGAAGGCGGCGTACTGAACCTGCGCGAGATCGAGCAGATGGTCGATCAGCTCAATCGCTTGCCGTCCAATAAGGCGCAGATGGAGCTGACACCGGGTCAGGCCGTCGGCGGCAGTGACGTATTGGTCAATAACACCCCGCAGAAACCCTGGCGAGCGAACCTGTCGCGCAATAACGAAGGCCAGCGCAGCACGGGTAAACAGCAGTGGAACGCCGGTCTGGAATGGGACAGCCCGTTGGGCCTGGCGGATCAGTTGAGTCTGCGCGGCGGTCACGATGGCATCAGCGATCACCAGAAAACCTCCAGAAACCACATGTTGGCCTACAGCCTGCCGTGGGGTTGGTGGACGTTGAGTTATACCTACAGCGAAAGCGAATATCGCTCGCTGGCCCAGGCCAACGGCTTCAATTTCAAGCAGACCGGTGACAGCCAGAATCATCAGTTGCGCATCGAGCGTGTGATCCATCGCGATTCTGTGAGCAAGACTTCCCTCAGTACCGGGCTGGCCTATCTGCGCACCAACAATTACATCGAAGACAGCAAGCTGGCCTTGAGCAGCAATCGCCTGAGCGAAGCCCAGTTCGGTATCAACCATGGGCGTCGGATCGGTTCTGCGTTCGTCAACCTCGATCTGGGCATGCAACAAGGCACCGGCGCTTTCGATGCCCAGGACAATGGTCATCCAGGCCCCGGCGAAGCCGATGCCCGCTATCGCAAATACACCGGCACCCTGAGCTACCTGCAACCCTTTCAGCTCTGGGGCGAAAACTTCAGCTTCACCAGCCTGGCCACCGGCCAGCGCAGCGAGGATGTCCTGTTCAGTCCGCAACGGATGAGCCTGGGTGGATCCTCCTCGGTACGTGGTTACAAGGACCAGTTTCTGTCCGGCGACAGTGGCGGTTACTGGCGCAACGAATTGCGTCTGACGCGCCCGGTGACTCTGGACTGGCTGCACCCTGTGTTCAGCGAGTATGGCGCGGCGGCCGGTTACGACCAGGGCGTGATCCGCAATGACCGCTACAACGGCGAAGCGCACGGTCGCCTGTCCAGCAACTCGTTTGAAGCCTTTACCCGTGGCCAGCATGTGGCGCTCAGCGTGACCTTTGCGCACTCCCTGGAACGCCCGGCTGACCAGATCGAACGCGAAGCGCCGGTCTACCTGCGCATGGATTTTTTCCTCTAAACCCGTTTTTTCGAGACCGCCCACATGGACGTCCGCCAACTGGCTTTTCTTGCCCGTCAGCCTTCTGCTGCCCTGAAAGAACGTGAGCACTTCTGGGGCCTGCCCAAACGTGGCATTGCGCTGATCCTGGCCCATGCGATGTTCTGGCAGCCGATGTGGGCGCAGGCCGATGGGATTGTGGTCAGTGGGGCGGGGACCGGCCTGGGGCAGGCGGGCAATGGCGTGCCGATCGTCAACATTGCGACGCCCAATGCCAGCGGGCTGTCGCACAACCAGTTCCAGCAGTACAACGTCGACGCCCAGGGCCTGATCCTCAACAACATCGCCCAGCAGACCGGCGCGACCCAGTTGGGCGGGATCATCGTCGGCAACCCGAACCTGAACAACGGGGTGGCGGCGCAGGTCATCCTCAACGAAGTGGTGGGCGCCAACGCCAGCCAGCTCAAGGGCTACACCGAAGTGGCCGGGCAGGCGGCGCGGGTGATCGTGGCCAACCCCTATGGCATCACCTGCAACGGCTGCGGTTTTCTCAACACCCCGCAGGTGACCCTGACCACCGGCAAGCCGGTGCTGGACGGCAACGGCAACCTGACGCACTTCAATGTCCAGAACGGCAGCGTGGCCATCGAAGGGCTGGGGCTGAACGCCGACAACGTCGATCAGTTCGACATCATCACCCGCAGCGCGAAGCTCAACGCCGAGCTGCATGCGAAAAGGCTCAACATCATCGCCGGACGCAATGATGTCGACGCCCAGACTCTCACTGCCACGGCGCTGGCGGACGATGGCAGCGTCAAACCGGAACTGGCCATCGACAGCTCGGCGCTGGGCGGCATGTACGTCGGGGCCGTGAAACTGGTCGGCACCGAGGCGGGTGTCGGGGTGCGGCTGGCCAGCAATGTGGCGGCCAGTGCTGGCGATATCCAGATCGATGCCAATGGCCACCTGAGCCTGACCCAGGCGGCTGCCAGCGGCGCGGTCACGGTCAAGGCCGCCAGCGTCGAGGCCAACGGACCGCTGTATGCGGGTTCCTCGCTGACGGTGACCACGCCGGGCGATCTGGCCATTAAGCAGAATGTCGCCGCGCGCGATGTCGTCACCTTGTCCAGCGGTGGACAGCTCACCAACACCGCGATCATCGAAGCGGGCATCAATGCTGACAACAGCCGCAATGCCACGGGCGATGTGGTGCTCTCGGCGGACAACCTGACCAACACCGGCAGCGTGGTGGCCAGCCGCGCCCTGCAGGCGACCGCCACCCGGACCCTGACCAACCAGGGCGGGACCCTGAGCGGGCAGTCCAGTACCCGGGTTACGGCCACGACCCTGGATAATCGTCAGTCGGGACGCATCCTGAGTCAGGGCGGCAGCGTGGAGGTCACGGCCAGTGGCGTGTCGAACGGCCAGAAGGGCCTGATTTCCAGCGCGGGCCCGCTGACGATCAATGCCGCATCACTGGATAACACGGCAGGCAGCCTCACCAGCACCGGCACGGCCCGGCTCACCGTCACCGATACGGTGGTCAACCAAGGCGGCGAAGTGCTGAGCGAGGCGGGCCTGGCCCTCACCAGCGGTCGTTTGGACAATAGCCGCAGCGGGCGGATTGCCGGTAAAGGCGTGACCGTCACCACCGGCGCCTTCGACAACCACCTGGACGGTCGCCTGACCAGCACCGAGGCCTTGCGCCTGACGGCGGCGCAGGTGAATAACAGCGAAGCGGGGCGCATCGCCAGCGCCATGGCCCTGACCATGGTGGTCACGGACCTTGACCTCTCGACCGCAATCCTCAATAACGCTCAAGGCGTGGTGCGCAGCGAGGGTAGCCTGACGCTGAATGCGGGTACGGTGACCAACACGGCAGGCAGCCTCACCAGCGCGGGCGCCTCGACCCTGACCGTCACCGGCGCCGTGGTCAACCAGGGCGGTGAAGTGCTAAGCGATGCGGCCCTGACCCTCACCAGCGGTCGCCTGGACAACAGCCGCAGCGGGCGGATTGCCGCCAAAGGCGTGACCGTCACCACCGGCGCGTTCGACAACCACCTCGATGGTCGCCTGACCAGCACCGAGGCCTTGCGCCTGACGGCGGCGCAGGTCAATAACAGCGAAGCCGGACGCATCGCCAGTGCCATGGCCCTGACCGCCGTGGTCACGGGCCTGGATCAACACGCCGACGGGCGCCTTTATAGCAATGGCGATGTCAGCCTGGACCTGAGCAATGGCCACCTCAATAACCAGGACGGTTTGATTACGGCCCCCGGCCAGTTGCTGCTGACCCGTCTGGGCACGGTCAACAACCAGAGCGGCGAAATCTCCAGCGCCAAGGGCTTTACCCTGGCCGCCACGGCGCTGGACAACACCGACGGCACGGTGTTCAGCGATCAGGCGCTGATCGTGCGCATCGACAAGGTGCTGACCAACCTGCGCGGCCTGGTGTCCGGCACCGGCGTGGACCTCTCTGCCGATACCCTGACCAACGACAGCGGTGAGGTGAGCAGCGAGGCCGGCCTGACCCTGGACGTCACCGGCGAGGTCAGCAACCGCAAGGGCCTGCTGAGCAGCGCGGGGGCCACCACCCTCGAAGCCCGGAGCCTGAACAACGCCGAAGGCCAGGCCATGGCCGACGAGGTGCTGACCGTCATCCTGGCTCAAGCCCTCGACAACCAGGCCGGCACCCTGGGGGCAGGCCTGGGTCTGAACCTGCAGGCCGCGAGCCTGGATAACCGCCTGGCCGGTGCCGTGCTCACCGATGGCCAACTCGATATCACCCTGACCGGCACCCTGGATAACCGCAGCGGCGGCCAGGTGCAGGCCAAGGGCATCCTTAACCTGACCAGCCAAGCCCTGAACAACCAGGGCGGCCGGGTGGTGGGGCAGGACCTGCTGACCGTGAACAGCGACAGCGCGCTCAACCGGGGCGGGGTGATCCGCGCCGACAAGCTGATGACGCTGTTGATCGGTGACCTCGATAACAACCAGATTGGCCTGAGCGCCGCGCAGAAGGGCGGAATCACCAGCCAGGCCGGGCTGGCATTCATCGGCCAGCGACTGGACAACCAGAACGGCCTGCTCACGGCCGTGGGCGGGATGACGCTGGAGGCCGACACGCTGCTCAACGGCACTGGCCGCATCGCCAGCCAGAACAATCTGACCGCCACCGTCGACAGCCTGACCCAGCAAGGCGGTGAACTGGTGGCCCAGGGCACCCTGACCCTGACTGGCCAGAGCCTGGACAACCGGGCCGGTGGCCTGGTGGGCGCCACAAAAGCGCTGAAACTCGAAGTCGACGACATCGACAACCGGGCCGGCGAAGTGTCCAGCCAGGTGGGCGTGGAACTGATCGGTGAACAGCTCAATAACAGCGACGGCGGCAAGGTGCTGGCCGGTACGGCGCTGCAACTGATCGTCGAGCGGGTGATCAACGAGAACAAGGGCCTGCTGTTCGGCCAGACCTTGACCCTGGACGGCAAACGCCTGGACAACGCCGGTGGCACCCTGGCCAGCCAGCAGGCCCAGACCCTGACCCTGACGGGCGCACTGGACAACCGCGGCGGTTTAATCAGCAGTGAAGCGGCGCTGACGGTCAAGGCCGATTCCCTGGACAACACCGACGGCACGTTGTCCAGCGCCGGGGCACTCAAGGTCACCACTGACGGCGAACTGATCAACCAGACCGGCTCGATCACCACCGATGCGGCCCTGACCGTGGTCAGCGCCAGCCTGGACAACCGCGAAAAAGGCAAACTCTCCGGCCAGGGGGCGACCCGCGTCACCACCGGCGCCTTCGACAACAGCCAGGGCGGGCAACTGACCGGCGGCGACACCCTGGAACTGATCGCTCACGACGTCATCAACCAGAGCGCGGGCCGTATTGCCAGTGCACTGGCCCTGACCGCCAGCGTCACAAGCCTGGATCAGCAGGGCGGCGAACTGTTCAGCAACACCACCCTGAGCCTGGACCTGAACAACGGCCAGTTGAACAACCAGGGCGGGCTGATCAACAGCCCCGGCGCGCTGCTGCTGAAAAACCTCAAGGCCGTGGACAACCAGGGCGGGGAAATCTCCAGCGCCCAGGCCTTTAGCCTCACGGCCCAGAGCCTGGACAACAGCGCGGGCAAGCTGCTCAGCAACCAGACGCTGACCCTGGACCTGGTCGAGTTCTTCAGGAACCTCAAGGGCACCGTGTCGGCCACCGGGCTGACCATCGACAGCGACAGCCTGGACAACAACGAAGGCCTGATCAGCAGCCGCGCCGGCCTGACACTGACCGTCGACCAGGCCTTGGGCAACGTCAAGGGCACCGTGATTGCCGATGGCGATCTTGAAATAAGCGCTGCCAGAGGCGACAACACCCAGGGCCAGATTTCCAGCAAACAAGCCCTCACCGCCGTGATCGGCAACCTGCAACAGCAGGGCGGGCAACTCTTTGCCCTGGGCACCCTGAACCTGACCGGCGCCACCCTGAACAACAGCCTGAAAGGTTTTGTCGGGGCGGGTGAGGCCCTGACCCTCACCGTCGATGACGTCGACAACCAGGGCGGCGAAATTTCCAGCCAGCAGGGCATCACCCTGACCGGCCAGACCCTCACCAACACCGGCGGCCAGATCCTTGCGCAGCAGTTACTGACCCTCGACATCGCCAAGACCACCAACCGCAGCGACGGCGTGCTGTCCGGCAAGACCGGCCTGACCCTGACCGGCAGCTCACTGGACAACACCGGCGGCGTGCTGCTCAGCCCACACGACCTGAGCATCGACCTCTCGGACACCCTCGACAACACCCAGGGCCTGATCAGCAGCGAAGGCACCTTGACCCTCGACGTCGGCAGCCTGACCAACACGGCGGGCAGCGTGTCCAGTGCCGGTAAGCTGACCCTCGACAGCGCCGGCGCGATCCTCAACCAGGGCGGCGAACTGGTCACCGATGGCGAGCTCGACCTGGACAGCACCGCTCTCGACAACAGCCTGCAAGGCACCGTCAGCGGCAAGGGCCGGGTCACGATCGACACCGGCGACCTGAACAACAGCCAGAAGGGCCGGATCAGCAGCGGCGAGCGGATGGACCTCACCGCCGCCAAACTGACCAACCACGACGGCAGCATTGCCAGCCGCCAGGCACTGGTTGCGAGCGTCAGCAGCCTTGAACAACAGAAAGGCAGCCTGACCAGCGCCACCTCTCTGAGCCTGGACGTCAACCAGGGCCTGCTCGATAACCAGGGCGGCCTGATCAACGCGCCCGGCACGCTGCTGCTGAAAAACCTCGGGGTCGTGCTCAACCAGGGCGGTGAGATTTCCAGCGCCCAGGCCTTCACCCTCAAGGCCCTATCGCTGGACAACAGCGGCGGTACGCTGCTGAGCAACCAGTTGCTGACCCTGCGCATCGCCCAGGCCCTGAACAACGTCAAGGGCCTGATCGCCGCGGCGGGCGTCGATGCCACGGCGGGCAGCCTGGACAACAGCGGCGGCACCCTGACCAGCCGCAATGCCCTGGAACTCACCGTCACCGGCCAGCTCACCAACCGCGACAACGGTCTGATCAACGCTGCCGAGACCTTGAAGATCACCTCGGGCGACCTCAATAACCGCGCAGGACAACTGCTGGCCAACACCGCCCTGACCCTGGACAGCGCCGCCCTCGACACCGGTGCCAACGGCCTGATCAACAGCCGTGGCACCCTGAACATCACCGCCGACAGCCTGAGCGCCGACACCGGTGGCGAAGTCTCCGGGCTCGGGGCCATGACCCTGGTCCTCAACGCGATCTCCCTCAATGCCGGTCGCCTGATCGGCAATGCCGGGCTGAGCGTCGACCTCAACGGTGCGGACCTCAACAACAACGCCGGCCTGATCACCGCCACAGGTCCCTTGACCCTCACGCGGGTGCGAAACATCAACAACCAGGGCGGTGAAATCTCCAGCGCCCAGAGCTTCACCCTGACCGGCCAGACCCTGGACAACAGCGGCGGCCAGCTCATCAGCAGCAACCTGCTGACCCTCAATGCCGCCAGCCTGCTCAACCAGAACGGCCTCATCTCCGGCTGGCAAGGGCTGGACGTGACCGCCACCTCCCTGGACAACCGCAACCGCGGCACCCTGTCCAGCCGTAACGGCGCGGTGGACGTGGACCTCAGCGGTGCCCTGCTCAACAGCAGCAATGGCGCGCTGGTCAGCCAGACAGCCCTGACCGTGACCGCCGACAGCCTCGACAACCGCGGCGGCATCCTCTCCAGCGGCGCGGCACAGACCCTGACCGTTACCGGCCTGCTGAACAACAGCCAGAACGGCCTGATCGACAGCGGTGCGGACCTCGCGATCACCGCCAACGCCCTCGACAACAGCGCGGGCACAATCACCAGCCCGGGCAAGGCCACCCTCGACCTGATCGGCGCCCTGACCAACACCGGCGGCACACTCGCCAGCGGCGGTGACTGGCTGCTCAAACGCAGCAGCGCCGTCCACAACCAGGGCGGGCAACTGATCAGCCAGCGCCTGATGACCCTCAACACCGGCGCCCTGGACAACAGTAATAAAGGCACCATCGCGGCCAACGACACCCTGCTGATCACCGCCACCGGCAAGGTCCTCAACCACACCGACGGCCTGATCTACAGCCAGAACGCGGGCGTGGAACTGGACGCCGCGAGCCTGGACAACACCCGGGGCGCGGTACAAGGCCAAAGCACCCTCAAGGTCGAAGTGGGCGAGGGCGTCGATAACCTCAACGGTCGCCTCATTGCCCAGAACGGTGACCTGACAGTAGAAGCCGCCAGCCTCGACAGCCGCGGCGGCGTGTTGTCCAGCCTCAAAGGGCTGTTGACCACGCAGATCACCGGCGTCCTGAGAAACGGCTACGACCTCGCGGCCAACCGTCAGGGCGGCGTCATCCAGGGCCAACGCCTGAGCCTGACCGCCCTGGGCGGCTTCGACAACTACGGCGGCCGCGTCTCGGCCAGCACCGGCGAAGCCTTGCTCACCACCGCCAACCTCGACAACCGCAACGGCGGCCTTTACGCCAAAGGCCTGGTACGGGTCATCGGCAACGACTTCGACAACAGCGGCGACAACGACGGCCAGATCGCCGGCGGCCAGGTCGACCTCAGACTGACCGGCGCCCTGAACAACCGCCTGGGCATCATCGAAAGCGACAGCAGCCTGGCCATCAAGGCCACCAGCCTCGACAACCAGACCGGCCAGATACGCTCACTCGGCACCACTGACGCCGCCGACTTCCAGATCGGCACCCAATTCGACAACCGCAACGGCACCGTGGAAGTCGCCAACAGCAACCTGATCCTCAACGCCGCGAGCTTCCTCAACACCAACGGCAACCTGCTGCACGCCGGTGCCGGCACCTTCGACATCTCCACCGCCAACCTCACCCAGGCCGGCGGCAACCTCGTGACCCGCGGCGGCCTGACCGTCACGGCAGACAACTGGACCAACAGCAGCGTGATCCAGGCCGGCCGGCTTACGGTCAATGTCGGCACCTTCAACCAGACTGCCAGCGGACAGTTGCTGGCTTCGAGTGCGTTTGTAGGGACGGGGGGGAGCTGGACGAATGAAGGGGTGATCGCCAGTGACGGGACGCTGAGTTTGAACCTGAGCGGGGGGTATGGGGGAGGTGGGCGTACGAGCAGCCTGGGCACCCTGGGCCTGACCGCCAGCCAACTGGCACTCGCCAGTACCGCCAGCCTTACGGGTGGCGCCCGGACCGAACTCAACATCACCGGTCTGGCCAGCAACTACGGGCGTATCACGTCGGCGGCCGATTTGATCGTCAATGCCGGTAGCGTCACCAACTACGGCACCTTGGGTGCCACGCAAAACCTCACCTTCAACACCGCGAGCCTGATTAACAGTCAGGGGCTGATCTTCAGCGGCGGGGATATGCAGGCCAATGTGGGGAGTTTGAGCAACCTGAAGGGCGATCTTTACGGGCTTGGTAACATAGTGATCGGCGGTTACGGTGGCGCGGCTCGGGCCACTGATGTTTACAACATCTCCGGCTCAATGGAGAGCGGCGGGGCATTCACGCTCAACGCTGATCGTTTTGAGAATCGTACCGATGGCAGCTTGGCGTCTAGTCAGCGAAAGTTGGTGTCGGGATTGATTGCCAGTATGTGTAATGACTGTACAGGTGACTACAACACCCTTACGTTTGCTTCTCGTGAGGTCTATGAAAGTTTAGACACCGACATCAGTGCTCCAGCACTATTAACGGCTAGCAAAGATTTCGTTTTCCGGGGAGGAAGTTTTCTCAATAGCAAAAGTACGGTGAGTGCTGGCGGTAATATCAATATCAATGCAGACAGTCTGCAGAATATCGGCGCACAGAGCGGGATCATAGAGCGCACGCGCGTGTATCTGATCCGTGACATGGACGCTGATAGTGTTGGGGATTTTTTATCCACTGTCATGGTGCCCTACAACCAAAGAAACAGCCCTGACTTCCCCTCCTATGTGTATTACCTTGATGTGGAAAATAATATCCACAAGGCCATACCTCGATCAGGTTCTGCCAGAGTGGGAGGGCGAGATGGTTATACGTACCGAGGAGCGCTTCTCAGAGACAGTGAGACGGGAGCCGATGTCCTTGTATATGGTGCCTATAACATCATAAGAACTGGACTTCAGTTCGGTTTTGAGAGTGCAACGCTCTCTCAGTATGATCGGAATAATCTGCTAGAAGTGCCGACCCAGATATCTAATCATCTACTACTCAGCGATATTGAAATTGCGAAAGACAGTGGCGGTGCAGCAGGTACAAGTAGCGGCCGTAGTGCCGTTATCCAAGCGGGTGGCAATGTTTCGATCACGGCCGCCCAGACCCTGGAGAACAGTGTTATTCATCAGGATTACATCCTGACTGGCGGCACCAGTAAGGTAGGCGACACCAAAGTCAATGGTATCGGAACCTCCGTTATCAGGCTCAACAGTCAACTACCGCCTGATTTGTCCCAACAACAAGTCAATCCATTAGCCCTGCCAGGCTTCAGCCTGCCCACTGGCCAGAATGGCCTGTTCCGCCTGAGTGCTCAGACCGGCAGCAATGTCGCAGCCACTCAAACCAGCACTGCGCCACAAAACTGGACACTCGGCAGTGCCAGCGTGTCGGTCGCCCAACGCGAGCAGACCGTTTCCGATACCCAGGCCAGAGCCCTTCAGTTCGGGACAGCCGGGCAGGTTTCGACAGCCACTCGCCAACTGGCTGATGTGGTCCGTCAGAACTCGGGGTTGAGCGCCAATGCTTCCGCCTTTGACTCCAGCGCTCCAGTCGATTCAGCGACCCGTCTGCAACTTACTGGCCATAGCGCCGGGTCTACAGGCTTGACACCGGTTGCCGACGTGACCCAGGTTCAGAGCCAGAACGGCACCGTTTCCTTGCCCGGTCAAGGGGCAACAACCGTTCCCGTCATTACCCCTGTGGCTTCCAGCACCACCACGGCTCAGAACGGCACAACCACGTCGACAGCGGTGCCGAGCACCCAGGTCGCCCGTGTCCAGGCCTTGCCCGGTAATACCGCGCCGCCGAATCCACATAAATACCTCATCGAAACCAACCCGGTCCTGACCGACCTGCGCCAGTTCATGAGTTCGGACTACCTGCTGGCCGGCCTGGGCTACGACCCTGAAGCCAGTGCCAAGCGTCTCGGTGATGGCCTGTACGAGCAGCGTCTTGTCCAGCAAGCCATCGTGGCCCGTACCGGTCAGGCGTTCCTGGCTGGACAGACCTCTAACGAGGCTCAGCTCAAGTACCTGATGAACAACGCCATCGCCAGCAAGGAGCAACTGAACCTGGCTATCGGGGTGACATTGACGCCACCACAAGTGGCGGCCCTGACCCATGACATCGTCTGGCTCGAAGAACATGAGGTAAATGGCGAGAAAGTCCTGGTGCCCGTGCTCTACCTGGCCCAGGCCAACAACCGTCTGGGCCCGACCGGTGCGCTGATTGCAGGTAACGACGTCACGCTGACGGCAGGTCAAGAGCTCGATAACGTCGGAACATTACGCGCCACCAATAATCTGTCTGCAACGGCAGGCACCAATCTGATCAACACAGGCCTGATCGAAGCAGGCAATCGTCTTGACCTGCTGGCAGGCAACGACCTGATCAACAAGGCTGGCGGCATCCTTTATGGGCGCGATGTGACACTGGCCGCCACTCGTGGCGATGTCATCAACGAACGGACCGTTTCCCGCGCTGGCGGACTAATGGGGTATGAGGTTTTTGCCGACAGCGCCGCCCGCGTCGAATCCGCCAACGACCTGACCATCAAGGCCGGTCGCGATGTTCAGAGTATCGGCAGCACCTTGCAGGCAGGTCGCGACCTCAGCCTGATTGGCGGTCGTGACGTAAATATCGGCGTGGTACAAACGGAAAAGACACGGCTCTTCAGCACGAACAGTACCCAATCCAGCATCACGCAACTGGGCTCCAGCGTCAGCGTCGGCCGTGACCTCATGGCCCTGTCGGGACGTGACATCAACGTTGTAGCCAGCGACATCGACGCCAAGCGCGATATCGCCATGGCCGCGACCGAGAACATGACCATCAGCTCGGCGGCAGACGAAACCCACTCCCTGTCCAGAAGCAAGAAACTCACCGTCCAGAGCGACCACGTCAAACAGGTATCCGCCGACTTGAACGCTGGCGGCAGCATTGCCCTGAACGCAGGCCAGGACTTGGCCGTCATCTCCAGCCGCATCACCGCAGGCGAAAACGCCAACCTGTCGGCAGGCGAAAACCTCAGCATCCTGGCCGCACAGGACAGTGATTACTACCTCTACGACAAGAAGAGCAAAGGCAGCTGGGGCAAAAAGAAAACCAAGCGGGATGAAGTGACCGATATCCGCAATGTCGGCAGCGAAATCACCTCCGGCGGCGACCTGACGCTGGAGAGCGGTGGCGACCAGTTGTATCAGGTGGCCAAGCTTACCAGTGGCAATGATCTGACCATTGAAAGCGGTGGCGGTATCACCTTTGAAGGGGTGAAAGATCTGCATCAGGAGAGTCATACCAAGAGCAAGAACAGTGCTACCTGGTTCTCATCGAAAGGCAAGGGCAGAACTGACGAAACCTTGCGCCAGAGTGAGTTGGTGGCTCAGGGCGATATTGTCATTAAGGCTGTGGATGGCCTTCGGATCGACGTCAAACAGGTCAATCAAGAAAGTGTAAGCCAAAGTATTGATGCCATGGTCCAGGCCGATCCGCAACTGGCCTGGCTGAAAGAGGCCGAGAAGCGAGGCGATGTGGATTGGCGTCAGGTCAAGGAAATCCACGAGAGCTTCAAGTACAACAACTCAGGGCTGGGGCCAGCTGCACAGATTGCAATTGCCATTCTGATGTCGTTTGTGATGGGGCCAGCCGGGTTTGGCTTGATGGGGGCTACCGGTGCCGTTGCGAGTAGCGTAGCAACGACGACAGTCACAAGCGCAATCAATAACAAGGGGGATCTTGGGGCCATTCTCAAGGACGTGACCTCTTCAAATAGCATCAAAGGTTATGCTCTGGCAGGGATGACGGCAGGTCTTGTGCCAGCTATTGATCCGACCAATCTGGGTTTTAATCTTTCCAGTGTTAGCGCTGTAACCCAGAAGGTTGTTGTCGAGTCAGCGCTCAAGACCGCGATCATGGGTGGTAGCTTCAAGGATAATCTGGCCGGTTCCGCTGTGAGTGCGGGTATCAGTATTGCCGGTGCGGTTGCTGCCAACGAGATCGGCGATTACGCACTTATCAATGACAGCGGCAAACTCACGAAAGTAGCGATGCATGCTGCGCTTGGCGGATTGATGGCCGAAGCCATGGGGGGGGATTTCCGTACGGGTGCATTGGCTGCCGGTGCGAACGAAGCACTCGTAGGGCTGCTGGCGGAGAAGTTTCTGCCAGCAGGTCTCGATAAAAACAGTACGGCTTATAAGGCAGGTGTGAGTCAACTGTTGACGGCTTCTCAGTTGATTGGTGTTTTGACGGGGATTGTAACTGGGGGCGATGCGTCAGCGGCTTCTGCTGTTGCTGCAAATGGTACCCTTTATAACTCCCTTAAACACGCCGAGTTAGAGAAACTTGTAGGGGAGGCTCGCGGGTGTGAAGAGAAAGGGAATTGTGCTGAGGTCAAAGAAAATTTTAGAAAGCTAAGTGTTGTTAATCAAGATGAACTGTTGCTGCAATGTGATGTGGATCCTGCGGGTTGTCTGAAAAATAACAGGGATATGCTGGATCATCGTCTTGAATTGTTGGATCGCTTGTCCAAGCTCACAAAAGACTCGGCCATTCCGATGTCTATACGTGCGGATTTGCCTGCATACGCACTTCAGCTTATGACAGAGGTGTCGGCACTCAGGCAGGCTGAAAGTAAGATTTCTCTTGAGGCTAAAGGAGTGTCTCCTGAGACTGCTTCATGGCTTTCAAAACTTCAAGGTGCTGCATTAGGTATAATGTCAGGGGGGAAAGGCGGTTTTGGTACAAATGGAGGGCCGAAGGTTCCAAAAACTGTAGAGGAAATATCAAATCCTCCACAGGCACCTATAATTCCATCAGGCTGGGTGAGTCGGCCAGGACGAAATGGTGGTGAAATTTATTTTCCCGCTGGTACTGATCCTGCGAAGGGAGAGCACATTAGAGTTATGCCACCTGGGTCATCACCTATATCAGGATACGAAAATGGGTATTGGCGTTGGCAAAATGCAGGCAAGCAAGGGATGAATCCTGCGACAGGAAAACCGGGTATAGGACCGGGAGATACGCATATTCCACTTCCACCAGATTCTGTACCACCTACTCGTCGTTGAAAGACCATAGATTTGACTAGGATGAAATATGTACACTTTACCAGATGATTTTGATTTTCAACTTCTTTCCGGGTGTTACTTGGAAATGGTGTGTTTCGGTGTAGGGGTCACAAGGCTGGATTTTTCGCGTCCACAAGTTGCCCCCGGCATACCTCCATATAAAGTTTCCTTTTGTATTGAGGCGGGGCTGGCTTATCAGCTTAATGGTGTGCCGGGGAGGCGTGAATTCACAGACTCATCTACCAGCGCTCCCTTGTTGGATTTTTTGTTGAAAGATGTCGTGTTGGTTGAAGCAGTTGGGAGTGCGACATTGCAAATATCATTTGGCTCTGGTGATGGGGTTTTAGTTGAGGCTGACCCCTGTGCTGAATATGAGTCTTATACAATTTATCTGGATTCTGGTGATGTTGTAGTTGTTTAGTTTGGGGTGGATGACTATGCTAAAGGTGCTCCTTAATTCTGCTTCATAGGGTGCTTAAGATTGATGTGTGAGGTGCTGTAATCGTTATAATAAAAGTAAGTTTTGAAAGGATGTGTTTAATGCTGCGCTTAATTCTGGTTGGGGGTGTTTTGGGGGTGTTAATGGGGCGATTTGTAAGAGTTAAGTGATACGGTTTTTTTTGTTTAGAGAGCATTCTGTGGTAGGGGCGACTCTCGAAAGATGCCCTATTTATAGAGTCGTATTTTAATTATTTTGATTTTCAAAGAGGAGGCATATTGGAGGGTTTTATTTTATTTTGTGGGGGGTGAAAATTCTATTGAGGCTTTGAATCCTGGCTTTGTTTATATTTGTGGTGTGAGTGACATCCTAGATGTAACGTCCTCTCACCCGGATTTTAATAGGTAGCTATTTTCTGAAGAGAACTCTCTAAAGATTTGGTTTGCAGCTATCGGGTTGTTCGGTTTTTAGAGTTGTCGGGCTATGAATTATTTGTGTGGTCGATGAGTAAAAAATAAAGCTCATTGCAGTGGGTGGGGGTGCTATATTGTGGGTGTAGAAGGGGGCTTCTATATTCATTAGGTTATATATTTTTTGAGGAGATTGCATTCCTGTTAGACAGTAATGTCAGGATCTACGATAAGTCACTGTTTTTTTTGGGGGTGTGAAGTTTATGCTGCTAGTTTTAAGGGTGTTGTCTGTATGTGCCGCTCTTTCAGGAAAGATGACGTTCAGATCTCATTGGTTAGGAATTGTTAAAAATAAATTTACGGGTATTTGGGTATTATTTTGTCTGTGGTTGATGCTGCTGAAAATACCTTGTGATAGTTATGGTTGGCGTGAAAGCGCACAGTGACCCCAAAAGGCCATAGCATTTTTTTAGAACTACTTAATAATAAGGTCTTTAAATGATTGGATTTTTAAAGTTAGTCATTCTAGCCCTACTGCTGTCAGGCTGTGCCAGCAATATGAAACACGAGTACCTGGAGCAGCTTAAGACTTCCACAACACCAATCGCTTACTCATTTCCCCAAGCCATCCAGCAGGCTACGTCTACGCCTCTGCCAATTGGCTGGGAAATTTTTCCCGAAAAGTGGCAGATTGGCGCCACCGATCCACGCCTTGCCATCGGCCAAGAGCCTGGAAATTATCGGGTATTTGATTTTCAGATGAAGAAAGGGCAAGCCTATACCATTCATCTCCGAACGATGTGCAATAAGATGTGCCTTGCGCTTTTCAATACTGCTCTGAAACCTCGGGTTGCAGTGGCTAATGCAAAAGGGGATTTGATCGCTGACCATCTGCTTGGCGAAAACTCGATGACTGTCCGGTGGTCAGGCGTCGCTCCCTCAGATGACAAGTATTTCTTGATCGTTGCCGCAGATAATCAAACGCCCGCAGAGTTTTTTTACTATAGCTACAAGTCAATTTCGCCGGGAGTGATTGTGTCGGACGCGATGAGGAGTGCCCCGTTTGGAGAGATTACGGCGTATGTCGAGTTTTCGGCCGACTAGATCGACGAAGCACAGGCTGTTGCCGCCAGCCCTGTCTATGTGCCACTTATTATCTCCCAGGTAAAACGCTAACGATCCATCAGATAAAAAAGGGACGATATCAATACATCCCTTTTATCGAGCCCCGCTCATTTCCCCATCTTCTTCGACGAATACCCACCCGACGGATCAAAACACTGGCTGTTATAAAGCGGGCTCTTGCACTGCGATACCGCTGTAGGCGGTGGTGGTCTGTCTCGCTGGTATTGCTTGTAACTTTCCGTCTCGTAGACAGTAACCTTCGCCCGCCCGCTGACTTTCAGAAATTCGGTGGCTTTGAGGTTGACCTTGTGGGCATGGTCCACGGGTTCGCCCTGGCGCAGCATCTTGGGCGGGCCTTGTCTTTGTACTGAGGTGCTGGCGTCGCTTTCAGCGCACGGTATGGATGCGAAGCTCACATGGCCTTCAGGTGAGGTGCATTTGAATATTTCGCTGTGGGCGGTACCGTTGAAGCTCAGCGCTGCGGCTGCCAGCGCCAGTGAAGGCCATTTCATGAAGTATCTCCGTCGAGAGCGCAAGGCTAGCATTTGCGTCTTGTTGCGGCTACCGCTGGTCTGTTGTGTCGCACTCTTGTGGCCAGAGGTTTTCTGACGTGCAGGTATCAGACTCAAACCGATCTGACTGGAGGTACGCAATGACAGGTGATAACTCGAAGACTGGTAACTCGGACGACCCGGATTTCAATACGGAATCCCCTGATGCCGAGGATCCGCAAATGGACCCTGTAAAGCCTGCAAAGACGCCGGCAAAGGAGAAGGGCACTCAGGATGATTACCCGCCTTACAATCCGGAAAAGTAAGGTCAATCACGCCCTTTTAGGCAGTGAAGCAGGTCGATGGGAGGCGGCTGTTCCATGGCATCGCCAGCAAGCTGCCTCCCACAAAAAGCGGGCTACTTATTTGCTTCCAGATACTCCAGCAGGTCTTCCATGCGCTGATCGTTACCCATCCACCAGAGTTTCATGCGGGTGCCGGGAACCATTTCGCTGGGGTCCTTGATGAAGGCGCTGAGCTTTTCGCGGGTCCAGATGATGCCGGAAGCCTGCATCTCGGGGGTGTACTTGTAGTCTGGGTATTGTGCGGCCTGGCGATCGATGATGCCGTTGAGAGGCGGGCCGAATGCGCTGCGCGCCGAGGGGCCGATCTTGTGGCAGCCGGAGCAGAGTCGGGTAAAGACCGCCTTGCCTGCTTCTGCATCGCCAGCAGCCTGGGCGGTTGTCTGGACCAGCAAGGCCAGTATCAATAGCGCGGTTTTTGTCATGTGAATCCCATGAGCATTTTTCAAACGCCGAAAACCACGAAGCCCCTGAGATTCTGTGAATTCAGGGGCTTCGCGTTTTTCTAATTTGGCGGTGAAGGAGAGATTCGAACTCTCGATACAATTTCTTGTATACACACTTTCCAGGCGTGCTCCTTAAGCCACTCGGACACTTCACCGTATCTCTTCAGACTGTTGTGTCTGTCGAGGCGCGCTAATGTAGTCGAAACGTTTTCTGAACGCAAACTTTTTTTCAGAATTTTCATGCGGTTAAGCAAAAAGTGCAGCTTTCAGGTTCATCCCCGGCTTCCTTGCCTGGCGAGGGGACGATGAGGTGGATGTGTTACGGGCCGGGTCAGGCGCTGAAGCCGCCGTCGATGGTCAGGCTGGCACCGGTGATATAGCCCGTCTCCGGGCCAGCAAGGTAGGCGACGAAACTGGCGATTTCTTCACTTTTGCCATAACGCGGGATGGCCATGAAACCCATGAGGCTTTCAGCGAATTCTCCATGGGCCGGGTTCATGTCGGTATCCACCGGGCCTGGCTGTACGTTATTGACGGTAATGCCCTGCGGGCCGAGATCACGGGCCAGGCCTTTGGTCAGGCCCACCAGTGCAGACTTGCTCATGGCATAAGGCGCACCGCCAGCGAAAGGCATGCGGTCGGCATTGGTGCTGCCGATATTGATGATGCGGCCACCTTCGCTCATATGGCGGGCCGCCTCCTGAGTGGCAATGAACACGCCGCGCACGTTGATGGCCAGGATTCTGTCGAAGTCTTCCAGGCTGAACTCATCCAGCGGGCCGACGGCCAGCACACCTGCATTGTTGACCAGAATATCCAGGCCACCAAAGGTTTCGGCGGTGGTCTCTACGGCGTGGCGAATGGCGGTGGCATCGGCGCTGTCGGCACGAATGGCCAGTGCCTTGCCGCCGTTGGCGCCGATGCTGTCCTGCAAGTCGAGTGCATTGATCTCGGAATTGACGTAAGTGAAGGCAACGGCCGCGCCTTCCTTGGCCAGGCGTCTGACGATAGCGGCACCGATACCGCGTGAGCCGCCCTGAACGAGTGCGACTTTACCGGCGAGGCTTGCATGCTGAGTCATGATGTTCTCCTGATCCTGTGCAACGTGGGAGATAGGGTGGAGGTTTCAGCGTAGTCCCCGAACCCTCATCTTGCAGGAGCTATCGCATTATCGATTCTGCAAGAAAACCACATACCCCCTGAACCACTCGTTGTCTTGCAGATACCCCGGCGCTTGCCATTCGCCGCCCTGAATCAGGCCGATCTTGAACGGCAGGCCGAGGCGGTTCAGGCGTGGCAGGTATGCGGCGTAGTCGGGGATGCTGTGGCGCCCCTGATAGGTTTGCACCACCACTTCGTCGATCACGCCTTTGAGGTCGCCGATGAAGCGGGCGTCGGCGTTGCTGCTCCAGTCCATGAGGCCGGTGATACTCAGGCGGTATTCGGGTGGCAGACGGCGGCGCAGGTCGCGCAGGAAGTCGACGTATTCATTCAGGTAGCGGGTGCGGGCATCGAAATCGATCTGGATGCCGACCAGGGTATTACCTGCCTGTCTCCAGCGTTCGACCTGGCCAAGCAACTGGCGGTAGACCGGCTCTGGCCAGCGCAGGGTATGGGCGCGATATACCACCCAGAGCTGTTCCTGAGGCAGTCGGGTTACGGCCATTCCCTGTGCGATGAAGTTGACCCGCTGTTGCGGGTCGCGGCGTGAGGTGCTGATCTGGCCTTGCAGCACGTACAGCGTCTTGGCTTTTGCCAGTACTGGCTGCGAGGTCACGCCGCCCCATAGCCAGAAGGCGTCGTAATCCGAGGCATCCACCGCTGCCCAGGCATGCAGCGGGCCAAGCAGCCAGAGCAGCGTCAGAAAACGCCATAAACGCATCGCGATTTACCAGTAGTACTGCAGCGATTTGCTCCAGCGGGTATCGGCGAATTCGCCTTTCAATTGCTTGAACCAGGCCTTGCGTACAGCGGGTTCGACATCCTTGCCGTTACAACTGTTATAGCCCGAGGGCGCATAGCAGTTGATTGCACGAAACAGCGCGTAGGCTTTGTCGTCGCGTGGTGCCTTGGGGTTGGCGATGACCTGCTTGTAGCCTTCGAGTCGGGAGAAGGCCTCACCGGCAAACCCCGGCGCGGTACCGCCCAGGCTGTCGGCGTGACGCTTCTGGTCAAGCGGCATGCTGTCCAGCTGGTTGCGCAGCATGAACTCGCCCAGGCAGTTCAGGCCTTGCGGGCTCTTGTGGTCAGCCTGCAAGACGGCGGCTGTCTGGGCGATGCCCGGGCAGGTGTAGCCGGACTGGGCCTTGTCGCCTTGCCAGTGGAAGAGGGCAAGTTCGGGTCCCTTTTCATACACATAACCCAGGCTGTAACCCAGCTTCTCGTCGGGAAGCGTGGCTGGCAATCGCTTGAAGTCCTCGGCAAAGTCAGCATAGCGATTGCGCAGCAGGTCTTTATAGAGCAGGACGAACAGCGCGGTATTGCGCTCGGTGGCGTCCGGGCCCTGGGTGGTCTGTTGGCGCAGTAGATCGGCATCGGCTACATGTCTGAGCAGGGTGTAACGTACCTGTTGCGACTGGATCGAAGAGTCCGCTGCGAAGACTCGGGATAATTGCTCGTCTCGCTCGTAACTCATGGCCAGAGCCAGTTCCAGTTGTTCGCGTTGCAGCGGCTGTTTGGCCAGCGGCAGCAGGTGCTCCCACAAGGCCTGTGCGGCTTTCCAGTCCTGGCGGGCTTGCAGTGCCAGGCCGCGCAGCATCTGCTGGCTGAAACTCAGGTAGTCGAGCGTGGCCGGTGGTTCGCTCGGCAGCAGCGTCAGGGCTTTTGCCGGGTTATCTTCGACATATAAGGCAAATGCAGCCTGCAAGTACTCATACAGGGCAGGCTGTTCGGCAAAGATCGGTTTCTGCGCTTGCAAGTCTGCTTCGGTCAGTTTCGGGGTCGACTTTTCCCGCATCCACATCAGGTCATTGATGGCCATCAGCAAAGGCGTTTGCACTGCCTGCCGGTTGACCGTCAGCAGCTTGGTATCCACCTCGCTCACCAGTTCATCCAGAGAAACGTTGCGCTGCGCATCGCTGGTTTGAGTCAGTTGCAGGGCGAAATCCCTGGCGAGTTTGTCGGAGTCATTGGCCAGCCAGTGAACGCGCCTCAGCAAGCCTTGAGCCGAAGCGGCGTATTCGCCTTGAGGATAGGCTTGCAGATACCGCTCGAAGCCGCTTTCGGCCCGTTGCAGCGCAGCCTTGTCCAGTTGTTCGGCAGAGCGTTCGCCGTATTCATTGAAAGCGTTTTGCTGGGCATCGTTCAGCGCGGTGCGTGCGCTCATGTACAGCGCGGTCTGCTTGAGCCAGGGCTGCGGGCTTTCGGCAAGGGCCGCAAAGCCTGTCGATGCCTCGGCAAAACGGCCGCTGTAAAAATCGCTGGCGGCTCGCAGATAGGTGGCGAATGCCTTGCCGGTCGAGGACGGTAGATCTGCGGGGATCTTGCTGACCTGCTGGCTGGCGTCCCAGCCGCATACGGTCAGCAATTGCAGGCGGGCATTGGCCAGCGAGCGGCGTTCGCTGTCGTTCAACGCCGGGCTGGCGACCAACTGCTCGATAAAGGCTGTGGCGCTGGTTTGGGTGTTGCTGCGGCAGCGGCTGCCTTCTCCTTGCAGGAACGCATCACCAGCAGTTTCGGTAACTTCGTGCTTGATACCCAGTTTTTCCAGCAATGGAATCAAGGCCGCGCTGACAGGCTGCTCCGGGGATTCAGCTTCGTCCCGGACTTTGATCGCGCCCAGACGATAAAGAGGGAAGGGCACCGGGCCATAACCCTGCGCCAGATCGTCGCTGTTCAGTGCGTGGGGTTGCAGCGCCAGCGCACCCTGATCGGCCAGCAGCAAGCGCAGATTGACCTGACTGTCGTTACCGGGGCTGAGGAAAGCCAGATTGCTGCAGACATCCAGACGCTCCTTGAGGATTGTCCAGTTCGGGTAGCAGGAATCATCGCCGCTGGCTTGAACCTGAGTGCAAAAAACAGAGCCGACAGCAAGGGTCAGAGCAGTCAACAGCCGGGTGCGCATGGGGTGTCCTTGATCCATGGGAGTGAACGCTGGCAATCATACAGTCTGCACAGGCCAATTAATCCTCTCCTACAGCATCCGCTTGAGCGTATTGTCCTTGCGCACGAAGTGATGCCAGATCGCAGCTGTCGCATGCAGCCCGATCACGTAATAAAAGATCGAGGCCAGCAACTTGTGCAGGTCCTCGAACTGCTCGGCTACACGGCCCGAAGTAGGGAATGGCCAGGGGATCAGCACATCTGTCAGCGGGATCGGCAACGCGCCTTTTTCAACCACGACCGTGAGTAGACCGAGCACAGGCTGGGCGAACAGGAATGCATACAGGGCGTAGTGCGACACGGTTGCCGCAAGGCGCAGCACGCCTTCAAGCGGCGGGGTAATACCCGGTGGTCGATGGCGACGGCGTTCTGCAACGCGAAAGAATGCCAGGGCCAATATCGCGATGCCAACCCAGAAATGGCTCTGGACGACGAATACTCGGTATTCCGATCCCTTACCGAACTGGGTACGGCTGAGAATCAAGGCATAAGCCAGCACGATCAGGACGGCCATGGCCCAATGCAGCCATTTGGCCCGGTAGGTATAGCTTTCAGAAGACGGTGAATCCACTGCCGGTATCCTTGTCATGTTGTCTCAAGGCTGATCTTGAATAGCTTAGGCGGTTTCAGAAAGCCTGCTTCAGACACTGTTTCGGCCAGTTGTGCATTAAGTAAACCTCATGCCTTGAAAGCATGGGAGAGGTCCATGTTCGATTGCGTCTTTGGCAGATAGTTGAATCTGCGGCTGCCTGTTCGACAAACGACGGAACCTGTGCATTCGTCCGGCTTCATATGACTTGAATGTCGTGAAGGAGCGAGCCTTGACCAGTGCCAGTCCCAGTCCCCCCTTGGGCAACATAACGCCGGTATCAGCGAACATTTCATTGAATGTGCTGACCATGAACATGCATATGGGTTTCGGCATCTTCAACCGCCGTTTCATTCTGCCGGAGCTGCGTGAGGCGGTGCGCACTGTGTCCGCCGATATCGTGTTCCTGCAGGAAGTCCATGGCGAACACAACAGTCATGCCCGGCGCATCAAGGACTGGCCGACGATTTCGCAGTACGAGTTTCTTGCCGACAGCATGTGGAAGGACTTTGCCTACGGGCGCAACGCGGTGTACCCGGAAGGGCATCACGGTAATGCGTTGCTGTCCAAATACCCCATCGTTCAGCACGAAAACCTCGATATCTCCATTCACGGTACTGAAGAGCGCGGGTTGCTGCACTGCATTCTTGAAGTCCCGCATTACGGGCAGGTTCATGCGGTCTGTGTGCATCTGGGGCTGTTCGAGAGCCATCGGCGGCAACAGCTCAAGCTTTTGGCCGAGTTGATGGAGCGCCTGCCGGCCGGTGTGCCGGTGATCGTTGCCGGCGATTTCAACGATTGGCGCTTGCGTGCCGATGCGTTGCTTGAAGGCACAGGGCTGCATGAAGTCTTTGTCGAGCGTTTTGGCGCGCCGGCCAAGAGCTTTCCAGCCCGCTGGCCGCTGTTGAGGCTGGATCGGATTTATGTACGCAACGCGACGAGCCACAGGCCCAAAGTGCTGTCCAACCGGCCGTGGTCCCATCTTTCCGATCATGCACCCTTGGCGGTGGAGGTGACCTTATGAACAACGATGCCAGGGAGCAGCGAGGGCAGTGGCGCGACGGTAATTGTGTCGAGTTGCTGATCAACGGGGAGGATTTCTTTTCCCGTGTTTTCGAGTGTATCCGTGCGGCTCGCAAGGAAGTGCTGGTCGAGACGTTCATCATTTTCGAGGACCGTATCGGCAAGGGCTTGCAGCAGGCCTTGATCGAAGCCGCGGGCAATGGTGCGCGGGTGGTGGTCACGGTGGACGACTACGGCACTTCGGATTTGAGTTCCGAATTCGTCAAAACCATGATCGATGCCGGCATCCAGATCCAGTTGTTCGACCCGCGTCCGCGCTTCATGGGCATGCGTACCAATCTGTTCCGGCGCCTGCACCGCAAGGTGGTGGTGATCGACGGTGAACTGGGGTTCATCGGTGGCATCAACTACAGCGTCGACCACATGACCGACACAGGGCTTACGGCCAAACAGGACTACGCCGTATTGGTGCGTGGCCCGATTCTCGCCGATATCCATCGCAGCGCGCTGCACATGCTCAACCCGGTGGTCCGTGCCACCTTGAAACCCATTCCCCTGAAGCTGAAATACGCTGGCAGTGCGCGGATGCTGCTGGCCGAACGTGACAACAGTAATCACACCACCGATATCGAGGAGCAATACCTCAAGGCCATTCGGAGTGCGACCCAGCGAATCACCATTGCCAATGCCTACTTTTTCCCCAGCTATCGCTTTCTGCGAGAGCTGCGCAATGCATCGCGGCGCGGGGTAAAGGTCACGCTGATTCTGCAAGGGCAACCGGACATGCCGTTCGTGCGTGTCTGTTCACGGCTGACTTACACCTATCTGCTGCGCGATGGCGTCGTGATCCATGAATACAAACAGCGGGCGCTGCATGGCAAGGTCGCGCTGATCGACCGCGAATGGTCCACCATCGGCTCCAGTAATCTGGACCCCTTGAGCCTGGCGCTGAATCTGGAAGCCAATCTGTTCATTCGTGACCCGGCCCTCAATCAACATCTGCATGAGCATCTGCGCGAACTGGCTGCCGAGCACAGCACCCAGATCAATCTCAAGGGCGCGGCCCGTGGTCAGTGGTGGCGTGCGCCGATGATTTTTCTGTGCTTCCACTTCCTGCGGCATTTTCCGGCCATCGCCGGGTTGTTTCCGGTCCACGGCATGCGCCTCAAGCCCATCAGGGCAGGGGATGTGATGCCCGAGGCGCGTGTCATCGAGCAGCAGGCTCATCAGGATTTGCGAGACAGGGAGCAATCGTCATGACTCAGGTCGCCCAGGCATCAGCCGATAATGGCCACGGGACCCGCTGGAAGTGGGCCAAGCGTGGCTTGAACCTGTTTTTCTTCATCGCCGTGCCGGTGTTGCTGTTCATGCTGGTCAAGAACCTCGACTGGCAGGAAGTCAGCCATGCCTTGCAGTCCTACAAACTCAGTACCCTGAGTATTGCGGTACTGGTAGCGCTGGCCAGTTACCTGACGTATTGCGGGTTCGACATTCTGGCGCGTTATTACACGGGCCATAAGTTGTCGATACAGCAGATCGTACCGGTGACGTTCGTCTGTTACGCCTTCAACCTCAACCTGAGTTCCTGGGTGGGCGGAATTGCTTTGCGCTATCGCCTGTATTCCCGGCTGGGGCTGGATGTGCCGACCATTACCCGAATTCTGAGCTTCAGTCTGATCACCAACTGGCTGGGCTACATGTTGCTGGCAGGGGCCGTTTTCTCGATGGGTTTCCCAAAGTTGCCCAAGGCCTGGGAGGTCGGTACGACGTCCTTGCAACTGATCGGTGTGGGTCTGCTGGTGCTGTGCTTTTCCTACCTGCTGGCGTGCCGCTTTTCCAAACGGCGCTCCTGGAATCTGCGAGGGCAGGAAATCGTTCTGCCTTCCCTCGGGCAGGCGTTGATGCAGGCCGGCCTCGGGGCCTTGAACTGGTCGTTGATGGCGATGGTGATTTACACCCTGCTGCCGGATAACGCGTTCTATCCGGCGATATTGGGTGTGCTGTTGATCAGCAGTATTGCAGGTGTCATTACTCACATTCCGGCAGGGCTCGGGGTGTTGGAAACCGTGTTCATCACCTTACTGGCCCAGGAGTTTTCCAAGGGCAGCCTGCTGGCCGGGCTGATCGGCTACCGGGCCATTTATTTCCTGTTGCCTCTGCTGATTGCCCTGCTGGTGTATGTGGTGCTGGAGAAAAAGGCGAAAAAGCTCAGCGCAAAGAACCAGCAGCGGATGTGAGGTGGGAGGGGCATTGGCCGCGACGACCTGCTTTGACAGCACATCTTCAGTACCTGAATGTGCTGTCGCGGCCAATGCCTCTTGAAGTGACGGCTATCTGTCAGTGCCCCACATCCTGGCGCGCAAACATTTTCACCGCATCGACCGCATGGCTGGTGCCTTCGCTGATCTGGACGATCACCGAGCCGGCCTGATCCGCCAGGTCGACACCCTTGACCGCGTTGCTGCGGGTGTTCTCCATGCTGTCGATGGCCTGGCGGGTTTCGTTCTGGATTACGCCGATCATCTCCGATATTTCGGCCGTGGAGCGGCTGGTGCGTCCGGCCAGTTGGCGAACTTCATCGGCCACCACCGCAAAACCGCGACCTTGATCACCGGCCCGTGCCGCTTCGATGGCCGCGTTCAGCGCCAGCAGGTTGGTCTGCTCCGCAATACTGCGAATGGTGTTGACGATGGTGGTGATCTGCTCCGAACGTTCGCCCAGTTGGGTAACGATGCGTGACGAATCCTCGATATTCACCGAGATCTGGCGCATTTCGTTCGCGGCCTGCTGAATCACCTGGGTGCCTTGTTCGGTGACTTTCCGGGTTTGTACCGAGATGTGATAGGCCTGCGCAGCACTGTCGGTATCGCGCTCATGTTTTTCGACTCGTGCAGTGATGTCTGAGGCGAATTTGATGATTTTCCACAGCTTCCCGTCCGTGTCGTATACGGGGTTGTAACTGGCTTCCAGCCACAGAGTCTGCCCATGGCGGTTGACACGTTTGAACTGGCCGCTGAAGAACTCGCCCTTGTTCAGGCGTTTCCAGAAGTCGGCATATTCGCTGCTGCTGGTGATTTCCGGTGGGCACAACAGCTTGTGGCTCTTGCCGATCAAGTCTTTTTCGCTGTAACCCATCAGGTTCGTCAGGTTGCTGTTGGCACACAGGATCCGGCCTTCCAGGTCGAACTCGATCACAGCCATGGCACGGTCGAGGACCAGCAGCTTGTTTTTCGCTTCGCTGTCGGCCTGGACCTTGGCGGTGATGTCCAGCGCGTACTTGACGATTTTCACGGTCTTGCCCGACTCATCCTTGATCGGGTTATAACTGGCTTCAAGCCATACCGTCTCGCCATTGCCGGCTACACGACGGAAAGTCGAGGAGACAAACTCTCCGGCTCTCAGGCGACTCCACAGCTGGCTGTATTCCGAACTGCGGGCGTATTCGGGCGGGCAGAATTTGCGGTGCTCCTTGCCCAGCACGTCTTCGCGACGGTAATGCATGGTGTTCAGGAAGTTGTCATTGACTGTCAGCACAACACCATTGAGATCGAACTCGATGATGGCCATCGAACGATCAAGTGCTTTTAATAGCCAGGCTTGTTGGTCAATGGTCTGCTGGAGGGCAATTAATTCTTTTTTGTTTGAATTAAATAGCATGGCGGCGTGGCTCAGGAGGAAGTTGTAATGAGGGTTCCCGTCCTTCGGCCTGCGGTGCGTAGGGCACTCGTGCGTATCCTTCTGCGATGATGGCACTATAGGTGGCACTTCGGGTGTTTGTACAACGGATTATGAAAAAAACATCCAGATGATAATGATGTTCAACTTTGTAGCTAATACGAACATTGTTTTGTATTGGATCACTTGAACGTTTTATTCAAATGAATGTGTTCATGGTTTTTTGACGCCAATCAAATAACCGGCAGCCTCCCTCTAAAGGCTGCGCCATGAAAGAGTGCCTCAGTCCTCGAACCCTGCCTGTTCATGAATTTCATCCACCTTCAATTCCAGGCGATAGGCCACGGCAATGAACAGTGCCTGGCACAGGCACAGTGTGGCGCTCAAGGAGCGGAAGGCGAACGAACTGCCTTCATTGACCAGCAGCACCGAATTGGCTCGTTTGGCCAATGGCGAAAGGTTGCTGTCGGTGATGATCAGCGTCTTGGCCTGATTGTGCTGGGCGATGCGCAGGCAATGCTGGGTTTCCTTGCCGTAGGGCGTGAAGCTGATGGCAATGACCAGGTCATTGGCCCGCACGCTGCGCATCTGTTCCCGATAACTGCCTCCAAGGCCGGAAATCAGGTGGATGCGCTTGTTGGTGTGTTGCAGGTTATAGACCAGATAATCGGCCACGGCGAAGGAGCGGCGTACGCCTACCACGTAGATATTGTCGGCGTTGACCACCAGGTCCACTGCTTTCTCGAATTCGTCGTCGTCCAGGTCCGCGCCCAGTCGCTCCAGGCCCGACAAGGTGGCATTCACGCATTCGCGAGCCAGATCGCCGCCGCGGGCTTTCTGGGACTTGTTGGCGATCATGTTGCGGATGCGTTGCTGGTAGTTCTGTACCGGCGTGGTCTTGTGGGTATAGGCCTCGCGGAACAGCGCCTGCATTTCACTGAAACCGCTGAAGCCGAAGCGCTGGGAAAAGCGCACGATGGCGGAAGGGTGAACTTCGCATTCCCGGGCAATATCGCTGATGCGATCGACCATGATCCGGTCGCTCTGCTGACTCATGTAGCTGGCGATACGTTTGAGCTGACGTGGCAGGCCGTCATATTCATTGGTGATCAGCCGCAGCAGGCCCTCGGCACTGGTCGGTGGCGTATCGAGGCCTGTGTCCGGCAGGGACGGCTGCTCGGTGCTGTTCATATCTCAATCCTTTTTGCTTGTTCTTTAGGGCGCCACACGCTGTACGAAAATGGCCGAGTGTCGTTGATCGCGCATTGATCTGGCCGCTTTCGTACATAGCCATGAACTATATCTCACCTGTCAGCCAAGTGTGACAGCACTCCGCGCATCGTCATTGGAAAAAATATTCTACTTGAAAAAATTATAGAATAATTATTGATTGATCCGGCGGGACGTTTTAGGCTCTGTTCTACCAAAAGCATTTTGCGCATCCATTGCGTGACATGCAGGCTGATAAAAATAACAGGAGCCACCATGGGCCAGACTCGCTTTGTCAGTGGGCGTCAGTTGGATCTGATCTGCCTCGGACGCCTTGGCGTCGACCTCTACGCGCAGCAGGTTGGAGCGCGGCTGGAAGATGTCTCAAGCTTTGCCAAATACCTGGGCGGTTCGTCGGCAAACATTGCCTTCGGTACGGCTCGACTGGGCCTCAAATCGGCCATGCTCAGCCGTGTTGGCGACGATCACATGGGGCGTTTCCTGGTTGAATCACTGGCGCGTGAAGGCTGTGATGTCAGCGCAATCAAGCGTGATCCCGAGCGTCTGACGGCTATGGTGCTGCTTGGGTTGAAAGATCGTGAAACATTTCCGTTGGTGTTCTACCGCGAAAACTGCGCCGATATGGCCTTGCGCGCCGAAGACATCGACGAGGCCCAGATCGCTTCAAGCAAGGCCCTGCTGATTACCGGCACGCATTTCTCCACCGAGCAAGTTTTCAAGGCTAGCAGTCAGGCACTGGATTACGCTGAAAAGCACAACGTCAAACGAGTTCTGGATATCGACTACCGGCCTGTCTTGTGGGGGTTGGCCGGCAAGGCCGATGGCGAAACCCGGTTTGTCGCCGATCAGCATGTCAGCCAGCATGTGCAGCGCATTCTGCCGCGTTTTGACCTGATCGTCGGCACCGAAGAAGAGTTTCTGATCGCGGGCGGGACCGAGGACTTGCTCGCTGCCTTGCGGGTGGTGCGTGGGCTGACGGCTGCGACTCTGGTGGTCAAGCTCGGGCCGCAGGGCTGCACCGTGATTCACGGTGCGATTCCGGCCCGCCTCGAAGACGGTGCCATTTATCCGGGCGTGCGGGTCGAAGTGCTCAATGTGCTGGGGGCCGGTGACGCTTTCATGTCCGGCTTCCTCAGCGGCTGGCTCAAGGATGCCAGTGACGAGCGCTGCTGCCAGTTGGCCAATGCCTGCGGCGGTCTGGTGGTGTCGCGCCATGCCTGCGCACCCGCCATGCCGACTCCGGCGGAACTGGATTATCTGTTCAACAGCCCGGTGCCGATCACCCGGCCGGATCGCGATGTTGTCCTGCAACGCCTGCATCAGGTCAGCGTGCCTCGCAAAGAGTGGAAGCAGTTGTTCATCTTTGCCTTCGATCATCGCGGGCAACTGGTGGAGCTGGCCCAGCAGGCCGGACGCGACCTTGGCAGCATCAGCGATCTCAAGCAACTCTTTATAACGGCTGTCGAGCGTGTCGAAGCTGATCTGCACAAGCGCGGTATCGAGGCTGATGTCGGTCTGCTTGCCGATCAGCGATTCGGTCAGGACTCACTCAACGCTGCCACCGGTCGCGACTGGTGGGTTGCCCGACCAGTGGAAGTGCAGGGCTCAAGGCCGTTGGCGTTCGAGCATGGTCGCTCCATTGGCAGCAATCTGTTGAGCTGGCCTCAGGAGCAGATCATCAAGTGTCTGGTGCAGTATCACCCTGACGACGAGCCGCTTCTGCGTCTTGAGCAGGAGGCCCAGATCAAGGGCTTGTACGAGGCCTCGCAAGTCAGTGGTCATGAGTTGCTGCTGGAAATCATCCCGCCCAAGGACCACCCGTCGACTCATCCCGACGTCATGTACCGTGCCCTCAAGCGTTTGTACAACCTGGGCATCTATCCTGCGTGGTGGAAGATCGAAGCGCAGAGCACCGAGGTCTGGCAGCAACTGGATGCCTTGATTCAGGAGCGCGATCCGTATTGCCGTGGCGTGGTGCTGCTGGGCCTCAATGCCCCGGTGGAGGAACTGGCCGTCGGCTTTGCCCAGGCGCGTCACAGCACCTCCTGCAAGGGGTTTGCCGTTGGCCGGACGATTTTCAGGGAGCCGAGTCGCGCCTGGATGGCCGGGGAAATCGACGACGCTACTCTGATAAATCAGGTGCAGAGTACGTTTATCTGGTTGATCGAGTCCTGGCGCGAAGCCCGCGCCTGACCCCATCCTCATTGACGCAGTGATAACAAAAAGAAAGGTGCAGCCATGCCTGTTTCCGCATCCAACATCCGCATCGGCATCAATCCGATTTCCTGGAGCAACGACGACCTGCCGGCGCTGGGCGGCGAAACGCCGTTGAGCACTGCCCTGAGCGAGGGCAAGGAAATCGGCTACGAAGGTTTTGAACTCAACGGCAAGTTTCCCAAGGACGCCAAAGGTGTCGGTGATGTGCTGCGTCCTTATGGGCTGGCGCTGGTGTCGGGCTGGTATTCCAGCCGACTGGCACGGCGTTCGGTGGCCGAGGAAATCGAAGCCATTGGCTCCCATGTACAACTGCTGGCGCAGAACGGTGCTTCGGTACTGGTGTATGGCGAAGTGGCCGACTCCATTCAGGGGCAACGCATTCCTCTGGTCGAGCGCCCCCGTTTCCACACCGATGCCGCCTGGCGTGAATATGCCGACAAGCTCACCGAGCTGGCGCGCTTCACACTTTCCCGGGGTGTGCGTCTTGCCTATCACCACCACATGGGCGCCTACGTCGAGTCGCCTCAGGACATTGATCGCCTGATGGAACTGACCGGTCCCGAAGTGGGCCTGCTGTTCGATTCGGGCCATTGCTACATGGGCGGTGGCGAACCCTTGCAGGTACTGAGCAAGCACATTGATCGCGTCTGTCATGTGCATTTCAAGGATGTGCGCAAGCCGGTCGTGCAACTGGCGCGCAACAATCTATGGAGTTTCCCGGACTGCATCGTCAACGGCACCTTTACCGTGCCCGGCGATGGCGATATTGATTTCTCGGCGCTGCTCAAGGTGCTGCTGCAGGCTGGTTATCAGGGCTGGCTGGTTGTCGAAGCCGAACAGGACCCTGCCGTCGCGCCCAGTTATGTCTACGCCAAAAAAGGCTATGACACGCTGCGCCAACTGTTGATGGATGCTCGATAACGGAGGACTGAACAATGAATCTGTTGACTAAAAGCAAGGCACAGGGGCGCGACATCGTCGAGTTGCAGGAGGGTGCGCTGGAGTATGTAGGCTTCGCCGCGTATCGCCTGGAAACCGGCGAGCGTTTGTCCCTCAATGCCGAAGACAACGAATTGTGCGTGGTGCTGCTCACCGGCCATGCCAGTGTGAGCGGCGAAGCATTGGGGCAGGGCGCGTTCAGTTGGGAAAACATCGGCGACCGGCACTCGGTCTTCGAAGAGAAGTCGCCGTTTGCCGTGTACCTGCCGCCCCACAGCCAGGCACATTTCACGGCACTGGGGCCTGCGCAACTGGCGGTCTGCAAGGCGCCCGGCGACAGTTCCAAGCGTGCCCCGGCGCGCCTTATCACGCCGGACAGCATGAAGCGCAGCGTGCGCGGTAAAAACGCCAATACCCGTTATGTCTGCGACATCCTGCCGGATACGGAGCAGGCCCATTCGCTGCTGGTGGTGGAAGTGCGCACGCCATCCGGGCATTCCTCCAGCTATCCGCCCCACAAGCACGACATGGATAACCTGCCCCACGAGAGCTATCTCGAAGAAACCTATTACCACCAGGTCAACCCGCCACAGGGCTTCGTCTTCCAGCGGGTGTACACCGACGATCGCAGCATCGATCAGGCCATGGCCGTGGAAAACAACGATCTGGTGACCGTGCCCAAGGGCTATCACCCGGTCAGCGTGCCTTACGGCTACGAGTCTTATTACCTGAACGTGATGGCAGGCCCCAAGCGTGCCTGGCAGTTCAATAACGACCCGCAGCACAGCTGGTTGCTGGATCTTTAACCTCTTTCGATTTGGAGTCAGTCAGATGAGCGAGTCCCCGGTTATCGGCCATTACATCAACGGCCAGTTGAATAACGGTGATGGCGAGCGTTACAGCGATGTGTTCAATCCGGTCAGCGGCAAGGTTCAGGCGCGGGTTGCCCTGGCCAGCCTCAAGACCATCGACGAAGCGGTCGCCTCGGCCCAGGCAGCGTTTCCAGCCTGGGCGGATCAGTCGTCCCTGCGTCGTGCGCGGGTCATGTTCAAGTTCAAGGAGCTGCTGGACAGGCATCACGAAGAGCTGGCGCAGATTATTTGTCGCGAGCACGGCAAGGTGTTGTCCGATGCCCGGGGCGAGGTGGTGCGTGGCATTGAAATCGTCGAATTTGCCTGTGGTGCGCCAAGCCTGCTGAAAAGCGATTTCAGCGACAACATCGGCGGTGGCATCGACAACTGGAACCTGCGTCAGCCGCTGGGCGTCTGTGCCGGGGTTACGCCGTTCAACTTCCCGGTGATGGTGCCGCTGTGGATGATTCCCCTGGCACTGGTCACCGGCAACTGCTTCATCCTCAAGCCTTCGGAACGTGACCCTTCGGCGAGCCTGCTGATGGCGCGTCTGCTCAAGGAAGCCGGTTTGCCGGACGGCGTGTTCAGCGTCGTTCAGGGCGACAAGGTGGCTGTGGATGGTCTGCTGCAACATCCGGGCATCGAAGCGATTTCCTTTGTCGGCTCGACCCCGATTGCCGAATACATCCACCAGCAAGGCACTGCTCACGGCAAGCGTGTGCAGGCATTGGGTGGTGCCAAGAACCATATGATCGTGATGCCCGATGCCGACCTGGATCAGGCCGCCGATGCCTTGATCGGCGCAGCCTATGGCTCGGCGGGCGAACGCTGCATGGCGATTTCCATTGCGGTGGTGGTGGGCGATGTGGGTCAGCAACTGATCGAAAAACTGCTGCCACGCATCGACCAGCTCAAGGTGGGTGATGGCATGCAGGCCGATTCAGACATGGGGCCGCTGGTCACTGCCGTGCACAAGGCCAAGGTCGAGGGTTATATCGACCAAGGCGTCAAAGAGGGCGCGAAGCTGGTGGTCGATGGTCGCAACTTCAAGGTGCCGGGCGCCGAGCAAGGCTTCTTCGTCGGGGCGACGCTGTTCGATAACGTCACGCCCGAGATGCAGATCTACAAGGAGGAAATCTTCGGCCCGGTGCTGGGCATCGTCCATGTGCCGGATTTCGCCAGCGCTGTAGCGCTGATCAATGCCCATGAGTTCGGCAACGGCGTGTCGTGTTTTACCAGCGATGGCGGCGTGGCCCGCGCCTTTGCCCGCTCGATCAAGGTCGGAATGGTGGGCATCAACGTGCCGATTCCGGTGCCCATGGCCTGGCATTCCTTCGGTGGCTGGAAGCGTTCGCTGTTCGGCGATCATCATGCCTACGGCGAAGAAGGCCTGCGTTTCTACAGCCGCTACAAGAGTGTCATGCAACGCTGGCCGGACAGCATCGCCAAAGGTCCTGAGTTCAGCATGCCAACCGCCAAGTAACCTTCAGACAATGGATTGTGGAGAACAATAACAATGAGCCAGCCCCTGCGCTTTGCCCTCAATCGTATGGTCGCCCCACGCCTGTCCCTGCCGGATTTCGTCGATCTGGCAGTGAAACTGGGGGCCGACGCCATCGAAATTCGCAACGACCTCAAAGGTATCGAGATCGAGGACGGTACGTCGCCACAGACCGTCCGCGCGCTATGTGCTGCCAAGGGGGTTCGTGTGCTGTCGATCAATGCCTTGTACCCGTTCGATGTGTGGAATGACGAGCGTCGGGCCCAGGCTACGAAGCTGGCGCAATATGCCCGAGATTGCGGTGCCGAAGCGCTGGTGATGTGCCCGCTCAACGAACGTGCCGATGCGCGTAATGCCGCGCAGCGTGCCACAGGCCTGCGCACGGCCTTGACCGAGCTGGCTCCGATTCTGCGCGAACACGGGATTCTCGGTTTCGTCGAGCCACTGGGTTTTGAAGAGTGCGCGTTGCGCTTCAAGCGTCAGGCGGTGGATGCGATCAGAGGCGTTGGCGGTCTGGATGTGTATCGGCTGGTGCATGACACCTTCCATCACCACCTGGCGGGTGAGGTTGAGCTGTTTCCCGAGCTCACCGGGCTGGTACACATCTCCGGTGTCGAAGATACCCAGGCGCCCCTCAACAGTATTCGCGACGGGCATCGGGTACTGGTGGGCGAAGCGGACATTCTGGGTAATGCCAGTCAGATCGAACGGTTATTGGCCAGTGGCTACAACGGGCATCTGTCCTTCGAGCCGTTTGCCGAAAGCGTGCATGCGCTGGACAACATTCCCGAGGCCATCGAACAGAGCATGAGTCATCTGTCCCAATGCTGCCTTCGCGGATAAGTCCGCTCCCACACAATCTGTAGGAGCGAATTCATTCGCGAAGAGACAACCACAAGAACAAAGGTGCGAGCATGAGTACAACCCGATTGACCATGGCCCAGGCCCTGGTGAAGTTTCTGGATAACCAGTACGTCGAAGTCGATGGCGTACAGAGCAAGTTCGTCGCCGGGGTTTTCACGATCTTTGGCCATGGCAACGTGCTGGGGATCGGACAGGCGCTGGAGCAGGACAGCGGCGATCTGGTTGTTCATCAAGGCCGTAACGAGCAGGGCATGTGCCATGCCGCCATCGGTTTTGCCAAACAGCATCTACGGCGCAAGATTTACGCCTGCACTTCTTCGGTCGGTCCGGGCGCTGCCAATATGCTGACCGCCGCCGCAACCGCTTCGGCCAACCGTATTCCCTTGCTGTTACTGCCGGGCGATGTCTATGCCAGTCGCCAGCCTGACCCGGTGCTGCAACAGATCGAACAATTCCACGACTTGAGCATCAGCACCAACGATGCCTTCAAGGCCGTCAGCAAATACTGGGACCGCATCAATCGCCCTGAGCAACTGATGAGTGCTGCGCTCAGCGCCATGCGGGTACTGACCGATCCGGCTGAAACCGGTGCCGTGACCTTGGCCCTGCCTCAGGATGTCCAGGCCGAAGCCTACGATTACCCCGACAGCTTCCTGCAAAAGCGTGTGCATCGCATCGACCGTCGCCCGCCAAGCCGTGCCATGCTCGATGACGCGCTGGCGTTGCTCAAGGGCAAGCGCAAGCCGCTGCTGATTTGTGGTGGCGGGGTGCGTTATTCCGGTGCCGCCCAGGCCTTGCAGGATTTTGCGGAACGCTTCGAGATTCCTTTCGTGGAAACCCAGGCCGGCAAGAGCGCCATTGTCTCGGCCCATCCCCTGAACATGGGGGGCATTGGTGAGACGGGCACGCTGGCGGCCAACCAACTGGCCAAAGAAGCAGATCTGATCATTGGCGTCGGCACGCGCTACAGCGACTTCACCACCGCCTCGAAATGGCTGTTCCAGAATCCGGATGTGCAGTTTCTCAACCTCAATGTCGGTGCCTTCGACGTGCAGAAACTGGACGGTGTGCAGGTGCTGGCGGATGCCAGGGAAGCCTTGCAGGCCCTGCATCAGGGTTTGCAGGCCAGCGACTACCGCGCCGCCTGGGGCGACGCCCCCAAACGTGCCAGGGCCGAACTGGATGCTGAAGTCGACCGCATTTATGCCGCCCAATACCAGACCCAGGATTTCACTCCTGAAATCAATGACCACATGGACCCGGCCGTGCTGCGCGAATTCATCGAGCTGACCGGCTCCTGCCTGACCCAGAGCGCTGTGCTGGGCGTGCTCAATCAGAGCCTGCCCGAAGACGCGATCATCGTTGCAGCCGCAGGCAGCCTGCCGGGCGACTTGCAGCGGGCCTGGCGCAGTACCGGCGTCGATACCTATCACGTCGAGTACGGCTATTCCTGCATGGGCTACGAGGTCAATGCTGCATTGGGCGTCAAACTGGCCGCGCCGCAGCGGGAAGTCTTCGCGCTGGTGGGAGACGGCTCCTACATGATGCTGCACTCGGAACTGGCAACCTCGGTTCAGGAGCGGCGCAAGATCAATATCGTGCTGCTGGACAACATGACCTTCGGTTGCATCAACAACCTGCAGATGGGCAACGGCATGAACAGCTTCGGCACCGAGTTCCGTTTCCGTAACCCGGAAACCGGTCTGCTCGACGGTGGCTTTGTGCCGGTGGACTTTGCCATGAGCGCAGCGGCCTATGGCTGCAAGACCTACAAGGTCAGCACCCTTGAGCAACTGCGCGAGGCCCTGGCAGATGCGCAACGGCAGACCGTTTCGACGCTCATTGATATCAAGGTCCTGCCCAAGACCATGATCCACAACTACCTGTCCTGGTGGCGGGTGGGTGTCGCCGAGGTATCCACCACCGGCACCACGGCTCAGGCGTACGAAAAGCTCAACAAGGAACTGGCCAAGGCCCGTCAATATTGATTGCGGTTATTCATTCGGAACACATTCAACAGGAGCACTGCAATGGCTTTGAAATTAGGCGTAATCGGTACTGGCGCAATCGGCCGTGATCACATCCGGCGTTGCAGCAAGACCCTGCTGGGTAGCCAGGTGGTGGCTGTCACCGATATCAATCTCGAACAGGCGGCAAATGTGGTTCGTGAACTGGATATCACAGCCGAGGTCTATGCCGACGGTCATGCGTTGATTGCTGCGCCCGATGTCGAGGCCATTCTGGTGACCTCATGGGGGCCGACCCATGAAGAGTTCGTGTTGGCGGCGATTGCCGCAGGCAAGCCAGTGTTCTGCGAAAAGCCCCTGGCAGTGACCGCAGAAGGTTGCCGTCGTATCGTCGATGCTGAAATCGCGTTCGGCAAGCGCCTGGTGCAAGTGGGCTTCATGCGCCCTTATGACGAAGGCTACCGAGCCCTGAAAGCGGTGATCGACAGTGGCAGGATCGGCGAGCCATTGATGCTGCACTGCGCTCACCGCAACCCGACCGTGGGCGAGAACTACAAGACCGACATGGCAATCACCGACACCCTGATCCACGAGATAGATGTGCTGCGCTGGCTGCTCGACGATGACTATATTTCGGTGCAAGTGGTCTTCCCGCGCAAGTCCTCCAGGGCGCTGGCGCACCTCAAGGATCCGCAGATCGTACTGCTGGAAACCGCCAAGGGAACCCGCATCGATGTCGAGGTCTTCGTCAATTGCCAGTACGGTTATGACATCCAGTGCGAAGTGGTAGGCGAGACCGGTATCGCCAGGCTGCCCGAGCCGTCGCAAGTCCAGTTGCGCAGCGAGGCCAAGCTGTCGAATGCAATCCTGATGGATTGGAAGGACCGTTTTATCGCGGCCTATGATGTCGAATTGCAGGCTTTCATCGATGGTGTGAATGCCGGTAAAGTCGGTGGTCCTTCAGCATGGGATGGCTACGCGGCTGCGGTAACCGCCGATGCCTGCGTCGAGGCACAGCGCAGTGGTGCGATCGTGCCGGTCAGCCTGGCCAGTCGTCCCGGGTTCTACGGCTGAAAAAGAGTTGTCAGCGATAGCAACAACAGGAGGACTTCATGCGAATAGGATTGGTGGGCTACGGAAAGGGCGGCCGTTACTTTCATGCAACGCTGCTTTCAAGTTTGCCCGATGCAACATTTGTGGGGGTCGTGACCCGCTCACCCGAGCGGCGGCAGGAAGTGGCCAACGATCATCCCGATGTCGCGACCTTCGACTCTCTGGCCGATCTGGTCGCCGCCGGTGTTGATGCTGTGGTGATCTCCACACCGCTGGCTTCCCGCCGCGCCCTGATACTGGAAGCCATCGAGTTGGGCGTGAATGTCGTCAGCGACAAACCCTTTTCCGATGACGCAGCCCAGGCCCGTGAGTTTGTAGATGCGGCGAAGCGGCGGGGCGTGCAACTGAGTGTTTATCAGAACCGGCGTTGGGATTCGGACTTCCTGACCTTGCGCAAACTGATCGACAATGACGTGCTTGGCTCCATCAGTCGTTTTGAGTCCAGTATCGAACGCTATTCCCCCAGGTCGGTGGGCAAGACCAGCGGTGGTGGTCTGTTGCGTGATCTTGGCAGCCATCTGGTGGATCAGGCTCTGGTGCTGTTCGGCCCTGTCAGCCGGGTGTATGCCGAATTGCAGTCCGGCGCGCCCGATGCGCCGGACCATGCCTTTTTCATTTCCCTGACCCATGCCAATGGCGTCGTCTCGCATTTGTCCGGTAGTTGTCTGCAAAACACGCCGAGGCCACGCTTCAGGGTCAGTGGAAGCCAGGGATGCTACAGCGTCGAAGGCCTGGACGGTCAGGAAGAGGCCGCTCTGGCGGGGCTGACGCCCAGGTCTGAAGGCGATCGCTGGGGTGTCGAAGAGCACAGGCGCTGGGGCTGGTTCGAGCACGGAGACCACCGGGAGCGGGTTCCCTCGGAGCAGGGACGCTGGCTGGAGTTCTATAAACAATTGCAGGATTCCATCGACGCTGGCGGGCAGAATCCTGTGGATGCAAACGACGCAGTCGCGACTGCCGTGGTGCTGGACGCTGCACGGCTGAGTGCGCAGGAGGGGCGAGTGATCGTCTTGTAAACAGCGCGTTTTTTCAGGGTTACACGCAAGCCCCGGTTCTCTGGAGAGAGCCGGGGCTTGCTGCTATCGACATTCCGGGAGGGTGAAATAAAAAAGAATAAAATTCTAAAATGAGTTGAATTGGAAAATATTTTCCAATAAAGTCGTTTTCAGGTTGCCGACTATCGAATCACCTGCGCTGTCAGACTTATCTGAAGGTCGCAGGGAACAAGCAAACAAAAACAAGACAAAGATAGGTACCGTCGATGAAAACCCCTACCCGCGGCCAACAGGCCATGCGTTCCGCCCCCTCGTCATTCTGGATCTCTGTCATGGAGCGATTCCTTACGCTCGTCGCACGCGGCATGTGCGTGCAGCACAAGGACGCGCAACTGTTCTGCATACCCGGTGCTACGGGTGTTCGTCTGCCGAAATAAACCGCTCTTCGCTACGTCGTTACCAAGTCTGAACAACAACAAGAATTTGGAGACAGACCTTCATGAAGACCAAGATTCGTTTCACCTCCCTGGCTCTGGCCCTGTTTCTGGGCAGCGGCACTGCACTGGCCGACATCAGGATCGGCGTGGCCATGTCGCAGTTCGATGACACCTGGCTGACCTATCTGCGCGAAGACATGAAAGATCATGCCAAGACCCTGCCCGATGGTGTCGACCTGCAGTTCGTCGATGCCCGTGCGGATGTGAACAAGCAGATCGATCAGGTACAGGAGCTCATCGGCAAGAAAGTCGACGCACTGATCGTCAATCCCGTGGATACCGCAGCGACCGCCCGTATCACCAAATTCGCCACGGCAGCCAAGATCCCGCTGGTGTACGTCAATCGTCGTCCCGACGATCCCAAGCTGCCCGAAGGTGTTGCCACCGTCACCTCCGATGATATGGAGGCTGGTCGCATGCAGATGCAATACATCGCCGAAAAACTGGGTGGCAAGGGCAGCGTCATGATCCTGCTGGGGGATCTGGCCAATAACTCGACGCAGAACCGCACTAAAGGCATCAAAGAAGTGCTGGGCAAATATCCCGACATCAAGATTGACCAGGAACAGACCGGTATCTGGTTACGCCAGAAAGGCATGGACCTGACCAACGACTGGATCACCCAGGGCAGAGCCTTCAATGCGGTGCTGGCCAACAACGACGAGATGGCAATTGGCGCTTCCATGGCACTTAAGCAGGCTGGCACCAAGCCCGGCAGCGTGCTGGTTGCCGGAGTGGACGGCACGCCTGACGGTCTCAATGCCGTGAAGCGTGGTGACTTGGCGGTATCGGTCTTTCAGGATGCTCACGGTCAGGCCACAGGCGCAATCGATGCCGCTGTGAAACTGGCCAAAAAGGAAAAGGTCGAGCCGCAGGCCATCCTGATTCCGTATCGCCTGATCACGCCTGAAAACGTCGACGAATTCACTAAAAAGAAACAGTGAAGAGGCCAGGGGAGGGCGCAAGCCAGCCCTCCCACAGCTTGCTGCCTGAGGAGTTTCGATCATGTTCGGTTCCGCTACCGCCACCCACCATGCCCAGCACGAGACGCCGTCCGCTGCTCGTGTCGATGACCCTGCTGCCACTGACGCTTCATCTCCCTATCTGCTGGAAATCAGCAATATCAGCAAGGGCTTTCCGGGCGTCATCGCCCTCAATGATGTACAGCTGCGGGTCCGGCCCGGCACTGTACTGGCCCTGATGGGCGAGAATGGCGCAGGCAAGTCGACCCTGATGAAAATCATCGCCGGGATCTATCAACCCGATACCGGCGAGATACGCCTGCGGGGCAATCCTGTGCGCTTCGATACGCCTCTGTCTGCCTTGCAGGCGGGTATTGCCATGATCCATCAGGAGTTGAACCTGATGCCGTTCATGAGTATTGCAGAGAACATCTGGATCGGCCGCGAACAACTCAACAGCCTGCACATGGTCGATCATCGGGAAATGTACCGCTGCACGTCCGAACTGCTGGAGCGCTTGCGCATAAGGCTCGATCCGCAGGAGCTGGTAGGCAACCTGAGCATTGCCGAGCGTCAGATGGTGGAGATTGCCAAGGCAGTGTCCTATGACTCCGACGTTCTCATCATGGACGAGCCGACATCGGCCATTACCGAAACGGAAGTCGCCCACCTGTTTTCCATCATTGGCGACCTGCGTGCCCAGGGCAAAGGCATCATCTATATCACCCACAAGATGAGTGAAGTGTTCGAGATTGCCGATGAAGTGGCGGTGTTTCGCGACGGCGCCTACATCGGTCTGCAGCGTGCGGAAAGCATGGACGGCGACAGCCTGATCTCGATGATGGTCGGGCGCGAACTGACCCAGCTCTTTCCCGAGCGGGAAAAACCCATTGGCGACCTGCTGCTGTCGGTGCGTGACCTGAGTCTGGACGGGGTATTCCAGGGCGTGTCCTTCGACCTGCATGCCGGCGAGATTCTTGGCATTGCAGGGCTGATGGGGTCCGGCAGGACTAATGTGGCCGAAACCCTGTTCGGTATCACGCCCAGTCAGGGCGGCGAAATACAACTCGATGGCGTGCCGGTGCATATTGCCGATCCGCATCAGGCCATCGAAAAGGGCTTCGCGCTACTGACTGAGGATCGCAAGCTGACGGGGCTGTTCCCCTGCCTGTCGGTCATGGAGAACATGGAAATGGCCGTTCTGGCCAACTATGCCGGCAATGGTTTTGTCCAGCAGAAAGCCCTGCGGGCGCTGTGCGAAGACATGTGCAAGAAGTTGCGTGTCAAGACGCCGTCCCTTGAGCAGTGCATCGATACGCTTTCTGGCGGCAACCAGCAGAAGGCATTGCTGGCCCGCTGGCTGATGACCAACCCCAGAATCCTGATTCTCGATGAGCCGACCCGTGGCATCGATGTGGGGGCCAAGGCAGAAATCTATCGCCTGATTTCCTTGCTGGCCGGTGAGGGTATGGCCGTGATCATGATTTCCTCCGAGTTGCCCGAAGTGCTGGGCATGAGTGATCGGGTCATGGTCATGCACGAAGGCGAAATGATGGGCATCCTCGATCGCAGTGAGGCCACCCAGGAAAAGGTCATGCACCTGGCTTCCGGCCATTTGGTTCACTGAGTTGCCCGTCCGGACGGGCGGCAGAAGAACAAGAGGGAAATGGAAATGAGCAACGCAATTTTGCAGAACAAACCGGCCCTGGCGCCGAACAAGAGCAAACGGCGGCTGCCTACCGAACTGAGTATTTTTCTGGTGCTGATCGGTATCGGGCTGGTCTTTGAACTGTTGGGCTGGATCGTGCGCGACCAGAGCTTCCTGCTCAACTCCCAGCGACTGGTGTTGATGATCCTGCAAGTCTCGATCATCGGCCTGCTGGCTATCGGTGTCACTCAGGTCATCATTACCACCGGTATCGATCTGTCGTCGGGCTCGGTGCTGGCCCTGTCGGCGATGATTGCCGCCAGTCTGGCGCAGACGTCGGATTTTTCCCGGGCGGTCTTTCCGTCGCTCACCGACTTGCCGGTCTGGATACCGGTGGTCGTGGGGCTTGGAGTCGGGCTGCTGGCCGGGGCAATCAACGGCAGTATCATCGCAATCACCGGGATTCCACCTTTCATTGCAACGCTGGGCATGATGGTGTCGGCTCGCGGACTGGCGCGTTTCTATACCGAAGGCCAGCCGGTGAGCATGCTTTCCGATTCCTACACGGCGATTGGTCAGGGGGCGATGCCGGTCATCATCTTTCTGGTTGTCGCGGTGATCTTTCACATAGCCTTGCGCTACACCAAGTACGGCAAGTACACCTACGCCATTGGCGGCAACATGCAGGCTGCCCGTACTTCGGGTATCAACGTCAAACGTCACCTGGTCATTGTCTACAGCATTGCGGGTCTGCTGGCGGGGCTGGCCGGGGTCGTGGCTTCGGCGCGTGCGGCGACAGGGCAGGCGGGCATGGGCATGTCCTATGAGCTGGATGCCATTGCCGCCGCCGTGATCGGCGGCACCAGCTTGGCCGGTGGCGTCGGGCGCATTACCGGCACCGTGATCGGCGCGCTGATCCTGGGCGTCATGGCCAGCGGCTTCACCTTTGTTGGTGTGGATGCTTATGTTCAGGACATCATCAAGGGGCTGATCATTGTGGTTGCGGTGGTAATCGATCAGTATCGCAACAAGCGCAAAGCCAAGCGTTGATAGCGGATGGAGCACAAAAGGGCCTTCAACAGGCCCTTTTGTGCTTTTTCCTTTACCGGAACTGATCTCTCTAAGCAGAGTCAGAGGCTCTTCACACAGGTATCAAGGCCTGATTTTCAGGGGCGTCGATGCAGTCGGGGTACAAAATCCCTTCAATTGTATTGCCGACGGGCCAAGCCGGCCTTAGACTGCCGCCCCTCGTAAATTGAGTGCCTGGTGGCGCTTGGAGATCATGGCGCTTTTACGGCAACGTTGAGCCGCTCCTCAATGCACGTTTTTTTATAGAGAAATCAATGACAAAGGAAAAGTTGCTGGCCATGCCGGCCGATGACTACATGAATGCTGAACAGCATGCTTTCTTCGTCGAGCTGTTGCAGGCCATGAAGGTTGAAATCCACGAGCGTATCGAGCAAAGCCGCATTGCTATCGAGAGCCTGGACACCCCGGCCGACCCTGCCGATGCTGCTTCGGTAGAAGAAGAGCGTCATTGGCTGGTCAATGTCATCGACCGTGATCAGCGTATGCTGCCCCAGCTGGAAATGGCCTTGTCGCGCATTGCCGATGACACCTTTGGCTGGTGCGACGACAGCGGCGAGCCTATTGGCCTCAAGCGCCTGCTGATCAGCCCGACGACCAAATATTGCATCGAGGCGCAAGAGCGCCACGAGCAGATCGACAAGCACCAGCGCCAGGCCTGATCCACAGGCTGGAGTGAGGTGTCACCTGACCGGGAGGCTATTTTAGCCTCCCGGTTTTCTTGCGCCTGTCATTTATGGAGGTCACGCAAGAGCGTTGATCAGTGGATTAAAACTTTTGTGTTTATTTTGTGGGTTTTGTTTTTCTGGTTGGTTGTAGTATTTATTTATTGTTTATTTAGAGTGGTGTTGATCCAGTTTGTAGGAGTGCTCTGTAAATCTATCCGTTGCTTGACTGTTTTGTGTTGCTGAGCAAGCTATTTAATCAAGTGTATTTAAATTTGTTAAATAGCGGTCATGCGAAATGGCTGTTTTCTACGGATGGATAGAAGATGAAAAATACAGGGACGGTTAATAAGGGGGGCGCAGTTTCTGACACGGCAGTACTCCGTGTTACGGTGCGTGCAGGCCTTTTCTTCGATGGTACAGGCAATAATCGCGTCAATAGCCAGATAGGGGCTGACTGTCGGGCCATGATGGAGGTCAATGCCCATAAACACATTGTCGAATGTTCGGGCAGGCACACCGACCCCAATAGCAGTTATAGCAACGACCTGAGTAATATTGCCCGCCTGGTTGCACTTTATCGTCATCAATATGTGGCCAGGAACGATGGGCAGGGATTGAAAGCTTATTGGCCCGTTTATATCAGTGGCACGGGAACAACTTCCGGAGCCGGTGATTCTCTTTGGCCGGGGCAAAGTTTTGGCCGTGGTACGACAGGCGTTACCGCCAAGGCCGAGCATGCAATCAAAAAGCTTGGTTCCCGTCTCAAGGCGTTTACGCTCGATAATCCCGGTTGTGTCATTGAAGCCCTTGAGCTGGATATCTTCGGTTTCAGTCGCGGCGCGGCCTCTGCCCGGCATTTCATCAACGAGGTCCTGAAGCAGGCTCAGGGTGCGCTTGAGCCGGTATTGGCAAGTCGCAAGGTCCCCTTGAGTGCGGATTTCGGCTGGGAGAGTGGCAGCGTGAGGCTCAAGGTTATCGGCCTGTTCGATACAGTGGCCGCGATTGGCAGCTTCCGGGATTTCTACACTGTCCGCGACTCTGCCAGCAACCGGGTCAATCTGTATTTGCCACCGGGCTGTGCCCAGCAGGTACTGCATCTGGTGGCGCGTGATGAGTCACGACGCAACTTTGCGCTCAACAGCATCGCCCCTGACTGGAGCCGGGAGATCGTACTGCCGGGAGCCCATGCCGATATTGGCGGTGGTTATCATCCACAGATGGAAGAAAAACTGCTGTTGACCCGGCCCCGCATGAGCGTGCTCTGCCAGTACACCTCCTGTGAGTCGAGCGCGGCCTGGTTGCAGGCGCAGCAAGACTTGCAGGCGCTGGATGCCGGACAGTGGATCGACCCTCTGGACCGCCAGGCCTCGTTGCAGGTGGAATGTTGCGAAACCTATGGTCGTGCGCATACTGCCGCTTTCGGGCTCAAGACCGTGGTGGCTGCTGCCTGTTTACGTCGTCAGGTGTTCGGGCATCTGTCGCGGGTCTATCTGCGGGTCATGCATGCACTGGCTTGTGATGAAGGCGTGCCGTTCGGGCCGGTTCCCGACACTGCTGAGCTGCGGCTCGTTCCAGAGCTGGAAAGCATCTGCCGCAAGTTGATCAGCTATGCCCGCGGCGGTGCCTATACCCTGGACGAGCAGGAAGAGCGCCTGCTGCGCTGGCGCTACATTCATCACTCGGCGCACTGGAATGCGATCATAGGCCGGGTCGGCAGCTTCAGTGATGCCGTATTCGTGCATGCGCCAGAGCCGGGAGGGCGTGTCCGGTATCCCAATACGAATCAGGCTGGATACCGGCATTGACGTGCAGGTGTCATGGGCTCTTGTGCAGCAACACATTGAGTTCGTCGACCACAGGAGCCCAGTCGGCATCTTCGCGAAGTTCTTCCTTCAGGAACCGGGCCTGTTGGGGTGTCCAGAACTCGGCGTCGATCAGTTTCACATCATCAGGCAGTGAATGGTTGGCAATGAAGTTCTGGATGCTATCCTCATCCGAGTCCAGGCCCAGTTGGGCGAACAGGTTGGGCAGAGAGTGGGTTGGCAGTTCCATGTCATCTCCTTGGCTACAGGGTTGGCCTTTGTCCTTTATAGGAGTGCCGACGACGGACAAGAGTTCGACGAACCTTTTATTGATCCGGCGACAGGTGCTAATGTCTGTCTCGCGTGTCGAACCTTGCCGCTTTCCCTGTCTCTGATATCTCTCTGTACAAAAGGTATATATGCCGCTGGCGTTGTCTGTCGGTAGAATCCGCCTCCAGCCTGCCCGGCAGGGTGGCGACCATGGAATCATCGCTCGCAGTTTCAGTGCGTGTCAGCAGGTATTTCAGCCGCTCCAGCGGCTTGTATGGATGCTTATTTTTTGACTGTCCTGGCTTTGTCAGGCAGCTTTATTTTCATGTTCGAGGATTTGTACATTGGCTGTAAGTAACCTGGATACCCATTCTCTGTTTGTGCTCGGTGATCTACGTGCGCAGTTGGTCAAGCAGTTCCAGTCACGTTTTGTCTATGTCACCGAGCAGTCGCCCGACGGCATCTACATGTCTGAAATCGATACCGAAACAGCACTGGTAGTCGATGACAAGCCGCGCCTTGAACTCAAGGTGGGGGATCATTTTCGCGCTTCGGTCCTGCCCAGCCGTGAAGGCGGAAAGTTTGAATTGAAGTTCCGCGATATCAAGTTCACCGTCTACGGGTTGGGCGATTACGCCTATGTCGATATTCCTGAAGGCCACGGCATCGTTTTCAGGGAAGGTCATGGCGTGTTCATGGTCTTTGCGGCCAATGAACAATTGCAGGGCGGTTTGAGCAAGCCTCTGAAAGCGGCCATCGGCAAGGCTGCCAAATGGCGCAAGGGTGAGCTGACCTTCAAGGCCAGCGAGTGATTCAAGCCTGACTGCAAGTCTTCGCGAGCAGGGCCGCCCGCGAAGTGATCAATGACGTTTCAGTTTTTCACTGAGTCTCGTGCGGGACGATCGCCACTGACTTCTGGCGGAACATCGTTATCTCCGGCCATGCGCTTGCGGAACAGTCCGGTACGGGCCAGCAGCAGCGTGGTGACCGGCACGGTGATCGACAGCAGGACTGGAATCAGCCAGGCGTGAATCACCGGTCCTGATTTCAGTGCCGAGAAATAAATGATCGAAGCCAGTGCAACGAGCCAGGCTCCCAACGTGGAGGCAAGGGCCGGTGGGTGCATACGCTGAAAAAAGGTCTTCAGGCGCAACAGGCCCAAGGCGCCGGTCAAGGCGAACACACTGCTGGTAACCAGCAGTAACGAGGTAATGACCTGCACCCAGAAGGGAAGGGTCTGTAGCGAATTCATTCGATCACCTCTCCGCGCAACAGGAATTTGGCCAGGGCAAAGGAGCCGACGAAACCGAACAGGGCGATCAGCAGGGCTGCCTCGAAATAGGTGTCGCTGGCATAGCGTATGCCCAGCACCAGCATCATCAGCATGGCAATGACGTACAGGTAATCCAGAGCCAGTACGCGATCCTGTGCCGACGGCCCCCTGAACAGGCGAATCAGGGTAATCACCATCGCCAGGGCAAAGATGAGCAGGCTGAGCAGAATGGCATTGTCGAGCAGTGCAGTCATTCGAAAATCTCCATCAAGGGGCGCTCATAAGCTGTCTTGAAGTGCTCGATGAATTGCGCTTCATCTTCCAGATCGAACACATGCATCAACAGAATGCTGCGGTCCAGCGCCAGTTCCGACCAGACGGTGCCGGGCACCACAGTCGTGACCATCGCCAGTGCGGCAAGGCCGCTGGGGTCGCGCAGGTCCAATGGCACCTTGACGAACGCCGAGCGTGGCGGGCGACGTTTCAGGTTCCAGACCGACATGAATATCTGCAGGTTCGAGATTACTGTGTCGTAGCCCACCCGCAGGAAAAACTTCAGGATCGTGCCGGGTTTGCGAATGCGTACCGGAGTCGGTCGCAGAGGTGCCATGAGCATCGGAGCCAGGAAGCCGAATATCGCACCCAGCAATATAGTGCCGGGGCTGATGGAAAGGTTCAGCACCAGCCACAACACCCAGAGCGCCAGGGAAAACCATGGGGCGGGGAAGAAGAACTTCATCATGGCTGCACCTGTGAGACGTCTTTGGGGCTGGTCGGCCCTGGCACGGGGCGTGTGGCCATGACCGATTGCACGTACTGCGTGGGCGTATGCAAGGCGGCAGCGGTATCCTGTGTGTAGCGCAACAGCGGTTCTGCCTTGATCGTCAGGGCAATGCACAGACCCAACAGAATAATGATGGGCAGGCACTCATTGCGGCGCAACAGCGGTGAGGGGCTTTCCAGCGGAGTCCAGAAACGCTGGATGCCGAGGCGGGAAAAGGCAATCAGCGAAGCCAGGCCCGAGAAGATCAGCAGGCCGATCAATATCCAGCCTTGAGTGGAAATGGCCTCGTCCTTTGCCACGTCCAGCCCCAACGGGTTGAGCAGGGCGCTGAGCAGGGTCAACTTGCCGATGAAGCCCGAGAGCGGCGGCATGCCGATGATCAGCAGGGCGCAGGCCACGAAGCTCAAACCCAGAAAGGCCATGGTCATGGGAATGACCTGACCGACCACGGCTTTCTGCTCGTCATCCAGGTTGGTGCCCGGTGGCGGGTGCAGGGACTCCATATTGCGTGGCAACTGGTCTGCATCATCTTCGAGATGAATCTCGTTGGAGGAGCGTGAGCGCTCGATCAGTTCACCCAGCAGGAACATCGCGCTCAGCGCCAGGGTCGAGCTGACCAGATAGAACAGCGCACCCGAGGTCAGGCTCGGCTGAGCGAAACCGATGGCCGCCAGCAGGATGCCTGCCGATACCAGAATGCTCAGGCTGGCCAGACGCTCCAGGCGCTGGGCGGCGATGATCGCGACGGCTGCGGTGACGATGGTTGCCATGCCGCCATAGATCAGCCAGTCCCCGCCGAAGAAGGCAGAAGGCCCGGCCTGTTCGGAGAACAGCAGCGTCCACAGGCGCAGCAGGGTGTAGATGCCGACCTTGGTCATGATGGCGAACATGGCCGCAACCGGGGCACTGGCTGCTGAGTAAGCCGGCACCAGCCAGAAGTTCAGCGGCCACATGCCGGCCTTGGCCAGAAATGCGGTGGCCAGAATCGCTGCGCCCGCATGCAGCAGGCCGAGGTCGGATTCCGGCACCTGAGGGATCTTGATCGCCAGATCTGCCAGGTTGAGAGTGCCTGTTACGCCGTAGATCAATGCGGCGCCAATCAGGAACAGCGATGAAGCCAGCAGGTTGATCGAGATGTAATGCAGGCCCGCCGACACCCGGGCACGACCCGAACCGTGCAGCATCAGGCCATAGGAAGCCGCCAGCAAGACCTCGAAGAACACGAACAGGTTGAACAGGTCTGCGGTCAGGAAGGCGCCATACAGGCCCATCAACTGAATCTGGAACAAGGCATGGAAGCTGGCGCCTGCCCGGTCCCAGCGGGCCAGTGCGAACAGCAGCGCACACACGGCGATGATGCCGGTCAGCACCAGCATCAGGGCAGACAGGTGATCCACCACCAGCACGATACCGAACGGCACTTCCCAGTTACCCGGCAGATACACGCCGATGGTGCCCGTGGTGCCGCTCTTCTGGACCCACAACAGCAATGTGATGGAAATCGCCAGCCCGAGCATGCTCGACAGCAGGTTGATGCGACCCTTGAGCGGCCTGTGTTTTTCACCCAGCCAGAGCATCAGCCCGGCGGTCACCAGTGGCAACAGGATGGGAGCAACAATCAGTTGGTTCATCCAGCTCATGCCTTGGGCTCCCTGCCATCAACATGGTCAGTGCCGGTCAGGCCGCGGGACGCCAGCAGCACGACCAGGAACAGCGCGGTCATGGCGAAGCTGATGACGATTGCGGTCAGTACCAGCGCCTGTGGCAGGGGGTCGGTGTAATTGAGCAGATCCTGAGGAATGCCGTCCTTGATGATGGGCTCCTTGCCGATGAACAGGCTGCCCATGCTGAAAATGAACAGGTTCACGCCATAGGACAGCAGACACAGCCCCATCACCACCTGAAAGGTACGCGGGCGCAGTATCAGCCAGACACCGGATGCAGCGAGAACGCCAATGGCGACTGCGATGACTTCTTCCATCAGACGGCTCCTTGTGTAGTCGCGGATTCGGCCGCAGGGCGGACAATCGGTTTCGGCAACTGGGTCGGTCGATGGCTGCGAACCGACTGGTGGGCCAGCGCGGTAAGGATCAACAGGGTCGAGCCGACGACCACGGCATACACGCCCACATCGAAGAACAGAGCGCTGGCGAAATGGACCTCACCGAGTATCGGCAGGTCCAGATGCGCGGTATGGGTGGTCATGAACGGATACCCCAGAGCCATGGAAACCAGTCCGGTGGTGACAGCGCACAGCAGACCGGTGCCCATCCAGCGCAGAGGCCGCAGGCTCATCTGCGCCTCGACCCACTGGGTTCCGGCCACCATGTATTGCAGGATGAACGCCACGGACATCACCAGACCGGCGACAAACCCGCCGCCTGGCTGGTTATGGCCGCGCATGAACAGGTACATCGAAATCATGAACGCGATGGGCAGCAGCAGACGCACCAGCGCAGCCGGCACCATCATGAAACCCAGTGCCGTATCGCTTGCGCTGCGCGGGTTGATCAGATCAGTGACCACGTCACGGGCCAGCAAGCGTTGCTGGGTAGGCAGGGCGATGCTTTCTTTGGGTGGACGGAAACGGCGCAACAAGGCGAATACTGTCAGGGCCACGGCGGCAAGTACCGTGATTTCACCGAAAGTATCGAAGCCCCGGAAGTCCACCAGCATCACGTTGACCACGTTGGTGCCGCCACCTTCGGGCAATGCCCGGCTCAGGTAGAACGAAGAAATGGCGTTGGGGGTCTGGCGGGTCAGCATGGCATAGGACAGCAAGGCCATGCCGACACCGACCAGTGCGGACAGTGTCAGGTCGCGTATACGTCGGGTGCGGGCATTGAGGCGAGTACTGACCGATGGCGCAACATCTTCGTTACGTCGCGGCATCCAGCGCAGGCCCAGCAGAATCAGCACCGTGGTCACCACTTCGACCACCAGTTGGGTCAGTGCCAGATCCGGTGCCGAGAACCAGACAAAGGTGATGCAGGTCATCAGGCCACAGACGCTGACCATGATCAGTGCAGCCAGACGGTGATACTTGCCTTGCCATGCGGCCCCGAGGGCGCAGGCAATCGCGATCAGCCACAGGGTTACAAATACCCCGGAGCCCGGAATCTTCGGTCGGTCACCCCAGGTCAGGCCGCTGAAGTACATCGGGATAAAGCCCAGCAGTGTCGCGGTCAGGACCAGCATGAACAATTGCGGCTGCAGGCGACGGGTGCTGACCTGACGTTCAAAGCGTCGGGCCCAGTGCATCATGATCACCTGGCAACGCTCGAAAAACAGCTTGCCGTTGAGTCGCGATACCAGTGGCGGGCCGACAAAGCGTTCCTGACGGAACGACTTGCGCAGCAGCAGGTACAGTACGATGCCGCCGGCCATGGCGATCAGGCTCATGATCATCGGCGCGTTCCAGCCATGCCAGATTGCCAGGCTGTACTCGGGCAGCGTGTCGCCCACCACCGGTTGTGCAGCAGCGGCCAGCAGTGGCGCGACCGATTGAGCCGGGAAAATACCGACCACCAGACAGGCCATCACCAGCAACTCCACCGGCGCACGCATCCAGCGTGGCGGCTCGTGTGGCAGCAGGGGAAGGTCCTTGGCTGCCGGGCCGAAAAACACATCCACGGTAAAGCGCAGGGAGTAGGCGACGCTGAAGGCCCCTGCAATGGTTGCGATGATGGGCAACGCCATTTCCACCCAGGTCGTGGCGGAAATGAACACGGTTTCGGCGAAGAACATCTCTTTGGACAGGAAGCCGTTGAGCAGCGGCACCCCAGCCATCGAAGCGCTTGCAACCATGGCCAGTGTCGCGGTGTAGGGGATCAGCTTTATCAGGCCGCTGAGACGCCGGATATCCCGGGTCCCGCTTTCGTGGTCGATGATCCCCGCCGCCATGAACAGTGAGGCTTTGAAGGTGGCGTGGTTGAGAATGTGGAACACAGCCGCAACGGCTGCCAGCGGGCTGTTGAGGCCCAGCAGCAAGGTGATCAGGCCCAGATGGCTAATGGTCGAGTAAGCCAGCAGGCCTTTCAGGTCATTCTGGAAAATGGCTGAGTAGGCACCCAGCACCAGCGTGCAGGCCCCGGCCCCGCTGACGATCCAGAACCACTGTTCGGTGCCGGACAGAGAAGGCCACAGGCGCGCAAGCAGAAACACCCCGGCCTTGACCATGGTAGCCGAGTGCAGATAAGCCGAGACCGGCGTCGGCGCGGCCATGGCATGAGGCAGCCAGAAGTGGAACGGAAACTGTGCGCTCTTGCTCAAGGCGCCGATCAGGATCAGGGTCAATAACACCGGGTACAGCGCATGGGCGCGGATCGCGTCGCCTGAGGCCAGCACGCGGTCCAGGTCATAACTGCCCACCACATGGCCCAGCATCAGCGCGCCCACCGGCACCTGTGACCATCAACGCCATGTAGGCACCGCGTCGGGCGTCATTGCGGTGGTGCCAGTAGCCGATCAGCAGGAAGGAAAAGACGCTGGTCAGTTCCCAGAAAAACACGATCTGGATCAGGTTGCCGGAGATCACCAGCCCCAGCATTGCGCCCATGAACGCCAGAAAGAAGGCAAAGAAGCGCGGAACAGGATCGTCCGGTGACATGTAATAGCGGGCATACAAGGACACCAGCGTGCCGATGCCCAGCACCATCATCGAAAACATCCAGGCAAACCCGTCCATGCGCAGGACGAAATTCAGTCCCAGGCTGGGCAGCCAGAAATATTCTTCACGAATCACACCGCCGTCGGCGATCTGAGGGAACCACAACGCCACCTGCACGGCACCGATCAGAGCGATCATGCCCGCGAGCAGGGATTCAGCGTTACGCGCGTTGTGCGGCAAAAGTGCCGCCAGACAGCTGCCGATGAAAGGCAGAAGCAGTAGAACTATCAGAGACATAGGCTTCTAATCTGCAGGGAAATGTCAAGCATCATACGTGCCAGACGTCGCATCTCCAAACCCATGGTTACGGGAATTTCCTACAAGAAGTGTCTGTTTTGAACATTGAGGCGTGTTTAGAGGGACGATATGCGCAGTTCAAGGGGCGTTAATCGCCTGTTGTTGCTGCAAGACACTGATCATTCGTGCGCCAGGTTGGGAGGTGATAGCTCTTTGCTTCGACTTCATCGAATTCAGTGTCGTCTTTACGATCATGGGCCTTGCGTGGCATGACGCCAGAAACATCAACCAGATATTTCAAAACTTCGCCGAGAGTGGGCGAGGTGTATCGTCTTTCCATCATGACTTCCTTGTGTGGGCATCCCTGCCCGTTGGATGTTACTTCTGATTGGGGTTGAGTTGCTTGCCGCGGTTGCCATGCACTTGGGAGTTTGTTTTGTTTGAGCCGCTTGTACCTCGGTTGGAGTTCAGGGCATCAGATCGCTGGTTATCCTGTTGACGCTTCTGAGAGGGTTGTTTCGCTGGCATGAGAATGACTCCTGGGTTGGAGTTCTCAGATTAGTCGAGTACTTGATGCCTGGGCGACGTCGAAAATGGCGACGTGTTTTTGCAAGATATTCAGGGCTCAGTCAAAATCCGGCAAGAGACGCCTGACTGATTTCTAGGAAGCGATATGGAATTAAGGGATATCACCACCTGGCTCAACGATATTCACTATGCGGCCGCCAGTGATATAGCCTAAGAGAGACTTTTCAGTGGCGACTCGTTGCACTTAGCAATTCAAGCCCGGCACTCAGTCTATTTTTCTCAGCGCGTCCACTTCCAGCTCCTGAGCCTTGCTCCGTGTCTTCATTTCACTGACGATCACACCCGCGACAATCAGCGCCGCGCCCAACAGTGCAATACCCGGCAAACGTTCACCAGCCAGCCGTCCGGCAATGCCCGCCCAGACCGGCTCGCCTGCGTAGATAACGGTGGCGCGGGTCGGGGAGACGCTTTTCTGGGCCCAGTTCATGGCGACCTGGATGACTGCGCTCATGGCGCCCAGGCCCACGGCGCTGATGACCAGAAGCCAGGAGAAACCCGGCAGGCTCTCTCCGGTGGGGACGATCATCAGGAACGCCAGTATCGAGGCGGTTGCCAGTTGCACGACGGTGACCCGTCGCACGTCGACCTTGCCCGCATAGGCGCCGATCATGATGATTTCGGCAGCGATCGCCACGGCGCTGATGATGGTGGCAACCTCTCCAGGGCTGAATTGCAGCGAGGCGCCTTCCGGTCCAGACAGCAGCATCAGGCCGCTGAAGGCCAGGGCAATGCCCAGGCTGGGCATCAGGCCGGGACGACGCCCCAGCACCAGCCATTGCAGCAATGGCACGCAAGGGACATACAATGCAGTGATGAACGCCGACTGGCTGCTGGGGATGGTTTGCAGGCCTATGGTCTGCAATCCGTAGCCGAGCATGATCGAAATGCCTATGAATAGGCCTGCCTTGAGTTCAAGCAAGGTGAGGTCACGCATTATTTTCATCGAGAACAGCGCTACGATGCAGGCCGCCGCTGCGAAACGCAGACCCACGAAAAACATCGGGCCGCTGACGGTGAGCGCGTGCTGGACCAGCAGGAATGTGCCGCCCCACAGGACAGTGATCAGGATCAATACCGCTTCAGCCTTGCTGACGCGCGGTACCCGGCGAATGGAGGTCATGACGATTTTCCAGGCTTTTAAAGCCTTGCATGCAATGGGACACGCAACACACAATGCGTCGCAAAATGTGTGCAGTATAATGCGCAAAGGGTCCAGATGAGCAATATCATGCACAAAGAAAACTCCCAGCGTGCCCCTGTGCTGCAGCATGTCAGCCACAACGTTCGCCGCCTGCGCAATGGCGCGGGGCTGAGTCAGAGCGCTCTGGCGGAAAAGTCCGGCGTCAGCCGCCGCATGCTGGTGGCTATCGAAGCGGGGGAGAAGAATGTCAGCCTCGCGACCCTGGACCGGGTGGCCGAGGCGCTGGAAGTGGCTTTCAGTGACTTGATCCAGGCCCCCGAGCTGGCGGATCACAGCCGTATCAATGAACTGGCCTGGGAAGGCACCCGGCCGGGCAGCAAGGCCGTGCTGCTGGCCAAGGCCCTCGCCCGGCGCGAGGTCGAGTTGTGGGAGTTCACTCTCGAGCCCGGGGATGTCTATGCATCCGAGGCAGATCCCGAAGGCTGGAGCGAACAGGTCTATGTCGTCGAAGGGCATCTGACCATTGGCTTTGCCGAGCCGGACAGGCAGCATCGGGTCGGTCCCGGCGAATTCTTCATGTTCCCCAGCAACCAGCCACATATGTATCGCAATGAAGGTGAGATTACCCTGCGTTTTGTACGCAATGTGGTGCTGTAAATACAGACTTCCCTGCAACCAGCCCGAGGCGATGTTCGATGCGAGATGACAAGACCCTGCCTGCCGTAGCCGATGTCCTGATCATTGGCGGGGGCCTGAGTGGCACCATGCTCGCAGTCCAGTTGCTGCGCCAGCCCGGCATGCGACGAATCCTGATCGTCGAGCCCCGTGCCGAGCTGGGCAGAGGAGAGGCCTACAGCGCTACTGAGCCGGGACATACCCTCAATGGCAATGCTGCCCGGATGAGTGCCGACCCCGACAACCCTGACGACCTGACCCACTGGCTGACCCAGTACCTGGCCGATGGCGGCTGGCCTGAGTCAAAGGAGCAATCGGTGCCGGTGTCGGTGCTGTTTCCGCCACGGGGCGTCTTTGGACTGTATGTGCAGCAACGTCTGCGGGAGGCTCAGGCGGTCGGGCAGGTTCACGGCTCCAGTGTCGAGCATGTTCACGGGGAAGCGGTAGATCTGCTGACGAACGAGTCGGGTGTCACAGTCACCCTGGCCGACGGGGCCGAGTTGCAGGCCCGTTTCGCGGTGCTGGCCACGGGAATGTACGCGGCTTCACGTACGCCGCAGCATCATTCCAATGGCCTCAATGCGGCAGCGCTCGATCCTTGGAACGTCGAGGTCATGCGTCGGCTGGATCCGCAGTCCACGGTGCTGATCATCGGTTCCGGGCTGACAATGGTCGATGCCGTGGTGTCCTTGCAGCAGTCCGGGCACCGTGGCCCCATCCGGGTGTTTTCCCGTCATGGCCTGCTGCCTCATGTCCGCCGTCAGCCGCCGGAGTGGGCCGACTTCCTGGACCAGGATCACAGTATTCGCAGTACCCGGCAATTGGTGCGCAAGGTGCGTGAACAGTGTGAGCTGGCCATCGAAAGCGGTATCGACTGGCAAGCCCCTCTGGATACGGTACGGGCCAATATCGGTCGTTTGTGGAACCAGGCTTCCGATCGCCAGCGCCGTCAGTTCGTCAGGCATGTGCGGCCCTGGTGGGAAAGCCATCACCATCGTTCGCCTCCGCCCAGTGCTGCGCTGCTCGCGGACCTGGTGCAACAGGGGCGCCTGACCATTCAGGCGGCCTCTTTGCAAGGGGTGAAGTCCGAGCTTCAGGGGCGGGTACACATTCAGATCCGGCATCGTGGCCAGAGCCAGTCGTCACTGGTTCCCGGAGATGCCCTGATCAACTCCACGGGGATCGAATACGACTGGCGCCGTGTAGACCGTCCCTTGCCACGCCAACTGCTGGCACGCGGCCTGATTCAGCCAGGCCCTCTGGCGTTGGGAATTGCCGCCGATCTCGATGGAGCAGTTCTCGATGCCAAGGGGCGCCGTTTATCGCGTCTGTTTGCCATGGGCCCGCCGCTGCGGGGCATGTGGTGGGAAAGTACCGCGGTGACCGATGTGGCGATCCAGGCCAAGGCATTGGCCTTGCGCCTGACTGATTTGCTCTCAGATCGATAGGTGCAGCATCTGCTCGCCTTGCAGGTTTTCACCGGGGCGACGTTTGTTGACGGCCAGCTCGCCGATGCGAATCAGGTGCGCCCGTGTGACATTGCGGGTCAGCCCCAGCAGGTTGGCGGTGTGTACCTGATTGTGATGGCAGAAGCGATAAGCCGCTCTTAGCAGGGCATCTTCGACTTTCTCATGCAGCGCCCCGGCCTGTTCTTCAAACAGCTTTTGGAAGGCGCGCTTGAGCAGTTCTTCCGCCGACTCATCGGCCCTTGGCGATTCTTCCTGGCGCTCGATCCTAAGGTTCGAGAGACGCAGGTCTTCATGCTGGATGATTCCGTTACGGCAGACCAGCAAGGTGTGGTGGATAACGTTTTCCAGTTCGCGAATATTGCCCGGCCAGCTGTAGCCCTTGAGCTTCAGTTCGGCTTCGGCACTGATGCGTATCGGGCCGTAGTTCAGGCGCTGGCTGTAGATGTCGATGAAGTGTCGGGCCAGCGGCAGAATATCTCCCGGCCGCTCGCGCAGCGGGCTCAACTCCAGATTGACCACGTCCAGCCGGTAATACAGATCCTCGCGGAAATGTCCGGCATTGATGGCTTTTTCCAGTTGCACGTTGGTCGCGGCCAGCACCCGTACATTGATGGGAATGCTCTTGCGCGAGCCCAGGCGTACGACCTCGCGCTCCTGCAAGACACGCAGCAGCTTGACCTGCAGAGGCATGGACAGATCGCCGATTTCATCCAGAAACAGCGTGCCGCCATCGGCCTCTTCAAACCAGCCGGATTTGGCGCTCAGGGCACCGGTGAAGGCGCCTTTCTCGTGACCGAACAGTTCGGCCTCGATCAGGGATTCGGAGAATGCGCCGCAGTTGACCGCCACGAAAGGTTTGTCGCGGCGATGACTGAGTTCATGGATATGCCGTGCAACCAGCTCCTTGCCGGTGCCGGTCTCCCCGATGATCAGCACACTGGCATCGCTGGGCGCCACTTGCTGCACGTGGGCCAGCAAGTCTCGGGATTTCGGGTCCTCGAAAACCTGGGCCGTAGCCCGGATCGAAGTCGCCAGGGCTGGCGAGGGCGGCAAGGTCAGCAGTTGCACAGACATCACTTGGCCTGCGGTGGCAGATCATTGGCGATCATTTCGCCAAAGGGGCCGGTGAGGTTGGTAATGCCGCGTCCTGCCAGGCTGGCGTAAGGCTCGGGCAGCAGCGGGAACACCAGCTCGGCAAAACGATAGGCTTCCTCCAGGTGCGGGTAGCCGGAGAAGATAAAGCTCTCGATGCCCAGATCCGCATATTCCTTGATGCGTGCCGCCACTTCCTGCGGGTTGCCCACCAATGCCGTGCCGGCACCACCGCGCACCAGACCGACGCCGGCCCACAGGTTGGGGGCGATTTCCAGGTTGTCGCGACGACCATCATGCAATGCAGCCATGCGGCGCTGACCTTCGGAGTCGAAACGGGAGAAGGATTTCTGTGCGGCGGCGATGGTTTCGTCGCTGATGTGTTCGATCAGGGTGCTGGCCGCTTTCCAGGCTTCTTCGCTGGTTTCGCGCACGATCACATGCAGACGGATACCGAATTTGACGGTGCGGCCCTTGCGTGCAGCACGCTCGCGGACATCGGCCAGTTTCTCGGCCACGGCGGCAGGTGGCTCACCCCAGGTCAGGTAGACATCCACCTGATCGGCGGCCAGGTCATGGGCAGCGTCGGAAGAACCACCAAAGTACAGGGGCGGATACGGTTTCTGGATCGGTGGATACAGCGCCTTGGCGTTCTGCACGCGCAGATGCTTGCCCTCGAAATCCACGGATTCGCCTTGCAACACGCGACGCCAGATTTTCAGGAACTCGTCGCTGACTTCGTAGCGTTCGCTGTGATCGAGGAAACTGCCATCGCCACGGTTTTCATCCGGGTCGCCACCGGTGACCACGTTGATCAGCAAGCGGCCACCTGAGAGGCGGTCCAGAGTCGCGGCCATGCGCGCCGAGACCGTCGGAGAAATGATCCCCGGACGAATCGCCACCAGAAACTTCAGGCGTTCGGTCAGCGGCACCAGCGCCGAAGCGATGACCCAGGAGTCTTCGCAGGAACGGCCGGTAGGAATCAACACACCGTGATAGCCCAGGTCATCGGCAGCCTGCGCCACCTGCTTCAGGTAATTGAGCGTGACCGGGCGTGCGCCTTTGGTCGTACCCAGAAAATGACCATCGCCGTGGGTGGGAAGAAACCAGAAAACGTTCATGACAATTCCTTGGGAAGATCAGGCAGTGTTGATAGCTGAACAGCACCTACTGTTGCCTCGCAGACAGTTGGCTCACAGCATGGGAGTGGTGCCAGTTATAAAGGCTGCGATTTATTCCGTAAAAGAACGAAAAACAATATTTTTATAATTGGATTGAATATAGGTGTTGATTTTCTGCATTTGCAGCTGCATAGGCGTGCGTTTTCCAGGATATTTCAACGCTTGTCACTGCTCTGCAACTTTGCTTGGGCGGTCCTGTCATTTTTAACGATGAATAAAGAGAGACACGTAACGGGAAGGGCAGGTCCGACCCTTGGCAAGGTATCGAAACAGGCAACGCATCACGCTAAAGAGGTTGAGGCAGCTGGCTGCCGAACCCATCAGGAGAACGCCATGATCCCATCGACCGGATTCACTCGCAGGCGGCTGCTCACTCTTGCTGCCGGTACCGCAGCAGCGATGGCATTCGATACCGCCGCTGCGAACGACAAGCCGCCGACCATTCCCTCTCCGTCTTCACCCTCGAAGCTGACCCAGGAAGGCAAGACTATGCTGACCCGAGCGATCCCCTCCAGTGACGAGCCCATTCCCGTGGTCGGGTTGGGCACTTATCGCGGTTTTGATGTGGCGACTTCAAGCCCGGCCTACAAGCAATTGCGTGCCGTGCTCGATGCGCTGTTTGCGGCGGGTGGCAGCGTCATCGACAGCTCGCCCATGTATGGCCGTGCCGAGCAGTCGACGGGCGAATTACTGTCCATCCACGAACCCCGTTCGCCTGCCTTTGTGGCGACCAAGGTCTGGACCCGTGGGCGCAAGGAAGGCATTGCGCAGATGGAGGACTCTTTCCGGTTATTGCAGACCGAACGTATCGACCTGATGCAGATTCACAACCTGCTGGACTGGAAAACACACCTGCCGACCCTGCGTGAATGGAAGGAGCAAGGGCGCATTCGCTACATCGGCATCAGCCATTACACCTCGTCGGCCTATGACGAAGTGGAAGCTGTTCTCAAGGCCGAGCCGCTGGATTTTCTGCAGATCAACTATGCGCTGGATGATCGGGTCGCCGAGAAGCGCTTGCTGCCGCTATGCCGCGAGCGCGGCGTGGCAGTGATCTGCAACCGGCCGTTTGGCGGCGGAGGCTTGCTTTCGCGACTCAAGGATAAACCTTTGCCTGGCTGGGCCGGGCAGGTGGAAGTGAACAGCTGGCCGCAACTTGCGCTCAAGTTCCTGCTGGCCAATCCGGCGGTGACCTGCGTGATCCCCGGCACCGGCAACCCGCGCTATATGGCCGAGAATGCTGGTGCAGGATTCGGCCCGATGCTGACCGATGCTCAGAGGCAGCAGTTGATTGCGTTGGTGGGTTGACGATTCGCGAATGAATTCGCTCCTGCACACTCTTTAGGAGCGAATTAATTCGCAAAATCAGCCACTTACAGAATCCTGTACAGCAACCGCTCGATTCTGACCCGGCTGACCCGGCGCAGAAACTTGCTCACGCCTTCGGGGTAATTGGCCAGGGTATCCAGCTCGTCGTACTGCCCAACCCGCTGGGTGTTCTGCATCAACTGTTGAATCTCTTCTTCCCGCGGCTTGAGCCACTGGCCCTTCGGGTCATCGATCAGCAGGCCGTTTTCCAGGTCCAGGTTGAAGGCGCGAGGGTTGAGGTTGTTGCCGGTCAGCAAGGTATAGCGATCGTCTACCCAGACGCCCTTGAGGTGGAACGTGTTGTCGCCGTGCTTCCAGAGATGCAGGTTCAGTCGGTGCTGGGCGATGGCCTTCTTGTGCTTCTGGGCGAAGCGACGCAGGCTGATTTCATACAGATAGGGCAGGGCAGAAATGACCTTGAACGGCTCCTCGGGAGGAATGAAGAAGTCGTTGGCGGTCTTGTCGCCGATGATGATGTCGACTTTCACACCGCGCTTGAGGGCGCGATTGATTTCCCGGGTCACCGCCACTGGCATATTGAAATAGGGGGTGCAGATGGTCAGTTGCGTCTTGCTGGCGGCGATCAGGTCGCAGATGGCCCGGTTGAGCGGGTTACGCGGGCCGACGCCCAGCAGCGGCATGATGCGCAGCTCACCGTTTTCCTTGTCGCCTGCGCTGGTTTCGTAGGCGGCGCGCTTCAGGTTGCTGCGAAAAGCCCTGATCTCGCCACGAAGGCTGCGGGAATCGGGGGGCGATTGAAGGTCCAGGCGGTGAACGGCAGGCGAAGGCAGGATTTCACGCTGCACCATGTCCACGAAGCTGTCGGCCAGTTGTGTGTTCTGGATCAGGTGATAACGATCCAGACGGTATTTGTCGAGCTTGTGCAGGTAAACGTTATTGATGCTGGCGCCGCTATAGATGACGCAGTCGTCGATGATGCTGCCCTTGAGATGCAGGACGCCGAACAGCTCGCGGGTCTGCACCGGCACGCCATGGATCGGGACTTCCTCGTCGTACTCCAGATTCTGCGCCTGATACCAGGCCGAGTTTCCTGCCTGACGTCCCGCTCCGATCAGGCCACGCTGGGCACGAAACCAGTCCACCAGCACCACGACATCCAGTTCGGGACGTGCAGCCTTGGCGGCATACAGTGCGTCGAGGATTTCCTGGCCGGCTTCATCCTGTTGCAGATACAGGGCGATGATGTAGATGCGCCGGGTGGCAGAAGCGATCTTCTCCAACAGGCAGCGTCGGTATTCAGCGGCAGAAGGAACAAGGGTGATGGCATCGTCGGACAAGGCAAAACCGCGAAGCGTGGCCAGGGTCGAGCGTCGGAAGTTGGACTGCATAAGCCTCTCGAAGGGATAACCAGCAGCGCACGAGCTTACACCAGACTCGACACAAGGTCGCCGATGAAGTCTGTCGCAATGATGTCTGTTTGTAATGCACAGACCGCGTCGAGTCGCGCGGTCTGTGCGTTCGATCAGTAACCGTTACGTTTCAGAATCGAATCGATGCTGTCTTTGGCCGGGCGGCCATAGAACTTGAGGAGTTCCGTGGTGCGGTTGGTGAAGAAACCGTCGACACCCGCGGCGCTGATCTGCTTGAAGTCAACGGCCTCATCCACGGTGTAGGTGTGGACCACCATGCCTTTGTCGTGGGTGACGTTGTTCATCCAGGGTTTGACCAGGTCCATGTAGCTCTGGTCGCCGCCATCGGCGAGCTGCGAGGATGGACCGGTGCCGATGGCGCCATGAGCCTTGGCCCAGTCGATCCAGGCCACGAATTCTTCCTGGGATTTGATTTCCTGAGCGGCGTAATAGCTGGCCTTGTCCTTGAATCCCGAGTCCTTGAAAGGAACAGTGGATTTGGGTTCTATTGAACCTTCACCGATCCACAGCAACAGCACTTTGGGAACCTTGGGCATTTCCTTCTGCAGTAGCACCAGGCTGGATTTGTCGAAGGTCTGTAGCACGACGCGCCCTGGCGACTGGGCGACGTTCACATGGCCAGCCGCTGCTGCCGGGCGCGGGCTGAGCCAGCCGCGCTTGGCCAGGGCCTTCTTCAGGTCAGCCTCGATGCCCGGAAACTGGGTCGGGACTTTGGTCTCGATATACAGCCCCGGCTTGTTTGCGCCACCTTCGGCGATATCGATCACTTCATCCAGGGTCAGAATCTGCAGGCCTGCATACGTGTCGCGAGCCCGAGACGGGTAGGCCTTGTTGAACCAGCTGCCGGCATCCAGCTCCTTGAGTTCAGCAAGCGTGAAGCTGCTGACCGGGTCCTTGCTGCGCTTTGGATAGACCTGGGCGATATTGGTGGTGCGGTCGAGCGTGTCGTCATGCAGGGCAATCAACACCCCGTCCTTGGTGCGTTGAATATCCATTTCCAGATAGTCCGCGCCCAGATCCCGTGCCAGGGTGTAGGCCGGAATGGTTTCTTCCGGCGCATCGTACGACGCCCCGCGGTGCGCAATGACCGCAGGCCATGGCAAACCGTTCTTCTCACTTATCACCTTGCCCGGAGCATCGGCTGCCGATGCCGTACCTGCCGACAGCATCACACCTGCCATAAGTGCGGTTGCCAACAAACGGTTCAAGGGTTTTTTGTGAGACGGGAATAGGGAAAATCCTTGCATGATCTGCTTGTTCCTTATTTGCATGAAGGGTCATGACGAAGCCACAGCGTGAAGCATTAACAGCATTTACAGGAAATGGGATGACGATTCAAATCGCGTATGAGCCAACGCTGGCAACCTCAGATTTTTTCCTGCATGCGAATTGAGATTTTCCTCCATGAATTGATTTTTAAGACTACACAGAGCATCGCCTCTGCCCAATCCTCCCAAGTCGCGTTACTGTCAGTCTTTTCATGACCCGTTAAGGAAAAGTGCATGACGACGGTACTGGTACTGGTCGAGAGCGTTAATGAATATTTGCCGATTCTGGAGAGCAGCGGTTTTCGCTTGATCCGTGCGCCCACGGCCGCTTTGCGTGCCGAAGCCATTGCTGAGCATGGCCATGAAATTTCCGCTGTAATGACCCGAGGTCCTCTGGGGCTGTTTGCCGAGGAAATGGACGCGCTGCCTCATTTACGGATCATCTGTGTATCGGGTGCCGGTTACGAGAAGGTCGACCTTGCGGCTGCCCAGGCTCGCGGAATCACCGTGACCAATGGCGCGGGGGTCAATGCGCCGACCGTGGCAGACCATACGATGGCGTTGTTGCTGGCGATCGTGCGCGATATCCCTCAGAACGATGCGTCTGTGCGGCGCAGTGAGTGGCGCAAGGTCACGTGCCCGTCATTTGCCGGCAAGCGCCTGGGGATTGTCGGTCTGGGGGCGGTCGGGCTGGCCATCGCCAAGCGGGCTCAGGCATTCGATATGTCGATCCAGTATCACAACCGCAAGGCCCGCAACGATGTGGATTACCTGTGGTACGCGACCGTGCTCGAACTGGCGGCGGCTTCGGATTTCCTGATCATTTCAACCCCCGGCGGCAATGGTACGCAGCATCTGATCGATGCCCGGGTGCTCGAAGCATTGGGGCCGCAGGGCTATATCGTGAATATCGCCCGGGCCAGCGTCGTCGATACCCAGGCCCTGGTCGAAGCCTTGCAACAGCGCCGGATCGCGGGTGCGGGCCTGGATGTCTTCGATGATGAGCCGCAAGTGCCGGATGTCTTCAAGAACCTCGATAACGTGGTGCTGACGCCCCATGTGGGTGGGCTTTCTCCCGAGGCATCGAAGGATATGGTCCTGATGGTCAACAAGAACCTGCTGGCGTTCTTCTCCGGGCAACCGGTTCTGACGCCGGTCCATGATTGAGGCGATCAGCTCCGTTCTCACCCATTAGCAAAACCTGAGTGTGCATTCAGGCATTGAATGCTTGCCACAACGCCAATTCTGATTGCACTCAGGCACGCTTATAGTCCCGACCACACACACACACACACACATGGGAGGGGCATGGACATGCAAGACGGGAAAGGCACGACGCTGCGAATCGGTCTGGTAGGGGATTTCGATCCAGAGGTGCCTGCGCATCAGGCGATTCCACTGGCGCTGGATATGGCGACCGTCATAGACAGCCCTCAGGTTCAGCATCAATGGCTGCCGACACCGGAGATCCGTGAGGGCGAAATCCTCGCCGGTTTTGACGGTATCTGGTGTGTGCCCGCCAGCCCTTATCGGGATATGCAGGGAGCGTTGACCGCCATTCGTTTTGCCCGTGAGCGGCAGATACCGTTTCTGGGCACTTGCGGTGGTTTTCAGCATGCCTTGATCGAATATGCCCGCAATTGCCTGGGCTGGCAGGACGCCGAGCATGCCGAAACTTCACCGGATTCGCCTCACACCATCATCACTCCCTTGAGCTGTTCGCTGGTGGAAACCACGGCGGCTATTCAACTGCAGCCCGATTCGTTGATTGCTCAAGCCTACGGAACCTCTGAAATTGCCGAGCGCTATCGATGCCGCTATGGCCTGCGGCCTGAGCTGGAAGCCTCGATGTTCAAAAATGGGCTGAAGGTCAGCGGTCGCGGGCCGGAAGGGGATGTCCGCAGTATCGAGCTGCAAGGCCATCCGTTTTTTGTCGCCACTCTGTTCCAGCCAGAGCGGGCGGCCTTGCAGGGCGTGGTCCCGGCGCTGGTGGCGGCTTTCGTTCGGGCCTGTGCCCGTCGTGCTGAAGGAGTTTGTTCATGATCGCTGCACGCTTTCCAGCGCCTTATTACGCGGTGATCTTCACGTCGTTGCGCACGGCCCAAGGTGCCCATGATTATGAAGTGGCCGCCCACAGGATGGTCGAGCTGGCCAGCGAGCAACCGGGCTTTCTGGGAGTGGAGTCGGCTCGCGGTGAGGACGGCTTGGGAATCACCGTTTCCTACTGGACGGACGAGCAGGCCATTCTGGGGTGGAAGCAGCACATTGAACATGCCAGTGTGCGAGAGCAGGGACGTGCGCACTGGTATCAGGCCTGTACCACCAGAGTCTGCAAGGTCGAGCGGGACTATGCCTTTGAGGCCCAGACATACTGAAACAATGATTCAGCCCTTTGGCCCTGTCTGAATCTGCGGGGATATGCCAGCATTACGCTCTTTCAGCCACAAAGCTGCTTTTGTGTGGAGCCCTCATGAACGAAAAAACGGCCCAGCCTGCCGTGCTGCGTATCCCCGAAGGCTTGCAGATCCCGGCCCAGGTGATCTGCCATGCCACCAGCCTGCGTCGGGCGAGTCGGCGTATCTGCCAGTTGTATGACGCGATCATGGCGCCCTGCGGATTGCGTTCGACCCAGCGTTCGATCCTGATGCAGATCGCTCGTAATCAGGCCCTGAGCATGACCGAACTGGCCACGTTACTGGTACTGGATCGCTCGGCCCTGGCCCAGAATCTCAAGCCACTGGAGCGTGAAGGGTTTGTCGTGGTCGAGGTGGACCCTGATGACCGGCGCAGTCGCCTGGTGCGTCTGACCCAGAGCGGCGTGGACAAACTGCTTGAGTCCCAGGCCCTGTGGGAACAGGCCCAGCGTTGTTATGAGACCGCTCTGGGCGCAGAGCGGGCTCATGAGTTGCGTCAGTTGCTGGGCATGGTCCCGGTGGCCGATTATGGCGATGGCATCATCGGCGGGATGTAGGTCAGCGTTGTGCCCAGTGCCCATAGCAATACCAGCACCAGCGGCGTATGCACCAGCAGTTGCACGAACGAGAAGCCGATCAGGTCCCGGGCCTTCAATCCCAGCACGCCCAGCAGCGGCAGCATGTAGAACGGGTTGATCAGGTTGGGCAATGCTTCGGCTGCGTTGTAGATCTGTACTGACCAGCCAAGGTGGTACTTCAGTTCATTGGCGACCTGCATCACATAGGGCGCTTCGATGATCCACTTGCCGCCACCCGACGGGATGAAGAACCCCAGTACCGCCGAATAGATACCCATCAGCACCGCATAGGTGTCGTGGGTGGCAATGCTGGTGAAAAAGGTCGAGATATAGTGCGCCAGGGTCTGGGCATCGCTGCCTTTGACTGTCGTCAGCAAGGCGGCGATGGAGCCATAGAGCGGGAACTGGATCAGCACGCCTGTGGTGGTCGGCACGGCACGGGTCACCGCATCCAGAAAGCTGCGTGGACGCCAGTGCAACAGTGCGCCGAGCATGATGAACAGGAAGTTATAGGTGTTCAGCCCCGAAATCGCAGTAATCGCAGGTTTGGTTGAAAACTCGTTGAAGAGCCAGCCGGCACCTAGCAACACCATCAGAATGATCAGCAGCGGGCTGTATTCCAGCCATTCGCCGGGCCGTGTGCGGGGCGGCAGCGGTGGCAGATTGAAAGCCGGGTCAACGCCGCAGTCCTCTGCAACTTTGGCGGCATTCGGGCCGGGAGCCGTGGCATAGGCGACGATCAGTGAAATGACCACCAGTGCTGCGAGCATGACGCCTGACTGCCAGAGGAAAATAGTCTCGGTGAAGGGGATCACGCCAGTGATCGCCAGAATCGACGGCGGCAGGCTGCCAGGGTTGGCCTGCAGTTGTGCTGCCGAAGACGAAAGCCCAAGCGCCCACACTGCGCCCAGCCCCAGATAGGCCGCAGCACCCGCAGCGCGATAGTCCATGCGCAGGTCGGTGCGACGGGCGAGGGCACGTACCAGCAGGCCGCCGAATACCAGGGAAAGTCCCCAGTTCAGCAACGAAGCCAGCATGGAAATCAGCGCCACCCAGGCCACGGCGGAGCGACCGTTTTTCGGGATGCAGGCCAGTCGATCGATCAGACGCACCGCAGGCGGTGAGCTGGCGACCACATAGCCACCAATGACCACGAAAGCCATTTGCATGGTGAAGGGAATCAGGCTCCAGAAACCATCACCGAAGGCCTTGGCTGCTTCGGTCGGTCTGGCACCGATGGCCAGTGTTGCCACGGTGACGATGGCTACCGCCAGTGCGGCAAAGACCCAGGAGTCGGGGAACCAGCGCTCGGCCCAGGCGGCACAGCGCAGGGCAAAGCGGGCGGAGCGGCTTTCTTCTATATGAGTGGTCACGTGAGGAGTACCTTTAATTATTGTTATAAGCGCGTAGGAGCGAATTCATTCACCATTCGCGAATGAATTCGCTCCTACCGGGTGGGGCTCTCAGAACGTCATTTCAATCACATCATCCGGCACGATCAACTTGCCGGCCGTCTTGGCAACGATCTCTTCCACGCTGACCCCCGGCGCACGTTCACGCAGGATGAAGGCACCGTTTTCGATTTCCAGATAGGCCAGGTCGGTCAGCACCCGGCGGATACAACCGGCACCGGTCAGGGGCAGGCTGCAACGCGGCAGCAGCTTGGATTCGCCGTCCTTGGAGGCATGGGTCATGGTGACGATGATGTTCTCGGCGCCCGCCACCAGATCCATCGCGCCACCCATGCCCTTGACCAGCTTGCCGGGGATCATCCATGACGCGATATTGCCCTCGACATCCACTTCAAAAGCGCCGAGAACCGTGAGGTCCACATGGCCGCCACGGATCATGGCGAAGGATTCGGCCGAGGAGAAAATCGAGGCACCGATGCGTGCGGTCACCGTCTGTTTGCCAGCATTGATCATGTCGGCATCGATGGTGTCTTCAGTGGGAAACTCGCCCATGCCCAGCAGGCCGTTTTCCGATTGCAGCATCACGTCGATGTCTGTGGGGACATAGTTGGCCACCAGCGTCGGGATGCCGATGCCCAGGTTGACGTAGTAACCGTCTTTCAATTCACGGGCGACACGTTGAGCCATTTGTTCGCGGGAAAGTGCCATGGTCTGAACTCTCTTTTTTGTTGTACGCCGCTTCCTGTCTTGAGGAAACAGCCCGCAAATGCGACGTGTTCAGGATTTCCTGACGGTGCGCTGTTCGATGCGTTTCTCGAAGGTGCCCTGAATCACCCGATCGACATAAATGCCCGGCGTGTGGATCTGGGTAGGCAGCAGCACGCCCGGCTCGACGATTTCTTCGACTTCGACGACGGTGATCCGGCCCGCCGTGGCGACCACCGGATTGAAGTTCTGCGCGGTATGACGATAGATCACGTTGCCGAAGTGGTCGGCTTTCCAGCCTCTGACCAAGGCGAAGTCGCCGGTAATGGCCTCTTCCAGAATGACATTGCGCCCGTTGAACTGGCGGGTTTCCTTGCCTTCGGCAACCGGGGTTCCGTAGCCGGTGGCGGTGTAGAACGCAGGGATGCCGGCACCGCCTGCGCGGAGTTTTTCTGCCAGGGTGCCTTGGGGCGTGAGTTCGACTTCCAGCTCGCCGCTGAGCAACTGCCGCTCGAACAGCGCGTTTTCGCCGACATAGGAGGAGATCATTTTCCTGATCTGGTGATCTTCCAGCAGAATGCCCAGGCCGAAACCATCGACGCCGCAGTTGTTGGAAACCACCGTCAGGCCTTTGATGCCCATGCGCTTGATCTGCGCAATGAGGTTTTCCGGGATGCCACACAGACCGAAGCCGCCGCACAACACCGTCATGTCATCGGTCAGGCCGGCAAGGGCCTCTTCATAGGTCGCGACACGTTTATCGAGTCCAGCCATGATGATTCGCCTTTTTTATTGTTGATCGTCAAGGACCGTTGTACCTGCATCTTCTCTCTCGCTCAGTGATTTGTTAATTTTGTTTTTCTGATCAATTGATAAGAAAAGCAAATATATGAACGTCAAACAGCTTCGGGCGTTTCTGGCGGTTGCCCAATGCCTGAGCTTTGCCCAGGCCGGAGAGCGATTGCATCTGTCGCAGCCGGCCCTGAGCCTGACCATCAAGAGCCTGGAGGAGGATTTAGGCGGTCAGTTGCTCACGCGCACCACGCGTACGGTCAGCCTGACCCCGGAAGGCGAAACCCTGCTGCCGCTGGCGCGCCAGTTGCTGGCCGACTGGGACAACACCGAAGAACTGCTGCGCCAGCGCTTCACGCTGCAGATGGGCAAAGTGTCGGTGGCGGCAATGCCTTCGTTTGCGGGCAATCTGTTGCCGGGCGCATTGAAGGTCTTTCGCGGGCTTTACCCAAGGGTCAACGTGGCGGTGCATGACGTGATCAACGAGCAGGTGGTGGAAATGGTGCGCCATCGCCGGGTCGAACTGGGGATCGGCTTTGAGCCCGAATCGAGTAATTCGCTGGTCTTCACGCCGTTTTACATGGACCGTTTTGTCGCCGTGGTCGCAGCGGATTCGCCACTGGCCCGGCGCAAGCAATTGACCTGGCGCGAGCTGCTGCGCGAGGACTTCATCGCCCTGCAACGTCCTTCAGCCGTGCGCCTGCTGCTGGAGGAAGCGATTGCAGCGCAGCACGGCAAGCTTTCGGTGGCCTTCGAGAGTCATCAGTTGTCCACCATCGGCCGCATGGTCGCCAATGGCCTGGGCGTCAGTGCGGTACCTGCGTTATGCATCCAGCAGATGCAGGAACTGGGCGCTCGCTGCATTGCTCTGGTCGAGCCGCGTATCGAGCGGCGCATCGGTCTGATGATGCTGGCCGATCACAAGCTGTCAGCGGCCGCCCATGCGTTGCGTGAGGTCTTGATTCAGTATTCCGTAAAAGTCGATAGCTACTATCACGACGGATGATTTTTGCCTGAGGGAGCCGGGGATTAACCTTTGTTCATTCCCGAAAACGAGTCAGTCTGGAGGCTCCCATGAATCATTTCTTTGCTCTTGGTCTTGTCGTGTTCTTCAGCGCTGTGCTGCTGGGCGGCTGTTCAACTCATCACTCGGTCGAGTTACGTCCCTACACCGCTGAGGAAACTCATCAACTGGCACTGGAAGACCTGAACCGTCGCGGCCTGTCTTTCGACGAATATCACGCACGCAAGGCGCAACTGATGGCTGATCCGTCCATTCAACAGGTTCGCGAGTTTGATAAAGCCGGTGAAGTGAGCGTTGATCGTGGAACCTTGCTGGAAGGCGGTCGCGGCTGAAAGCGGCTTAACAATTTTGCAAAAATAGATTTTTAATGAAACTGTACCTGTAAAAGTTTGCCCCACTGTCCGTGTGTTTGCAGGTGATGCTCCGCTAGGGTGAGCGCCTGACTTCACCCTCTTCTGGACAGTGCGATGTTTCTCTCTTTCGATCTGCTGCTGGCTTTCGCATTGTTTGCGTTTGTCGCCTCCGTGACCCCTGGCCCCAACAATACGATGCTACTGGCATCGGGGGTGAACTTCGGTTTCCAACGTACCCTCCCGCATATGGCGGGGATCAGTATCGGCTTTTTCGTCCTCATATTGTCGGTGGGTTTTGGCCTGGGCGGTCTGTTCAAGACCTGGCCTGTGCTCTACACCATCCTGCGCTATGTGGGCGCGGCCTATCTGCTGTACCTGGCCTGGAAAATCGCGACTTCGGGTCCGGCCTCCGATTCTTCTGAACAGCGTGGCGAACCCTTGGGCTTTCTCCCGGCGGCGTTGTTCCAGTGGGTCAATCCCAAGGCCTGGGTAATGGCGATTGGCGCGATCAGCACCTACACGCCGGTGGAAGGGTATTTCACCAATGTGCTGGTCATCGCGTCGGTATTTGCCCTGATCGGCTTGCCTTGCGTCTGCATCTGGGCCGGGTTCGGCAGTTTGCTGCGCAACGTCTTGCGCGACCCTCTGAAGCTGAGGATCTTCAATGGCGTGATGGCGGTTTTGCTGGTGGTGTCGCTGTATCCGTTGGTGCTTGAGCACTAGGCTTTTGAACTGCCCCCCCCAAAATCATTGTCTGGGATTGTTCGCGAATGAATTCGCTCCCACACACATAAAACCTGTGTGCGAATTCATTCGCGAAAGCAGCTACAACGCCAATTGCAAATGCCCGCCTTGCTGTTTTCTGCGTGCCTGAAGCCGATGCTGCAAGCCCAGCAGGAAATGCTCCAGCCCTTCACGCAGGCGTTCGGTGAGAATTTCATCCAGCTCACCGCCCAGTTCGTTATCGCTGTAACTGATCTGGCTATCGATGGCGAAGATACCGTGCAGCACTTCCTGTGATTTCAGCGCGGAAAGCACCGGCTTGAGGGCGTAATCCACGGCCAGCATATGGGCGATGCTGCCGCCGGTAGCCAATGGCAGCACCACTTTGCCGAGCAGGGCCCGCTCGGGAAGCAGGTCCAGCAGGGTCTTGAGGGCGCCGGAGAACGAGGCCTTGTAGACCGGCGTGCCGATCAGCAGGCCATCGGCCTGGCGGACGGCTTCGATAAAGTCCTGGACCTGAGGGCTGTCGAACTGGGCGAAGAGCAGGTCTTCAGCCTTGAAGTCACGGATGCGCAGCGTCGTGACATTGACGCCCTGATTTTCCAGCCAGCGACCGGCATGGGCCAGGACGACGCCGGAGCGGGATTTGGGGGAGGGGCTGCCTGAAAGCGAAACGACCAACATGCTGAATTCCTTGCGATAAGCGTATACCTGCAAAGCAGCATGTGTGCCAGCCTCGTATTTTTACCAAGCTATTGAAAATAAAGGATTTATTTTTAGGTGAGGTCTAGGCATTGCAAATGCTTGATGCTGAATCGGCAGGCAAGTGCTGATCCGCTGTTGCTGGGCAGACACTTTCGGCGGGCAAAAAAATCCCCGCACAGGCCAGTGCAGGGATGTTTTATGGTCAGGTTCAGTTCGTGAACGCTGCGCCTGTCTGGACCACGCTGGCTGAGCCGAGCAATTGACTGATGAACCGGCTCCATCGCGTGATATTGGCAGGTCCGACGAACACCACGTCCTGGGCCTGGAGTTCAAACTGGCCGGCCAGCAGGTAAGCGGTGGGCTTTTCGGCATTGAGGTGATAGACCGTGGACGCCGCATTGGCCTGGTTCTCGGCACCACGAATCACATACACCGCGTCGCCATCGGCACTTTCCGGGCTCAGACCGCCGGAACTGCCCAAGGCTTCGAGCAGCGTCACGCTGGTGGTGCCGAAGGAAATGACCTGCGGGTTACGCACTTCGCCCAGCACGTAGATCTTGTTCTTGGAGTTGCTGTTGAGGTGCAGGTAGTCGCCATCCTTGAGAAATATCTTGCTCAGTTGCGAGCCCTGGCGGTTCAGCGAGTCGATATCGATCAAGTAGTCCCGGCCATCGCGCCTCAGGCTCAGGCCTGCCAGGTTGGCATCGGTGAGATCAATGCCGGCGGTGCTGACTGCCTGCACCAGACTCAAGGGAATGTTGGTGATCGATTGCGGGCCGGGGGTCTTGAACGAACCCGAGAGCAGGACGCGCTGGCTGTTGTAGCGCAGCACTTTCACGTCCACCTTGACCTCGGTGTATTGCGGTGCCAACCCCATGCGCAGTTGTTCGCGAATCTGGCTGACCGTCTTGCCTCCCGCCCTGATCCGGCCGACATAAGGGAAGAACAGCGTGCCGTCGCTCAGTACTTCCCGAGTGTTGGCGTCCAGTTGGTCCTGTGAGCCCGGAGCTGTCAGTTCTGGATGCTCGAAGACCGTTACCAGCAAGGTATCGCCCGGGCCGACCACATATTCCGGGGTTTTGTAATTCAGCAGCTCAGGAGGCAGGGCCACCGCATTGGAAGCGATGCGTTGCTGCTGTTGTTGCAGGCTCTTGGGGGTGATATTGACCAATTGAGCCTTGGGGCCGTCCGGATCATCCGTTGTGACGTCCTCTGAAGTCATGTGTTGGCCGGGGGCAAACACACATCCCTGCAGTATCAGACCGCAGAGCAGCATAACAACCAGGTTTCTATTCATATGAGAGTTCCTTGCTGACGGTGCATCTGGCACCACGATGATTTCATTGCTTCCCTGTTCCACATGTCGCTGCGGCTTGATGTCTGGTGCGCGCACATACCTCCCTCCGGCGTCGGGTGCCCGGAATCCTTCGTTTCGTTTGGGGTAAGGTCTGTCGAACCGGTCAGAAGGCGTTCTTGTTGAGAAAACCTTTGAACAGGGTCAACAGGATGATTTTGAGATCCAGCCAGACTGACCAGTGCTCGATGTATTCAAGGTCGAACTCGACACGCTTCTGCATCTTGTCCAGCGTGTCGGTTTCGCCACGCCAGCCATTGATCTGTGCCCAGCCGGTAATGCCCGGCTTGACCTTGTGCCGCAGCATGTAGCCGCTGACCTGCTTGCGGTATTGCTCGTTATGCGCCACGGCATGAGGGCGCGGGCCGACGATGGACATGTCGCCGCGCAGCACATTCAGAAACTGCGGCAGCTCATCGAGGGATGTCCGGCGCAGAAAAGCCCCCAGCGGTGTGATGCGCGCATCGTTGCGGGTGGCCTGGCGCACGACTGCCCCGTTTTCCTGAACATTCATGCTGCGAAACTTCCAGACCATGATTGGTCGTCCGTCCAGGCCGTAGCGCCGCTGGCGAAACAGGATCGGGCCAGGTGACGTCAGCTTGATCGCAATGGCAATCAGCAACATGGGCAGGGCAATCAACAGCAGAATCAGGATCGACAGCAGAATATCCTCGGCCCGTTTGACCAGGCTCCAGGCGCCATCCATGGGCGAATCGAAAATGCTGATGCTGGCCAGGCCATTGATACTTTCGCTGCGCGCATGCAGCAGCTCGAACATGAAGACATCCGGGATCAGGTACACCGAGGCGGTGGTGTCGCTCAAACCTGTGATCAGCTCACGCAGGTGTGGCTCACCGCTGAATGCCAGAGTGATGTAAACCTTGTCGATCCTGCCTTCTCGGGCGTCGTCGATCAGTTGTTCGAGATTGCCCAGCACCGGTACATGATGATCGTTGTTATTGAGTTCCATCTGGCGGGGGTGCGAGTCGTAGAAGCCCAGCAGATTCAGGCCCATCCACGGCGCGCTGGAAATGGACTGCGCCAGCCGGGCACCGACCTGACCGGTACCGACAATCGCGACCCGCCTTGTATTGAAGCCGTGACGCCGCAAACCATGCAGAACCCGGCGAATCAGCAGCCGATAGCCACACAGGGCGGCCAGTACCAGCGCGAACCAGGTCATGTGGCTGTTATCGGGCATCCGGAAACTGCTGAGCAGCAAATAGTCTACGGACAGCAGAATAACGAACGTCAGTGCCCAGTAATTGAAGACCTTGGCCAGCTCCCGCAGGATGCGTTCGCCGCGCCATGATCCATAGAGTTGGTGAAACTCGCTCAGCCAATGGAAAACCAGTACGGCGAGGATGATCTGGAACCAGATTTCGGCAGTGCTGGCGGCCGGTTGTTGCTGACTCTGCCAATAGCCGATCAGCACAATGATTGTCAGATCCAGCAAACGATGAGCCACTGATAAGGCTGATTGGTGGGCATGCAGGATGCCGCGGACTGGGGTGCGCATTTAGTGGGCTCGCTCAAACGGATTCGGCTGGAACGACTCGGGGCGACACTTCGTTGTTGATCAGGTTCGGGCTGTTCGGATTCAGCCAGTGCCGGGTCGGCAGTTGGGTCAATTGCGTGGCGCTCAATCGGCTCTCGACGAACGACAGCATTTCCTGCTCAAAACGCCGGACCGAGAAGCGCTCGGCGTTGGCACGGCAGGCCTGGGCACTGATGAGCGATTGCGCGGACTCGAATTCGGCCACGGCAGCGATCAGCGATGCCATGTTCTGCTGCCGATAGAACACGCCGGTGGGGTGAGGGTGGTCCAGCCCGTGGACTGTTTCCAGCACGCCGCCCTTGCCAAAGGCAATCACCGGTGTGCCGCAGGCCTGAGCCTCCACCGGGCTGATGCCGAAATCCTCTTCGGCCGCGAACACGAATGCCTTGGCGGCGCGCATGTGCTCAAGCAACACCGCTGCCGGCTGAAAACCCAGCAATCGGACGTTGGGTGCCTTGCTGGCGATGGCCTGGGCCTTGGCCATGTCCGGGCCATCGCCCACTACCACCAGTTGTTTGTCCGGCATGGCGGCAAAGGCTTCGATGATCATTGGCAAGCGCTTGTAAGGCACCATGCGTGAGGCGGTGAAGTAATAGTTCTGCCGAGGACCTTCCTGGAAGGTGAAGCTCTGGGTGTCTACCGGCGGGTAGATCACCGTGGATTCACGGCGGTAAGCCTTGCAGATCCTTGCGCCAATGAAGCGCGAGTTGGCGATGAAGTCATCGACGCCGGTGGCGGTGCGTTGATCCCACATGCGCATGTAATGCAGCACCAGCCGCGCCAGCTTGCCCTTGAGGCCCTTGTCCAGGCCCGACTCGCGCAGGTATTGATGCTGCAGGTCCCAGGCATAGCGAATAGGCGAGTGGACATAGCTGACATGCAACTGGCCGGGACCGGTGAGCACACCCTTGGCCACGGCATGGCTGCTGCTGATGATCAGGTCATAGCCGGACAGATCCAGTTGCTCGATGGCCAGTGGCATCAATGGCAAGTAGCGCTGGTATCGGGTTCTGGCGCCTGGCAGATTCTGGATAAAGGTGGTCCTGGCGACCTTGCCGCCCAGATGGGCGCGGTCTTCGTCGCTGAGAAAGTCGATGACCGCAAACAGATCCGCCTCGGGCCAGATATTGATCAGTGAAGCCAGCACGCGCTCGGCACCGGCATAGGTCACCAGCCAGTCGTGGACGATAGCAATTCTCATGGAGATTCCTTGCTCTGTAGCTCGCTCTACTTCAGGCGCAGGCTGATCGCGTCTTGGCGTGGCAGTTTTATTGAGATTCAGCTTTTTCCCGAAGGGGTTTCCGGCACGGAGCGGGCATTGGCGGCGTGTTGAGGGGATGAGCCCAGCAGGGCATCGATGCGCTGTGACAGGCGTATGGCCGAGCTTTCCCAGGAAAAGCGCGTCACGTTCTTCAAGCCGTGTGTGCGCAATGCCTTGCGTAACGGCTCATCGATCAGCACCCGCTGCATGGCGGCAGCCATGTGGCTGACATCCAGAGGGTCGAAATACAGGGCGCTGGATTGCAGCACTTCGGGGATCGAGGCCGCATTGGCCGCCAGCACCGGGCAACCGCAGGCCTGGGCTTCCAGCGGCGGAATGCCAAAGCCTTCGTACAGAGAAGGGAAGACGAAAGCCGTGGCGCCCTGGTACTGCCTGATCAGTTCGGCATCGCTGAGGCGTCCCAGAAAGCGGATCCGTGGGTCCCGGCAGGCCAGGCGTTGCAGGTCCGGGTCTGCAAAGACCCCGTGGGCGCCGCCGACGATGTGCAACTGGACATCTTCATGCCCGCGCAAGCTCATGAAGGCCTGGATCATTCGGTGGAAGTTCTTGTGCGCACTTGGGGATGACACGGCCAGCAAGTATTTCCCGGTATCTTGCGCAGGGGGCTTAGGGATGAAGGCGTCGCTGACGGCGGCGGGCAGAACCAGAACCTTTTTTTCCGGGAAACCGTAGAACCGGGAAATCTCGCCTCTGGAAAAACTGCTGCTGGTCACAAGCGTTTTGATCCGCGAAAGCAGGAGCGGCGTGATGATCCGGTAAACGGTCCTGAAGGTTCGTGTGTAACTCTGCGGGAAGCGTGCATAGGTAATGTCGTGATGGGTCGCAATCTGATTGCTGTAAAGAACTGGGCCGGTGCTGCAGGTCGACAGCAGCAGCGGGCTGCCCTGGCGACGCAGGTACAGCGGCAGGTCGATTTGTTCCCACAGATGACCGCTATTGCGTCCGATGCAGCGCACCTCCAGCGCCTTGGCGCTTTCATGACGCTTGATCCCGTGGGGGGCGACAAAAACCAGATCGTTGCGTATCTCCTTGAGTGCAAGGCATAACTGCTCTGCGAAGCGCTGGACCCCGCCTATTTCCTGGGTAAGAAACCGGGCATTGATAAAGATCATTAAGTGCATCCTGCAAGGTAGTGGGTGGTGTGTGTTCGCTTGACGCACTGATGCTGATCAGTTGAGGCACAAACAAAACCTGTGGGAGGCAGCTTGCTGGCGAAAAAGGCCTGAAAACCGGCAGATAATCTGCGTCTGAAGAAGTCGCCAGCAAGCTGCCTCCCACAAAGTGATTTATCGCCTTTACTGATCGGCATTAGCTTGACGCAAGGGGGGGGGCGGCTTCAGTGTGCGTCGTGAGCGAATAGCGCTGGTCTTGTGCCCAGACTGATTATTTTTGGAAACTCATTGATCGGAACCTGTGCCGAGCAGCGTGCGTCATTGCAGTTCCAGGGGATATCGGTGTCGAACTGACCTCTTTCGGGCTGGCCGCTGTCGATGATGCGTACTGTGCCGTGCTGCATGCTGCTGGCCTCCACATGGGTCAGCCTCGGTACGCCGGTGGTCCAGGCCACCAGTATCTGTTCGGCGCCCTTGGCGAATCGCAGCAGATACGTGCTGTCCAGCTCGCGGCTTTTTTCAGCGTCATAGCGGTATTCGAGAATCGTACTGCTGATGGCCTTGAGCGTCAGGTAGGCCGGTTTCAGGCTCAGGTCGTACTTGAGCAGACCGAAGTTCTGCTGCGGGTCATTGCTGTCCCGACCGCTGTCGATCAGGCCGTACCACCACAGACCCTTGATGTCCGGCACGGTCTGGGCCAGGAAAAAACTGCGGGCCAGGAAGGCGGCCTGGGTCTGTTCGCTGATGCCGCATTTGCCCGTGTTGGTGGGCCAGCCCATTTCTGTCAGGTACAGAGGCACCGGGCGGGCGGCCAGGGTTCGCAGGTCGGCGTCGATCCAGCGTAACCAGGCGATCCAGCGTTCGGGCGTGTGGCGTTCTTCGTGACGGCAATGCACATAAGGGTGCAGTGACAAGCCATCGACCTGGTTGAGGATGCCGTTCTGGATCAGCCTGTCGGCAAACCCCAGGTCCATGCCCAGGCTGGTCACTGCGCCTGCCAGTATGGTCACTGGCTGCTTCTGTTTACGGATGCGGGCGACGCTTTCCTCGATCAGGTTGTTGTAGTCCTTGGTGGCCCATGCATCGACGGGGTTGTCCCGGTCCCACTCATTCCAGATCTCGTAGAGGTCGACGCTGTCGGCCAGTTCCCGGCTGACGAAGCTGACGTAGTTGGCGAATGCCAGGCTGACCGGGGGATGGCGGGGTTTTGCATAGTTTTCGTAATACGGGTTGCCGTAGCCGAGCACCAGCAAGGGGCGCAAGCGGTGTTCCTGAGCCTTGCTCAAGTATTCTCGCCAGGCAGGGTCGATACGCATCAGGCCGCGCCGGGGTTCGACGGTGGTCCAGTAGGCATCGTCGCGAACCGAAGTGACGCCTGCTTCCTCCAGCAGCCTCAAGACCTTGGCCGAATTGCCATTGTCGTTCATCAACTGGGTATCGACGCCGATGATGAAGGGCTCTTCTCCCTGTGCGATACGGATCGAAAGCAGCCACGGCAGAAAAACCATCAACAGTTTTCGCCAACAGGATGCAGGTGTTTTTGACATGGGTTGTCTCAATGAAGAGGCACGGTCCGGAGCGCTTGCTCAGTGGGGCACGGGCTGATGGATGTCACTACGCGGTATCGGGCAGGGAATGCAGCCGGGGCAATGCGATCCTGTCCTGCAAGGTCTGGATCAGAATGTTTTCGTACTGGTCCAGCATCAGTTCCAGGCTCAGAAAGTCAGCGACACTGTGACGGGCCTGAGCGCCAAGACGTGCCAGCAATCTGGGTTGCTGATGCAGCTTGAGCATGGCCAGCCCCAGCGAGTCCGGGTCGTCGGGGCTGCAAAGCAGGCCATTGAGTTGATCCTTGATGATCTCGGTCAGGCCGCCCATGCGGCTGGCAATGACCGGTTTTGAATGGGCGCAGGCTTCCACGGCGACCATGCCGAATGGCTCGTTCCACATGGAGGGCACGATGGCCACGTCGATCATGCTGTAGAAAACCTCGGGGTTCTGGTAGCCGACGAAGCTGATGTTCGGTGACGTGGCCATTGCCTTGAAACGCTCCTCGTCACTGATCTGCCCGCGCCCGGCGATCTGCAGGGTGGCGTTGAACGGCAGATGCTGGAACTGATCGATCAGCCAGCCGACGCCCTTGGGGTCCGACAAGGTACCGATATAGCCGAAGCGCAGAGGCGAATCGGGCTCGGTTGCCCGGACTTGAGAGTCATTGGCCGGGCACGGGCTGGCGTTATAGACAACGTAGCTTTTTGAACCCTTGAAATACCCCTTTTCCTGCAGGCTGTTGAGCAGAAAGCGGCTGACACCTACCACGGCGTCCACTTGCGAAGAACGTTCGTCGTGACCCGTGCGAAACCGTGTGCAAAGCCCGCACTGTTTCCGGCAGCTATGACCTTTCTTGAACATGGTGCTGCTAGGGCAAAGCAGGTACATGTCATGCAGGACCTGCACGACCGGAATGCTGGCCTGGCTGATTTCATCCCAGGCCGAAACCGACCAGCCGGTGAGGTTGTGGCACATCACCAGATCGGGCTGCTCCAGTGACAGAACACGCTTCACATGGTCGCGCATGCCGGGGTTGTAGCGATCGCGCAGGTGCCAGCCAAGCCGGGCCAGACGTCCCGGCCGCTGTGCCGTGAAATGCCAGTACGTATTGTGCAGACCGGCACGATAGACCTTGATCTGGTTGACCGCGTCCATGTGCAATCCGGCCCTGGCGGTGGTACACAGTACCGTTACGCCATGACCGCGCTGCTGCAGGCCTTCGACCATGCGTTGCAGGATGATTTCGGCACCACCGCCGATATCGGGGGCATAAAGGCTGCTGATGAACAGGATTTTCATAGTGGATACGTCCTGTTCAGGCCCAGCACGCCGGCTTCTCCGTCACGTATGGCTTTTTCGATCAGGTTCAGGCGTTTCCCGGCGTCGCAGCGGCGGGCAATCAGCCTCAGCAGACAGAAGAATATCCCGCGGTTGAGCCGGTAGAGCAGCGATGACGAGGCCCAGACATTCTTGTCGAACCAGGCCTGGTTGCGGGCACCGTAATAGGCGCGCAGATCCGAACCGCCCAGCAGGTAGTTCTCATAGACATTGCTGCTGCGAGCCTTGATGTTCCAGGAGTCTTCCAGATCGTCGAGCAAGGCTTCGGGCACCAGAAAGATCCGCCCGCCGCCCGCTGTTATGCGCCAGGTGTATTCGCTGTCGTCGGCATACAGCTTCAAGGCATCGAGGGGCAATCCGATCTTCTGGTACAGACTGCGATGAGCCAGCAGGCCGCCGTAGGTTGCAAAGGGCAATTGCACCATGTGTGGCGCGCCTTGCAGGGCTTGAGGTCGTCCCCAGGGCAGGCGCCGCCAGATCTTGTAGGGCAGTTGCGCGATATGAAACCCAAAAAAGCTCGAGCGCCGCTGGATGGCGAAACGCTGAGGTACGCCTGAAGCAATGTCTGCCTGATGTGTCGGACGGAAACCCAGAACGGCAGCCTTGTCCTTGCCATCGATCTGTTCGCGCTGATGCAGGTATTTATGCAGGATCGAAATGGCATTGATGGTCGGCGCGTTGTCATCGTCCATCAGCCAGATGTACTCGGCCCCTGCATCCAGCGCGGCCTGGATACCCACCGCATAACCATTGGCCGAGCCGGTATTGTCGGGCAGATAGATCACCTGCACCTGGCCGGGCCATTTGTTGCTCAGGGATTCCAGAGGCGCCACTGAGGCATTGCTGACAATGATGACGCGCTCTATCTGCGGGCTTTCCAGCGAGCGGCTGACGAGTGTGTGCAGGTATTTGAAACGATCACCATAGGTGAGCGTCACCAGCGTGGTTCGGTTGATCATGGTGAGGTTCCAGGATGGAGGTCTGTGTAGGAACGAATTCATTCGCGAACAAGTGACGTCGCGGATAAATCCGCTCCTACGGAATGGTTGGGTTCAGGCCCTGGCCTGCATCGGCGACAGGCTGCTGAGGGGGATCACCACTTTCTGCTGACGTTGCAGCAGATTGAGCAGGATCACTGCACGCTCGGTCCCTTCGGCTGCCAGGAAAATCGCTTCGACATCGCAGAAACCGCCCGCGGTCACGCGCACCGATTCACCCTGGGCATACATCGCCCTGGGTTTGGGCACCAGCAGGCGCTGGCGGATCTGTTCGATCAGATGATCCTGAACAGGCACCGGATGCCCACCGAACGTCACGATGCGCGCCACACCACGGGTCGAGCGAATCGGGTACCAGTTGTCATGGACCTGATGCATGCGAATGAACAGGTAGCCCGGAAACAATTCTTCTTCGGTCTTGGCGATGCGCTTTTTGTTGTCACTGACGGTCAGTGGCCGGTAGCACTCGAAATGCTGGCGTTGCAAGTGCTCCTGAGCACGGCCTTCCTGTCGGGGTTTGGTCTGTATCAGGTACCAGCGGGCGCTGCTATGGGAATCGGACATGATTTCACTCCACTGCAAGTTGTGGAGACAGGGTCGATACCGCTTCGGTACCGATCTGGATATAGGCGTCGTTGGCGGCAACACTTTCATTGTTGCTGTAACGGGTCAGCAGCTCCTGAACGCGCTCCAGGCTGTTGAACATCAGCACATCGATGATCGACAGGTTGGCCACGAAAGGGTGGGCAGACTGCGAATAGACAATCGGGTCCATCTTGAAAAACCGCAGCAGCAGGCCGTTGTGGGCGAAATGGTCGCGGTCGTACAACTCCATACCGCCGATCGGGTTGAGAACGGTGGTCGCCGAGAAGATGTGCGCAATATTGATGACCCGGTCCTGCTTGTCTGTGCATGACACCAGTTTCAGATCGGAGCCGCGCAGGATAGGCGTGATGATTTGCAGGTATGAGCACAACTCGCGGATGGAATGTTCGGCGTACAGCGCAAGGTTCTGTTGCGGAAAGCGAATCAGGCGCTCGATCAATGGCATCACCTGAGCGAAATAAGGCGCCTTGCGATAGCTCTGGGTTATCAGGTTGATGAGGCGACTGGCTTCCTCGTTGAAGTTGTCCACCAGATGACGCTGCATGATGGGCAGCGCGAAGTGGTCCTTTTTCAACGGGAAGCTGATCAGCCGGGCTTCGCCGTTGCACAGGATACGGTTGCGGTTGACCCAGCCTGCACGGATATATTGCAGATCGTCACCCAGGACGAAGACATCTGCGGCTGCGATGAGCTGAAAGTAACCCAGATAAGGAAACAGGTATGGCTGCATCATTGCTATGGTCCTGGCCATGTGTAACTCCTTTAGGTGGATGGCGTGAGTTATGCGTCGAGGCTTGGGTTATTTCATTTGTGAACCGGGTTGTAGCTGTATCCATAGGCAGCACAGTCGTAATCGGAACTCGATGCCTTGCGCACCACGGCATTGAAAATGGCGCCCTTGATCAGAATGCCGTTCTGCCCGAGCCGGCGTTTGCAGGCTTCGATTTCCTTGATGGTGGTCACGCCGAAACGGGCCACCAGCAGGCAGGTGCCCGCCTGACGGCCCACCAGGGTCGCATCGGTCACGGCAAGGATGGGTGGGGTGTCGATCAGGATCAGGTCGTAGAGTGGTGAAAGCTCGTTGAGCATTTTGTTGAAGTTGTCATGCATCAAGAGTTCTGAAGGGTTGGGCGCTGCGAAGCCGCATGAAATGAAATCCAGATGACGAATCTGCGTGTGGTTGATGACTTCGGTGCAGTGCAGGCGCGCGGCCAGGGTGTCGGACAGCCCGTGCTTGGGTTGCAGCCCCAGTACCCGGTGCAGATAACCCTTGCGCATATCGGCGTCGATCAGCAGCACCCGCTTGCCGGTCTGGGCGATGATGGCCGCCAGGTTGCTGGAGACGAACGACTTGCCGACGCCGGGAGACGGGCTTGAAATCATCAGCACGTTATTACGGGCTTCGAGCATGGCGAAGTGCAGGCTGGTACGCAGGCTGCGCAGGGATTCTATGGCCAGCTCGGTCGGTGCGGCGATGCTCAGCAGTTTCGAGTCCTTGCTGGCAACGCGGCTTTGCAGATTCTTCTCCAGACGTTCCTGCTGGCGGGAGTAGGGGAGTGAGGCGTAGACCGGCATGCCGATGTTTTCGATGAACTCGGCACTTTCCACGCCACGATAGAACGCCTGGCGTACAAAGATGATGGATACGGCCACCAGCCCGCCGAGCAGGGTGGCGATCAGCACGATCAGGGTTTTCATCGGCTTGACCGGTCTTTCGACGTTGGTATCGGCGTTGTCGATCACTCGCACGTTACCGATGCTGCCGGCCCGCAGAATGTCCTGTTCCTGGCTCTTGTTGAGCATCAGGGTGTAGGTCTGGCTGGTGACCTGCATGTCACGGGTCAGGCGCAGCAATTCCTGCTGAGTGAGTGGTAAGGCTTCGATCTTTTTCAGCAGGCCCTGCTTCTGTTGCTCCAGTTGGGTCATCTGATTCATCAGGCTGCGGTAGGTCGGGTGTTCGCGGGTATAGAGTCGTTCCAGTTCCACACGCTTGAGCTTGAGTTCCGACAACATGGAGTCGAGCTTGACCACCTGATCGAGCACACCTTTGGTTTCGATGCTCAGGTCCACCGACTTGGCGCTGGTCTGGAAGTTGTTCAGGGCTACTTCCGACTCTTCCAGTTGCTTGCGCACCATCGGCAATTGCGAGCGCAGGAACTCCAGGCGCTGCGCGGCTTCGGCAGAACTGCGTTCGACGTTCTGGCGGACATACAGACGGCTGATTTCGTTGAGTATCTCGTTGGCCTGTTTGGCGTCCTGATCCTCGATGGAGAGGTAGATGATTCCCGAGTCCTTGCCGGCTTCGGTGATCTTCAGGCGTTTCTGGTAAATCAGTGCCGCGCTCAGGGTACGCAGCCGGGAGACCGTGAATTCGGTACCGGGACGGGCCTGAATATCCGCGACCTGGATCTTCACGCCGCGACCTTCGACGGTCCTGTGGGTGGCGCCGCTGAGCAACAGGGCATGGTCCTTGTCATAAAGTGCAAAGGTGCCGGGCTTGCCTGCCACCAGTGTCAGGTCTTCCCCCAGAAGGTCTTGCGGAACCTCCAGTTGAAAGATATCGATCTTCTCGCCGCCCCAGGCGTATTGCTCCAGTCCGAACATCGGCTCGGCCAGGGCACCTTCGTATTCCGGTTTGAAGGTGCGATACAGGTAAGGACCGACGACCGGCAGAACGTTGGGTTTCTGGATGATATTGAGCTTCAGGTCGTCGACGACCTTGCCCAGCAAGGCCCGTGACTTGATCAGTTCGATCTCGGTCATGGCCTGGGAAACCGACATGGGTTTGTTGCTGACCTCGGGTGTGCCTTCGATCCCCACTTTCTTGGGTTCGATCTGGATCATGGCATTGGCCTGGAAAATCGGTGTGGCAAGAATCGCGTAGGCCAGGCCGACCATGAAGAACAGGCTGACGATCCAGATGATCAGACCCTTGTGGTCGAACAGCATGCGCAAGATAGTTGCCAAATCGACCCGGGTGTCCTGGTAGTAATCCAGAGAGGAACGGTTCATGACGGTCATTTATCTTGTTTCTCCTGACTGAAGATAAGGAAGCCAGTCGTCAACGCATCGCGAAAGATGCTCATAGGTCTTTTCAAAGGCTGACTTGGGCCCCCGGTAGGGGTCGGCTATTTCCTGCTGGTGTTGCCACTTGCCGATCAGAAACGTCTTGCCACGGACTTCCGGCGCCAGTTTCAGAATGTTGAGAATGTGCGGCTGCTCCATCAGCAGGATCAGATCTGCCTGACGCAGTAGTTGCCGATTCACCTGACGCGCTTCATGGCGGCGTGTCGGGACGCCATGAACCTGCAATACGGTTTTTGCCAGTGGGTCGATGGACGAGCCCGGCATCGTGCCGATCCCTGCCGAATGGATATGCACCGCGGATGACGACAGGCGATGGCGCAGCAGGGCTTCGGCCATGGGGCTGCGGCAGATATTGCCGACGCAGACCACCAGCACATTACTGAACATGGTGCCTGCCGTTTGACGGGATCAGCCTCTTGCCGAGGTTGACGATGACGTTGCGCGCCACCATCAGCAGCGCCTGAAACTTGTTGCGCGGCACCAGCGCCGCCAGCGACAGGCTGACCACCTGCATCAGGAAGTGCTCATACAGCTGCTGATTGCCCAGCCGGTTGTAGTAATTGGCCAGGCTTGAAAAGGTCAGCAGGCTCATGTGGATCTTTCGCTTGTTGCTGCGCATGGAGAAGATCCCGCCGGGATGCAACCGGTAAGCAGCGGGTTTGATCTCGGCGATGAACTTGCCCTTGCCGAAGGCCCCCAGCAACGACCACCAGCACAGGTCGTTGAGAGGTGCGATAGGTGGCTTCAGCTCGGGCGGCATGCTGGAGAACACGTTGCGAAAGCAGACCGTGAGTGTGGAAAGAGGCCGAGCCATCTGCAGTTCCAGGGCCGTGGCGTCGGCGCGCAGCTTGCCCTGTAGCTGGACGCCATATTGGCCGTGCTCGTCGAAGGCAATAGCGTCGTGATAGGTGATGACGTAATCGGGATGGCTTTCCAGAAAGTCCACTTGCAACTGCAGCTTGCGCGGGTCGGTCCAGTAGTCGTCGGCCTCGCAATAGGCGATGTAGCGGCCGCGGGCCTTGGCGAACAGTTCCGGGACACAGGGCTTGCCCTGGCGATACTGATTCTCCTCCTGATAAAAGGGGCGAATGATCGTCGGATGGCGCTTGGCGTATTGCGCAATGATCTGCGCGGTGCCGTCAGTGGAGGCATCGTCATGGATCAGGATTTCGAAGTTGAAGCTGGTCTGCTGGGACAGAAAGCCATCCAGCGTCTGGGTGATGAACCCCTCCTGGTTGTAGGCCGGGCAGACGATGCTCAATAGCGGTTCGGCGTTGTCAGGGCGCTTGTTTTTCACGGTGGCATCCATGGCTCATGTACTCGGTTTGCTGAACAAGACGTAGATCTTCATCGCCAGGGGTTTGTAGCTTGCGGCCACCAGCGCCAGGGTGATGAAGCCACTGGCGGCGAGGCCCAGCAGCACGGTCGTGCGGCTCTGTTGTTGCGTGATCATGCGAAACACCGGCTCGCTGCAGATCAGCCCGACGGCGGTCATGGCACTGATTCGCAGGGTGTCGCGCAGCCATTGCCCGTGAATGCCGGGTGCCAGACGCTGGTGAACGATCATCGGCCAGATCGCGAACGACACCGCACGCAGTGAAAAAAAGGCCAGCGCTGCGCCGTAGGCTCCCTGGTAATGAATCGCGACAACCATGACGGGCACTGTGATCACGGCGGAGATGACGCTGTACCAGATGTGCAGCCGCATCTGTCCATAGGCGTATTGCAGGTAGAACTGAAAGGCGCTGGCCGCCATGATTGCGCTGCCCAGTGCGTACCAGCACAGAACCGAGCGCCCCCATTGAGCGGCAGCCTGATCGCCGGTCCAGGCATAGATCAGCGGCTCGGCGTGCGCGGCAACAATGGCGGCCAACGGGAACAGAAAGGTGCAGACAAAACGGTTGGCTGCCAGAAACAAGGCATGCATGTCCTGCTGACGATCTTCAGCCACCAATACCGTCAGGCGGGGTAGCAAGGCCTGCACCAGCGGGTTGGTCAGCATCATGATGCCGGTGGTGATCAGCGCGACCAGCGAGAAATACCCGTATTGATCCAGCGGCAGTATTTCCGAGAGCAGTACCTTGTCTATCTGGGTCAGCACGATCCACAGGATGCTGCTCAGAGAAATGCTGGCGGCGAACGGCAGGATCGGTCTGACCAGCCGCCAGTCAATGCCTGTGAGCCAGTGGGCAACCGGCATCTGACGCCAGGCCCGTGTAGCGAATATCAGGGTTTCGAGCGCAGCAACAGCGGCCTGGAATTCAAAGAAATCCTGCGGGTCCTGAGAAAAGCTGCTCACCAGCAACAACCCGCCGAAGTAGCGCAGGGTCGCGATGGCGATGTTTACCCCATTGAGCCAGGCATGTTGTTCGAGCCCCTGAATACCGCTCTTGTACAGCGTTGAGTACAGGCGCAAGGCGATGACCACGCCCATCAGGCCGATGCAGTTGATCAGCGTCTGGGGCTGCAATGCCTGGGCATTGAGCCAGTGCACGGCAATCCATGGGCTGGCGGCATAGACAGCCACAGCACTGAACAGCGCCAGCGGCAGAAACATGATCTCGAACGAGCGCAGTATCCGCCCTTGATGCCTTTCGCTGGCCGGCGTGCCCTGATGCTGGGCCACGGCACGTACCAGACTGGGCGACATACCGGCATCGAGCAATTGCAGCCAGGCCTGCATGACGGTGAAAAAACCGATCAGGCCATACGCCTCGGCGCCCAGATGGCCGAGGTAGAACGGCATGATCAGAATGCCCACCAGCATTACATAAGCCTGCCCCGCGTAATTGAGCGCGGTATTGCCGATGACGGAGCGTTTGCTGAACATGGGCATCAGATGACCTGGGCAATGGCAGGGCTTTGGTAGCTCACGCTGCCCAGGCTGCATTCTTCGATCAGGGTATGAATGACCCGGTCCTGATCGTCACGCGGCAGGCCGGGGTAGATGGGCAGGCACAGCACACGCTCGCTCAAGGCTCGTGACACGGGTTGCCCAGGCTGCGGCTGGAGGTATTCGAGGGTGTCCAGAGACGGGTAAAAGTAGCGGCGCGGGTTGATACTGCGGGCGTTGAGCGAGGCACGTACCCTGAGCAGATGCTGCTCGTCCTGCAGGGCCACCGGGAAGTAGCTGTTATTCAACTCGCTGTCGGGCTCGGGTCGTTGCAGGTCCAGGTAACTTTCCAGACGCGAGCTGTAGCGATGGGCGATTTCAGCACGTTCTTCGAGGATATTCTCGATATTGTCCAGAATGCACAGCCCCATGGCGGCCGAGAACTCGTTGAGCTTGGCGTTGATGCCAATGCCGTCGATCTTGTCGACATCAGCAATGCCGAAGTTGCACAGCAGATAGACGCGTCTGGCCAGTTCGTCATCGTTGGTGATGATCGCGCCGCCTTCGATGGTGTGAAACAGCTTGGTCGCATGAAAACTCAGGGTGCTGATGTCGCCCCGGTTGAGCACTGACTGACCGCCATGACGCACTGCGAATGCATGGGCGCCGTCGTAGACCACCTTGAGCCGGTGCTTGCGTGCAATCTGCTCGATGGCGTCGACGGCGCAAGGATTGCCGAACACATGGGTCCCGACAATCGCACGGGTGTCTTCGGTGATCGCGCTTTCGATGTGTTGTGGCGAGATGTTCCAGGTATGGGGGTCTATGTCCGCGAAGATCGGCCGGATACCTTCCCATTGCAGGGAGCTGGTGGTCGCCACGAAACTGAAGGGTGTGGTCACGGCGCTGCCGCTCAGGCCCAGGGCGCGATAGGCGACTTGTAACGCCAGGGTGCCATTGTTGGTCAGGATGATGTGCTTGACCCCAAGGTAATCCTTGAGCCGGCTTTCCAGTTCGCCCACCAGTGGCCCGTGGTTGGTCAGCCAGCCTCGTGCGTAGATACCTTCGACATACGTCTTGAACTTGTCGATATCACCCAGGTAAGTCTTGGTTACGTTAATCATCGAAACCTCCATGTCGCTTGTCGGATCGTTCTGTTGCGGTGGGCGCCTGTTCCTTGCCTTAGCTAGGGAGAGGTCGGTTCTGGAGGCGAAGAACTGGTTTGTGCGCTGACACGTGCTGCCCGGCCCTGATTCATGCCCAGAATCAGGCGGGTGAGCGTGCTGCCGCTGTGGGGGTCGCCGAAATGCAGGATGGCCGTGGCCCGTTTCAGACCAGGACTGCATGGCTGGTTGGCGTGCAAGGAGCGATAGCCCCAGAACAGATAGATATTGCCGGGCTGCAGTTTCAGGACTGTCGGCCTGAGCCAGCCGCGATTGATGGCGGCACAGGTCAGCCAGCGGCTGAAGCGGTTCTGTAACAGTGCCTTCTCGACGACATTGCGCGCCACGTTGTTGCGCAGCTTGCGTGCGTTGGTGAACAGCATCAGGTCGCCGCATTCTTCGCCGTCGACCGGGATGTAGATCGGAATCAATGCGGTGACCAGACTGGCATCGAAGTGAAAGCAGTTGGACTCCCGTACTCCCTGGGAACCCTGTATGCAGCGCAGTACAGGGAATATCTGCTCGCTGGGGCTTTCCTGCAGGGCGGCATGCCGGTAGAGGCTGGCCATGAGCTGTTTGAATGTCGGGTCTGACCAGAGGCTGGCCAGCAGGCTTTCGCCCAGGCTTTTTTCGCCATGGTAGGCAAAGTACTCACCCGGATGCTTGGACGCCTGGCTGTCGGTGAAGGCCCGCAACTGCTCCAGGTCGGTGTCGCTCAATATGTTCGTGAGGGTAGTGAATCCCTGTGCATCTATATCGTTGGCCAGGTGTTGAATCTGTAGGGCGTCGAAAGCGGGTATCAGTGGCATTTCAGTTACACCTTTGGGCAGGTGGAGGCGAAAAACCAAAAGCGAAACTGCTGGCCTGGTTATTGGATTTACCGGATGTCCGGGCACGCTACCGCCCGAATCCTCGGGATCCGGACTTGCATTCATTCAAATGACACCCACTCCAGCCTGATTGAACGAATCCGTTCCAGTCGAGCGATTGCTTCAGACAAAGCTACCGCCACACCGAACGTGTTCAGTAATTTCAAGGGTTTCATGAGTCAACAGACATCCAGCGGGGCGAGGGCAAGGCTCCGTGGAAACAACTAACATCGTGGGCAGAACAAGAAAGCTACGGCGTGGCCCGATCCTGCGTTGTGCTCTGTGGCATTTACGTACAGTCCAGGATGGGGCTGACAGTCCTATATATTGGTAGCGTCAGCCAATCTGTCAAATTATTTCGTCAGCTTTCTGTTAAATACTTGATAAATCGTTTCATTAAATAAATAAGTCATTGATTTAAAACGGAGTCAAAAAAATAACGTATGCCTCATAAGAGGGCGGTGTCATTTTTTGGGCATATTTACACAACAGCGGGTGTAACATTTGTACAAGAGGATCCAGAGCGCTGAGCATAGGTGCTGTCGACACGTTTGCAGAGCACCTTTTATTCCTTATTTGAATATACAAATAATAATATATAATTTTTAGTTCTATGTGATTTCATGCAATATTGATGCTGTGATATGTAACGTGGCGTGCTTTGAGGATGGTCTCAGGGTTTGAACCGGATCGAAGGGATATGTCGATCATGTAAGCAGTTCGGGATGCCGGGCTGGGCAATTCAGAGGGCTGTACATGCAAAATTCTGCGCTTTATTTCGATTACGCTGCCACCACCCCCGTGGACGAGCGCGTGATTCAGGTGATGGTCAAGTGTCTGGGAATAACGGGCAATTTCGGCAATCCCGCTTCCAGTTCTCATTCATATGGCCAGCAGGCGCGCCTGACAGTCGAATACGCACGCGAGCAGGTGGCCGGGCTGGTCGGTGCCCAGGCCGGGCAGATTATCTGGACGTCCGGCGCTACCGAGTCCAATAACCTGGCGCTCAAGGGCGTGGCACAGGAGCAGGCACTGCGCACGTCAAAGTCCGGCGGGCACATCATCACCAGCCAGATCGAACACAAAGCCATCCTCGATACAGCCCAGCAACTCGAAGCCGGTGGCTACGAGGTGACCTACCTTGCTCCCGATGCCGATGGCCTGATTACCCCCGAGGCTGTGAGTGCAGCCCTGCGTGACGACACCTTTCTGGTATCGCTGATGCTGGTCAACAACGAACTGGGAACCGTCAGCGACATCGCCGCAATCGGCGAGCGGGTCAGGGCACATGGCGCCCTGTTTCATGTGGATGCGGCCCAGGGTGCCGGCAAGCTGGCGATCAACCTGGCGGAACTGGCCGTGGACCTGATGTCGTTTTCGGCGCACAAGATCTATGGTCCCAAAGGTATTGGCGCCCTGTATGTCGGTCCGCGAGCCGAGCAGCGGGTGCTGGCCCAGATTCATGGCGGCGGTCATGAATGCGGTCTGCGCTCTGGAACCCTTGCAACTCACCAGATTGCGGGAATGGGCGCAGCCTTCGCCCTGTCTGCCGACTCGCTGGAGCAGGAAATCGCCCATATCGAGTGTCTGAATCTTCGTCTGCGTGAACGTCTGGCGGATATTCCTGGTGTAAGAATCAATGGCAGCCCTGACCAGCGCATTGCACATACCCTGAGCCTGACCTTCGGCAAGAGCGACCTCAATATCGCTGCCCTTGGCAACGGCCTGGCTTTCTCATCCACCTCGGCCTGCAACTCCGCGAAGAACACGCCTTCGCACGTGCTGCTGGCGCTGGGGCACAGCCCGCAGACGGCGAGTCAGACCATTCGCCTGAGCCTGGGACGTTTCACCCACGAGCAGGATATCGACCGAGCCGTGGAGTTGATTCGTGCCTCATTGATCCAGCCTGCGTTCTGGGCGGTTGCTCAGTCTTGATTGGTGCTCCATTATCTGACCCGATATAGCGATTAAATCGGGTCAGGAGAGTCAATGAGTACGCAAACCACAGGAGTGGCAGAACGTCTGGCGCAGACGCGCGCCTTGATGAGTCGGGAACAGATCGATGCCTATCTGGTGCCCTCGGCAGATCCCCATCTCTCCGAATATCTGCCTGGCTATTGGCAAGGTCGGCAATGGCTTTCCGGTTTCCATGGCTCCGTGGGAACGCTGGTCATCACTCAGGATTTCGCCGGTGTCTGGGCCGACAGTCGTTACTGGGAGCAGGCGACCAAGGAACTGGCGGGCAGCGGTATCGAACTGGTCAAGCTGCTTCCCGGCCAGCAAGGTCCTCTGGAGTGGCTTGCCGATCAGGCCGGTGCTGAAACGGTGGTTGCCGTCGACGGTGCCGTGCTGGCTGTCGCTTCTTCCCGCAGTCTTGCCAGCAAGCTGTATGCCCGTGGAGCCAGGTTGCGCACGGACATGGACCTGCTCAATGAGCTATGGAAAGACCGTCCTGCCTTGCCGACCAATCCCGTATTTGAACATCTGCCGCCATACGCCACCCTTGAGCGGGGCGAGAAACTGGCCCGAGTGCGCCAGACCATGCTTGAGCGTGGAGCCGATTGGCATTTCATCGCGACCCTGGATGACATTGCCTGGCTGTTCAATCTGCGCGGCACCGATGTTTCCTACAACCCGGTCTTCATCTCTTTTGCACTGATCGGGCCTCAGAGCGTCACGCTGTTCGTGGCCTCGGACAAGGTGGGCGATGATGTGCGCCAGAGCCTTGTGCGTGACGGCATCAACCTGCTTGAGTACACGCAGATCGGCGCAGCGTTGCGCGAAGTGCCAAAGGATGCGCGTCTGCTGGTGGACCCGGCACGAGTGACCTGTGGTTTGCTCGATTACCTGGACAGTGAGGTGACGCTGGTCGAAGGGCTGAATCCGAGTACCTTGTTCAAATCCCGCAAGACCGAAGCTGATACACGGCACATTCGCCAGGTCATGGAGCAGGACGGTGCAGCGCTGTGCGAGTTCTTTGCCTGGCTTGACGCGGCATTGGGGCGCGAGCCCGTCAGTGAGCTGACCATCGACGAAAAACTCGGAGAAGCTCGTCAGAAACGTCCTGGTTATGTGTCGCCAAGTTTTGCCACCATCGCGGGATTCAATGGTAACGGGGCAATGCCGCATTATCGTGCCTGTGAAGAGGAGCATGCGCAGATCGAGGGTGACGGCCTGTTGCTGATTGACTCCGGTGGACAATATCTGGGCGGCACTACCGATATTACGCGCATGGTTCCGGTAGGGATGCCCAGCATTGAGCAGAAGCAGGACTGTACTCGAGTGCTCAAGGGCGTGATTGCTCTGTCCCGGGCTCGTTTTCCGAAGGGGATTCTGTCGCCGTTGCTGGATGCCATTGCCCGGGCGCCGATATGGGCCGACGAGGTCAATTACGGTCATGGCACCGGGCACGGTGTCGGCTATTTCCTGAATGTGCACGAAGGGCCGCAGGTCATTGCCTATCAGGCGGCGGCCACGCCACAGACAGCAATGTTGCCGGGGATGATCACGTCCATCGAGCCGGGTACTTACCGGCCGGGTCGCTGGGGAGTGCGAATCGAGAATCTGGTCATCAACCAGGAAGCGGGCAATACCGAGTTCGGTGAATTTCTCAGGTTCGAGACGCTTACGCTGTGCCCGATCGATACGCGCTGCCTGGAAATCTCACTGCTGAGCCAGGATGAGCGCAAGTGGCTCAACGACTATCATGCCCACGTCAATGAGCGCCTGAGCCCGCTGCTGCAGGGTGCGGCCCTGAAGTGGCTGCAGGTCCGCACAGCGGCGGTTTGATACCTGTGTTGAAGCGTCGAAGCCTCAGGGCTTCGACGCGGCCTGGCCTATCGGCGAGCTTTTGCGGCAAACAATGATCATGCTGCGGCTGGTATAGCCTGCCGGGTTCAGACCGAACGGGTAATCGCCCGGATCTTCCACCACATCGCCGGACTTGGCAATGACCTTGTAGCTCCTGGACTCACAGGCATTCGTAGCCAGTTCGTTGCATTTTTCCCAGGATGAAGACAGGCCCGAGCAATTGATGTGGATACCGCGCTTGCCTTGCTTGACAGGGTTGGACGTTGTCGCACATCCGGCGACGGCGAGTAACGCCAGTACGATAAAGATGTATTTCATGCCCTTCCTTAACTGGTCATTATTCAAAGCCAGCGTCTGGCCTGAGTTCTTGTGATCACATAATGACGTTCGTAACGTGATGTCTCGATGGCATTATCTGCGAAGCGAGAAATCATAAAGGCTTAAACATGGCTCATGCGCGTGACAAATACTAGTGCTCTGTCACCCAAAAGCATATCCATTTTCCTGAAGGCTCAATCTGCAGGCACGAGCTGCGGTTTGCCTGACGTCGACGTCAGGGTGGCGCCGATGGATGCCATGATGATGGCTAGAATTGCCAGCCACTGGACCAGTGTCAGGTGTTCGCCAAGGAAAAGAATGCCTGACAAGGCGGCAAACACCGGCTCCAGGCTTGCCAGCATTCCAAAGGTCTGTGCGGGCATGCGGGTCAGTGCGACCATTTCCAGGCTATAAGGCAATGCAGTGGACAGAATCGCGACCCCCAGAGCGGCAGGGATCAGGGAAATGTCGAGCAGTGCCGAGCCTGCATGTACCGCTCCGATCGGAGCGATGAAGATCGCTGCAATGATGACCCCCAGTGCTGCGGTCTGGACCCCGTTGTCGGCACCGGCTTTCTGGCCGAACAGAATATAAAGCGCCCAGCACACACCGGCGCCCAGCGCATAGCCTGCGCCGAGCAGATCAATGCTGGCACTCGACTGGCCGATCGGGATGAGCAGTAACAGACCGACAACGGCCAATACCACCCAGAGAAAGTCGATGGCTTTGCGTGAAGAGAGCAGGGCGACAGCCAGTGGCCCGGTAAACTCCAGGGCGACTGCAATGCCCAGCGGAATAGTTTGCAGGGACATATAGAAGAGAAAATTCATCCCGCCCAGTGCGATTCCGTAAATGACCACCGTGCGCAATGAGTTGGCAGTGAGGCGCGCTCGCCATGGACGCAAAATCACCAGCAGGATCAAGCTGGCAAAGACCAGTCGCAGCGTGGTGGTCCCTTGTGCGCCTACGGCGGGGAAAAGACTTTTGGCCAGCGAAGCGCCGCTTTGAATGGAGGCCATCGCAATCATCAGCAATCCCAGGGGAAAGATGATGGAGGCGATACGAGGCTTGTTGGTCATTTCGGGTGTGTATCCAGAGTAAGCGGGGGGTAGTGAGGGCAGTATGATGCTTAATAAAGCGGGGTTGCGCAATATATTGCGCAGTTGGTGTGGCGTTCTTATATAGAAGGAAGGCTGGAGAGGCTTGTTTTGCCGAAATCGAAATTAACGGTTGACGGGCGATTTAATGTCTCTATAATTCGCCCCACTTCCGGAGCAGACGGAACTGAAAAAGCCTTGTAGATCAATAGTTTGCAAGTGTTTTACGGTTCTGGAGTCGAGCTGGAAGTGCTTCGATCGTGGTTGGATCAGCAGCGGTGTGAGAAAGCGTTTGACACAGCCTTCGGGTCCTGTAGAATTCGCCTCCCGCTGACGAGCAACCTGAGGTTGATCGAAGCGCAAGTGGTTGAAGTTGCAAAGGAAACTTTGAAACTTGTTGAAATAACCGCTTGACAGATACAGAGGGTGCTGTAGAATGCGCGCCTCGGTTGAGACGAAAGGCTCAACCCGCCGCTCTTTAACAACTGAATCAAGCAATTCGTGTGGGTGCTTGTGGTGTAAGACTGAAGTCAACAGATTATCAGCAACGCAAGTTACTCCGCGAGAAATCAAAGATGTAACCAACGATTGCTGAGCCAAGTTTAGGGTTTTCTCAAAACCCAACGATGTTTGAACTGAAGAGTTTGATCATGGCTCAGATTGAACGCTGGCGGCAGGCCTAACACATGCAAGTCGGGCGGCAGCACAGGTACTTGTACCGGGTGGCGAGCGGCGGACGGGTGAGTAATGCCTAGGAATCTGCCTGGTAGTGGGGGATAACGCTCGGAAACGGACGCTAATACCGCATACGTCCTACGGGAGAAAGCAGGGGACCTTCGGGCCTTGCGCTATCAGATGAGCCTAGGTCGGATTAGCTAGTTGGTGAGGTAAAGGCTCACCAAGGCGACGATCCGTAACTGGTCTGAGAGGATGATCAGTCACACTGGAACTGAGACACGGTCCAGACTCCTACGGGAGGCAGCAGTGGGGAATATTGGACAATGGGCGAAAGCCTGATCCAGCCATGCCGCGTGTGTGAAGAAGGTCTTCGGATTGTAAAGCACTTTAAGTTGGGAGGAAGGGTCGTTACCTAATACGTGACGATTTTGACGTTACCGACAGAATAAGCACCGGCTAACTCTGTGCCAGCAGCCGCGGTAATACAGAGGGTGCAAGCGTTAATCGGAATTACTGGGCGTAAAGCGCGCGTAGGTGGTTCGTTAAGTTGGATGTGAAATCCCCGGGCTCAACCTGGGAACTGCATCCAAAACTGGCGAGCTAGAGTAGGGCAGAGGGTGGTGGAATTTCCTGTGTAGCGGTGAAATGCGTAGATATAGGAAGGAACACCAGTGGCGAAGGCGACCACCTGGGCTCATACTGACACTGAGGTGCGAAAGCGTGGGGAGCAAACAGGATTAGATACCCTGGTAGTCCACGCCGTAAACGATGTCAACTAGCCGTTGGAATCCTTGAGATTTTAGTGGCGCAGCTAACGCATTAAGTTGACCGCCTGGGGAGTACGGCCGCAAGGTTAAAACTCAAATGAATTGACGGGGGCCCGCACAAGCGGTGGAGCATGTGGTTTAATTCGAAGCAACGCGAAGAACCTTACCAGGCCTTGACATCCAGTGAACTTACCAGAGATGGTTTGGTGCCTTCGGGAACACTGAGACAGGTGCTGCATGGCTGTCGTCAGCTCGTGTCGTGAGATGTTGGGTTAAGTCCCGTAACGAGCGCAACCCTTGTCCTTAGTTACCAGCACGTGATGGTGGGCACTCTAAGGAGACTGCCGGTGACAAACCGGAGGAAGGTGGGGATGACGTCAAGTCATCATGGCCCTTACGGCCTGGGCTACACACGTGCTACAATGGTCGGTACAGAGGGTTGCCAAGCCGCGAGGTGGAGCTAATCTCACAAAACCGATCGTAGTCCGGATCGCAGTCTGCAACTCGACTGCGTGAAGTCGGAATCGCTAGTAATCGCGAATCAGAATGTCGCGGTGAATACGTTCCCGGGCCTTGTACACACCGCCCGTCACACCATGGGAGTGGGTTGCACCAGAAGTAGCTAGTCTAACCTTCGGGGGGACGGTTACCACGGTGTGATTCATGACTGGGGTGAAGTCGTAACAAGGTAGCCGTAGGGGAACCTGCGGCTGGATCACCTCCTTAATCGACGACTCAGCTTTACCATAAGCTCCCACACGAATTGCTTGATTCATTGAAGAAGACGATTGGGTCTGTAGCTCAGTTGGTTAGAGCGCACCCCTGATAAGGGTGAGGTCGGCAGTTCGAATCTGCCCAGACCCACCAATTGTTTGGGGCCATAGCTCAGCTGGGAGAGCGCCTGCCTTGCACGCAGGAGGTCAGCGGTTCGATCCCGCTTGGCTCCACCACCTCATGTCAAAGCTTAGAAATGAGCATTCCACCGAAACGGTGCGTGAATGTTGATTTCTGATCTTTATCAGAATCGTTCTTTAAAAATTTGGGTATGTAATAGAAAGTTAGACTGGACCGCACTTTCACTGGTGCGTGTTCAGGCTAAGGTAAAATTTGTGAGTGAATTGCAAATTTTCGGCGAATGTCGTCTTCACAGTATAACCAGATTGCTTGGGGTTATATGGTCAAGTGAAGAAGCGCATACGGTGGATGCCTTGGCAGTCAGAGGCGATGAAAGACGTGGTAGCCTGCGAAAAGCTTCGGGGAGTCGGCAAACAGACTGTGATCCGGAGATGTCTGAATGGGGGAACCCAGCTGTCATAAGACAGTTATCTTGTACTGAATACATAGGTGCAAGAGGCGAACCAGGGGAACTGAAACATCTAAGTACCCTGAGGAAAAGAAATCAACCGAGATTCCCTTAGTAGTGGCGAGCGAACGGGGACCAGCCCTTAAGTGGCTTTGAGATTAGCGGAACGCTCTGGAAAGTGCGGCCATAGTGGGTGATAGCCCTGTACGCGAAAATCTCTTGGTCATGAAATCGAGTAGGACGGGGCACGAGAAACCTTGTCTGAACATGGGGGGACCATCCTCCAAGGCTAAATACTACTGACTGACCGATAGTGAACCAGTACCGTGAGGGAAAGGCGAAAAGAACCCCGGAGAGGGGAGTGAAATAGATCCTGAAACCGTATGCGTACAAGCAGTGGGAGCCCACATTGTTGGGTGACTGCGTACCTTTTGTATAATGGGTCAGCGACTTATATTCAGTGGCAAGCTTAACCGAATAGGGGAGGCGTAGCGAAAGCGAGTCTTAATAGGGCGTTTAGTCGCTGGGTATAGACCCGAAACCGGGCGATCTATCCATGGGCAGGTTGAAGGTTAGGTAACACTGACTGGAGGACCGAACCGACTACCGTTGAAAAGTTAGCGGATGACCTGTGGATCGGAGTGAAAGGCTAATCAAGCTCGGAGATAGCTGGTTCTCCTCGAAAGCTATTTAGGTAGCGCCTCATGTATCACTGTAGGGGGTAGAGCACTGTTTCGGCTAGGGGGTCATCCCGACTTACCAAACCGATGCAAACTCCGAATACCTACAAGTGCCGAGCATGGGAGACACACGGCGGGTGCTAACGTCCGTCGTGAAAAGGGAAACAACCCAGACCGTCAGCTAAGGTCCCAAAGTCATGGTTAAGTGGGAAACGATGTGGGAAGGCTTAGACAGCTAGGAGGTTGGCTTAGAAGCAGCCACCCTTTAAAGAAAGCGTAATAGCTCACTAGTCGAGTCGGCCTGCGCGGAAGATGTAACGGGGCTCAAACCATGCACCGAAGCTACGGGTATCACCTTCTGGTGATGCGGTAGAGGAGCGTTCTGTAAGCCTGTGAAGGTGAGTTGAGAAGCTTGCTGGAGGTATCAGAAGTGCGAATGCTGACATGAGTAACGACAATGGGTGTGAAAAACACCCACGCCGAAAGACCAAGGTTTCCTGCGCAACGTTAATCGACGCAGGGTTAGTCGGTCCCTAAGGCGAGGCTGAAAAGCGTAGTCGATGGAAAACAGGTTAATATTCCTGTACTTCTGGTTATTGCGATGGAGGGACGGAGAAGGCTAGGCCAGCTTGGCGTTGGTTGTCCAAGTTTAAGGTGGTAGGCTGAGATCTTAGGTAAATCCGGGATCTTAAGGCCGAGAGCTGATGACGAGTGTTCCTAGAACACGAAGTGGTTGATGCCATGCTTCCAAGAAAAGCTTCTAAGCTTCAGGTAACCAGGAACCGTACCCCAAACCGACACAGGTGGTTGGGTAGAGAATACCAAGGCGCTTGAGAGAACTCGGGTGAAGGAACTAGGCAAAATGGCACCGTAACTTCGGGAGAAGGTGCGCCGGTGAGGGTGAAGGACTTGCTCCGTAAGCTCATGCCGGTCGAAGATACCAGGCCGCTGCGACTGTTTATTAAAAACACAGCACTCTGCAAACACGAAAGTGGACGTATAGGGTGTGACGCCTGCCCGGTGCCGGAAGGTTAATTGATGGGGTTAGCGCAAGCGAAGCTCTTGATCGAAGCCCCGGTAAACGGCGGCCGTAACTATAACGGTCCTAAGGTAGCGAAATTCCTTGTCGGGTAAGTTCCGACCTGCACGAATGGCGTAACGATGGCGGCGCTGTCTCCACCCGAGACTCAGTGAAATTGAAATCGCTGTGAAGATGCAGTGTATCCGCGGCTAGACGGAAAGACCCCGTGAACCTTTACTATAGCTTTGCACTGGACTTTGAATTTGCTTGTGTAGGATAGGTGGGAGGCTTTGAAGCGTGGACGCCAGTCTGCGTGGAGCCATCCTTGAAATACCACCCTGGCAACTTTGAGGTTCTAACTCAGGTCCGTTATCCGGATCGAGGACAGTGTATGGTGGGTAGTTTGACTGGGGCGGTCTCCTCCTAAAGAGTAACGGAGGAGTACGAAGGTGCGCTCAGACCGGTCGGAAATCGGTCGTAGAGTATAAAGGCAAAAGCGCGCTTGACTGCGAGACAGACACGTCGAGCAGGTACGAAAGTAGGTCTTAGTGATCCGGTGGTTCTGTATGGAAGGGCCATCGCTCAACGGATAAAAGGTACTCCGGGGATAACAGGCTGATACCGCCCAAGAGTTCATATCGACGGCGGTGTTTGGCACCTCGATGTCGGCTCATCACATCCTGGGGCTGAAGCCGGTCCCAAGGGTATGGCTGTTCGCCATTTAAAGTGGTACGCGAGCTGGGTTTAGAACGTCGTGAGACAGTTCGGTCCCTATCTGCCGTGGACGTTTGAGATTTGAGAGGGGCTGCTCCTAGTACGAGAGGACCGGAGTGGACGAACCTCTGGTGTTCCGGTTGTCACGCCAGTGGCATTGCCGGGTAGCTATGTTCGGAAAAGATAACCGCTGAAAGCATCTAAGCGGGAAACTTGCCTCAAGATGAGATCTCACTGGAACCTTGAGTTCCCTGAAGGGCCGTCGAAGACTACGACGTTGATAGGTGGGGTGTGTAAGTGCTGTGAGGCATTGAGCTAACCCATACTAATTGCCCGTGAGGCTTGACCATATAACACCCAAGCAATCTGCGAAGAGCGGATTGCGGTGTAGTGAAGATGACGAACCGAAAGTTTGCGCCACACACAGATTACCGAAACACCTCTATTACACACCCATTCGCGGGTACGTACCCAAGTACGCACCGGCTACCGAATTTCTTGACGACCATAGAGCATTGGAACCACCTGATCCCATCCCGAACTCAGCAGTGAAACGATGCATCGCCGATGGTAGTGTGGGGTTTCCCCATGTGAGAGTAGGTCATCGTCAAGATTCAAATTCAGAACCCCCATCTGCGAACGCAGGTGGGGGTTTTGTCTTTCTGGTCTTCGACCAAGGACGAAACAGTGGGAGGCGGCTTGCCAGCGACAGGGCCAGCAAGGTGTCAAAGTCGCTCAACGTCACTTGATTCAAGGCAATAAAAAACCACCATAAAGGTGGTTTTATATAAGCGGGGATCATCACTCGCCGCGATATTCACATCCACTGGTACAGGTTTCGTGAATGCGAACCGCCGAGAGTTCAGGCAGCAGGGGTTTCAGCTCGTCCCAGATCCATTTCGCCAGATTTTCGCTGGTCGGGTTTTCCAGACCAGGGATGTCGTTGAGGTAGTTATGATCCAGGCGTTCATACAGTGGCTTGAAAATGGCCTTGATCTCGGAGAAGTCGCGTATCCAGCCAATATGAGGATCGACCTTGCCGGACAGATGAATCCCTACTCGGAACGAATGCCCGTGCAGGCGTCCACATTTATGGCCCTCAGGCACATGGGGGAGCCGGTGTGCAGACTCGAAAGTAAACTCTTTGAAAATTTCCACTGTGTATAAGCCCTGGATAGATGGCGATCGCGCAAGCGATAAATGCAGGGGACGAGTTTAACAGCAATGCTTTCAAACACCATGCTCAGGTAAGGTGGTCGGACAAGTAGTGATGGCATGTAGCCAGAGGGATTCAGCTTGAGTTAAGTTGATACCCTTATCTTGGTATCCGTAGAAAGCACCACTCGACGGAGCCCATAATGAAAAGACTGACCACTTTGCTGACTGCCGTAATGCTCACTGCTTCTGCCGGGTTTGCCCTGGCACGTGATATCGGGCCAGATGAAGCCCTGCGCCTCAGGGATGCAGGAACCATCCAGTCTTTTGAAAAGCTCAACGAATACGCATTGTCCAAGCACCCTGGTGCAACGATCACCGAGACGGAGCTCGAAAACGAATACGGTAAATACGTTTATCAAATCGAATTACGTGATACCGCAGGCATTCAGTGGGACCTGAAAATAGACGCTGTCACCGGGCAGATATACAAGAACTATCAGGATAAGTAATGAAGGTCGAAAAGCGTCTCTGCGCACTCCTTGGCTTGGGGCTGCTCTGCACTGCGGCTCAAGCCAAGGACCTGAATCAGGACGAGGCACTCAGTTTGCGACAGCGTGGGGTGATCCTGCCTCTTGAGCAATTCATCGAGCAAGCGTTGAGTCATCATCCTGGTGCCAAGCTGCTTGAGGCTGAGCTGGAAGAAAAAAATGACCTGTACGTCTATGAATTCGAGTTGCTGACCACGCAAGGCGTTGTCCGCGAGCTCAAGTTCAACGCACGTGACGGGCGACTCCTGCAAGACGAGGAAGATGATTGATGCGGCTACTACTGGTTGAGGATCATGTGCCTTTGGCGGATGAACTGATCTCTGCCCTTGGGCGACAAGGTTATGCCGTGGATTGGCTGGCTGACGGCCGTGATGCGGTCTATCAAGGTGTGAGCGAGCCCTATGACCTGATCGTTCTGGATCTGGGGCTGCCAGGTCTTCCCGGTCTTGAGGTGCTTCAACAATGGCGCGCCAAAGGCCTGGCTGCGCCTGTGCTCATTCTTACGGCGCGGGGATCATGGTCAGAGCGCATAGAAGGCTTGAAGGCAGGTGCCGACGATTACCTGACCAAACCCTTTCATCCTGAAGAGTTGCAGTTGCGCATCCAGGCTTTGCTGCGCCGCTCGCATGGGCTGGCCAACCAGCCGACCCTCGAGTCAGCAGGGCTCAATCTGGATGAAAGCCGGCAGTGTGTTGTTCGCGACGGCGTGGATATCCAGCTGACGTCTGCTGAATTCCGTCTGCTTCGTTACTTCATGCACCACCCGGAACAGATCCTCTCCAAGAGTCATCTTTCCGAGCACCTGTACGATGGTGAAAACGAACGCGACTCCAATGTGATAGAAGTCCATGTCAATCACCTGAGGCGAAAGCTCGGGCGTTCGGTGGTCACGACCCGTCGTGGCCAGGGTTATCTGTTCGGTGGTAATAACGCTTGAAGTCCATACAGAGGCGCTTGAGCCTCGGTCTCGTTGCAGTGCTGGTCGCTGTGGGTCTGGTGATGGCCCAGACCAGCCTGTACCTGTTTGAGCTGGGTCTGCAACGCTATCTTGAAGCCGGGTTGCGCAAGGAAAGCGAAAGCCTGCTGGTAGCTCTGGTTCGTGGCCCGGTGGGTATTCAACTGGATGAGCAGCGCTTGTCTGCGGCTTATCAGCGACCGCTCTCCGGACACTACTTCCGCCTGGACTTTACCGAAGGCTACTGGCGCTCGCGCTCATTATGGGATTTTGAATTGCCGAAACCCCTGGGTGCAGGTCTTCATTCCGATCTGGAACTGGGACACACCGGGCAATCGCTGCTGGTATGGAGCGCGGACTATCGAAAGTTCGGGCAGCAGATCACAGTGACGGTTGCCCAGGATTACACCCCCGTCAGGGCAAGCTTTCAGCGCATGCAGCAAATAGGCCTGGGATTCGGCCTGGCGGCACTGATTCTGGTGCTGGTTCTGCAGCGCGTCACCGTGCGCCGGGCCTTGCGTCCTCTGGAAACCGTGCGCGAGCAGATATCCCAGTTGCAACAAGGCCAACGCTCGCAACTGGATAACCAGGTCCCCCTCGAACTTGAGCCGCTGGTTGCCCAGATCAACCACTTGCTCGCTCATACCGAAGACAGCCTCAAGCGTTCACGCAATGCCTTGGGTAACCTGGGCCATGCTCTCAAGACGCCCTTGGCTGTTCTGCTCAGCATGGCGTCGAGCGAACAACTGGATGCCAATCCTGCGCTGCGCAAAACCCTCCATGAGCAACTGGAGAACATCCGCCTGCGCCTGGAGCGTGAGTTGAATCGTGCCCGACTGTCCGGTGATGCGCTGCCAGGAGCGCGTTTCGATTGCGATGCAGAATTGTCCAGCCTGTTTTCGACACTGCGCATGATCCATGGCGAACATCTGGACCTGATCAATGATGTCCAGAGCGGTTTGCATTTGCCCTGGGATCGTGAGGACATTCTCGAATTGCTGGGTAACCTGCTGGATAACGCCTGCAAATGGGCTGACAGTGAAGTACGCCTGAATATCGAGCCGCAAGGGCAGGGATTCACGCTGCTGGTCGACGACGATGGACCTGGTATTCCCGAGTCTCAGCGTGCAGAGGTGTTCAGTCGCGGCACCCGCCTTGATGAACAGATCACCGGCCACGGCCTGGGTCTTGGGATCGTGCGCGATATTGTCGAAGCATGGGGCGGTGATCTGAAATTGCTCACCAGTCCGCAAGGTGGGCTGCGCGTGCGTATTGATCTGCCTGAGCGTACTTCTCCCTGATCTTGCTTTGTGTCAGTTTTTTCCTACAAAAAAACCGGGATGATATTAACTCCCGGTTTTTTTTGCCGATACACCTTGAAAGTCCTCCCTATAAAAACAACTGAATAGGCGAATCCTATGCGTCTGAGTCTGAAAACCAAGGTTCTGTCATTGGCTGTATTGCCAGTGTTGCTGTTCGCTGTGGTAATCAGCGTGACCACAGTGTTTATCCTTCATCAACAAGCCGACAGAGAGGTCAGCGAGACAAGGGAGCGTTTGCTGACAGAGGCCCGGGCGACTCTTAAAAGTTATGTCGATATTGCCCTGAGCGGTATCAAGCCTATCTATGAAGCTTCAGCACAAGGCGACAATGCAGCCAGAGCCAGTGCGGTCAAACTGCTTTCTGCGGTCAGTTATGGCAAGGACGGTTATCTGTTCGGATACGACTCCGAAATCATACGTATCTTCCGTAGCAACAGTCCCGATGGTCTGGGCAAAAGCTTTAAGGAGGTTCGTGACCCCAGTGGCGTGTATCTCAACAGGGAACTGGTAGCGTCAGCCAAGACGGGCGACCACTACACCTATTACGCTTCTCCATTGCCAGGCAAGACCGAACCGGTTCCGAAAGTCGCTTACACCGAATATCTACCGAAATGGGATCTGGTCGTCGGCAGCTCAGTCAACCTCGAGAATGTCGAAGCCCAGGTGGCTGTGGTCAAGCAGAACGTCGAGGCACGCCTGTACGACATGCTGTACAGCATTGTTGGCATCACAGTGCTGGTACTGGTGATCATCAGCGTGATCGGCATTGTCATGACCGGAACCCTGTTGCGCCCCCTGCGTTCGATGAAAGACAACCTGGACGATATCGTCGCAGGTGAAGGTGATCTGACGCGCCGTCTGGCCATTACCAGCCAGGATGAACTCGGCGAGCTGGCAGGCTCGTTCAACCGTTTCGTCGACAAGATTCATGGCATCGTTCGCCAGATCACCGAGATGACCACGCAACTCACCGGTCTGGTCAGCGAAGTCTCCGATCAGGCGCAGCGTTCGGAAAAGGCCATGGACCGCCAGCGCCACGAAACCGATCAGGTGGCTACCGCCATCAACGAAATGTCTGCCGCTGCCCAGGAAGTCGCAACAAGCGCTCAGGGTGCTTCTGTTGCTGCCCAGAAGACCGATGAGCAAGGCAAGGCTGCCAAGCAGGTGGTCGATGGCAGCATCAAGCAGATCCATGCGCTGGTAGATGACATCCGCAAAAGCGGCTCATCGCTGGACAGTCTGCAGCAGGACGTATCATCGATTGTCAGTGTGCTGGGCGTCATTCGCTCCATTGCAGAACAGACCAACCTGCTGGCCCTCAACGCAGCAATTGAAGCTGCGAGGGCAGGGGAGGCCGGTCGAGGGTTTGCGGTCGTAGCCGATGAAGTCCGGGCACTGGCCAGCAGGACTCAGCAAAGCACCCAGGAAATCCAGGGCATGATCGATCGTCTGCAAAAGGGTACGGAGGAAGCGGTAGGTGCCATGCGCCGCTCCAGCGAGGCGGGCGACGGTACTTCGACACAGGCCAACGAGGCAGGGCAGTCGCTGGTGACCATCGGTGAACTGATAGCGACCATCAACTCGATGAACGCCCAGATCGCCAGTGCCGCTGAAGAGCAGACAGCCGTAGCCGAGGAAATCAACCGCAGTGTCCACCAGATCGCCGTTGCAGTCGAAACCGTTGCCGACGAAACCCGTCAGGGCGCTCAGACTTCTCGCAGCCTGTTTGACCTTGGCAAACGTCTCGGCGGCCTGGTCGCCCAGTTCCGCGTCTGACCAAAACGTAGGAGCCAATTTATTCGCGAGACGGCAATTCCAAACGATGAATATGTATTGGATGCACTGACTTTTCGCGAATGAGTTCGCTCCTGTAAGCCAAAAAAAACCCTGCCGAAGCAGGGTTTTTTGTTTATTACCGATCAGCCTGCCAAGGCTGCATTCAGCACCAGATCCAGCAACGGTTGTGGGTACACACCCAGTACGAAGGTCAGGATGGCGACAGCCAGCAGCATCACGCCGCCTGTACGCTGTGCCCAGTTGAAGGCCGCATCATGGCGAGGCAGCTTGTTGTCGACCAGATACATCGTGACCATCACACGCAGGTAGTAGAACACGCCGATGGCGCTACCCAGAACCAGCGCACCGATCAGCCACCACAGGTGCGATTCAACGCCGGTGGCGATGATGTAGAACTTGCCGATGAAGCCAGCCGTCAGCGGAATACCCGCCAGAGACAGCATCATCAGGGTCATGACCGCAGTCAGGTACGGACGGCGCCAGAACAGGCCGCGGTACTCGAACATCGCATCGGCATCGCGGCCGCTGTACGGCGAGGACATCATGGTGATTACACCGAAGCTGCCCAGCGAGGTCAGTACATAGGTCGCCAGATAGACACCGATTGCCTCAACGGCCATGCCTTTACTGGCAACCAGCGCGATCATCAGGTAACCGAAGTGGGCGATGGACGAATAACCCAGCAGACGCTTGAGGTTGTTCTGGGTCAGCGCCAGCAGGTTACCGACCAGGATCGAAGCCACGGCGATTACGGCCAGGACGTCATGCAATACGCCACTGCTGGCTGCCGGGGAAATCTGGAACAGACGCACCAGCACAGCGAAAACCGCGACCTTGCTGGCGGTTGCCAGGAAAGCAGCAACCGGGGCAGGGGCGCCCTCGTATACGTCCGGTGTCCACAGGTGGAACGGGACCAGCGACAGTTTGAATGCCAGACCCACAACCATCATGCCAAGACCCAGGCTGGCAAGCGGGCTGGGCATGCCTGTAGCGGCAATCGCCTTGCCGATACCATCGAAGCTCAGGCTGCCTGCCTCTGCGTACAACAGCGCCATACCGAACAGCAGGAACGCCGAGCCGGCTGCCGAAAGCACCATGTACTTGATGCCGCCTTCCAGCGAGCGCTTGTTGAAGAAGGCGTAGGCGACCAGACCGTAGACAGGTACCGACAGCAGTTCCAGGCCGATGAACAGGCCAGCCAGATGCTTGGCACTCACCAGTACCAGACCGCCGGCCGCAGCCAGCAGGATCAGCAGGTAAAGCTCTTCACGGTTGCCCGGATAGCCTTTCTTGTCGTCGCCCAGATAGGCGTGCGCCATTGTCACGCATGCCAGGGTCGAGGCAAGGATGATTGCCATGTACAGGCAGGCGAAGCTGTCGATCTGCAGCAATGGCGTCACGGCCAGTGGCGCGACTTTCAGGGCTGGGTAAATCGACAGCAATGCCAGGTTGAGCCCTGCTACGGATAGCAGGAATGTTTGCGAGTGATTGCGGCACCATGCGATTGCCAGCATCACCACCACGATGGTGAGGCTGGTAATCAGCAGTGGGGCAAGCGCAATAAAGTGTTGAATCGTCAGGTCCATAGCGCTCTTACCGGGCCGAAGCGAGTTGAGTGAAGGCAGTGCCTAGCCATTGCTGCACGCCGTGCATGGTCGCTGCCGAAGTATCGAGGAACGGCTGCGGGTAAACCCCCAGCACGATCAGCAATACGGCAAGGCCCAGCACCATGATCAATTCCCGTCCATCCATGCCCTTGAGGATTTCCTCGGACTTGGAAGGGCCAAAGTAGGCGCGGTGGATCATGATCAGCGAGTAGACAGAACCGAACACCAGACCGGAAGTGGCGATGGCCGTGATCCATGGGGAGTGAACGAAAGCACCCAGCAGGATCAGGAACTCACCGACGAAGTTGCCTGTGCCCGGCAGACCCAGAGACGCGGCCGCGAAGAACAGGCTGATGGCCGGCAGGTAAGCGATGCGTGACCACAGGCCACCCATCTCACGCATGTCGCGGGTATGCAGACGCTCGTACAGCTGACCACTGAGGATAAACAGCGCAGCGGCCGACAGACCGTGGGCAATCATCTGGATCACCACGCCCTGCAAGGCGTGCTGGCTGCCGGAGTAGATACCGATCAGGACGAAGCCCATGTGCGAGACGCTGGAGAACGCGATCAGACGCTTGATATCGGTCTGGGCGAACGCCAGGAAAGCACCGTAGAAGATACCGACCAGGCCGAGGGTCATTGCAATCGGTGCGAACTCTGCCGAAGCGTTGGGGAACAGCGGCAGGGCGAAGCGCAGCAGACCGTAGGCAGCGGTTTTCAGCAGGATACCGGCCAGGTCGACGGAACCGGCAGTCGGGGCCTGGGCGTGAGCGTCCGGCAGCCAGGAGTGCAGCGGCACTACCGGCAGCTTCACCGCGAAAGCGATGAAGAAGCCCAGCATCAGGATGTACTCGGTGCCCGGAGCCAGTCTGGTCTTCAGCAGATCGGCGTAAGCGAAAGTGATCACGCCGGTCTGGTTGAAGTGAACCAGTACCAGACCCAGAATCGCCACCAGCATGATCAGGCCGCTGGCCTGGGTGAAGATGAAGAACTTGGTTGCCGCGTAGATTCGTGTCTTCTTGCCGTCCGATGAACTATGACCCCAGAGCGCGATGAGGAAATACATCGGCACCAGCATCATTTCCCAGAAGAAGAAGAACAGGAACAGGTCGATGGCCAGGAACACGCCAACCACACCGCCGAGAATCCACATCAGGTTGAGGTGGAAGAAGCCGACGTTGCGCTGGATTTCCTTCCAGGAACACAGCACGGACAACACGCCGAGCAGACCGGTCAGCATGATCATCAGCAGCGACAGGCCATCCAGCGCCAGATGCAGGCTGATGCCGAAGCGTGAAATCCACTGTTGGTGGAATTCCAGGGTCCAGGTCGGGTCAGCGCCAGGGGCCGGAGACAGGGTGTAGTCACCGACGCCCCACAGCCACAGGCCGATACCGAGCAACAGAGACATGGTCAGCAGCGCGATCCAGCGTGGCAGTGTGGCGCTTACGCGCTCACACAGCCAGCACAGCAGGCCGCCGATAAAGGGGATCAGGATTAGCCAAGGCAGAATCATGACGGGCTCAATTCCTTTCGCAAATTCGCAAGGTTCATGTCAGACCGCAACCAGAACGACGGCACCAAGTACCAGAACGGCACCCACGGCTATCGAGGCAGCATACCAACGCAACTGGCCGGTCTCGGTACGGCTCATGGTCACATGGCCTCCCTTGACCAGACGCGGGATCAAACCGATGGTGCGGTCGAACGGATCGCTACGCAGCACATGGCTGATCGCCAGATAAGGTTTGACGAACAGCTTGTCGTAGATCCAGTCGAAGCCCCATGCAGCGAACCACCAGGCTGACAGGAGACGGCCAGGGCCGCTGTTGGCGATAGCGGTTACCAGACGACGCTTGCCCAGGAACAGCAAGGCCGCCAGCAGGATACCGGCCAGGGCAATGGCGCCCGAGGCGATTTCCAGACTGTGCTTGGCATCTCCACCGGCATGACCAACGCTTTGTGGCAGAACACCTGCCAGTGGCGGGGTGATCATTGCGCCAATGAAAGTCGACAGCACGATCAGCACCGACAGAGGCAGCCAGTGAGCGATGCCATGACCGGCATGGGCTTCGGTCTTGGCTTCACCATGGAACGCGATGAAGATCAGGCGGAAGGTGTAGATCGAGGTCATGAACGCGCCGGCCAGACCTGCATACAGCAGACCGTTGTTACCGCTGGCGAAAGCTTCCCAGAGGATTTCGTCCTTGGAGTAGAAACCGGCTGTCAGCAGCGGCAGGGCAGCGAGGGCGGCACCACCGACGATGAAGCTGGCGTAGGCCAGAGGCAGTTTCTTCCACAGGCCACCCATCTTGAAGATGTTCTGCTCGTGGTGGCAGGCAACGATCACCGCACCGGAAGCAAGGAACAGCAGCGCCTTGAAGAAGGCGTGGGTCATCAGGTGGAAGATCGCGCCTTCCCAGGCACCAACGCCCAGGGCCAGGAACATGTAGCCGATCTGGCTCATGGTCGAGTAGGCGAGGATACGTTTGATGTCGGTTTGTACCAGTGCTGCGAAACCTGCCAGAACCAGAGTCACGCCGCCGACAACGCCGACCAGATGCAGAATGTCCGGAGCCAGGGCGAACAGGCCGTGGGTACGGGCAATCAGATAAACGCCTGCCGTTACCATGGTTGCTGCGTGGATCAGTGCCGAAACCGGAGTAGGGCCGGCCATCGCATCTGCCAGCCAGGTTTGCAGCGGCAGTTGTGCGGATTTACCGACAGCGCCGCCCAGCAGCATCAGGGTTGCCAGCACGATCCAGAAGTCGCCGACCTTGAAGTGCTCAGGAGCACGAACCAGCAGTTCCTGAATGTTCAGCGTACCCAGTTGCTGGAACAGGATGAACAGGCCGATGGCCATGAACACGTCGCCGATGCGGGTCACGATGAAGGCTTTCAGTGCTGCGTTACCGTTGTTGCGGTTGCTGTAGTAGAAACCGATCAACAGATAGCTGCACAGGCCCACGCCTTCCCAACCGAAGTAGATGAACAGCAGGTTGTCTCCCAGGATCAGGAACAACATGCTGGCAATGAACAGGTTGGTGTAGGAGAAGAAGCGCGAGTAACCAGCTTCACCGCGCATGTACCAGGACGCGAACAGGTGGATCAGGAAGCCCACGCCAACCACAACGCCGAGCATGGTGACCGATAGGCCATCCAGATACAGCGCGAAGTTGGGAGTGAAGCCATCCACGTTCATCCATTGCCACAGCACCTGGGTGTAACGACCACCCTCCGGCGGTGCAACGTTGAATTGCCAGATGACCCAGGCCGTGACCAGCGCTGAAAGGCCGATGGAGCCGACACCGATCAGGGCTGCGAGGTTTTCCGAGATGCGTCCACGGGAGAACGACAGCAGCAGAAAGCCGATCAGGGGAAATACGAAAGTGAGAAAGAGTAGGTTCATCCGCGCATCTCGCTGGCAGCATCGATATCGAGAGTGTGGAAGCGGCGATACAGCTGCATCAGGATCGCCAGGCCAATACTGGCCTCGGCAGCAGCGAGGGTGATCACCAGAATGAACATGACCTGTCCATCCGGCTGTGCCCAGCGGCTACCGGCAACGACGAACGCCAGAGCAGATGCGTTCATCATGATCTCCAGGCTCATCAACACAAAAAGAATGTTGCGGCGCACTATCAGGCCGACCAGGCCAAGACAGAACAGCACCCCGGCGACCGCCAGGCCATGTTCCAGAGGGATAGCATTCATTGGCTTGGCTCCTTGGTGTCGGTGCGGCCCAGATGGAAAGCCGTCACGGCTGCTGCAAGCAGCAGCATCGAGGCAAGTTCCACCACCAGCAGATAAGGCCCGAACAGGCTGATACCGACTGCCTTGGCGTCGACTGTGGTGTGACCGACGCCAGCGCCGGTCGGGTTGGCGAACAAGACGTACAGCAGTTCAGCCAGCAGCAGAGTGCCAAGAATCACCGGTCCCACCCAGATACCGGGCTTGAGCCACGCACGTTCCTGCTGAACCGAGGCCGGGCCCAGGTTCAGCATCATCACCACAAACACGAACAGGACCATGATTGCGCCCGCGTAGGCGATGACTTCCAGAACGCCGGCGAAAGGAGCGCCGAGGCTGAAAAAGGTCATTGCCACCGCGATCAGCGAAATGATCAGGTAGAGCAGGGCGTGCACCGGGTTCGTGTTCGTGATCACCCGCAGGGTGGACACGACGGCGATGCCGGATGCGAAATAGAAAGCGAATTCCATCTTTACTTCCTTAAGGCAGCAAGCTCTTGACGTTGATCGGCTCGGCTTCGTTCTGTGCAGAGCCCTTGGGCTTGCCAGCGATGGCCATACCGGCGACGCGATAGAAGTTATAGTCAGGGTTTTTGCCGGGGCCGGAGATCAGCAGATCTTCTTTCTCGTACACCAGATCCTGACGTTTGAACTCGGCCATCTCGAAATCCGGTGTCAGCTGGATTGCGGTGGTCGGGCAGGCTTCTTCGCACAGGCCGCAGAAAATGCAACGCGAGAAGTTGATGCGGAAAAAGTCCGGGTACCAGCGGCCGTCTTCGGTTTCGGCTTTCTGCAATGAAATGCAACCAACCGGGCAAGCCACGGCGCACAGGTTGCAGGCCACGCAGCGCTCTTCGCCGTCTGGGTCGCGAGTCAGAACGATACGGCCACGATAGCGTGGTGGCAGATAGACCGGCTCTTCCGGGTATTGCAGGGTGTCGCGTTTGCGGAAGCCGTGACCGAAAACCATTATCAGGCTGCGCAACTGGGTACCAGTACCCTTAACGATGTCGCCAATATATTTGAACATGGGTCAAATCCTCACTGAACCGAGCCTGCCGGTGTGTTCAACAACACAATCGCAGCAGTCACCAGCAAATTGATCAGGGTCAGCGGCAGACAGAATTTCCAGCTGAAGTCCATTACCTGGTCATAGCGTGGGCGCGGGATAGAGGCGCGCAGCAGGATGAACAGCATGATGAAGAACGCAGTCTTCAGGGCGAACCAGACGAAGGACAGTTGCGGCAGAATGCCGAACGGGCCATGCCAGCCGCCGAAGAACAGGGTCACCAGCAGCGCCGAGATCAGGATGATCCCGATGTACTCGCCCACGAAGAACATGCCCCATTTCATGCCGGCATATTCAATGTGGTAACCGTCGGCCAGTTCCTGCTCCGCTTCCGGCTGGTCGAAGGGGTGACGGTGAGTCACTGCAACGCCTGCGATGAAGAACGTACAGAAGCCGAAGAACTGCGGAATGATGAACCACAGGTTCTGTGCCTGATATTCAACGATGTCGCGCATGTTGAACGAGCCGACCTGAACCACGATGCCCATCAGCGCCAGACCCATGAACACTTCATAGGATACGGTTTGCGCCGAAGCACGCAGACTGCCCAGCAGGGCGTACTTGTTGTTACTCGACCAGCCGGCGAACAGCACGGCATAGACCGAAAGACCGGCCATGGCAAAGAAGAACAGCAAGCCGATGTTCAGGTCCGCCACGCCCCAGGTCGGGGTGATCGGGATGATTGCGAAGGCAATCAGCAAGGCGCTCATGGCCACGATCGGTGCCAGGGTGAAAATCACCTTGTCGGCAAACGGCGGTGTCCAGTCTTCCTTGAAGAACATTTTCAGCATGTCGGCAGCGATCTGGAACATGCCGAACGGGCCAACACGGTTCGGACCGTAACGGTCCTGCCACCAGCCCAGCAGGCGACGTTCGACGAAGCTCAACAGTGCGCCGCAGACCACAACGGCCAGCAGCACGACGATGGCTTTGAGGACCGCGAAGAGGGTGTCGATCACATCAGGAGTGAGCCAGCTCATTGTGCTGCCTCCTGAAGACCGTCAACCGTCTTGCCGAAGACCGCGGCAGGAATACCTGCCAGACCTACCGGCAATGCCACCAGACCTGCACCCAGTTCTTCATTGATGCGCAGTGGCAGACGCAAGGTCTTGCCGGCAACGTTCAGGGAGAGCAGGGCACCTTCGTTGACACCCAGGCGGTCGGCTTCGGACTTGGCCAGTGCAACATAGGCCGCGGGGATGCGTTCCTGAACCGGAGCGGCTTTTGAAGAGTTCTCTTCGCTGCCGAACAGGTGATAGAACGGCACCACTTGCCATGTGCCCTGGGCAGGCGAGAAGGCGCGTGGGACGCTGGCGAACCAGTTCAGGTTGTCGCCCTGGCTTTCGATCAGGCGAACACCCGGATCACCGGCGCGCAAGTGACCACCGACTTCGTCCTGGAACTTGTTCCAGGCCTGAGGCGAGTTCCAGCCCGGAGACCAGGCGAAAGGTACTTGCTGACGTGGTTCGGCGGAGCCCGAGTAACCTTCCATGGAGAAGGAGAACGCGGTGTCCTGGTCTTGCGGAGTACGAGGCTCATGCACGCTGATGTTGGCGCGCATGGCGGTACGGCCGCTGTAACGCAGCGGTTCGCGGGCCAGCTTCATGCCCTTGATACGGAACGCTGCAGAAGGCGCGGCATCGATGATGCCAGCCAGTTGCGAGCTGCTTTGTGCGCAGGCAGCAGTGACGTGGTCCAGCTGCGTCCAGTCCACCGGCTTGTTCAGCAGGGTCGCGCGCAGGGCATGCAACCAGCGCCAGCCTTCGTGGACCAGAATGCTGGCGTCCAGATAAGTTGGATCGAACACCTGGAAGAAGCGCTGGGCGCGGCCTTCCAGACTGACCAGCGTACCGTCGCCTTCAGCGAAGCTGGCTGCTGGCAACACCAGATGGGCACGGTCGCCCGTGGCAGTCTTCTGATGGTCGGCCACGATCACCACTTTGGCAGCGCTCAGGGCGGCATCGACCTTGGCGGCATCGGTACGGGTGTACAGATCGTTTTCCAGCACGACGATGGCGTCAGCCTTGCCGTCGATCACGGCCTGCAAGGCGGCATCGACCGACTCGCCACCCAGCAGGGCCAGGCCCAGGCTGTTGGCTTCCGGCACGATCAGGCTGATGGAGCCTTCTTTCTCCCGCAGTTTCAGAGCCTTGGCGATGTTCGCTGCGGCTTCGATCAGGGCTTTGGAACCCAGGGAAGTACCGGCAATGATCAGCGGGCGTTTGGCAGCCAGCAGAGAATCGGCAATGCGTTTGGCCAGTTCCAGGGCTTCGGCGTCCAGGCCTTCGACGGCAGGTGCGCTGGCGTCCAGGGCGTGAGCTACGGCAAAGCCGATACGGGCCAGATCGTCTGGAGCGGCGTGTACACACTCTTCGGCCACATCGTCGAGTTTTGTTTCAGCCAGGCTGGCGATAAACAGCGGGTTCAGCGCGTGCTGGCCGATGTTTTTCACTGCAGCATTGAGCCATGGCTGTACGCGCATGGCCTCGGCCATATCTTCCGCCTTGCCCTTGACCGATTGGCGCAGGGCCAGGGCCACACGTGCTGCGGTCTGGGTCAGGTCTTCACCGAGGACGAAAACTGCATCGTGGTCTTCGATGTCGCGTAGGGTCGGGATCGGCAGCGGGCTGTCTTTGAGCACCTGCGCCACCAGACGGATACGCTCCAGTTCACTGGCTTCGATACCCGAGTAGAAGTGCTCGGCACCGACCAGTTCGCGCAGCGCGTAGTTGCTTTCCAGGCTGGCGCGTGGCGAGCCGATACCGACGATGTTACGGCCGCGCAGCAGGTCGGCAGCCGTATCCAGCGCTGCATCCAGGCTCAGCTTGCTGCCGTCTGCCAGCAATGGCTGACGTGGCCTGTCTTCGCGGTTGACGTAGCCATAGCCGAAGCGGCCACGGTCGCACAGGAAGTACTGGTTCACCGAACCGTTGAAGCGGTTTTCGATGCGACGCAGTTCGCCGTAACGCTCACCGGGGCTTATATTGCAACCGCTGGAGCAGCCATGGCAGATGCTCGGCGAGAACTGCATGTCCCACTTGCGGTTGTAGCGCTCGGAGTGAGTCTTGTCGGTGAACACACCGGTCGGGCAGACCTCGGTCAGGTTGCCGGAGAACTCGCTTTCCAGCACGCCATCTTCGACACGGCCGAAGTACACGTTGTCGTGAGCGCCGAAAACGCCCAGGTCAGTGCCGCCTGCATAGTCGTTATAGAAGCGTACGCAACGGTAGCAGGCGATGCAGCGGTTCATCTCGTGAGCGATGAACGGGCCGAGTTCCTGGTTCTGGTGGGTGCGTTTGGTGAAGCGGTAACGACGCTCGTTGTGACCGGTCATGACGGTCATGTCTTGCAGGTGGCAGTGACCGCCTTCCTCGCAGACCGGGCAGTCATGCGGGTGGTTGGTCATCAGCCATTCGACGACACTGGCCCGGAAGGCCTTGGATTCGTCATCGTCGATGGAAATCCAGGTGTTGTCGGTGGCCGGAGTCATGCAGGACATGACGATGCGACCACGGGTGTCGTTCTCGTCGTTGTACTGCTTGACCGCGCACTGGCGACAGGCGCCAACGCTGCCAAGGGCGGGATGCCAGCAGAAATAAGGAATGTCGAGGCCCAGCGACAGACATGCCTGTAACAGGTTGTCTGCCCCGTCGACTTCGAGCGCTTTGCCGTCTACGTGGATAGTGGCCATGGTTCAAAGTTCTTCGTTGGCCCGGTGTCAGCGGGCGTGGCTAATGGAATCTTGTTATTCGTGCGACTCGAAACAGCCTGTGGGGGCGCTGTCGCACGATGGATGAAGGGCAGGGCCCTTCACCTTTAAAGGGTCATGCGCCGACGATGATCGGTCGTGCCTGGGGCGGGACGGCGGCGCTGGTGGGCGCGATGCCTGCCTCGAACTCCGGGCGGAAATATTTGATCGCGCTGCCCAATGGCTCCACGGCTCCCGGTGCGTGAGCACAGAAGGTCTTGCCTGGGCCGAGGAAGCCGACCAGACCGAGCAGCGTCTCGATATCTCCGGCTTGCCCTTCGCCTTTTTCCAGCGCACGCAGGAGCTTGACGCTCCATGGCAGACCGTCGCGGCAAGGGGTGCAGAAACCGCAGGATTCGCGGGCGAAGAATTCTTCCATGTTGCGCAGCAGGGACACCATGTTGATGCTGTCATCTACCGCCATGGCCAGACCGGTACCCATACGGGTGCCGACCTTGGCGATGCCGCCAGCGTACATTTGCGCATCCAGGTGTTCAGGCAACAGGAAACCGGTACCGGCGCCACCTGGCTGCCAGCACTTGAGTTTGTAGCCATCGCGCATGCCACCGGCATAGTCTTCAAAGAGTTCACGAGCGGTTACGCCGAATGGCAGCTCCCACAGGCCAGGGTTCTTCACTTTGCCGGAGAAGCCCATCAGCTTGGTGCCGTGGTCTTCACTGCCTTCGCGAGCGAGGGATTTGTACCAGTCGACGCCGTTGCCGATGATGGCTGGTACGTTGCAGAGGGTTTCGACGTTGTTCACGCAGGTCGGCTTGCCCCACACGCCGACGGCGGCGGGGAAGGGCGGCTTGGAGCGCGGGTTGGCGCGACGGCCTTCCAGGGAGTTGATCAGTGCGGTTTCTTCACCGCAGATGTAACGCCCGGCGCCGGTGTGGACGAACAGCTCGAAATCGAAGCCGCTGCCCAGGATGTTCTTGCCCAGCAGGCCGGCTGCCTTGGCTTCTTCCACTGCACGGTTCAGGTGCTTTGCGGCAGTGGTGTACTCGCCGCGCAGGAAGATGTAGCCACGGTAGGTTTTCAGTGCGCGGGCACTGATCAGCATGCCTTCGATCAGCAGATGGGGCAGTTGCTCCATCAGCATGCGGTCTTTCCAGGTGTTGGGCTCCATTTCATCCGCATTGCACAGCAGGTAACGGATGTTCATGGATTCGTCTTTGGGCATCAGGCCCCATTTCACGCCCGTAGGGAAGCCGGCACCGCCGCGTCCCTTGAGGCCGGCATCCTTGACGGTCTGGACGATATCGTCCTGAGACATGTCGGCGAATGCCTTGCGTGCTGCCGCGTAACCGTTCTTGGCCTGGTACTCGTCGAGCCAGACCGGCTCGGCGTCGTCACGCAGACGCCAGGTCAGCGGATGGGTTTCTGCACTGCGCGCGATGCGGTTGGCAGGGCCGAAGGAAGTCAGGGTCATACGTAGCCCTCCAGCAGTTTGGCGACGCCAGCAGGCTGTACGTCACCGAAAGTGTCGTCGTCGATCATCAGTGCCGGAGCCTTGTCGCAGTTGCCCAGGCAGCAGACCGGCAGCAGCGTGAAGCGGCCGTCGGGAGTGGTCTGGCCCAGGCCGATGCCCAGCTTGCTCTGGATTTCGCCAACCACAGACTCATGGCCGCCGATGTAGCAGACCATACTGTCGCAGACGCGAATGATGTGACGGCCGACCGGCTGACGGAAGATCTGGCTGTAGAACGTTGCCACACCTTCGACATCGCTGGCTGGAATGCCAAGAATCTCGCCGATCGCGTAGATGGCACCATCCGGCACCCAGCCACGTTCCTTCTGGACGATCTTGAGGGCTTCGATGGACGCCGCGCGGGAGTCTTCGTAGTGATGCAGCTCGTGCTCGATGGCCGAGCGTTCGGTTTCGCTCAGGGCGAAACGGTCTGTCTGGATAAGCGTGCTGTTCATGCTTAGCGGTCCACGTCGGCCATAACGAAATCGATGCTACCCAGGTACGCGATCAAGTCCGCGACCATGCTGCCTTTGATCACCGAAGGGATCTGCTGCAGGTGCGGGTAACTTGGGGTGCGAATCCGGGTACGGTAGCTCATGGTGCCGCCGTCGCTCGTCAGGTAATAACTGTTGATGCCCTTGGTCGCTTCGATCATCTGGAAGGATTCGTTGGCCGGCATGACCGGGCCCCACGAAACCTGCAGGAAGTGCGTGATCAAGGTTTCGATGTGCTGCAAGGTGCGCTCTTTGGGCGGCGGCGTGGTCAGCGGGTGATCCGCCTTGTACGGGCCTTCCGGCATGTTGCGCATGCACTGGTCGATGATCCTGATGCTCTGGCGCATTTCTTCTACACGCACCATGCAGCGGTCATAGGCATCGCCGTTGACTGCAAGCGGGACTTCGAATTCGAAGTTTTCGTAGCCGGAGTAAGGACGGGCCTTGCGCAGGTCGAAATCACAGCCGGTGGAACGCAGGCCTGCACCGGTGACACCCCATTCCAGGGCCTCTTTGGTGTTATAGGCTGCAACGCCGATGGTACGGCCTTTGAGGATACTGTTCTGCAGCGCTGCCTTGGTGTATTCGTCCAGGCGTTTTGGCAGCCAGTCGACGAATTCCTTCACCAGTTTTTCCCAGCCGCGTGGCAGGTCGTGAGCAACACCGCCGATGCGATACCAGGCCGGGTGCAGACGGAAGCCGGTGATGGCTTCGATGACCTTGTAGGCTTTCTGGCGGTCAGTAAAGGTGAAGAATACCGGGGTCATGGCGCCAACGTCCTGGATGTAGGTACCCAGGAACAGCAGGTGGCTGGTGATCCGGAAGAACTCGGCCATCATGATGCGGATGGTGTCGACCTTCTCGGGCACCTTGATGCCGGCCAGCTTCTCGACCGAAAGCACGTAAGGCAGGTTGTTCATCACCCCGCCCAGGTAGTCGATACGGTCGGTGTACGGAATGAAGCTGTGCCAGGACTGACGCTCTGCCATCTTCTCGGCACCACGGTGGTGGTAACCGATGTCGGGAACGCAGTCGACGATCTCTTCGCCGTCCAGTTGCAGAATGATGCGGAACGCACCGTGAGCCGAAGGGTGGTTCGGGCCCAGGTTGAGGAACATGTAGTCCTCGTTCTCACCGGAACGCTTCATGCCCCAGTCTTCAGGACGGAAGCGTGCGGCTTCCTCTTCCAGTTGCTGTTTGGCCAGGCTCAGGCTGTACGGGTCGAACTCGGTGGCGCGAGCCGGGAAGTCCTTGCGCAGCGGGTGACCTTCCCAGGTCGGCGGCATCATGATGCGGCTCAGGTGCGGGTGGCCCGGGAAGTCGATCCCGAACATGTCCCACACTTCACGCTCGTACCAGTTGGCGTTAGGCCAGATGCCGGTGACGGTTGGCAGGCTCAGGTCACTTTCGGACAGGGCCACCTTGATCATCACGTCGCTGTTACGTTCTACCGACAACAGGTGGTAGAAGACGGTGAAGTCTGCATCGGGCAGGCCGCGGCGATGGGTGCGCAGGCGCTCATCGACACCGTGCAGGTCGTAGAGCATGGAGTAGGGCTTGTTCACCTGTCGCAGGAACTTCAGCACCTCGACCAGGTGGGCGCGTGCAACCCACAGCACCGGCATGCCGGTACGGGTCGGCTGTGCCGTGAAGGCCTCGGCGCCAAAGCGTGTGTTCAATTCTACGACGACGTCTTGGTCGTCAGCCTTGTAAGGCGGGATGTACAGAGCGGTGTCTGCAGTCATAGGTCTCAATCACTTCGGTCAACGTACAGAATCAACCCGTTCTTGTCTTTTTTATAAGAAGAACGGGCTGGATCAGACTTCGTCGGGGCTGCGCAGGTTGGTGACCTGGATGCGCTGTTCGCGGCGCTGTTCCTTTTGCGAAGGCATTTCGGCGCGGTAAACGCCTTGATCGCCGACGACCCAGGAAAGAGGGCGACGCTCCTGGCCAATGGATTCCTGCAGCAGCATCAAGCCTTGCAGAAATGCCTCTGGGCGGGGTGGGCAGCCGGGCACGTACACATCGACAGGAAGGAACTTGTCCACGCCCTGCACCACAGAGTAGATGTCGTACATGCCACCGGAGTTGGCGCACGAACCCATGGAGATGACCCACTTGGGCTCAAGCATTTGCTCGTAGAGACGCTGGATGATCGGTGCCATCTTGATGAAGCAGGTCCCGGCAATAACCATGAAATCCGCCTGACGCGGCGATGCCCGGATGACTTCGGCGCCGAAGCGTGCGATGTCGTGGGGCGCCGTGAAGGCGGTGGTCATTTCCACATAGCAACACGACAGGCCGAAGTTGTACGGCCACAGGGAGTTTTTACGCCCCCAGTTGACCGCGCCGTTCAGCACGTCTTCAAGTTTGCCCATGTAGATGTTTTTGTGGACTTGATCTTCTAACGGATCGGAAACGGTTTCCCGTTTGCCGATTGGATACTGCTCATTAGGAGCATCCGGGTCGATCCTGGTGAGATTGTATTGCATCGCCAAAGCCTCATTGTTTTAGCTTCGCTTGCCGTTTACGGCGACCTTCAGGAGCCCAATCCAGCGCTCCAACCCGCCATAGGTAGACAAGACCTGCCAACAGAATTGCTATGAAAACGAGTGCTTCGACGAATCCGGTCCAGCCGCTTTCGCGGACGGACACAGACCAGGCAAAGAGAAAAAGGGCTTCAATGTCGAAGATCACGAAGAGCATCGCGACCAGATAGAATTTTGCGGAGAGGCGCAGGCGTGCACTGCCGGTAGGCAGCATGCCGGATTCAAAAGGTTCGTTCTTGCTGCGACCCCAGGCCTTGCTTCCCAGCAGGCTTGAGACACCGAGCATGAAGGCACAAAGACCGACAACACCGAGAAGGAAAATGGCGAAGCCCCAGTTGTGGGCAATCAAACCTGTCGTTTCGGGCATGCTGGCAGTCCTTGGAATAGAGAGCAAAGGTCTCTGTGCTTGATAAAGAGTGAGTCCGTGACGATATGTCGCAGAGGGAGCATCGGATTGATTTTATGTGCAAATACTTGGCAAGTAAATTTTCTACATCAAAATTATTTAATGAATGAATCGGAATCCGGGGACATGAAGGGCTGCAGGGCTTGCTGGCCGGGCATTGCCAAGGTTTTAACCATTTATTTTTCTTAATAGGGAAAAGCAATAAAAGGAAATTTGAATGATAATTAATATCATTTGAATGAGCCTTTTTAGTTTGTCGGGGTGTTGGGTGCTCCTGCTCTATTTTATTAAGTCCTTACAGTTGTATCACGGCCAGCCTGATTAAAGGTTGTCCCGGATCAATGCCGGGTGCCTGACAGAAAAGAACAGGCCGCCCGAGAGGAGGGCGGCCTGTTCTTGTTTTCAGCTGCTCCGCAGATCAGTGGAACTGTTCTTCCTCGGTGGAGCCTGTCAGTGCGGTGACCGATGAGGTGCCGCCCTGAATCACGGTGGTCATGTCGTCAAAGTAGCCGGTGCCCACTTCCTGCTGGTGAGCCACGAAGGTGTAGCCCTTGGCCGCGTCGGCGAACTCCTGTTCCTGCAGCTTTACGTAGGCCGTCATGTCGTTGCGGGCGTAGTCGTGCGCCAGATTGAACATGCTGTGCCACATATTGTGAATGCCGGCCAGGGTGATGAACTGGTGCTTGTAGCCCATGGCCGATAGCTCGCGCTGGAATTTGGCGATGGTGGCGTCGTCCAGATTCTTCTTCCAGTTGAAGGACGGCGAGCAGTTGTAGGAGAGCAACTGGTCGGGGTATTCCTTCTTGATGGCTTCGGCGAAGCGGCGTGCTTCGTCCAGATCCGGCTTGGCCGTTTCGCACCAGATCAGATCCGCATAAGGCGCGTAGGCCAGGCCGCGGGAGATGGCCTGATCCAGTCCGGCACGCACCTTGTAGAAACCTTCATGGGTGCGAGCGCCCGTGACGAAAGGCTTGTCGTAAGGGTCGCAGTCGGAGGTCAGCAGGTCGGCAGCGTTGGCGTCGGTACGGGCCAGGATGATGGTCGGTACGCCAGCGACGTCGGCAGCCAGGCGAGCGGCTACCAGTTTCTGCACGGCCTCCTGGGTCGGCACCAGCACTTTGCCGCCCATGTGGCCGCATTTCTTGACGGAGGCCAACTGGTCCTCGAAATGCACGCCTGCTGCACCGGCTTCGATCATGCTTTTCATCAGCTCATAAGCATTCAGCACGCCACCAAAGCCTGCCTCGGCATCGGCCACGATCGGTGCGAAATAGTCGATATAGCCTTCATCGCCCGGGTTTTTGCCGGCTTTCCACTGGATCTGGTCGGCACGGCGGAACGAGTTGTTGATGCGCTTGACCACGGTCGGGACCGAGTCCACCGGGTACAGCGACTGATCGGGGTACATGGATTCGGCGGAGTTGTTGTCGGCAGCAACCTGCCAGCCCGAGAGGTAGATCGCCTGTATGCCGGCCTTGACCTGTTGCACCGCCTGGCCGCCGGTCAGGGCGCCCATGCAGTTGACGAAGTCCTTGTCCGGGCGGAAAGACGGCTTGGCACCTTGCGTGACCAGATTCCAGAGCTTGTCTGCGCCCATTTTTGCGAAGGTGTGTTCAGGTTGAACCGAGCCACGCAAGCGGACGACATCAGCAGCAGAATAGGTACGGGTCACGTTTTTCCAGCGCGGATTTTCAGCCCAGTCTTTCTCGAGAGCCGCTATTTGTTGTTCGCGTGTCAGTGCCATGGAGATAAACCTCATTGTCAGGTTTTGGTTGGAAGATCCTGCTCCGCCAAAACGCCTCGTTTATCGAAGGCACGGTAGATGGCTGCTCGCTGCTCAGAGATCGGCAATGGGCGCGGTGGCGACGGATGAGCGAAGGGCTCGAGAGGGGAAGGAGAAAGTCCGGATGGCCTGAGTGGGCACTTTGGCTCGTGGATGCCTTTGTGCTTCGCTCACAGGAGCTGTCCGATCAACCGTCAACGCTTCCGTCCCTTGGGACAACTTCGTTCCAGTCGTAACCTTGTCAAACTGCCTTGTGGGCAGTCTCGACAGGAATCGGCTCAGGCTTAGAGCGTCGATCCTGAGGCTTTTTGAAGGCCTCTGATTAGCGGGAGCGAGGCAATCATGCCTCGCTGTTTTTTACCCGTCAAACGTTTTGTAGTGCTTTTTTATATTCACTACATATCTGTCTGGGTGCGACCGCCGGGTCACGAAAAGCCCCGCCGGTGCTGGCTTTTGGGCCATTGTCGATTATTCAAGGCTTTCGACCTTGACTCGCAGAGTCATGTCGTCGCGGCCCTGGGTGGAATAGCGTTGAGCGATGCCGCGCTGATCGGCCACGGATTGATCGCTGGAGGCGGCCAGAGTGATCCATTCACCCAGTCGACCACTCACCTGACTGTCGGTGCTCTGAACCTTGATAGCGTCCGGACGCTCCTGGCTCAGGCGGTCACGATTGGTGCTGATGTTCAGGTGAACGATATCGCCGGTTACGCTGGCCGTGACATAGAAACCCTGAGTGACATTGCGATATTCGGTATTGCTCTGCGGGTAGCCATAACCGTCTGTGCGGGTGGTGGTCAGGGGAACGCTCTGGCCGGTCTGAATCAGGGCCGGCGTGCCTTCGGTGGCTTGCACTTGCTGGACGCCGCCGTCACGGCTGGAGGTGCCGTAGCTGATGATTCGTGAGGGATTGGCGCCGTTGGTGGTGCTGGTGGCATTGTCGCTGGTGTCGACGCTGATGAGCAGGCGCTTGGGGGCCGTATCCAGTTGCGAGATCAGGGCGCGGAGTTCTTCGATCTTGCGCGATTCGGCATTGACGATCAGCTGATTGCCGTAGGCGCTGACCGAACCGTCCGCTCCCAGAAAGGATTTGGCGACGGGTAGCAAGTCTGCGCTGGTGCGGTAGTTGAGCGGGACGATTTCGGTGGCTGCCAGCGTGCAGGTGCTGAACGCGACAAGCAATGAGGTGAGCAGGGTACGTAACAACATGTCCAATCTCCGCGATGGGCGCGTAAAAACCGAGTGTGCCACTTTGTCGGCCAGGGGTGGGTACAAGTTGAACGGGCAGATGGCAAAACGCCCCGGCATTCCCTGTCTGAGCATAGTCATGCCGCAGGAAAATGACGGGGCGTTGCGTTATGTAGTGCCTTTTAAAACGCCTACATAGTGGTCTGGATCAGGCCTCGCGCACCATGTCGACGTGCGGCAGTCCGGCTTCGAGAAACTCGTCGCTGACCACGGTGAAACCAAAACGCTGGTAGAACGCAACGGCCTGAACCTGCGCACTGAGCTTTTGCTGCTTCAGGCCACGGGTCTGTGCTTCGTCGAGGATGGCGGTCAGCAGCATTTCACCGGCTTTCAGGCCGCGCCAGTCCTTGAGGACCGACAGGCGACCGATCTCGCCGTCCGGCAGCAGTCGGGCAGTACCGACGGCATAATCGCCTTCACGGGCCAGAAAATGTATGGCGTCGCTATCCTCCGAGTCCCATTCCAGTTCCGGTGGTACCGATTGCTCGGCAATGAACACGGCTTCACGAATACGCCGGATATCGGCGTTATTCTTCTGCCAGTCCGCGACGGATACAGTGATTTTATTCATCGGCAAATCCCAGGCTTCCTTGTTTTACGAGTTCGCAAATCAGATTGCGTCCCTCTTCATCGGCCAGCCATTGGCCGAGGTTTTCGCTGTGCAGCGAATCGGCCGCACAAATCAATTTAAGCAGTTCACGCAGGCTGCCCGGCAAAAGACGACTCTGGCCGCTGGCAAACAGTAGCAGATCGTCATCAACTTCAGACCAGGCCAGGCGTGCGCTTGGGTTGCGAATGAGAACTGCGCCCTGTTCCAGGCTGTCGAGCAGGTCTTCTTCTTCCAGTTCCGGGCCTGTGACCAGTTCCGGATAGCGAGGCTCGGTCATGAATTGGCCAAACCAGGTCAGCAGCAGGCGTTCGTCGCTCATGTGCTCGGCCAGCAGGGCCTTGAGGCGATCAAGGGCGTCGTGCTGGATCTGGTGTGGATCGCTGACCGGCTGTGCGTCGGCGTCCGTGTAGCGCTCTTCGTCCGGGATGAACTGGCTGAGGAAGTCGGTGAAGTGGGTCAGGACTTCGGCGGCGCTCGGGGCGCGGAAACCTACCGAGTAGGTCAGGCAGTCGTCCACGGCAACGCCGCAGTGGGCGAGGCGTGGTGGCAGATACAGCATGTCGCCGGGTTCCAGGGTCCACTCGTCGGTGGCCTGGAAGTCTGCGAGGATGCGCAGGTCGGCGTGCTGCAGCAGCGGGCTTTCGGAGTCGCACATCTGGCCGATCTGCCAATGGCGCTTGCCATGACCTTGCAGCAGGAAAACGTCGTAGTTGTCGAAGTGCGGACCGACGCTGCCGCCCGGTGCGGCGTAGCTGATCATGACATCGTCGATGCGCCAGCTTGGCAGGAAGCGGAAGTTCTCCAGCAATTCGCTGACTTCAGGTACGAACTGATCCACGGCCTGGACCAGAAGGGTCCATTCGCGCTCGGGCATCTTGCTGAAGTCGTCTTCGGAAAACGGGCCGCGACGCAGTTCCCATGGGCGCTCGCCGTTTTCGATGATCAGTCGGGATTCGACTTCTTCTTCCAGGGCAAGGCCGGCCAGTTCGTCAGGATCGATCGGGCTTTGGAAATCCGGCATCGCCTGACGGATCAGGAGGGGCTTTTTCTGCCAGTAGTCACGCAGGAAAACACGCGCGCTCATGCCGCCCAGAAGTTGAAGAGGAATATCAGGATTCATTTGTAAGCCCTTGAAATGAAAACGCCCGGCACAGCCGGGCGTGTGCAAAAGTTGCTGCGGGTCAGATGCGCTTGGCTTGTGCCACGGCATTGCCGATGTAATTGGCCGGGGTCAGCTTCTTCAGCTCGGCCTTGGCCTCGGCTGGCATGTCCAGACCGTCGATGAAAGTTTGCAGTGCTTCAGGGCTGATGCCCTTGCCGCGTGTCAGTTCTTTCAGCTTTTCGTACGGGTTTTCGATGTTGTAGCGACGCATGACGGTCTGGATCGGCTCTGCCAGAACTTCCCAGCAGGCGTCCAGATCGGCAGCGATACGCTGCTCGTTCAGTTCCAGCTTGCTGATGCCCTTGAGGCTGGCTTCGTAGGCAATGACGCTGTGAGCAAAGCCCACGCCCAGGTTGCGCAGCACGGTGGAGTCGGTCAGGTCGCGTTGCCAGCGGGAGATCGGCAGTTTGCTCGCCAGGTGCTGGAACAGTGCGTTGGCGATGCCCAGGTTGCCTTCGGAGTTTTCGAAGTCGATCGGGTTGACCTTGTGCGGCATGGTCGAGGAACCGATTTCGCCAGCGATGGTGCGCTGCTTGAAGTAGCCCAGGGAGATGTAGCCCCAGATATCGCGATCGAAGTCGATCAGGATGGTGTTGAAGCGCGCAATGGCATCGAACAGCTCGGCGATGTAGTCATGCGGTTCGATCTGGGTGGTGTAGGGGTTGAAGCCCAGGCCCAGTTCGTCTTCGATGAAGGCGCGTGCGTTGGCTTCCCAGTCGATGTCTGCATAGGCAGACAGGTGGGCGTTGTAGTTGCCTACCGCACCGTTGATCTTGCCCAGCAGAGGAACTGCTGCGATCTGGGTGATCTGGCGCTCCAGTCGATAGACGACGTTGGCCAGTTCCTTGCCCAGAGTCGTCGGTGAAGCCGGCTGGCCGTGGGTGCGCGACAGCATCGGCACGTCGGCGAAGCGCTGGGCCAGCTCGCGGATGGAGTCGGCGATCTGGCGCATCAGCGGCAGCATCACGTTATCGCGACCTTCGCGCAGCATCAGGGCGTGGGACAGGTTGTTGATGTCTTCGCTGGTGCAGGCGAAGTGGATGAACTCGCTGACCTTGTCCAGTTCAGGCAGCTTGGCAGCCTGTTCCTTGAGCAGATATTCCACGGCCTTGACGTCGTGGTTGGTGGTGCGTTCGATTTCTTTCACGCGCTCGGCGTGTTCCACGGAGAAATCTTCAGCCAGCGCATTGAGAATGGCGTTGGCCTCTGCGGAAAACGGTGGTACTTCGCTGATTTGCGGGTGAGCTGCCAGGCGCTGGAGCCAGCGAACTTCAACCATCACGCGAAAGCGGATCAGGCCGTATTCGCTGAAAATAGGGCGCAGAGCCTGGGTTTTGCCGGCGTAGCGGCCATCAACAGGGGAAACCGCAGTGAGCGAAGAAAGCTGCATGGGGTGGTCTCGAACAGTCGGGCAACGAAAAGGGGCGCATATCATACATGAAATTTCAGTCCGACTGGGTCGGACTGACCAGCGTAGATTGCGTCGTGCCTGGGTGGTAAGGGTCGCAGCTGCGTGGCAGGTCAGCCGTGCATCAGCGGATAGAGTTCTTTCAATAACTTGCGTCGGTTGAAGACCAGTTGCCAGCGATGACCGCCAACTTGTCGCCACAGACGGGCCGAGCGAATGCCGGCCAGCAACAGTGCGCGGATCTTCGAGGCATTGTTGGGTTGCTGCAGGTTGCGCATGTCGCCATGAACCTGAATGCGCTGGCGCAGGGTGCTCAGGGTGTCCTGATACAGCGCGCCGGTGGCAGCGATCACGTTTTCATGGGCGATGCCAAAATGTTCGGCCTGGGACTGGATCTGCGGCAGGCGCTTGCCGATCACTTCCAGCATGTCATCGCGCTTGGCCAGTTGCCGCTCAAGACCGAGCATCGACAGGGCATAGCGCAGCGGCTCGCGCTGCAGGGTCGCGGGGTCGCGCTCCAGAGCACTGACCATGGCGCGATAGCCCTCGCGCAGGTTCAGGTCGTCGCCGCCATACACGTCCAGTGTGTCTTTGGGGTCCAGCACCAGCAGGCTGCCGATCATGCAGCTCAGCCCGGCTTCGCTGACCTGTCCGGTCTTGGCGATCCGGTCTACCAGTATGGCGGCCTGGAATACGCCGCCCAGAGCGATCAGTTGCTCCTGAATAGGGGTCATCAACGCTTGTCCTTGCTTTTCCAGGGTTCGGCTATTTCGATCACGCCGCCCCCCAGGCAGATTTCGCCGTCATAGAACACCACGGACTGACCGGGTGTCACGGCGCGCTGCGGTTCATCGAATAGGGCGCGGTAGCCATCGGCAGTCTTTTCCAGCGTGCAGTGCTGGTCGCCCTGGCGATAACGTACCTTGGCGGTCAGTTTCTTCGGGCTGCTCAGGTCGATGGGGTTGACCCAGTAGATCTGCGAGGTGACCAGAGCCTGGGAAAACAGCCAGGGATGATCGTTACCCTGGCCGACGATCAGTTCGTTGTGTTCCAGGTCCTTGACCAGTACATACCAGGGATCATCGCTTGCGTCCTTCAGTCCGCCGATACCCAGGCCCTGGCGCTGACCGATGGTGTGGTACATCAGGCCGTTGTGGCGACCGATGACTTCGCCTTCGGTGGTCTTGATCTCGCCGGGCTGGGCAGGGAGGTACTGGCGCAGGAAATCCGTGAAGCGGCGTTCACCGATAAAGCAGATGCCGGTGGAGTCTTTCTTCTTGGCCGTCGCCAGACCGTGTTTCTCGGCAATGGCGCGTACTTCCGGTTTCTCCAGCTCGCCGACCGGGAACAGGGTGCGGGCGATCTGTTCGCCGCCCACGGCGTGCAGGAAATAGCTCTGGTCCTTGTTCGGGTCCAGGCCCTTGAGCAGTTCGGTGCGGCCGTCGATGTCGCGGCGGCGTACGTAATGGCCGGTGGCAATCAGGTCTGCGCCCAGCATCAGGGCGTAGTCAAGGAAGGCCTTGAACTTGATTTCCCGGTTGCAAAGGATATCCGGGTTAGGCGTGCGACCGGCCTTGTACTCTTCCAGGAAGTGCTCGAACACGTTGTCCCAGTACTCGGCGGCGAAGTTGGCGGTGTGCAGCTTTATGCCGATCTTGTCGCACACGGCCTGGGCGTCTGCCAGGTCTTCTCGGGCAGTGCAGTATTCCGTTCCGTCGTCTTCTTCCCAGTTCTTCATGAACAAGCCTTCCACCTGATAACCCTGCTCCATGAGCAGGACAGCGGAAACGGATGAGTCCACGCCGCCGGACATGCCGACTATGACGCGCTTGTTTTCTGGGTTGCAGTGGGCTGGATCACGCATGGGAGTTCAATGGGTGGCCTTGAAAAGGACGCGATTCTATCAGGCTGAGGGCGTCGAGTCTCACGCCTTGTCGCGCAGCAGGGCAAGACTGAAGTGTTCGGCATTCAGATAATCGTCCACACACCGCATGACCAGCTCGCTGCGCCAGCGATGCTGCTGGGTCATGAGTTCATCACGAGTCATCCAGACCGGGCCGACTATGCCCTCGTCCAGAGCGTATTCGGGATGATGGCGCAGGGCCTTGGCTGCAAAGCAGATGCGCTGGTAGGTCACGCCATTGCTGGGCGCTGTATACAGGTAGATACCGATCACGCTGGTCAGTTCGACATCCCAGCCGGTTTCTTCAAGGGTTTCGCGCACGGCTGCGTGTTGCAGGCTTTCGTTTGGGTCCAGATGCCCGGCAGGTTGGTTGAGTACCTTTTGTCCGCCCTTGATTTCTTCGACGAACAGGAAGCGGCCCTGATCTTCGACGATCGTGGCGACGGTAACGTGGGCTTGCCATTCCATAATGTTGCTACTCGTGTATTGGGGGAGGAGGTGTAATACCCATCAGTCAGGCACAAAAAAACGTGTAGGAGGGCGGCTTTTCTCTGGTCGGAAATACAAAAGCCCCGGTGCGTGGCCGGGGCTTTTGCAGATCATGTGTCTGACCGGTTTGCCACTTACAACGCGGCGATGGCTGCGTTCAAGGTTGCGCTAGGGCGCATGGCTTTGCTGGTCAGTTCAGCATTGGTGAAGTAGTAACCACCGATTTCCACTGGTTTGCCCTGGACAGCGTTGAGTTCGGCAACGATTTTCTCTTCGTTGTCGGTCAGTGTCTTGGCCAGCGGGCTGAACTGCGCCTTGAGGGCGGCGTCGTCGTTTTGAGCAGCCAGAGCCTGTGCCCAGAACAGGGTCAGGTAGAAGTGACTGCCGCGGTTGTCGATGCTGCCGACTTTGCGCGAAGGCGACTTGTTGCGATCCAGGAACTCACCGGTAGCCTGATCCAGAGTCTTGGACAGGACCAGAGCTTTAGGATTGTTGTAGGCATTGCCCAGGTGCTCAAGCGAAGCGGCCAGAGCCAGGAACTCGCCCAGGGAATCCCAGCGCAGGAAGTTCTCTTCGACGAACTGCTGAACGTGTTTCGGAGCCGAACCGCCAGCGCCGGTTTCGAACAGGCCACCGCCATTCATCAGCGGCACGATCGACAGCATCTTGGCGCTTGTGCCCAGTTCCATGATCGGGAACAGGTCGGTCAGGTAGTCGCGCAGTACGTTACCGGTCACCGAAATGGTGTCCTTGCCGGCACGGGTGCGTTCCAGGGTCAGCTTCATGGCTTCGACCGGCGACAGGATCTGGATGTCCAGGCCCGAAGTGTCGTGGTCGCCCAGGTACTTCTGGACTTTCTCGATCATGACGCTGTCATGGGCGCGAGCCGGGTCGAGCCAGAAAATCGCCGGGGTGTTGCTGGCGCGGGAGCGGTTGACGGCCAGTTTGACCCAGTCCTGGATCGGCGCGTCCTTGGCCTGGCACATGCGCCAGATGTCGCCGGTTTCGACGTTCTGTTCCATCAGCAGGTTGCCCTGGCTGTCGGTTACGCGAACCACGCCATCGGTCTTGATGTGGAAAGTCTTGTCGTGAGAGCCGTACTCTTCGGCTTTCTGAGCCATCAGGCCGACGTTCGGAACGCTGCCCATGGTGGTTGGGTCGAAGGCGCCGTTTTTCTTGCAGTCTTCGATGACAGCTTGGTAGATGGTCGCGTAGCAGCGATCCGGGATAACAGCCTTGGCGTCGTGCAGTTGACCGTCGGTGCCCCACATCTTGCCGGAGTCACGGATCATTGCAGGCATCGAGGCGTCGACGATGACGTCGCTCGGTACGTGCAGGTTGGTGATGCCTTTGTCGGAGTTGACCATCGCCAGTTGTGGGCGAGTGGCGTAGACCGCCTGGATGTCAGCCTTGATTTCAGCCTGTTTGTCAGCGGGCAGGGCGCCGATGCGGTCATACAGATCGCCGATGCCGTTGTTCAGGCTGAAGCCGATTTCCTTCAGGATGTCGGCGTGCTTGGTCAGCGCGTCCTTGTAGAACTCGTCGACGATCTGACCGAACATGATCGGGTCGGAGATTTTCATCATGGTGGCTTTCAGGTGCACCGAGAACAGAACGCCTTGCTTCTTGGCGTCTTCGATTTCGGCGGCAATGAAGCTGCGCAGGGCTTTCTTGCTCATGACCGAGCAATCGATCACTTCGCCAGCCTTGACGCTGGTTTTCTCTTTCAGGACGGTGGTTGTACCGTCTTTGGCAATCAGCTCGATCTTGACGCTGTTGTCAGCCTCGACCAGAGCGGCTTTTTCGCTGCCGTAAAAGTCGCCGCTGCTCATGTGAGCAACGTGAGCCTTGGAGTCGGCAGCCCAGGCGCCCATCTTGTGCGGGTGCTTGCGAGCGTAGTTCTTGACCGAGAGCGGGGCGCGGCGGTCGGAGTTGCCTTCACGCAGAACCGGGTTCACGGCGCTGCCCTTGACCTTGTCGTAACGGGCGCGGGTTTCTTTTTCCGCGTCGGTGGACGGCGCTTCCGGGTAGTCCGGGATCTTGAAGCCTTGTTCCTGCAGCTCTTTGATGGTCGCCTTCAATTGAGGGACCGAGGCGCTGATGTTAGGCAGCTTGATGATGTTGGCTTCTGGCGTGGTGGCCAGTTTGCCCAACTCGGCGAGATGATCCGGCACCTGCTGATCGGCGCCAAGCGATTCGGGGAAGCTGGAAAGAACACGGCCCGCCAGGGAGATATCGCGTGTTTCGACGTCGATATCGGAAGAGGCTGTAAATGCTTCGATGATTGGCAGAAGCGAGTAGGTGGCGAGTGCCGGAGCTTCGTCAGTGAAGGTGTAGATGATCTTCGAGCGGTTGGACATTGGTATTAACTCTCTGTTTTGCTGAGCATGCACAAAATCTCGATATGCGCAGGGTATGCACTCTTGCCCAAAGTTCGGTCATGGGCCCAAGTCGAGGTTTATTCGCGGTGATGTTGGGTGCATCAGTCGAGCGTCAAGCTGCCGGGCGTGGCCATGGTCACTGCCCGACGCATATATAAGGCTGAAAGTCTGGTTCCAGACACTTCGGCCTTTATGACTCTGCGGTCACGTCGCGAGTATATCAAACCCTTGGCGCCAAGCATTAATGCTATGCGTGCTATCGAATGGCGACTATTCGCCGTTGGTCGAACGAATGTGCTCAAGATCAAGGGTTTCGGGCCTTTTCGGCGGCTTCGGACTGGCGGGCTTTGCCTGTGCCTGCGGGGCTGACTAGGCTCAATGGCTGTCAGGATGTCCACTCAGCACGCACCGGAGTCCCGCATGGCATATCAAAAAACAAGAATCCCCGCCGTCGGTGAGAAGATCACTGTCAACGCAGACCACTCCTTGAATGTCCCCGATAACCCGATCATTCCCTTTATAGAAGGGGATGGGATTGGCATCGATATCACGCCGGTCATGATCAAGGTGGTCGATGCGGCCGTCAGCAAGGCCTATGGCGAAAAGCGCAGGATTTCCTGGATGGAAGTCTATGCCGGAGAGAAGGCGACCCGGATTTACGATCCTGATACCTGGCTGCCTCAGGAAACCCTGGATGCGGTGCGGGAGTACGTGGTTTCCATCAAGGGCCCTCTGACCACGCCGGTCGGAGGCGGCATTCGCTCTCTGAACGTTGCCTTGCGCCAGCAACTGGATCTGTATGTCTGCCTGAGGCCGGTTCGCTGGTTCGAGGGCGTGCCTAGCCCGGTCAAGAAACCTGGCGATGTGAACATGACGATCTTTCGTGAAAATTCCGAAGACATTTATGCCGGGATCGAATGGAAGGCCGGATCTCCCGAGGCGACCAAGGTTATTCGATTTCTCAAGGAAGAGATGGGTGTCACGAAAATCCGCTTTGACGAGGATTGCGGTATCGGGGTCAAGCCGGTTTCCCGGGAGGGCACCCGGCGTCTGGCACGCAAGGCGTTGCAGTATGTGGTCGACAATGACAGCGACTCGCTGACCATTGTGCATAAAGGCAACATCATGAAATTTACCGAAGGGGCCTTCAAGGAGTGGGCCTATGAGGTGGCCGCCGAAGAGTTTGGGGCGACGTTGCTGGAGGGTGGCCCGTGGATGCAGTTCACGAACGCCCGCACCGGCAAGAATGTGACCGTCAAGGATGCCATCGCCGATGCGATGCTTCAGCAGATCCTGTTACGCCCGGCTGACTATGATGTCATCGCAACGCTGAATCTCAACGGCGACTACCTTTCCGACGCGCTGGCTGCCGAGGTGGGAGGGATCGGTATTGCGCCGGGAGCCAATCTTTCTGACACCGTGGCCATGTTCGAGGCGACGCACGGGACAGCGCCTAAATATGCTGGCAAGGATCAGGTCAATCCGGGTTCTCTGATTCTGTCTGCCGAAATGATGTTGCGGCATATGGGATGGGTTGAGGCGGCCGATCTGATTATCAAAGGCACTAATGGTGCGATTGCTGCAAAAACTGTTACTTATGATTTCGAGCGATTGATGGAGGGCGCAACTCTGCTCTCATCGTCAGCATTCGGCGATGCCTTGATCGCGCACATGTGAAGCCGGTGCTGCGACGCAGCAGCCAGTTCAGTCATCCTGAACTGGCTGTTTCTTTATGGCTGGCGTATGTGGTGGTCTGCTTCAGGCCGACACATTAGCTGGCTTTTGTGCTGCGCTTGAAGCATCTGCGGATGTTGGAGCAGTAGCTGTGGACGCAGACGAGATATTCACGGCATGTAATCCCTTGGGGCCTTGAATGATCTCGAATTGGACCGGTTGGCCTGCCTTGAGCGTTTTGTAGCCATCCATTTGTATGGCTGAATAATGAGCAAACAGATCTTCATCTCTGCCATCGGCAAGAATAAATCCGTAGCCTTTTGCATTATTGAACCACTTGACTTTACCACTGAGCATAGCCATATCCCTCTGCAAAGGACTCCGTCTGGAGTATCATCCACCTCAATCCGCCTGGCCTAAAAAAATTTTGGTTGACTGCGCGGACCCTTTTTACCCAATGTGGGCTCTATTGTTTGTAACACCGATTAGCTGATAGTCAAGGTCATGCAGCGGTCTATGTGAAAACCGGTCAGGCTGCGACTAAATTATTCAATCCGCTCTTTACACGAACCTTTCTTTACCATGCATGCAATCAGCAAGATTCGACTAACATTCAATCAGGACGGTCCGCAGTCACACGAGGACGACTCAGCTGGCATTGCGTTGCAGGACGCCAAGCCCACCCTGCAGGCGCCACCGATGTACAAGGTGGTTTTGTTTAACGATGATTACACCCCTATGGATTTCGTCGTTGAGGTTCTTGAGGTGTTTTTCAACCTGAATCGTGAGCTGGCTACCAAGGTCATGCTGGCCGTCCATACAGAGGGGCGGGCAGTATGCGGATTGTTTACCCGCGACATAGCCGAAACCAAGGCAATGCAGGTCAATCAATACGCCCGGGAAAGTCAGCATCCACTACTCTGTGAGATCGAGAAGGACGGTTAAACGCCGGCCACTTGGGTATGAGGTGAAGCTATGTTAAACCGTGAGCTCGAAGTCACCCTCAATCTTGCCTTCAAGGAAGCTCGTTCAAAGCGTCATGAGTTCATGACGGTCGAGCATCTCCTGCTGGCTCTATTGGATAATGAGGCTGCAGCCACTGTCTTGCGTGCCTGCGGCGCAAACCTCGATAAGCTCAAGCATGATCTGCAGGAGTTCATCGACTCCACAACCCCACTGATCCCCGTCCATGACGAGGATCGTGAAACCCAGCCGACGCTCGGGTTCCAGCGCGTGTTGCAACGTGCAGTCTTCCATGTACAGAGTTCCGGCAAGCGTGAAGTGACCGGCGCCAACGTACTGGTAGCAATTTTCAGTGAGCAGGAAAGTCAGGCCGTCTTCCTGCTCAAGCAGCAGAGCGTGGCCCGGATTGATGTCGTCAACTACATCGCCCACGGTATCTCCAAGGTCCCTGGGCATGGCGAACACTCTTCTGAAGGTGAGCAGGATATGCAGGACGACGAGGGTGGTGAGGCTTCTTCCTCAGGCAATCCTCTGGATGCCTATGCAAGTAATCTGAACGAACTGGCGCGCCAGGGGCGTATTGATCCTCTGGTTGGGCGTGAGAGTGAAGTCGAGCGCGTTGCTCAGATTCTCGCCCGTCGTCGCAAGAACAACCCTTTGCTGGTCGGTGAGGCGGGTGTCGGCAAGACGGCCATTGCCGAAGGGCTGGCCAAGCGTATCGTCGACAATCAGGTCCCGGATCTGCTGGCCAGTAGTGTCGTCTACTCTCTGGATCTGGGTGCATTGCTGGCTGGTACCAAATACCGCGGCGATTTCGAGAAGCGTTTCAAGGCGCTGCTCAATGAACTGCGCAAGCGGCCTCATGCCATCCTGTTCATTGATGAAATCCATACCATCATCGGTGCGGGTGCAGCTTCAGGCGGGGTAATGGATGCATCCAACCTGCTCAAGCCGCTGCTGTCTTCTGGGGATATCCGTTGCATCGGTTCGACCACATTCCAGGAGTTCCGCGGGATCTTCGAGAAGGATCGTGCCCTGGCGCGTCGTTTCCAGAAAGTCGATGTCTCCGAACCATCGGTCGAGGACACCATTGGCATTCTCCGGGGCCTCAAGGGCCGCTTCGAACAGCATCACAGCATCGAGTACAGCGATGAAGCGTTGCGTGCAGCTGCAGAGCTTGCGTCGCGCTACATCAATGACCGGCACATGCCTGACAAGGCCATCGATGTCATCGACGAAGCTGGCGCCTTCCAGCGGCTGCAGCCGGTCGAGCGTCGGGTCAAGTGCATCGATGTGCCGCAGGTTGAAGATATCGTCGCGAAAATCGCGCGTATTCCTCCAAAACACGTCAACAGTTCCGACAAGGAGCTGCTGCGTAACCTGGAGCGCGATCTCAAGCTCACGGTCTTCGGTCAGGATGCTGCCATCGACTCGCTGTCCACTGCCATCAAGCTGTCCCGTGCCGGCTTGAAGTCGCCTGACAAGCCTGTAGGTTCTTTCCTGTTTGCAGGTCCTACCGGCGTCGGCAAGACCGAAGCAGCGCGTCAGTTGGCCAAGGCACTTGGCGTCGAGCTGATTCGCTTCGACATGTCCGAATACATGGAGCGGCATACCGTTTCGCGTCTGATCGGTGCGCCTCCGGGCTATGTCGGTTTCGATCAGGGCGGTCTGCTGACTGAAGCCATTACCCGTCAACCGCATTGCGTGTTGTTGCTCGATGAAATCGAGAAGGCGCATCCGGAAGTCTTCAACCTGCTTCTGCAGGTCATGGACCACGGTACGCTCACCGACAACAACGGGCGCAAGGCGGACTTCCGCAATGTGATCGTCATCATGACCACCAACGCCGGTGCCGAGTCGGCAGCGCGGGCTTCGATCGGTTTCACTCATCAGGATCACTCGTCCGATGCAATGGAAGTGATCAAGAAGAGCTTCACGCCGGAGTTCCGCAACCGTCTGGACACCATCATCCAGTTTGGTCGCCTCAGCCACGAAGTCATCAAGAGCGTGGTCGACAAGTTCCTTACCGAACTTCAGGCGCAACTGGAAGACAAGCGTGTACTGCTCGAAGTATCCGACGCGGCCAGAAGCTGGCTGGCGCAGAGTGGCTACGATGCGGCAATGGGGGCTCGTCCGATGGCTCGCCTTATCCAGGACAAGATCAAGCGTCCCCTGGCCGAGGAGATCCTGTTCGGAGAGTTGTCGGAGCATGGTGGCGTTGTGCATATCGATATCAAGGATGGCGAGATCACCTTTGATTTCGAGACAACGGCAGAAATGGCCTGATGGTAGTCCTGTCTGGCACTCGGTAATGAGTGCCAGACAAGCGGACAAACAAAAACGCCCGGCATATGCCGGGCGTTTTTGTCAGTACTAGCTTAGCGGGCGCGGTAGGTGATACGCCCTTTGCTCAGGTCATAAGGCGTCAGTTCGACGCGGACCTTGTCACCGGTAAGAATACGGATGTAGTTCTTGCGCATCTTGCCGGAGATATGCGCGGTTACGACGTGCCCGTTTTCCAACTCCACACGAAACATGGTGTTGGGCAGGGTGTCGACGACAGTGCCTTCCATTTCGAAGCTGTCTTCTTTCGACATGCAGTAAAGCCCTCGGTATACAAATGAGTGGCCCGGTGCAAGTGGCGCCAGGCAAAAGCGGCGTGCATTGTGCCCGAAAAAACCTCTTTAAGCCAAGGGCTTCAATACAGAGTGACCCATCTTTGATTGGTCAACAGCTCGATGGGGCGATATTGGGTCTTGTAATTCATCTTTTTACAGTTCTTGATCCAGTATCCCAGGTACACGGCATGCAACTGAAGCCGGGCTGCTTCGGCGATCTGCCACAGGATGGCATAACGCCCAAGACTGCGCCGTTCTTCATCGGGTTCATAAAAGGTATAGACCGCAGAAAGGCCGTTGGGCAAAAGATCGGTCACTGCGACTGCCAGCAGGCGCTGATCCAGCCGGAACTCGTAAAAACGCGAGAAGGGCAGGTCACGTACCAGAAAAGTGGAGAACTGGTCGCGACTGGGTGGGAACATGTCGCCATCGGCATGGCGTTGTTCGATGTAGCGTTGATAAAGGTCGAAGTGCTCTTCGGTGAACGCTGGCTTGGTGCTGCGCACCTCAAGGTCGGTGTTGCGTTTGAGGATGCGTTTTTGCTGCCGATCCGGGACGAAGAGATTCACCGGGATGCGCGCCGGCACGCAGGCGCTGCAATTCTGGCAGTGAGGGCGATAAAGATGGTCGCCACTGCGACGAAAGCCCATGTCCGACAGGTCGGCATAGACTTGCACGTCCATGGGTTGGCTGGGGTCCAGAAACAGCGTGGTCGCCTGCTCTTCGGGCAGGTAACTGCAGGTGTGGGGTTGAGTGGCATAAAACTTAAGCCGCGCCAGCTCTGTCATGATCGCCCCCGTTATCAGAATCCATGAATAAGAGTGTATGCCAGCCTTTCAAACTCGCCTAGGCAACCAGTCGGCGTTATTGGGCTGATCCAGATGCCGGTGCAGGTAGTCGGCAAATGTCTGGCGCGGGATCGAGCGGGCACCGAAGCTGTGCAGGTGCTGGGTAGGCATCTGGCAATCGATCAATACGAACCCCCAGGCATTCAGGCGTTCCACCAATGTGGCGAAGCCGACTTTCGAGGCGTTGTCGGCGCGGCTGAACATGGATTCGCCGAAAAACAGCTGCCCCATGGCCAGGCCATACAGCCCGCCCACCAGTGTGTCCTGGTCCCAGACCTCGACGCTGTGTGCGTGTCCGCGTCGATGCAGCTCCATATAGGCCTCCTGCATCGAGCGGGTGATCCAGGTTTCGTTGGCGTAGCTGCGAGGTTCGGCGCAGGCCTGTATGACGGCTGGGAAGTCCTGGTCGAACGTCACCCGATAGCGCTCCTGGCGAATGAGTTTGCCCAGGCTGCGTGACACATGTATCTCGGCTGGTGGCAGAACGGTGCGTGGGTCGGGTGACCACCAGAGAATGGGCTGCCCGTCCTGAAACCACGGAAAGCAGCCATGCCGGTAAGCCTGTATCAGCCGGTCTGCGGACAGGTCGCCGCCCGCAGCCAGCAGGCCGTTGGGTTCGCGCAGGGCTTTTTCCAGGGGTGGGAAAACAAGGCTGTTGCGTTGCAACCAGGTCAGCATGGCATCAGGACTTCGCGGTAGGGGAGGGCGCACGGGTGGTCATTTGCAACTCTGTACAATAAATGCGGTCACAACCGGTCGCCATTATGGTGTGTGTCGCAAGGTTTCGGTAGTGCAGGCAAAAGATGATAGCCCGATAGCCGTCGATCTTCTGTCTCACTGATAGAATCACCTCATAAGCCTTTGTCACAAAAGAGAATGCATGCTCAAATTGAACGTCATGAGGAAGGCTATGGCCCGTTGCGGTCAGTCCCTGTATGAAAACGACGATCATTGGGCGTTAAAAGCCGCTGTGAAGAGCTTTCCTACAGACCTCGGGACCTACAAAGCCGTACAATGCCGACTTTGCGCGTTATCATTCAGGTCATCTGTTCTGCGGGTGTTTCAGAGGTTCGCGATCCCGTTTTCGGCTGGAACCGGTCGATACCGTTCAGCAGCCGTTCATAGTCAATCAACGAGATGTTCGCGCTTGAGCGCAGGAAATAAAGCGTTTTGAAAAAATCCACCACAGCACCCAGCTCTGTTCCGCTCTGGCGGCAGCAACTGCATTATCGGCTCAAGGAAGGTGCACTGATTGCCTTTGGTGCCTTGTGCCTGTACCTGATGATGGCTCTGTTGACCTACGATCAGAGCGATCCGGGCTGGAGCCATACCAGCAGCTCCGCGCAAGTCCAGAACGCCGCAGGCCGTGCGGGTGCCTTCTGCGCCGATATCCTGTTCATGGTCGTTGGCTATTTCGCCTACATTTTCCCGTTGTTGCTGGCCATCAAGGCCTGGCAGGTCTTCAGTCAGCGTCACGAGCCGTGGCAGTGGAGCGGCTGGCTGTTCTCCTGGCGCCTGATCGGTCTGGTATTCCTGATTCTGGCCGGTGCAGCGCTGGCGCACATCCACTTTCATTTCGCAGCGGGCTTTCCGGGCTCGGCAGGCGGTGTGCTGGGTGAAGTGCTTGGCGATCTGGCCAAGAAAGCCCTCAACATCCAGGGCAGCACGTTGTTGTTCATCGCCTTGTTCCTGTTCGGCCTGACGGTATTCACCGACCTGTCCTGGTTCAAGGTCATGGATGTGACCGGCAAGATCACCCTCGACCTCTTCGAGCTCATCCAGAGTGCCGCCAACCGCTGGTGGGTCGCTCGTACCGAGCGTAAGCAGATGGTCGCGCAATTGCGTGAAGTCGACATGCGTGTCGACGAAGTGGTGGCGCCGGTCGTCCCCGATCGTCGTGAGCAGGTCAAGGCCCGCGAGCGTCTGATCGAGCGTGAAGAGTCCCTGAGCAAACACATGACCGAGCGCGAGAAACACGTGCCAGCAGTCATTGCTCCGGCACCTGCCAAGGCGCCCGAGCCGAGCAAGCGTGTCCAGAAAGAGAAGCAGGTGCCGTTGTTTGTCGACAGCGCCATCGAAGGCACCTTGCCGCCTATCTCGATTCTTGATCCGGCCGAAAAGAAACAGCTCAACTATTCGCCGGAGTCATTGGCGGCCGTAGGCCATCTGCTGGAAATCAAGCTCAAGGAGTTCGGCGTCGAGGTCACGGTGGATTCCATCCATCCGGGGCCGGTCATTACGCGCTACGAAATCCAGCCTGCCGCCGGGGTCAAGGTCAGCCGTATTGCCAACCTTGCCAAGGACCTTGCACGCTCACTGGCCGTGACCAGCGTCCGTGTGGTCGAGGTGATTCCCGGCAAGACCACCGTCGGTATCGAAATCCCCAATGAAGACCGCCAGATCGTGCGGTTTTCCGAGGTGCTGTCCTCGCCCGAGTATGACAATGCCAAGTCGCCGGTTACCCTGGCGCTGGGTCATGACATCGGTGGCCGTCCGGTCATCACCGATCTGGCCAAGATGCCTCACCTTCTGGTGGCCGGTACGACCGGTTCCGGTAAGTCCGTGGGTGTGAACGCCATGATCCTGTCGATCCTGTTCAAGTCCGGCCCGGAAGACGCCAAGCTGATCATGATCGACCCGAAAATGCTTGAATTGTCGATCTACGAAGGCATTCCGCACCTGCTGTGTCCGGTCGTGACCGACATGAAGGATGCGGCCAACGCCTTGCGTTGGAGCGTTGCCGAGATGGAGCGTCGTTACAAGCTGATGGCGGCCATGGGAGTGCGTAACCTTGCCGGCTTCAACCGCAAGATCAAGGACGCCGAGGAAGAGGGCAACCCGATTTCCGACCCGATGTATCGTCGTGAAAGCATTCATGACGAAGCGCCGTTGCTCACCACCTTGCCGACCATCGTGGTGGTGGTCGACGAGTTCGCCGACATGATGATGATTGTCGGCAAGAAGGTTGAAGAACTCATTGCCCGTATCGCGCAAAAGGCGCGGGCAGCCGGTATTCACCTGATCCTGGCAACCCAGCGCCCGTCCGTGGACGTCATCACCGGTCTTATCAAGGCCAACATCCCGACGCGCATGGCCTTCCAGGTGTCGAGCAAGATCGACTCGCGGACCATCATCGATCAGGGTGGCGCCGAGCAACTGCTGGGTCATGGTGACATGCTGTACATGCCGCCCGGTACAAGTCTGCCGATTCGTGTGCATGGCGCCTTCGTTTCCGACGAGGAAGTCCACCGTGTCGTGGAAGCCTGGAAAATGCGTGGCACGCCAAACTACAACGACGATATTCTGGCTGGCGTCGAAGAGGCTGGTAGCGGCTTCGAGGGCGGTAGCGGCGAAGGTGGTGAAGACAGCGAAAGCGATGCCTTGTATGACGAGGCAGTGAAGTTCGTTCTCGAAAGCCGCCGTGCATCGATCTCGGCTGTGCAGCGTAAACTCAAGATTGGTTACAACCGTGCTGCGCGGATGATCGAGGCGATGGAAATGGCGGGTGTCGTGACGTCCATGAACACCAATGGCTCGCGTGAAGTCATTGCGCCAGGCCCGATGCGCGACTGATTTAATCCCATAGCGCAGGTAGCGTGCCCGGTACGCTACCTGCGCTTCATGAATCCAATGAGGAATCCCATGCGTCTTATCCGCATGCTATTGGCAACTGCACTGACTTTCTCCGCGATCCCGGCCCATGCCGACAGCAAGGACGTGGCGCGACTGACCCAGTTGCTGGAAAAATCCCAGACCCTCACGGCGCGCTTTTCCCAGCTGACGCTGGATGGCAGCGGTACGCAATTGCAGGAAACCTCGGGTGAAATGGCTTTGCAGCGCCCGGGTCTGTTCAACTGGCACACCGATGCGCCGCAAGAGCAGTTGATGGTTTCCGATGGCAAGAAGGTTTCCCTCTGGGACCCTGACCTGCAACAGGTCACCATCAAGACTCTGGATCAGCGCCTGACCCAGACGCCAGCCTTGCTGCTGTCCGGTGATGTGTCGAAGATCAGCGAAAGCTTCGATATCACTGCCAAGGAAGCCGGTGGCGTGATCGACTTCGTGCTCAAGCCCAAGACCAAGGACACCCTGTTCGACAACCTGCGTCTGTCTTTCCGTAACGGCATCATCAACGACATGCAGTTGATCGACAGCGTCGGCCAGCGCACGAATATCCTGTTCACCGGCGTCAAGGCCAACGAGCCGATTGCGGCCAGCAAGTTCAAGTTCGACATTCCCAAAGGTGCCGATGTCATCCAGGAATAAAGGGGCTTAACCTCAGATCATGGACCTGTTTCGTAGTGAACCGATAGCTCAGCCACTGGCTGCACGCTTGCGTGCGACCAATCTGGACGAGTATGTCGGTCAGGAACACCTGCTGGCTCACGGCAAGCCTCTGCGTGAGGCGCTGGAGCAGGGTGCTCTGCATTCCATGATCTTCTGGGGGCCACCGGGTGTGGGTAAAACCACACTGGCTAAGCTGCTGGCCAAGGTTTCCGATGCGCATTTTGAAACCGTTTCGGCAGTGCTCGCCGGGGTCAAGGAAATCCGGCAGGCCGTCGAAGTGGCCAGGCAGCAGGCCGGCCAATACGGGCGTCGCACCATCCTGTTTGTCGATGAAGTCCACCGCTTCAACAAGTCGCAGCAGGACGCCTTTCTACCGTACGTTGAAGACGGCACCCTGATCTTCATTGGCGCGACCACTGAAAACCCTTCGTTCGAATTGAACAACGCCTTGCTTTCGCGAGCGCGGGTCTATGTCCTCAAGAGCCTGGACGAAGCTGCCTTGCGCAAGCTGGTGCATCGGGCGCTGAACGAAGAGCGTGGCTTGGGCAAGCATCACCTGAGCCTGAGTGATGAAGGTTTCGAGATGCTGATGTCGGCGGCTGATGGTGACGGTCGACGCATGCTCAACCTGCTGGAAAACGCCTCCGATCTTGCCGAAGATGGTTCGCAGATCAGTGTCGATCTGCTGCAAAGCCTGCTTGGCGACAGTCGTCGCCGTTTCGACAAGGGTGGTGAAGCGTTCTACGACCAGATATCCGCTCTGCACAAATCCATTCGTGGCTCCAATCCCGATGCGGCCTTGTACTGGTTTGCACGGATGATCGATGGTGGCTGCGATCCGCTGTATCTGGCGCGTCGTGTGGTTCGCATGGCCAGCGAAGATATCGGCAATGCCGATCCGCGTGCCTTGCCTCTGTGCATGTCCGCCTGGGATGTGCAGGAGCGTCTCGGCAGCCCGGAAGGCGAGCTGGCAGTGGCCCAGGCCATCGTTTATCTGGCCTGCGCGCCCAAAAGCAATGCGGTTTACATGGGCTTCAAGGCGGCGATGCGAGAGGCGACCGAGCACGGTTCGCTTGAAGTCCCGCTGCATTTGCGCAATGCGCCGACCAAACTCATGAAGCAACTGGGTTATGGCGAAGAATACCGCTATGCCCACGATGAGCCCGATGCCTACGCGGCCGGTGAAGACTACTTCCCCGAAGAGCTGGAACCACGCGAGTATTACAAGCCGGTGCCCCGTGGCCTGGAGCTTAAAATCGGCGAAAAGCTCAAACATCTGGCTTCATTGGACGCCGTCAGCCCTCGTCAGCGGAGAAAGTAGTGATTCAGACGATTCTTGCGGTGTCCGTAGCCGGTATCGCTGGTACATTATTGCGCTTTGCTGCAGGAACCTGGGTAAGCGCCAACTGGCCGCGGCATTTCTATACGGCAACTCTGGCGGTGAATATCGTCGGTTGCCTGATAATCGGCGTGCTTTACGGCTTGTTTCTGATTCGCCCGGAAGTGCCCATCGAGGTTCGTGCCGGCTTGATTGTCGGCTTTGTAGGCGGTCTGACGACCTTTTCATCCTTTTCACTGGATACGCTGCGCCTGCTGGAAAGCGGGCAAGTACCGATGGCGCTGGGCTATGCGGGTATCAGCGTGTTCGGCGGGCTGCTCGCAACCTGGGTTGGCCTGTCCCTGACCAGACTTTGATAGACGAGAGAACGATATGCTCGATTCCAAACTGTTACGTACCCAACTTCAGGACGTAGCGGATCGCCTGGCTTCCCGTGGTTTCACGCTGGACGTAGCGCGCATCGAATCGCTGGAAAACCAGCGCAAGACGGTACAGACCCGCACCGAACAGTTGCAGGCCGAGCGTAATGCCCGTTCCAAATCCATTGGTCAGGCCAAGCAGCGCGGCGAAGACATCGCGCCTTTGATGGCAGATATCGATCGCATGGCCGAAGAGCTCAACAGCGGCAAGAAAGAGCTGGACAGCATTCAGTCCGAGCTGGACGCCATGCTGCTGAGCATGCCGAACCTGCCTCACGAGTCCGTGCCGGTGGGCGCTGACGAAGACGAGAACGTCGAAGTGCGTACCTGGGGCACGCCTGCTTCCTTCGATTTCACCGTTCAGGACCACGTTGCACTGGGTGAGAAGTACGGCTGGCTGGACTTCGAAACCGCCGCCAAGCTGTCCGGCGCACGCTTTGCTCTGCTGCGCGGGCCAATCGCCCGTCTGCACCGCGCCCTGGCGCAGTTCATGATCAACCTGCATATCAACGAACACGGCTACGAAGAGGCGTACACGCCTTATCTGGTCCAGGCGCCTGCCTTGCAGGGCACCGGTCAGTTGCCGAAGTTCGAGGAAGACTTGTTCAAGATCTCCCGCGACGGTGAAGCGGATCTGTACCTGATCCCGACGGCAGAAGTGTCGTTGACCAACATCGTTTCCGGCGAAATCCTCGACCCGAAACAACTGCCTCTGAAATTCGTTGCCCACACGCCATGCTTCCGCAGCGAAGCCGGTGCTTCGGGGCGCGATACCCGCGGCATGATTCGCCAGCACCAGTTCGACAAGGTCGAGATGGTACAGATCGTCGCTCCGGACCAGTCCATGGAAGCGCTGGAGGGCCTGACCGCCAACGCCGAGCGCGTCCTGCAATTGCTGGAGCTGCCTTATCGCGTACTGGCTCTGTGTACTGGCGACATGGGCTTCAGCGCCGTCAAGACCTACGACCTTGAAGTCTGGATTCCGAGCCAGGCCAAGTTCCGTGAAATCTCGTCGTGCTCCAACTGCGGCGACTTCCAGGCGCGTCGCATGCAGGCCCGCTGGCGCAACCCGGAAACCGGCAAGCCGGAACTGGTTCATACCCTGAACGGTTCGGGTCTGGCTGTTGGCCGTACCCTGGTCGCGGTGCTGGAAAACTACCAGCAGGCTGACGGTTCGATCCGTGTGCCTGAAGTGCTCAAGCCTTACATGGGCGGCATCGAGGTCATCGGTTAAATGGAATTCCTGCCGCTGTTCCACAATCTGCGTGGCAGTTGGGTGCTGGTCGTCGGTGGCGGCGAGATTGCCTTGCGCAAGTCTCGCCTGCTGGCCGAAGCCGGTGCGCTGTTGCGGGTGGTCGCGCCCGACATCGAAGAGCAACTGCGCGAGCTGGTCGAGCGCAGCGGTGGCGAATTGATCCTTCGCGGTTACAGCGAAGGCGATCTGGACGGCTGTGTATTGGTCATTGCCGCCACCGACGATGAGCCGCTCAATGCCCAGGTGTCGCAGGACTCCAGGCAGCGTTGTGTTCCCGTCAATGTGGTGGATGCGCCTGCCTTGTGCACGGTCATTTTCCCGGCCATTGTCGACCGTTCACCCCTGGTAATTGCGGTCTCCAGTGGCGGCGATGCACCTGTGCTTGCACGTTTGATCCGCGCCAAGCTGGAAACCTGGATACCTTCTACCTACGGTCAGTTGGCCGGGCTTGCGGCGCGTTTTCGCAATCAGGTCAAAGGGCTGTTTCCGGATGTCCAGCAGCGTCGGGCGTTCTGGGAAGATGTTTTCCAGGGGCCTATCGCCGACAGGCAACTGGCCGGGCAGGGCAGCGAAGCCGAGCGGTTGCTGATCGCCAAGATTGCAGGCGATGCGCCCAAGGCGCAGGGTGAGGTTTATCTGGTGGGTGCCGGTCCCGGTGATCCTGACCTGCTGACCTTCCGCGCCTTGCGCCTTATGCAGCAAGCCGATGTCGTGCTGTATGACCGTCTGGTGGCTCCAGCCATTCTCGACCTCTGCCGTCGTGACGCCGAGCGCGTCTATGTGGGCAAGCGTCGCGCCGAGCACGCACTGCCTCAGGACCAGATCAACCAGCAACTGGTTGCCCTGGCCAAAGAAGGCAAGCGTGTTGTACGTCTGAAGGGCGGTGATCCGTTCATCTTTGGTCGTGGTGGCGAAGAGATCGAAGAGCTGGCTTCCCATGGCATCCCGTTTCAGGTCGTACCGGGCATCACGGCGGCCAGTGGTTGCGCGGCTTATGCCGGGATTCCGCTGACCCATCGCGATTATGCGCAATCGGTGCGTTTCATCACCGGGCACCTGAAAGATGGCACCAGCAATCTGCCCTGGGATGATCTGGTTTCGCCCGCACAGACCCTGGTGTTCTACATGGGCTTGATCGGGCTGCCAATCATCTGTGAGCAACTGATCAAGCATGGTCGATCGGCGGACACGCCAGCTGCATTGATTCAGCAGGGCACGACTTCCAGCCAGCGAGTCTTTACGGGCACTCTGGCCAATCTGCCTCAGCTGGTGGCAGAGCATGAAGTTCATGCTCCAACACTGGTGATCGTGGGGGAGGTCGTTGTGTTACGCGAAAAACTGGCCTGGTTTGAAGGCGCGCAATCCAGCGTCTGATCCTTGGGATAGCCCGCTTGCGGGCTATCCGTCCTTGCTTCAGCTCCAGATTCCCTTGCCCGGCAAACGCTCGCGGTCATGGCTGGCTTCCAGATTCAACGCCGGACCTTTCGGGACGATGCCTGTCGGGTTGATGGTGCGATGGCTGGCGTAGTAATGGCCTTTGATATGCTCAAGGTCTACTGTTTCTGCAATCCCTGGCCACTGATACAGCTCCCGCAGCCAGTTGCTCAGGTTGGGGTAGTCGGCGATGCGCCGCAGGTTGCACTTGAAGTGGCTGTAATAAACCGCATCGAAACGCACGATGGTGGTGAAGAGCCGAACATCGGCTTCGGTCAGGTATTCACCCGCCAGATAGCGATTTTCTCCCAGCAGCTTTTCCAGCACATCCAGCTCGGTGAACAATGCATCGAATGCTTCTTCGTACGCGCCTTGCGAGGTGGCAAAACCTGCCCGGTACACACCGTTATTGACGTTGGGGTAAATCTGCTCGTTTAGCAGATCGATCCTTGATTGCAGGGCGCTCGGGTAGAGGTCCAGATGATTGCCTGTCAGGCCATTGAATGCCGAGTTGAACATGCGGATGATTTCCGCCGATTCGTTGCTGACGATACGCTGCTGCTGTTTGTCCCACAGCACCGGCACGGTGACGCGGCCGGTATAGCGCGCATCATCTGCGGTGTAGCGTTGATGGAGAAACTGCAGGTTGTCGAGCTTATCGCCCGTCGAGCCTGTCTGTGGGTCGAAGGTCCAGCCGTTTTCCAGCATCAGCCAGCTGACTACCGAAACGTCGATCAGATCTTCCAGGCCTTTGAGTTTGCGCAGGATGAGGGTGCGGTGAGCCCATGGGCAGGCCAGCGATACGTACAGATGGTAGCGACCCGTTTGGGCTGCAAAGCCGCCTTCACCAGTAGGGCCGGGTTTGCCGCTGGCCGTGACCCAGTGACGACGCTGGGCGTTTTCCCGTTGGAATGCCCCATCCTTGCTGCTTTCGTACCACTGGTCATGCCAGCGTCCTTCGATGAGAAGGCCCATGTCTGACTCCAATCTGTAAATGAATATAGGTTGTGAGTCAGTCTAATCGAGTTGGTTCGACAGAAAAGCGCAAAGAGTGGCCTTCCATGATCGAGTAAATCGATAGGTTACAGGGCCTTGTCTCGGCGATCCCAGAAGCTTTGGGCTTGCTCAAAGGCTTCCTCGCGCGGGATACCGAGCCCGCGCAAAGCCAAGGCAATGGTGGACATCAGGGCGAGTTGCGGATAGCTGTCTTCTATCTCGCCGCGCCACAAGGCCACCAGTTGCTGTGGTTCCAACGTTGCGGGTTTGACGTGGCGTCTTGGCGAGAGCGCAGGCCATTCCTCATCCCAGGCTTGCCCGTTGCTGGTGCCGTACAGGTGGCTGATGGTGTCGGGGTTGATCTCGATTTCGCCGCCATCGCCCTTCACGACAATGGCATTGTCGCCCAGCAAGGTGCTGGCCTCGCGATGCACGCTTTGATAGCCAGGGTGAAAGATGCTCTGCAGGCCGCAACGGGCATTCAGCGGGTTGAGAACCCTGGCCAGGGAGTGAATCGGTGAGCGCAGGCCCAGTGTGTTGCGCAGATCAATCATGCGTTGCAACTGCGGCGCCCAGTCGCCCAGCGGAATAAATGCCAGATTGTGTTGCTCCAGCGCGGTTTCCACCGTTTGCCAATTGCGGCATAGCGGGATATCCAGCAGGCCGAGCAATTGTTCCGTATAAAGCCGCCCGGCGGTATGCGCGCCGCCGCCATGCAGCAGCACCTTGATGCCGTTTTGCGCCAGGCACTTGGCGGCCAGCAGATACCAGGGCAGGTGGCGCTTCTTGCCGGCGTAAGTCGGCCAGTCGATATCGACCTGTATAGGCGGGGCCGTGAGGCGTTCGCGAACCGCTTCGGTGAAACCGGCCAGCTCTTCCGGGCTTTCTTCCTTGTGGCGCAACAGCATCAGGAAGGCACCGAGTTGCGTGTCTTCGACCTTTTCATCGAGCAGCATGCCCATGGCTTCCCTGGCCTCTTCGCGGGTCAGGTTGCGGGCGCCGCGTTTGCCTTTGCCCAAGGCTCGGACGAACTGGGCAAAAGGATGCTCGGCAGGTGTTTCGGTGACGAGGGGAGCGTAATCGTTCATATGCAATTGGTCGGCTTCGGCAGGCCCGCCAGCTTGGCGGCCAGTTTGGCGGGAGTGCCATTGAACAGGCGGTTGAGATGCATGCTGTTGCCTTTTTCCGGCCCCAGTTTGAGTGCGGTGTACTTGATCAATGGGCGAGTGGCAGGCGAGAGCTGAAATTCTGCATGGAAATCGCGTAGCAGCTCCAGGATTTCCACATGCTCAGTGCTCAGGGCAATACCTTCCTCGGCCGCCAGCGCATGGGCCACTTCCAGCGACCAGTCGTTCAGGTCCCGAAGGAAACCCTCCTTATCCAGGGCAATGCTGCGTTCGGCAACGATCAACTGTTTCATAACCAGGTATTGACCTTGTCGAAGCGGATCGTCAGTTCGACGAAGCCTGGATAATCGATGCCATTTGCACCTTCAGGCAACTTAAGGTTACGGGCTTTTATATCTTCATCCAGCGCGAACAGTTTGAGCGCGGGCAGCTGTCTTTCCAGTGCCTGCAAGGGGGCGCTGGAGGGTATCAAGGCGTAAGTTGCATCGCCGCACAGCAGCAGGCCGTCATTTGGCCCCAGCAGGCTCAGGCAGCTATCCAGCCGTGTATCGGCGAAGGGCGAGTGAGAAAGAACGTGCAAGGTAGCCATCAGATCGTTATCACTTGGTCGTAGCGGTCAATAAGGGCCGATAACTCGGCTCTTGCGGGCAGATGATGGATTTCGGCATCCAGTTCGGCATGCGGCATGCCGCGTGCTGCCAGGCTTTGGCCGCAGGCATAGACCTCTTCCACGCCAAACATCGCCAGCGCTTTCAGATTGGCGGTGAGGTCTTTTTGTTGCAGCGCCGAGGCGTTCTGCTGTGGCAGCAACTGAAACACGCCATCATCCATGAACAGCAGCCCCACCGGCAGGTCATAGGCGCCGCCTGCCAGCACGATATCCAGCGCTTCACGGGCACTCGTGCCTGACCAGGGGGGCTGGCGGCTGATGATCAACAGTGACTTGGCCATTTCAAGGCCCTCCGAAACAGATCAATCGATCCGCCGATTGCACGGCGTCGTGCAACTGGCCCAGCCCGGACAATTCCCAAGGCTCAAGGAGATTGGCGGATGGGCGCTGATAGCGCTCGGCTTCTTCTGCATTCAGCACACCACGACGCAAGGCGGCTGCGATGCAGACCACGCCATCAAGCTGGTGCTTCACGATGAAGTCGCGCCATTGCTGTGACAGGTCCTGCTCATCCTGTGGCGACACGACATTGGCCGAAGCACTGTGGACGCCATCCTGATAAAAGAACAGACGCACAATCTCATGGCCGCCTGCCAATACAGCCTCTGCAAACAGCAGGGCGCGTCGAGAGGAGGGCGCATGGGCCGCGGAAAAAAGGGATATGGCGAATTTCATTGTCGGCTCTGTCGGCGGAACATGCGCAATGATAAAGAATTCACGGAGGCTGGACAGCAAAAAGCCCGCGAAGGCGGGCTTTTTGTTGAAACCGGACAGCTATCAGTCGTCGCGGCTCATGATGCCGAAGATCTGCAACAGGCTGACGAACAGGTTGTAGATCGATACATACAGGCTGACAGTCGCCATGATGTAGTTACGCTCGCCGCCATGGATGATGGCACTGGTCTGGAACAGGATGCAGACCGAGGAGAACAGCACGAAACCTGCGCTGATCGCCAGTTGCAGCCCGCTGATCTCGAAGAACAGGCTGGCCAGTACGGCGCCCATCAGAACGAAGAAGCCAGCAGTGATGAAGCCACCCAGGAAGCTCATGTCCTTGCGGGTCATCAGCACATAAGCCGACAGACCGCCGAACACCAGAGCCGTCATTGCGAACGCCGAGCTGACAACTTCAGCGCCGCCCGACATGCCCAGGTAACGGTTGAGGATCGGGCCCAGCAGGAAACCCATGAAGCCGGTCAGGGCGAACGTCGAAACCAGACCCCACACCGAATCACGCAGCTTGTTGGTGAGGAAGAACAGGCCGTAGAAGCCGATCAGCACCACGAAAATGTTCGGGTAGCCGACGCGCATCTGCTGGGCTACAAAGGCCATGACGCCGCTGAAAGCCAGGGTCAGGGCGAGAAGACCGTAAGTGTTGCGCAGGACACGACGAACCTCTAGCTGGTCGGCCTGCATGCCGGTTTTAAGGGCGTAATCCTGTTCGCGCATTGCGAAACTCCTTCCTGTTGAAATGTTGAGTTGCAAAGATCATAACAGAGGCGCTGCAACTGGCCACCTAGAGAGTTTGACAGCTTGTTTCATTCCGGTATTATGGCGCCCGCAACGCAAGTGGAAGTATGGCCGAGTGGTTTAAGGCAGCAGTCTTGAAAACTGCCGACTGTAACAGGTCCTAGAGTTCGAATCTCTATGCTTCCGCCATATTCGATACGTCAAAGCCCTGATTATTCAGGGCTTTTTCGTTTCTGGCCTTCAGAGGGCTTCGCGAATGAATTCGCCCCTGCGCGTACTGTGTGGGAGCGAATCGGGCGGCGCTCCGCTCATTCGCGAAAAGGCCCCTGACGCACCTCCACCCAGGCCAACGAGCGCTCCAGCTCAGCCTTGGCCATGCCAATCAAATGCGCCACTGAAAATGCCAGGTCGCGTTTTGGGCCGTTGAGGCTATCTCTGGTTTTGCAGGCCATGGCTGCGCACTCAACCTTTGTCCGATGTGATGGCGTTCTTGATGACCGACACCTACAGCGCCCACGATCTGGTAGTGGTGAGTTGGAATCGTGCAATGAGTGCATTCGAGATGAGGTAGGTGCTTCTTCGCGGTGAAGACCGTCGATGACTTCTCAATCGGAGTTTTATCTCTTTAGCTCTGCGCAGTGATCCCATCGAGACTACTGATTCATAGCTGTTCTATTGCGGCGGACGCCAAACAGCCAAATATCAAAGTGCAGAGTTTGGAAGGAGGCGTAAGTTGTTCAGGTTTGTTGGCAAATTCAGGTCTGAGGGAAAACGCCTTGTTGCTTATCGCAAAGGTGTTTTTCCGAATTAGGTCTCTTGTGTTTGATCTGAGCGTGCTGCCAAGATGCTTCGTGAGGCTGAATAATGATGTTTCTAGACAGTCCCCCTCCTGGAAGGCTTCCTGCGGGTATCGGTTTGCTTGGTTGGTGACCATTGTCCGCTGAACGTATTCAGGCATGCGTAAAAATAAGGTTCTTGGCCGTTCACTGCGGTTAGAAATCTATCGTCAAAGCGGGGCATTGTGTTGTCCTGTTAGGAACGTTTTTGGGAAAGAGGTACGCGCCGTTGAATCCTGATGTCCACGCTGCAAAGATCGATTTCGATCTTCCCCTTCAGTCTGACACTGCCCTAGCTAAAGATCAGTTATCCCGGGAGGGGTTTGCGAACATCGCGGCTGAATCGCCCCGGGTTTCGTAGACACCTCCATGCCTTAAAATGAGGCCAATCAGGAGGTGCCATGAGCAACCCGCGTTATCCCGAAGAATTCAAAACCCAAGCGGTCAATCAAGTGACCGAAAAGAAGCTTCCCGTCGCTGACGTAGCGGCCCGTCTTGGTGTGTCGACGCATAGCCTCTATGCGTGGATAAAGCGCTACAGCAAACCTCAAGAAGAACGGCAGCAAGACGATGACCAGCACGCTGAACTGCGTCGACTGCGAGCGGAACTCAAGCGGGTCACTGAAGAGCGAGACATCTTAAAAAAGGCCGCCGCGTACTTTGCCAAGGAGTGCGGCTGAAGTACGCCTTTATCAAGCAGCGCGCGGGCGACTATTCCATTCGACGGCTTTGCCTGACGCTGAAAGTCCATCCCAGTGGTTATTACGCCTGGTTGTCTGAGCCGCAATCTGCACGCGCTAAAGATGATCAGCGATTGCTGGGTTTGATTAAGCATTCATGGCTGGAGAGTGGCGGAGTGTATGGCTATCGCAAAATCCATGATGATCTTCGCGAGGTCGGTGAAGATTGTGGTCGGCATCGTGTGGCGAGGCTGATGCGTCTTGAGGGGCTGCGCTCTCAGACAGGGTATCGACGACGCCCTGGAAAGTACGGAGGTAAGCCAGCAGTCGCCTCACCCAATTTACTGAAGCGCCAGTTCGATGTCGTAGAACCCAACAAAGTGTGGGTCACCGACATCACCTACATTCGCACGTACGAAGGCTGGCTGTATTTGGCTGTGGTGCTGGATCTGTTTTCTCGTCAGGTCGTTGGCTGGTCAATGAAGTCGCAGATGACCAGTGATCTAGCCATTGATGCGTTATTGATGGCGGTTTGGAGGCGTAAGCCGAAACAGGAGGTGATGGTTCACTCCGACCAAGGCAGCCAGTACAGCAGCACCGATTGGCGCAGTTTTTTGAAGGCGAATAATTTGGTTGCCAGCATGAGTCGCCGAGGCAACTGTCATGACAACGCCGTAGCCGAGAGCTTTTTCCAGCTTCTAAAGCGGGAGCGTATCAAGCGGAGAATCTACACCACGCGGCAAGATGCTCGTAGCGATGTGTTCGACTACATCGAGATGTTCTACAACGCAAAACGCCGGCATGGTTTCAACAATCAGCTGTCACCGGTAGAGTTTGAAAAGCGTTACGCAATGAGCTTGCAAGGTGTCTAGAGAATCCGGGGCGATTCAGTTTGTCCATCACGGCCCTGCTACCCACGCGTCAGCTTGTACCGTACCGGGTTAAGGTTTTTCTCGATAAGCTAGGTGAAATTCTTTCCTCTCTGGATGTATAACTTAACGTTCGACTAAGCGACCTGTCGTCACCTCCAAAGCACGCATGGCCAAAGTCACATGACACTTTTCTAATTCTTAAAGGGTGCGAGTATTGATCGACAGATACAAAATTTACTAAATTTAAGTACGAATAAAATAGTTTCGGCAGAGTGCCAAGGCTGAGGGCGATTCGATCGCGCGCAGGTTTAAATAAAATTTAGAAAAGACTGCCTTTGGGTATCTGAACCTGATCATGAAGAGATGTAATTAAGCGATTCAGACTCGCAATGGTAGACGCGGGCGTCTAATTAACGGCGCGCCCGGTCTCTGCATTTGTGATTCAAACAGAATCTGAATATTTACTCTTCAGGAAATCAACAAAAACACGTAACTTTGCAGGCATCTGAGTACGGTGCGGGTAGTAAAGGAAGAAAGGTTCACTGGGAGGGCAGTAGCTATCAAGTATGATCTGCAATGTGTGATCGGCTAGCTGCGCTTGTGCAAACTCCTTAAACACATACGCAATGCCAATGCCTTGACAAGCGGCAGAGACTACGGCCCTCATTTCGTCAAAGATTACGTTGCCAGCTACGTTAACCTGTACGTCCCTTTCCTCTATTCGGAACACCCACTCGTATAGTTGCCCGCGAGGGTGGAGCCGTTGTCGAATGCAGCGGTGCTTCAACAGATCCTGAGGCGTTTGTGGCACGCCGTGCTGCTGCAGATATTTTGAAGAGGCAACAACAATACGGTGCTGCTGCGCGCCCAAGGGTATACCGACCATGTCTCGCTGTACGGTATGACGCTGACGAATGCCCAAATCAAAACCATTGGCAACGATATCAACGGGCTCATTGTCGACGGATATTTCGACGGTGATTTGGGGGTAAATCGTGAGAAACTCAGCCAGATACGGCTCAATCATTGTTACAAAAGCGACGTGTGATGTATTAACTTTCAGCTCGCCGCTGGGTTGGTTGTAAGACGAGCGTACTAGCTCGATCGCATCCTCTACAGATTCAAGCGCGGGCGCCAATGCGGATAATAATTGCTTGCCGGCATCGGTTAGCGAGACGCTGCGGGTTGTGCGATTCAAAAGCCTCGCTCCAAGAACTTCCTCTAATTGCTTGATGGTTTTTGATATGGCGGTAGTACTGACACTGAGTTCGCGTGCTGCACGAGTGAAGTTGAGAGTGTGAGCGACCGTGACGAAAACAGACAGCGCAGGCAATAGACAAGGTGAGTAAGCAGCGGTTACGGGCGTCAGCATTTCTTTATCAACCTATGGTTCATAGCGTGTGAACATTAGAGTCACTTATCGTCAATCGTCCTCGCGCTTAAGCTGGGCATCCTTGATTGATTGACGCATGAGGATGTTGCTTTGCTTACGAATCGTACACCAAGATCTGAATATGAAAACCGTTGGAAGCGTGCTCAGGCTACGGCACGGGCTAGCGGTGTTGAGGCGCTCGTGGTTTGGGGGAAGGGCGGCGGGACGGTAGATACAGCCAATGACCTAATTTATCTCGCTAACTATTGCCCCGTATTCCCATACATTCCTGACCTCCCTGGGGTCTGGGCGGGGTTGTCCCATGGCGCGGTGATTATACCTGTCAATGGCGAACCTATTCTGATCACTGAGACAGACGCCATCCGCCGAGATGTGGTTAGCGTGCAGGACGTCCGCTCAGCGAATGGCTTCGTTCCCGACAAGGTAGCGGAGACCCTTCGTGAGCTAGGGTTGGGTAATTCACGTGTCGGCCTAGTGGCAGGGCCATGGTTGGTAGCGTCCATTTATAAGCGACTGCTCAACTGTGCGAAGGGCGTTGACTTCATCGAACTGGACTATGCAATCGAAGCTCTTCGAACCCATAAGTCCGAGTTTGAATTCGAATTGCTTCGTGAAGCAGCGCTGGTTGGTAACGCCGCGATGGAGGCTATGATGAAAAGCGCCTCCACTCCCGGCACCTCGGAAGCTGATGCCGTGGCTGAAGCCTATAACATTGCCATCCGGAGAGGGAGCGCCATGATCGACGCCGCATGCTCCTCGGGCCGACATTCAGCTTTGTATTCTGACGGCATGGCACCTAACTGGACGACCCGACCGCTTGAGTCGGGTGACATCTTTCACTGCGATATGTATGGAGCTGCCGTCGAGGGCTATTGCTGGGATTTCTCACGATCTGTAGTAGTAGGCGGCAAATGGAGCGCAGGTCAAAACGAGGCGTATGACGGTGCGATTGCTGCAATTGATGCGGGTGTTGCGGCATGCCGCCCCGGCATTTCTGCCCACGCTCTCCACGAAGTTGTGTTCGCAGAGCTGAAAAAGCGGGAGATTTACTGCGGTTATCCGTTGCATGGCCATTCGTACGGCATCGGCTGGGAATCCCCATGGTTGGTACCTGGAAATGAGACGAAGATCGAAGCAGGTATGTCCATAGCTATTGAATGTATGGCAGGGCGAGACGACATTGGATACGTAAAGTTCGAGCACAACGTTTTGGTTCATGCTGACAGGACTGAGCTCATCTCAACGTGTCCAGCCCGTTTATAGAAGTCAGCCGTCAAGTGTTCCGTGCCCGTGGCAACTTCGTGCTGCGGGCACGGCAAATTCGTTATTTCAAACGTTACCACCCACAGACAATATTTTTGCTATCTGGTTGACGTTCAGTTTTCTTGATCCTGACTACCGCGTGCAGTGGAAACTTGAGGAAGCGGAAACAACAGCTGTTACTCATCTATAAATTCGGTAGTCAGCATCCAAGAAGTTTCACGAATAACGCCGGGTAACTGTCACTAGACGGCGTTAGATCCTGCAGCAATTCCCCTCGCGGTAGATGACGTACTGCCTTATTGCTCGGCAAAGGCAAGGCAAAGGCAACAACGCGACGCCTACGACGTACATATATTCCCCTAGCCCTTTGAGGGTGCTTTCCTGAATGCTTGTCGATACATCGTCGGATTCGTCCCGACGATATTCAGAAAATGCTCCCTCAAAGATGTCGAAGAATTAAAGCCAACCTCTGCCGCAACGTGTTCGATGGGTAGATCAGTCGCTTCCAGCAAGCATTGCGCGCGAGTTACTCTTGCATGGATCACCCACTGAAGAGGGCTTAGGTGTTAGCGCTGATTGAAAACTGACCCACCCTGCCGATTGAAAATTGACCCAGGATGGATTGCTGATTTTTGCCCCAGCAATTGTGAATAAGCTTAGCAGCAGTGTGCCGATTCAAGACGCATCAAGCCCCACCGCATGCAGCAGGGCATTTATGGTGCGGATCAAAATGGCTCATCGTCCTCGATATCATTTCCGTCCTTTCGCTTTCGTTCGCGTGTTTTGATCTTTGTCTGGGCAGCCAATGTGCTGTGTTGTAGGCGGTAGGACTCGTTGCCCGTTTCGACGATGTGGCAGTGGTGTGTCAGCCGATCCAGCAACGCGGTGGTCATCTTGGCGTCGCCAAACACACTCGACCATTCCGAGAAGCTCAGGGTGGTGGTGATGACCACGCTGGTGTGTTCGTACAGTTTGGACAGCAGGTGAAATAACAGGGCGCCACCGCTTTGGCTGAAGGGCAAATATCCGAGTTCATCCAGTATCACCAGGTCTGTGCGCAGCAGTGCCTGGGCGATTCGCCCTGCCTTGCCATCGTACTTCTCACGCTCCAGCAGATTCACCAGATCCACCGTGGAAAAGAAGCGCACGCGTTTGTTGTAGGCCGTGATTCCGGATACAGCCAAGGCACTGGCCAGGTGTGTTTTCCCGGTGCCAGGGCCGCCGATGAACACGACATTCTGCGCGGTTTCAGTGAACGCCAAGCTGGATAGATCGCTGACCAGCCGGGCATCAGCGCTGGAAGCGCTGAAGTCAAAGCCAGCTAAGTCACGGTGCATGGGGAGTTTTGCCATGTTCATCTGATGATTCACCGAGCGCACCGCGCGATCCGCATGTTCCTGCTGAAGCAGATGTTCCAGCAGCCATTTCGATGAAGCCGTCGACGCTGTTCCTTGAGAGACCAGTTCTTCCCAAGCACTGGCCATGCCGTGCAGGCGCAGTTCTTTGAGTTCAGTCATTAGGTCACGCATTGCGATTCTCCTCATCGGTCGTACGGAGCCGGTCGTAGCGTGCTGTATTGGCAACCGGCGCCACTTTGAGTTGCAGGCTGGTTTCTACACAGGGAGGTGGTGCGGTGGAGGTCAGGCGGGCAACGACATTGAGGATGTGATCGGCGCTCAGACTTCCCGATTCAAGTACCAGCTCCACCGCCACCAGCACTGGTTCGAGACCGGCGATGGGCACAGCAGCCAGTACCTGCATCATGATTCGATCACCGTTGGTGTGACGCCTCAGTCCGCGTTTAAGAAGCTGTAACGGTTTTGGCAGATCATCAGCAAATGGAGCGCCATTGCGCAGTGCACCAGGCTTGCGTTCGATGAGTGGGATGTAGTGCTGCCAGTCAAAACCGACCTGATCTCGATCAAAGAGGCGCTCGTGACTGGCGATCACCGTTTCGTCGGCAATGACCACGATTCGCGAAGGGTACAAACGGCTGCTGACCCATTGACCCACACGCTCGCAAGGCACCGAATAACGATTGCGCGCCACGCTGATCAGGCAGGTGCTAGAGACACGGACGGTGCGTTCCACGTAGCCATCAAAGGCCGTCGGCATCGGCATCATTTCAGCCTGCTCCAGCTCCAGGACTTCTGCCACCGTCAAACCGTTGTACTGCGGATGTACAAGTTCAGCCCAGAGCGTACGACAGCGTTGGCCGAGCCAGACGTTCAGCTCCTCGAAGGTATGGAACATGCAATTTTGAGCATCGAGCCAGATTCGCCTCCGGCTGTCTTGCACGTTCTTTTCGACGATGCCTTTCTCCCAGCCAGAGGCCACGTTGCAGAAGTCCGGATCGAACAGATAGTGCGCGCACATCACGGAAAACCGGGCATTGACCGTGCGGCCTTTGCCTTTGTTAACCTTGTCGACAGCCGTTTTCATGTTGTCGTAGATGCCGCGACGTGGCACGCCACCCAACGCTCCAAACGAGCGCGTATGGGCATCAAATAGCATCTCGTGGCCTTGGCTGGGGTACGCAACCAACCAGAATGCGCGGCTGGCGCACAGCTTCATGTGGGAGACCTGGACACGTCGAAAAAGACCACCGATCAGCAGACCTTCTTCGCTCCAGTCAAATTGAAAGGCCTCACCGAGAGCAAACGTCAGCGGTACAAAAGCGCGTAAAGACTTGCCTTGCTCCCCTCGCCAAGAGCGGACAAACGCCGTGAGCTGGCTGTAGCCGCCGTCGTAACCCTCGGCCTTGATCTGCTCGAAAAGCGCTTTGGCGCTCCTGCGGTTGTGTCTTGGCCGGAACGAATCGGCCTTGAGCGCCTGCTCCAGGGTCTCGTGAAAAGGGCTGAGCTTATTGAAGGTTGCGCACCGTTGGTACGCTGGCTGAGTGGCTTCGGGCGCTCTGACCCATTTTCGGATGGTGTTTCTCGACAGCCCGGTACGCTTGGCTATCTGATGCAGCGAGAGCTTGTCGCGGAAGTACATCCGCCGGATTTTTCCCAACATTTCCATGCTGATCACCCTGTGTTCTCCTGCTCAAAAAGTGAGCAGAAGCAGTTGAACACCTGGGTCAGTTTTCAGTCGGCAGAACAGCCTCTACTGGGTCAGTTTTCGGTCAGCGGCAACACACCATCGCCACCCTGGCCGAAAAATTCGGTGCATCTAGGGTGCTAAGCGGTGAAGGTCTGCCGCTGCCGACTGAATTGAAGGTCGGTAACACCAACTACCTAGTCGTCAGCGCGAAGATCAAGACAGCTGGTAAGAGCAAGAATGGTTCCAGTATTTTGAAAGCCAAGGGGGATGGTACGGAAGCTTACAATAGCTTCTGGCAAGCACTCAGCGACAGTCAGCGCAGTCCTGGTGCGCAGTTCGATTACTACACGTCGGTGAAGCTACATCGCTTCAAGGCATCCCTCGATACCATCTGCCAAGGCATCGATGTCGACCTCAAAAAGAAGCTTTCTGCATCAGCTATCGAGAAATGCTTGCAGGAATTGGCACTCAAAGAGTCGATTTTCCGGGACAAGACCGTGACTATCAGCGGTGCAACTTTGCCTGATCATGCGCTACAGCTGGTGAGCTGCCGAAGGGACTGGAACGAGAACGTCTACATTCAGGTACTCGATGTGACCGTAAGCAGTGAGACCATCAAGATCGAACGCTCGCGCCGGTTTGATGAGACCTGCAAAGGTGAGTTCAATTATGAGTACAAGCAACTGGGCACCGTTTTTGGAAAGGAGGGCACCAAGGCTTTCGACGTCCTTTGGAACAAAGCGTTTTTGATCCGAGACGTGCGCTCGAATACTTGGCTGAATGCATACAACACCATTCGCGTGCCCTCGATCATCGGCAACACACTATTCGACAACCAGGAGCGCCAAGACGATGGTACGTCACCGTCCCGTCAGGTTCGCGCTGAAGTAGCTTCACTGCCGTACTACCTGACACCCACAAAGCAGAACCAGCGTCACAGCGTGTTCATTCAGGACAACGGTTTGGAAGGGGCTCTGTATTTCGTGGCGTCAAACAAAGCCACAAACGGAACGATTGCAAAGCAAAGCTTGATGTACAACGTTGTGATCACCGACGAGGAGGGTACGCGCATTCCTGTCCTGAACCACCCATTGGGCGAGTTGTTCTTCTCAAGCTTTACCTATGATGTCGTGAGGCTTCGCGAAGCGGCCAAGAGCTCGATCTTCCAGAAAATTGTAGAGGTCTGAACCGCCCCGGGTATCGCGGAGGCTGTTTTGTTTGAGTCAGGCTGCAACTGATATGGCTGCCTGACTCTGTTCGTATAGTGCCTCAAACTCGGCTGGCGGCCTATTTCCAATAGGTTCCAGCAGACGCTGATGGTTGAACCAAGTCACCCATTTCAGCGTTTCCCACTCCAGACTTTCTACACTTTTCCACGGCCCTTGCTTGTGGATCAACTCCGTCTTGTAAAGGCCATTCATGGTCTCTGCCAGTGCGTTGTCGTAGCTATCACCGGTATTGCCAACCGACGGCTCGATACCCGCTTCGCCCAACCGCTCGCTGTAACGAATCGACAGATATTGCGAGCCTCTGTCGCTGTGATGAACCAGCCGATGAGGCTCGGGCCGACGGACGTGAAGTGCCTGTTCGAGCGCATCCAGGACAAACTCCGTACGCATGTGTCGGCTGACCCGCCAGCCAACGATGAACCTTGAATAGACATCCACGATGAACGCGACATAGGCAAATCCCTGCCAGGTTGAAACGAACGTGAAATCGGCGACCCAGAGCTGATTGGGACGTTCGGCAGTGAACTGGCGCTTCACTAGATCCCTGGGATTGGCATTGTCAGGATGGGCTTGCGTGGTTTTCACCGTTTTGCCCCAGGTCACGCCGCAGAGACCCATCTCACGCATCAATCGCTCCACTGTGCAGCGCGCTACTGCCTGATGTTCGCGATGCATCTGCCGCCAGACCTTCCTGGCCCCATAGACCTCGTAGTTCTCCTGCCAGACACGATGAATCTGTACGGCAAGTGCCTCGTCACGAATCGCTCGGGCAGAGCGTCGTGAGCGATCACGTAAACGTGCGGCATGGCACCGGTAAGCCGATGGAGACACTTGCAACACGCGGCACAGTGGCTCGACTCCAAAGCGCTGTCGGTGCTCGTCGATCAGACGCCAGATCACTTCAAACGACGGTCGAGTTCCGCCTGGGCGAAAAAAGCGCTAGCGACCTTGAGGATCTCATTGGCTCGCTTGAGCTCACGAACCTCGCGCTCCAGCTCTTTGATCCGGGGATCGGCCGGGGTGCTAGGCGTTGTGGGCGAAGAGGCCTTGCGGATCCAGTTGCTCAAGGTTTGGGCGGTGCATCCGATCTTGCTGGAAACAGCCTCGATGGCTGCCCACTGAGAATCGTGCGACTCGCGGACTTCGTAGACCATTCGCACAGCACGCTCACGGACTTCGGGGGAAAACTTGGGTGGCTTTGGCATAGTGGCTCCAGTTTCTCAAAAGGTGGAGCCTCCGCGATACCCGGGGCGGTTCAGTCTGCCTACACAACTAGTACCTGGGGGGAAAGCTAGGTGTGCGCGGCTTAAATCAATGGCTTTCTGCACCAAACGCAATGGCTTTAGATCCCACCCTATTGGGGGCAACTTTTTGTCGGACGCCGATTACGGTGATCAAGCTACCTGTTGCTCCATTGCTCTTGGAGAAATGTAATTGTTGTCACCATGGAGTCTAACTCGGTGGTGCCGCATGAGGCAGCAGTATACCCATTCTGACTTCTTAGATTTCAGGATAGCCTTTGGCGGGCACACATTCTGATATGAGCGTGCGCAAAGAGTTGTACCGTTGGTGCGTTGTCTTGCCACTGGCCTCTGCAGCTTATGTTTGTGATGGCATGCTAAAGCGGTTCGGACGGGTAGTGCTGCCTGGTGAGTACGCCTCCTCTGAGTGTGGAAGCCTTAAGGCCCAGTCCGCGGCTTTTTGCATTCAAGAAGTCGCTCCGTGCTTCACGTGCAGTACTGAAGATTGACAGGAATGTGCTACCGCTCTTTGCTGAGTATTCGGGCTAGTGGGGGCATCTAAGAAGCATGGTGCTAATCGTGCTCGACGCTTGTTTGGCAGTACTTCAAAAACCCAAGCAAAACAGTTGTTACAGCCGGCAGCATCAGTGACAGCACGTAGCAGGCGATACTGATCAGGATGATGCGTCCATTCGGTTTGCCATGGGCGCTATCAAATGCGGTGTGCATCCATTTTTTCTCTTTATACGGGGAGCGGAACGCCGTAAGCGTCCGGCCAACACGGCTGGTGTCATCAGTTGATTTGATTTATGGCGTTCATCAGGTAGAGGTAAACCGGATTGCAGGCCGTTTGAGGCCAGTCAAACGAACTGCGGACAGCCCCTCAATCTAATCGCTTCTGTAGAAAAAAACGCTTATGTTCTGGAGGGAAATCATTGAGGTGCCCAAACTCAGTGAAACCGTGTCGCTCATAGAAAGATGGGGCCTGGAAATCAAAAGTATCGAGCCAGATTCCAACGCAGTCTTTTTCGCGCGCGACATCTTCCGCCATGTGGATCAGTCGTGAGCCTATGCCTTGGCCCCTGGTTTGCTCGGGTATCGCAAGTAGTTCTATGAATAACCAGCGGTAAAATATTTCACCGTAAAGGCCCCCAATCACTTCGCCGGTCTGTTCATCACGGACTAGCAAAGCGATTGTCTCAGGCTTGGGGTCACCTGCCTGAGAAAAATTATGAGCCCGCAAAGGTCTGAGGATGGCCAGGCGCTCTTCCTCTCCCGGGTCGATCATCATTTCTATACGAGCCGTCATCACTAATCCTTTAGGTATTCAAACTGATATGGATAAACCTCGGCCCCAATTTGATCTCAGAGCAAACGCCGATAGACATCCTACGGGGTCAGAAGGATTTCCACACGTACGGGATTAACTGCTCAATCTCTCTCGCTCGCAGCGTTGGCAAATAAGTCAGGACTGCAAATAACCAATAACCGGCGCAATGCTGCTCAATTGCGGGGCCTTGGCAATAACGTCGTCTGCCTGGCACCAGGGGTAACCGAGGCCTTGCAGCCAGTTCATCACCGGTATCAGGTCTGCGGCCGGGCTGACCTGCATGTGATCAATGGTAATGGTCAGATGCACGACGAGCCCGGACTGAGAGTCAAAGCGCCAGTCATACTGACCGCAGCCGACACGTACTGCTCCTGTTTCCTTGACGGTCATCCCCACCAGCCATTTGCAGGTGTACGCCGAGGCATCGCTCACCGGTGGTTCACCGAGGCAGAAGGTGTAAACGTTTTCATAGGTCTGGCCAAAGCCACGTACCAATGTTTGCGCAATGGCACCCAGCCCTTCCAGCGTGGACGGAAATGAAATGGCGTCGGTATGCACGAGCATTTCAACCGTGGCTTCGGGGCTGAATGCCTGGCGCAGAAGATCAGGTCGATTGCCATCCTTGGCCAGGATGTACTGTTCTATGGAGTGGCGGTTGTTCGGCACAGGGTTGGCCAACAGTGTGCTCATTAGTTATAGGTACTCCATCACTGCGGTAATAGGGGGAGTCATTGTTTGAGCACCGAGTTGGCGGTGTCTATCCAACAATAATCGCGAGACATGTTCAGTTTAATTGAACAGGCAAGTTGCTCTTCGCGAATAAATTCGCTCCTACGCGGGCTGCGTGGGAGCGAATCGGGCGGCGCTCCGCTCATTCGCGAAAAAGCCTTAACGCACCTCCACCTGAGCCAGCGACCGCTCCAGCTCAGCCTTGGCCATGCCAATCAAATGCACCACCGAAAACGCCAGGTCGCGTTTCGGGCCGTTGAGGCTGTCTCCGGTTTCGTAGGCTGTGGCTGCTGCGCAACGCAGCAGGGCGTTGACGTGCAGAAGGGATTCTTCGAGGTTTTTATGCGGTGGATCGGGGGTTACTTTGATCATGAAGGTTGCCTGTGAGGTAAGGCCACCTGCCATTCGCTGCTAAACAAACAATGGGTGGCGACTTTGACGCGGGTTAGCAGACCGGGGCAACCTACAAATCCGGCGCACTCGAAAGTGCCCCACGCAAAGCCGCCATAAGCGGTACTTGCGCGTTGTATGTCACCCACAGGCTGCTAAACCCGATCACTGATATTCAGCGACGACCGCAGCCTAGAGCCCGAAATCACCCCGCGCAAGGGCTCGGGATTTTCTCGGAAACTTCATGCAGATGAAAGGGAAAAGGGTGTCGGAATGGGTTGTAGGAGGCGGTTTTTTGGTTAGCGGACGTAAAATTCGCGAGGGAAAAAGTCCAGCCCGTCACTCATGCAGCACGGCCCTGAAAAATATTTTCAAAAAAATGTGAGGTAACCACGCCTGCCATCCGTGTAAGTAAATGGGAATTATTCCTTTTACTATGCCGGAGTCATTTACGTGGCCAATACGCTTTCTCGCCTGAACGCTTCTGTTCTTCTCTGTTGTGCGCTGCCTTGTCTTGCGGTGGCTGCCGAGCCTGCCACTGAGCTGCCTGCCAGTGTCATCCAGTCTACCTCCGACGCTGACAGTTACACCCGTACGGAAACATCCACGGCGAGCAAGGGGTCCACGCAGATTCGGGACGAGGCGCAAACCGTCAATACGGTTGCCGCGCAGACCCTTGATGACTATCAGGTCAAGGACCTGAACGATGCGATGCGTTTTGTCAGCGGCGTCACTCAGACCAACACCTTGGGTGGCACCAAGGATGCGTTGATCAAGCGCGGGTTTGGCAGCAACGATGACAACTCGATCATGCGAGACGGGATTCGCTCGGCTATTGGTCGTAACCTGGGGGCAACCACCGATCATGTGGAGGTGCTCAAAGGGCCGGCGTCGTTGATGTACGGCGCACTGGAGCCCGGTGGGCTTATCAACGTCATCAGCAAGCAACCGCAGTTCAGCCGCAGCACGACGCTGACCGGATCCGGTTTCAGCGAGGGCGGTGGTTCGTTCGGTCTGGACACGACCGGCCCGCTGGGTGATACCGGACTGGCTTATCGTTTGATCGCTGAGCGCGGCCACGAAGATTACTGGCGTAACTATGGCGTTGACGAGCACACGCTCATTGCGCCGTCGATTGCCTGGGTGGGCGAGCGTGCGAGTGTTTCCCTGGCCTATACATACAACGATTACTCCAGCCCGTTCGATCGCGGCACGGTGTTCGTCAATGGTCGCCCCGCCGACATCAGTTATCGCGATCGTCTGGATGAGCGTTGGGCCAAGACAGTTGGCATAAGCCAGAGCACGACCGCGAAATTCGAGTACCAGCTCAATGAGGCATGGCGCAGCCGGCTGACCTATGGCTGGACTCAGGATCGCTACAGCCTGGCGATAGCCCAACCGAATACGCTGACCGGCAATAACCTGCGCCGGATCGCCAACGGCGGGCACTATGATTACGAGAGCCGTTATACCGCTCTGGATCTGATGGGCGACCAGCAGTTGTTCGGTCAGCGACATGAGATCACGGTCGGCGTGGACAACGAATCGCTTGATAAATACCGTGGCAAAACCTACCGCAATGCCAACACTGCCGCGGGCAACCTCAATATCCAGAACCCGGTATATGGCAATCTGGCGGAGCCTGCGACCATCAGCCCGACCCAGAGCAACGCAGAAAACAACCTCGTCACCACCTCGGTGTATTTCAAGGACAACTGGCACCTCAATGACCGCTGGATTCTGGTCTTCGGTGGTCGTCAGGAGCACTGGGATCAATACAGCGATCAGGGTCTGGGCAGTTCCTATGCGCCTGGTGCCGATTCAAATGGCGATAAATTCATTCCCTTCGGCGGGATCGTCTATCAACCGACCGAGACGGTCGCGCTTTATGCCAACTACAGCGGTTCTTTCGTGCCCAACGATGCCGATGATGCGGGCAACAGCTTCAAGCCCACTGAAGGTCGCAGCTACGAAGCGGGGATCAAATACACCCCTGTCCAGGCGCTCAACGTGAATCTGGCGGTGTACGACATCGTCAAGAAAAACCTGGTCAACAGCGTCCTGCAGAGCAACGGCGACAGCATCGACGAGGCCGTAGGCAAGGCGGGTTCCCGCGGTATCGAGCTGGATGTTACCGGTGAGTTGTCCGAGAACTGGAGCATGATCGGCACCTATGCCTATAACCGTACCAAGGTGCTGAAGAACCAGGAGTCGCCAGAGCAAGAGGGCAATCGCCTGCCCAATGCGCCCATGCACACTGCCAGTCTGTACCTGACTCACCACCTCGCGCTGCCGGCTGAAACCGGCAAGTGGCATGTCGGTGCCGGTGCACGATATGTAGGGGAGCGTCCGGGGGATAATGCCAACAGTTTCTGGATGGACAGCTACACCGTGGCCGATGCCTTTGTGCGCTGGGATCTGCCGACCCATGACTACAAGACCAGTCTGCAACTGAACATCGACAACCTGTTCAACAAGGAATACTACCCGGCCACAACCGGCAGCAGCGCGCTGCAGGTGGAGGAGGGTGCGCTACGTACAGCGCGGGTGACTGCCAGCGTTACGTTCTGATGGCGCAGGTCGGCGCTTGATATCCATCAGGCGCCTTCACAGTTTTTTTACATCGGGGCAGGTAATGTCGTAACTGCTCCTGAAAGAACCTTTAAGCCCGCTCCCCCCCATCGCGGGCTTTTCTTTGCCTGAAATTCCGTTGGCTGCATGGTGCGCATGCCTCAATGCAGCGATCATTCGTTGATTGAGTCGACGCATGGCGTGGTTTTTTGGACAGTGCCCGGGCCACTATCGGATTAACAGGGAATTTCACCTCAAGGTTTCCAGAGCATGGCTCTCTTCGCTTATCTACTGCTGTTCGTCATCTTTGGAATTCTCGTTGGCTTGGTCCTGATGCTTGTGCTGTTGGTGATTAAGCACGCCATTATCTGGAAGGGTGGTCAGGGCCATTGGGAGTTCGCCGATTGGGGCACTCCCTGGCCAGTCTGATTTGAGCGAGCGATGCAGTGGCGTCTCTGCATACGACGAGCGGCACATGCAGGTACTGACTCAAGAGCGTACCTGTGCAGGCACTGATTGTTTTCGCCTGATCAAAACTCGATAGCAACCTCGCATGCTCGCTGTCCTGGCAGGCATATAATAGAGCCTTTCAAGCCAGCCCCATGGATCATGTCCATTCCACTCTTGGGCAAATGGGGTGCGTACTAGCACAATAGAATTACACCCATCATTAAACTGCCCAACGGTGTCAAGAAAAAATACCCCACGCCGATCAGGTTAAAACATCCCACCCGCCGTGGAGTACCCCGCAATGATGCGACGTCTTAACCTGGCCCCCCGTTCAGCCCTGTGCTTTGGCTTCTTCTGCCTGATGCTGTTGATTCAGGGCGTGTTGTTCATGCGCCAGGCCGAGAAGCTCAATGAGGCTGAGAAACATGTTGAAACCAACGTGCTGCCCAGCGTCAAACTGCTCGGTTCGCTGGATCGGGAATTCGTCAGTCTGCGGGGTAACAATGCCCGCTTGCGCAATCCACTGGAGCCGCAGGAGCGCAAGACCAAGGCTATCAGTGATATTCAGCAGTCCCGTCAAATGATTGGTGAGTACAGCGACTCCCTGGCCAAGTTGCTTGTCACGGCTGAAGGTCGGCAAGCCTTCGGTGAGCTCAAGCAGGCCATTACCAGTTATAACGCCATTCAGGATCGCTACCTGTCGGAAACGGCAGCGGGCAATCTGGAAGCTGCGGTAAAGACGTCCAATACGGATATGAAGGCCGCTGCCGACCTGACCGAGTCCTCGCTGTAGAAGCTGATCGGCGTGAACGACATGAAAGCCAAGCGTGCGGGCGAGAAGGCCGATGCTGCTTACCACGGAACGGTGGTGATGGTGATCCTGTTCGTGGTGCTGGGAGCGACAGGCACCGTGCTGCTTGCCTGGCTGTATACCCGCAGCCTGACTGTGCCTATCAGCGAAGCGCTGGAGATCGCCCGGCGTATTGCAGCCAACGATTTGACCCAGCCCATCAAGCAAGAGGGCACTGATGAAGCGGCTCGACTGGTCGGTTCTCTGGCTGCCATGCAATCCAATCTGCGTGGTGCCCTGGCCACCATCCTGGACTCGGCGTCCCAGTTGGCTTCGACTTCCGAAGAAATGCATGTCGTTACCGAAGACGCCTCGCGCACCACTCTGCGCCAGAGTAACGAAATCGAAATGGCTGCAACCGCGGTCACCGAAATGAGCGCCGCGGTTGATGAGGTCGCCAGCAACGCTGCGGCGGCCTCGACGTCGGCGGCGCAGTCTACCAAGGCAGCGCTGGATGGCCGCGCTCAAGTGGATGAAACGGTCGCCGCGATCAACTTGATGGTGGCCAAGGTGGGAAGCACTTCGGCCGAGGTGCGTGGCCTGGCGACCATGGCCACGGATATCAGCAAGGTACTGGACGTCATTCGTGCCATCGCCGAGCAAACCAACCTTCTGGCCCTCAACGCCGCCATCGAAGCGGCCCGGGCGGGCGAGGCTGGCCGTGGATTTGCCGTGGTGGCCGATGAGGTGAGAGCGCTGGCGCATCGCACCCAGCAATCGACCCGGGAAATCGAGCAGATGGTCAGCTCGATCCAGACCGGTACTCATCAGGCGGTGACTGCCATGGAGCAGACCAGCCATCAGGCCCACAGCACGCTGGAACTGGCCAATGGCGCCGGGCAGGCATTGCTGGCCATTACCGACTCCATCGGCCAGATCAACGAGCGCAATCTGATGATCGCCACCGCAGCCGAAGAGCAGGCTCAGGTGGCGCGAGAGGTCGATAGAAGCCTGGTGAGCATTCGTGACCTGTCGGCTCAGACTTCCGAGGGCGCGAACCAGACGACCATCGCCACTGCAGAGCTGTCCAAGCTGGCGACAAACCTGAGTCGTATCACCAAGCAATTTCAGGTCTAGGACTTGTAAAGCCGTCCGGTCATGTGGCCGGACGGAATCTGGCGTGGTAACAGAGGGCATCAGGGCGCGGATGTTTTTTCGCCACGTAGCAAGGCACTCATCGCGTTCTTCCTGGGTGTATTTGCAGCGTTGAAGTACGCGCAAGTCATCATGTTCGGGGGCGCCGCAGCTGGCTTTATAGTTCTGATACCGGACCCGCTCTGGGCCTCATGATCCAGCTCTTTTGAAATTTACAAACGAGTGGCCGTTGCGCTTTAACCTTTACTGAAAAATGCCCGCATTCTTTCTGCCCGGTAGTAGAGTATTTATTCAAAAATTACTTTGCCATTGGCTCTCCTGATTCTGAACGTTTCAGGAAAATGGCTGTCAAAGGCGCGCTAAAATTCCTTCTTATAGCAGATGCCTCAACAGCCCTGGGTGATGCACTGCCGAAAAACTCTGCACGAAAACCTGACCAGATTGTCCGTTTTTAGCGTAATTATGGTGGCTTCATGCTCGTTTTTCGTCGTGCCCGGCTGTTGTCCGAGCAGGTGTTGATTAAATGGATGTCGGTAATAAACCCAACGTTAATGAAGAACGAGTGCTCAACTATTGTCAGGGGGCAGAAGGGGTCTGGCTTTACAATGTGTGATGTGAGCTGTCAGTTGTTTTTATTGTCAGATTTAATAAGTATCAAATTTTCCAAGTCTTTTCCGTTTGCTTTTTTCCAAGTAAGCCTGCCGACGAGTTGGCAAGTTTCTCGACGTGCATCACTCGGCAGCAGGTCATTGAATTTTTATTCTTCTAACTTGAAACGCTTCAACGAAAACGCCGACAAGTCCACCTCACTCTTTCCATGAATACACTGTTGGGCCAGTGCCTGTCCAAGTCCGGCGGAATGTTTGAAGCCGTGCCCCGAGCAGGCGGATACAACGGTCACGTTTTTAAGGCGAGGGTGTTCATCGATGATGAAGTGGTAATCCGGTGTCACCGTGTAGGCGCATACTGAGGATCTGACGACCCTGGAGGACAGCCCGGCTATCTTGCCGCTGACCTGGGTCCGGAACATGTCCTGCTCTTCTGCCGCCGTGATGGTCCGCTCCAGGGTTTCTGGTTGCGAGACGTCGACGTATTGCTCGGTGGCCATCTTCATACTGCCTTCGCCAGCCAGCGGCGGGAAGCCGTAGTTGATATCCACCTCGCCCGGCCCGTGGGTGAGGATGAAGCTGGGTGAGACGGGCGCGAAGACCGCCTGATCTTCCAGTTCAAACCAGAACAGCTTTTGCCGGCAGACCCTCAGCAATCGATCGAAAGGCGCTCCGAGCAGGTCGGCAGACCACATGCCGGCACTGACGACCACCTTGTCGGCCAGGATCGAGCCTTTATCGGTCGTGATGCGTACGCCTTCGCCATGAGTCTGCAAGTGAGTGACGGTTTCGTCTGTCAGGACTTTGGCTCCATGCGCTTTGGCCTGCTGGAGTTGCACGGCAATGCAGCGCTCTGGCCGCACATAACCACCGTCGGGCTCGAAGTAGCCGATGGCGCTATCCAGTACCGGCGCAAACTGTGGAAACCGCTGGCGAATGGATTGTGCCGACAGGACTTCGTGCTCTACACCATAGGCTTGAGCCAGCTGGATGGTCTTGTGGGTGAAGTCCTGCGGGTCTTGAGGGTCGTAAGCCGGATGGGAGCTCATTACCAGCACGCCGCATTGCTCGAACAGAGACTCGCCGGACAGCGCTTCCAGATCTCGCCATATGGCGTGAGAGTTGCGCACCAGCGGCAGATATTGCGGGCCTTCACCGACGGAGAGACGGGTGATGCGCGTGTCGCCGTGGCTGGAGCCATAAGTATGTGGCGGGTTGTGGCGATCCACGCCAATAGCCTTTACCCCGGCTTTGGCCAATTGATAAAGGGTTGCCGCGCCCATGGCTCCCAGTCCCAGAACTGCCACTTCACAACGTTGTTCCATCTGCAGGCCGCCTCGAAAAAGCGCTTATTTCAGAGAACGAGTGTATTTGAGGCAACAGTCAAAAAGGCATAAGCACAGGCCTGAACTGCATAGTCTTGTCGAATCGGTGGGTAAGGGCAGGGAGTGCAAAAAACTTCACACCATCGATGAATTTTGACTTGCGCTCCCATGTGTTTTTCAGGTTCGAATTTTTTGAAAAGTTGTCCACGGAAAACGTGGGTATGTCTGTGGGTAACTTTTTGTAAGCCACGTTCTACGTGGCCTGTGGCTGTGTGGTTATTTTATGAACAGCTCATGAAATGTACCTGTCCCGTGACCTTTGGAGTGCTGAAAATGGATCCTGAATTCGCGAATAAGCGCACAGAATCCGATTATTTTTTCAGCTTTTTTTCGCGCTTCCGGCACCCGCGAGCCGACTGGCGATCAGGTCCAGTGCCGAGCAGATAATGAAGTACACCAATGCAATGAACAGGAATATTTCGGTGGGGTACACCATGACCCGGTTGCTGACCTGGGTTGCCACGAACGACAGCTCTGCGACACCGATCACATAGGCCAGCGAGGTATCTTTTATCAGCGAGATCCATTGATTGAGGAATGAAGGCAGCATGATCGGCAGTGCCTGGGGCAGGATGATCAGGCGCAGCACTTGCCACGGGCTCATGCCCAGCGCCTTGGCGGCTGCCCATTGGCCTGAAGACAGGCTGAGGATGCCCGAGTGGACGGAGTGCGCCAGGTAGGCGCCGCCAATCAGCGAGAGGGCGCAAACCACGGTGAGCAAGGCCGGGACATCGATCTTGAACAGGATCGGCAACAGGAAGTAGGTCCAGAAAATCAGCATCACCACCGGAATGGCGCGAAAGAAACCCAGCACTCCCAGCAATACCCAGCGTGTCCGGCCGCGCACCAGTACCAGGGCCACTCCCAGCACCAGGCCCAATGCGGCGGCCAGAACGCCTGACAGCAGGCTGAGAATCAGCGTCAGTGCCGCACCGCCCAATGGCCCGTCCGGATACGCGCCCACCATCAGGTAGGCGAAGTTGTCGCTTATGACTGAAAAGTCCACGATCAGGCCGCTCCCTGGCGATAACGCTTGCTGTGCTGGATCATCTGGCCGATGGCTTCGATCAGCGCGATGCTCACGATGTACAGCAAGGTGGCGATACCGAAGGCCTGGAAAGCCTTGAAGGTTTCGGTTTCGACCTGACGCGAGGCATAGGACAGTTCGGCCAGGCCGATGGCCATGGTCAGCGAGGAGTTTTTCAGCACATTCATGTATTGCCCCAGCAATGGCCCAAGCGCCGTGCGCACGGCCTGAGGCAGCACGACATAACGCCAGACTTGCGCGGGGCGCAGCCCCAGAGCTTGTCCGGCAGTGCGCTGCTGGGCGCGCACCGAAGCGACACCGGCGCGAAACTCTTCGGCGATGAACGCACTGCTATAGAGCATCAGGCCCCAGAAACCGGCAATGAACTCGAATGACGGCCATTCGATCAGCAGGCCGGCCAGGTTCACTTCGTGTGGCATGTTCAGCCAGCTGACCAGCGCTTCAGGCAACAGGGCGCTGACCCCGAAGTACCAGAAGAACAACTGCACCAGCAGAGGCGTATTGCGAAACAGCGACAGATAGCCCCGTGCAGGCCAGGACCAGAGACGCGAAGAGGAAATGCGTGCCAGGCAGACAAGAAAGCCAAGCGCTGTGGCGCTCAGGCAGACCAGGATCGACAGGCCTAGCGTGAGCAGAAATCCATCGAACAACAAATGCAGGTATTGCGGGCCCAGCAGTTCACCGAACATCAGACGCAACATCCATCCAGAATTGAAAGAGCCCGCTGGATTGTCCGCAGCGGGCTACTGAGAAACGGATCGTTCGGGATCAGCTCTTGTCACCGATCTTGAACAGACGAGCCAGAGGTGTCGGGGTGTTCGGGCCAAACCAGGTGTCATAGATCTTCTGGGCCTGGCCTTTGGATTCCAGCTCTACCAGCGTCTGGTTGACGAACTCGGTCAGTGCGGTTTCGCCTTTCGGAATTCCGACTCCGATCAGGTCATTTGAGATGGTGAAGGGCGGAACTTCGTATTTGTCCTTGTCCGGCACATTGGCCAGCAGGCCGATCAGTTTCGGACCGTCCTGAGTGATAGCCTGCACGTTACCGTTGCGCAGTGCGGTGAAGGCAAAAGGCGTATCATCGTAGGCAATCACTTTGGCACCGGGGAATTTCTCGCGCAGCACGCCTTCGTTGACAGTGCCTTTGTCGACGCCCACGCGCCATTTGTTCAGGTCATCCTGATTCTTGAGCGTTCCTTTCTTGACGATGAACTGCTGGCCCGAGGAAAAGTAGGGGATGCTGAAGTTCACCTGCTCGGCCCGCTCCGGGGTGATGGTGAAATTGGCCAGAACCAGATCGACCTTGTTGGCGACCAGTAGCGGCACCCGGTTTGCAGGGTTTGTGGGTTGCAATTGCAGCTTCACACCCAGCTTGTCGGCGATGGCCTTGGCGTAATCCACATCCAGGCCCTCTATTTGCTTGCTTTTTGCATCTACAAAACCGAACGGCGGATTGCTGTCGAAAGCAGCCACCCTCAAGACACCGGATTTTTTGATGTCTTCCAGGCGGTCGGCATGAGCCAGACCCGAGAGCACGGCGAGGGACAGGGCAGTAATGGCAGTCAATTTTTTCATGAGTTCTCAACACTTTATGGATGATTCTGACGATGAGTGTTGCAGCTCATGGGTGATCTTAAAAAGAATATAAAGGAATCTTGTAATTCTTTTTTGGAATATTCAGGGTCGTGTGCTCCTTTTCATGCAGTGAGCGTCACAGGGCGCTTATGCGTGCAGTTGTTAGAGCGCGCAGGACATGTATATGAATCAAGGTGAAAGATGTGCCAGAAATATACGACGGTTTTATTACGCGTTCGGAAAACCGAATAAGAACGCACTTTCCCTACCATAAACGGCCGGGCTCTTAAACGACTTGCAAAGTTGCAAAGCCGCCTCGGTGCAATGAGGCTTTCGTCTCGGTTTTTACATGCTGCCTGTCACCCCGGTGCCTTTACCGAGAAATCAATGGTTTTAATAGAAAATCAAAACGAGATAATTGCTGGACGTTAATTTAAAGTACCCGTTTCGCGGCGTCAGTCGTCGGCAGACTGCCGAGATCCGTCGGCGAGGGTATTCCTGATATTCAGCGGAAGTGTTTATCATCGCAAGGAGATGGATGGATGAGGGCTTTATGAATACTGACTCTTCGCAGATGGAGCATGAGGTCCTCGATATCTTTGGCACGCTGCAGTCGTTTATCCGCAAGGCGGCTCCGCTCAACGTCGACATGGTGCTGGAGGGGGAGACGGGCACCGGCAAGGACACCCTGGCACGACGCATTCACCAGTTGTCGGGTCGCGAAGGTCCTCTGGTCGCACTCAACTGCGCCGCCGTGCCCGAGCAACTGGCCGAGAGTGAGCTTTTCGGGGTCATGGCGGGGGCATACACCGGCGCATCCAAGTCGCGGGCCGGCTATATAGAAGCGTCCCACAACGGGACGCTTTATCTGGATGAAATCGACAGCATGCCGTTGCTGCTCCAGGCAAAGCTGCTGCGCGTGCTGGAAATGCGCGGAATAGAGCGCTTGGGCTCGACACGTTTCGTGTCGCTGAACCTGCGTGTGATTGTCGCGACACAGACGCCGCTGGAGAAACTGGTAGAGGAGGGCAAGTTTCGGCGAGATCTGTTTTTTCGCCTGAACGTCATCAAGATCCAGTTGCCTACCCTGCGTTCGCGCCTTGACCATCTTCCTTCGTTGTTCGAGCGTTTCGTCATGGAGACGGCTCAGAAGCACCATCAGCCGCTTCCCCAGCGTGATCCTGCCGTGCTCAACCGCCTGCTCAGTCATCGCTGGCCCGGCAATATCCGCGAGCTTAAATGCGCGGCAGAGCGTTTCGTGCTGGGCATGTCACCGCTGGGCACCGACGAAGATCCGCACCTGGAAGGCAATGTTCCTCTCAAGGGGTATCTTCGCCAGTTCGAAAAGGCGCTCATTCAGGATTGTCTGTCGCGTCATCCCAAGTGTATCGAGTCCGTGATCAGTGAACTGGGCATTCCCCGACGCACCCTTTATCACCGCATGAAAAGCCTCAGTATCAACTCGCCGGAGCCGTAGTTTTTTATTTACTTCCTCATTCGTGCGTTCGCATGGAACCGCTTCTGAAAATCGACCACTCAATGTTCGAACACCAATTTGGTGTCCAAACCATCTCGATGATCAGGAGTAATAACTATGGCTGGTACCGCTTCCCTCGGCGCTTCGATGTCCGCAATGACCCTGATGGACTCTACTGCTGCTGCAACCACAATGATGAACGCCGAAGCACAATCGAACAAAATGCAGACAGATACCATCAACGGTATCGCCAGCGCCTACCAGGATTCTGCCACCAAGGCGCAGAACGCTGCTCAGCAAACCGGTAAGGCGATCAACTACTAAGTGGTTGCCGTGCCCTCTTGGTTCACCCCAGGAGGGCTTCAACCTGTTCGGTTTCCAAGGAGTAAATCCATGATTCCTTCTTCTTCGTTAGGCGCTGCGCAAGGCACCACTTTCCAGAGCTCCTTCGCAAGTACGCAAATGTCTACCATGCAGTCCGACCCTAACGGAAGTGCTGGCAAGATCGCTTCATTGCTGGGTGATTCGCTGTTTGAAAAGTCGGGCAGCGGCGCCAACATCCGTAACACTGACAATCCGTTGCTTGGCATGGTTGCCGACTACATGGATCGCAATCCTGACGAGTTCGGAAAACCGCACGACGCCAATGGCAAGGTCAATGGCTGGCGCGACGAGCTGTCGGAAGACAAGTACCTCAACAGTAAGGAGAAAGAATCCTTCACTAAAGGTCTTGAAGGTCTGATCAACGAATTCCTCAGTGGCGGCTCCAAAGGCCAGAACGTCTCTGGTGGTTCGGGTTTCGGTACGGGGAACTCGGGTTTCAATACTGGTAACAATACCGGCACCCATTCCTCGTCGGGCTGTGGTGGTTCGGCAGCCAGCAACGGAGCTTCCGGTGGTGGCCTTCAGGAACTGCTGGCCGCATTGCTGGGCAGCCTGGGCGAGGAAAAACTCGACAACCTGCTGACGCCCAATACTGCCCCGAATGCCAAAAGCGGCCAGATGAGCTTCAACTTCGAGGACAAAGACGTTCTCAAGGAAGTCTCGCGCTTCATGGACATGCATCCGGAAGAGTTCGGAAAACCGGACGGCAAGTCGAAGGACTGGATGGGGGAGCTCTCCGAGGGCGACAACGTCATGTCCAAGGCTGAAGGCGAGCAGTTCCAGAAAGCCATCAACATGATCAAGGGCGAAATCAAGGACAGTGCTCAGGGCAATTCGCTGGGCGGCCTGTTTCCCAATGCGGAACAGAATTTCCAGAACGGTGGCGCCGGCAACACCTTGAAGACCGATGCGAGCATCGCGGCGGGCAACGTTCTGTCCGTTCTTGTTCAGCAAAGCGTCACCGACTATCGCGGTTGATCTGTAAACCTTCGTCTTGGCAGGAGAAAGCAAACATGGCCGTTACTCGCGTATCAACTCATCACACTGGCCTCTTCGAGACAGAGGTGACATCGCCACCGTCTGGCCCTACTCCTGCCGAGGCGGACATTGCCTGGTTCAATGCCGCCATGCGCTCTGCAGATCCCAAGCCTGCCAGCGATTCGCAAATGCTGGTATCGCCTATTTCCAAGGCATCGACCGCTTACCAGAAAGAGTCGGAAAGGGTTGATCGAGACCTGCAGCGAGCCGCTCGCTCGAGCGATCCGAAAATGGCAATGGATGCCAACCGTTCCCTGTCTTCCTTTTATCTGGAAAGCCTGCTCAGCGCCAAGCTGGTAAGCAAGGCGGCCCAGACTGTGGAAAAACTGACCAGTCTGCAATAAGGCCCCGACTATGCACCCCAAGGCAATCAGGCTGGCCATCCTTATGCTTTTGGCGTTAATGATGGCTGGTTGCGGCGACCGTATGGAGCTGCATCGCGATCTGACCGAGCAGGATGCCAACGAAGTGTTGGCAGAGCTTGCGGGTAAAAACATTGACGCGCAAAAGCGCCTGGACAAGGGGGGAGTCGCCGTCCTGGTTTCCACGCAGGATATTTCCCGTGCGGTGAAGGTGCTGGAGGCCGTAGGCCTGCCTCGCCGGTCACGCTCGACGCTGGGGGAAGTATTTCGCAAGGAGGGTGTGATTTCCTCTCCCATGGAAGAACGGGCGCGCTATATCTACGCCTTGTCTCAGGAACTGGAGCAGACCCTGTCGCAGATCGATGGTGTCGTGGTTGCCAGGGTGCATGTCGTGCTGCCTGAACGTATAGCGCCGGGGGAGCCGGTTCAGCCGGCCTCGGCTGCGGTGTTCATCAAATACCGCAATGATCTCGAACCCGACAGCATATTGCCGCGCATACGCCGCATGGTTGCCAGCAGTATTCCAGGCATGGCCAATGCGGACGAGAAAAAGCTGGCAGTGGTGTTCGTTCCTTCCCAGGGTTATCAGGAGTCGGTGCCGATGGTCAGTGTCGGGCCGTTCACCATGACGCGCGACCGCCTGGAGTTCTGGCAGTGGATGGCGGTGCTCTGTACGTTCGGGATCGCCCTGATGCTGGCTGGCCTGTGGGCACTCAACCCGCAATGGCGACAACGCTTCATGCCGCGGCCTGCTGTAGCGGCGGAACCGCCGAAATGAAAGTGAGCGAGCCGCAGGCGCTGGTCTGGGTATGTTGGTGGACCCAGGGCTGGCGCCAGGCCCATGATAGTTGGCAACTGCACGATTCGGCAGGCATGAGCGCTTCAACCTTGAGGCTGCTGGGGCAGGTCGATGACGCAATGGTCGACCGCTACCTGGGCATGACTTCGACCCTGCCGCCTGCACCCGATGCCCTGTTGTTGCCCTTGCTGGAGCTGACCGATGAGCAATGGGCGCTGGCACTCGAACTCTGTGTGGGGATCTGTGCCGGCAGTCGCCTGCCGCGGCCCGATAGCCTGGACGAATCGGCCTGGCTCTGGTGTCGGCGCTTGGGCAGGGCCTTGCAGCCCGGGCACTGGCTGCCTGAACACTGGGACGCTCGACAGCCTCGGGTTGCGGGCCTGAGTCTGTTGAAGGCGTGGGTCGGTGACCGGCTCTGGCAGCGACTGCGGGTCAAGTTCGCTCGCGATGCCGTGGATCAGGCCGAATGCCTGTCATTGGATGACATACCCAAAGCCAGATTGTGTGCCTTGTGGCAGGCCGTGGGTGGGTACGTTTTGAGCAACAGCATTGAGGAAAGTCCGCATGTTGACCAGTCGCAGTCTGACGCTTACCAGTAACCGCTCCACGGTTAACGAGCCGCTTCTGCGCCGGGAAGTTCTTGAGCAGAGCCTGCTGGCAGAAGAACTGCTGGAAGATGCCCGTGCCCGTGCCCGGGAAATCCTTGAAACTGCCGAGGCTGAGGCCGAGGCGTTGCGTCGGCGCTGCGAAGAAGAAACCCGTGCCGAGGTCTGGCAGCAGGCCCAGTCATTGCTCGATGATCTGCGCGAGCAACGGGAGCAGACACTGGCAACGATTGTCGAGGCGGCAGAAGATCTGGTTCAGCAGGCATTGCAGCTTGTGCTGGGCGAATTGTCGGACGGCCAGAAAGTCGGCGCAGTCCTGCGGCAACTGACCTCGGCCAGCCCCAACGAAGAGTCGGCCTTGATCTATTGCCATCCCGACCAGATACCGCTGCTTGCCCAAAGCCTGGAAGAGCAGGGGCAACTGGGCTGGACGTTGCGAGGTGATCCGAACCTTGACCTCGATGCCATCAGCCTGCGCACCGAACATGGGGACTTCAGCCTGAGCTGGAGCGCCCTGCAGCGTCATCTCTGGCCTTGATCGGAATATTCTGGAACCAAACTCCTGCGCTTGCCACTCAGTCATGAGTTCCCGAACCAGGAGTATCACCATGCTTTCTTCCGATGCACTCAGACGCCGTCTCGACAACAACTTCGAAAACACTCAAAAGGATCTGGACTCGGCTGCACTGAGTCTGGACGCCTTCTCTCCGGATGATTGGCACGCCTTCAACTCGGCTATCCGGCAGTCCTCGACTGCCAGCTGGGCTGTGAACCAGGAAATTGTGGTCAAGCACAACCTGGCCAAGGCAATCATCAATGAAATCCGCTGATCTGACCGTTGCTGTCGAGCGTTGGCTCGACAGCAACGAACCTGTCTTGCTGTTGCAAGTCGATCAGCAGCCGTTAAGCATCAAACGCAGCAATGCAGGGCTGATTTATCTCGCGCCGTTGAGCGCGGCATGGCGCGGCGGTGATGCGGGGCTCGAGGCCGCATTGCGCCTTTCCGGCCCCAGCATCAGGCGCTTTCGCGGGGCGTTGGCACTGGATCCCGAAACCAGTCACTTGTGCCTTGTGCAATACCAGCAGTTTCAGAGTACGGCATCGGTCATTCATGACATCGAAGCGCTGGTCAACCAGCGTGATGTCTGGGAGTCGATGCTTGAACCCAGGAAGGTGACCCCGCCAAGGCAATTCATGCGGCCTATGGCACTGAGAGGCTCTTATGTTTAAGCAATGCTTGAAACGACTGTGCTGCCTTGCACTGCTGTGCATGCAGGCAGAGGTTGCCATGGCCGCAGTACCTGAAGAGTGGCGCCAGTCTGCTTATGCCTATGAGGCATCCCAGACTCCTTTGAGCACCGTGCTGAAGGATTTTGCCAGCTCCTATGGCGTGGGCCTGGAGATGAATGGCGTCAGCGGTGTGGTGGATGCAAAGATTCGCGCGGGCAATGCCCAGGAGTTCCTGGATCGCATGGCCCTGGAACATCAATTTCAATGGTTCCTGTACAACGGCAAGTTGTACGTGAGCCCACAGTCGGGGCAAGTCTCGCAACGGCTGGAAGTATCTTCCGATGCCGCCCCCGACCTGAAGCAGGCGCTGACCGACATCGGCCTGCTGGACAAGCGTTTCGGCTGGGGTGAACTGCCGGATGAAGGCGTGGTGCTGGTCAGTGGTCCGGCTCGCTATATCGAGCTGATCCGCGGTTTCAGCAAGGAAAAGGTCAAGGCCGAAGAGAAGCAGCAGGTCATGATGTTTTCGTTGCGTTATGCCGCCGTGGCCGATCGCGAGATCCACTATCGGGAGCAGAGCATCACCATTCCCGGTGTTGCGACACTGCTCGACGGCTTGCTGGACAGCAAGCAGGTCGTACCGCCTTCACCCCAGGACCCGATGGCCAATATCCAGGCCTTGCAGGGCATGGCGGATATCGGCCGCAACAAGATCATCAACCTGGCCACCGAACGTACCGCCTCACGTGACAAGCCCAAGGCCGGCAAGACCTCCAGTAATCGCAAGGTGGTCGCCGATGTGCGCAACAATGCGGTGCTGATCTATGACAACCCGGAAAAGCGCGACATGTATCAGCAGTTGATCCAGCAACTGGATCAACCGAGCAATCTGGTGGAAATCGACGCAATCATTCTGGACATCGATCGTACTCAACTGAGCGCTCTGGAGTCTCGCTGGTCGGCACGTGCCGGCTCGGTAAACGTTGGCAGCTCACTCCTGACCGGTGGTTCGGCCACGCTTTCCATCAGTGATTTCGATCGCTTCTTTGCCGACATCCAGGCACTGGAAGGGCAGGGTGTGGCATCCGTGATCGCCAGGCCTTCGGTGCTGACTCTGGAAAACCAGCCTGCCGTGATCGATTTCAGCCGCACCGCGTATATCACGGCCACCGGTGAGCGGGTCGCCAACGTGCAATCGGTCACTGCCGGGACCAGCCTGCAAGTTATCCCTCGCACCATTGCCGGTGCGCAGCCCAACCGCTTCCAGTTGATCATCGACATCGAGGACGGCCAGCTCGATCGCTCCCGCGACGGCGAAACCCCGGATGTGAAGCGAGGCACGGTCAGCACCCAGGCGGTCATCAGCGAAAACCGTTCGTTGGTGATTGGCGGATTTCATGTCGATGAAACCGGCCAGCGCCATGACAAGGTGCCGCTGCTGGGGGACCTGCCTGTTCTGGGGCCGCTGTTCACGTCCAAGCGCCAGGAGGTTTCACGACGCGAGCGTCTGTTCATCCTCACGCCAAGGCTGATTGGCGACCAGATCGATCCGGCGCGCTACATCGCTACTGAAAACCGTCCACAACTGGACAAGGCACTGGCCCTCAGTGGCTCGCCCAACAGTCGCGAGCGCAAGAAAATAGCCATCTCCAACGCCTTTGCCGACCTGGTCAAGGGACGCATCCCGAGTGATGTTAAAGAGGCATCTTCTGGTGTGCGTCTGGGGGACCTGTGTAGAGTGGGGAGCGGGCTTTCGATTGATCCTGCGCGGGGTCAATGGTTTGGCGGTAATGGCTTCGATATTGCTGTTGGCGTCGTGCGTAATAACAGCAGCAAGGCTCAGGATTTCTCTCTGGCATCCTGCTCCGGGGGTCGTACACTTGCTGTAACAATGTTGCCTGCCGGGCGCCTTCAGCCAGGTCAATCAACTGAAGTGTTTGTGGCAACCCGGCCGGTGGCGACGATTGCGACACCTGCCAGTCCTGCCAGAGTATCAATACTGCCGCCTTGAAACCTATGGGATGGAGAACGGTTTCAGGCACAGTGACATCTATTGTTTAAATAGCGACACAACCCATTAACACAGTACTTTTCAGGGCCGAATTCAGTACAGTCCGTTTGTAGGGAGAATCCGAAATGAAGTTGTTACATGCAGGTGCCTTATTTATTGTTACTCTCTTGTTGAGTGCTTGTGCGACAATGCAATCATCTTGTTCTGCCAGTGAATGCCAGCAAGTTGACGCCAATAGTTCCGGCCTTAAAGTTTGGTGGTCTCCTGAACTGCGTAACGACGCAACTGAATACACTACGGTACATTTGAATGACTGAAACGATTCTGCGTAGTAGCGACCAGCGAGATTTCCTTGTCAGCATCGGCGAGCAGCAGCCGAGTACCTGGCAATGGGCCCCTGGCATCGATTTCGTGTATCGCAGAGACAGCGTGGGCTGGGGGCTGGCGCTGATGATAGAGCGCCAGGCGCAGCGGCCCAATCTGTTCTCCGACACGCTCAAGCGCCGCTTCGAGGACGTCGAGTCCTATGACGGTTACTATATCTGTCTGGACAATCAGCAACGGTTCGTCGTCTGGCACGAACTGGGTCGTGATTATCGACGCGAAGACACCTTGCATGGCCTGCTCAGTGAGTTCCTCACATTGACCGGGTTTAAACACTAGATTCAGAATATTTATTCCAGCCGGAACCGCTCGCCATTAATTTTCCACTCAGTTGTCGCACTGGATCCATTTTTTGAGCAACGACAAACTTGAGGAAAATTCAATGGCGAACTCCCAACGCGACGCGCAACGTTTTATTGCGCGTCTTAGTGAAACACTCGGTACATCTTTAACCCTCCAAAATGGTGTCTGCGCTTTGTATGACAGCCAGAACCGTCAAGCCGCCGTTATCGAAGTGCCCAAGCTCAGTGACAATGTGGTTATTCATTGCAGTCTGGGCCAAGTGCGCAAGAGCCAGGAAAACATGCAGCGTCTGCTCAACATCAACTTTGATGTTGCAAGTCTGCGTGGCTGCTGGCTGGCCCTTGATCAGCAAGAGCTGCGTCTGTGCACCCAGCGTGAACTGGCTCGTCTCGACGAAGTCCAGTTCTGCGATCTGGTCAACGGCTTCATGACGCAGGTCCAGCAAACCCGCACCACCGTTCAGCCCTTGCTGAATTGAGTATTTGTTTGGGAACCGTCTGTCGGCTGTTGCCACACAACGGTGAGTGCCACTACGAGGTCGATCCTCTCGATGGCACTACCCCCGGCCAGAACGGCATCGATTGCCGTACTCCGGACACTCTCAATGAAGGAACGAGGTAGAAAATGGCTGATATCGCGGGTATTTCGGGTTTTTCCCAAAGTGGTCTTTCCGGTCTTTCGGGACTATCGGGTGGTCTGGGCGGGGCTACAGCAGGTGCTGCCACGGGGCAGGGCGGACAATCCGCTCTGGAGCAACTGGCCGGCATGCTGGCTGAAATGTTGCTCGGTTCCGGTTCTGGCTCCGGTGGTGGTGCCGGCGCAGGTTCGGGTTCCGGTGCGGGCCAGACTGGCAAGTCGGGCCAGAGCGACATCGACTCCTTGCTGCAGTCCCTGCAAGGCGGCGAGCAGAAGGATGGCAGCTCCAAGGGTGCGAACGGCACCGGCGACGAATCGTCCAAAGAGCTGCTGACTCAGGTTCTGATGGCGCTGTTCGAAAAAATTCTTGGTGGTTCCGACTCTTCGTCGGGCACGGGCGAAGGCGGTGGCAACGGCGCGGGTTCCGGTTCGGGTTCGCCGGTAAGCGGTGCAGGCGGTGCTGGTGGCGGCACCAAAGGGCTTGAAGGTCTGGGCTCGGGCCAGGGCCTTGGTGGTGCCCAGGGCGCGGGTGGTGGTTCCGGCAGCGTCGAAGATCTGGTGAACACGCTGATGAAAAGTCTGGGTGGCGGTTCCATGGATAACGCAATCCAGCCGACCTCCGATGGCGGTGGCCAGGTATCCCAGGACGGCAAGCTCAAAGAGCTGCTGGAAATGATCGCCCAGTTCATGGACAGCCATCCGGAAACCTTCAACCAGCCGTCTGACTCCTCCAGCAAGGGGACTGGCGGCGGTGGCGGTGGCGGTGCTCCGGCTGGTGGTGGCGGCGGTGGGGCTCCAGCTCCATCTGCGGGTGGTGGCGGCGGTGCTCCAGCTCCATCTGTGGGCGGCGGTGGTGGCGGTGGTGCCCCAGCTCCATCTGTGGGTGGCGGTGGTGGCGGCGGTGCTCCAGCTCCATCTGTGGGTGGTGGCGGCGGCGGTGCAGCTCCAACTCCATCCATCGGTGGCGCGGCTCCGACTCCTGGCACAGGTAGCCCTGCAGGCACTGGTGCTGCTGGTTCATCCACGCCAGTATCTTTCCCGACTGCTTCGGGCAGCCCGACCGTAGTCAACGAAACGATCAAGGTAGGTCCGGGCGAAGTGTTCGATGGCCAGGGCAAGACCTTTACTGCCGGCCCTAGCCTGGGTGATGGCGGACAGGGCGAAGGACAGAAGCCAATGTTTGAACTGGCTGAAGGCGCCACCCTGAAAAACGTGACCTTCGGTGAAAACGCCGCTGATGGCGTGCACGTTCGTGCTGGCAACGAGAAGGCTGTAAACGTCGATAACGTTCACTGGACCAACGTCGGTGAAGATGCACTGACCGTGAAGGGTGAAGGCGGTGCCAAAGTCACTAACCTGAACATCACCAACAGCAGTGCTCAGGGCGCCAATGACAAGATCTTCCAGCTCAATGCCGACGCTAACGTGAGTGTGGACAACTTCAAGGCCAAGGACTTCGGTACTTTCATGCGCACCAACGGTGGGCAGCAAGGCAACTGGAACCTGGACCTGAAGAACGTCGACGCTGAAAACGGCAAGTTCTCCTTCGTGAAGAGCGACAGTGAAGGCCTGAACCTGACCACCAGCGGCATCAACCTGAAGAACGTAGAGCACCCTTACGACAAGCTGCCGGGTTCTACCAACCACAAGGAGGTCTGATATGACAGCCACGGAACAAAAGCCTGAAGAAGTCTCCTGGTCGTCATTGGTACGCAAGGGCGGTTACCTGACCCCAGATCAGCGTCAGGCGTTTGAAAATGCAATTGCTCTGGTCAACGAGCGTTTGCAGGCGACTCTCGACAAGCCGGGTAACCGGGTCAATGGCCAGTTCAGTCTGAACAATTACATTGACAGCCTGGAGTCGGACTTCAAGCGTGATGCAGGTGCTGACGAGTTACGTGGCGATGCTTCGCTGACAGCCTTCTGGATCGTGCGGTTGTTGGCTGATCGCTTGCTGGAAGCTGCGGGTGCCAAGCCGGTCGTGCACTGACAGTACGTAAGGCGGGAAACAAAACGGGCTCTTGAAGAGCCCGTTTTTTTATGGGCGCTGTTTGCATTTGCTGACTGGCACTACCCTGGTAGGAGCGAATTTATTCGCGAGAGGCCCGTGAAGCTGAAGAAATCTATCGTCCTCAATGACGTCTCGCGAATGAATTCGCTCCTACGGGAGGGGGGAATTCATTCGCGAAGGGCCATCAAATCCAATAAATATACGTCGTTTGAAACCCCACCTTGCGAATTCATTCTGCTCAAAACACAGACACAAAAAATCCCACAGGCGTTACTCACGCTCTGTGGGACGGGTACAGCGTTTACTTCAATCAATGCTTCATGAACTTCTCTTTCTCGAACTCCATGTAGATGATGGTCCGTGGAACCGGAGTGGCGTTGACGGCGAAATGATCCAGCGAGCCATCGAAAATCGCGCCTGTGCCCGGTTTCTGGTGATAGAACTCGCCCGCCACGTTCAGGTAGGAGTAGTTGGCTTCATTGGCGGCGCTGAGGGTGATGTGCATCTGCAACAGGCCTTCATCCGTCAGTTCCGGGTGACGGTGCAAGCTCAGAAAACTGTGAGGCGCCATACGGGCCAGGGCCACGACTTTTATGCCCTTGAGCGGCTTGAACAACTCCAGAGTGCGGGGCATGGTCGCCTGGGCCGGGCCGATAGGCGTGTCTCTGAACAGCAGCGCATATTGCGTCCAGTCACGGTTGCCTCCTTCGGCACCCCAGCCCTTGAGCCAGCCGTAATCGCCACCCTGTTGCAGGTGTTCGCTCAGTTCTTCGTGTACTTGCTGATGCTGCTTGTTGGTACGGTCGATATCGAGCAGAGGTGCATCCAGAGTCGCGAGCTCTTCCTGGATCACCGCGCAGTTGGCGACCAGGTTGGCCAGTTCCGGAAAATCGTCGAGAGCATAAAAAGCGGTAGTCATCTTGAGGTTCCTTTGAGCAGTCAAAACACAGAACAGGTGAGGCTCGCGGCGCAATTCTGTTTGCGCCGCGAGCCTGTTTTTTACGTCAGTGAACAAAGAACGGGAGCGGCTTAGCTCTTGAGTTCCAGTCCGCTTTTCTGCAGGTCTTGCATTACGGTTTTCTGTGTGTCCGATGCTCGGGAAATCTCACCGTTCACGAAGTACGCCTTGGGTTTGTCCTGATCCTCGCCGTAGGTGAAGTTCACCTTGGCCAGGGTCTTGTTCACGGCCATTGAGGCTGAGCTATTGGCACTGACCAATGGCGTGGGAGTGGTGAAACCTTCGGTCTGTGCTGCGCTCTTGAAGATCGAAATAGCCAGGACCCGCATGTTGTCGCGGTTGCTGAGCAGTTCGAACATTTCTTTTTGCGTGAGAGTGCCATCCCGGCTGCCGGCATCGACCCTGTCGAAGACATGGTCCTTGGGCTCCAGGCGAACCCGTGCCAGGGTGCCAGGCTGGCTTTGAAACTCTTTGAGTATCGACTTGAGTGCCGGGTCCTGATCGATCAGCTTGGCGATGTTCTCCGCGTTGCTGGTCTGATGATTGCCGTAAATCACACTCATGATCTTGGAAGTAAGGTTCTGCGAGTCCAGGCGCGCCAGGTTGGTGTAGTTACTTTCAAAGCGACCATTGTCCAGCACGCTGTGCTTGTTGACCGAGGCTTCCTGCTGGGCCGTGGAACGTTTCAGAGAACGCAATGCTGCGTATTGATCATCGTTTTCCGGCGTCTTGCTGGCAAAGAAGTCATTGAGCCCCTTCAGATGAATCTGGATTTTCTCCTTGGCACTGGCGTCCTTGTATTCCGGTTGTTTATGGTCGGCCAGTCGAGTCAGTTCGGCCTTCGAAGCCTTGTCCTTGAACGCATCGCCCAACGACGTTGCGAGTTTGGTCACATTGGCGGTGGTCAGCGGTGCCGCCTCCTTGAACTGGAACTTGATCCGCTTGGTTGTCTTGTCGTCAATGGAGGCGGTTCCAGTGATGCCGTTGGTGCTCGTGATTGCCTGAGAGCCGGGGGCCGAGCTCGGGGTTGGATTGGTATGGCCGCCGACAACCTGAGCGCGGGCGAAAAATCCGGCATTGAAGTTGTTGAGCAGACGAGGCCTGTTCTGGGATTTTTCATCCATGCGACTGGTATCGTTTTCCTGACTCAGTTTTTGCCAGGTGAAGTTGGCAAGATTGACGTTGGCGGTGAAACCGACACCGAAGCGTGCAGAGGCTGTCAATGGCTTGCTGTCATGATCCGAGATGCCCAGTTGTACGCGGAACTCGGTGTTGGCCCCCGCAGTCAAGTCGACATTGACCCGCTTCATTTCGTGGGCCTTGTGGTTTGCGCCTTCCTTGAGAACATCCAGTGCTGTCAGCTTGCCTGTGAAGAGGTTGTCGACGAACTGATCGATCTTTTCATCCGGCACTGTAAATGCCACACCGGTACGTTGGGTGTGGGTACCCGCAAGCGTTATATCGCCTCCTACGCGAAAGGCCAGTGCGCCACGTTTTTCATTGCCCAGATCCAGGGTGGTCAGTTTTGCGTATTCACCGGCGCTCGTAATGTCCGGCAGGACATCCTTGCCGGCTCCCACGGTACCGCTGAGCAGGTTGGCACGTTCACGAAGCAGATAGACTTCCACGCCCTTTTCGCCGCGCTCGGCCGCAAAGGCGTAATTGCGGGTGTTGGTGTACTGCCCGCTGGGGAAGGGGCCTGTCACGTGTTTGGCTATACCAATGAAGGGCGTGCTCAAGGTCATGCCGTAGCTGCGTGAAAGGCTGATTTCGTCGTCCGGAAATTCCAGCTGCTTAAGCGAGTTCTTGAATTTTTCAGCCAGCTCGGCCTGATCCTTGCTGCCGGTGGCGACGCGCATGTTGAGGCTGGTGGCGTGATCCGGCTTGTGGAAACCGTTCAGGAAAGCCTTGATTCCGTCGTAGGACTTTTCCAACTGATAGTGCTCGGTAAAACCCATGTCCGAAACGTGCTTGATCGGATTTTCGCCATAGGTCTTGTCGCGCAGATGGGTCAATTCGTGCTTGATGGCCTTTATCTGGGCATTCTTGTCGGGGCCATCAGGGAGTTTTTCAGCTTTGTCCAGCAGCTGTCCGACCTCATTGAGGGTCTTGATATCCAGAGCCAGGCGTGCCTTGGTCAGGGCATGTTCATCGTGGCCATGGCGACGCTTGCCCGCGGGGGTATCGGCATCCAGATGCTTCATTTTCAGGCCCATGCCCTGCAGGGACTTGAGCAATGCGCCGGTCGGGTTATCCGAGGACGGAGAGACTTTGTCCAGAGCACCCTGAGTCAGTGCCATCAGGTCATTCTTGGGTTCATTACGTTTTGGAGGCGCAGACTCCAGTTTACTCGCGGCTTTTTTCCCTTTTTCCGTGGGCTCTCCATGAAGGTTGAGCAGGCCTGCTTTTTCGCCCAGGGTCATGACCGCCTTGCGGCTGTGGTTTTCCAGCTCTTCGCGGAAAGACTCCAGGCTTTTGGTCAACTCCTTGCCTTCTTCACCGATATCCAGTTTGGCGATGCGAGTTTTCAGGTCGTGGCCGGCTTCCGGGGCCTTGCCTGGTGCCTGGCGGATTTCCTTCAAGTCATGAAACAAGGGGGACTGGGCATTGTAGACGTCTGCCAGACCGACCCGGCCATTGATCTTGTGGTCGAAATAGTTCACTACGTTCTTGGCCGGTCGTATTTCCAGATCGGGCTTGAAAACGTAAGCCTTGGTGAACTCTACCGTGCTGGATTTATTGCTTTGCTCTATACCGCTGCGGCCCAGCAGGTTGGAGGTATAGTTTAATGTGCCGACTCCGGGAATGCTCACCCTTGCCATGCTTTTGTCGAGTCGATTGAATATCGTGTTCAGTTCGTTCTGATCGGCAGGACGATGGTCAATGGTTTGCCATTTCTTGTCCTTGAGCTGATAGGCGCCGTTACCATTGGGGTCGTTTTTCAGCGAAACGCTGAGCGTGTTATCCACTTCTGTACGAATACTGGCTATCTCACTCCCGAAGCTGAGAGGGATTTTTTGCCATTTGGGCTCGCTGTCTGTTTTGGACTCCGATGCCTTGGGGCTTGAAGGTTTGTCCGCTGTTGCAGTGGAGGTTGAAGGTTTGTCCGCTGCTGCGGCGGATGTTGAAGGTTTGTCCTCAGCCGCTGTGGAGGTCGAAGGCTGGGACTGCAATGGCGTATCCGTCGGTTTTTTCTGCCAGTCCTCGTTGAGCATGAAGAACAGATCGCCATTGCTGGTTGCAGCATGCACGCCATTGGCGTCCAGGGTCAGGTAGGCAACAGTGCCTTCCAGGCCATGGCGGGTCATTTCAGTTGGATCGCCTTCCTTGTGGTGGGCGGTCATGCGGCCTTTGTCATCAAGGGCCACGAACTGTTTGTCGTTGTACATGGCAAAGTCTTTGATCACGCGGTCCTCCAGGCCCGCGATGGCATCGCCCAGTTCGACCTTGGTAGAGCGTGGCGTATCTTTCAGGTTGTGGGTGTCGTTGAAGGTGCTCTTGCCGTAGTCGGGAGTCACTTTCAGCTCGTGAACCTTGCCGTCCTTGAGCACATAGGCATTGCCGTCGATGCCGCGTTTCAGCGCATCGATATCTTTGACGCCGGTGTCTTTCCAGGCCTGAGTGGTCGTATCCCATGCCTGGATACTGCCATCCACCAGGCCTACGCGACCGTTCCTGTGCAGGTCGTAGATGTTTTCCGAAGTCGGCTCGCTCTTTACAGGCAGGCCCTGGGTATTTTCCAGAACCTTCACGTCCGAGAGGTTCCAGCCGCTCTGGAGGCTGGAGGTCTTTTCATCCAGGGTATGGGAGTGGACCTGGCCGGCACCGTCCTTGACCAAGGCATGCATCTGCCCGTCATCACCACTCATGAAACCGGTGACCTGATGACGCGCTCCCAGCTTGCCATCTTCTGGCTGGTAGTTTTTCTCCGGCATGAGTTTCAGGACGCCATCATCGCTTTTAAGCTCGTTGCGCGAGGCGCTGTACAGCTTGCCTTCGGTATCGGCGACGAACAGGCGATCCTTGGTCAGGCCGATGCTGCTGGCTTCGGACTTGCCATCGTTGAGGTTGAGGGTGATATGCAGCTCTGGCACTTCCCCCATCTTGCCCAACTGCAGGGTCTGGGTGTCCTTGCCCGCCAGCATGGCCACGGTTCCGTCGGAGGCAACCGAATGTGCCGCCAGATCCTTGAGTTGGATTTCGGGTTTTTTATCGCTGGACAGATTGATCAGCGAGTCGCCGCTACGGGCATAGAGCTTGCCGTCACCTTCCGTTGAAAGGCTGCTGAATTTTTTGTCGCCTGTATCGGGAAGGGGGGACCACTTGGAAGTGTCCGACTTGAACTGATAAAGCTTTTCATCATGAAGGCGCAGCGTCTGGCCGCTGCTGTCCTGATGGGCTCCGCTCAAGTGGGCAATGTGCGCTTTGTCCGGCAGGGCTTGTGTGACCGTCGATTTCAGGCCTTCGAGGTTCATCGAGTTGCCCTGGCGTTGGAGCGTGACGCTGCCAGGTTTGCTACCTGACGGTACATCCAGCGATTTACTGCTGCGCAACAGGGTGAAGCCTGTTTCACTCTGCTGCATCTTGAGCAGGTGGCCCTTGGGTTCCAGCAGGACCTGATCGTTGCCTTTCCCCGTGTAATGATGGGCCAGGTAGGTTTTATCCTTTTTGCCAACGGTATCTTGAAGCAAGGTGTTCAGCGCCGGTGGGCTGAAGTTCTCGAAACTGGCCTTGCCTTTCTTGTCCAGAGTGACCGCGTTGCTATCGGGTCTGGGGAGGGACTCGCGGCCTTCGTTGAGGGCCCGGCCCAGGCCATCGCTGCCACTGAGTCTGGTATTCGATCTGCTTCTGGCCTGAGCTGCGTTCTGAAGCGCCTGCTCATCACGGGAAAGCTTCGGTGATCCGGTTTCGGTAATCTCCTGCTTAGATGATGTACCGGCCTCTTTCTGGATTGGCGTTTCTTTGGCTGACTCGCCTGCGCTGCTCTTGCCTTCGGCTTTATTCGATTTCGAGGATTCGGCTTTAGGTTTGCCCATCAAGGAGTTTTTCAGTGCGCTGTTGCGCAGTGGCCAACCCATCTCCTCTGTTTTCAGCACAACCGGGTCATTTTGTGCCAGAGGCATGGCTTCTGACTTGACGCTGCTTTCTGCGTTGCTTTCGGATTTCTTCGATTTCGAGGATTCTGCCCGGCTTTCTCCGCCCCCAGAGCGCCCCAATTTATCCGAACCGCGCAGGCTTGAGCCCGCCCCGCGCATACGCTGTGCTGTGGCTTGAGCGGCCTGATCGCTGGCGTCCTGATTCTGTATCTCGGACTGTCCGCTGCTCTGCACGCCGATCTTTGGCGTGGCCTGCAGGTCCTGAGTCACCGGGCCGGTTTTTGTGGTTGAGTGCTGACCCAGTTTGTCCAGTGAAGTGGCTGTGCGCTGTGTCGGTGGCTGGTTTTGCTGGTTGAGGCCTTGCGGGTTGTGGCCCGAGGACGTCGCGCCATGTATCTGGCTCGTGCCGGGTGTGTTGTTAAGCGGAATCATGAGCATTCTCCGTGTCATGGACTGACCGGAACAACCTCGCGATGGCTGTCCGGCCGTAAAGGAAGGTTTCCTTTGCCCTGAGTGGAAATGCCCTGTGACTTGGTTCCAGCATGGCGATGCCGTTTGCGGCTTTGCCTGGCTTATGGGACGAGAATGCTTCTCTTTGAAATACCCGGCTACAACTGTGTCGATATTGATACGTTCGGAAACTGTTATTTTCCCGCCATGACTGCACCAGCGCCATCCTATTGATGCTTGTGTATCGCAACTCAATACATTTGTTTACCCCTCACCCTGGCTGATCAGCAGCAGGTGAATGTCCGTGACCCTGTTTTTCAATCATTCGACCAGATTATGGGCGCCGAACCCGTTCGCCCCTGAAAAGACCTGTAGCTCCAGGATGGAATATGCAAAACACTGTGATTCGCTATAACTGCGTGGGCTGCGGGATCTGCTGCAAAGGCCGGCTCATACCCCTGACGCTGACCGAGGCCGAGCAATGGCTGGCCCGCGGACATGATGTAGCGGTGGTGCTGGAAGCCTTCAACGAGCTGACCTGGCCAGCCGACTCAAGACAATATGCCCACGGCGCAGGCCGGTCGGTCGCGGTCAACAGTGATGACAGCAGCATCCGCGTTATCGCGGTGTTCGTTGCCAATGCGCTCGACCAGTGCCCGAATTTGCGTGCGGATAACCTGTGCGGCATCTATGAAGAGCGCCCGCTGGTGTGCCGGATTTACCCAATGGAAATCAATCCGTTCATTGAGATGAGCAGTGACAACAAGATCTGTCCGCCCGAGTCCTGGGGCAGTGGAGACATTCTTTGTACCGACGGCGTGGCCAACCCCGAGCTTCAGGCATTGGTCAACCGGTCCAGGCAAGCCGATGTGGAAGACGCCGCCACCAAGATCGCCGTTTGCGCGCAACTGGGCATCAAGGTTGCGAGCTGGAAGGAGAATGCATTCGCCGTCTATTTCCCGGAGCGTCTTAAGCTGATCGATGCGATACGCGACAGCAAGGAAGCCGCCGTGGATGACTGGACCGAGGGCTGGAAGGTACGGGTGGATGATTCAGAGCTGCGTGAGCGCCTGACTGCGCACCGGGTTCCGCTGGCCAGCAGTGACGCTGCCGATTATATCTTTCACAGGCTTTAACGCTTATTGCGTCAATAAATGGATGAATTCAATCCTATAAGTCCATCTTATCAATTAAATGAGTCGGCCATATCCTAGTGACAACAGGGCACATGCCCCAACCTCACACACAGGGCGTCGCTGACTCATGACTATTTCATCTTCCCTTAACCGCACTCATCACAGTATTCACGATCACCAGCACAGCTATTTACTGGCGGGTAATGACGAGCAGGCGCGTGCCATCGTCCATCGCACCCATGGCCGAGTGCATGGGCCTGTCACTCGCCTCATGAGTCCGAGTGACCTTGGCCAGATATTGAAGCCGTTCGTATTTCTCGACATCTTCAGCACTCTGCCAAACGCCAGACCGCAAGGCTTCGGCATGCATCCTCATTCCGGCATTGCAACGCTGACTTTCATGGAAGCTGGTGAAGTGATCTACGAAGACACCACTGGCAAGAAAGGTGTTCTACCCACAGGTGGTGTTGAGTGGATGAGTGCGGGCAATGGCATCTGGCATTCCGGTACGCCGGTCAGTGAAAAGGCGATGCATGGCTTCCAGTTGTGGGTCGCATTGCCTGCTGCTGAAGAAAACTCACCCCCCGAAAGTCATTACCTTGCCCCTTCGCAGATCCCCCGGGAAGGCCCGGCGCGAGTTCTGCTTGGTCGCTATGGCCATGCAGAAAGTGCCATCCCGGCACCTTCGGACATGACCTATCTCGCCGTGACGCTGAAAGACGGCGAACGGTGGCGCTTCACTCCGCCATCGGGTCATACCGTGGCGTGGCTGGCGGTCAGTGAAGGGCGACTTGAGGCCGGTAGCGCTTTGGATACCGGCGAGCTGGTGGTGTTTGAAGAGTCAAACCAGGCCATCGATCTGGTCGCGCAGGGCACAACCTCTTTTGTACTGGGCTCGGCTGTGAAGCATCCCCACGAACTGGTGATGGGTCATTACTCGGTTCACACCAGCAGGGAAGCCCTTGCACAAGGTGAAGCCGAGATACAGCGCATCGGTGCTGCTCTGCGGCGCGACGGGCGACTGGGCTAACACCCTTCAGCATCATTTCAGAACGAATATTTCAGCCAAAGTAAGGAGTTACCCATGAACATTCTTCACCTCGATTCGAGCATCCTGGGCGCCCATTCGGTCAGCCGCGCACTGTCTACACAGATTGTCGCAAAACTGCAGAGTGAAACGCCGAATGCCGTCGTGACCTATCGGGACCTGGCAGCAACGCCGGTACCGCATCTGTCCGCCGCTTATCTCACGGCTCTACAAGCCACAGGCGTTGATCACTCGCCGGAGATACAACGCGACCTTGAGATTGGTGCGGCCACCTTGCAGGAGTTTCAGGCTGCCGACACCATCGTGATAGGTGTCGCGTTCTACAACTTCACCGTGCCTACACAACTCAAGGCCTGGATCGACCGGGTTCTTGTGGCAGGCCAGACCTTCCGCTACACGGAGCAAGGGCCTGAAGGACTGGCGGGTGGAAAACGTGTCATCCTGGCGGTCGCACGTGGCGGTAACTATGGACCAGACTCGCCGATTGCCAGTATGGAACATGGCGAAACCTACCTGCGCACCGCGCTCAACTTCATCGGCATCACCAACCCCGAGGTCATCCTGGCCGAGGGTGTTGCCTTCGGCCCCGATCAGCGTGCTGCTGCGATTAGCGCCGCCGAGCAGCGGATTGCCGAGCTTTCTGTCTGATTCCGTAATACCGTCCCTGTCGGGCCGACCAGACCAAATCCATCTCGCTTACTTCTCCTCCGTAGCCAATCCAGGCTGGCCGCAATGGCTACCTGGACTCGGCGCATACGCCCAGCTTGACGACATTGCTGCGACACGCCAGCGATACGATCTGACTCCTCAAAAAACGCAGGTAGCCCAGGGATGATTTCAGCCTTGGGCACCACCAGCGGTACTTCTTCTTCCCGATACTCCCCCCAACTTAGAACACACCCCTATGACAGTAAAAAACTGTGCGCCCAATACCAAATCAACAGACGAACACCAACGTAACCTGGCAATTGCGGCGCTGAGCCTGTTTGTCTTGCTGGTTGTCGGGGCTATTTTCTGGCAGGTGTTGTATCTGCGGGACGTTCCACCCTCAGAGCCGACCACTGATGCCCTGATAGCAATGACGGTTACCGATGCGCCCGTGCGGTTGGCTGAATGGCCGGTCCATTTGAATGCCTCCGGTGCAATTGAGCCATGGCAGGAGGCGGTTATCGGCGCACAGGTCAGTGGGGTTCGACTCACTGAGTTGCTTGTTGGCCCGGGGGATGTGGTGCGTCGAGGCCAAGTGTTGGCGCGATTTGAAACCGAGGCCTTGCGCGCCGATGTTGCGCAATTGCATGCGGCACTCAGGCAGTCGAAAGCTCTGGCTGTACAAGCGGTTGCCAATCGTGAGCGCGCACTCAAACTCAAGGAAGTGGGGGCCATGAGCGAGCAGGACATATCGAACTCGGTGACCGAGGCTGAAACAGCCTTGGCACAGGTTGAGTCCAGCCAGGCTCAAGTGACGTATCGGGAGTTACAGCTCAGGTATGCAACGGTTGTATCGCCCGATGATGGTGTGATCAGTACCCGCACTGCAACGATTGGCACAGTAGGCGCGGTCGGCGATGAGCTGTTTCGGCTCATACGCCAGAGTCGACTCGAATGGCGAGGTGAGCTTACCGCTGCGCAGGCAGGGCAGGTGGCTGCTGGCCAGATTGTGACGTTGGCGCTGCCAGATGGCCGGGGCGCGCAAGCAACGGTCAGGCAAATGGCACCCGCGTTGAACGCTCAAACGCGCCTCGCAATGGTGTATGCAGACATCATTTCGGGCAGCACAGCGCGAGCTGGCATGTACGTACAAGGGCGCATTTCAGTGACGCAGCAGAATGCGTTGGTGGTGCCCGCTGGCAGTGTCTTTATCCGCGATGGGCATAGCCATGTATTCAGGCTCGATACGCAACAAGGTGCTGCGAAGGTATCTCTTCAGGTCGTGAAGACTGGCCGCCGTCAGGCTCAGGATGTAGAGATTGTGCAGGGTTTGAGTGAGGGCGATCGTGTTGTGGTACAGGGCGCCGGTTTTGTGAATGATGGCGACAGCGTAAGGATTGTTCAGGCACCTGCGGTTGCGATTTCTGCTACGACAGTTGCAAACGGAGCAGAGAAATGAACCTGGCTACCTGGTCCATACGCAATCCGATCCCCTCTATTCTGCTGTTTGCACTGCTTATCCTGGCGGGCACATGGGGGCTGTGGACGTTACCGATTCAGGATATGCCTGATGTCGATATGCCGGTTGTTCGCATAGCGCTTTCGCAACCCGGTGCTGCACCTGCTCAGCTTGAAACCGAAGTGGCGCGTAAAATCGAAGACTCTCTGGCCACACTGGATAGAATCAAGCACATAAGAACCTTGATCACCGAGAGTTCCGTGAATATTTCGGTGGAATTCGAGCTGGGCAAGCCTCTTTCCGATGCATTGATGGAATCCAGGGATGCCGTTGATCGTGTTCGCTCCGACTTGCCTGACGATCTACTGGAGCCGCAGGTAAGCGCTGTGCGTGCGAGTAGTGAAGCTATTCAGACTTATGCCATCGCCATGCCAGCCATGAACGAAGAGGCTTTGTCATGGTTTGTGGATGACACGGTAGCCAAGGTGATATTGGGGGTAAAAGGTGTCGGTCGTTTCGAGCGTATCGGTGGTGTGATGCGGGAAGTACGGGTGACTCTGGACCCCGCTTTACTCATCGCCCACGCTGCGACTGTCGGCGAAGTCTCGCTTGCATTGAGCAACGCTCAGCAGCAAAGCTCAGGAGGGCGCGCCAGACTTGGTGGTGGCGAACAGGCGGTGCGGACTATTTCACTGGCCGGCCAGGCTTCCGAGTTGTCGGCATTGCCGATTGCGTTGTCGGACGGACGATCACTGCGACTGGATCAGTTGGCAACGGTCACTGATACGGTTGCCGAACGCAGTCAGATAGCACTGTTGGACGGGAAGCCTGTTGTCGGTTTCCGGATCTACCCATCCATGGGGCAGGACGTTACTCGAATCGCAGCCGGTGTAAAGACGGCGCTGGCCGGGTTGCAGCAAAAGCGTCCGGGCATGCAGAGCACTCTGGTCACTAACAGCGTTGATTACACGCAAGAGCAATTCGATGGCTCGCTGTTCATGCTCTACGAAGGGGCGTTATTGGCTGTGCTGGTGGTCTGGTTCTTCCTGCGGGACTGGCGAGCCATGTTGATAGCCGCTTCGGCACTGCCTTTGTCGATTCTTCCGACATTCGCTGCCATGGCGTGGTTTGGTTTTTCGCTTAATACGGTAAGCCTGTTGGCGCTGGCAGTCATAGTCGGCATCCTGGTGGACGATGCGATTGTGGAAGTCGAGAACATTGAACGCCATGCACGCATGGGCAAGCCTATGGAGCAAGCAACGGCTGATGCTGTTACCGAGATAGCGCTGGCGGTGATTGCTACCACAATGGCGCTTGTCGTCGTGTTTCTCCCCACCGCGATGATGGGCGGGGTGCCCGGCCTGTTCTTTCGAGAGTTTGGTTGGACCGCAGTGGTTGCGGTGCTGGCTTCGTTATTGGTAGCCCGGCTGATTACTCCGATGATGGCAGTCCGGTTTCTGAAACCGTATCCCCCTCGTGCGGATGAATCCGAAGGGGGGGATGGCCGCGTGATGCGCACCTATCTGCGTCTGGCCAATTGGTGCCTTATGCATCGCAAATCCACGCTGGCCCTGACATTTGCATTCATGGTCGGTTCGTTGGCTCTCGTACCTTACTTGCCAACGGGTTTAATGCCGGCTTCTGACCGTGGATACACCACAATCAGCATCGAATTACCTCCTGGCAGTGCACTACAGGATACCCTGACAACCGCCGAAGCGGCTCGTGCCCGACTGGCCACGCTGCCTGGCGTCCAGAGGGTGTTATCTACTGTGGGGGCGGCGCAGGCGGACAGTGATAATTTACAGGGTGGAGACGTGCGTCGCGGAGCGTTGGATGTGACGTTGATGCCTCGCGCCGAACGTGGCGATCAAACGTCGATTGAAAACACCCTGCGTGCAGCACTGCAGAGTGTACCGGGGGCACGTTTTACCGTAGGCAGCGGTAATATCGGCGAACAAATGTCGATCATTCTGACCAGTGATGACGCTGTCGCACTGAAAGTCAGTGCTCAGGCTATCGAGTCTGAGCTTCGAGGAGTACGCGGCTTGTACAACGTCAGTTCTACGGCAAGCCTGGAGCGCCCGGAAATTACCGTCCGGCCCGATCTGGTAAGGGCTTCCGAGTCTGGCGTCAGTACAGCCGCAATTGGCGAGACGGTACGTATCGCAACGGCCGGAGATACGGACTCACGACTTGCGCGGCTCAATCTCGACAATCGACAGGTGTATATACGCACACAACTGCCTGAGGCTGTTCAGCAGGATGTCGAGTCCTTGAGCAATCTTCGAGTGCGGGGCCGCGAGGGGCTTGTGCCGCTTGGGAATGTGGCACACATCAGCATCGGCAGTGGTCCGGCACAGATTGAGCGCTATGATCGGCGCCGCTACGTGACCATCAGTGCCGAACTGGGTGGGACGCCCCTTGGCCAGGCGCTTGCTGACACCCTGGCTTTACCTGCGGTGCAAGCCATGCCGTCGAGTGTGCAGATTGTTCAGGCAGATGATGCCGAACTCATGGAAGAGTTGGGGCTTGGCTTCGGGTTGGCCAGCCTTATTGGTGTGGTGTGTGTTTACTGTGTTCTGGTGTTGCTCTTCAAGGATTTCCTGCATCCGGTCACCATTCTTTCGGCTATTCCTCTGTCAATGGGCGGGGCTTTTGTCGGTCTGCTCGTTGCGGATAGCGAGTTGAGTATCCCGTCAATGATCGGGCTTATCATGCTGATGGGTATTGTGACCAAAAACTCGATTCTGCTTGTCGAATACACGATTGTAACGATACGTGAGCAGGGCGTGGCGTTGAATACGGCGCTGCTTGACGCTTGTCACAAACGTGCGCGCCCCATCGTGATGACCACTATTGCAATGATCGCCGGCATGTTGCCGATCGGGTTGGGGTTGGGGGCCGATGCGAGTTTTCGCCAACCGATGGCGGTGGCAGTGATCGGCGGACTAATCACATCCACTGCTCTCAGCCTGCTCGTCGTCCCAGTGGTCTTTTCCTGTATGGAGAGTGCGCAGCGCCGGATTCGCCACTGGCTTTCTCCACGTTCTACGACAGGGCTCCTGCGTACTGTGTGACGATGGCAAGCCTCCCTGATGCTCGCACCTGTGCTATACCCGGACAGCCAGGTGCCAACGTCCTTTACGACATTGTTACGACACGCCAGACGTACGATTCGATTGCTTGAAAACCTTGGGGTGTAAACCCGGCCTGGCACGCTGTCTTGCCAGGTTGTGCGCCCCCGATCCTGAAACCAATCGGAACTCCTGGCACTTATGAATAAATCCTGCTCAGTCCTGGCCTGCTTGCTCACCCTGCCAACCCTCGCTACCGCGCAGACGGCCTCACAGGCTGACTCCCCACGCTGGGGCTTGGGGTTGGGCGTTGGGATATCGGAAAGTCCTTACGCGGGTGAAGGTACAAAAATCACACCGTTGCCACTGATTCATTATGAAGGGGAGCGGTTTTTCGTACGTGGCCTGACCGGTGGCGCGCATCTGATTCGCAATGAAGGCTTCGAGCTGAATGCCATTGCCTCGCTACGGATGGACGGGATAGATGCCAAGGATTTTGGTCGTAAGGAACTGGCCCGTAACGGTATCGACAGAAACCTGCTCGAAGATCGTGACAATGGTCTGGACATGGGCCTCTCTGCCTCATGGCGGGGGGCAGCAGGCAAGTTTGAATTGGTCGCCAAGACCGACGTAAGTGGTGCCAGTGAGGGGTTTGAACTGTCGGCCAAGTACGGTTATGAGTTTGAAGTCGGTCGCGGCAGCCTTGAACCGACCATCAGTGTCAGCCACCTCTCCAAGGATACGGCGAACTACTACTACGGCACCCTGAAAGACGAAGTGGCGCGAGGCGTCGTTGACTACAAGCCTGGCGCATCGACTATCCCTGAGCTAGGCCTGACTTACATCCACCCGATCGGCCAGAACTGGCAGTTCATGAGTTCTGCGCACTACAAGTTCCTGCCCAATGACATTCGCGACAGCCCGCTGCTTGAGGATGACACCCATGGCGAAGGATCGGTTATGTTTGGCATCTCGCGGCGCTTCTGAGGCAAGGCACCGTTGCCTGCTTTACCCTACCTATCGTTCGTGGAAAGAAACTGCAATTCGCAACCCTCTTACATTTCCGTTGTGAAAAGGTCTGTCAAATGAACCCTGGCCTGGCTCATCCGATATCGTTACAAGTCCTTATCATCGAGGATAACCGCTTGCTTGCAGCCAACATGTTTGACTATCTGGAAGCCTGCGGACATATCCCGGATGCAGCACCCGATGGCCAGTCAGGGTTGAGCCTTGCGATCCAGAACCGCTACGACGCGATCATTCTGGACTGGATGTTGCCACGAATGGACGGCATGAGCGTCCTGCGCAAACTACGAGAGGAGCATAGGTGTATAACGCCCATTATCATGCTCACCGCCAAAGACCAGCTCGAAGGCAAATTGTTGAGTTTTGAACAGGGCGCAGACGACTACCTTGTCAAACCTGTTGCTTTGCCGGAGCTCGAAATCCGCTTGCGCGTCATGGTCAGTCGCGCCAAGGCCAGTGCGGCGGCAGGGCGCATATTGCGAATACGCGATTTGACATACAACCTGGACAGCCAGGAGGTTACAAGAGGCTTGCGCACGATAACGCTCTCCGGGACGCTGCGTAATGTCTTGGAGTTGTTGATGCGCGAGTCGCCAAGAACGGTACGTCGTGATCGTCTCGAGGGGTTGATCTGGGGCGAAAGTGTCCCGGATGGAGATCTGCTGCGCTCGCATATGCACCTGTTGCGTCGCGCCATCGATCAGCATGGCGAAGACAAGCTTCTCCATACGATTACCGGCACTGGCTATCGTCTGGGTGAGAGCGGCGAATGAAGTTTCCATGGCGATTGCAAAGCGTGCAGTGGCTGGTCAATGTGAGCTTTGCAATGTTTGGTGCGATGCTCACGCTAGGCCTCGTAGTCCAGGGCAAACTGAGTCAAGGCTTGGTTGAGCATCCGATCTGGCTGCAAGTACTGGAGTCGAGTACGCAGAATGTTCTGCAGTCTTCCCGAGCAGACTTTCGTGACTCGTTGCCCACCGAGGGTGCGGTGAAGGGGTGGCTGTTAACCCGTGATGGAACGTTACCCGCCGACATGCCAGCGTTTCTGGCTACGCTTGCACCTGGGTACTACAGGGAAGGCGAACTTGATAGCATCGCGGACTCTTCGTCGTTTTCCGGTGTGCTGTCTATTGTGACACCGAGGTGGGGGCCTTTTGCTGACGCTCCCGGTGACACCACTCGTGCCCGCGCTTACACCGCCTTGGTGACTTCTGTGCCGCAGGGGCGATTAGTCATGGCAATCGATATGACCGGTCTGGAAGACGAGCAGAACGCAAGCGTACAACTCAGCCTGGTGTTTCTGCTGTTCAATTTCATCCTGATCTGCCTGGTGATCCGATGGTTCCACCTGAGCCTGACCAGACCCATTGCGGACCTGGCATGGCGGATGCGCAAGCTCGATCCGTTGAAACCTTCGCAACGGATTCCGGCGACCTATCGTAAAAGCGAACTTAATACCATCGCCCAGGAAGCCAACGCGCACCTTGAGCGGGTCGAACTTGCGGTTGAGCGTGAGCGCAGCCTGCTGGACCAGGCCAGCCACGAATTTCGTACGCCTCTGGCCATTATTTCCGGGGCTGCGGATGTGCTTCATAAACAACAATTGCCCGAACGGGCGCAGCGGCCGTTGCGTCGGATTGACGAAGCAGTGGATACACTCACGCAGATCATGGAAGCGCTGTTGTACCTGTCACGCGAGCCAAGCCCTCAAGAGCGAAAACAAGTCACGGTGCTGCACGGGCTGCTTCCTGAACTGGTGAATGACCACACCTACCTGCTTTCTGGAAAACCAGTGCGTTATGTGTTGGGAGATATCGAACCTTTAACCTTGCAGGCCCCTGAATCCATGGTGCGAATCGCGGCAGGCAATTTGCTCAGAAACGCTGCGGAGCATACCCACGAAGGCGAAATCCATGTGTCGCTTGTGGATGGGAAATTGTGTATCCGTGACTCCGGCTCCGGCTTCGATGCAACCCAGGCGGCCTATCGCTTCACTGAATCGCTCAAGCAATCGGGGCAACGGGCAGGCGGTGCAGGGCTGGGTCTGTTTCTGACCCAGCGCATCTGCGAGCGGTTCGGCTGGCAACTGACCCTTGAGTCGTCCTTGTCTGTTGGAACTTCAGCGATTATTGATTTCATGCCGGATCACGCGTGATTTACATCGCATCAGGACGACGATTTCAACAGATTCCACAGAACCTCATCATTGAAGTCACGGATCACGCTTTTGGCGCCCGCTTCTCGCAGTTGGTGTTCATCAAGCCCCGACAGGACGCCGAAGGTATGGATGCCAGCGGCGTTCGCTGACTGTACACCCGCCAGCGAGTCCTCGAAGGCCAGCGCGTTGTCGGCGCTCACGCCCAGCAGTTCCAGAGCGGTCAGGTAGGGCATGGGGTGGGGTTTGCCGCGCTCCAGTTCTCCGCCGATGACGATGGTCTCGAAACGATCGACGATCCCCAGGCCGGTCAACATGGCCATTGCGTTCTCTCGTGGCGCGTTGGTCACAACGGCAGTGCGCAGGCCGGTGTCCTGTGCATGATCGAGAATGCGCAAGACGCCAGGCACGGGGATGGTTTCTCCCAGTTGAGCGCGGAACATGGCTTCTTTCTGAGCGGCCAGATCAGCGTATTGTGAGGCGGGAATGTCGGGGAACAGGCCACCGAAAATCATGTCATCCGGGAAGCCCATGACATGGGCCTTGTAGTAGCCGATGTCCATCGAGCGATCCCAGCGTGCCAGCAACTGGTTGTAGGCGTTCAGGTGCAGTTCATCGGTATCGATGAGGGTTCCGTCCAGATCGAACAACAGCGCAGAAAGGGCCATTGGTTCTTACTCCTTTAAGTGTTCAGTAGTGTTGCCCAGTGACCAGACACCCCGCAGGGCCGGTACCAGCGGCAACATGAGCAGGGGATAGACGATCAGCAAGCTGAAGGCGGCTTCGACCCCTATGCGTTCTGACAGCACCCCCAGCAGAAAGGGTGCCAGCAACAACGCGACGCCCACAGCCTGTGAAGCCTGGGTGCTGAGTGCCGAGCTTGCGTGGGGCGCGATGCGCATGGCTGAGCCCAGAATCAGCGGGAAGAAATTGCCCAGACAGGCACCCAGTACAAAGATGAATATCGCTGTACCGACCAGCCCTTCGATAAACGACAGCACCAGCAGTGTAGCAATGGCGCTCAGAATCACCGAACTCAGCAATGTCAGCGGTGATATACGACGCAGTGCATAGCTGCTGGCCAGACGTCCGCAGACGGTGCCGGCAAAGTACAGGCTCATCAGGGTAGCGGCCACCGATGCGCTGGTCTGCGCATGGGTCTTGATATATTCCGCACCCCAGAAGCCCACACCCCATTCTGCGGAAATCCCCAGTATCACCAGCGCCCACAGGCTGAGCCGGGTCAGACGCTGCGCATCCGTGGTGTCCGTGGCTGTTTCCGGTGAGGCCGTCTGATCAGGCTCTGGTCGATGGATCGTCTGTGGTGCGCAGAACATCACCAGGGCCCATGCGCTGACGATCAGCGGAGCCGTGCGCCAGGACAGCCCCATGGCCGTCGCTGCCCCGACCAGCAGCGCACCTCCCAGCACACAGAGCCCTGCCACAATGTGCGCTTCCACCAGTTTCGCGGCAGCCTGCTGGCGATAGCGCTTGCCGAGCATGGCCTGGCCGACGGCCATGACCAGCCCTCCGGACAATCCCATGAGGACGCTGCCCGGCAGTGTCATGGGCAAGCCGCCCGCAATGGCGAACAGTCCGCTCGCCAGCACGATCGAACCTATTGCGATACGCCCGGTGCCGATTGGTAATGCCCTTCGCTCAAGCCAGCGATAGGGGATGCCGATCATCACCAGCCCCAATGCATAGGCCGCAAAATGCAGACCGGTCCAGCGCAGGTCCAGACCGAATTCGGCACGCAAAAAGGGCATCAGGGGGCCGAGCATGCCTTGTTGAGCGCCGAACAGGCCGAACATCAGGTAAATCGCCCAGGGGCGTCGTTCTGTGTGAGCCGTGTCTGTCATAGGCCTGCCTTTGTGTCGAACAGTGAATGCCAGCGTGCGCAACGAGCAACCTTGGTGTGGCTGGCCTCGATGGCATCCAGTGCTTTCAGATCGACCGCTGCCAGTGTGTCGCTGGACACACCGCCGACAACGACCTTGCCGTAGCTTCTGCTGATTGCCGCCGCGTGCGGCGAGAGCATCCAGTTGAGCGCCTTTATCGCCTCGGTTGCCCGTGGCGAACTGGCGCGGCAGCCGAATACTTCAAACTCGTAGCGCCGGGCATCAGCGGGGACGCACCAGCGCAAGGACGAATGCTGCGCCGCTGCGCGAGTGGCCGCCGTGGACACCGTCACTCCGACCAATGCATGGCCCTGAAGTACGGCCTCTATTGGCGCCGTCGAAGATCCGCTGATCGAAGGCCGTAGCTGCGCAACGTCGGCCAGCATCTCCCAGGCCCCATCGCCGTAATGCTCCAGCAGTGCGCTCAGGTGCAGATAACCGGCCCCCGAGCGGCCCGGGTCCGGCAGGGCAATGCGTTGCGACCATGCCGGTGCGCAAAGCGCTTCCCAGGAGAGTGGCGGTGTCAGGCCATTTTGGGCGAGTACCTGCGGGTCGTAGCAAAAGGCGGGCACAAAGCCTGACGGGCTGAACCAGCGCCTGTCGGCGGCAATTGCCTTGGGAGGCAATGTCGAGTCATCCAGGCCGTCAAGAGCCCGCAACTGTGAAGCCAGTGCGGGATCGAGGAGGGCGGTGGCAGCGGTCCCCAGCAGCAGGTCCCAGTCACCCGCCGTGCCGTTGATGACCCGCTCGATCAACTCCGAAGTGGACCAGCGCGACAGGCGCACAGGCACGCCGACCTGTTCGCTGATACCCGCCATGAACTCGGCAAGCTCTGCGTGCTCCATCGAACTGATAGCGATAAGTTCATCCATGCCCGGCCTCACTCCAGCAGTCGATGCAGTTTGGCGTATTGCAGGAGCATGATGGTCTTGCCGTCGCAGATCGCGCCGGTCTCGATCATCGACAGCGCTTCGTCCAGAGGCAGTTCGAGGACTTCGATGTCTTCGCCTTCGTCCTCCAGACCGCCACCGGCGCTCAGTTTGTCTTCGTCGAAATACTCCCCGACAAAAAAGTACAAGCGTTCGGTGACCGATCCCGGGCTCATGAAGGCTTCAAACACCTTGCGCACTTCCTGAATGCGATAACCGGTTTCCTCCTCGGTTTCCTTGCGGATGCAGGTCTGAGGATCGTCCCGGTCCAGCAGCCCGGCGCAGGTTTCGACCAGCATGCCGTCGTGTTCGTTGACGAAGGCGGGAAAGCGGAACTGCCGGGTCAGGACGACAGTCTGTTTCAGCTTGCTGTAGAGCAGGATGGTTGCGCCGTTGCCCCGGTCATAGGTTTCACGGGTCAGGGTGCTCCAGGTGCCGTTATTGCTCTGAAAGTCGTACGTGGTCTTGCGCAGGACGTACCAGTTGTCCGACAGCACTTCGACCTTCTTGATCTGCACCCGGTCCTTGGTAGGAATGGCCTTGCTCATGGCTTGGCTCCCAGGTGAGTGGCGTTGGGCGCAACGGTCAGCAGGCGTGCGACCATCTCCGGATCGCGATGCTCCGGTGCCGTCATCACGGCCGTATCCAGCGCGTGGTCGCACCCGGCCGAGCAGGCGCCCTGGTGTTCACCCAGCCGGGTGACGGCTTCGGTGACCAGGCGGCGGGTCAGGGTAAAGGTGTCGGCCATGCGCTCGGCAACCAGGGTGGCGTTCACGTCTTCGTGGGACTCGTGCCAGCAATCGAAGTCGGTGGGGATGGCAATCATCGCGTAGCAAAGCTCTGCTTCGCGAGCCAGCTTGGCTTCGGGCATGGCGGTCATGCCGATCACGGTGCCGCCCCACTGGCGATAGAGGTGGGATTCGGCGCGGGTCGAAAACTGCGGTCCTTCCATGACCACGTAAGTGCCGCCATTGAGGGCTTGCACGTCAGCGGTTTCTGCGGCGGTTGCCAGTACCGAGCGCATGCGTCCGCACACCGGGTCGCCAAACGGTACATGGCCCACCAGACCGGGTCCGAAGAAAGTCTTGTCACGCTTGATCGTGCGGTCGATGTATTGATCGATCAGCACGAAGCTGCCTGGTGGCGCATCGTGGGTCAGGCTGCCCACGGCACTGACCGATAACACCTGCGTACAGCCGACACTGCGCAGCGCAGCGATGTTGGCCCGCACATTGATGAAGGCTGGCGGGATGGTGTGTCCGACGCCGTGGCGCTGCACGAAGGCCACCGGCACATTGTTGAGCGTGCCCAGGGTGATGGCTGATGAAGGTTTGCCGAACGCGGTCTCGCATTCGACCAGCTCGATATCCTTCAGGCCGGGCAGTTGTTGAAGACCGCTGCCGCCAATGATGCCGATACGTTGAACCTGCTGCTGTGTCGATGAGTTATTCACACGCTGCCTCTCGTCTTCAGGGTGTTTTCTGGGTGTCCGGTGGTCACCAGACGTTCATACAGTTCGGAAAGCGCAGTAGGTGCGCTGCCGCGCCTGAGCAGCAGGCCTTCACTGGCGTTGTTGCTGTAGCGGGGTTCATGAATCTTCAGGTGCCGGTCGATGGCTGGCAGGTAGTTCCAGCGAACGCCGGGGTACAGCGAGTGGGCCAGATGGTAGGCATCGGACGTCGGTGCGATGAACACGCGGATCAGCCATCCGCTGATGCCGAAATAATCGGTGGGGCGGCCTGCCAGGTATTCGAGGTCGCGTCGGTCTCGGGATGTTCCTTCGACAAACCAGCGGTGTTCGGTGAGCAGCGATACCCAGGCAAAGACCGGGTATGAGGTCATCAGCGGCACCAGCCAGCCAAACAGCACGCCTTTCCAGCCTCCAGCCCAGTAGAGCAGGGCGGCGACGGCTATCAGACACAGCACCCGGAGCACCGTCGTCAGCCGCGAATGGTTCAACAGGCTGTTGCGTGCCATGGTTGTCAGGTTGACCCAGGCGCCACCAGGCGTCAGCGGGTAAAGCAGCAGCGTATGGAAACTGCTGGATGAAATGCCTGCCACATAGCCACCGGCCTGGACCCTGGCCCGGTTCGGATCACGGTCGGGGTGATTGGGGTTGCGATGGTGTTCCATCGTGTGGGTCTGATGGCGACTGCGCATGTCGCGTTTGAACGCTGGAAACTGATAGAAAACGTTACTCAGCCACCACTGCCATTCATGGTTGGGGCACAACGCGAAATGCACGGCGTTGTGTCCGAATTCCTGCAGTGCGCGCAGGCGTCCGCCGCTCCAGAGCACCACCACCAGCCACATCAGCGGCGTCGAGTAGATCGATGCCAGCAGCACGGCGGCCACGATATCCAGCCAGGTCCAGATGAAGGGCAGTGGCGCGAGCCATCCATCCCATGGCCGGTAGTAGTGTTCCTTGCGGCCGGCAATCCGTGGCTCCAGCTTCAGCAGCCGCAGAATGCGCTGATGGTCGCGGTAGTAAAAGGCGACCAGCGCGCGCAATGCCAATGCAGTCGCGATCAGGCCGATCAGCACCATGTGCGAGGTGGTCATGGTCAGGCCTCCCCGGTTTCGGCGCAGAGTGCCTGAGCAGGTGCAAAGCGTTGCAGCAGTTCGTCCAGGCTGTTGAGCAGCGGCGCACCGCTGACGCGCAGTCGTTCGCTGTTCTGATGGCCTGTCGAGACCAGCACCGGCGACCAGCCCACCGCATTCGCTACCTCGAAATCGTGCAGCGTGTCGCCGACGAACAGGGTTCGTGAGGCGGGTGTCCCCAGCGTCTCTTGCAGCACAATGGCCTCGGCCGTCTTGCTGGTCGCCTGGTTATGGCTCAGCCCCACGACATGTTCGAAATAGTCATACAGGCCTTTGGCCCTAAGGGTCTGCACCAGCACATCGCAATGCGACGCCGAGAGTATCGAGACGCCGATACCGGCACGTTTTGCGGCGTCGAGAAACTCGATCACGCCCGGGTGCAGCGGGCAGTGAGCGACATTCGCGTCGAAGTGCTCCAGATAACGCTGGACGATGGTGGAGAAGGGCACGCGATCCAGATCGAAACCGAGCGCCGCGTAGAAACCGGCAATGGGAAAGTCGAACTGAGCCCTGTACCGCTCAGCGGTAATGGGCGGGACATCGAAGTGCTCGCCGCAGCGATTTACGGCGAAGACAGCAAGATCGATATCGTCGATCAAGGTACCGTTCCAGTCGAACACCACATGTTCGATGCCGGAAAAATGCAGGGGGTCGTCGATCATTGTCGGCTGTTCCAGGGAAGTAGGGCATTGAGTGCGATGCGCGACGCAATCGCCGGCGCGTAGAGCCGGCTGGGGTCCACCACCAGATTGGTCACACCGATTTGTGTTTCCAGCGCCCGGCGATTGTTTGCCGAGAGCTTGCCAAGCCCGGCGCCGTACCAATGGTCGAAGCGGGTGCGCCAGGTGCGTTCGCCGGAGGTTTCCGGGAAGCGGAAATCTTCGGTCGTGGCCATGTTCCATGCGCCGTCGACCACACCACACAGCAAGCCTTGCAACTGATGGCAACTGAGTGAACGCTCTAGCAGCGCGTCCAGGCGGTTGTCGATGCAGTCGGCTTCGAGTGCGCCGATGGTCATGCCCTGGCTGTACAGCGGGTTCATGCTGCTCAAGGCATCACCCACGACCAGCAAACCTTCCGGCCAGTGTTCGAGGCGGTCGTAATGGGTGCGGCGGCTGCCGGGCATCTTGAACGTGAAGACCTCCGACAGCGGCTCGGCCTCTCGGATGACTTCGTGGATATCAGGCACCGGCAGGTTGGCCAGTGCCTGCAGAAAATCGTCCGGGTCCTTGCCGGGAAAGTGGCCGAACCAGCCACCGGTGGTCACCATCCAGCGGTCACCCTCGATGGGACTGATGACCCCCATGGAGCGTTGTTCCGGAGCCGCTGGCAACACCAGCAGCACTTGCCATTGCTCGGCGAAAGCGGGGAGCCGCTTGTAGATGCGCGATGCATAACCCAGCTCGGTCTTGACCACGCTGTTCTGCACCGTGCCGAAGCCGGCCTCTTTCAGCCAGGAGGGCATGTGCGTGCCCCGGCCACTGGAGTCCACCAGCAGGTCGCAAGGCAGGTGGTGCGCACCCGAGCCGTTGTCGATGTTCACGCCTTTGACATGGCGCTGTCTGTCGGCACCGGCAAATTCGATCCCTGTCACTCGCGTGCTGGACAGAATCTCGACCTGGGGTACTGTCGTCAGGCAGCGGCGCAACTGGTTGTCGATGAGTCTGCGGCTGCAATAGTGGGCATGGATGCCGCTGCGGTAACGGTTTTTCCAGCGGCCGCGCTGATACCACTTCACATCGTGTCCCAGATCCGCTACCTGGGCACCGTCCTGTTCCAGCGCACTCAGCAGGCCCGGGAAAATGCCTTCCATGATCTGCTTGCCGCGCAACAGCAGAAGATGCACGTGGTGTTCCTGTGGAAGGCTCTGGCGCGGACCGGTTTCGTCGTAGAAATCACTTTTCTCGATCACGGTGACACGCTCGAAGCGCCGCGCCAGCACGGCAGCGGTCAGGCAGCCGGTCACGCTGCCGCCGATCACCACCGCATGGCCCGAGCGTGTGCCCGATTCAGTTGGGAGAGTAGTCATTGAGCACCTTGGCGATGTAATGCAGATCGTCGTCCTTCAGATCCGGGTGCAGCGGCACCGTCGTCAATGAACGCAGCAACCTGGCGGCGTTGGGGCAATCGCGGTGATACCAGGTCAGTAACGGCAGTTGGTACAGCGGCTGGTTGTCGTACTTGCCGATATCGGACTCGATACCGTGCCGCTGCTGGTAATGCACCAGTTGGCGACCGTCATGCCCCACCGATTGCAGCAGCAGCGAATAACCGTTCACCACACCACCGGGGACCACCGGCATTTCGCGAAACGCCGGGTTGTCCAGCAGGCCCAGAAGCCGTTCTCGATTGCTCAGGCGTTGCTCCAGATGTGCATTGAGCTGACGTGACCGGGCCAGGCCCAGGGCAGCCTGCAGCCCGCCCAGTTTCAGGTTGATGCCCAGGGACTCGCCAGTCAGATTGCCGAAGCGGGTGTAGGCGCGAATCCGCCGTGCCCGCTCATCGTCATCGGTCATCACGAAGCCGCCTTCGCCGGTGGAGATGAACTTGCAGTCATGGGTGCTGAAGCAACTGATGTCGCCATGACGTGCCAGCCATGTTCCGTCCAGACGGGTCATGTGGGCGTGAGCCAGATCCTGGATCAGCGGGATTCCGGCTTCCTTCACAAAAGCCCAGGTCGCGTTCGAGTTGACCGGATAACCCCACATCGGTACTTCGATCACTGCACAGGTCCGCGGCCTGATACAGCGCCGCAGATCCAGCGGGTCCAGACCGAAACTGTCCGGCGCGACATCGCAGAACACCGGTACAAGCCCCATCGCGAGAATGGGCAGTACCGTACAGATCGGTCCTGTCGGGGCGACGATGACTTCATCGCCCGGCCGGAAGTCGACGCCGGCCAGCGCGGCCGTCACCGAAGCCGCACCGGACGAAACGCTGATCACATGCTTGATGCCGTACAGCGCAGCAATCGCGGCTTCGTATTCCTCGACAATCGGCGAGGTACCCGTCAGGCCCGAGTGCAGGGCCCTTTCCAGCTCGCGAAGGTCGTCAGCCGAGTGCAGGGTGCCTTTCTGGGTAACGGTTCTCAGGTTCATGGCGACACCTTTTTTCCCACCAGATCCCACAGCGCATCGTCTGCGAAGACTCGGTCTACCATTCGCCGGAAGTTGGGAAACATCTGCAGCGCTGCTGTTTCCTGATGGCTGAAGAATCGCGCATTTTCCACCTCTCTGTCGTCCGGGCAGGCGAGCAGAGGGGTTGCCGTGACATAGATCAGGTCCAGGTGATAGTGCGGCCCGCGCTTGTCATCGATGTATTCGCACAACACCCGGTAGGGTTGATGCAATACGGTGACGTCGGTTTCGATATCGGCAAGTTCCTCATCGCGTTCGCCAAGCAGTTCGGCGCGGATGCCCGTTTCCTCGAAAATCTCCCTCAGTACGGCTACGTCGGGTGTTTCTCCCTGTTCGATGTGACCGCCCGGATACAGCCAGACACCGAGCTTGCGGTGATGCAACAGCAGCATCTTCCTGTCCGGGTTCAAGACGAACCCGGACGCGGTGAAATGCCGATCCAGTTGTGAGCGATCGAGAGGGGCCGTCATTCAGGCGGCACCGTACTGGTTGATGCGTTCTGCCATGTAGTCCAGTTCCGTCTGGGTAATATCCGGATGAACCGGAATTGTCGTCATGCCTGCCAGCAAGGCTTCGGCATTTGGACACTCGTTGCGGTATTGGGCAAGTGCCGGGAATTCATAGAGCGCCTTGCAGCCATAGCGCTTGATGTCGGAAGGGATGCCCGCATCATCGAGGTAGTCGATGAAAGCACGGTTGTCGGCAAAATGTAGCTCAAGGTTGAGGAAGTAATAGTTCGGCTGGCCGCCATCGATGATTTTTTTCTCCCGGACCTTGCTGTGATCCAGCTTGCTGAGGAAGTAGGCCGCGTTTTCCCGGCGTTTCTCGATTTGCCCGGCCAGGGACGCCAGACGGCTGCCGCCCAGGGCTGCCGGCAGTGCCGCGAGCTTGTAATTGAGACCGAAATCCTTGCCATTGAGGTTGCCGAAGCGGCTGTAGTCGCGGCAGCGCTTTGCCAGTGCATCGTCGTCGGTGAGGATGAAACCGCCTTCTCCGGTCGCCAGTGGCTTGCGCTCGTGGGTGCTGAAGCAGGACAGGTCACCGAACTGCGACAGTGGACGGCCCTGCAGGGTCGTGCCATGGGAGTGAGCCAGGTCCAGAATCAGCTTGATGCCCAGTTCATGGGTCAGCAGGCGCAACTCGTCGACTTCGCTCGGGTAGCCCCACATCGGGATGTCGATGATGGCCTTGGTGTTCGGCGTGATGCGAGCCTTGATCGAGGCCGGGTCTGCACCGAAACCATGGGCGCGGGTATCGACGAAGATGGGGTTGGCGCCGGCGGCAATGATCGGGTAGATGGTACACAGCGGGCAGCTAGGCGTCAGTAGGACGTCATCGCCCGGACCCACGCCCGATGCGTAAATAGCCACGCTGAGGGCTGCGCCGCCTGACGACACGGCAATGGCATGCTGCGCCTCGAACCACTCGGCAAGTTTGCTTTCGTATTCGCCCACCACATCGCTGGTGCCCGACAACGGACGTTCCAGGGTCAGTTTCATGGTGAGCAGGTCGTCCGCGTATACCGGGCGATATTTATCGGAAACGGGAGCGTGTGCATTTGCGGTGCTGGAAAGATTGGCTGACATTTTCATGGATTCCGTAACAGGCTTTGGTTGGGCTCAAGCGCTAAGGGCAAGATTTTGTTCGGCTGCGTCGCAGATGCTCTCGATCACCTTGTAAGTCGCACGCAAGCTTTCAAAGCTCGCTTCAAAGGCGGTGTTGGTGCGCACGGCATGGAAGAACTTTTCCAGCTCGCCGAAATAACCGCTGCGCTCATAGCCGGAATCCAGTGGCCCTGGCTGCCACGCCCCACGCCAGCGTTTGGCGGTACCTGTGGCACTGGTGCCGTGCTCCGGCTCGTGCATGGTGATGTTCCAGAGGTTGTTGAGCTCCACCATCATCGAGTTCGAGCTGACAATCTTCATGTCGAATTCAAAGTAGGGGAACAGGGTGCCGCTGAGCAGGCTGACACTGGCACCTGTGGTGAATTGCAGTTCGAGGCTGACCAGCAACGAGTCGCCATGACGCTGCACCCGGGACTCGATATCACGCAGTTCGCCGCCACCGAAGGTCACGCCCAGGTCGATGGTGTGAATGGCCTGGGCCAGCAGGAAGGAGCGCAGTGTCGAGTCCAGGCCCCAGAGCGGCGACGTGGGTTTGCTTGCATAGTGGTTGAGCTGAACATGCACGGTCTGGCCGAACTGTTCTGTGCTGGTCATCTTGCGCAACTGCTGCATGGGCTTGGCGAACTTGAAGTTCATGCCGACGCCGGTAACCACTTTGGCATCGTTGCTGGCAGCGATCAGTGCTTCCAGTTCGTCGAGTGTGAAGCAAGGTGGTTTCTCGACGAATACGTGTACACCCTTGGCCATGGCCTTGAACGAAAGGTCGCGGTGCGCCTGGGGCGGGCAGGCCATGACCACTGCATCGAGCCTGGCGGATGCCAGCATTTCGTCGAAGCTGTCGGTGATCATCACGTTGGATACGAAACGATTGATTTGTTCGGCACGGGTACGGTCACTGTCGCAGACCGCCACGATACGAATATCCGGCATTTGCAGAAGTGTGGGCAGCAGATTTTCCTGCATCTGTGCGCCGAGACCAACGATACCAACTCTGAGTCCAGTCATAGTTATCTCCATCTTGGAAAGATTCATATTTCATTGGAAGTACGGACGAGCGCGTACACGAATTCCGTAACGGATTGTCGGGCGGACAAACCGAATAAGTTCAGCGTTCGTTTTTAAACAGTTAGAGCAAGAGGTGTGTATTGAACCGGCTAATGAAAACGCTCTTCGCTGTTTTCAGCCAGTCTTGTGAGGGGTGTCATCAAGTCAGGAATATTATGGGGCTGCAGTGTGTCGCAAGCGTCGCGCATCAGGCCTTGAGAGCGGGGTGTGAGGATGTTTACGAACCGGGAACGCAATGAGATTGCAGGGTCCGGGTTTGCTTCGGAAAGTGCGAACATTCTTGCGAATTGTTCATGTGTTGCCTTGAACGAGGAGCGGCAGTTGCTTTTCTGATCAGTATTCATAATACAAATCTTCCGTGATTGCCTGATTCAAACTTCAACATAGTCCGTGTTGAAGCCACTGCGTCAGTGTGTCTTGCTGACTGAGTACGAGGCTGAATCTATAGGCGGGCTTTGTGCGTGGCAACCCGGCCTATAGAACGGAAAATTATAAAAGGCAGTGCGTTATTTATTCGTTGGATATTAGGTGTTTTTGTTACGCGGGTAAGTATATTGATTTATAAGGAAAAAATTCGGCGTATTTTTCTTTGTTTATGAGGCCTCAATAGTGAGGCATCTCGATCGTGTCCCCTTTTGCCTGTTCATCGATTTCGCGTAACAAACGATAAACCTGCGCCACAGCCTGCAGGGTGGCCCGTGGAATGAACTGCCCGACGTTTTCGCGATACAGCGTCCGTGCCAGCCAGACGAAGCGCACCACGGGCACGCCAGCCTTGCGGGCGCGCTCGATGAGTTCCCGGGCATCGGCGTCGCGCCCCTTGCAAATGATACGCGGCAGCGGAGTCTGTTCAGGGCGATAGAAGAGCGCCACGGCGAAGTGGGTCGGGTTGACCAGCAGCATGTCGGCGTCTTCGACCGGTGCCTGGGCCGGGGCCGCGGAGCCGGGTTTCTCGGAGATTTCCCGGGCCAGGGACTTGCGGTGGGACTTCATGTGCGGGTCGCCTTCGGACTCCTTGTACTCCTTGCGGATATCTTCATGGCTCATGCGCTGACCCTTGATGAAGAAGTACTTCTGCAGGGCGAAGTCAAGGATTGCCAGCACCAGCAGCAAACCCAGACAGATACGTGACAGGCGTCTGAACAGGTCGACCAGCGCTTTCCAGTAACTGTCCAGATCCGTCTGGGCAAGGCCGATCAGGTCGCCCAGTGACGGCGGCAGGAGCCAATACAGCACGAGGGTGATCATCACCGCCTTGCACAGGCTGTTGAACAGGTTGAACAACTGGCGCGAAGAGAACATCTGCTGGAACTGATTGATGGGGTTCAGGCGCTCGAAGTCCAGCTTCAGGGCCTCGGTGGCGAACAGCGGCCCGAACTGGACCCAGCCGCCGGCCAGGCGCATGACTACGGCAACCCCCAGGACCGGGAGCATGAACAGCAACAACTCCAGGCCAGCCTTGGTCATCACTTCGCCAAGGGCGGCGCCGAAGGGCCGATCCAGCTCCATGATGGGCAGAATCATCAGCTCTTTGAGGCGCTCCATGCCGGAGTCCACCATGGTCAGGATCATCTCGATCAAGGCCGCGAAAATGAACAGTTTGGGAATATCCTGACTTTGCCCGACCTGACCTTTCTTGCGTGCGTCGTCGAGCTTTTTCTGCGTGGGTTCTTCGGTTTTTTCGCTCATGGTCCGGCTTCCGGCAGAGGGCGGTCAGGGGATCTGCAACATCAGCGGCAGCAAGTGCTTCAAGTCTTTCAGTTCATCCAGGCGCCCTTCGCCAAGCCAGGTGAGCATGGGCATGTACAGCACCAGAAAGCCCAGGCCTACAAGGCTCTTGGCAGGCATCGCCAGGGTCGAGACCTGCAGTTGCGGGCTGTACAGGCTGAGAATCGCCATGCCGAATTCGATCAGCAGCAACAGGCCTACCAGCGGCGCGGCGTACAGCACCATGAAGCGGAACGTGCTGGCGACCAGCTTGAGATAGACCTCGAACCCCTCGGGGCCGGTGACGGGTACCCATTGGGTGGCGGGCCAGATCAGGTAACTGTCCCACATGATCTGGGTCAGGCTGGCGTAACCGCCGCCCAGGATCATCAGCAGGATCATGACCTGCTTGAGCATGTGGCCCAGTTCCGAGGTGTTGTCGCCCAGTGCCGGGTTGATCTGGCCACCCACCAGCGCGCCACGCTGGTTGTCGAACAGGCAGCCGATGGACTCGAACAGCCAGAAGGGCATGGCCAGCAACAGGCCCAGCAGCAGACCGATGATGCTTTCCTTGAGCAGCAGCGCCGTCAGGTCCAGCCAGTCGAGGGTCTGGCCGGTGAGGGACGCACGAATGCTGGGCATCGGGAACAGGGCCAGGGCCAGCACGATGGTGTGCCGCAGCATGCCTTTGAGTTCGGTGAACGCGAACGCCGGAATCAGGAACAGGCACGGGTACAGCCGTGCCATGCCGATGGTCAGGGCAATGATCGATTCGCTGACTTCCTTGAACGGGAGTTCGAACATCTCAAGGCCTCGTCTGACCGATCATGTTGAAAGACAGGTAGGCCAGTTGCATGAGTTCGATACCTATCCAGCGTCCGGTCAGCGCCAGTGCCACGCCTACGGCAACCAGCTTGATGGCGAATGGCAGGGTCTGATCCTGCAACTGCATCACCGCCTGCAGCAGCGAGGTGATGACACCGACAATCACCGCCACGATCAGCGCCGGAGCGGACAGCACCACCACCAGCAACATGGCCTGCTTGAAAAGCGTCAGGGTTTCCATAAAGCCTCGGCGGATCACATGTAGCTGTAGAAGAGCCCGTCGAGCAGGCGGGTCCAGCCATCCACCAGCACGAACAGGAGGATTTTCAGCGGTAGCGAGATGGTCATCGGCGCAACCATCTGCATGCCCAGGGCCAGCAGAATGTTCGAGACGATCAGGTCGATGACGATGAACGGGATATAGATCAGGAAGCCGATCTGAAAACCGGCCTGCAACTCGGACAGCACGAAGGCCGGCACCACCAGCAACAGGTCATCGCGGCTGGCCTGGGACGACATTTCCTTGGGCCACATGCGCTGGGTGTTTTCAAGCAGGTGGGTCTGGATGTCCGGATCGATGTTGCGGGTCATGAACAGGCGCAGCGGTTCGATCACATGTTTGCCGGCGCTTTCCATGGCGGCAAAGTTGTCCAGCCGATCGGGGAGTTTCTTGACCCGTTGCCCCATTTCGTTGAACACCGGCGCCATGATGAACAGGGTGGCGGCCAGGGCAATGCCATACAGCGCCATGTTCGGCGGCGCCTGCTGGACACCGATGGCGTTGCGGGTAATCAGCAACACCATGGCGATCTTCAGGAAGGCCGTGCAGATGATCATCAGCAATGGCACCAGTGACAGGGCCCCGAGAAACAGGGCCAGCGTCAGCGGGTTGGCATCCTGCAGGTTCACCGCAAAGCTTCCATGCGGGTGATCTGCAGGCCCAGACGTCCTTCGACATCCACCAGCTCGCCATGGGCCAGCGCACGTTCGCCATGAAACAGCATGGCATTGCCCGGCGCGCAGCCGTTGAAGGTCAGCACGGAGCCGACAGACAGTGAACGCAACTGACCCAGACTCAGAGAAAGATTGCCCGCCCGCAACGTCAGGGCCAGGGCCAGGTCGTTGAAGCGTTCCAGATCGTCGCTTCCGTCAGCCGCGTTTTCGGCGAAGTCTTCATGTTCCTGCAGATGGATATCGTCGAGCAGGATCGGGTTATCGCTGTCGGACGCCGCAAAGTGGTCGATAGTGGCATTCATGGTGTCTTGCTCCAGTTCGGTAAGGGTGAAGCACAATGCGTTGGCGGATTCCTGGACCAGGCTCAGGCGGCAGGAGCCCAGTTGCAGTATTCCGTGGCCATCGGGGGTAAACAGTGGGTGATCAGGCAGCAGCACATCGCCCGGGCGCAGGCCTTTCAATTGCTTGTAGGTCAGTGCCAGATGGCCCAGCAGCAACGGGGTGTTTATGGGCCACGGCCAGGTCTTGCCGACGGACCTGTGCTGCCATTGGCCGCGGTCCAGCAGGTCGAGCAGGGTGGCGGGCGGCGCCGAGAGCCGCGAGCAGACCCGCAAACCGTTGATGCGTGCTTCCAGCAGGCAGTCCAGCCCTTGTTCATTGGGCTGATCAAGCGGTTGCAGGGAGCCGAACAGGTGTTGCAGTTCCGGGCTCAGGTAATGGTTGTAAAGCTGCCAGTACCATTGATGGTCTTCACTGTTGTCCGATTGCTGCAACAGAGCCGGGCAACTGGACAACAGACCCAGCAGAGCTTCGGTGTTGGTCAGTCGCAAAGGTCCGGATGCACATTCCAGATAACCTTCGTCAACGCTCTGGCCGGGCATGGGCGCCAGGCGCAGGGCCAGTTGGCCTTTTTGCCGGTTGAGCTGGAAAGGCAGGCTCAGACCGGTGCCTATCCGCTGCCTGATCGAAGCCTCGGTGGTGCTGACGGGTCTGAGGGCAAGTGCCTGTGCATTCATTTCAATGACCTGCCTGATCGAGAGTGAGCCTGACGCGACGTCCCAACCGCTGGCTGAGCCATTCACGACTGGCTTCGCGGTTTTCCTGACAGCGTTGCAATGCGGTATCACGGGCAAAGCGCAGGGCAATATCCAGGCCGTCGCTGCGCGGGATGACCTGCACGGTTATCTTGCCCAGTTCCGGTAGCTCGAAGATGGCCTCCATGGGTTCCATTTCGTTGCTGGCCAGGTGTTCCTCGATCGGGTTGAGCAGGGAATCCCACAAGGCCTCGACCGGTGCCGGTGGTAACGAGGCATTGCCGCCATGCTTTTCCCCGTCGCGCCAGCCATCGCTCAGCCCTTGTGGCTGGTCGTTGCCCAGCCAGAAGACGTTGTCGTTGGACGCGGTCATCATCTGCTCGAAGAGTTCGCCTTCTTCCAGGGTTTCATGAGGCACATGCTCGCCGCGTTCGTGTTTGATTGGCGTGGCCGTGTTCTCGCTGCTGCTGTTATTGCTGCTGCGAGGCTTGGGCGGCTCCTGCGGGCGAGGAGGCGTAGGTTTGTGGGGGACAGGCTTGGTGTTCATGAGGCCTCCCGAGCGAGATCCATCAGGTAATCGAGTTTTTCAACATCACGCTGGCGTTTGCGCAGTTCCGTGTGGCTGTCGTCAGTCCACATTTTCTGCTGGCGATGTTCATGCTGCAGATTGCTCAGGTGCTTTTCGTTGCGCTCGATATGCCGGATGGTCTGACGTTCCTGTGCCAGCCAGTCATTCATTTCGCTCAGGGGCAGCGGGCGGTTTGAATGGCGCTCGCGCTGCTCGATGCGTGACTGCCGATAGGCCTGGTGCAACGACTCAAGGTCCTGGGTCATCTGATGCAGACGGGTCTGCAGCTCGTTGAGCACCTGGTTCTGGCGACGCCAGGCCTGTTCGGCCAGGGTCAGGCGATGCCGACGGATCGGCGCCAGGATATCCAGGGTCTCGCCAAGGCTGTTCATTTGCGGATCATTGGCCGAATCCAGCAGGTCAAGGTCATCGTGGGACATCAGCAGTTACCTGTATGAGGTGGTCCAGGGTATCTTCCAGCGACACCGGATCTCGTAGCGATTGCTGCAGAAAATCCATGATCTGATCGCGCGATTGCACAGCGAAGTCGGTCAATGGATCGTTCCCCTGTTGGTACTCACCCAGCTTGATCAACATTTCAACTTGCTGATAAGCAGCCAACAGTCTGCGTATCTGTGTGGCACCCTTGACCTGTTCGGTTCCCACCACATTGCTCATCGTTCGACTCAGGCTGGTGAGAATGTCCACGGCCGGGTAATGGCCGCGCTCTGCCAGGCGCCGAGAGAGCACGATATGGCCGTCCAGCAGGGAGCGAACTTCGTCGGCTACCGGGTCGTTCATCGAGTCCTGTTCGATCAGAACCGAATACAGGGCCGTGATGGCGCCGGTCCGGGTTCGCCCGGCGCGCTCCACCAGACGCGGCAGCAGGCTGTAGACCGACGGTGGAAGCCCGCCGCGACCGGCCGGCTCGCCACTGGCCAGGCCGATTTCCCGCTGGGCCCGTGCGAAACGGGTGAGAGAGTCGATGATCAGCAGGGTCGATTTGCCTTGCTGTCGGAAGCCTTCGGCGATGGTGGTGGCGGTGAAGGCGGCCCGGGCACGCTCCATGCTGCTGCGGTCCGAAGTGGAGCAGACCAGTACGGTTCGCGAGCGCAGTTCTTCGTCCAGCTCGTGGTCGAGAAACTCGCGCAATTCACGTCCGCGTTCACCGATCAGACCGAACACAATCGCCTCGCAGGGCGTATTGCGCGCCATCTCTGCCAGCAGCGTGGTCTTGCCGCAACCCGCCCCGGCGAACAGCCCGACCCGTTGGCCTTCGCCAAGGGTCAGAAGCCCGTCGATGGCGCGCAGGCCGGTGGACAGCGGCGCTTCGATCCTGGGACGCTCGGTGGCGGGCGGCGCATCGCGAATCACCGGCTGGGCACCCGCTGCGCCGGACAGGGCAAAGGCCGAAGGCCCATCACCGCTGAGCGATCGGCCGAAACCATCCAGCACCGAGCCCAGCAGGTATTCACCCACCACCAGGCTGTGGGGCTGGAACATTGGCCTGACCGGCGCGCCGATGGCGATACCGTCCAGCGCCCCGAGGGCCGCGAGCAAAGTGTGTTGGCGATCGAAGCCCACGATTTCGGCCATGACTTCACTGCCGTCGGCCCGACGAATTTCGCACAGATCCCCGATACGGGCCTGAGGCATGTGGCTGTGCAAGAGGATGCCTTTGACACCGGCGATACGGCCCATGACCTCGACCGGTGCGCAGCGTTGCAGTCGCTCGCTGTGTTCCTGGCGCCAGCTGTCCAGAGGTGTCATGGTCGACTCCATCACCAGCTCACCTCCACACGCCGCTCACCCTCGAACACCACTTTGTGTTCGTTGATGTCCACGAAGCGCACGCCATCGACTTCATCGCCCAGGAACAGGCGTCGGCCATCGCTGGTCAGGACACTGGCCAGGCGTGTGTTGCTGATCTGAATAATGGTGAAGGGCAATTCGGCAGTGGCGGCGGGCAGGGCGTTGAGCACTTGCAGCGGGCTTTTGTACTGGCGATCGAAGTGCAACAGCATGCGCGAGGTGGATTGCAGCAGGTCGTCTTCGTCGAAAGGGCCGTGCAGGAATATCTTTCCTTCTTCTTCGGCCAGGGTGATGCGTTTTTGCAGCTCGCGTTCTTCAAGCATCTTGGTGAGGACTTTCTTGACCTCGGTGGCATCCTTGAGCTCGATTTTGGAGGGCTTGATCGGCGCGGGCGGTGCAGGCTCCTGTTGATTGACCAGCCAGAACAGCGCGCCCAGAAAGACCACCAGTGAACCGGCCAGCAGTAAAGGCCCGAGCAGTGAACGCGGTGCCCGTTTGAGCGCCGGTGCTTCACGCTCGGCCACAAGCTCCTCGGGTTCCGGTTCGGGTTCAGGGCCGTATGCCTGTTCGAGCTCCGGGTCGTTGAGGGCCTGTGCAAAGTCCCGTGCAGAAGTCTCAGGTTGTTCTTCGTCCTCTTCGGTCGGCCATTCGGTGTTGGCGCTGAGCACCGATAACCACACGCCATTGAGGGCAAAGGGCGTACCCGGCTCAAGCTGGGTGATGCCCTCGATCTTGTGGCCCTCGCTGTCGGTGACTGCACCTTCGCTGCTGGCCAGCGACCAGGTGCTGTCCACCAGCCGCAGCATGCAGTGGCTGTCCTTGATGCCGGGATCGTACAGCGCAAGGTCTGCGCCGCTGGATGAGCCGATGCTCCATTGATCGCCGTTCAAGGGCAGTGCCGCGCCCCGATGCAGGCCGGTCAGTACCCGTAGTTCGTAGTGTTTCTTGGTTTCCATAGGGACTCCGTCAGGCTAGCAGGGCTTGTGCTTCATCCAGGTCGATGCGACCCAGGACCTTGACTTGCACCGTGGACAACAACTCGGCGAAAGACAGCACGGGTACGTGGTTGAACTCATCTGCCAGCAGGCTGTGCAAGGGGCTGCGCAAATCCTGGGCAACCAGCAGGATGGCCTTGGGGCTTGATGGCGGGTTCGATTGCAGGGCGAAGGCTTCGCGCAACTGTTCGAGCAGCGCACTGCCCAGCTCGGGCTCAAGGGCAAAGTAGGATTCGTTCTGGGTCTGGCGCAGGGCATCGCGCAGCAATACTTCCGTTTCCGGCGTCACCAGCCAGGTGTGGAGGGTGTTTTCTTCACTGTGTTGATGACAGATCTGCGCCTTGAGGGCGATGCGCACATAGTCGGTCAGGGCATTGAGGTCGCGCTCATGCTGGCCTTGTTCGATCAGGGTTTCGGCAATCGGCCTGACCGAGCGCAACGAAACCAGTTCGGCAGAAAGACGTTGCAACACGGCAGCAAAGCGCGCCAAAGGCAAGGTGCGTTGCAGCTCCTGGGCCAGTTCCGGTTGTTCGGACTCCAGCCAGCTGAGGATCGCCTTGCTTTCCTGAAGACCGATGAATTGCGGGCCGGTGGCCTGGAAGGCGCGGCTCATGCGCTCCAGGATCAGCTCATGAGGCCGTATGCCGACGATGTCCTCGTCCTCGAACAGCGGATCGTTTGCATCCACCCACATCCACTGGGCTTCGTCGCGATCGACCCGTCCGGGTTCGCCGGGCTGGTCTTCCTCCACATCACGGATATCGACGGCCACGTGGGTCAGGGAAATGGTGGCGCGTACAAAAGGCACTTCATAAACGCAGAAGCGGAATTCGTCGATTTCGCAACTTTCCACGAACTCGATATCGAAGGAGGGCAGCGTCAGGCCGAAGTTGTGAACCAGTGTGTTGCGGCGCTGGCGAATGCCTTGAATCAGCATGTCGAGCTCCATCAAACCCTGATGGCTTGGGTGAAACTGCAGCAGGTAGGCCCGTGACGGGTTGAAGCGGCGGATATCCTCGCGACCATTGAGTTCGGGCGCGGCATTGCGGGCGGAGCCGACCTGATCCTGATAAAGCTCTTTCTGACGAATCCGCCACAACTGGATCAGACCGCTGAACAGGCACAGCGAGCTGATGCACGCAAACACAAGGGTCGGCATCCCCGGAATCAGGCCGAACCCCATCATCCCGATGGAGGCGAATACCCAGGCCTTTGGCTGGCTGGTGAGCTGTTCGGCGATTTCGTGACCGATGTTGGCGTCGGCGGTCTGACTGTCAGGGGCTACACGGGTGATGATCATGCCTGCGGTCAGGGAGATCAGCAGCGCAGGGATCTGAGCGATCAGGCCGTCACCGATGGTCAGTACCGAATACAGGTGCATGGCATCACCGGCTTCCATGCCGTGTTGCAGCACGCCGATGGAAAAACCACCGATCAGGTTGATGAACACGATCACCAGGCCGGCGATGGCATCACCCTTCACGAACTTCATCGCACCGTCCATCGCACCGAACAGCTGGCTTTCCTTGGACAACTGCTCACGGCGATGCCGGGCTTCGCGCACGTTGATCAGGTTGGCCCGCAGGTCGCTGTCGATGGACATCTGCTTGCCGGGCATTGCGTCCAGGGTGAAGCGTGCCGCCACTTCCGCAACCCGCTCCGAGCCCTTGGTGATCACCAGAAAGTTGACGATGGTCAGGATCAGGAAGATCACCAGACCCACTGCCAGGTTGCCGCCGACCACGAAACTGCCGAATGCTTCGACGATATGGCCGGCATCCTGTTGCAGCAGAATCAGGCGGGTGGTGGCAATCGACAAGGCCA